>JAIPBD010000023.1 GCA_021739765.1 Melioribacteraceae bacterium
TAATATATCTATAATAGTCATTTATGGGATTACCTAACTTTCAGGGTGTTCTGTAATCAAATTTCACTTTGGATCCAATGTCTTTGCATAATAGTAACTTTTATTTTCGTCTTTTGCCAATGTTTTTAAGTTTTCCAACATACATCTGTAAAGCTTCAGACGGGAATGCTCTTGAAATCTTTCAGTGCATCTAAAATTTCCAGCAGGTAGTAATTTTCATTGTTCACAGCTACATAGATTTTAATCGGTGTGACTTGTTTTGCACCAATTTTGGGGATTACCCGTTTTACTTTTCTGGTTACTTTCATGATTTTGGGCATGTGAATGATTAAGGCCATGCGATTGTATAATGATCCTTCGGTAGTGTATGCAATACGTTTAACATCTTGAAATGGGTATGGTTTAAGCAGTTCTTCTTCTCTTGGTTTAAGCTCACCAATTTCAGATTGTTTTGGTTGATAGAATACTCTTGCCGTTGCCCTTTTGACAATCCCTTTTTAGATTAAACACTCAATAGCTTTGGCGGCAGCATTGTATTCCGATTGGTCAATAGCGAGTCGCTGATACTTGAAGGTTGTTCCTTCCTTCATCCTATTGTTCTTACGTTCTTTTTTCTCCTCTATCTTCATTTACTGACGTTACCACTTAGTGAAAACAAAGAAAAGAAATTGTTGGGCTTTGTCTAGTATTTTTAGCAAAATAATTGACATGTTGGATTTGATTTCAGAAAAAAGCCAGAATATTAATGTGTCTTTAAATGTTTGCCTAACAGTCTCGGTTTTAAGTAGTATCGTGGTTCAGCACTAAACTCTGCAGGTGTACACCAAACTGAAAATCCGAAAGGATTTTCAAAAGTAGGTGAGAACAAGCAATTACTTTTAGCCTTGGGGCAGTTTTTAATTGTTGATTCCAAATTTCAGTTGTCGATTGTATTCTTCTGACGAGAAAGTCCCTTTTGAATCTTTAATCAGATTTTTTTCACTCATCGTCCAAAGCTCAAATCCACTAACTTTCACTTTGTGGTTTTTCCCACTGGGGTCCGCGTCAGTTCCGGTTAAGGTCCAATGAAATTCTATTCCATTAGGTTTATGAACTAAACTGTCACAACTTACCTTCAGATCTGGAAATTTGGTCATAAAACTTTGTGCAACTTTGGAAATTGCGTTTCTTCCCAAAGCGGGTTCTCCATCGTTTATCTGTAAAACTCCGTCATCCTCAAAAAACATAGCAACAAACTCTGGTCGCTTACTACCCCAGACTTGTGCATAACCTTCTGCAAAAATGTTTATGTCAAATTTTAGTTTTTGTTTTGGTTGCTCATGAACTGACCAGGCAATACTAAACAGCTTCCATTCACCATTAGATTTTATTAGTGTGATATGATTAATTTCCCGTTTTCCCGGAACTCCAAACTGACTGATTACAGCATCGGCTTTAACCAATGCCATTCGATCTGTAACAATAATCTCGTAATCATCAACTATTTCTAAATATGGCTTGGATTGAGCGTTTTGATATATATCATAGATTTCTTCAACAGCCCACTGATTAGTCGTCCATAAACTATCATTAAAAGAGGTATTCCCGACAATTGCTCCTTCTAGAATCAACTCTTTCATTGCATTCACATTTTTGTTGCCCGCAGCAAAAAGAAGCTTTTCCACGAAATCCACTATTTCTTTATGGTCTTCGTTTAGCTCTGAACTTATTTTTTCTGATGCTGTTTGTTCAATTATTTTTGGTTTATTCGCATTGAATTGACAACCGAAAATCAGAAAAGAAAAGGTCAAAATCGAAATAATGTTGTTACCGGGAATATTTGTCATTTACTGTTATACATTGTTGTGCAACGTTTTTTATTCATTTTTTTTCCAATTGTTTATGCGAACCATCACAATTCGGTTTTCGTCTTGAAAGTCCGCAAACACAGTCATTCAGACCATAACCATCCATAATTTTTTGCATATTTTTTTCAATTGTAGATGTTATCGTTCTGGATTGTTTTGGTTTTGCAAAATGTAAAAGATAACCTCGCTGTCTTCCAGCGGTCAGATTTTTGAACGCTTTTTCAAAGTCGGGATTTTCTTTAAACTTCTGTTCTAATTCTTCAGGTATTTCGAAGTCAGTAGTTTTTTTCTTCTCAACTTTCTTTCCCGATTTTTCAATTCCGATTGCTTCTTGGATATAATTTTTTAGAGTTGCTTCGAGTTCCTCAATTTCATGTAATTCTGTAAATCTGATTTGTCTTGCCGATTGGACGTTTTCAGTCTGTTGGATTAAGAGATTTTCGGGGTCTTTCAGCAATGCGCCTTTGTGAAATAAAATTGCACAATAGTCTTTAAATTCATGGATTAGTACAATATTTTTTCCGTTGTCAGTGTAGCACGGATGCATCCATTTGAATTCTTCTTTAAGTCCAGATTCAAGAATGATTCCACGAAGTTTGGTCAATTCCGCTTTCCACTTTTCAAGTCCATTTATGTATTTATTAACGTCTTCGTTCATTGTTTTTGGGGATTCTGCTACCTGCTGCACAAAGGTTAAAAAAACGCCTGTTTTAATGGTGTTTATTTTGTGCTAGAAACAGTATTTATCCAATTTTCAATTGTTGTTAAATAATCAGGATGCAATTTAGACCAATAAGGAAAATCACTTTTCCCAATATTATTCATTGAATGAGAGGCTCCTTCCAATAAAACGGTTTTAAAATTATTATTGCCCGATTTTATCAGTGCTTCCGCGATAGTTTCATAACTATTTGCGGGTATTATTTCATCATTTGTTCCTTGTAGAATCAGAATCGGTTGCTTTGCTGTTTCAAAGTAAGGTATTGGACTATAGAGTAGTTTTTTATCTGTTTGGACTTCATGCAGATTTGGTACCCAAATATTGGCAAACCACGAATTAGATTTTTCATTATCTATAGCCTTTTCCAAATCAGTTCTGGATAGTTTTCCGGCTATAAATTCAAAAACCTTTCGTTGAAATTGAGTTGCCGCATCAATTTCATTTCCGATTAGGTCTGCATTTCTATTTTTCCAATAATTTAAATCGCTTTCCAGTAAGGAAACGCCGGGACAACTTACTGCAATCCCATATTTCAAATTTTGCATTTTACTTAAAATATATGGAATTTTAGAAGCTCCTTGACTACTTCCTTTTATTCCTATTTTTTTGAGTGGAATTCCAGTCTTGTGAGAGAAATATTCTATAGCCCTGACATCATCTGCTGATAGTTCTTCAATTGTTGCAATATTCCAATTACCCTCAGAATTTCCGGTACCCCTTTTGTCATAATGAAATGTAGTAAATCCCATTTGAGCAAATAGTATGGCTTCCGCACGTGATGCACTTCGGTCTGAGTTTCCGGAAGAAGTCACAATTACAAAGGCATTCCCTTCATTGTTATCTGAATACCAAATAGTTCCATTTAGACTTAATCCACTTGATTCGAAACTAACGTCTTCACTTTTGGGCGCTTTGGTATTATCTAAAACTTCCTTCTCTAATGTGTACATGGTTGTAATGGTGTCCACAGTAAGTGACCCTTGAAGTTTGCTATAATTATCAATCCATTTGTTTTTGAAGGAGTAAGTGTAAAAATCGCTTTGTAACTTAAAATTTATTGAATCTCCGTTTACTTCAATATTTTGAAACGGAATTCGATTGGCATTTTGCTCCAAACTCGTAAAGAAAACATTGAAACTTGCAGAATCTCGTTCTATTTCAAATAGTATGTTATCGGAAAAGTTACCATGTTTAAATATTCCGCTAAAGTTACCAGTCATTTCATCTCTTTTAATGCCCGAATTGGGATTACAAGAAAATATTCCAAATACCAGGAAAATGATAATTGTTTTTTTCATATATAATTCTATAAATGTTTGTGTTTGATGCATTGTTAGCCGCAGTCATTTTATTATTTATTTGCTGTCATTTCAGTTACTACTTTTCCGTCATATTTCCAAATTCCATTTGTGCCCCCAAACCAAATATTGTCTTCGAAATCACCTAAAATGAATAACAGATCAGAAAAAGTCTTACCGTTGTAAATAAATTTAGAAAATTTTTGACCATCAAAGACACATAAATTCCCAAATTGTGCTCCAAGCCAAAGATTACCATTTCTATCTTCATAAATGGCTCTTATTCTCTTACTACAAAGACCATCTGCTTCGTTTTTATTCGATAATTATTCGAAAATAATGGTTCGATATGAACTTATATTATACGATAGCGGTTCGGTAAAATGCCCTATAACGATCAAGTGTAAGATCAGTATCGGATTTCAAAGCGATTACCTGTCCGTCAACACCAAAGTTTATTAAATCACTACCCTTCGATTTCCACTTCACTCGTGATTACTCGTGTATAATGTTGTAGCCAGTTTTTCTTTGTAGTTTTTCTCTAAATTTTTTGCAAAAGCTAATTTGTCATTTCTTAAAAATTCCATTTCTTTTCCATTTACAATGGTCGGATGGATGGCTCTAAGATGTTTATCGCTCCAATTTGCAAGCTCTACAAGTAGGGGGGTTAAAGCCAATCCCTTATCGGTTAAAAGATAGAGGTTGGTCTTCTTATTATCCGGCCGTTGTGTTTTGATGATGATTCCAACTTCTTCCAGAACCTTGAGTTTGGCCGAAAGAATATTGGTAGCAATGGCTTCTTCACTTTCTGTAAAGTCTTTAAAGGTTTCTTTGCCTTCGACTAGCATTTGCTTTATGATTACCAACATCCACTTGTCACCTAAAACATCCAAGGCTGAAGTAAACGGGCAATTACATCTGAAAACTTTTTGCATATCTTAACAATCTGTTGAATATTACTTGCAAAATGAAAGTTATTTTTCTATTTTTACTTGCGAAACAAAAGTAATAAATTTTAATCAGAAAGGAAAGTCAATGAAAAAAGTAATCTGTGTTATTATGTTATCAGGTATTCTCGCTTCCTCTAGCATAGCGCAAACAAAATCAACAAGCGAGCTAAATCAATCAAAGGTATCAACAATGAATAAAAAAGAAACAGTAGGTGCTTTCTTAGGTGCCGTTTTAAAGAACGACGCAGCAACAATGCGGGAACTGGCTAATGATAATTACATCCAGCACAATCCATTTATTCCAACCGGATTAGAATCTTTCATCCAGATGCTTCCTATTTTACAAGAAAACGGTACAACCGCTGAAAACATTCGCATGTTCCAGGATGGCAATTATGTGTTTATGCACAACATTTGGAGAAATGCCAAGCCTTTTGGAGCAGATGAGATGGTGTCGTTTGATATTATCCGATTAGATGATAACGGCAAAGTAGCCGAACATTGGGATGCCATGACCCCATTGGTAAAAGAAACTGCAAGCGGAAGGACGCAGACTGATGGTCCGGCAACCGCATCAGACTTGGAAAATACCGAAGCAAACAAAGCGTTAGCTAAGGCGATGGTAGAAGATATTCTGATGGGCAAAAACCCGAATAAGATTGCCGATTATATCAGTTCCGAACAATATGACCAACATAATCCTGGTATAAAAGATGGATTGGCCGGTATTGTAGAAGCGGTTGAACTTCTCACTTCTCAAAACAACATGTTTAAGTACACTAAAATCCACAAAGTATTGGGTGAAGGAAACTTTGTACTTACTGTAAGCGAGGGCGAATGGAATGGTAAAAAGCAAGTCTTTTATGATTTGCTTCGATTTGAAAATGGAAAAGCTGTGGAACATTGGGACGTTATTCAGCCTATCCCAACCGAAGGGTTAGCAAATAATAATGGAATGTTTGGATTTTAAGTTTATAAAGAATTAATAACTATTAAAAAGGTCAAAAATTAAGAATATAATTATCACTTGAAGCAGCAAAGATTTTGCAGATAAGGGCTATCAAGTTTTTGCTACCATGCGTAATGCAATTGGAAAAAATACAGCAGTAAAAACTGAATTAGAAGCATATTCTGCCCACATCAAAGTTGTGGATATGGATGTTACCAACGAAACTTCCGTAAAAGAGGCGATAGATTGCATCCTTGCAGAAACAGGGAAAATCGATATATAAATCAACAACGCAGGTATTATGTACCTTGGTATTACGGAAGCTTTTGGAATAGTACAGGCGCACCAGCAGATGGAAACCAACTATTATGGTGCTATTAGAACGATGCAAGCGGTTTTACCTTCAATGCGTAAATCTGGTACCGGGCTAATTATCAACACATCTTCGCTGGTGGGCCGTATGTCACCGCCGTTTTTCGGAACCTATACGGCTACCAAACATGCTTTATGACTCAATGTTATGTGCAGTTTTTACTATTTAACTTTTTCAAAGAAAATATCTTTTGCTCGGCTACTTGAAACTTTGAAACCGATAACTTTTCCTAAATTATTTCTATGAAAACTAATTTCTCGAAACGAACCTTTACTTCCAATAAAATAGTCTTTCATTACAGCCGTTAAGTTAAAATTACCCAGTCTTTGGTGATTTGCATATAGAATGTTTTCTTCAATATTAAAAGTATAATATGCATTCAATTCGGGACTAAAATAATTTCCGGTAAATTCTTCTAAAGAATTCATGGTATAATTTGCAGGAATGTATTTGTCAAATACAATAACATATCCATCATCCAAGGTTACGTTCATCTGATTAGAAATAAAGGAGACTGAAGTGTATTCATCTGTTTGCATTTCAAATTCATTTTCTCCAACGGGAATAAGTGCAGTATTATCGTTGTTAGCTCGCATATAATACAACGTATCGTCTAATATCGCAATTTGTCTTGAATAATTATCATTGTAGTTCCAATAATATCCTTCAAAAGATGCCAGTTCCTTCGTGTTTTTTTCAATCGGCTTTTTATGTGAAAGAATCGTTTTGGAATTAGAGATACTTTGTTCTTGTGAAAAGTATTCTTGTAAACAAATGTCTGTCAATTGTCTTACTATTTTAGCACCATTTATATCTGAACGATTAATAGTTACTATAATGCTGATGTCTTGCTCAGGAAATCTGCCTAAATATGCTTGATAGCTAGCGTCCATACCGCTATGCTCAATTCTCGGTAAACCTTTATAAGTATTTACAAATTGACCAAGTGCATAACCAAATGAATCACCATTATTTAACTTTCCTAAAGTGTTCATTTTTTGAAAGATATCTTCATTTCCAGTTGTTTCCTTTGTAAAGTTAATTGCCCACTTACTCAAATCTTCAATAGTTGTGGATAGATTTGTTGCTCCAACACTTGTGTTATTAAAAATATCTTCTAAATATTGGTCATCTCTTTTGTAATAAGAATTTGCCTTATTATTTATTACGACACCTTCTTTATCAACAAATTGAGTATTGTTCATTCCTAAAGGAATAAAGATGTTTTGCTTCATATATTCAGCAAAGGATTTCTCAGAGACTCGAGCTACTATTTCAGCTAAAAGGGTATAACCGGAATTGCAATACATATATTCTTCATTAGGCATAAAATTTAGCGATTGTTGTTTGTATATAAGGTCAAGTACTTGATTATTACTAATTATATCATCTAATCGCCATCCGGCAAGCCTCAGAAGATTCCATTGATCCTTTATTCCACTTGTATGATTTAGAAGGTTTCTGATTGTGATATTGTTACCAAATTCATTCATTTCAGGAATGTACTTTCTGATATTATGATCTAATGAAAGTTTCTCTTCTGCTTCCATTAACAAAATTGCAAAAGCTGTAAATTGTTTCGAAACTGAAGCTACATGAAAAGAAGTTTTGTCAGTTATAGGAATTTGATGTTCTAGATTTGCAAGTCCATATTCTTTTTGTATTGCTAATTCATTTTGATGTACAATTCCTATAGCTATACCGGGTTTATTCAAATTATAATCTTTAAATAGACTGTCAATTTCCCCGACTATTCGGGATAAATTAAATTCATTTTCTTCACTATCCTGAGATCGAAGATTAGTTGTAAATATTAGCAAGCAAGTACATGCTATTAAGAGTTTGTTGAGATAATTCATTTTTTCCTTTGTTAACTTCATATTTGTCTAAACTATTTTAATTGGGATAAGGGTTGGAAAATAGAGCACATAAAACCGTCTCGGCTAAAAGTGGTACGGGATTTCATGTCACGCCACTACCGCCTACCGTAAAGTTTATTTGATGTAATCGCTTTCATATCAGCGCTTTACCCCGCATTATGTATCGCCAAGGTTACCAATCGTATTTATTCACTCTTGTTTAATTCTTTTATTTTCATTCTGGCGTGTTCATTGCGTGGGTTTAGTTCAAGTGATATTTTATAATTTTCGATTGCTTTTTGAGTATCACCTAATGTTTCATAGGCTTCTCCCAAGCTATCATAAGAATTAGATGATTTAGGGTAATTTTCAACATTCAAGATAAAGTATTCTAATGCATTGGATTTGTCTTTATCATTTCCACTTTGTAGCAATCTATAACCTAATTGGTTTACAAGATATTCAGGTGGTCGAAAATCCCATGAAAGTCGTTCAGAAAGTGCCTGAAAATGTTTAGTAAGTTGCTCTTTATCTTCCACCTCACGATAGGAAATTCCATAGCCTTCAAAAATTGCAGAGATTCCATTATAAAAAGCAATGATTGGAACTGAGCTATGATTTTCATTATCGAAGTATTCTAATTTTGCCGGTAATTCACCTTTGCATTTACTATTCAATGCTTCATAAAATCGTACATGGCGATCACGATTTCTGATATTCCTTTTGCCCCAATTGGCAGTAGCCATGTAAATGAATCTTTCAAATGATTGTTCAGTCAAGGAATCTAACTTTTTATCCATGGTTTCTGAATCCCACGTTCCAAAACTTGGGTCAACCGCAATAAATGAATTGAAAAGTGTCTTTTCTTTCATATATGCATGAGTGGCCAACAAACCTCCCAATGAATGGCCAAAAAGTATTCGATAGGGTGCAGTCCTAAACTTTTGATCCAACTCAGTTAAAAGTTCATTTTCCAAAAAGCTAAGAAAACTATCTCCACCGCCTGTATTATTCTCTCTAACGGTAATGATTTTGTCTGGTGTGTAGTCTCTTCTTCTATCAACATT
This sequence comes from Melioribacteraceae bacterium, assembly GCA_021739765.1. Lineage (GTDB taxonomy): Bacteria > Bacteroidota > Ignavibacteria > Ignavibacteriales > Melioribacteraceae > JAIPBD01. The sequence goes on from JAIPBD010000023.1 coordinate 9,065, forward strand.
TTGAATAGCAACCACAATCATCTCTGGAATTTTCCGGCTTCTATATACATCAGAACTCATGTAGTTTACGATTCCTGATATAGACTTAAAGTGCGAATTCCCATCAAGTAAAATAAGTACCGGATATCTCTTATAGGATGATCCTTTATCATCGTATGAATCGGGAAGATTAATCCAATATTCTCTGTCCTCATTCAAAATATCAGACCTAAGTGAATGTTTTGTACCGATTACAATTTGTCCGACATCTTGTGATTTTACCTGATTAAGCCCTATTAGCAGTAGTAGTAGTACAATGATATTTTTACTCATTCTGTTGATTCCTATTTTATTGGCAACATTGTATTTATGAGTAGTAGCGGAGTTTAAAGCGGTTTTGTTTCAAGTTACCAAATAGCCAAAGCTTCACTTTATCTAAACAGTCAAATCGGCAGATTTGGCAGAATTGATTAAAACTACTAAGGCCCAAATACCCACAGAAACCGGTATTACTTACACAAATTTGCCGGTAGTAATTATTTATTTATTGCGCTTAATGTCAGACACTTATTCTTGTCATCGTAATAAAAATAAGCAAGAGTGTTAAGATTCCAACAACAGTTGTATATATTCCAACTTTCTTTGATTTAGTCCATCCGGATAATGAAATCATAACCGACAGAGAGAATAACCCGGTCATAAAGGCTATTATTCCAATCATTCGAGGAATTAAAAAGTCATCTGCCGTAACATTCTTTAAATATCCTCCAGGTGTGGTCATCATTGATATTTGTATCATTGCAAAAACTGAAACTAAAAAACACCCGGCTGATAAAGTCGCAGATTTCAATATTCGATTAAAGATCTTGTCGTTTTTATCAGACACCAGTAAATTCGCCACAACTGTAATTGAGAATCCACTTAATAATGAGCTAATCAGAATAGTTTGTTTTGCTAATTCATTCCAATATTCTAGAGTAATTTCCATTTCAGTTTTAGTATTTAATTTTCAAAAATCAGTGTAAAGTTTTAACTTTATTTTAGTTCCTTCAAACTTGCTCTTTTATTACCGGCAACAGTATATTTTCCATTTCTTATTCGGAAACTACCGGTGTTTTTCCGATTAGTTCATTTCTTTTTCAGTTTCGGCAACTCCCTAAGCAGCACATACTATAATTCTTTCAAGTCCGTTTTTCTCGGACAGTGAGATTAGATTTTTCATTATGTCCGATAAAAAAGTTGACGGCGTCCTTAATTTCGACCAAGGAAAGTCTGATTTTCGGGAAATGTTTAAGGCACTTATTATTCCTTTGCAATCTTTTATTGCGTTTTCCAATTCCGAGATATGTTCAGGCGAGTCTTTGAAGACTCTCAGATTGTTATTGTTTTCCTTGATTTTTTTCGGTTCTCGAACCAAACAATTTACTTCGTAACCTTGATTTAGGGCTTCTTCCAGAATTAATTTTCCAGTTCTCCCAGTTGCTCCTAATAGCAGTATTTTCATTCTTAAGTTCGATGTTTTTATATTGTTGTCAACATTTTGGCTATGGCTCGTTGCGGAAAATCGGCTAAGATTTTCCACCTCAACCGAAAGATAGCAAATTGCAATGAATTACGTTGAAGGAATTCAGCCGCAATCAGATATACACGTTGTTACCGGTAGTTTTTTATTTTCGTTAATACTTTTCTTTGTCACTCAATTCGATTTTTCCATTCAATTTCAATACTTTATAATTGAGTAATTCGATATATTTGTTATAATTCTTTAAGCTTCTGCCGTCAAAGTTGAATTTTCGTATTGGTCAGTCCGGAATAAAGCAAGATTACTTTTTCGTTTTCTAACATATTGTTTTGGTCAAAATTATTGGCAGCCATTGTTGTAGGCAGATATTATTTCTTTTTCCATAAATTGAAAAGGATATTCTCTTTCGCGAAAATTAGCATTTCCACGAAAAATATACTTTCGTTTTTCATAAAAATTAATCACTCGATTACTTTGACTATAAGCATCTAATCTTATCGAAGAATAGATGTTGTATCTTGTGAAGTTTTCAGCAAAATCCATTAATTTTTTTGCGTTGCCTTCTCCTTGATATTCTGGGTTAACCTCTAATCTTTGAATAACCAATATTTTTGAGTCGCTAAATTTCCAATTCACGGTTTGATATTCAGCTTTTTTCTTCGCTAATGTTGATTGCACCAATTATTTTATTGTCGTTTTTTAAAACGAAGTGAATATTTTTTCTTAAATCACTTTCAATTATTGAGCGGGTTGGATAATTGTCAGTCCATCGGGAAATACGGTTATTCTCTAATTCATTTTTGCCTTTCAAGTAGATTTGAAAGAGGTGGTTTATCTCTTATAATGTTCGTTTTTCAATTTTCAGCTGTTCTTTTGCAGTCTGTTCTGTTTTAGTGTCATAAATCAGTAATCCTTGACTGTTGTCATTTAGATGGTCAATCAATTTACCTTTGTCGTTCCAAATAGCACTTTGACCAACGCTCATAAAATTATCGCAATGACCAACGCAGTTTGACATCAAAATAGGCGTTTTAAATTCGTTTGCTATTTGAGGAAAGTGCTTGTATGTTTTTTCAATTCCACCTTTTGGTTTGGCTACACTTGCTATATAAATGTTGGGGTCTTGGTCCCTCGCATTCAAGAAATGCTCTCGCTGTAGTGTTTCATAACATATGCCTATGGCAATTTTTATCCCTTTAATGTTCAAGAAAGTTTGTTTATTGCCGCAAACAAAATACGGCAGTTCGTCAGAATGAAGCATTTGTTTGGAATAAACAGATATTTCTCTTTTGGGTTGAAAAATTAGCATGCTTATATGTATTGCATCACTTGCTTTTGTTGGCATGCCAACACCAATAGTTATTTCATTTTGGTCGGATATTTCTTGAAATGGATTAAAAATGCTATTTCTTATGTCTGTGGCTAATTCTTTGGCTAATTTAGGCTCGTAATTTGTTATTGATAATTCAGGTGAGATTATTAGGTCAGATTTAAAATTTATTGCACGTTCAATTAATTCCAAGTGATTTTTGATGTTCGCTTGAATTTTTCCTTTTTCAGATTTTGTTTGTGCAATGCAAATTTTCATTTCTATAACGTGGTCTGGTGTATGAGCAGTAGAGGATTTATATTCACAACTTTTCGGAAAACAAGATACTTAATTAAATGCAAAAACGGCTTGGATTAGCACCCAAACCGCACCTGCCCGTCTCGCCGTGTTAGCTAACGTTTTTACTTTTCCAATTGCTTATTCATCATATCAAAGAAGTCTTCGTCCGTCATTTTCTTTCTGCTATCCAACAGGAAATCGGCATCATCTCCAGCTCGATATCTCAATTGATTAGTACCGTCTGTTACAGCGTTATAAATGACTTCTGCCACTAAATTGGGCGGTGAAACCGTATTGTTTGGATTTTGCCATTGTTTCATTAATGCTCCAATTAGTGGTTGGTAATCTTCAATATCCCCGGCTTGAAAATCGAAAGAACGTCCGCCAAAATCAGTCGCTATGAATCCTGGTTCTACAATTTTGACTTTTACACCAATTTCTTTCATTTCATAGTGTAATGATTCTGAAATGCCTTCAACGGCAAACTTGGTGCCATGATAAAGTGAACCCAGCGCAAAAGTCATTTGTCCACCAATTGATGAAATATTGACAATAACTCCACTTCGATTTTTCCTGAAATGTGGAATAATTGCTTTGGTAACATCCATCAAACCAATCACATTGGTATTGAATTGCCGAACAATATTTTCCCGTGGGAACGTTTCTAATGGCCCATATGCTCCGTAACCTGCATTGTTTACAAGTGCATCAATTTTGCCAAATTTTGAAATGCCGTTTTGAATGGTTTGATTGATCGATTCTAAATCAAGAACATCCAATTTCTCTAAGTGGACGTTTACCAATTCTCGTAATTCTGTATCCTTTTCAGGTGAACGCATTGTAGCTATAACGTTCCATCCTTGTTGATGACAATGGATGGCTGTCGCTTTGCCAATTCCACTACTTGCACCTGTTATCAATATTGTCTTGCTCATTTTAATCCTTGTTTAAGGTTAGCAGATTGTCCACACCGTTTGCTGTATAGATTGCTTTTGTGGTTTCGTTCAATGCATCGTTGTAGTTTTCGATTGGTACTTTTAGACCTGAAAAGTCAACCACAGTTCTAAATGGCTTTTCGCCAAAAGTTGTATTTACCAATTTCACAACTGCTTCAGCCACTCTTTCTGGTCGTTGTTCAGGGATAGATTCTACATAAGCCACATAGCCATTAATTGATGTTTCGGGAAGACTTGCCATTTCGCCATACTGATTCATTCTTTCCGTATCGCTTGGTGTTATCATTCCACTCATAAAGCCCGTAGAAAATCCGCCCGGTTCTACTATACAAGATTCAATTCCAAATCCTGAAAGTTCTGCTCGATAACCTTCTGCTAAAGATTCTAAAGCGTATTTAGAAGCAGAATAAGAGGCAAGAAATGGGGTTGTGACTCTACCTATGCAGCTTGAAGTGTGAATGATCGTTCCTTTGCCTTGTTGTCTCAAGTGTGGCAGAACCGCTCTCATCAGTCGTTGAACACCAAATACGTTTACATCAAACATTCTTTGAATATCATCAACGGTAAAACATTCAAGGATTCCATTTGCACCGACACCGGCATTGTTAAAAACGGTATCCAAACCTCTCATTATCTCAATGGCAGAACTTACACCTGAATTAACGCTTTCTTCTGTGGTTACATCCATTTCAACCAAAACAACACCTTTTGCCTTTAACTCATTGGCAATTGATTCATTTTTTCCTTGTATAGAACGCATTGTTCCTACAACTTGATGCCCGTTTTCTGCCAGTTGAATACAAGCCAAACTACCAAAAGCACCACTTGCTCCTGTAACTAATATTTTATGTTTCATCTCTTTTTGATTTTTAATGATTGATGAAACAAATATCCTGTAGATATGGGTGTTGGTTTAACACAAAAAGGGGAAGGTTAAACACAAATCGCATAAACAAAAAAAGGAAGCTGTTTTGCTTCCTTTTCTCTAGTTCAATTGTCTGTATTCTTGAGGTGTTTTGCCTGTTTTTTGTTTGAATAGCCTTCCGAAATAATGAGGATAATTAAAACCAAGAGTATAGGCGATTCCGCCGATTGAATCGGTCGAACTTAATAGTAAATGTTTTGCTTTGTCGACCAGAAAATCATTGATATGATCTTTAGCAGAACGCCCTGTTTCTTTTGTTAAAAGATCGCTCAAATAACTGGCAGATAAATAGCAGTTGTCTGCTAAATATTGGATAGTAGGTTGTCCTTTTTCAATCAGTTGATTATCCAAATAATATTCCTTTAGAAGTAACTCAACTTTGGCAACAACATCAATATGACTTGCAGTACGTGTATTGAACTGTCTTTCATAAAATCGTTTGCTGTAATTAAGTAACAATTCAATATTAGAAACTAGTACTTGTTGACTGTGATTGTCAATTCGCTCTTTAATTTCATCTTGAATCAGCTGAACAATTTGATTGAGCGTATTTTGCTCATTTTCGGAAAGGTGCAACGCTTCGTGAACTTCGTAATTAAAGAAGTTGTAAGAGTCAATTTTTGAACCGAGAGGCATATTTCTGATAAGATCTGGATGAAAATATAGCATCCAGCCTTTAACTTGATTCAGTTCTTGTGGTTTCTTAACCGTAATGATTTGATTCGGTGCTGTGAAAATCAAAACACCATCATCAAAGTCATAAGAATTTCGTCCGTAATCTATTCCGCAACTTGAATCTTTTAGAGCAATGCAGTACAAATCAGAAGAAAAACGTTTTCCTACGGTTTCTTCTCCATAAGCGAGTTTTTGAGTGTCGAGTATGGTAATTAAAGGGTGTGTTGGCTTATCCAAGCCAAAGACAGCTCTAATTTCCGTTATAGATTTTGAATGAATAATCATCTCGCCAATTTTATTTTTTTCAAAACTACAATGCTTTTCTGAAGTTACTTAACACAAATCGCTGAATGAATAACACGTTTCAGTTTTAATGGTAGCTAACGGTTGTTTTATGAAGTAGGCAACCCTATTTTGTCGTTAAACTCAACCATTATATCAACATCGCTTTCAGGAGTCAACTCATTTCGGGCATAGGAAGCAAAAATTGCCATTGACCTGATTGGATACTCACTAAACAAATGGGATTTATGTTTATTAAGATTCAATTTAATTTCTTGAATTGTTTTCATAATTCTAATTTGCATCTTTTTATTAAACCAAATGGTTGAAAACGGATTGAATCTTACCATTGACCCTGACGGTAAATAGTATGAGTAGTTGCAGAGTGCGTGGTGGTTTCATGTCAAACCGCTTTGCCGTTTGCGTTGGATGCGATCCTTGATATACAGCTTTATCACTGCCATTACTTATACAAAATGTGGGGCTTTCGTTATTTATTGTTCCATACAGGAATGTTAAAGCAACTTGATGTATGAATATTTAATTCTAATGGAACATTGGCATCATATATTGACTCTTCGCTAACCTCTTCTCCGGTACCATAATTAATTTGACCGTAACTATTTTTATTGCCATTAATAACGATGACAATCTTACTTCCCTTGGACATTTTTTTACTAACGATTCTTGTGTTGTCAAAAACTAACTTAATCAAGTTGTTAGGAGTTAATAATGCTCGTTTTTCTCTGTTAGCAGCATAACTTGCCCTGCCTATATAATAACTAAGATGGAAGTATTTTTCCTCAGGAGTTAGTTCATAAAGATTGACTCCAAAATCAAAATCTTTTTTATTGGAGATGATATTTAACTCACCCGAAAAAGAGCCATTTATAATCGTCTCCTTTTGCAAGGGTTCACTTATAAATACCAAGCCATCTTTCAGATTGATGCTATCCTTAACAATCGGCCAAGGATAATAATCGGAATTGTTCATATTTGACCTATCCGCAAAGTCAATACTAAGGTTAAGTGGGCTTTCATTTTTAGGCTTATCGCTAACCAAATTGTGGCTAAGACCAGCTCTACTTTCGTTTAAGAAATAAACAAGTGAGCTATTACTCATTTCTTCAAACGAGCCTTTATTTATCCATTTATTTGCCCCCATTATCTGGAAATTCACTTTATCTTGAAGGATGTCTGGCTTTTCTTTTCCCTTTAAAATGTAATCAAACCAATCAAAAACTAAATCATGTTGAATGTTAATACCGGCAACTGAGTCAATCTGGTATCCTCTTAAAAAAGGGGAAGACCTGAACTGCGCGCCCCAGTGGTCATAAGGTCCAACAAGCAAAAAGTGGTTTGCATCAGGATTATATTTTAAATGCTCGTTATAATAATACATGGCTCCCCGCTGTGAATCGTCATAATACCCCGTTATGGTAAGTATTGGAATATCAATATGAGTGAACTCATCTTTATACGGAATCATACTTTGCCAATACAAATCGTAGGAAGGATGCTTAATCCATTCCTTAAAGAGGTCATTATTAGAACCACTTAGACTGTCCATTTTGTTGTATTGTACGCCGGATTTAAACCAATCAGATTGTAGATTACTCCATCGATCTCTGTCAAAATAAGTTTTACTGTCTAAGAATTTATTATTGGCTACATACCAGTACCAACTGTAAGAAAAGTTAAGAAAAACATTATTTTCCATTGGAACATCTATTCCCGGAGCAATGGCAACTGAAGGCACAATTGTTTTTAAAGCCGGGTGAACTTTTTCTTTCATGGATGCCCATTGCGTGAAACCTCCATAACTACCGCCATACATTCCGACCTTGCCGTCACTCCAAGCTTGTTTGCTAATCCAGTCAATTACCGCGTATACATCTGAATGCTCATGTGTGTAAGGCTCAATTTTGCTTTTGCTCGACCGTTTGCCTCGTGATGTAGCGAAAACACCAACATATCCTTTCGATGCTGCCAAAATTGCATCCTGAAGGTTTGAGGGATCAGCATAAATTGTGAAATACAGAACAGCAGACATCGGAACTGCTTCTTTTTTACGCACAACAATAGCCGAAATCTCAGCACCATCTTTAGTGGTAATTAAAACGTTCTCATCTATCAGATATCTTTTGTTTTCATCCTCCTTTATCTTTTCAAAAACAATAGGTTCCGTAACGTTATAAACGTAGTATAGAAAATAATCTTTCAATAAAGCCAAAGCTTGCTCAAACGAAATGTTGCCTGCATCAAGTTTTTCATAATTGGTATTAAAGCGGTTTGTAAACTGTGCTACGCCATCATACGTAGTGAAACTCAGGTTTATCGAATAGGCTTGCTCATCGGAACAGGTTTGTAAATAATCTAAAAATACCGAAGAATAAGCTTCTATAAACGAGCTGCCAGAATCGAGTTGTTTGATTTTTGCTTTTGCATAGGTTTCGTATTGGATGAATTGGGGTAGGTTTTGCTCTGTTGTTAGCCCTTTCCTTAGAGATTGAATGGTTTTGATAGAAGCTGGATATTTTTCGGCAAGCATTTCTATTCTGAAAAGATCATTTCCATCTACCGTGTTTTCAGATTCCTCACTTTTCAGTAAAAAGTCTTTTGCCAAACTTCGCATGTTTTCAGCAAGGTCTATAGTGTCTGTTAACGAGACCTTCTGAAACTGTAAATTCTGCGCCCTCAATGATTGACTAGCAAGTATCGATATAAGTAAAATAAAAGTTGTTTTTTTCAATTTATTGGTCTTTGATTTTTAATGATGCTTAACATTTAGTAAATGCAAAGTAGGCGATTGTGGGCTAAAAACCTATCAAACAGTTACGATTTTGAAGCGGGCTGCAACCCATGAATTTACTACTATCTCGGCTATTTTGTATATACATTGTTAGTCTTTCGTTTTTTTATGTAATTATTCTTCAACAACTTCAATAATCTTTTCAGTTAATTTATCAACCGAATTATCGAGATTTTCTATACTCCCCAGTATACGACTCAGTTCAAAGAACCGAATAACATACATATTTGCATAGGTACGATTATTTTTATAGGCATCTATTTGAACATGGAAATAGCTGATGTTTCTCTTGAAATTGGGAAGTTTACGCGCTATTTGCCTTTCTGTTTCCTTTAAGTCAACATGTTGTCCTTTTAACCACATATCCAAAAGACTGTGATGGTCCATTGTATAAGGAAGTTCTATATTGTTCCAATAGGTTTCAAATGCAGAAATCCTTTTATCTAAGTCATTTAGTTGGCTTTGATATTCCGAAACGCTTCTTTTTATCGAATCAGATGCGATTTCACTGTAACCACCAGATGAAACCAATTCGCTTAATGAAGTTGTGGCAACCGAATTAATAGATATTGGGCCAAGATCATTTTGCGAGTGTAGAAAATAAGTCTCTAAATCAGCTATTTCGTAATCTGGATTACTCAATGAATCGATATGATGAAGTGAATTGCTAATTTGATTTCTGACAGTATTCATGTTCTTTGTAATGATCACCTTATTGGACTTGAGTTCCTCCAGCAATGAGTTTAAATTCTTTGAATTTCTTAGTTCTATTTTTTTAATCTCATTTGCATTATTTATCTGTAAAGCAATCAAAATTCCTATTACAACTAAAACAATTTCTCCAAGGGCATAAATCAAATAATTACTGAATTTGTTTTCAGAGAGCAGTTTTTGTCTAATTTTTCTAAAGAATTTTATCATTGGCTAGATCTTGTTTATTAATGAAGGCTAACGGTTTGAATATGGTGCGTTTGGCATTACAACACTCCAAACTTTCAGGTTACTACAATATTTCTTAATTGCCATCATCTTCATTTTTAGCACTATCTGCCAAATGCACCATATTTTTTGTTGTAGGGCGTTTTCATTCACTCTCTTTTCATTTATTGTCGAAATTGAATAACAAAAAATAGAAATTGTATTCCGTCATAAAGAGCGTGAGATATGATTAACGGCAACAATCTGCGATACTTATAAAAATAAAAACTTATTATTACACTTTTAAGTCCTATGGAAATTATTCCAGCAGTTCCTTGGTATAAATGTGCTACTCCGATTAGTGTAGAAGCCAAAAATATTACAGCAATTTGCCAATTTTTATTTTCGTTTACATTCCACAAGCATTTTAGTAAAAACACTCTTGATAATTCTTCAAAAAGTGCAATACCAATCCACAAAACAGGTCCAAACCAAACAAGCATTAACAAAGGGTTGTTTGACAAATCAACCATTGTATTAATCAATTCGGTATTAGGCGGATTATGATTAGGTATCCATTGATAAAGAGTTACTCTTTCTATAAAGAACATTGCGAAATATATAGCAGTCAATCCTATACCAATCAAGATGTCCCAATACCAAATCCCTTTACCTGAATTAAATGTTTCTTTAAATGTATCTTTTATCAAGTATTTATTGAGATACATAATCAAAAGACTTATTCCACCACCAAAAACCAAAGGATAGACAGTCATATCAGTTGTCGAAAAATTTTCTGTTTGTGTCAGTCTATACCAAATCATTATGATATTGATTGGTAAAATTGCAATGCTGATTGCTAAAATATTTCGTAATATTTTATTCATAATTCTCAGTTTCTTTAAATGCCCTACAACGGTGAGTATAAGAATAGTAGCCGATTGCGTGACACTTTCCTGTCAAATTACACAAAAGTTGGAGCGGGCTACAACCATTGATTTTACTCCAGAACCGGCTATAATTTTTATGCATTGTTGTAAGTAGTTTTTACTGCAATTTTGTCAACCATCTTATTGAGTTTAAAAATAAATCTGCATTATCACAATCGGGATCATGAATAGTTACAGGAATTTTCTCACCGTCAATAAGCAAATCTAAGCTTCTGAATATTCCTTGATCTGTACAAACTATAACTCTACCCGCTCCGAAATTAAACCCAATCATTCCAGCATAAGAATCGGAAGATTCTTCGATATCTATGCTTCCATCATGAGTAGGAGTGAAATTAATTGTATTCTTTGGAAAGGGCAGAATATTGTCTTCCGGATTTCTAAAAATAGCTGCTCCGCATAAAAACTTTATCGTGTCTGGCAGGATGTCATTTGAAAGTCTGGAAGCTATAACAGGGTGGTTAATATTAATCATTCCGTTTTTTGAAGTCATTAAAAAGTGACTGCATAACCCACAATTATGCCCCGGGAAATTTGGATGATATGCATAACCATCTCTGAATTTTATACTAAATGCTTCTAAAAGTGGTAAAGCACCACTACCTCCCGGGAAATGACTTAAAAACAAAAAGAGACTTCCCCCCTCATACACATATTTGGTAATGTCAATAACCTCTGCATCACTCAAAGGTGATTTATACATCACCTCTTTTTTTTCACCGCTTTCCAATATGATTTTATCATTCGGCATACCATGCAAAACAAGCATGTCTGGCTTGGTTTCTTTAAGATTTATTGAATCCAGTGTGTTGTGGGTAAAAAGGACATTAAAACCATCTTCACGCATAATTCTTAACATTTCACGTGCTGTCTCCTTTCCATAGGAGAGTGAATAGATAGTATTATGTGCTTGGTCTATTAGAATCTTTTTATGGTGGGTATCTTTGAGCGATTTAAATTGATATTGAAAAATTGTATCAAATTCTGCTTCGACAGTTCCTTGTCCAAAGGATATATTTCCGATCATTATCAATATGACGATTCCAAGATTTATTTTCATGATGTTTACCTTTAAAATTATTTTGTAAGTAGCCAATATACGCGGTGATATGAAAAACCATAATGCACTAACACAACCGCTGCAAGCGCCAAACTCAAGTAATTTGATTCCATATTGTATAATGCCAAGGTGGCAAAACCAAAAAATAAAAATTCAATACAAAGCCTTACTAATCCTGAAATGGGAACGGGAGCATTGCCCGATCGGCTGGGGTCATTAGGCACAGCAAATGTTCCCCAAATCACAGCTGCGATATCCGGCAAGCTAATAGCGAAAACATATCTTTCCCAGTTGTCACTTTGTTTCCATCCCCAAATTCCTATTATTGCTAATGAAAAGATTTCAAGTAGAAAACGCACTGCCAGATTAATCGGATTAGAGCTCATGTCTTTAATATTTTTATACTCACTTTTGTTGTCCTTCTACCCTTGTTTTTAGTGCTTTATTCATTGAAATAAACCCTTCTTTGGTATCTTCACCAATCATTTTCATCAATAGTCCGGAGAAAAGTCCAGTAAAATTTTCACCTTGTATAAATCGGGTCTGATTAGGAGTGACTTCTTCCAGAATGAAATAGTGTTCTCCATCAAAAATTCCTTTAATACCTAACTTTCCCTTCCATCTAAACTCCTGCCTAAACTGATTTTTGAGTACAATAGGTTTGAAATCCATAGGATCATTTCCTTCAGTTTGAAGAGTGGTTTTCAGAAAATCTCCTGTTTTGGTTGAACCGGATATCTTTATTATAAACGGATTCCACGCCGGATAAGCCTCATGATTCATTAAAACATTCCAAACTTCATCTGAAGGTGCATCAATTAAAATTTCAGATTTCAGACTTCGTGTTGTAAATATATTCAGGATTACTAATACAAACACTGTTGCCAGCAATACAACCGTTGCTACTTTAATTATTTTTTTCATTTTTTATTCTTTTCTGATATGGTTGGCTAAACAAATCGTACCAGTTGAGAATAATAATATACCAACAGTTCTTATAGGAAATAATACTCCAATACCGAACAAAGGGACACCAATTATAAGTAACCATATTGGTAACTTTGGAAATGATTTTGCTTTTAAAGCAGAGATTCCAAAAATCATATAACCAACTGCTAAAATTGCTCCGGAAATTACTAGTCCAGAAACTACAAGAGTATCACCGCTTACTAATTCACCCTGTACGTCAAGAAGCCTGGGATTAATTTTAGCTGCCGCTGGCCAAATTATTGTTTCATAATATTGAATACAAGTATACAAGATGAGGCCTGATGTAGTTACCATCATTCCTATAAATCCTGGAAGTTTGAAACTATTTGCATACTTTAAATAAAATCCCGGGAAACCCAAAGTCAATAATAAGACTGAACATAATCCGATTACATTAACAAACACCCAGTTGCTATCAAGGATTAAATTCTGAAAAGAATCCGCTGCATCATCAATTGGGAGTAAGATTGGCATTAAAAACCACCATACTAATAATCCTGTTCCTCCTATTGAACTTATGGTTGCTTCTATTCTAATAATCGTGGTAATATTCATTTGTTTTATCATGGTGATATTATTTATGATGCATAACTATTTATTTACATAAAAACGCATGTCAAATATGATATTTGTACAATAAAAGCCTGACTTTTCAATTGCTTTTCTTGCGGCGACATTTTCTAATGTAGTTGAACAAATAGGTTTTCTGTTTACCTCCAACACCCTGTTTACCTGCATTTGCAACACTTTTGTGGCAATTCCTTTTCCCTGAAAATCTCTGTTTACTATAATTCCTAAATCTGCTATTTCAGGTTGAGAATCACTTATTCTGCATTCGCTCGTTGCGATAATGATATCTGCTTCTTTTACAATGAATATTTCTTTTCTTGAAACAAGGTTTTCCGTATAACCAAAAGTATCATCCATACCAACTTGCTCTTTTAAAAACGATTTAACAGCAGGAATATCATCGCTTGTCAATAGCTCTAACTGCAAGGTTGGATCAAAATCAAGTTTCGTATTTGTATGTTCAAAACAAAAGGTATTTGTCTTAACGGTTTTTGAAAGTGATAAACACGTATTAAATGAAATCGGCTCACTGGAACTCAAACGTGCAGAAGTAATTAATTCTGAATCGATTAAAGTGGTAATCACATGTTCCATTTTGGAATTAAACTTCTCTAATAAAAATAGTTGTAATAAACATTTTTCGCTATTAACACAACAGTATCCGATTGTTTTATGATCAATTTCAATGAGGTAATGTTGAGATGAAGCAATGTAAAGTTGTTCCCACATGGCATCAATTGGTGCGGTTAATTTTTGATAGAGCTCGGACCTTAATTGAGTTATAACTTCTGTATTATTTGTTTTTATAAAATTCATCGCTGTGTGTATTTCTTTATAATAAGTTCTTTAATTTGGTTTAGTGGGAAATCTTCATAAATCCCAAGGTAGTTGAGCGCAATTCCATCCAGTTCCGCAATAAACATGTGGCTCTTTACCAATGAATCTGTAGTATCAATCTTATCAAAAATGCTTTTCGTAGCTTCCAGTATAAATGTTGACCTTTCTTTTATTAGGTCATTTAAAACGTCTCTGGTAGCTGGTTGGACCATCATATTCAAATTAAACTGGAAAAACATTTTGTCTGCCTCCAATTGCAAAAAGAATGATTCTAAAAGTTCAACCAATTGTTCCCGGGGAGATTGATTTGTTTTGTCAATGCTGTTTATTTCAACAATCAGTCTGGTTGTTCTCAGGAAAATCTCTCTCAGTAAACCATTCTTTGATTTAAAATGATGCGAAATCAGTCCTTTTGAAACATTGGCTGTTTCACAAACCACCGATAGGGGGGTGTTTTCAAATCCTCTTTCGGCGAATAATTTTGTGGCTATTTCTATCAGTTGTTCTTTCTTGTCCATAATTATAATTCCACTTTGTAAAAACTGACCGTACGTGCAGTCGGTTGTAAATATACGAATAAAAATCTATTCTGCAAGAGAAGTTATTTATTTGGGATGATTTTTAGGAATACGTTGATTGATAATCATTAAGCACATAAAATAAATATTCATAAAAGAAGTATTTAATAATATTAAAAAAGAAAAGTGTTAATCTTTAAACGGGATGCAGGCAAGCCGAAAACAACTCTTTTGCAAAGCTTGGGTTGAGGGTTGGTTTATGCGACTTTGCAAATGTGCCAAATGAACATTGCAGAAAAAATTAAAAATGCGGGAGGGGTAAAAATTTAAACTTGAGTCGGATTAAGTGGCTGGAATTTCAATCCGTCAAAGAGCTCTTTCCATTGTCTGCTTTTTTCGCAGCACGGTCGTTTTTCAGGCTTGCCAACGTACTGAATAAACGCCGGTTTTAAGGGCGTTTATTTATTGTTGTGAGCTGTTATATTCCTTAATAATTTTCATTTATTCACTAAATCACTTTTGTTTCCGTAAAGGAACCAAAAACTCAGATTCCATACATAGCATAGTTTATTTTTATTCGTAAGATTGGATTTTTATGAATTAGAACGAAAAACCGATTGAGAATTCACCATAAAACGGGGACATGAATTCATATTCCTTTTCAAATTGATCAAGTGTCGATTCGATAGAGTTGCCAGTCGGATTTGCCTCCCTATTATTTATATCAATTCCATAGCCCAATGAAAAGACAATATTAAAACCACTATTCCAGACCCATCGTTTTCCGGCGTTCAGTCCAATAGAATAAGATTGTAGGGTAAGGTCGAACTTTTTTGAATTTAGCTCACCACTTCCTTCGTAGATTCTATATCTAGTGTAAGCTCCAAGAAATATAGAATTTATATCCTCAGACAAATACCTTCGGTAATTCAATGTAAAACCTATTCCACTTGACTCTATCGAAGCGTCTGTGTAAGTGTTAGGAACATCTTCATAGTCGAAGCGAGCAACAATTCCATTCTTCGGACTAATCAGATATTCATAATTAATCGAATAAAATCCGAAAATTGGGGCGATAGGACATATATTAATAGAATGCTTGAATTCACTGATTGGCGAATTTGATTTAGATGAAGAAGATTCTTCTTCCACTTGAGCAACCACATGACTGCTTAGGAAAATGCAGATAGATAATACTGTTAAAATTGTTTTCATATTTAAACCTTTTTTAAATTATTACTGTAATCGTTTTATCGTCTTTATATACCGCTCGGTATTGTAGCTGGTATTCTATTTTTTACCGCCTATTGAATCAATTTTATCATAGTATTAGAAGTTTTATCTGTGATGATCTCCATTATTCTTCCAGGCGATTGATAGTTTGTATCCGAGTATAACGCTTTCTCTTTTGTGCAGGGAGCAAGCTTAAGTTTCATGGCATAACTTCTTTCGATTGTTTCTTCAAAAGTCCAGGATTGGTCAAATTCCGCAGTTAGTTCATATCGTTCCCTTTTGCCGGATATGCTATTTGTTGTTTTGTACTTATTCTCTGACAAGCCAAGTATCGTAAATCCTGATTTGTCAGACTAAGTTTAAAATGTTACCCCTATGTAAATCTGTGGCTCAAAAAGAAAGTAGTTTCTCCATTTATCGTCTAACTGCTTAAATCCATCAGGAGCATTGTTATCAAACATCCAATACATACAATTAATCTGTGGTTCTATAAAAAATCGTTTTTCCTCACCAAATGCGATATGGTAGCCAAGATGAAACGAAGTATAAAGTTTAAAATCATTTCCAATTTCTTTACCGGCTAGATCCAAATAGGTTTGAAATTGCGGCAGAACTTCAACAGTTGCAAATAGTCCTTTCCAAAGCATGCGTTGGTACGTTATGCCTATCCCTATTTCCCACACATGTCCCGGATAGAATTCACTTTCTGTCTCGAGCTTATCCAAAAGACCATCCCACCATGTGATTCCCATAGGTTGAAACAATCGCCAGGAGGCAAATTTCACTCCTATGATGTTCTTATTATCCAGGTTGCGTTTTATATGAAGCTCTAAATGTTGTGTACTTGTTCGATCGTCCCAGGAATCCACGATAAGTCCTTCAGGAACAAAATAAGGTAAACTTACCCTCCACTTGTGGGCTACTTCGGTTTCTTTACTCTCTGGTGAGTTCGTTTGAGCAAAAGTACTATGTATGTAAAAAAATAAAAAAAATGTCAATAGAGTTTTCATGATAATACTACTCCGTTTTTTTGAAAATTCCGATTTCTACAAAGCACCTCCCGTTATTTTTATTTCATTTAGTAAAGAGGAAAGAAATCATCATCCGATGATTATTTACTCTGCTTTATCGAATTGATGATGCAAAGATGGAGTAGAAAGGAAGGTTTATCGTCCTGAAATGTAATTGCGGACTTCATAGTGAGATTTGGGACTTTTTTAAAAAGGCTTAAATTTGATTAGACCTCAACCAAGCTTTTGGTGTCATCCCTTCGATTTTTTTAAAGAAGGCATTAAATACCGATTTAGAATTAAACCCGCTTTCATGAGCTAGCGCTAAAAGGGTAAGGTGGCTGTTTGCAGGATTTAGGGCATTCTCTTTGAAGTTCTCCAATCGAAAACAATTGATGTAATCATTGAAATTTTGGCCAATTCGTTCATTTAGCAACCAGGAAAGTTTGTTGCTGCTAATATTCATGTTTTTAGCTAACTCGCGCAAGGATAACGAAGGATTTTGAAACCACGTTTCTTCCTTCATTCCTTTTTCTATAATGTCTAATGCTATGTCGATTTCAGCATCTGACATTAAAGCTTTAGAAGGGGTGATTTGTATTTGTATTTCGGGATTAGGTGGCAATAATTCTACTCGGAAAGCAGCTTCTACTAAATCCTGAAATCGCTTTAGCCGGCGCAAAGGTTTAAGCAGCGGAATATTCATAAAGTTTATGATTTGACCGGTACGCATATTGATGTTTTCTTCCAAAAAGTCCAATGCCATTTCGTGTTTCCCCAAATGGACCAACAAAAAAAGTTGCCAGGGAAAAAGCGCTTCCCCAATCTCTTTTTTTATCATTAAACTAACCCTGCTGATATCAACATCGATCTTATCTTCCGGATTTACCAATTTGTATAATACCCGGCATTCTTCTGGTCTCTCTGCCAAAGGAGTTTTATCTAAGAAATCATTTAGTTTTTCGTAATCTTTTGTAAGAATTAAGCACAGTTGTTTTAGTGCAATAGGATGAGTAAAATCCGGATTGATGCTCAATGAGGTCTCTATACATTCCAGTGCTTTTGTATAGTCCTCTTTTAAATAATAAATATTTGCTTTGGTGAAATAATGATTTGGAGACAGAGGGTTTATTTTTAAAATATTATCGGCATGCCATAGTGCTTGTTCGAAATATCCTATTGCTGTGTACAATTCGCATAAACCTTCTTCTGCTTCCGTATAGGATGGATTAAGTTCTATTGCTTTTTGAAAAAATTTATGCCCATTGATGAAATCCCATTGACCCCAAAATAGTAGTGTCGCTTTACCAAAATACCCTATATAGGATTGTTTGTCCAGCTTAAAACCTTTGCTAAGGTTCTCTTCTGACAACTGTAATAATCCTTTGTTATTTGTCCATGATCCATACATGGCATAACTATACACCAAACCAAAGTAAGGTAAAGCAAATGAGGGGTCTATCGATATACATTGTTCATAGAGTTCTATTGCATTTGCGATTCCTTGTCCATCCCACATTAAATGCTGATGACGACCTTTAAGATAAAGGTTGTAGGCCTCAATATTTTTTGTAGTCGCTTCAACTAGATGTTCTTGAATATTGAGGTGACCAAAATTTTCTCGAATCTGGTCAGCAATGTGTAAACTTATTTCATCTTGTAGTGCAAATATGTCTTCCAAATCCCGATCGAAATTTTTTGACCAGAAGTGAGTGCCGTCATTAGTACTGATTAACTGCGCTGTAATACGAACCCTGTTTTTGGCTTTCCGGACGCTCCCCTCCAAAACTGTACTAACCCCTAACTTATCACCAATGGTTCGTACATCTATATTTTTATTCTTAAATGCAAAAGAGGATGTGCGGGCAATGACTTTCAAGCCCTTTACCGTGGTGAGGGCGTTGATTATTTCTTCAGTAATGCCATCGCTGAAGTATTCGTTCTCCGGGTCGGTACTCATATTAACAAAAGGGAGAACCGCAATGGATTTATTGGATGATGATATGGGTATATGGGTGCTCATTTTCTATTATACTTTTTCGGGGTTTCTTCGAACTGACATTGAATTTTCAATGATTAGGCTTTTGTTTGGTTACAACGTTTAATATATGCAAAATAGGCGATTGCGGGCTTAAAACCTATCAAACCGTTACAATTTTGAAGCGGGCTACAACCCTTGAACAATCATCTATCCTGGAATTTTTTATACCGCGTGTTATACACAGATTATTTCACAACATTTATAATTTTTAAGTTTTCGTCTAATAAATTTAAGTAATACTGATTCCCATTCTCTATAAGTATTGCCGGTAATTCTTTATTTGAAGGAGAAGGAGTTGAATTTATGTTTGTTAATTGGATATCATTAAATTCCCTTATATGTACTCCATACTTAAAATAGTTCTCAGTTACATTTCCCCACTTTATTACAACATCGTTTAATCTCAGATTTTTAACAAATTGGGCATATAATGCTGAAATATCAGCAGAAAACAATTGATTACTTCCTAATGCACCACGTAAATCTATATTCCCTCCTGCAACTTCATTTAGTTTGCTTTCACTTAGTGTAAATTTTAAATTATTAAAATAAATGTCTTCAATAATGCTTTCTTCTGAACCATAAATAAGGATTCCCGTTTCTCCATTACATGTTATATCTCGAAAGGTTACATTTTTAATCTTTCCCAAACTAATTTTATTGTTACCACGAACTGCTGATATATGAATTGGTTCGCCATTTCCCCACCAGTCACCGGTATGTAGGCGTGTGCTAATAAAAACCTGCGAAAAGGTAATATTTTCGACTGAACCTTCGTCTCGAACGAAAATACCAATACCTCGGTTCGAATTTGTAATATTAATATTGCTAATGTGAATATTCCTAATAGTATTTTGATCTAAAAATCCTATTCGAATGCCACTTGAGCGTGATTGCAGATTGCAGTTTGTAATGGTAATATTATCAGAAACGTGGCGTAGGTTATGGTATCCGGGCAATTCAAAGTGGTATGAGTATCCAGTAATTGCAATTGCATCGTCGCCGGTGCGAATGTCGCAATCGGAAATAATTACATTATTGCACGATGTTATATCAATTCCATCGCTGTTGGGGGTCTCTAAGCTTGTCCATACTTTTAGTCCGGAAGCTATTACACCATCGCAATCTGCAAAATGTAAAGTCCAGAAAGGAGATTTAATAAGTTGAACATCCCGAACCAATACATTCTTGCATTCAGAAAAAATAATCATTTGTCTGGGCCTGTCGGGTTTGGGGACAACAGGACCATCGCCTATTCCCGATTCTACTTTACGATAATTCTCTTTCTGTCTGGTAAATTCACTCCCACCCCATTCGATTTTTTTTGCTTGGTCCCAAATAAAAAATTCTTCTTCATTTCCATTGATTGCCCCTTGACCTGTTATCGAGACATTTTTAGCTTTATAAGTATAAATTATTCCATAATGTGATGGCGTATCAAATATTGGCGATTTATAGTATTTATAGTCAGAAATTTTTGAACTGCCCTTTAGTTCTGCACCTGCTTCGAGGTATAAATTGATATTGGATTTCAACTCAATAGTGCCGGTAATAAATATGCCTGCTGGGATATAAACGGTGCCTCCGCCAAGAACAGCGCAGGAATCTATTGCTTGTTGTATAAAATTTGTGTTAACGGTTGAATTATCGGGTTTTGCCCCGAAATCAACAATGTTTAATTTTTGAGCAAGACTATTGCTAATAATTGCAACTAATAAAATACTTGATAATGTAAATACCTTCATTTTGGTTGCTTTTTAATTTGTGTATACATTGTTAGGGCATCGTGCTTTCTAGAATGTTTCTCCTATTTGTCTAAACATTTCTATAGTATTTATATACTTAATGCCAAATTCATTACACGGTTCGGGTATCTTAATTCTATTCTTTCTATTTAGGTCACTTACTTCCTGTGTCACAATTGTAATGTTATCTTTTTCTGATAAAGCATAAGCAACAATAAATGCATCGGCTTCGTCAGCATCAAGAAATTCAGTTAAAGCTTTTGGGAGATAATGGTCAGACTTTGAAATAGCCCATTCTGTGATTTGCGAATATTCTTGCATTTTTAGTGATGAGTCTTTGAAGAAATTATCAGGCAAATTAATTTTACACCAATTTTCTAATTCGTCATTTTTGTCAAAAAGCTCATTTTTAACTTTGTCAATGCTAAAAATAGTTCCAGAATCTGCTAACATCTTGATTTTATTCCAAAATCCGGTTGCAATATCGAGCGGATATAAAGCTCTATGAGCTTGAATGAAAAAATTGCTATCCACTAAATACGTTTGCATTATTTATTCAGGTGTTTATTGAAAAAATTGTCAAATGTATCTCCTTTCATGCTAGTAAGTTTATAAGCATCCCTATAAAGAAGGTCGCCAGACTTTACCGCACGTTCTATATGATGTGCAAAAGTTACACTTAATCTTTTCTTTGCTGTGGCATAGAAATCTCCACCAGAACCTTGAGATTTTTTCTTTTCAAATTCTCTATTCCCATATTCCTCATAAAACTTAAAGAACTCTGCTTTTGTAATTTTTCCTAAATCTAAAGCCCTGCGAGCAATTACAATTTCGCTAACTTTAAAATGTCTGGAATATTTACTTAATTCAGAAATTCCTTGCCATATTTCGTCTAGAGCAATCCTTGGAACTAAAAATTCAGCAGCAATTTGGTCACAAAGTCTCTCAATAGGGTCATCTGCTGGTTGAAGTTTTCTAAAATCGAATCCTGCACTGTGTCCAGTCCAAATATGAGCCAATTCATGGACAATTGTAAACATTTGCGCAGATTTGCTATCAGCGTTATTTACAAACATAAATGGAGCATAATCGTCAACAAGTACAAATCCTCTACATTCTTCAACGTCAATCGGACGACTAGTGTTATTTTCGACAATCCCATTAAATACGGTTATAATCCCATTATCCTCTATTATTTCAACTAGATGATTTAAAGAGTCTTCCCATGTTCTGAAGCTACTAGCCCAATTCTTTTCTAAACCTAAGACATTTCTTATATCACGAACAATCTTTTCAACTTCATTGATTTTATTAAACGCTCCAACGAATGTCAGTTTATCAAATTCGTTATCTTTTAAATATTCTCTCAACCAGTCTTGGCGCTGAACCATAAACTGAATCGTATCATATACATTGACACTTATTTTTTCAGCCCGATTTCCATTACTTCGGAAATAGGGAATCGGTATTTTTTCAATTGGAGGTTTTTGTAAAAACAGATATCCAAAAGGAAGATGAACTTTCTTAGAGAAAGCTTCAAGTTGCTTAATTGTCGGTTTTTTTGTCCCATCAATCCAGTCAACAATTTTAGGTAATTTGGTAGAAAATTCATGCAAATCATATCCTGCTCGGGAAATAGCCCAAGTAAGCATATCTGCATTTATATTTACCTCTGTTCTCATTTTACAAATCTACAAATTAAAAGTCTTGTTCTAAAATTAGTTGTTAAGTTTTTGATGTTTTGCAAGTCTCTCCTGGTATGTGCCACAAAGTTCTTAAGAGGCGAATTGCGTTTATCACTTAAATTATCAAATAATGTATGAAAAAACAAGAAATTCAAGATTAGAGGCCAGATAAGTATTCCAACCAATTTCTATTATTTCGTCTACTTTCATTATCTCGTAAACTAATTATTTCGAATACAGTTTTAAGTAAAAAAGAATAAGCATCGATTTCTCCTACCCAATTTCCCCCTTCCGAATTCGCTTATCAATCTATAAATTGCACATTGTTACTCTCAAACTTGATATGATAATTCAATGCTGAAATCCATAAAAATATTCACTGTCCTATTTTTTGTATTCTTCAAAATCCACGCTCAATCCAAAATTCTAATTCCGATGGATCTTAATCAAACCGATCATCTCAAAGCATATGGTATAACATTCAACGCGCTAAAGGAAAATGTTGTTGCCGACTGGCTTTTAAATTACCGGGGCGGTTCGTTTATGTTGGAATATGACCAAAGAGTCGCTATGCAATGCCGGTTAAAAGGTGTTTCGGTAGAGATTATTTCTCAATCGCAAGCGGTGGATATTTATTCACTGGTTCAGAGCGAAGACCAAAATATGGAAGTCGTTCGTCTTGAAAAAGCTCCGAAAATAGCGGTTTATGTTCCCCCGGGATTTCAACCTTGGGATGACGCGGTTACGCTCGCGATGGAATACGCCGAAGTTGAGTACGAAAAAATATGGATCGAGGAAATCCTTCGAGGCGATCTTGAGCTTTACGATTGGCTCCATCTTCATCATGAAGATTTTTCGGGTCAATACGGTAAGTTTTATGCAAACTATCGAAATACAAACTGGTATGTAGTTCAGCAAGATTTGTACGAAAAGGAAGCGGAAAAACTTGGTTTCAAAAAAGTAAGTAACATGGAAAAGGCCGTAGTAAAAACAATTACGGAATATATGGGGAGAGGCGGTTTCCTATTTGCGATGTGTTCAGCAACCGATACCTACGATATAGCGCTTTCCGCTTTAAATGTTGATATCGTCGATAAAATGTACGATGGAGACGCGCCCGATCCGAACGCTCAGGAAAAATTGGATTTTACATCTACGTTGGCGTTCGAAAAATTTAAGCTGGATATGAATCCTTACGTCTATGAATACAGCGACATTGATATTCAACCGGCAGAAATTGGGAATGAGCAAAACGATTATTTTACCTTGTTCGATTTTTCCGCTAAATATGATCCGGTTCCGACAATGTTGGTTCAAAATCATGTTAATGTTGTTCGAGGATTTATGGGTCAAACAACAATGTTTCGAAAGGAATTAATCAAAAATTCGGTGAAAATTTTGGGTGAAAGGGGAGGCAGTAATCAAGTAAAGTACATTCATGGAAATTTTGGGCGTGGAACTTTTACTTTCTACGGCGGACATGATCCCGAGGATTATCGCCATGCGGTAGGCGATCCTCCGACGGATTTAACATTGCACAAAAACTCACCCGGTTACCGGCTTATATTGAATAATATTCTATTCCCCGCGGCGAAAAAGAAGAAGCAAAAAACGTAAAATTTCAGCAACTTTTTTAAGAATCGGACATCACATGAGAATGAAAGAAATCAGTTTTAGAAATTCGGAAGAGAAGATTGGAATCGGGAAAATTGTTTGTGTCGGGAGAAACTATGCCAAACATGCGGCAGAGCTTGGAAACGAAGTTCCAAAATTTCCGATAATCTTTATAAAACCCTCGTCAACAGTAATATTTTCTGGTGAAAGTGTTGTTCATCCCGATTATTCAGACGATCTCCATCACGAAGTTGAACTTGTTATTTTAATCGGGAAAGACGTTAAGGATGCGGATAACATTTCAGCCGAAGACGCGATTTACGGTTATGGTGTGGGGTTGGATATGACTTTGCGCGATCTTCAAAATCAATTTAAGGATAAAGGAGAGCCTTGGACTCTTGCCAAAGTGTTTGATACTGCTGCCGTACTTTCGAATTTCGTAAAAAAGGAAGAATACAATTCAGAGTTGAATGAAAAGATTTGGCTAAAAGTAAATGGCGAAATCAAACAAAGTTCTTCTCTTAACAATATGGTATTTAATCCGGTGGAGATAATTAAGTTTATTTCAAAAAGAATGACTCTGGAAAAGGGAGATTTAATAATGACCGGAACTCCGGAAGGAGTTAGTAGAGTTGTTCCCGGTGATTCTATTGAAGCCGGAATTGAAAATATCGGTGAATTGAAAACAAATATTATTCATAAAAATAATTAAAAGATAAATTCGGAGGAAAAATGCCCATCTTTGAATACAAATGTCAGGAATGCGATACAAAATTCGATTTTTTACATAAATCGGTTAATAATATTCAATCCGTAAACTGTCCTTCCTGCAATTCAGAAAACGCAAAAAAATTACTTTCAACTTTTAGTTCGGTCGGTGAATCTTCAGGAGATTTCGGCGGTTCTTGTTCAGATGGAAGCTGTGCAATTCCATCGGCTCCGGTCGGAGGTTGCGCAAGCGGAATGTGTGGACTAAATTAACCATCCATTTAAACATGCAAAGGAGAGTATGAAAAACTTACTTAAAATATTTTCGATGATAATGTTCTTTAATCTGATCAGTTGCGCTCAGCAAAGTGACGAGTTCAACATGACGGTTGTAGAGCTTGACAATAAAATGAAAACTGATTCGACTTTGGTGATTTTGGATGTAAGAACAGCCCCTGAGTTAACAGGTCCGCTTGGCCGAATCGAAGGTGTAATTAACATTCCTGTCCAGGAATTGCAGCAAAGATTATCCGAGTTGGAAAATTATAAAACAAATAATATTGCCGTTATATGCAGATCGGGAAATCGTTCACGAACCGCTACTTCAATTCTAAACTCCGCGGGCTACAACGCAAAAAATGTAATTGGCGGAATGAAAGAGTATAACAAATTACCTAAAAATTAGGATATCAATAGTTAAATAACATTTTATAAGTTAATCTTATATTTCTTCCTGCTTCCGGGATAATTGATTTTACGCGTGAAAGATGATTACGGTATTCCTTGTTAAAAATATTATCGATACCAAGCGAAAAACTGTGAATCATGTTTGAGTTTGTAAATGAATATTGAGTTGATTGATTGAGAATTAAGTAACCCACGGTTGGTTTTTCAAAGTCATCAACTCGTTTTTGCGCCGAAGCTCCTTCGGCGGATAATGATAAATTAAAATCCCCAATGTTGAAACGCGTCCCCAAGTTTACCTTAAAAGGCGGAATTTGGGGGAGTGGTTTTTTTACATCTGAATTTTCACCGTATGTGTATGAACCACCGCCGTAAAAAGAAAAGTTGCCGGAAGGTTTCCAATCAAATTGAAATTCTACTCCCTGAATAACAGCATTAATTCCTTCTGTTTTGTACACAGGTAAAAAAGTAGAATAATTGAGCTCGCCTGAATTACGTGCGATTATGTAACTGCTCAAGTCATTCCGGAAAATATTGAGATTAAAAAACAAATTTTCAAAATCATGATAGATAAATAATTCGGTCCCGATCCCGCTTTCTGATTCTAATTCCGGGTTTCCAATTTCAAACGAGTAGGCCGCGAGATGAGGTCCTTCGGAGAACAACTCTTCAATTGTCGGAACACGCGAAGATTTGCTGATGTTCGCTCCGATATGAACTATATCTGAAATGTCATAAAGCAGCGATCCTGAAAGAGAAAATGTATTGAATGATTTTTCTCTGATGTAGCCTATGTTTGAGTTTGGTTTTTCATAGTCGGGTGTAATAATATCAAAATTATATCTTGCCGAAGCTTCAAAATGGAAATCATTGTATTCAAAATGTTCGAACCAATAAACGGAAATATTTAAAGAATTGGTTGGCGGTGTAAATACAAATCCGCCAATTTCAAATTCTCTTTGCTCGAATGAAACGCCATAGATTCCGTTGTGAAATTGAAAAAAATCTTTGTGATGAATTTCGATTCTTCCCAGATATGTTATTATTCTAAACTCCGATCCGAGAGCACCGCTTGATTCAAATTCCTTGTGGCGATAGTAATTTCGGCTCAAATCAACAGAAAGTTTTTCATAAAATCTGCTGGAAAATTTATAATCGAACTTTAGATTGAATCGCCTTTTCACCATTTCGATATTTACACCATTTGGATGCGCTCCGACAAAACCTCCGGGTACACCGTAGTTTAAGTCAAATTCTCTAAATGAACCGCCGATCACTCCCCATTTATTTATCCAGCTTGTGCCGAGGGAAGTGTTAAAATTCTCCGAATCGGAATTTTTAAGTTTCCCCGTCGGAGTGGTCAGATCATTTGTGATACGGCGACTGATTTCCGCCCGGGTTACAAAATTGCCGATAGGGATTTTAATATTAGCCGCGCCGAGATAGCCTGAATTTGCGGATTCGCCATAACCACCAATAGAGCCGACAATTCCACTCGGAATTTCATCCGGGATTTCATTGCGGACTATATTGACAATTCCGCCAATTGTGGTCGGGGTTTGCAATAGAATTTTTGGTCCTCGCAAAACTTCGATTCTGTCGATGGAAAAAGGCTCGACTGTAACCGCGTGATCGGGTGAAGTGCCGGAAAGATCAATTGTTTTTTCGCCATCTTCACTAATCAAAACACGATCGCCGCCCAATCCGCGAATTACCGGGCGCGCGGGGGCGGGACCCATTGAACGGATTGCAAGTCCCGCTTCATTTTTAAGTGTTGACGCAAGCGTATTTCCCAGGTTTTTATCCAGTTCACGACCTTTCAAAACTCCCGCTGCTTCTTGTAGTTCATCAAATTTTGATTCGGTATGAATACCCGAAACAATTACCGGCGCAATTTCTATCGAATTCGGTTCGAGGTATATAATTAACTCGCCGGACTCTTGGGTATTGAAATTGTAATCGATTGTCCTAACTTTATAAGAAATATGGGTGACTTCGATTTGATAACTGCCACCCGAAATTTTGCCGAATACAAATTCACCCGAATTTGAAGTGACTTCGTAATATGGTGTTTCAAGAATTTTTACAACAGCGGATTCAACCGGCAAATTGGATTCGGCGTCTATTACAATCCCTCTTATCGTCCCTTCAAAATGGAAAACATTCCCGGGAGATGAGCTGAACAAGCTCGTGGAAATAGTTAAAAAGCTAATTACGAAATATTTAAGCATGATTAATTGCCTGAAACTTTTACTGGGATTTCGCCCGATCGAAAGTCAGGGTGATCGTTATGCATAATAAATAATTCTATTGACGTGATTCCTTCTTGTATTCCGTCAAGATGAAATTCAAACCCTCCTTCTTCACCTTCATGCTGCCAAACGGAAACGAGTGTAGGATTCTCGATTTCCCATGCAAATGAAGTCCCGGATTCGGTAGGCGGTTCAATTAATTCTTCGTTTTCATCATAGAACTGAACATTTATTCCGTCGGTTCTTGCTCCGGCAGCGACGAATAAAGTATCGATCGTTTCTCCTCTAAGAATTGATGCTACTTTAATGCCGGATTGACTTAAATAAACACCTATTGCTTCGTAATGTTCTGATTGTGGTTCAACCGGATCGTCTTCACAACCGGAAAATATAGTTGATATTAAAACAAATAAAATTAAAGCGATAAAATTAAATAAATTATTTCTCTTGTAAGGCATAAATGCTCCATAAATTTTGATTGATAAAATGACAGTTTTTTATCAAACGAGGGGAGGAGCTCTTAGCTTTAAGGATAGAATTTGGGAGGATTTTGTAACTGATGTGTAAATGTAGCTTAATTGATCGGAATGAAAATTAATTGCAAATGCCGCACCATCAACTATTTCAGAAGCGTTAAATGATGGAGCGTTGGTGTAAATCGGGCAAGCTTCGATTGAAGATACATTGTTGTCTGATGGTTTTTCACTTCGAACTTCGGTTTTACCGTGGTAGCAAATCTCAATGGAATGAAAGTGATAAGCAACTATGCTGAACGCGAAAAGGTAACTTACCATCAAGATTGTGGAAACGGATTTTGAATAATATTTGTAAAATCTATTCATTCTCCAAATAAACAAAAATATTTTGTCAATTAAAATGTTATAAGAAATGGGGAGATTAACATTGTGACCGCTTTCACCTTGATTTTAACTTAACTTTTAATGAATTTCAGTAATACTAATAACAAAATTTCTAGAAAAATGATCTCTTACAAGAAATTCCCACCGACTCTTTCAATTTTATTATTTCTTTCGATCTCCATAAACGCACAAACTGTTATCGGTAAATATGCCGGAGAATTGTTGGCGATTGGTGTCGGAGGACGAGCACTCGGGATGGGCGGCGCGCATACGGCCGTTGCAAATGATGTAACAGCCGGATATTGGAATCCCGCCGGTTTGGCAAGCCTCGATTATCCTCAAGTTGCGCTTATGCATGAGGAACATTTCGGTAATCTGGTAAATTATAACTATGCCGGAGTTGCTATTCCTTATGGTACCGATTACAGTATCGGTTTGAGTGTAATGCGTTTAAGTGTGGACGCAATACCCGATACCAGAGAGGCATTGATCGATCGTAATACAGGTTCAATTATTTATAATATTTATAATCCCGCCGCTTTGATCGATCCGAGCAAAGTGAAAGAATTTAATAATACCGATTGGGCTTTCTATCTGACTTTTGCGACAAGATATTACGATGACCTTGATCTTGGGGTAAATGTAAAAGTGATTCAAAGAAATATTGCGGAATATACGGCTACGGGAATCGGATTTGATATCGGAGCTGTTTACCACATGTCGGATAAATTGTTGCTCGGTGCAAACATTCAAGATGTTACAACAACTTTGGTTGCGTGGAGTACGGGGCGAAACGAACTTATTTCGCCGACGGCAAAAATTGGAGCCGCATATAAATTGGAATTTTTGGGCGGAATAATTACCCCTGCGATGGATCTCGATCTTAGATTTGAGGGAAGAGAATTTGCGTCGATGTTTAATATCGGTCCGATAAGTTTTGATTTGCATACCGGATTGGAATACGATTACAATGATTTATTTATGGTTCGCGGCGGTTATAATGATGTTAAACAATTTACGGTTGGAGCAGGAATTAAACTTCCAAAGCTAAATATTGATTATTCATTCGCCCGTCAAACTGATTCCGAAATTAATCGTTTGCCCGATACACATCGAATTTCGTTGATTTTGACGCTCGAACAAGACAAATATAAACGAGACTGATTTCGATTTGAAAACACTCATTAGTCTTGTTCTTATTGTAATCCTTTCCGCTTGCTCCGCGTCCAAAATTGATCAGTATTCTTCGATGCTGACAAACACAACTGTATTCTCCGTTGATAAAACACTCTCCGCTAAGGCACCTATTGGCTGGTTTTCTGCTGTTGAAAATGAATCAAATTCCACCGACTTGTGGTTGGTCGAAAATGATTTTAACGCTTCAATGAGTTTATTCAAAATAAATCTCGACCAAAAAACAAATACTAAAGTGCAAGTCGAAGGAAGGAAAATTGTCATCGATCTTATAAAAACAATCAAAAAGGCAGAAAATAACTCCAAGATTATTTACTTAAACGGAATCACAGATTTTTCAATTTATGGCCGGGACTATTCGTCTTTTATGTACAAAGATCAGGACGAGAATTTTGTGAGAACAGTTGTCTTTTTCCACGGTTCACATTTTTACGATTTTAGTCTCGTTATAAAAAAATCTACTATCTCGCAGGACCTTCTTCAAAATTATTTCGATAAACAGGACGCTGTTTTATTTTCTTTAAAATAAATTATTTTCCTACGGCAACATTTTCTCATCATAAGCATCTTTACTATTAACAAATACATTTAGTTAATGGACAACAGCAACAAAATAATCGAGTTCACTCTTGTTTATAACAAACACAAACAGGCTGTTTATAACTATGTTCTTAAAATGATCGGAAACAAAATGCAGTGTGAAGATATAGTACAAAATGTATTTCTGAAGTTGTTTGAGAATCTGGATAACATTAAGAATAAATCGAGCGTTAATTTCTGGATATTCAGCACGGCGCGCAATGAAGTTTACGGTTTGTATCGCGCCAAAAAAGTTCGTGTCGATCAATTTGGAGTTGCAGATACCGAGGATATTGAACTCGAGTCTGAAAGAAACTTGGTTGAAAACTACGAAATGAAAGAATTAAAAGAATTGATAATGAAAGAACTTGACTCATTACCGGAAGATCAAAAAGATGTTTATCTCTTGAAGGAGTACGGGGGGTTCTCTTATAAAGAGATTGCCGGAATTTCCGGGGTTAGCGAAGATTTAGTAAAAAGTCGTTTGTTCAAAACAAGACAAAAATTGATTAAAAGGATTTCCAAAAAGGTGGCCTAAATGATGGATCATAAATTAGAAATAATGATAAATGAATATTTCGATGGCGAACTACAGAAAGAAAAAGAACCGTTCCTTTTTACTCAACTTTCGCAAAATAATGAAGCGCGGGAATATTTTAAGAAATTGCATTCTGTTGAATCGGCTGTAAAAGATAACCTCGAAGAATTTCCAACTGAACTGGAGAATTCGATTTTTTCAGCAATCTCGGAGAAGTCCACAATTGAACCAAAAGTAGATTTTTGGGCGAGATATGGCAATGCCGCATTCGCTTATGCATTTTCAATTTTAATGCTTGCGGCGTCAGTTTTTCTTTATACAAACTCGGTTAAGTATGAAGAACGTTTGCAACAAACAACAATAAGAGTTGAACAACAAAATGAAATGATAAATTTATTGATCAACGGTTTACCGGAAACCAAAATTGAAGATAAATTTGATGATCAAATTATCATACAATCAAATTTGTGAGGAAATATATGAAAAAGCTAATATTTATAATTGTTATTCCTTTACTCTTTTTTGCTTGCCAGGAGAGCGGAAAGATCGAGAGAGTAAGTGATCCTTACAGTATATATAAACACAGCAACTATCTGGATGCTTACCCGGAATTAGATGGAAAGGAAGAAAAAATACTTGAAGATGTTCTCGGAATTGTGGAGAAGAATTTCTCATCGCCGAATCAAGAAATATATTACACAATGTCGATTAGCTTCTTTATTGGGGAGGATGGCAATATTGATAAGGTGATGTTTCATAAAATTGAAGAAGAAGTAGCCGGTGCAATTGTAAATCCCGAAATCGAAAATCTATTTAATGAATTTTTGAGATTTTTTGAAAATATTCGATTTACACCCGGTAAAATAAAAGGAGAAGCAGTTAAATCGGCATTTAGTTGGTCAGGGATTTTCCATGTTGATAAAAACGGTGAGGGAAAACTAAAAACCGATAACAAAAATGCAAATCGGTATGGCTTATTCAAATCACTTCCGACTGTTCCCCAAAATGGTGATGATTTCTTTGTGGCTGTCGAACAGATGCCTTCTCCAATCGGTGGAATTTCGGCCATCCAACAAAAAATTAAGTATCCCGAAGAGGCGAAACTTAATGGAGTTCAAGGACGCGTTTTTATTAAAGCATTTATTGATGAAACCGGCAATGTTGTAAGAACAGAAATAATTAGAGGAATCGGTGCAGGTTGTGATGAAGTTGCACGGAAAGCAGTAGAAGAAACTAAGTTTAATCCAGGAAAACAGCGAGGTAAAGCAGTTAAAACACAAGTGTCAATTCCAATTCTATTTAAACTAAACTAAAAGGGGGGATTTATGAAAATCCAAAAACAACTGATCGTATTTACGTTGGTACTTTTTCTTGGCGCACAATTAACATTTGCACAAGAGAAGGAAATTGAAAAAATGCCAACTCCAAAAGGGGGAATAAAAGCATTGATGGAAAATGTTGAATATCCTGAAGAAGCGAAAAAAGAGAACATTCAGGGTAAAGTTATTGTCGAAGCTGTTATTGGGGTTGATGGGAAAGTTGAATCAGCAACAATATTGAAAAGTGAAAACTCAGCATTGGATAACGCGGCGTTGACAGCTGTTAAAAAAACATTGTTTGAACCCGGAATGGATAAAGGCAAAACGGTAAAAGCTAAAGTCGTAATTCCAATTAAATTTAAACTTAAGTAGAATTACTGAATTGAGGTTGTCTTACAAAGCTAATTTTGTAATTGTTGAATCAAAATTAGGTTTTGGGGACAACCTCTTTTTTATAAACCAACCGAATATTTTATTCCTGCGCTAATCCATCTTCCCGGTAATTTAACACCAATAATATCCTCGTAAGTGCTGTTAAACAAATTCGTCGCTTTTAATGATAGAGTGAATTTTTCAAAACTTTTGGAAAGTGAAATATCAGCAAGAATTTGAGTTTCCGTATTGATTCTTTCTTCGCTTCTTAGAATAAATTTATATCCGATTTCAGCCGGAAATTGACCATCGAATCCGACAACCAAATGAGAGCTCAAATGATCGAGCAAATACCTTGAATTTAGTAAACCAATGTTTTTATTCAAGTTTACGTAAACATAATTCATATCTATTTTTTTTATCAGATCGGAATTGAGAAGTCGAGCAAAATTTACGGTAACAGATAAATCAACTCCCGTTGTATTTAACGCGGCGATATTTCTTGCTTCCCAAGCATCTGTTGGATTTGTGCGCACATAGTCGATTAAGTTTTTACCTTGGTAATAAAAAACACTTCCTCGCCCCGAAAAGTATTTTGAAAAATGGCTGATTCCGAATTCAAGGTTTTTTGTTTCTTCGTTTTCAAGGATCGGGTTTCCGTTTAAAGTTGGCGAAGTGTAATACAACTCCGTAAATGTTGGTACTCGGAAGGCTTCACCGTACGAAAAGAAAATACGAACGGGATTTATCAGATATCCGATATCGAAACCCGGGTTGTATTTCCATCCGATGTCTGAATAATCGAAAGCATAAACTCCGGCGACAATATTTAAATTTCTGATTGGCTCAAGTTTTTGCTCGAAAAAAATACCGGTATTTTCCCTTTTCCAGTTACCTAAGTTCGTACTTTGGATTTGATCTGAAAGCAGCTCCAAACCAAGAGTTGTTTTTCCCATTTTCCCCGAGTAAGTTGCTTGAATCTCATACGAATATGAATCGGTCTCGTGTAAATTTCTATAGAAGGAGACTCGTTCATAATCGAGAATGTAATCATCTTTATTTTCACGCCAGGAAACTTTTGCATTGAAATCAAAATCGCCAATGGAAGTATTGCCGATCAAGTTGATAAATTTAGTGTGAGTTTCTTCCAACTGGTTTGGAAACACAGGTGTGTAGAATGAATTAGCTCCGAATTTTTTACGGACAGTTCCAATGAAAAAATTCAAATTGGATTTTCCGAAATTCGCGGTAAGTTTATTTGAAAATTTAAGTATATCAAATGCTGTATTATGAATATATCCATCAGATTTACTTTTTGAAACAGACGCCCGGTTCGTAAATATTGAGAAATTATAATTTAATCCGGCGGAGTATTTGTAGTAATTATTTTGTCCGCCAACTACGTTAAAATCAAAACCATTCAATCTTTGCGTTTTTGTAATAAAGTTTACAACTCCATTAAACGCATTTGGTCCGAAAATTCGCGATCCTTGTCCTTTTAGGATCTCTATTCTTTCAATATCCGAATCAATAATCGGTAAATTTAAGTTGTGGTGACCTGTCTGCGAATCGGATATTTTAATTCCATCGATCATTATTAAAGTATGTTCAAAAGAACCACCCCGAATTGAAATATCGGATTGCACCTCGTTTGTACCGCGTTGTTTTAAATCAACTCCGGCATGGTATTGAAGGACATCCTGCAAATTATCGGAAGGTGAGCTCGTTAAATCTGAGCTGTTGATAATATCAATTGTACGATTAACGGTAGATAATTCTTGCGGATTCCTTGAGGCTGATACAACGATACTATCAAGTTGAGTAGTAAGTGATTGAGAAAAAACAAAATCACTAAGTATAAACAAAAGGATAAGAGAATAATTTAGTTTAATCATATTGGTCTTTTTTGATAAAAAGAAACCCCGTCAAGCGGGGTTCTAAAATTGAATATTTCCGGGTTTCTTATCGCATAAAAATATCGGCGTAAATAATAAATGCCATCAGAGCCATAAGAATTACAAAACCGGTATTTTGAATTGCAATTTTAACTTTAAGCGGTAATTCTCTTCTTAATATTCCTTCAATCGATATAATTACGAAATGACCACCATCTAAAACCGGGAAGGGAAGAATATTTAATATCGCTAAACTTAAACTGAGTTGGGCCAGAAAATATAAAAAGTTGACCATTCCGGTATCAGCGGATTTTGCCGCAAATTCCGCTATTCTTACAGGACCCCCGAAAGCTCTGTTAAAAGGCATTTCTCCGGTAATTACATTTTTTAGCATAGAGTATGTAACTCCGGTGATATAAACCACATCCGAAAGACTTTTGCCCAATGACTCAAAAAATCCAAAAGAAACAATCTCTTTTGGTCCGGTATACATTTCTCCAAGTGAAACGCCTATTAGACCTTCCATTCCTGGTGTAACACTGGTTTTAATTGTATCCTCATTTCGAACAAGTACAACGGGAAGTTCAACTTCGGGATTAGCGGAGACAATTTTTATCAAATCACCGCTCGATTTTAATACTTCACTGTTTAGCTCAACGAAAATGTCACCGGCCTCAATTCCCGCATCTTCGGCGGGCGAGTTGGGTAATACATCTAATATTATCGGTCGTTGAAAATCGTAGCTTAAGAAGAATTTACCTTCTGCCACTTTTTCGAACTGGTTTTTAGAAACTGAAATTGATTCAATATTACCATTTCTTTCAGCTTTAAAATCCAAACTGGAAAGCGCGTTATCGATAAGAACTTTGCTTCTTAGTTCATCCCATGATTCTACTGATTCGCCATTCACACTTAAAATTTTATCATGAGATTCGAAACCGAGCTGATCAGCGGCAGTTCCTTCCTCAACAATGCCGATTTGCGTGGTTTTTATTACTTGTTTGCCTTGATCAAAATTAATTCCCCAGAAAATCAAAATTGTCAAGGTTAAATTCATCATTACACCGGCTGTAATAACAAATAATTTCTGGTATGTTGGTTTCGCTCTGAATTCGTATGGTTTAGGTTCTGCTTCCGCAAATTTGGTATCAAAACTTTCATCAACCATGCCGGCAATTTTTACATAACCACCAAGTGGTAATGCGCATAAACGATAATCAGTATGACCCTGCATATCGAAATCTTCGGGCATGTCGCCCCACGTAAAACCATTTACTTGATTCCACCCGAAAAGTCTTTTTCCAAAACCAATCGCAAAAACATCTGTTTGCATTTTGCAAATTCTTGCGGCAGCGAAATGCCCGAATTCATGCACAAAAACAAGAATTGCTATAGTTATTATAAAATAAAAAATCTGATCCATTAAACTTCCTCTCCAAACTTAAATTTAGTCGCAAAATCCCTTGTTTGACGATCGCACTCAAAAATGGTTTCTAGATCAGGGGATTTATGATTGTTAATACTCTCAATTGCATGAGAAATCATCTTGGGAATATATGAAAATTTTATCTCTCCTTTAAGGAATTTATCCACCGCTATTTCGTTAGCCGCGTTGAGAATACAAGGAGCGGTTCCCCCTTCTTGCATCGCGTCAAAGGCCAGCTGCAAACACTTAAATTTGTTTAGATCGGGTTCGAAAAATGTTAAACTGCCAATCTTAACAAAATCGGTTTGAATAAAATTGCTGGTAAATCTATTAGGATAAGAAAGCGCATATTGAATAGGCAGTTTCATATCCGGCACACTTAATTGAGCTTTTATCGAACTATCGCAAAATTCAACCATTGAGTGAATTATCGATTGAGGATGAATCACGACGTCAATTTTATCTCTTCCCAAATTAAAAAGCCAGTGCGCCTCGATCACCTCAAGACCTTTGTTCATCATGCTGGCTGAGTCAATAGTAATTTTACTGCCCATTGACCAATTCGGATGATCCAAAGCTTGCTCTACAGTTACAGAATCGAACTCGTCTTTGGAAGTATTCAGGAAAGGACCACCTGAGGCTGTTAATATTATCCTTCGAATTTCCTTTTGCGATTCTCCGATTAATGCTTGAAAAATGGCACTGTGCTCAGAATCGACAGGCAATAATTCGGCATTATGTTTCTTACAAAGATCGATTACCAATTCGCCGGCTACCACTAAAGTTTCTTTGTTCGCGAGAGCAATTCTTTTTCCTCTTTTTATTCCTTCGATCGTAGGAGCTAAACCGGCAAAACCAACAAGCGCCGAAAGTAGAATATCATACTCGCAATATTTTGTAACTTCGATTAATCCTTCATCGCCCGATAAAATTTTGCATTTAGCACCGACTAATTCCTGTAATTCAGCTTTTTTGGACTTATCACGTATCACTGCGAATTTAGGGTTGAACTCATTGATTTGATCTAAGAGCAATCCTACATTTGAGTTTGCCGTAATTGCTTCCACTTCAAATTCATCGGGGAATTCTCTAACGACATTGAGGGTATTCACCCCAATAGAACCGGTTGATCCCAGTAAAAGAATTTTTTTCATTTGAATCTTATCCTAGCCGAAATATCGATGCGTTACAGCAAAGAGAAAGTTCAAAATCACAAGGACATTGATCGTTGTCTCGATTTTAAAGTATTTCTTTAATTGGGAATCAAACTTTTCGCCGCTGCCAATTTTGGATTTTATGGCTTTTGCCGCAGGGATTAAGCTTGATACAAGCAGCGCCAATATTGCAAGAATTATTATTTGTTTACTGACTAACCAGTGGTTTGCCGAAAACTGGAAGAATTGATAACCTGAGTTCATTAAGACTAAAGCAACGCCGGTTAGGATTATGCCGCCAACGCCGATATGCGAAATTACACTGCCGAGTTTTAAGTAATTTTTAATTAAAATGATCCGCTCAGCCGAATCAGTAGTTCCGAGAGCCTTTTTGCTAATCATCCCGATTGGCAAAAGAATTAACCACATCCCAGCAAATAATATATGTAATGTTACTATTGTCGGATAGTATTGCATTGAATTTCTCCTTTTATTCAAACATCAAAGTTAATTATAATAACAATAATTCGGGAGAAACTATTCCATAAGTGGGGATAAAAGATTGGCGTATTCGCGGAGACCATCTTCATCTAAACTAAAAGAGACCGAGTCGGCAAAGTTATTTAATCCAACCAGCGCGTTAATACTTGTGTCTTTCATTTCAACATCAGCAATCTTGGAGGCGATATTCAAATTTGTTTTTAATATTTCTTCATAAATGTGTTTTAACCCAACCATATCAAAATCCGGCTTCTCACCAAGTTTTAGCTTTGCTATTTGTGCGAGAGAATACATCGCGAATACACGAAATTCTGTTTCTTCAAGTGATGCAAAAGGGAGATGGTATCTGACGAGTGGTTTTAGTTTTCCGAGAACCGGGCAGCCGCTTGTAGTCATCAGAATTCCTACAAAGCTGCTTACGCCATCCTGAACTGATGAATCTTTAAAGTAATTTCGATCGGATGATTCTACGTAAATTCTTACTTCTTCATAGGATGGAATATCACTGAAGAATTCGATTATATCAACGAGGTTTGTAGCCACCGGGCAGTGTTTAACTTCGTTTGAATCCAATGGGCAATTCGAACATTTAAAATTCTCGAGTAAAGTCCATTCCGGCAAATTATCATTTTCATCTTTAATGATATTTAAAGAATCGGATTCGATTTTAATTTCGAACTCTTTTTCGATGCTTTCATTAAAAACGAATTTGTATTTGTAGACTAAAATTTTTTCCATGACAATTCTCAGTTAATTTCTGGTGTCAAAGTAAAAATTGATAAGAATAAATACTGTGACTGCTGGCAACGGTGTATTCTGCATCAACTGAATAAAGTTAAAAAAGTATTTTGTCTTTTGCTGAATTATACTGTGATATTAATCTTTGCATCAGTTCCGAGGTGGATGGAATATCATTGATTAAACCTGCTCCCTGACCGGCTTCCAACATTCCCTCTTCAAGGTCGCCTTCAAAGATTCCTTTCATTTCTCTTTTGTTTCCGAGCAGCTCAGAAATGGATTCGATGGGCGCTCCCGAGTTTTCAAGCAAATAAGCTTTTTCCGCCAGCGGATTTTTTAACATCCGAGTTAAGCCGATTTTTTTAAATACAAGAAGAGTTGAATTATCTTTGGCATCGCAAACCGCATTTTTGTAATTAATATGTGCCGAAGATTCCCGAGTCACCGCAAATCGAGTTCCGATTTGAACTCCTTCTGCTCCCAATGTGAAAGCTGCTAATATTCCTCTTCCATCAGCTATTCCGCCGGCAGCAATAATCGGAATTTTAATGTTGTCGACTAATTGGGGTATTAAAGAAAACGTGCTTATTTCGTCCAGACCATTATGTCCGCCGGCCTCAACTCCTTCACCAACAACCGCGTCACAACCGGCCGCTTCAGCCTTAAACGCGAATTTAAGGGATGGAACAACATGAACAACTGTCATCCCGTTTTCTTTGAATCTATTGATGTACTTCCCGGGATGCCCGGCAGAAGTAAAAACAATTTTGATTTTTTGCTCAATTGTTACATCGATTAAATCAGATACATCTTTTCGTAATAAGGGAATATTAACACCGAACGAATTATCGGTTGCTTGTTTGCATTTGGTGATATGCTCTCGCAATAGGTCAGGTTTCATCGAACCCGCGCCGATGAGTCCGAGACCACCATTGTTAGAAACCGCGGATGCGAGTTTCCATCCGGATACCCAAACCATTCCCGCTTGTATGATGGGAAGTTTTATTCCAAATAATTTTGTTATCCTATTTGAATTCATGTCGTTTTTTTTTGTGTTAATTAATAATATGGCTGTAAAATTGAATAAGGTTAGGTTATTGGTTAAATTTAAAATCTTATTTAAAATGGAAATATAATAAATGCGTGCAATTATTCCCGTAGCCGGATTTGGAACGAGGCTTAAACCACACACTCATTCATTACCAAAAGTATTGGTGAATGTTGGAGGTAAACCTATTCTCGGTCATATTCTTGACAAATTATTGAGTGAAGATATATTTAAAGCGACTTTTGTTGTTGGGCATTTGGGTGATAAAATACGTGAATATGTAAAAACAACGTACCCATCGCTGCAAGCTGATTATATTGAACAAACCGAAATGCTGGGATTAGGTCATGCGATTTATACAGCGATTCCAACTTTTGACGATGATGACATTTTTATAATCCTAGGTGATACTGTTTTTGATGTTGACCTAAGCAAAGTACTAAAAGAGAAAAAAAATGCTCTTGGTGTAAAAGAAATTGAAGATCCTCGGAGATTCGGAGTCGCGGTAGTTGAAAATGGTAAAATTACAAAGTTGGTAGAAAAACCGGAAAAACCGGTTTCTCATCTTGCTTTGGTTGGTTTGTATTACATTTCTAAAAAGCAGTCGTTAATTGATTCATTGAATGAGTTGGTTGAAAACAATATTAAAACTCGAGGTGAATTTCAGCTGACAGATGCTTTACAATTGATGATTGAAAAAGGGGATGATATTTACACTTTCCCGGTCGAAGGTTGGTACGATTGCGGTAAACCCGAGACTCTTTTAAGCACGAATCAATTCCTTTTATCGCAATATAAAACCGTTTATAAGCTAGACAATGTAATTATCAATCATCCGGTTTATATTTCGCCCAGTGCAAAAATCAGTAATTCGGTTATTGGACCAAACGCTACGATTAGTGAGGATTGTGTAATTGAGGATAGTAACATTCGCAATTCTATAATTAGTCAAGGCGCGAAAGTTATTATGTCGATGCTGGAAAATTCTATTATTGGAAACAATGCCTTCGTAAGAGGGAATTTTAAACGATTAAATGCCGGTGATTCATCGGAGATCGAATTTTATTAAAACTTATTACTTAATGGAGAATAAATGTCCTATTTATTTACATCAGAATCTGTTTCTGAAGGGCATCCGGATAAAGTATCCGATGCAATTTCCGACGGTGTATTAGACGCAATTTTTAAACAAGATCCGGAGGCTAGAGTTGCCTGCGAAACCTTTGTAACGACGGGTTTGGTTGTAGTTGGCGGTGAAGTCAGCACCACAGCTTATATAGATGTTGAAACAGTTGTACGAGATACAATTCGAAAAATCGGCTATACAAAAGCGGAATATAAATTTGATTCGGAATCTTGCGGAGTGTTAAATGCTTTGCATTCTCAATCGCCCGATATAGCGATGGGAGTTGATACCGGTGGAGCCGGTGACCAAGGAATTATGTTTGGTTACGCGTGCGATCAAACACCCGAATTAATGCCGATGCCGATTGTTTATGCTCACAAATTGGTTAAGAAACTTGCGGATATACGAAAGAAGAAAAATTCGCCAATGCCCTATTTAAGACCAGATTCTAAATCTCAGGTAACCGTTGAATATGATGAAAATCATAAACCGGTCAGAGTTGATGCCGTTGTTGTTTCTACTCAACACGACGCGAAAGTTAAGCAGAGCAAAATCAAAAAAGATATTATCGAACAAGTTGTTAAAAAAGTAATTCCTTCAAAATACATCGATGCCAACACTAAGTATTTTGTGAATCCTACCGGGCGATTTGAGATCGGTGGTCCGCACGGTGATAGCGGATTAACGGGACGGAAAATTATCGTAGATACTTATGGCGGTTGGGCGCCTCATGGCGGCGGAGCGTTTTCGGGCAAAGATCCTTCGAAAGTTGATAGAAGCGCTACTTATGCGGCCAGACACATTGCAAAGAATGTTGTAGCGGCGAAATTAGCCAGTGAATGTTTGGTTCAAGTAGCGTACGCGATTGGTGTGGCCGAACCGGTTTCAATTTTTATAGATACAAAAGGTTCCGGTGTAATTAGTGATGAAGAAATTTCAAATATGATCAAAAAAGAAGTTGATCTTACTCCGGCCGGAATTATTAAAAGACTAAATTTAAAACAACCTATTTATCAATTGACTTCATCTTATGGTCATTTCGGTAGAAAGGAAAAATCATTCAGTTGGGAACAATTAGACCTTGTACCAACGTTTAAGAAATACATATCAAAATAAAGGAAAGAAAGATTAATGAGCGATACACAAGTAAAAACAGAATATATCCCTTATAAAGTAAAAGATATTTCATTGGCTTCATGGGGAAGAAAAGAGATCGAATTAGCCGAAGCAGAGATGCCTGGATTAATGTCATTAAGAGAAGAATACGCGGCAGAACAACCTTTAAAAGGAGCGAGAATTGCCGGTTGTTTACACATGACAATTCAAACAGCTGTATTGATTGAAACTTTGAAAGAATTGGGTGCGGAAGTAACCTGGTCTTCTTGCAATATTTTTTCAACACAAGATCATGCCGCAGCCGCGATTGCCGCAGCAGGAATTCCGGTTTATGCTTGGAAAGGAATGAACGCGGAAGAATTCGATTGGTGCATTGAACAAACATTATTTTTCGGCGAAGATAGAAAACCCTTGAACATGATTCTTGACGATGGCGGCGACCTGACAAATATGGTTTTGGATAAATACC
Organism: Melioribacteraceae bacterium; assembly: GCA_021739765.1. Lineage (GTDB taxonomy): Bacteria > Bacteroidota > Ignavibacteria > Ignavibacteriales > Melioribacteraceae > JAIPBD01. The sequence continues at coordinate 50,975 of JAIPBD010000023.1, forward strand.
CTGAACTTGTTGCTGAAATTAAAGGATTATCGGAAGAAACAACAACCGGTGTTCACAGATTGTATGAAAGAGTAGAAAACGGAACTCTTCCGATGCCTGCTATTAACGTCAACGATTCTGTTACTAAATCAAAATTTGATAATAAATATGGATGCCGTGAATCATTAGTTGACGCTATAAGAAGAGCAACCGATTTAATGATGGCCGGAAAAGTTGCAGTAGTTGCCGGTTACGGAGATGTCGGCAAAGGATCCGCAGAATCCTTGGCAAATTCCGGAGTTAGAGTAATTGTTTCCGAAGTCGATCCGATTTGCGCGTTACAAGCGGCAATGGAAGGATTTGAAGTTAAAAAATTCTTAACCGCCGTTCGCGAAGCTGATATTGTAGTAACAGCAACGGGTAATAAAGACATCGTTACAGAAGAGGCATTCAGATTGTTAAAAGACAAAGCTGTTGTTTGTAATATTGGTCATTTCGATAACGAAATTGATATGGCTTGGTTAAACGGAAATTATGGCGATACAAAAGTTGAAATCAAAGCTCAAGTTGATAAATATACAATCGACGGAAAAGACATAATTGTTTTGGCGGAAGGTCGTTTGGTCAATCTTGGTTGCGCTACCGGACATCCTTCTTTTGTAATGTCAAACTCCTTTACAAATCAAACATTGGCTCAAATTGAATTATGGAAAAACTCGGACAAATACGAAAACAAAGTATATATGCTTCCGAAGCATTTAGATGAAAAAGTTGCAATGCTTCATCTGGCAAAAATCGGTGTTGAACTCGATGAACTGAGCGAAGAACAAGCAAAATATATTGGTGTTAAGGTAAACGGCCCATTCAAACCGGAATACTACAGATACTAAAACTGATTAGATCTTCAAGTGGGTGTTTCGCACCCACTTGCTTATTCTTAAATTGCCCCAACCATTTTTTATAATCCTTATTGTTATTATCTTTCATTCACCGATGAAGTTACTATCAAAAAAAATATTTATCAGTCATTTTAGGAGTCATTATGAATTTAGGTGCCTTCTCTGTTAGTCTTGCCGTAAAAAATATTAACGAATCAAAAGAATTCTACGAAAAACTTGGATTTACAGTTTTTGGTGGAGACATCTCTCAAAAATGGTTGATAATGAAAAATGGACAGACAATAATTGGACTATTTGAAGGAATGTTCACCGAGAACATTTTAACTTTTAACCCGGGTTGGACACAAAATGCAGAAACATTAGCAAGTTATACTGATGTTAGAGAAATCCAAAAGGTCTTGAAATTAGAAGGTGTAGAGATCCTAAATGAAGTTGACGAATCAGGAAGGGGACCGGGAAGTTTTTCAATTATTGATCCTGACGGAAATGCTATTTTAATCGATCAACACGTTTAGTGTGATATTTGCCTTCTGTGTTTAAAATCGACCGGCAATTTCGGAACCACACGTAAAACATTTTCCGTCATTGATTTTGTTATCGAGAATCGAATGCCAATCACGGATAATTAACGGTTCATTGCAATTCGGGCAATAAGTTGTTTGTCCTTCAATATTTCGCACATTTCCCACGTAGCAGTATTTTATTCCCGCCGATTCCGCAATTGATTTTGCCTTATCAAGTGTGGTTACGGGTGTTCGCGCTTTATCCAACATTTTAAAATCGGGATGGAACGCGGTAAAATGCAATGGAATGTTGTCTCCTAAATTACTTACTATCCATTCAGACATATTTTGAAGCTCTTCATCTGAATCATTTTCATCGGGAATTAGAAGGGTTGTAATTTCGAACCATATATCAGTTTCATGTTTCATCCAAACCAAAGTATCGAGCACATCATCAAGATGGGAGTATGTAACTTTCTTATAGAAATTTTCACTGAAGGCTTTTAAATCTACGTTCGCGGCGTCGATAAATTGATAAACATCTTCCCGGGCTTGTTTATCGATGTAACCTGCAGTAACCATCACAGTTTTGATATTCTCTTCACGTGCAATTTTTGAAATGTCAATCACATATTCGCCAAAAATTGTCGGGTCGTTATATGTAAAAGCAATAGAAGGGACATTATGTCTCTTTGCTAAAGCAACAACCGCTTCCGGCGAAACTTCCAATGCATTTAGCTGATCAATTTTGGCTTTACTGATTGACCAATTCTGACAGAATTTGCAGCCCAAATTACATCCGGCTGTGCCGAAACTTAATATTTGCGAACCGGGATAAAAGTGAGATAAGGGCTTTTTTTCTATTGGATCAATTGCGAATCCGGTCGGATGACCATATCCCGTTGAATAAAGAACGTTGTCAATATTCTCCCGGATATAGCAAAACCCTTTTTGACCTTCCCCTATTGTGCAGTATCTCGGGCAGAGTGTACAGAGAATCTTACCATTTTCCTGTGGTTCCCACCATTTTGCTTCTTTAAAATTAGGCATAACATTTTATTTAGATTATTACGTAGCGTGTCCAATTTCGTCTGCCTTCTTCGCCTACGGGCGCGCCGGCAGTTACAATAATAACGTCTTTTTGTTTTACAAGATTTTCTTCCGTTAATAATTTTATGGCTGCGGCAGTTGCATTCTCTTCTTCCTTAATATCCTTAAAGAATAAAGGCATAATTCCCCAATGCAAATTTAAATTATTCAAAGTATTGAACCGGTTTGATATCGCGATAACTGGCGCCTCCGGATGATATTTAGAAATCACCCTTGCTTTTCTTCCGTATTCCGTAAATACAACAATTGCGGCCGCGTTTGTTTGTCTGGACATATTGGAAAGCGCTTTACCATGCGAATCGAACAAGTTATCGGGTAAGTTTTTCGGAATTTTATGTTCAATTTTTACCTTAAATTCCGGATGACTCTCTGCGCTTCGAACGATATCATTCATTCTTTTCACAGCTTCAACCGGATAAGCACCGACCGAAGTTTCACCGCTTAGCATAACTACATCAGTTCCATCCCAAACCGCGTTTGCAATATCAGTCGCTTCAGCTCGAGTCGGAACCGGATTGGAAATCATAGATTCAAGCATCTGAGTTGCGGTTATAACCATTTTACCTACCGCTTTGGTTTTGCTGATAATGGTTTTCTGAATAATCGGAACATCATGCGCTTCCATTTCAACACCGAGATCACCTCTGGCAACCATTATTCCATCTGAAACTTCGAGAATTTCGTCAAAATTATCTACTGCTTCGGGTTTCTCAATCTTTGCGATAATAGGAATATTATAACCCTGCTTTTTAATCCAATTTCTCAGCTTTACGACATCTTCGGCTTGTCTTACAAACGACAGTGCAACAAAATCAATTCCGTTTTCTAGCGCGAATTTAAGATCATTAAAATCCTTTCGTGTTACAGATGTAGTCGTCAGTTTCATTCCGGGAAGATTCATCCCTTTCTTGGGTTTTAATAATCCACCTTCGATTATTTCACAAATTACGGAATGATCAGTTTTTTCAAGTACTTTTAATTCAATCAATCCATCATCAATTAAAATTCGATCACCAATTTCAGCATCGGTACTCAATCTGTTATATGAGGTACAAATTATATTTTTATTGCCTTTAATTTGCTTTGTCGTAATCTCGATTTTTTCACCTTTTTTAAGAGGAATAATTTTTTCCTCCAATTCACCGACACGAATTTTTGGCCCTTGTAAATCAATTAAAATTGAAATTGGCAGAGATTTTTTTATTCTTACTTCATTTATTCGATGAAAAATCTTTTGGTAAACTTCATAAGATCCATGCGAAAAATTTAGTCTGAATGCATCAATTCCTGCATCAATCAGAGCACTCATAACTTCCGGACTTTCCGATGCCGGACCAAGTGTACAAAGAATTTTTGTTTTAGCGAAGTTTCTCAAATTATTCTCCTTTACTTCTTTTTTGTAATTTTTCGTTTCCTACCGGGTGCTGGGGGTTTAATAATATTTTTCATCTCTTTTAATTTTTTCTCAACTTGACCGTAGATTGTATTTAGCTGATAATGACCGGATTGAGTTAATTTCCCGGCATTTTTCCCGGTTAAAACTTCTATGGCTTCATCAACGGTGATAACCGGATAAATATGAAATTCTTTTTTGCGAACAGCTTCAACTACATCATCTTTCAGCATCAAGTCTTTAACATTTTGTACAGGAATAATTACGCCTTGATTTTTGTTTAGTTTCCTGGCTTTGCATATTTCAAAGAAACCTTCAATTTTTTCATTTACTCCGCCTATCGGTTGTACGTCTCCCTTTTGATTCAAAGATCCTGTAACGGCAATTGATTGTTTAATTGGAACGCCTGATAAACTAGAGATGAGCGCACAAATCTCCGCAACTGAAGCACTATCACCATCAATATTGCCATATCCCTGCTCAAATACAATACTCGCGTTAAAAGAAAGCGGAATTTTTTGTCCAAACTTTTCACGAAAATATCCTGTAATTATCAGCATGCCTTTATTGTGGGAATTCCCACTCAATCCGGATTCGCGCTCAACATTAATAATATTACCATTTCCAAGTGAAACGCTGGCGGTAATTCTGGTTGGTTTTCCGAACGCGAAAAAGCCGTTTGCATAAACCGCTAATCCATTTATTTGACCAACTCTGCTCCCTTCGGTATCAATCATTATCACATCTTCATGAATCATTTCTAATGATTTTGTTTCATACAATCCATAACGTTCCTTCGCGGATTTATCAGCTTCGTTTACATGATAAGCGGAAACAGATTTTTCACCATCGTCCTTTGCAATAAAACTTGCCTCTCTGGCGAGGTCGGCTATATAAGCGAATCTTGTTGTCAGTTTATTTTTTTCTCCCGCATAACGAGCTCCTAATTCAACTAATCGGGCAATTGCGGTTTTGTCGAATTTTATAAGATCTTCCTTTTCAACAAGATTTCGGATCACATTGGAATACTGGCGAATGGCATTTTCGCTTTTTTTCATCTCATAATCGAATTCGGCTTTTATCTTAAAAATCTTATTAAAATCGTCTTCATAGCCAAAAAGCATTGAATAGATTTTATTATTGCCGATCATAATAATTTTTGTATTTACAGCTATTGGTTCCGGTTTTAATACACTGGGAAGGAATTGCAGAGCATTGCCAAAATCTTGAATTTCTAATTTTCCATAAAGCAACACCCGTTTTAATGATTTCCAAACTCCTGGTTCCGAAAACGCATCCATCGCGTTGATTACAAGATATCCTCCATTTGCTCTGAGAACCGAACCGGATCTGATTCTTGAAAAATCAGCGTACCAACCGCCCGATCCATCGGTATATTTTTCTATTGTACCGAATAAATTACTGTAGGTCGGAGTGGTTTCAATTATAACCGGACATTCCTTTGTTGATTTATTATCAAGAACAATATTTACTTCATAAACTTTAAAGAAATCGGAGTGGTCGTTTTCTGATACTTTAGCGGGTTTATTTCCTTTAAATATTTCCAAGCTGTCAAAAATATGATTGATAACATCCGCGAGATAATTGGAAACTTCACCGGATTTATAATCTTTTCGTAACTCATCGAAAGTGACGGTAATAAGATCATTTACCGCTGATTGCTCTAATTTCAGAACTTTTTCTTGATATTCTTGGCTTAATTTATATCCGGTTTTGAAAACTATTTTAAGTTCATCAAGATAAGCTGAATATTTCTCGGTAAGTTTTTCAGCCTCTTTTTCGGTAATTTTTTTTGATTTTACATACTCATCAATTTGTTGAATCATAACCGGTTCGTCATCAATTATGGCAAGAATTTCCGGGCGGGCTATTTCATCTACTTTTACTTGTCCGAGTGTCAGTTTATCCTTTTTCAATTTTTTCTCGAAATCAGTCATCAATTTCCTCTGTTTCGATTGGAATTCATTTAGGATTTTTTGTCTTCGAGTTATGAAAGGTTCATTTTCTAAAAGCTGTGGAATATTTTCCCTAAGGTATTTAATTGAATTTGATAAATCTTTGCTGAATTTAGCGGCTAAACCGGCGGGAAAAGTCAGCAATAGAGGGCGATCATGATCCGTGAAATTATTGACATACGCGTAATCATTTAAAGTTGGGCAGGATGGACTAATTGTTTTTAGTACTTTCCGCACTGTGGTAAATTTTCCGGTTCCCGATAATCCGGTTATAAAAATATTATAGCCGGGACTTTTGATTTCCACACCCATTTTGATGGCTTTCATCGCCCTTTCCTGGCCGACAATTTCATCTAACGGTTTCGATTTATCCGTTGTCTCATCTTCGAATATTTCAGGATCGCAAATCCATTTTAATCCTTCGGGTTTTAGTTCAATATGTTTGCCAGCTTTTAAGATTGCCATCTTCATCTCTCAATAAATTGCTTAAAGATACTGTTGTATGAAAATAATATAAAATCAGCTTTATAAAAAATAACGAATGTATTTGAGAGATGAATTACAGTTTCATTTCATCAAAAGTATTTAATAAATTAAATAACTGTTATTAATGGATGATTTTATGCTTGATTTTTTTCAATCGATTGATGAATCGATTTTCTTTTTTATAAACCACACTTTGTCAAATCCTTTGTTCGATAAATTTTTTCCTTTTATCACCGATGTTCACAACTGGTATCTAGTCTACGTTTTATTATTAGGAACCGTTCTTGTAAAAGGAGGCAGGATTGGAAGAATAGCGGTAATTATGTCATTGTTTATGATCGCATTCTCCGATCAGTTTAGCAGCAATTTGCTGAAGAATACCTTTGAAAGAATCAGACCTTGTAATGCATTGGAGAATGTAAATATTTTAGCCGGTTGTACAGGCTCTTATTCATTCCCTTCTTCTCACGCTGTTAACAATTTTGCCGTGGCAATGTTTTTTTATGCGTTTTATCCGAATTTGAAAAAGATTTTATTTATCACCGCCGCTATAATTGCCATTTCACGACCGTACGTAGGAGTTCACTATCCTTTTGATATTGTAATGGGAGCGTTGATCGGGACTGGAATCGGTTATATTTTCTCAGTTTTAGCAATGAAATTAAATGAACAAATAAATCGAAAATTCCCCTCGAAGGAAATGGTTTCAGAATGAAGACAAAATTAGATATCGCAAAAAATTGGCTTCCCCGTTATACCGGTGCGCAGCTGGATGAAATAGGAGATTACCTGCTTCTAACGAATTTCCCCAATTACGTAACAAAATTTGCGGAGAATTTTAATTGTGATGTAATGGGACAAGGAAGAACTATGCAATGCGCAACAAATTCGGAGGGTTTATCTATTATTAATTTCGGAATGGGATCGGCAAATGCCGCAACAATTATGGATTTATTAATCGCTAAAGATCCACGAGGGATACTTTTTCTTGGGAAGTGCGGCGGATTAAAAACATCTACCGAAATCGGGCATTTTATTTTACCCATAGGCGCAATAAGAGGGGAAGGAACCAGTAATGATTATCTTCCGCCGGAAGTCCCCGCTCTACCTTCATTCAAACTCCATAAATTTGTATCAGATAAAATTCTTCAACATCATCATGAATATAGAACGGGGGTTGTGTATACAACAAACAGAAGAGTTTGGGAATGGGACGCGGAATTCAAAGATTATCTTCGTAAAGTCGGTGCTATTGGAATTGATATGGAAACAGCGACAATATTCCTCGTCGGTTATGCGAATCAAATTGCCCGTGGCGCGTTGCTTTTGGTTTCCGACTTACCTATGCTTCAGACAGGAATAAAAACCGCGGAATCAGATAAAGAAGTGACCAAGAATTTTGTTGATCTGCATCTGCAAATTGGTATTGAAGCAATGATGGAGATTGGTGATAAAGGTGAACAAATAAAACATTTCACTTTTTAAATAAGATTGGAGTGATAGTGAAAGCAATATTATTTATAACTGTATTTTTTCTGGCTTTCGGAATTTTGGCTCAGGAGATTGACGAAAACACTAAACTGAAAAATACACTTACAACAATTTTCAAATTGAGTGCCGAGAAAAAATATGCCGAAGCCGGTAAATTATTTGTGTACGAAGGTGAGGATCAAACCAGAAATCTAAAATCTGTTTTGGATTTCGCTAAAAAGGAAGACAAGAAAACAATTCAGCGAATCTGTAAAAAGATTGACGCATTTGTAAAATTGAGCGATAACTACGAAATTGAAAATATCACCGATGAAGTAAAAGCCGGGCGGACAACAAAAATAATTAAGGTGAACTTTATATCCGGTGATCAAGTTCTCGGTACGAACTTTCACTTCGTCAGCTTAAACGAAAAATATCTCCTAATTGATTTAAAATAGTTTCTTTTATGATAAGTGAAAAAATCCAATCTGTTGATAAGTATTTTATTATCCTCTTTGCGATTCAGCTAATATTAATTGTCCTATCCTATTTCAACTATGATTCCGCAACTTTTTCTCTGGAAAAATTTGATACCAATCTTTCACAAATCTCAATTATTCTTAATTCCGCGTTCTCAATTTATCTTTCCCGATATTTGTTCAGTAAAAATACAATACCTGAAAAGTTCGGTAATGAGACACAGAAAATTGAAGGTTTTATCAATGGATCAAAACAGAGGCTGCTGGTTCTGTTTTGTGGCAATATTATCAACATTATTATCTCAATAATTGACCCAAATTTTACTTTTATCCTTATATCATTATTAATCCTCGTGCTCTTTTTTATTTATCGCCCATCTGAAAAACTATTTGTTTCAACTTTCCCTAAATTTTAACTAATAAATTGAGGGACTAACCTCGCCGTTATTCTTATAATTGGTTTTAAATAGATGACGAAATTCTGATTATTCCAAGATTCTTCAAAGCAAAATAGGACTAAGAAAATTGAAAAAATTATTTAGCATTCTTGTTTTTCTAATAATTATCAGCTCAAATTCAAATGGGCAAAGCATAGTAATCGATGAGAATTTTTCGGATTGGCAGGGAATTGATCCTCTATATGTTGATGACCAAAATGACGAAGGGAACGGCAATGTTGATTTCAAAATGCTCAAAATCACTAACGATGATCGGTTCGTTTATTTCTACTTGGAACTTAAGGAGGAACTCATTCTCCAGCAATATAATGATATTAGCATTTTAATCGATACTGATAATAACCCTAATTCAGGCATAAAGAAAAACGGAATCGGTTATGATTTTAGTTATAACCTGGGCAGAAGATCGGGTGAATTTATTTACAACATTAAATTGGAGATAAACTCTTATGATGTTGGGTTGGTAAATGCTCCGACCGTAAGTTCAAATGTTTTTGAATTTGTTATAAGAAAGGAAACGATTGTAAGCGGAGTAAATCTATTTCGCGCAGATACAATAGCTGTTATCATTCAAAGTTCGGAAAGCAATGGTGATCAAATCCCGGAGGCACGGGAAATCGTCAAATATGGTTTTAACCAAAATAATTCATTCCAACCCGCAAAGTATCAGCTGACAAAAAATCCCGATGATGATTTCAGAATTATGAATTACAATGTGTTGCGGGATAATCTGTTCGAGCAGAATGTGAAAGAAAATTTTCGAAGAATATTGCAAATGGTTGATCCGGATATAATCGGCTTCAATGAGATTTATAATCATTCGGGAAGTCAAACAGCTTCCTTAATCGAAGAATTTCTTCCATCAGGCAATGGAGAGCAATGGTACAGCGGAGATGTTGGGAACGATAATTTGATCGTGAGTCGATTTCCCATTTTGAAACAAACCAACATAGATGGAAATGCGGCGTATTTGCTTGATTTACCTGATTACGAAATGCTGGTGATTGTTGCCCATCCGCCATGCTGTGAAAATGAGGAAAGTCGACAAAAAGAAATTGATAAGATAATGGCATTTGTTCGCGATTCTAAAAATGGGAGCAATTTTAATATTGCCAAATACACTCCAATCATAATTCAAGGTGATATGAATCTGGTAGGATTAAAAGAACAACAAAATACACTTCTTTCGGGTGATATTTTTTATGAGTCTTTATTTGGTCCCGACTTTACCCCCGACTTGGATGGACATAACTTTGTGGACGCAAAGCCGATAAATCCCGGTTCTCCAACAACATTTACCTGGTACTCGGATTATTCTTCCTTCAGTGCCGGACGATTAGATTATATTGTTTATTCGGGATCAGTTTTGGAAATGACAAATTCGTTTGCACTCCATTCTGATTTCCTACCGGCGGATACTCTCACCAATTATAATTTAAAGCGGGATGATACAATCCTGGCTTCGGATCATTTACCGGTTGTTGCCGATTTTTATTTTAGAAGCGTAACATCAACTTCAAAAAAAGATCATTCGCCAATAAAGATCAATTTAAAACAGAATTACCCTAATCCGTTCAATCCGACTACGAAAATTCAATTTACTGTTCCGAGCAACCGGGATATGAAAGGGGCAGGATTCGAGGCTCAATTTGTCTCACTGAAGATTTACAACTTGCTGGGAGAAAATGTTGCAACTATAGTAAGCGAAAAGATGCACCCGGGAAATTATGAAGTTGATTTTAATGCCGAAAATTTACCGAGTTCAATTTATTTCTACACTCTTTCAATTGGAAATAATGTTCTAAGCAAAAAAATGATTTTGTTGAGATAGTTTCATTCAAACGAAAAAGCTCACATCAGTTTTTAGCACGCTGACTTAAAATTTCCTTGCTGTAATTTTGAAGAAGACGTTTCTCAACAGAATTTATCGGGTAATTCTCTTTATCCATTAAATAATCCAGTGGAATTCCATCAAGAATCGCCCCCAGAATGTATGCTTCCGCTTTAGGATTTGGAAGGCCGATTTTACGGAACAACTTTTCCATTTTACTTATAACGAGTACAACGATATCATGCGTTACAGTTTTTGCCATTTCAGCCATTTCGATTTGCGTCAGGAAGCTGAGATATAATCTCCAATACTCCTCGTTTTGTTTTATTTGATTAATTGTTCCCTTAATCAGCAATTCAATAATTTTATATGGGTCATCGTAAGTGTCGAAGATTACTGTCATCTCTTTGAATGGTTCCTCAAACGATTTAAGGACACTTTCTGCCAAATCCTTTTTGCCGGAAAAATAATTATACGCAAGGCCTTTGCTGATTCCGGCCTTCTTTGCGATATCACTCATTGATGAACCGTGAAATCCTTTATGAGCAAAAACCACCAATGCGGCATCCCGAATTTGTTTCCTGGTCTTCTGTTTTATCTCTTCGTTTTGTTCTTGTGTTCGAGGCATATTTTTATTGACTAAATGTTCAGTCATAAATCTAATTAGAAAAATAATTCCCCGCAACCGGAGAATTATTATTACCAAAAATAAAACCTTATCGCTTGACAGACGTCTATTTAAATAGTAATTTTTGACTGAACGTTTAGTCATTCTAAAAGAATGAGGAGAAAATGAAAAAATTTAGCTTACTCTTAATTTTGTTTTTACCGGTAATTAACCTATATGCTCAAACAGCAAATGAAATAATAGCCAGGGCGGAGAATATACTTAAAGGTGAATCAGCACACGGTACAATTGAAATGGAAATTGTTACACCTGATTATGAACGAACCCTAAAGATGGAAAGTTGGTGGGTTGGGAATGAAAAGGCTTTGATCGTGATCGAAAAACCGAGAAGGGAGGCCGGCAATAAGACGTTGAAAATCGGAAACGAAATGTGGAATTATCTTAGAAACACGGAAACAACGATCAAAATCCCGCCTTCGATGATGTTGCAATCATGGAATGGTTCAGATTTTACAAACGACGATCTCGTAAGGGAATCGAACCTTGAAGATGATTACGAACAATCGATAATTGCGGATGAAGAAGTTGACGGCGAAATGTGTTGGAAAATATTGTTGGTGCCGAAACCCGACGCACCGGTGGTCTGGGGTAAATTGCATTACTGGGTGCGCAAATCGGATTACATTCCCGCTGTTGTTGAATACTATGATGAAAAAGGAAAGCTGATGCGTTATATGGAATTTTCGGAAATAGCTCAATTTGGCGGACGTAAGTTACCAGCAAAGTGGGCAATGATCGACAATCTTAAAAAGGGGAACTCAACAACTCTTAAAGTTCTAGACATGGCATTTGACGTAAAAATTCCAGAGAGGAAATTCTCCTTCCAAGAATTAGAAAGAGGAAACTAAATTGAAAATGATTTTAAAATTAGCTTGGCGAAATATTTGGCGAAATAAAAGAAGATCGATTCTTACTTTGCTCGCCGTTACCTTCGCTACATTTGCCGCAATCTCCATGCGTGGTGTACAGATCGGAACCTACGCTGTAAATATTAAAAATGCCGTTGAATTATTTTCGGGGTATATGCAAATCCAACATCCTCAATACCTGGAGACTCCTTCCGTAAGTAAAAATTTCACGATTGATAAGGATATGAGAGAATTCCTTGAAACGAATGAATTGATACAAGGATACGCGGAAAGGATAAACGCAGAGGGATTGATAAGTTTTAAAGATAATTCCATGGGTGCAATGATTTTCGGAATTAATCCAGCCCAGGAAAAAAGAACGACCAACATTCTCACAAAATTAAATGCCGGCAAATTTTTTGAATCTGATACTTCGCTCAATATAGTTATTGGAAACAAATTGTTAAAAAATCTTAAAGCGGAAATCGGCGACCATGTTGTTGTATTGGCACAAGGATTTGACGGCTCACTCGGAAACCTCAAATTCAAAATAACCGGAACAGTTAAAATGGGTTTCGGGGCATTCGATGGAATGGCTGTTTTTATGGGAACGGAAACCGCGCGCGAATTGCTCGGAATGTACGGACGAGTCCACTCCATCGCCATTGCGCTTGAATCACTTGATGATATTGAACAGGTAAAAGCCGATTATAATTCAAAAGTAAAAAATGATAGAGCCACAATTCTTTCTTGGGAAGAAGTGATGCCTGATCTGAAACAAGGAATTGAATTAGATAACGTAAGCGGAATTTTTTTCCTTCTGATTCTGATACTTATCGTTGCGTTTTATATCGCCGCGTTTAGTTTGAGAATTCCCGGCGTTTAGTTTGAGAATTTTTACTTTGGCAAGTCTGACTTTCTGTCATACTCACAATCCACAAAATTAATCCCACATTAATGCCGTCTAAAAATAAAATTTAAACGGCATTAAAACATCATTTATCAATAATTCCTAATGAGTACTTCAACGGCCTTTGGTCTTTCTTTGCTACTGTTGATTGTTATACCGGCTGCATGTTTTACTCTTTCCTTCGTTGAGAACTTGTATCCTTTATATAATTTTCGGATGAGTGGGTGATCGTAATAACTAAGAATGAACCTACCTTCAACATTCCTCAGTAGTTCGGCCAGACGTTCATGGTCTTCCTTTACAAAATACTTTTCGGATTTTGTATTATAGTAAAATTCCGTGTCAACGTATGGAGGGTCGACATAAAATAGAGTAGACTCACGATCATACTTCTTAATTAATTTCTCGAAATCAAGGCACTCAATCATTACGGTCTTCAATCTGGCGTTGATGAGGGATAGTCTTTTCAAGAATGGTAACCAGCTTCCTCCTTTAATTCGCTTCGACGTTATATGGTATGCCCAACCGCCGTTACCTGAAAAAGCCTGAACCTTGCTCAAGGCATAAGTCATCGCCTCTTCAATTTCATTCATAAACTCGTCGTTCTTAAAATCTTTCCCGAGCTTCATTATACATCTCACGGCTATGCAGTGACCACTCCGCCTTATGTTCGAATTCCGGATAATTGTCGCGAATGGTTTTGAATAAATTCACAAGATGCGAATTAAGATCGTTGTAGACTTCAACGTAAGATGGTTCCTTTTTAAAGAGTACCCAGCCTCCTCCACCAAACACCTCTACATATGTTCGCTTTTCAAAGTCTTCTGGGAAATTGTCAATAATCCATCTCGAAAGTGCTGATTTTCCACCCATATAAGGTATCATTTTAATCCTCGCTAAAAATTGATTTAATTGTTAATTTTTACGCGAGGTTTTTGAAACAATAAGTCAAAGAACTGCTGAAAGTCTTACTTAATAATGGAGAGTAAGTAACAATACTTACTCTCCTTTTTGATGGTGGTCTGTAGACCGCTTATAAATCCCGGTTTTGTGAATTCGTTCACGGCCGGGATTTAATTTTTACCTATCGCTATCACAAATATCAAATTCAATAAAAACACACCAACCCTATAATAATACTGATTGATTCCAAGCTTCAATTCGAGATAGTTAATCCAAGCATCATGCAGATCGAACCAAGTCTTTGGCTTATTCCACTTAAATCCTCCATTATCAGAAGGGATTAATCCTATGCGTCCTGATCGGAAGTAGTCTATAAATAGATCATTTAAGAGAATGCGATTAGCAGTACAAATTGACAAAGCTAATAGATAATCAATCAGTATAAACTTAATGGTTTGATCCCAAACATCTACTTTAAAGAATGCGGCATTAACTGCAAAAATTAAGGTGTAAAGGAAAGTATGATAAAACATCTCTGAAACGTGCCAAGCACGATTAGACCTTTTCATTAGTTTAAGATCAATGTAACCCTTATTATTGTCATAAGATGACTTCATAATGTTGCCATCTTTGTGACCATCAAAGAAATGGATTAAAGTTGCCAGCGAATTAATAAATATTATGCTGAAGATTGGAAACACTTATTCCTCCTCCGAGA
>JAIPBD010000024.1 GCA_021739765.1 Melioribacteraceae bacterium
TTGGAATAAAGCCTTCGTCCTTAATAACGCCAATTCTGTTTTTATCACTTAACCTCACTTGAGTAATCAACGATTTATCCTTCTTTGGTCTTGTACTTAAAACCGTAATTTCATCACCGGTCAACCCATCAGCGGATACTTTTACTTTTATTTCCCCCTCTTCATCAGTTGATCTTATAATCGTTGTTATGGGCAAGTATGTGTACATAACTCCATCCATTGCCCAATTTTTATCGATATCCGTCATATAAATTTCCGGAGTTATAAGTTCGGCCGGTCCTTCAACACTCCAATGAAGAGTTGGGTTCGTAGCAAGAACCGGATTGTTTTGAGCATCAACAGCATCAACTCGAATCACAGATATTCCATCACGACCTGCATTAATTTGAGGTTGTTTCGTTGAGAGCACTAATTTTTTAGGTTCACCTGCCATTTGAATTTTATACTCAATCGACTCTTCTCCGGATCGTGCAACAGCTTTTAATTCGCCTTCTTCAACTAAAATATTTTGAAATTCAACAGTGTGAAAATTTTCAGAATTCGGATGTAGAGCGCCCTGCGATTTACCATTAACAAAAAGTTCAACCTCTTCGCAATTGGAATCAACTTGAAAGTTTTTTTTCTGTCCGATATATTTTTTTTGCCAATTGTGTGGTTGGATAAATATCATTGATTTTGTAGAATAATTTGCCTGCCATAAATAATACATGTATTTGGGAATTCGGTATAAGTCCGTCCAACCTTTTGGATTAATGTGTTTCAGAGGAACGTTTTCGTATTCTCTGTCCGCTCCGTGATCGGCATATAACCATGCTACAACATTTTCATCAATTCGACCCCGAATACTGGCGTCTTTAACCCTTGCCATTTTGTGCTGCCATTCTTCCGTTCCCGCAGATTGTCCGCTTTTAGGTTTTTCTTTTGTATTAACCGGTTCAAGATCGCGTACATCTTTGTTGTACCACCCACGAACCGTAACACGAAGTAGGTTTTCCATATCAAGATTTTTAGCATTATGAGTTACATATTCACCGTAATTTTCTGTTTTCCGCTCATGCAAAATTCTTGTTGTATCTTCCTCCCACGCCCATTTTGAATCAGCGGCATCATCTGTTTCATTGCCCACGCTCCAAAAGAAAATGCTCGGATGATTCCTATCGCGTCTGATCATTTCACGAACATTGGCCTCCTGGATTTCCTCTCCAAAGTCGATACTTTTAATATTGGGAACTTCTTCAGCAGTAATTATTCCGAGTGTATCGGTCAAATCATAAATTAAAGGATCGTTTGGATAGTGCCCGGTTCGCATAAAATTATGTCCGAGGTCATGTCTTATTTCGTACATTTCGTTTCTGTGAATCCATTTCGGCATCGCGTCTCCGAGCCATGGATACTCTTGATGGCGATTTGTTCCATGAATATGTATTTGCTTACCGTTGACTAAGAGCCGGTTGGTTTCATAATTCCATTCGAACCACCGAATACCAAAAGTGCTGTGGTAAAGATCGATTATGGTTCCGTCAGACCGTAACTCGATTACGAGATTATAAAGATGGGGAGTGAGATTCGACCATAACTTTGGATTTAATATTTCATTACTTTTTATATTTATTTTAGAAATTTTACTATTCGGCAAGTCATAATCGCGATACATTGTATCGATAACAAAAAACTCTGAATCCAGTATATAAGCATAGACTTGAATTGATTTTTGCTTTTCCGATTCGTTTTTAATAAATGCATTTATATCGACAACTGCTTTTGTCGAATCAACTATAGGGGTAGTAATAAATGTACCGCCTTCATGTTCCGCTGAGCCTTGATACGGAATATATATATTATTGGTTACGACTATTCTTGCATCGCGATAAATGCCGCCGTAAACATTCCAATTGCCTGCCGTCATCGGAGGAATTCCTCCGAACTTATCATCACGCCGATTTGAAACCGCCATGCTGAGTAAATTTTCTTCGCCGTATTTTATATATTCGGAAATATCAAAATAGAAGCTGGTAAATCCGCCTTTGTGCTCGCCTACATAATTTCCGTTTACGTACAATCGTGAATATTTTTGAACCCCGTCAAATTCTACAAATACTTTTTTATCGGATAATGATTTATCGATTTGAATTTTTTTTCTGTACCAACCCCAGCCTTTCCACCAATAAGGATCGTCTCTTTCTGACGCATTTCGTATAAATGGATGAACCTCCCCGGTAGTTTCAAATGTGCTCCAAGTATGAGGAAGCGCAATCGCATCCCAAGTACTATCATTGTAATTTATTGACGAAACGTTATCATCGAATTTATGTTGTGGGAAGTAATTAAAAGTCCAGTCATTATTAATGCTTTCAACTATCCGTGGATTATCAAGCGCATATTTTTGCTGTGATTGAGAAAAACTTTGTACGTTAATTAACAGAAGAAAAATCGGAATAAGCGTATGAACATTTTTTAACATATATCTCTCAAGTATTTTTAATCGGATTAGTTGAAACTTACGGTATCGTTTGTTTTGTTTTGCCACTCGTATATTTTGACTTCCAATTTTTTGATAATTCCTTCAAAATGTGAATCGTCAAACAGATTAGTTTCTTCAAAAGGATCTTCGTTTAAATTAAATAGTTGATTTTTATCTCTGTCACTCAAACACAACTTCCACCCATCGGGGGAAACAACAGTTCTTATGGATTGATCCGCCAGATATTCTCGATCAATTTTTGCAACATTGTCATCAGACTTAGGCAATCTTTTAGATAACGGTCTTAAAGTATTAGGATTCCATTCGATAAAAACATGATCCTCAACCAGCTCTCCACCCAGTAAAAATGGGGCAAACGAATGTCCTTCTAATTCAACATGTTTCTTTTTATTTAAAAAGTCTAATAATGTTGGAGCCAAATCGATTTGGCTTACTGGGTTTTCAACAATTAATTGCTTTTTAATTTTTTGTGGAAACCTAATCATCAACGGAACTCGCACGGCTTCTTCGTACATAACAGTTTTTAATGCCATTTTATGAGACCCCATCATGTCGCCATGTTCGCTCGTAAATACAACGATGGTGTTCTTTCGAAGTCCTAATTCATCCAGTTTATTTAGCACCTCTCCAACACTGGCATCAACTTGTGAAATTAAACCCCAGTAGTTTGAGATCATTTGTCTCCAGCTATTTTCATCTTTTAGCGAATATCCCTTTGCACCGTTTTCTATGAAATCATCTCGAAGTAATTGATTTCTTATCGGTTCGTTTTCTTCGAGAGGGTCGTTAAAATTTTTTGGCAGTTCAACATCCTCAGCGGAATACATATTATCATTCGGACCGTTAAAGGGCGAGTGCGGTTCGAAAAAACCGAGGAACAACATAAATGGATTATCCTTATTTCGTTCCAAAAACAATTTACCGCGAAGTTCAACAAATTTAGTTTTGCTGTGTTCGATTGGTAATTTGCTTACAAATTTGCGCGAAAACGTTCCTTCTTTTTCGTCCGGGGAGTAGCCCTTTTCTATCAACCAATGATGATATGCGCTCAGTTTATCTTTCGGCTTCCCGGCTGAAAAATATTCAGAGTAGCCGTCCTCAATCGTTTCCCATTCCGAAAATCCGTGTTGCGGAAAAACTTCATCCCCTAAATGCCATTTACCGATATATCCGGTTTTATAATCACCATCATTTAATAATTCCGGAAGACATTTTGTATCAGATTTTAACGGAATATTATTGGCAGTGCAGCTATTTGTATGTGGCCATAAACCTGTCATAATTGTAGAACGGGCGGGTGTACAAACGGGCTGTGAAACATACGCTTTTCTAAAAACGACGGATTCGTTTGCCAATTTATTTAGATTCGGAACCCTAATTTTATGATTTCCATATACAGCGAGTGTGTCAGCCCTTTGTTGATCTGTAAGGATAAATAATAAGTTGGGTTTGGTTTTTGGAGATTCAATAAAACCAAACGAGGAATAAGCTGCAGTTCCAATCGCCGCCAACCCTGTAGTTTTGATAAACGATCTTCTGTTAAATGATGTGCTTCGCATATTATTCCAGATAGAAATTATAATCCGGATTATCCTGCCGAGCTGTTTTCAAATATAATTTTAGATCAGAAAATTCTTTTTCATAAAGGTGGGAAACTTCGAAAAGCTCTCTCGGATCATATCTCAGATTGTAGAACTCATAACCTTTGGCTGAACGTAATATTTTCCAATCATCCTTTCGTGCCGCTTGATAGGATTCACCCTTGATCGTAAATTCCCAGTACACATAGTCGTGTTCTTTTTGAGATTTACCGGTTAATGAGGGCAAAAATGAAATTCCGTCGGTATCCCCCTTATAATCAGATTCGCTTAACTCAACCATTGTGGGGAAAAAATCCCAAAAAGTTGAAACGTGATGTGAAAATGAATTTGGATTTATTTTGCCCGGCCAACGTGCGATAAACGGAACACGAATTCCCCCTTCATATAAATCACGCTTACCACCTTTAAAGGGGCCGCTACTGTTGAAATAGTTCGGATCACCTCCATTTTTCGGGCTTGGTCCGTTATCACTTGTAAAGATGACCAAAGTGTTTTCATCAATGTTTAATTTTTTTAATAGCTTGGAAATTTCACCGATGTCTTTATCCATTCTTGAAATCATTGCCGCGTAGGCAGCTCGGGGTGAATCAGTTTGGAATTCATCGTCTTTGTAAGGTTGTTCGGGATATTTCCCTTTATATAAATCCAAGGAATCTTCGGGGACATCTAAATCAGAATGTGGAATCGTATAAGGCAAATAAAGGAAAAAAGGCTCGTCTTTATTATTTTTTATAAAGTTCAAAGCTTCTTTCGTAAACAGATCGTGCACGTAAGATTTTCGATCGCCATTTAAATTTCCCGGTAAATGCTCCTTTTCTTCATTTCGCCAGATGTACTCCGGATAATAACTATGCGCATTTGCTTGATTTAAAAAGCCGAACCAATAATCGAATCCATGTTTATTTGGTGTTCCTTCAGTTCCTGGTTCCCCCAGCCCCCATTTCCCGATGATTCCGGTTTTGTATCCCGCATCTCTTAAAACCTTCGCAACTGTTACGTCCGTTTTTCTTAGAGAGACTCGGGCATTGTTTTTATCAAAGTTATCTCTGATAGTTGTGTGGCCGGAATGGAAACCCGTCATCAAACAACATCTTGATGGGGCGCAAACCGTACTTCCCGAGTAATGCTGGGTAAACCTCATTCCCTCGTTAGCGAGTTTGTCAATATTTTTTGTTTTGAATTTATCCTGACCATAACAACTTAAATCACCATATCCAAGATCATCAGCTAAAATATAAATAACATTTGGTTTTTTGTTTGATTTGGAAAAAGAGGCAAAATTTGCTTTCTGAGCAGCCATTAATCCAACAGTTGCCATGCCTGTAGTTTTTAAAAAATTTCTGCGCGTATAATTGATTTCCATTTTACATAACCTTAGAATAAAATCCGCGCCGATTCAAAATTACCACATAAAAAACCGACGCGTGGAGACACTAATCAGAATCCATATTTTTCAATTCTATATTCTATAACTTTATCCAACTCCTTTTTTGATTCTGGAATTGAACCAAGATCGCCTGTTGAAACGATCCAATCATCTAATATTTTTCTATGTTTTTCAAGCTGCACCGAATAGTTAGGATCGTTTGCCAAGTTGTTTGTTTCAAACGGATCGGCCAGCAAATCATAAAATTCCTCTTCCGGTTTTGATTCCGCCATAAATGCTTGCTGTGTTTCCGTTAATTTATTTTCAGCGTGCAAATCCTTCATTAATTGAAGGACCGGATATCTCGTATCTTTGTATCTGTTTTGCTGCGTATAAGGCAGTTCCGGGAAGAAGTTTCTGATGTAATTAAAATGTTTCGAATGAACGCTTCTGACCCTGTCAACGGTAGCATCCGCGCGGTCTCTGGCTCCGATAATATAATCTCGTTCGGGTATATTATGATCTAAGAATGGTATTCCTTCCATATAGGAGGGGATGTCAATTCCGGCTAATTGAAGTGTTGTTGCCGTCAGATCAATTCCACTTACCATTTTGTCATTAATTTTTCCAGCTTCAATTTTACCGGGCCACCGCACGATCATAGGAATATGAAGGCCGGGATGATACAACCATTGTTTAGCCCTTAACATTGCGCGACCTTCATCGGCAAGGAAAAACACAACTGTATTTTCAGAAAGTCCTTCCTCATCAAGTCGGTTCATTAATTGACCAAAAAATTCATCGGTCATTTGTATCGCGTTTAAATATGTCGCCCAATCTTCCCGGGTAATTTTATGGTCGGGGTAGTATGGTGGAATCGAAATTTTATCAGGATCAACTTTTTTGCTGAACTTTTCGGCTTTTTCCCATCCCGGTCCCCGGTGTGTAGACATAAAAGTTAATTGAGCAAAAAATGGTTGCCCTTCTTGTCGATCACTCCAATCGGTTCCTTCAAAGACATCACCGTCGTATGCGAAATTAAAATCTTCCTTTCCTGATCCGCGAAAACCGATTTTCTTATTTTTGCTCCCTTTTTTGTTCGGATTGTCATTTACCGTATAATATCCTGCTTCTTTTAAGTATTCGGTAATCGGTTTTATTCCATCGGGCAGCGGTTTCTTAAATTCATCCAAAGTTCTGTGGTTGTGAGCACCGATAGAAGTTTGATACATTCCGGTTATCATCGCCGATCTGCTGGGAGAACAAATTGAGCAAGTTGTGTAAGCGTTGGTATATCGGGTTCCTTCGGTGGCGAATTTATCGATGTTTGGAGTTTCCACGTCATGGTTTCCATAGCAGCCCAAATCCGGACAAATATCTTCCGCCATAACCCAAAGAATATTTGGTTTTGCAGAGTTTGAAGAATTAAAATGCGAATTGTGATTTGCCTTTATATTTTTAGGCATCAATATGTTCGGGATCATTGCGGCTCCAAACGAAGCCGCAGTAGTTCCCTTTATAAAATTCCTTCTATCCATGGATCAGTTCGCTTGGAATTATTTGATTAAAATCATTTTCTTAGTTTGTATAAAATCTTGTGATACTAATTTGTAGAAATAAATTCCCGATGATAAATGAGTCGCGTTAAATGAAACAGTATAAGTTCCTGCACTCATTTGATCGTTTACTAATTCTCCGACCGTCCGGCCAAGTGCATCAAAAACTATTAATTGAACATCGCCTGAATTCGGAACACTGAATTCAATTTTGGTAGTTGGATTAAACGGGTTTGGATAATTTTGCGAAAGATTAAATCCTTCAGGAATAACTTCACTTCTATTAACTTCAACCGAAGTAACCATTACACCGGTGGTTATAACTTCATCACCTTGACCCGTTACAACCGCGGTTCCACCATTAAACATAAAAACACCACGCAGTTTTGAAGTTGAGCCACTCTCTTGTTTTGTCCAATTATTCCCACCATCTGTAGTTAAAATCACCAATCCGTTTTGTCCGACAGCTAATCCGTTGTTATCATCCATAAAGTAACTACGCCACATTTTCTCGCCTTCGGGGTAATCGATAGTTGCAAATGTTGCTCCGCCATCTGTTGTTTTTTGGATTCCGCCATCACCAATTACCATAAATGTTAATGCATCCCAAACTTTTAGATCGCGAACAGTACCGGCTGCATTATAGACGCTATCCCAAGAAGCGCCTCCATCTGTGGTTCGATAAACGATATTTGTTTTGCCACCGGTGTAACCGATGTTTGCATCAACAAACGCGATACTATTTAAATCTTTACTTGCTTCGGTTGGATTTGTTACATAATCCCAACTTGCTCCGCCATCAGTAGATTTTAAAACAACATTTGTTCCACATGCAAATATCAAATCATCATCAACAACAGAATATCCAATTATATTTGAAGCGGTATCCAAATCTATTGTGTTCCAGCTGTTGCCCGCGTCTGCTGACTGATAAATTTTACCGGAATTACCGAAGGCCAAACCATCTGTTCCCGCGTCACTAAACCAAATGTGGTTAATATGATCCAGCCCTGATCCAACAGGTTGAATCGGAGAAGTCCATGATCCGCCACCATCAACGGTTTTTAAGATGCCGCCTTCTGAAGTACCTACAACAATCGTATTAGGACTAAGCATCCAAGCTGTGTTGATAGCCTTTGCCGAACTTTCCGGGAATGTTACATTTGTATAGTTAATTGTCCAGGAATCAAATCCGACGACTTCTTCAACGCCCATTGTTATAATTTCATCTCCTTGCCCTGAAACCGCCCCAATTCCGGTATCGTATAAAAAGACTCCTCGAAGCTTGGAAGAGGATCCACTCTCTTCTTTCGTCCAAGTTGTTCCACCATCGGTAGTTTTAATTACCAACCCATTTTGTCCAACTGCCAAGCCGTTGTTTGCATCCATAAAATGACCACGCCATAACTTCTCACCTTCCGGATAAGTTATTTCCGTCCAGGTACCGCCACCATCGGTCGTTTTCTGAATTCCCGCATCACCGATTACCAATAAATTTAACGCGTTCATAACTTGAATATCTCTAACGGTTCCGCCTGCATTATGCACGCTATCCCAAGAAACACCGCCATTAACCGTTCTGTAAACAATGTTGGTTTTACCACCCGTAAAGCCAACATTTGCATCTGCAAAACTAATCGAGTTTAAATCTTTACCTGAAGCCGTTGGATTTGATAAACTATCCCATGTTTCACCGGCATCGGTAGATTTTAAGACAATACTTGTTCCACAAGCATAAATGTTATTATCATCAACATAAGATATTCCATAAAGATCTTGTGAATACCCGGTAGAAATTGAATTCCATGTATCACCGGCATCCACCGATTTATAAACTATACCGGCATTCGCCACAGTAAGCGCATTTGTACCTGCTTCGTTCATCCAAATATGATTTATATGGCCGGTTGCGCCGGGTGAAATTTTTACAGACCAGCTTGCACCACCATTTACAGTTTTTACAATTCCTCCTTCTCCGGTAACAATTATTAATGTTGATTCATTAATCATGTGGATCGAATTAAGAGCCATCGCTGATCCATCAGGGAATATGGTTCCCGTGTGATTCAAGCTCCACTGAGCTTTTACTGTAACCGCGCCAACAATTAACATTAGGATTACTAAGTAAGTTTTTTTGAACATGTGCCCTCCTTGTTTGTGAAAAACCAATTTTTTACATCAAAGTTTTATTGAATAAGAAATAATCGCCTTACTATTGTAATAGAATGAATAGTTGCGATTATTTAAGTATAAATCGTAATATTTAAGTTGTGAATAAGAGTAAGCGGCGAAAATTTTACCGAAGAAAAAGTTATATCCGACTCCAAAACTGTAATGTGATTCGATCGGACCTAAATCGGTGATTGCGTTTGATTCGCCTACGAATGGTTTGCTCGAATTCCTGTAACCCGCAATTAGAGTAAGATTCTCCATTGGTTGGTACTCGATTCCCGCGCTAAAAGTTCTTGAATTAACGTATGAATTTGATTGTCCCAGTGTATCACTCGACTTTTCAAATTCCGATTTGCTGAGAGGATTGTATTTATAATCAATCGAAAATTTTAACAATTCATGCGGATGGAAAACAATTCCCAGTCCCAAGTTATATGGGAGATTTAGTTTATCCGTGCCTGAGCTGTCGAATGAAGTTGAAGATGTTGAATCAACAATTGAATAATTGTAATTCCATTCTCTCTCAAGAGTTGAAGAAGGAGTATATGTCAATCCGAAACTGAAATTATCCAAGTTTATCACGGTTCCGATTGTAAACGCTAAAGAGGAAAACTTTGAAACGCCTTGTTGTTTTTGCTCATTAAAATCATACGTGAAATTCCAGTCATCCAATCCGGATTTATTTTCAAAAACAAAAATCCCGACTCTGTCGAGTGCCAGTTTGTCATCGGTTTCGCCATTGAGGTAATTTGCTTTCAGACCAATTCTAAAAGTATTATCAATTTCATAAGCAAGACCAAAACTAAAATCGTTTAAAACTCCAATTCTCTCGCGATTGTAAATTGACCATATTGGTTTAAGAGTATCCGTTTGAGGCAAACTGCCCGGCGCACCAAAATGCGGGTCTAAAGTGGTTCCGTTCCAATCCACATCATTTATTAATCGTCTATTATAAGAGAACCCGAACGCGAAATTTCGCCCCATTAATTCCATTGGTAATGCGGCTTGAATACTCAAAAAATCCGTTTTATCATTAGCCGTTTGAAAATCCGCGACATCTTCCGAGTAAGGATCATTTCCTCTATCCGGCAGGCTAAATTCATCGAGATTCCAAGCATAAGGCGAAGTTCTTTTTATCATTTCGCTAGCCCAAATTCCATTCTGCTCCATTGTCGGAGTATAAAGTCCATCGAGATACAATGAAAGATTCAAGCGTGGAGAACCCGGAAGCCAAACATTGTTTTTTCTAAAACTGTTTGAACTGTGTGTTGCCGATACTTCGAATGACAACTTATCAAGCCCGATCATACCGGCCGGATTGAAGTTGATTGATTGTAACTCTCCCACTCTTCCGATAAATGATTCTCCAAGCGCCATACTCTTCGCGTTGTGTGACCCGAAATCAAATAATCCTTGATAACTAAGCAGACTTCCATTTCCTTGTCCGATTAATTTTGTACTAAATCCAATTGAAAGAATTATTATATAGAACGATATAGTTTTCATTAAATTCATAAAATTAGATGCCTAATCTCCCGAATATCCGAAGCTGAAACGGTGTACCGAATCCAAAAAGTCGCCGAATGGCACATAGGCATAATCAAACCTTATATTATTCCAGAAAAGCCCGAATCCTGCTGTGATTGTTTCTTCGTCAAAATTCATTTTATATCCACCGCGAATAAACACTAAATCATCGTAAGAATATTCCATCCCGATAACTTGTTGCTGTTCATAATCTCTCGGGTGAACTATCGAGTAAGCAAACAGTAAACGAGAATGAGGAATGTTTGTTATGAAAGCATCCGAATAATCAATCAAATAGGC
Organism: Melioribacteraceae bacterium; assembly: GCA_021739765.1. Lineage (GTDB taxonomy): Bacteria > Bacteroidota > Ignavibacteria > Ignavibacteriales > Melioribacteraceae > JAIPBD01. The sequence continues at coordinate 11,005 of JAIPBD010000024.1, forward strand.
TGATATTCCCACTTCGAATGTTTGTGGTAACGGATATTTATCTTCAACGAATTGCACTTCGGGTCCGAATTGCCTAACCGCAGCTCCCAAACGAATCGATTTAAATCCCGTATCGTACGTGAGCCCCGCATCAAACAATACCGAAGAGCTGCTTTCGAGGATTAAGTCTTCGCCTGCGTATTTTGCGCTAAATCCAAATGAAAATTTATCCGTCAATGATCGCGCATAACTCAAACCAACCATGTAAGCACTTGGTGAAATCGTTTGACCGGTTAATCCGGGATTAAAAGAACCATTCGATAAAAACCCTAGGCTTGAAACTTTTGTAACCTGGATGGAACCGTAATCGGCGAAAATTCCGAACAACCCGACGACTCCAACGTTGCCCAAATTATAACTTAAAGAAGCCGCATAGATTTTTGTATCAATGAACCAATCAACATGTGAAACGGAAACATCATAACTTTTTGTATTTACTATTCCTGCAGGATTATAAAACAAAGATTCTGAAGTCTGCGCGATCGCTGTAAACGATTCACCCAGTGCAGTCGCTCTCGCATTCGTCGAAACTTTTAGAAACTGAAACGATGTAGTTCCAACCTTTTGTGAATAAATTTCTTTAGGCACAAAAGAACAAGTCAACAATAAAATTGAGACTAAAGTTTTTGTGATATTTCTTTTAGTTAAAATCATATTGTTATTTTATAACCAAAAATTTTCCTTTAGAGGTTTGGCCATCAGGAGTTCGGACAACGAAGTAATACATTCCTGACGCCAGTTCTTGGAAATTCCTCGAAATCTGAAGCCAAGTAACAGAATAAACCGGTTCGTCATGTTCAATTGATTGAATTAACTGACCAGCAAAAGAGTAAATATTGATTGTACATTTTTCCGGTAATCCGTAAAAACCCAACATCCCTTCTGCAGCTTCGCCTTCGAAACCGGATGAGATATAGAACGGATTAGGTACAACATGTACTTCATCGAGCTTTGTTACCGCCTTTATCGATCGGGTATGTTTTACAAAATTTGTCTTTCCGCTATAATTTCCATTTGCGTCCGAGGAAACAATCGAATAATACTTGGTTTCACCAACTTTAAATGTCGGATCGATATCTTCATATAAATACGAATTGCCGGATGAATAATTACCGACGGAGACGGAATCCAGTAATTTCCAAGGTCCGATTCTTGATTCACTTCGGTAAATGAAATACTCATTTACAGGCCCCGTTAATTTTGGATGCGCAAAACTTTCAACATGATTTTCCCACGAAATAGTTACCGGTCCTTGCTCCGTGCTCGAAGCGGTGAAGATTGGTGCGGGAGGCGGCACATCTAAATTATAAACTCCTTTTTCCGGGTTTTCCGTTGGCCATAAAAATCCGGCGACAGGTCTTTTAGTTGTTTGATCAAATGGGATTGAAACACCTCTGTAAGCTTCCCAAGCTTTGTGGGTAACATCTTGAACGGACACCACGTCTGAATTTACATAGTCTGGAATTCCAAAATCCGCGACATAATCTTCCGTTAATACTTGTCCATCAATAGAAACTTTGGTGTTCCAAGAATTCGCGATATTCCATTGTTTGTAATCAACTCCGCCCATTAATTGTTTCGATTTTTCACCACCAAATCCAGCTACTTCAGCCAAAGAAAATTTCAATATTTCACCTTGATCGAGAGTATAAGGACCGAACATTAATAATCTTTTTGCGGCTCTTTGACTGTCATCAAACAGATATGCCGCGCGTCCTTCCCATTCTGCGGATGGTGGTTCATAATCTGTTCCGGTTTGGTAGATGGCTTCTTTGTAATCAACATCCATCCAACCGAGTTGCTGCACGCGAGTAGAGTATGATTGTTTTTCGTTCAGGTTATTATATGGTTGCTTGAGGCGTTTATTGTTATCAATCTCGATGTAGTTGCCTCCACCATCCTGAGTCAATGTTCCCTGAGTAACCAATTCTGATTCATTAACGTTCGGGTTAGAAGGATCAATTACAGCGAGGTGTTCGGTATCATAATATAGAATAGTAAAACCGACTGCTTGCGGACTACCGAGTCCACCGCCATTTTTTCCGGTTTGAGCAAATTCAAGGAATAAATCAGCGTCAGGCTCCGGTTTCCCCGCTTTTGTTGTATCTCCGGCGGTTCCACCATCTTGAGAATAACTTAACCAGTAGTCAGGATCGTGCCATCCTTTTAGATCGCTGTATCCAAGAGCCAAGTCATCAACCAGTCCGGGTTTGTTTTTCCATTGTCGATACCATCTTTGGTAACCATACAATGATGGACCCAAACTATAATCAAAAGAAATTATAACATCTCGGAGTTGTTCGGTTTGTTCAATTTCCGGATCGCCATCAATATTGCCTGTGTATTCAAATTCATATTCATAAATGATCATATCATCATAATCGGGATAACTCCAAGCCCTTGAAGTTCTGGTAACTGTGATTCCAAGATTCGTATTCCATTTGGAGATTATTATTTCTTCCGCTTCATCCGGATCATAAGAAGCATTTAATGTTCCATCGGGATTAAGTGGGAAGTTTTCGATTTTTTCAATTGAAAGAGGAAATGCCCAAATGTCATCCGGCAATTCCGGTAAATCACCCTTTCCGGTTCCTCCGCAAAACGAATAAATTCGTTTAGCTGTACCGGGTTTACTTACTAAATTTCCGGCTAACCAAATGCCGCCGCCCCAAGCATTATGCTGACCGCTGTATTCGCGAGAATTAACTACTGTCGCGGAATAACCGGGCCATTCCATTGATGGACTTAAAATTTTATCAAAACCTAATATTTGTGCCGGTCGCCCAACTTCACCGGTATTGTAAATAGTTTGATGCAAAACACCGCGCGTATGAGTTCTGAAATCTTTGGATTGTGCACTACTTTCGATATACGTAAAAAGCGTTATCACAAGTATAATTTGAGTTAAAAGTTTCGCGCAATATTTTTGGTTATTTGTATTCATATTAAAATTTTATTACGGTTCCTACTCTGAAAGATCTGGGAGAATTACTGATTATTCTTGCTCTCCAACTTGTTATGTATGGGGATTCTTCATCGACACTTGCTTCTTCAAGTGACTCGATTCCATCTCGTTCTAATTTTGTAAGCCGAATAATATTTGTGTATGTCGAATACGAATAATGTTTCTCGTTCAGAATATTAAATCCTTCCAAATAAACTGTTACGTTAGTTTTACCGAAATCGAACTTTTTTTGGATTCGGAGGCTCATATCATTTTCCGTACGAGTCTCTTTATTAAACAATAATCCTTTTCCGTCGGGATCCCACGTATACGGTCTGCCGGTCATCATTTTATAGGTAAGGCTCGCCGAAAATCCACTAAGAGGAAGCGTACCAAAAACTTCAGGACCGAAATTCTTTGGTGTTTGGAAACGTAGGTTTGCAACTACCCGGTGTTTACGGTTAAAATCGAGTGTAACATCTTCCGGATCGGGAAGATCAATTGTTTGTCCGGAGGAAGTTGCTGTTTCATAAAAAGAAATTGGATTATCGAATGGTGTGGCGGATTTACCGGATGCGTCCTGGTAATTATACCGAAGAATTGAGCTGAAAAATCCCACCCGTTTTTCAAGACTGATATGAAAGCCTTTGATATTTGCGTAATCAAGATTTGAAAACGTATAATAAGGAACGAAATTTTTATCAAAATAAATTGATTGCTGTATTAAATCCTGAACATCTTTATAATAAGCACTTATTTCCAGCTTAATATCGAAAGGCAAACCCTGAACCAAACCAATGTCGTAAGCGATTGTCTGCTCCGGTTTTAATCTCGGATTACCGAGTTGTAATACTTGCCCCGAACCTGAAACTTCAGTGGTAAGAATTCTTTTCATTGGCGGCCGTTGAATAAACACGCCATAATTCAAGTAAACCACAGATTCAGCGGTTATCGGAAATGAGATTCCGACACGTGGTTGTAATTTACCGAAGAATGAAGTTTCGTCTTTTTCCGCATATTCTTCACTTTGAGCCGGACCTGAACCGGGATCGCTCGGATCAAAATTGGGATTTCTTAATGGAGAATAAATGTTGCTTAAATAAGTATAATTGAAATCATAGAAGTCGTAACGCAAACCGATGTTCGCGATCATTCCTTCAAATTCCATTTTGTCTTGAATGAATAACGCGCCTTCGTATGGGAAAACGCTATATCGTTCGATTTTTGATTCGGCAACAGTATTTAAACCTGCCAAATTATTCACGTTCAAGTCATAATAAGTGAATTGGATTCCAGCTTTTACAAGGTTGTTTTTAGATAATTGACTTGTTAATGTTGATTTAAGATTATAGGTTTTTGATCGTTCGTAACTGATAAACGGATTAAAATCCCCGACTCTAAATCCGGAAGGATTGTTGATATACCAATCGGCATACAAGATATCATAAGCCGCTAATGAGTCGCTTTCTTTTCTGTATAACCCTTCCTGTAAAAAATCCGGTCGTTCTTCCGACCTTGTATCCAAAAAGTCTAAACTGATTTCTCCGAAAGCGGAATTACTAAAAACATGATTCCAAGAAAGACCGATTTGATAAACATTCTCGGTAATTTTGGGAATACCAATTTCTCGATCAAATGCCCAATCCACAAACGAACCGGCGTTAACTTTATTAACAAATTTATCGTAATAGTTAAAATTAACTTTAAACTTATTGCTTGTATCATATTTGAAAACCAAATTGCTCATAACTTGCATTTCTCTGTTGGGATTGGGAGTCGGGATAATCCCATAATTCTCCTTATATCTTCCGGCAACAAAAAGTCTAAGTTTTGAGGCAATAGGTCCGCCTACGGAAAAATCGAACCTGACATCCGGTTTATTCAAATATTCCCAACCAACTTCACGAACCATTTGCATCCATTGGTTCCGTGCGAATGTCGCGATTCTCAAACTATCTTCCGAGTTCGAAAGAAAATTCAGATACCGATCAAATGGTCCGAGATTTGTTCCCGGATTTTCCGGGTTGTTATTAAACAACCATTCTGATGGTTCTTTTAAATCCGCATAAAATGGCATATTTTCCGGTGCGTAGAAACTTCCGCCCCAGGTATCATAACCGGGCAAGTTGGATGTTAATTCGAATGATGTCGTCCAACTGTTCCCTCCTTCCTTCGTTACAATATTAACAATCCCCGATTGCGCGTTTCCATATTCCGCGCTAAAACCGCTTGTGTAAACCTCCACTTCTTGCAGTCCGGTTGTTAAAGGTTGAAATGAGCTGTTGTTCGAAATAGGGTTTACGATGCTTGATCCATTTACAAGATAAAGAGATTCACCTGTTCTTCCGCCGCGAAAATGATTATCAACCACATCCGCTTGAAGTTCCAAAATGCTTTGAATATTTGTGACTCCCGCGAGCGACTCCAATTCGGGAACGGTGTAAGATTGTTTCGAAGATGTTTGATCGATTTCTATTTTTAACTCATTATACGCGGTGATAACCACTTCATCGGTTTCAAACGATTTTTCGCTCAATCCAAAATCAACCAAAGTTGTTTTATCTATAGACACTTTAACATCTTTTTGAACCGAGGTTGTGTATCCGATGTATGTAGCTTTTATGGAATAAGAACCGGGAGGGATATTTAATATATAATAGTCGCCATTTATATCCGTTGCCGCGCCATAGGTTTCTGACATTTTAACTTCGGAACCATTTTCGAGTTTTGAAACAAGGATGATATTTACTCCGATTAACGGTTCACCTGTCTTTGTGTCTAATACTGTCCCCGCAATTTTTCCCGTTTCTCCGGCAAATGTGACTTGTGTGAAAACAAAACTTAAAATCAAGAATAGCTGTGGCATGTAAAATCGATAAAAAATCGACTTTGAAGGAGAGATAAGATTAACTCTATTTCGGTGAATCAGTTTGATTGTGTTTACTCTCAATGTTTTATGAATAATCAAGCTCAACAAAAAATTAGGAATTTGGATTTCGCCTTTAAGTCACGATACATTATAGTTCGCAAGCATCAAAGACAAAAGTAATAACATGTTATAACATTGTTAAACAACCCAAAACGTCTCCAAATGGGCCAAATTCTAATTTATTCTTGTTTTCCGATCAGCTGATATAATTATCGCATTAACATATATTTTTGCGGTTATATTTCTAAAATGAATTTCAGGGCAGAGAAAAATCGATAATATTATCAAATCGATAATCCATAATTACAAATCTATTTATATAATTTCTCAGTTGGGATACGTTCTAATAGAGTTGTTAATATGAAAAGAAATTTGTTAGATTGAGATATATTTTTTAGGGTCGAGACTTGAAAACAGAAAGAGAATTAATCGACCAAATATTGGAAAAAATTGAATCGAGCAAGGACTTTAACTCAGAAACCGATTTAAAAATTCTAAAATATTTGGTTGGCGCATATATCGAAAACCGAACCGTAAAGGAAATCGATATCGCCAAAAATATTTTTGGTCGAGACGATAGTTTTAATCCGATGGATGATTCGGTCGTCCGATCACATATGTATTCTCTCCGAAAACAATTAAAGATCTTTAATATTTCTGAAGGTGCTGATGAACCAATTAAATTGGTGGTTCCCAAAGGGCATTACCGGGTTGAAATAATCGACAAAGCTAAAAAAGATGAAAAAAAATCACACTTGATCAACACCGCGCTTCTCATTCTTCCGCTTCTACTTGTTTTAAGTATTTCGTATACAATATATCTACAAAGTGAAAATTCGGAACTTAACAATCGTTTAACCAGATTTAATATTGAGGATGAATTCCACCCAATTTGGACCGATTTTGTTGAATCTGAATTACCGACGATTTTAGTTCTTGGGAATTATTTTGTTTTGAAGAAAAAAAGCAACAATGAAGAAAAAAGTATTCTTATCAGAGATACAAGAATTAATTCGTCAGAAGATTTTAAGAAGTATTTGAAAAAAAACCCATCCCCCGATTTTGATTTAGTTGAAGCTCCCGTATCATATCTGGGCGTTGAGGCGCCTTACGTGGTTTCGCATTTAACTCGAGAGTTTAGGGGTGCGAGAAACCAGCTATCGTTTAAACTCGCCTCGGAATTAAGCTGGGAGGATATTCAGAAAAACAATATTGTATTTGTCGGGAGCGTAAAAACACTCGGAATTCTCGACTATTATTTTAACTTTCTGAGATTCAAATACAGTATTTTCCCCCACAATATTTATTATACCCCTAATTTAAAAGACACCAGCGAGGTAATTCTGTTGGACGCCAACCATCAAGGAAAATTCCATGACGATTACACCGTTGTGGCAAAAGGCCCCGGTCATCATAATAACACAATTATGCTCATTACGTCCTTTTCATCATTTGGGAAAACAGAGCCGATTAAGAAACTCGTTTCCAGAACTTTTCAAAATGATTTGATAGAATCCGAATTGATCGATAAAGAAATGCCGAAATATTTTGAAATGTTAATAAAAGTAAATGGGATTGAACGAAGTGGTTTTAATCTCGAAGTAATGCACTTTCACAATATTGATTCAACTAAATTTGCGGTTCCGACAAATACTTCAGAAACCACAAATTAGATTTGTCAATCTGACGGTTGGATGAATTATTAAAGACTAAAATCCTGCCGCTTATTCATTAAAATGGAACTAGAAAATCTTACAAAGATTATTCAAATACTTTCGTGAGAATAATTTTAAAATGTTATAAACTTTACAACTGCATGTATGCGTGAATTACTTTCATTTCGTATTTTCTTTTTTTGATGACAATTGTACAAACCGCAATCCCAGTTTTGATCTTATTCCCCGTGTGCTATCCAAAAAAGGTTTTAATTTTTTTGCAAAATATAAATACTTGTTTTGCTTCCTGAAATCATCCGGTTTTATGCGCAGATTTGTTCTCGCGGAGATACCTTTTACGACGGGTTCAATCTTGAACTCAAAACATTTTGCTCCATTATTCTGAGCTTCCGTTATTGAATCGTACAAGGCAGTCTGGATAAAATATTTTTCCGTACCATTTATTTTGCTATGATATTTAATAAAGTAGGTTTCATAAAACGATTTTGCCGCGCCAAAGAACAAGGTTTCAGCAAATTTGCGATCGTGTTGAAATGTTGTAATCACATCAACTTTTTGATAACTCTTTATCTCATCAACTAACTTCTTAAAGTTTTTTATAAAATAGCGGCCGGAGACTTTAATAATAAAATCAGCGTTTTTTATTAACTCAGAATGCAAAAGAGCATACTTGATTATTTCCATTTCCCCGTAACTTTTTCCAAGTTTTGGGTTATTGTTGCCGTCAAAGGAGAAAAACTCAATCCTTTCATTATTGTTGTCCGACTTTGGATTTGCAATGGCCTTAATCCTTGTCAAATCACTATCGGAATTTTCACAAAAAACTATCGGCAAATCTGTTTCTTTTTCCCATTTTTTGAGGGCTTTGATATAATCCGATTCTCTTATTTTCGGATCTTTGCGGACGGTATAAATGGTCTCGCCGGCATTTATGCAAGCGGTTAACAAAATCACAATTTTCATCTAATTCCTTCAATTTTGGTATAACTCTGAAATGAATTTAATTACACCCAATTTTGGGTAGCGCACCACAATTATCGCACAATTTATTTGCAAAGAATAATGGGTTATAAAGATAAAGCTAATTTCGATTTGTGAAAGATTTTATGCGTCTGTTTAATTAATTCATGTACATTTGTGAACCGATTTTTCAAACAAAAATAAGATCAACAATGGCTACCCTGGACTTCTCTCAAACGAATTTGCAAAAATTAATTACTCACAAAGTAGGTAACAAACAAAGGGAAGAAGAATTAACGCTTTCCGATAGTTTGACAAAATACAACGAAGAAACGACTGATTTTATCCTCAAATATTTTTTATATCCTTTTAAGAATGAAGAGTTGTTCAACTTCCACCATCCTGATGGTCTTCAATCAAACGAAGTTTACAAATACGTTAGCAACATCTTCGATTCGAGAGGCGACTTCCCGACAAACACACAAGAAATCGCAAAAATTCTTTACGAATTTTCTGACCATCCCAATATTAAGGAGGGCAACTTAAATGTGGCGTTTTTTAATGACGCGATTATTGGTGGTGAAATCGTTGACGCGATTGGAATTTTTAAGTCGGAAACTACCGTTCCATTTCTAAGCATGAGTGAAAAGGAGACCGGATTTGTTTTGGATCATCAGTTCGGATTTGAGATAAAAGGGATTGACAAAGCGTGTATTATTTTTAATACAAATCAACAGAACGGTTTTATAGTTATGGCGATTGATAATACTAACAAATCCAAAGGTGCCCAATTTTGGAGGGATGAATTTCTAAACCTCAAACCGATAAATAATGAATACCGCATGACGGCTCAGCTTTTGAACATCACAAAGGATTTCGCCTCGCAGCAATTCGTAGAGGAATTCGATGCCGACAAAACCGAGCAAATTGATTTGATGAATAGATCTGTAAAATATTTTAAAACCCACGATTCTTACGATAAAGAGGAATTTGAGGAAGAAGTATTAAAAGACGAGAAAGTTATAAAATCTTTCAGAAGTTTTGATGACGGATACCGCGCTGAAAATGACGTAGAGCTTTATGATTCATTTGAAATCTCTCCTCAAGCTGTTTCCAAACAAGCCAGGATATTTAAAAGTGTTTTAAAACTCGATAAAGATTTTCACATTTATATTCATGGTGATCGAGAGAAAATTCAAAAGGGAGTTGAGACAAACGGAAGGAAGTATTACAAATTTTATTACGAAAACGAAGCTTAGCACAAACGACCAAAATAATTTAAAATACGAACAGTCGTATATTATTTAATATAATCTTCATGAACGAATAACATATCCGTCCAACCCGCAACTTTGTGACGTTGTTTTATCGGATAAATCGTAACGAGCTTAAACTTTCTATTAATTAAAAATTCGTATAATTCTCCAAAAGAAGGGAGATCTTCATACAATTTCGCAAAGGTTACTTCCATGTACAAAAGTCCAACACAGCCATTTGCGATCATAGTTTCAGCACCCTTTAAAACTTCCAGCTCAAATCCTTGTGTATCAATCTTTAAAATGTCGATCATCTCCACTTTTTGTTCTGAGCAGAAATCATCAATCGATTTTACCTTAACTGTTAATTCATTCTCGATTTCTCCCCAGCCGCTCTCACCTAATCTTAAAAATGAGCTCATGGGTGATCTTGAATTTTCGAAAAACTTCCTTTCTTCCGGAACAGCTCCCAGAGCAAAATTCCAACAATTAACATTCCGTATTTCCGAAACATTTTGGGTGAGGATCTCAAATGTATTTTCGCTTGGTTCGAATGAATGGATAACCCCTTCAGGAAATACCTCATCAAGCATTTTAGCAGTTTGACCAATGTTAGCTCCAACATCAAACAATATTGGTTTATCATTTTTTATAAATCTCGCCATGTCCCAATATGGTTTTAGCAGATTTGGTTTCGGCTGATATTTGACAACATCATATCCCAATTTTCTGAAAACATTCTTAATAATTTGTTTCATTTATAATTTCTCACCGGTGGCGTTTGGAAGTAAATCGTTGAAGAAATGTAAGTCACCTTCATTCGCAATAATTAATTGTGAATTTACAGAAATCTCTGTCCATAAATGAAGTTTTTAGACATCTATTCTGAGCAACAGTTTGTTGAAGGTAGTAAATATTCTAAGCGGTTATAAACCATAACCGCTTAGAATGTTAATTATTTGACAAGCAACATCTTTTTTGTTGAGATAAAACTTTCCGACTGCAAAGTATAGAAGTACAATCCGGAAGTTAGATGTTCTGCATTAAACTCAATATTGTAATTTCCGGCAGCTTTATAGTCGTTTACAAGCAAAGCAACTTCTTCTCCAAGCATATTAAAGACTTTTAAACTTACATTGGATTCGGTGGGCAATTCAAATTGAATTGTAGTCGTCGGATTAAACGGATTTGGGTAATTTTGAGACAGCCGAAAATCCGAGATTCTCGAATCTATTTCGTCCCCTGCTGATGTTACTCCTATTTTTGTATCTAACTTAACAAAAGTAATATAATCTGTATTTGTGGTTTGCTCCCAAGTTTCGAAACCGGCATAAATTATTTCATTCTCGTCAACTTTCATATCAAGAATTCCTTTATAATTTCCACCGCTTCCATCTTTTAATCCTTCCTTTTCCCAAGTCCAAATAACTTTTCCTGAAGGATCATATTTAACAAATTCAACAAATTGTGTGCTCAGAAAAGTTGAAGAATCAACTATTATTTTTTTGAACGCCGCATAGGTGTAATTGTTGTTATCGAGCACCAACCCTAATGGAATATCACTTTGCCCAGCTTTGTCCCGCGTGTAAGTCCAAGCTGTTTCACCCGCATCATCAAATCCAACGAGGAAAATTTTATACTCAAATGGCCAGGTAGAAGTTGATCCTTTAAAACTTAAAACAGCTTGCCCGTTTGAGTTGATGCTTAAATTTCTGGGTAAAATCGCAAAGGAACCTTCGCTTGGCAAAAAGTTTGATTTATATACCAGGGCAAATTCATTTGAAAATTTATACAAAGCATGTGGATTTCCGCTCGTAGTTGAGTTATCCAAGTCGCTTCCATAAATGTAAATATTTCCGTCTGCATCAATTTCTGAAGTATGCGTTGAGATCGACAGGTCTGCTCCTTCAACATAAATTGAATCCATTAATAAATCTCCGGTCGCATTGTATTTGAGCAGCAAAATTCCATTTAGCTCACCGAAAAACCAATGACTGGTATGCACGATATTCCCGGTAAGTATGATATCCCCATTTTTGTCAAGAAAAATATCCTTCACTGATTCGCCGAAGTAATCAACATTATTATACATACGTGTCCAAAGCGTATCCCCATCGCTGTTAAATTTTGCGGTTGCGATATCAAGATTGGTCTCACTGTCTCGAGTATTTCTCATTTCTCCGGCTGCATACACATTTCCATCGCCATCCACGGTAATGGATAGCACTTTATCCTCGTGGTCGTTTGTGCCGTTTAATGTAGTCTGCCAAAGTTTATTTCCGTCAGGATCATATTTAGCAACAATCCAATCACGTTTCCACCAACCACCTGCATCCTGTAAATATCCGGCAATATAAACATTTCCATCCGCATCAACAGCCACGCACTCGCCTTGATCTTGATCATTTACCGATTCGTTATTTATTGCGTCGGACCACAAACTATCGCCATTACTGCTAATTTTTAGGGTATAAAGATCTTTTAGGGAGCTCTCGCTAACTCCATAATCAATATTCCCGCCTATTACCAGATCCCCGTTCGGATCCATACGGAGCGCATATATGTTTTTTCCGATTGTAGATTTTTCCCAGATTAGCTGAGCATTTGTTGTAGATGAAATTGTTAATAAAACAACTAAATAGATTATGTAACGTTTTTTCATAATTTCCCTCAATGTTAATTATTTAATCTTTGCGGTTGGGGAGTATCTGAATAAGTAGAATACTGAAAACAAGTTAAACGGCAACTCAGCTTTCTACAATCCCCGACATAGGGGATAAGACGTCTAATTTAGATTGTTCTTGATTAGATTTTCTTTCAAAGCGACTTTTACGACCGCTCCTCTGGAGTGTACTTGAAGTTTTTTATAGATGTTTTTAACATGCGACCTTACCGTATGTTCACTAATATTAAGATTTTTCGCAATTGCGTACTCGGTATCGTCGTTTACGATAGCTTGAAGAACTTGAATTTCGCGATCTGTCAATTCGAACTTTTCCGATTTATTTGTCCGCTTTTCTTTTCCGCGAATCAAGCTTAATACTTTTCTCGCAATTGATTTTGAAAGCGGAACGCCACCCGATTTTAAATTATGTATCGCTTCAATTATCTCTTCAGTTGACGCATCTTTTAACAAGTATCCGGACGCACCGGCCAAAATCGATTCAAATATATCAGCTTCTTCACGAAAAACTGTGAGCATAACTACTTCTATGGAAGGATATTGTTCCCTAATTATTTTAACGGTTTCAACACCATTCATTTTGGGCATTTCAAAATCCATTAAAATAATTTCGGGGAGGGAATTTGGATTCAATTTGCTGAGTTTATCTAATAAGTCGAGTCCATTTTCCGCAAATGTTACAATTTCAATTTCTTCAAAAAAAGAAAAACGTTTGGCGTAATTTTTTCTCGTTACCGGATTGTCTTCAGCGACAGCAATTTTTATTCTCATAATTAAAAGATTTTTCTAAAAGGTAAAATTTTCAATCCCCTATTGAGGGTAAATTTAATTCTAATTGAATTTTTACACCTTGATCGGGTTGTGTATCAATTCCAAATGCGGCATCAATTTTTTCCGCTCTATTTTTCATGATGCTAATCCCGCTGAAGTGTTTTTTTTCTTGATTAAAACCAACGCCATTATCACAAACAATTATTTTTATCAAATCTTTCCGTTTGGCTTTGAACTCTACAGAAAGTGTTGTTGCTCCAGAATATTTCAAAGAATTGTGAATTGACTCTTGAAGAATTCTCAATAAATTAAGGGCCTGTGTAGGTGAAAGTTGATAGTCGTGTTCCAAATTATCCGTTATTTCGATTTTAATGAAGGGGTAGTATTTTCTTCGTTTTGCAACAAAATCCCGGATTAACAATATTAGCTCTGCAAGAGTGTTGGTTGAACTATTTAAAGACCAAATTGTATTTCTCAAATCATTTATTGTGCTTCTGGTTTGCAGTTCCAAATCTTTAATATTTTCGTTCATCTTTGAGCTGCTTTTTGAATCCACATATTTTTGAGTTATCTCCAAACCCGTCGCGATATTCGTTAGATTAGCTCCAACATGGTCGTGCAGTTCACTTGAAATCCTCTCTCTTTCCTCTCTAATCCTATTCTCCAATCGAAGCGCGTCCAACTTTCTTTTATACTTAAAAATAAAATATGAACGGATTATCAATATTATCAGTGAAATTGCGAATAATGAAACCGCTGCTCTGAACCAATCTGTCATCCAAAATGGCGGCCGAATTACAACGGCGACCTCTGCAAATTCAAAAACGGATTCGCCTTTACTCCCAAGTGTTTTAACACGGAATTTATAGTCTCCCGGATCAATATTACTAAAACTGGCGTATCTTCTATTCTCAATATTTACCCAATCCGGGCTCAATCCTTCTAATTGGTAAAGATACTTTACCTCCTCTGGATTTCGAAAATTTAACGCCGCAAATTCGAATGAAAAGTAGTTTTGTGAATAATCAAGATTTATCCTTGATTTAGATGTAATTGCGGTGTCGAGTGGATATTCCTTTTCGAAAATTTTAAATGAAGTTAGCACAACTTTCGGCATATTGACTTCCACTTCAATCCGTGAAATATCAATCACCATAAGCCCTTCGTTCGTTCCGGCTAAAATTATTTTCTCATCTAACAATTCTAAAGCGCGATCGGTAAAATCTGTGGTTGGCAAACCGTCATTGATTCCAAAATTAGTTAATTGCTTTAAATTGCGCTCCAACTTGGTAAGTCCGGCTGCGGAGGTTACCCAAAAATTTTGAGAAGTATCCTGAAGAACACCAATGATTACATCATCCGGCAATCCATCTTTTTTATTAATTATTTCAACCGATTCGGTTATCGGATCGAAAATATTGATTCCATTATTAGTGCATAACCAAAGCAGTTCGTTTTTAGATTCATAAATCTGAGTGATATGATTACTTGACAACCGCCCCTTTTCACCTCTTTGGTTGGTGTATGAGATGAATAAATCTTCTTCCTCGGAATATTTATTCAATCCGCCGGTTGGGGTTCCTGCCCAAAGCGTACCATCCTTTGAAACAAACAAATCAAGAACGGTATTATCTCGCAGAAATCTTGAAGACTGATTATTTTTAGAATAATTGGTAAACGTTTTTGTTTTAGGATTAAATTTATCAATTCCTTTTTCCGCAAAACCAATCCAGATATTTCCGGCATGATCCTCGGCAACCGCGTTAACTTGGTTTTCTGATAAGGTATTCTTAGAATTTTTATTGTGTTGATAAGTAATAAATTTTTCGTTTCGAGTGTTAAATTCAGCGAATCCGCCATCAAGATTCCAGCAAGCGATTAGCAAATTTCCATTATTGGATTTATTAATATCACGAACATAGTCCGAAGGAATTGTGTTTTTATCATTCGCTCGAAAATGCTTATACACAAATTCTGTCCGAAATAAATTATCGCTGTTCCGTTCAGCCTTATTTAATCCCCCGAACTTTGTTCCCACCCAAATATATTTTTCATCAATATGGAGGCTTTTAATAAAATTGTCACTCAAAGAATTTGATTTTTTTGGATCTGATTTCAACAAACGAATTTCTAATTTGTTTTTAATTATTTTAAGTAGCCCGTTTTCTTCCGTTCCTGCCCAAATTATTCCGGATTTATCCTCAAAAATATTTCTGATTGTAAATTTTGAAATGTCTTCGGATCGATTTGTTACACTAATCTCTATAAAATTAAACTTGCTGTCTGCAGAATTAAGATCAGCATATATTATTCCTTTGTTATATGTGCCAACCCACAGCATATTGCGGCTATCAACCAAAAGGCTCCAGTAGCTGTTTTCCTCACTTCCTTTCAAATCAACTTTAATCTCAGTGGACTTAAACTGGAATGATTCGGGCGTGTATTCGATTTTATAAATTCCATTCCAAAATGCCGACCAAATTACAATACCCTTGTTCGATTTCTGCTCAGAAAACGACAAAACTTCGCTTGCTTTTTTATTTGACGAATTTAGAACAATTTCTTTAATAACGCCTTTATCAGCCAATTGATCCGGCTGAATCACTTTTGAGTAATTAATAACGAAAAGACCCCCTTGTGTACCAATCCATATATTTTCCGCACTATCCTTCATTAATGAGTAAACGCGGATTTTATCTGAAAGATTTTTACCCGGGAGTTTGATTTTTTTTATCTGATTCGATTGTTTTTCTAAATAAAATAACCCGGAAGGATTTACACCAACAAAAACATTACCAAATTTATCCTCGCAAATCGCGTGAACCGCTCCCTCTCCAATTGAGTTCTCACTCTCCGTATGATGTTGGTAATTCGTAAATTTGTTTTGACTGTGGTTATAAAGATTCAGACCATTTTTATTTGTCCCGATCCACAATTGCCCCGTCGAACTTTCAAAAAGCGAATTGATATAATTACCTGAGATTGAAAAGGAATCAACATCGCCTATTTTAAACTGATTGAATTCGTATCCATTAAATCTATTAAGTCCGAATTGAGTGCCGACCCAAAGAAATCCTTTTTGGTCTTGAGTGATACATAACCCGCTGTTGTGAGTTAATCCATCCCTTTTTGTAATCAGATTAATATTGAATTTGTCGGTTTGTCCAGCAATCGGATTCGCTAATAAAAGCAAAAGAAATATGATTAGTGAATTTTCGCATTTTGCGCGCATTTCTACATAAGTAAATTTGATAGTGAAACCCGTTTAGAAAATACCAGATATTAACAATTTCCTGATAAATAATTTATCGATTTTAGAAAAAGATTTTTACCAAATTCAGACCAAAAGCTGCAGGAATCTCAAGTTTACACCACATCTCGAATAAAAATAATATGAAAAATGTCTCTGATTTTAAGTTCGCTTCTAAATTGCAAACTTCTAACAATACTTAATGTATATAGATGTTATATATATAAAATATGATATTTCTACTTCCACTTGACATCAGTTAGTATTATTTGTACACTAATAACAATCCAAAGGTGTTAGTTAAATGCTTTTGAAATAACCGATATGTGAAACGAATTAGAAGGAGGAGCTATGAATAATTTGAATGAATTTATCACGATGACACAGAACAAACTTAATGAATTTGGTACTTCGCTTGAAAAAATTAAAAAGGAGGCAAGCCAAATGGAAAAAAACGGCAAAATTGAACTAAAAAAATTTATTCTTGATATCGAACAGAAAAAAAATGAGATCGAGTATAAACTTGGGGAATTGAGAGAAAAAGGCGAATCTGCGCTCGATAACATGAAGGATGGAATAAATAATTCAATGGAAACAATCGGTAAATCTTTCCAAAAGGTAAAAACCGATTTGTATAAATAATCTGATCTCGCTTTAACCGAATTTATAATTGAAAAGTTAAGGAGGTAATGATTAATGATTTTAAATAAAATTAAATATTCTTTTTTCGTAACCGCAATTTTCATTATCGGTTGTAACCAACCTGATGATGATTTATACGACAAAACAACCGCTGAGTTTCGTTTCGCGGTGGCAGAAGTTCAATCGTTATATGAAGATGGTCAAATTTCCGGAGTAGTAAACTTCAATTTAACGTCTACAGGTGTTGAAGTAATTGCGGATATCAAAGGATTGCCACGAGGTGAATACGGTTTCCATATTCATCAGTTTGGTGATTTACGGTCTGATGATGGTTCCTCGCTTGGGGGACATTTTAATCCGGGCAATAAACCGCATGGTGAACCTGGCACAGAGAACAGTCATGCAGGTGATCTGCCAAATATTGTAGCTTTGAACGATTCTGTAGCCCAATTAAAATTCGCTAACTCAAAAATCGGTTTCAGCGGAAAAGAATCTATCATTGGGCGCGCTGTGGTGATTCATGCAATGGAAGACGATTACAATTCGCAGCCATCCGGAAATGCCGGACAAAGAATCGCCGCGGGAATTATTGGAATCGCAAACGATAAGGTCTACTAATTGAAAAGGAGCGCTCTACGTGCTCCTTTCCTTCTTTAAACCACTTGCGAACATCACTTCCTCCGGTTCACACAACATCGGTTTTTGATAACTCTGCAAAATCTATTTGACTCACATAGCTTTTTAGAAAGTACGAGAAGTTTAATAATTGCTAAAAAAAAGTGCTCCTTCCCCCGATTAAAAGTGGTATGATAATAATGATTATATTTCTCGGTCAGATAATTCGGGAGTGCTGTCTCAGTGAAACACCTTATATTATCATAACAAACAATGTGAACTTAATCATTTGTAAATATAGCTCGCTATTTTTGAAACAACTCAAAACCATAGCAGTGATTATAATTTATTCTAAAGCTCTACTACTAACGGAGATCAAATGAAAATACGACACCCAAAAGGTTTACCGGTTTTATTCTTTACGGAAATGTGGGAACGGTTCAGTTTCTACGGAATGCGGGCAATACTTGTGCTCTACTTAACTAAAGAAACTATCGGCGAAAATCCGGGTATGGGATGGAGCAATTCAGATGCGCTTGTGCTTTACGGATGGTATACGATGCTTGTTTATGTGATGGCGATTCCCGGAGGAATAATCGCGGATAAATTTCTTGGTCAGAAGAAAACTGTATTAATTGGCGGAATTCTCATTGCCGCCGGACAGCTTACACTTGCGGTTACGAGCGAAGTGTTCTTTTATTCTGGTTTGATGCTAATTATTTTTGGCGTAGGTCTTCTTAAACCGAATATTTCAACAATGGTTGGCGGATTATACAAAGAAGGTGATCCAAGACGCGACAGCGGTTTTACAATTTTTTATATCGGTATAAACATTGGCGCCGCAGTCGCTCCATTAATTGTTGGGTACGTCGGCGAAGTGTATGGATGGCACATCGGTTTTTCACTGGCAGGATTTGGTATGATTTTCGGTCAACTGGTTTATTTATGGGGTCAAAAACATTTAACAGAAGTCGGTAATTATACCCCTTCGCCCAAAATTGAAGGGACTAAAAATAATAAACCGTTAACATCGATTGAAAAAGATCGCATAATCGTTTTGCTAATTTCATTTTTGATTGTGATCATTTTCTGGGGAGCTTATGAGCAAGCCGGCGGTTTGATGAATCTTTACACAAAAGAAAAAATAAACCGGATGATATTTGGCTGGGAAATTCCCGCAAGCACTTTTCAATCTGTCCCCGCAATTTTTGTGATTCTTTTTGGAACGGCAGTTGCCGCGTTTTGGGAAAAGAGAAACAGAAAGGGCAAAGAATCTTCTTCAATTTTTAAGATGGCGATCGGTACAATAATTATGGGAACAGGATTTTTAATGATGACCGGAGCGGCAATTGAAGCTCAAACATCCGAAAAAGCATTGCTGATCTGGTTGATACTTTCATATTTGCTACAAGTTATCGGCGAACTTTCAATTTCTCCTGTAGCACTTTCGTTTATCACGAAACTCGCGCCTGTAAAATATGCTTCAATAATGATGGGTGTTTACTTTGCTGCTACCGGTCTCGGCAACAAATTGGCGGGTCTGGTCGGTGAATTTGCTCAAAACGCAGGTGAACTTGAAGTCTTTGCGGGAATATTTGTGTTCTGCGTATTCTTCGGATTGCTGCTTCTGGTTTTCTTCAAAAAACTAAAAAAACTTACTCATGGAGCAGAAAACATTAATTCGGAAGAACCGGTGGAATTGACTTAAAACATTTAATTAAATAATATTTTTTCGGAGTTTCACAACAGAGCGTTGGTTCGTTAATATACTTTTGAAATACTTCGCCGAACATTTTTGTATGATCACTAAAATGGGAATTGTATATTCGCTGTGGATTTTTTAGTCGTTTGTGGAAAAACACTACATCCTATTGAATTCCGGAGCAACCGAAAAGTGTTTGGCGATCTGGCAAATCTGTTTTTTGTTTTAAATGCCGAACCGGATCATTCGCTTATTTTAGTAAATAAAGTACAACCGTTTTCTTTTTAACTAAAGCATTATTAAAAAATTAAAAGGATAATCGATCCTTGAATAACCCATCAATATCTGTAGTTTTATCTGTCTTAAATGGTGAGAAATATCTTCCGGAGGCAATTGAAAGTGTTCTCAAGCAATCTTTCACGGATTTTGAATTCATCATCGTAAATGACGGATCAACTGACAAAACAGCCGACATTCTAAAAGAGATAACCGATCCGAGGGTGAAAATAATCACAAATGAACAAAATCTTGGAATTTCCAATAGTAGAAATATTGCTCAAAACCATTCAATGGGGAAATATATTGTAGTTATTGACGCGGATGATATTTCTGTATCGACCAGATTTGAAGAGCAATTTACGTTTATGGAGCAAAATCCGGATATAGATATATGCGGCAGCTACTATGATTATATCGATGAAGGAACGGTGATTACTCGTTATGTATCAGACGAAGAGATAAAAATTGCTTTACTGGAAGGATGCGCAATTAAGCATGGTTCAAGCATCTATCGTAAATCGTCCTTTGTTAAAAACAATCTTTATTACAATGCTGATTTTATCGCCGCACAGGACTATGAATTGTTGTCTCGCGGTTCATCTTTTCTTAAATACCACAATATTCCGAAAGTATTATATCACTACCGAAAACATGACGATCAAATCTCTTCGGCCCGAAAGAAGTTAATGGCGGATGAAACGGACAGAATTAAAAAAATCGAAATTGATAAAATCATAATTGAACGGTCCGAGGAAGAAAATGATTACCACAACAGAATTTGCAGAAAAGATTTTTCGCAAATCGGGTCCAAATATGTTCAATATATTGATTGGTTAAATAAGCTTGAGAATACCAATGCTAAGAAAAAAGTTTATAATGAAGAATTATTCTCAGAGTTTATAAAGAGATTAAAATCAATCACGAATAAAGCATTCTCAGACAATGAATTTATCCTTACGTCTGATTACAATTGGCGAAAGTTATATCGTTTTTTTACTTTGGAAATCAACCCCTACAAATATTATAATTTAACAACTCGATTCGCCATTTCCCTTAAGTGTCTTTTCTATATTAGAAGAACAAACTGAAAGCAAATTTTGAAACAACGTTCTTCCGGCTCAATTTGTATTGGCAAAAGATTTGTAGAACGATATCCAAAAAAATAACTACAATATCTTAGTTTTAGCATAAGTCTTAATGCAAATATATTTTTATCTTCTTTTAGAATAATCAGTAATAATGAAAGTATGTCAAATTTGATGATTTCCGTAATAATTCCAAGTTATAACTACGATTCTTTCGTAGGAGACGCTATTAAAAGCATTCAAGCTCAAACTTACAAGAATTGGGAATGTATTGTTGTTGATGACGGGTCAGCCGATAACACTAAATCAATAGTTGGCGAGTTTTGCAAAAATGATCCCAGAATAACATACTTTTATCAAGAAAATAGCGGGTTGAGCGCATCAAGGAACAATGGTATTAAAAAGTCGTCGGGAGAACTTATCGCGCTTCTCGATGCCGATGATACCTTTATGCCCGATAAACTTGAACAACAAATCAGAATATTGGAAGAACATAAAGCCGATCTAATTTTCTCCAACGCCAAAGCGATAAAACTCGACCGCGAATCGAATTTTAATCAATACGGAGAAATTAAATGGAAAAGCCCTCTCGACTATATTGGGCGAAATCCGATAATCCCTTCTTCAGTATTAATGACACGAAAATTATTTGATTCGGTGGGCGAATTCAGTGAAGAACTAAAGTCTATAGAAGATGGTGATTATTGGTTTAGAGCCGCGCTTGAGGGGTGGAAGTTCGTTTACGATCCGGTTGAAAGGATTGTAAAAAAGAACCATAATCAAAATATGATGTCAAATAAAATTAGAATGTACGAATATCATATAATTGTACTCAGGAAAAGTCTGGAGTTATTGTATAAATCAGATTTTAAGTATCAGAAAAAAGATCTTAATAACGCATTGGATAAACGATTAGAAACCATCCGCTGGTACGCGAGAGATGTGGGAGATTATAAACTGGTATTTAATGTTTATCGACTCGGGATAGAATTAGTTGGATTAAATTATTTAATAAGAAACAAAACGCGCAAATCATTTCAATATGATGTTATTCAATTTCTACGCCAAAAAGTTTTCCAAAAAACCGGATAAATTTTTGTTCATTATGAAATCTCCATCGATAAAAAAATTACTAAACGCTCCCCGTCAAGTTCAAGGTTGGTCATCGAACGACGAAACTATTTCATCTTTTGGGAAACCGCAGAGTTTAGAAATCTTACCTAAAGTATCAATTGTGGTTCAGAGACATCGTTAAGCCCAAATATTTTTCAAGATGACGACTCCTCTATTATTTATTCGACACCACATCTTGGAGTAACATTAGATATTGATATATTTAAAAATGAGTTTCGGATTAACAATAAGTGGGGTTCCCATCAGAACAAACCCAAAGGTTAAATCAACAGCAGAGAACAAGATTTTTGTCTTTTAAATCATTTAAAGTTTGTCTTTGTTTGTACAGAATTCCATTGGCAAAAGTTGTCTGTCGAATTGATAGAGAAGTTTAGGATTTGAACAATGCAGAAAAAGATGGCGGAAAATTCTATCGCATATCGCAATACCACAAAATTGGTTTCTGCTCGAGTTAGAATAGAACAAAACTATTTATTGGATAAGCTGAAGAACCATAATAGAAAAGATTTATGAAAGGAAGTTGAATGATAATTTCACATCAAAAAAAATTTGTAATGTACCGTCCTTGGAAAACCGCCAGTCAAACGATGAGTGCTAGACTCAAAAAATATAACGATACGACCTATCCATGGTTTTTTCATTTCAGTCCTTACATGAACCGACTCGTTTGCCAGCATATAACTTGCGCGGATTTTGCATGTTTACCCGAGAGCAAACTCGGATATTTTTCAGCTTCTTTTGTTAGAAACCCGTATGACAGGGTTTATTCGGGATTCCAACAAATTCAAAGCGATGTTGATTTCCCGCCGGGAAATCGTAAACGTGAAGAGTGGATAAACCGGTTACTGACTGATCAATTAGACGAACTTTTCGCAATGCTAAAAAAGGCTAAATTCGATTTTAATCGGTGGTTCGAAATTCTTGGCGAAGAATTAATTTATGAAGTTGGGCGAAATTCAAACTTTATGCTGCACCCCGCTCACTACTGGACACATATAAACGGTGAACAAGCCGTTGATTTTATTGGACGAGTTGAAAATTTCGAGGATGATTTCAAAATCTTCTTGTCGAAAATCGATATTGATTCCGTAGAATCTATTAATGCAAATGTTTCGGGAAAGACGAACATCCCCGAAGAAAGCCGGAATGAATATCGATATACAAATCGAATGAAACCCAAAACAATAGAAAAAATAAATCGAGTATTCGAAAAAGATTTTGAACTTTTCGGTTACAAAATGATTAACTCATAATTGTGTTCTTAAAATATCACTCAACTAATATTGCTCAACCGGATCGATCCAAATGATTATTTCACATAGCAAAAAATTTATAATGTTCCGCCCGTGGAAAACAGCAAGCCAGACAATGTCACAACGTCTTAAGACATTCAGCGAAAGCACATATCCATATTTTTTCTACTTCAATCCTTTTCTGAATAGAATTGTTCATCAACACATCACCTGCGCAGATTTTGCTTGTCTCCCGGAAAGCAAGCTTGGCTATTTTTCAGCCTCGTTTGTCAGAAACCCTTACGACCGAGTCTATTCGGGTTTCCTTCAGCTTCAAAAGGACATAGATTTTCAACCCAGCGCTAAATTTCCCGCAGATTGGATTAAACGTTTGGTCTTAACTCAGTTAGATGAAATTTTTGAAGAATTCAAAAAGGCAAATTTTGATTTTGATAGGTGGTTCCAGCGAGTCGGCGAAGAACAAATTTACGAAATTGGGCGCAATTCAAGCTTTCCGCTTCATCCAGCTCACTATTGGACACACTTAAACGGAGAAAAATGTGTTGATTTCGTCGGTCGAGTTGAAAATTTCGAGAATGATTTCAAAGTATTCCTATCTAAAACCAATATTGATTCCATCGAATCGATAAATGCAAATGTTTCTGGATCGAGCAATTTCCCCGAAGAAAGCCCGAATGAATATCGATATACAAACCGTATGAAACCTAAAACAATAGAAAAAATTAATCGAATATTCGAAAAAGATTTTGAATTGTTTGATTATAAAATGATCGGGAAATAACGATGGGAAAAATCAGTGCACCCTGCCGGGTTCGAACCGGCGACCTAATGATTAAGAGTCATTTGCTCTGCCAACTGAGCTAAGGGTGCTCTCAAAAATAATCATTTTGCCGTTGCTTTCAAATTGTTGTATTAAATTCGGGGAATTGTATTAATCGAAAATTTCTGATCAACAATTACATCTTTATTAAAGATTAAATAAAGAACTCGTCCAGAAAGTTAGAGTTTCTTCGATAAGGATTATTAAACTTTCATCTTTCTTCTAAATTCTTTTTGATAAGTCGTACCAACAGTAATTTGTTTGCCGTTTATTTCGACTTCATCTCGATGAATTACATCGATTTTGTCCAGATTAATTATGTACGATTTATGAACTTGTTGAAAGTTTTCTGGGAGTTTGTCCAATGCTTCGGTTATCGATTCGCGCGCAAGTATTTTTTTATCCGGCAAGAAATACATCATATAATTGCCTTCCTTTTTCAAGTATAATATATCGTCCAACTCAACACTGTGAATCTCAAATCCGCTTTTAATTAAATATTTGTTTTGCTGTTTCTCGGTGGCCGGCGAGTTTTTCAGCACTTTATTAACAGCTTTGGTAAATCGTTCAAATCCGATTGGTTTTAATAAATAATCAACAGCGTTTACTTCGTAACTTTCTACAGCGTATTCCGAATACGCGGTTGTAAATATTATTTTTGTTTCCGATGGAATTAATTTGGAAAGCGCGACGCCCGATAAATTGGGCATATTAATATCAAGGAAAACAATATCAACCTTCTCATTTGATAAATACTCAATTGCTTTCAGTCCATTCCGAAATGTATTAATCAATTTGATGCTTTTAAAATGCACCAAATAGTTTTGTAATAACTCAATCGCTTTGGGCTCATCATCAACTATTATTGCTTTCATCGGTAATTAATTCCATGTCTACTAAAAAATTTTCGTTGCTTATAATTCTCAATTTGTGTTTATCGGGATAAATCAATTCAAGCCTTTTTTTCACGGAAGAAATGCCGGTTCTTGGATTTTGAATCGATACGGATTTATGCAGCGTTTTATTTTTCACCAAAAATTTTATTTTGCCGTGAGAGGATAAATCAAAATTAACTTCAATTTTTGAATGAGTTTCGGGTTCGGTTCCATACTTAAAGGCGTTTTCGATAAAAGAGACAAATACCCCCGGCTCCACCAATTGTTCATCGAAATTGCCATTTACTGAAAGCTTAAAATCAACTTCCCCTTTTTCAAAACGAAGCAGTTGCAATTCAGAATAGTTTCTTAAAAATTCAATTTCATTTTTGACGCTTACTTTTTCCGCTGAATTTTCTTCGACCACATACCGCAAAAGGAAAGAGAGCTTTTCAATCGATTCGGCTAAAAGTGGTGATTTTTTCTGATCAACCATTGATAAAAGATTATTAAGTGCATTAAATAAAAAATGTGGCTGCAACTGATTTCGTAACAAGGTCAGCTGAAATTGTTTTTTTTCAGCGATCAGTTTTTGTTTTTGATGTTCCGATCTCAGCCAATTTTTCGCGAGCCCGTATGCTGCAGAAATACTATAGTAAAAAAGAATTACTCCAATCGAAATTGACGAAGGAACTTTTTGAAGATATGAGCTGACAATTAACCATCCCAGAATTGAAAGAAATACAAGCCCAGAAGAATACCAAATTAAATGTACTTTGCTTGATAGGTATTTATGAAATAAAAATAAGTTTAGATAGAATAGAAGCAGCGCGACGCTAAGGTATGCCGATAATTCCAATATAATATCGGAGTCCCGAATTATCTCAACTGTTTCAATTCCGTTTTCTATTTGAATTTCATGAAAAGTTATCGAAAAACTGTTGAGAATTAACCATAGGGTTCCGGTCCAAAATAGAATGTTGATTAATATTTCAATTGATTTTTTGCCCATAACGGCAAATATATTAAAGTTTTATCTCATCAAAATTTCTTGTTATGAATAGTTCCTTTGATGTTACGAATGGCTTGAGTTCGATATCTACATACCAAATCTTCAAAACATCACATTATGAATGACTTTTGTAACATTATACCATTTGTGGTTTAGTAAAGGATTACTTTTGTCTAAAATCAAAAGAGAGGAAAGCAAAATGAAATCAATACTTACCGTTATTCTGTTTTCGATCATTTTTATTTCGTGCGAAGGAAGTTCATTAAAAAATGGCGACTCCCTCGCTGTTGAAAATCTCGAATCTAAAGTTGATAATCTGGTTAAAAGTTACATCGATATTGACATATTTTCCGGCGTTGTTCTCATCGCGAAGGATGGGAAGCCGGTTTATCACAAAGCGTTTGGACTTGCGAATCGGGAACAGATTATTTCGAATACAATTAATACACATTTTGATCTCGGAAGCATGAACAAAACGTTTACAAAAGTCGCGGCGTTAAAATTGGTGGATGAAGGGAAATTAAAATTAAATGACAAACTCAGAAAATTTTTAGACGGTTTCCCTACTGAAGCAGCCGAAAAAATAACCGTTCAGCATCTGCTTAACCATCAATCCGGATACGGTGGTTACCATACACCCGAGTATTGGGAAATTCCATTGGAAGAAAAAAGTTTGCAAACGGCTCTAAATCAAATTCGAACATTGCCTCTTATGTTTGCTCCGGGAACAGATCGTGAATATAGTAATGCTGGATACGTTTTACTCGGTTTGATAATCGAGAAAGCAGCCGGAAAATCATATTATGATGTAATAGAAGAAAAAATCACGAAACCTCTGGAATTAAAAAACACATTTCTCCGCGATAAATATTCCGTCCCAAATCGTGCAATCGGTTATTACAAAAATATGAGAGGCGAACTCTTTAGCAACGAAGAATTCGGAGAAATTCCCACTCCGGCGGGAGGTTTTTATTCAACAACTTCTGATATTCTAAAATTTTACCGCGCATATTTTTATGGCGATAAATTGTGGAATGATGAAATCAGAAAGTTGGATGAAGGGTTCCGGTTTTTTAAAGAACAAATGAATACGGGCGGAGCGATTCCACATGCGGGAGGATTCGAAGGTTCAAATACTGTTTTGTATGAAATTTTGAGGGATAGAATATCGGTAGTTGTATTCGCGAATATGGATGAAGTTGTTGCCGAAAATTTAGGCGCCGGAATTCTGGATATAATTAGAAATAAAATCCCCGATCAACCGTCTTTGCCTGCCGAACAAGCAGTTTATAACGCTTATGAACAGCATGGAATTAATTACATCAAAACAAATTGGGAAAAATTGACGAAAAACTGGCATCCTTCAGATCCCAAAGATATGATATTGAACCAAATGGGATATGAGTTTTTGTTCGATGAAAACGTAAACGACGCTCTTAAAATATTCGAATTAAATACCGAATTGTTTCCCGAGATCGCCAATTGTTGGGATAGTTATGGCGAAGCTTTGTTAAAATCCGGTGACAAACACGCAAGCCTCAAAGCATATAAAAAAGCGCTTTCGATAAATCCTAACATGGAATCGGCAAAAAATAAAATTATGGAGTTGAGTGGTGATAATTAATTTAATGCGCTTAAATCAGCATACGAATACGTTCCAATAAAACAAACCGCAATTAGAAAAACGAGTTTGAAATGTTCATTAGCAGGTAAATTTGATTACAAACCTGCTGTTTTTATTTAACTCCACAGCACAAAGTATTTGAATCTCTTTTCAAGAAAGTTCTTCAAATCTGAACTCGAATAATATTATTCCATCCTCTGTTTTTGAAAATGAGACATTCGGTCGTTTTTATTTATTCCATTTTATTATTCATTAAAAAAAAAGTATATTATTGTTTACAGCCTGTAACATTCGTCTGATTTAATTCTTTAAAGGAATAAAAATGGGACTATTCGGTTCAAACAAAAACAAACAACAAAAAATGCGGTTTTTTCACATGTTTGCACTTGCATCGGCAGATGGCAAAATTGATGAAGCCGAACGGCAAATGATTCTCAACATGGGCACAAAATGGGGAATGTCCGGTGAAGAGATGTCGCAAATCATAAATAATCCTTCAAGTGTGGAAATGACTCCACCACGTAATCTTGAGGAAGGTGTACTTCAAATGGTTGAGCTCGTGGATCTTATGATTGCGGATGGTAAAATCACAGAAGAAGAATATGAGTATCTTTTCAGAATTTCTCCACAGCTGCATATTCCGAGCAGTGCTGCCGAACTTGTGTTAAACAAAATTATTGATGAGTCGATCAGAGTAAAACAACATCAGTACTTACCCCGTCATGACATGTTACTGAACGAAATTAAAAATTTAATTCAAATGGCAGGTGGGTATTAAATTTATTTCGGCTCCCAATCAACAGCGTCACAAGGTACATAATCTTCCTTCGGATGTTCATCGTATTTCAAGCAGAGAATTGCCGTCTCATCAAAATGTTTGCAAGTAGAACAGAGGGTTCCTTCAATAATTTTTCTGTTCTTATCACGGAACATTTGATATTGAATCACTGCAGGATGAATTATTACACCGTAGATTGTAGTTATTCCAATAACAAACCAAATTTTATATTCGATATAATCATATAAAATCCATAGACTGAGAATAAGCAGCCCGGTGCGAATTATTCCCCAATAAATTATTCCACCCATATTTTCCCGATTTTTTGCGGTCTTAAATCAACAAATGTTGAAATTGATTTTAGAGCGATATTAACCTAACTTTTGTTCTTAATTTAACTTAAATATTCTTTATAAATCATTTGAATAACGAAAATAACATCCCGGCAAAAACTAAATCCGAATTTAAATCTCTAACGGTTTTAGTTCCTTTATTAAATGAAGAAGAATCTCTGAAACCTTTGGTTGAAGCAATTTACAAAGCCGTTTCACCTCTGGAAATTGCGACAGAAATCCTATTTGTTGATGATGGAAGTAAAGATAAGTCGTTAAAAATCATAAAAGAACTTAAAGCCCAGGATAACCGGATCAGGTGTGTAAGTTTCAGGAAAAATTACGGCAAATCAGCAGCGTTACATATTGGGTTCAGGGAATCCGAAGGCGATGTTATTATTACGATGGATGCCGATCTTCAAGATGATCCCGCTGAAATTCCCAATTTGATCGCAAAATTAGAAGAAGGGTTTGATATGGTTTCCGGCTGGAAAAAAGTCCGCCATGATCCTTTTATTAAACGGCACTCATCAAAATTTTTCAATTATATGACGAAAGTAATGTCGGGAATTGATATTCACGATTTTAACTGCGGCCTCAAAGCCTACAGAAAAGATGTTGTGAAAAACATCTCTGTTTATGGCGAACTTCACAGATATGTTCCCGTTCTGGCAGATTGGCAAGGTTTTTCGGTTTCCGAAATTGCCGTAAAACATCATCTCCGAAAATACGGCAAAACAAAATTTGGAATCTCTCGCTTTTTTAAAGGTTTTGTTGATTTAATTACCGTCATTTTTACAACCCGTTTTATTACACGCCCGATGCATCTTTTCGGATTTTTGGGAGCGTTTACATTTTTAGCAGGATTTGCAATTAGCGCTTGGCTCTCAATCGAGAAAGTTTTTTATGGGATGGCGCTCAGTAATCGTCCGATTTTATTCCTCGGAGTTTTACTTATTATCGTCGGAATTCAGTTTTTCTCAATTGGTTTAATCGGAGAAATTATGGTTCACAATTCCCAGCCCGATAAAGAATATTCGATAAAAGAAATACTTTAATTTCCTCAATTGGAAAAGCCATTTTACAAATATCTCTTCTCGGTGATAATTCCAACTTTTAATCGTGTTGATGAAATTGAAGAATTGCTCCTTTCTCTAAACAAACAAGTAATAGAATTTTCAAAATTCGAAATCGTAGTTGTTGACGACGGATCAACCGACAATACTGAAACTCTGATCCATTCTTTTCGGGCCGAATCCAAACTTCAGATTAAATTTTTCAAACAAGATCATAGAGGTCCGGGAGAAGCAAGAAATCTTGGGATGCAAAAATCGGAAGGTGAATTTCTTCTTTTTATCGATAGCGATTGCATCGCAGATCAAAACTGGCTTTCCGCTTATGAAACGGCAATTCTGAAATTTGATCCTATCGGATTTGGCGGCCCCGATAAAGTCCTTCCAAATTTCAGCCCGCTTCAAAAAGCCATCGATTATTCGATGACATCCTTCATCACCACCGGTGGAATTCGCGGTCATTCAAAAAAGAAAATTTCAAAATATTATCCGCGTAGTTTTAATATGGGTGTTAGAGCAGATGTGGTTCAAAAAATTGGCGGAATGAATAAACTTCGTCACGGACAAGATATCGAATTCAGCAACAGAATTTTGAATACCGGCGGGAAAGTGATAAAGGTTGATGACGCCGTTGTTTACCATAAACGAAGGATGTCGATTAAGAAATTTTTCAAACAAGTAAATAATTGGGGTATTGCGCGAATCAATCTCTACAAAATTGATAAAAAAATGCTGGAAGCGGTTCATTTTTTTCC
Organism: Melioribacteraceae bacterium; assembly: GCA_021739765.1. Classification (GTDB taxonomy): domain Bacteria; phylum Bacteroidota; class Ignavibacteria; order Ignavibacteriales; family Melioribacteraceae; genus JAIPBD01. The sequence goes on from JAIPBD010000024.1 coordinate 41,492, forward strand.
CGCGCTCGGAACCATAATTTCTTTTATTACTATTGTTTTGGCGATCATTTTCCCAAATATTTTCGGATGGTTTATTCTTGCCGGATTAGCAGCTTTGTTGCTTATGTCCGCTCATTCAATAATTAAATACAAAGATGTTCGTGTATTTTTCTTTGTGCCTATAGTTGTTCCCACACAAATATTCGGATATGGCGTCGGGTTTATTTTTGCTTTTATAAAAAGAGTTGTATTCGGTAAAAGCGAGTTTACAGGTTTTACACGCAACTATTATAAATGAAAAAAAAGGTCTTGTTTATATCATATTATTGGCCTCCATCGGGAAAAGCCTCATTGCATTGGCCGGTTAACGTTATTAAACATTTGGCTCAATCCGATTGGGAACCTATTGTGTTAACCGTAAATGCAGAAAGTTTTACCGAGAAGGATTATTCCCTGCTCTCCGAAATTTCGCCCGAATTAAAGGTTATTAAAACTCCCGTCTTTGAAGTTTTTGATTTATACAAAAAATTCATTGGTAAAAAGAAGGGCGAGAGGCTTTCTGTTTCGGAAACAATGTCTGTCGAAGGCAAAAGCTGGCAGCAAAAATTTTCGATGTGGTTAAGAATGAATTTTTTTATCCCCGATGCAAGGGTTACTTGGTATCCTTCTGCTGTAAAACACGGAAAAGCGGAGTTAAAGAAATTTTTGGGAAATGAAAAGCTTGAAGCAATAATTTCTATCGGTACACCACACAGCACTCACCTTATCGGCAAAAAGTTGGCAAAATTTTTTGGTTCGGCTTTTATTCCGTTTTTTAGCGATCCGTGGACAAGCATTTCATACTATGAAAAGTTTAAACGAAGTTCGATAACTTCATCGCTCGATTTACGTTTAGAAGCCAACGTTCTCAAAAACGCGCATGAAGTGATTTTCGTTACCCGAAATACCGAGAAAGAGTATTTGGAAAAATATCCTTTCCTCGAAAAACGAACCAATGTTCTTTATTGGGGTTATAACGAAGAGAAATTTAGCGGAATTGATTTTTCGTTATCGCCAAACGAAGAAAAAATTATTCTTCATTCGGGGAATTTGTTCGATTATCAAAATCCGGCCGAATTTTGGAAAACCGTAAAAAAGCAAATTGATTCGGGCAATAAATTAAGGCTTCATTTTACGGGAACTGTTGGCCCCCGAATTAAAGAATCAATTAAAGAAAACGGGCTCGAACCGTTCACAAATTACTTGGGTTTTGTATCTTATGATGAGTTATTAAATCAGTTGGGAAAAGCGGATTATCTGCTTGAATGTTCATATAACAGCAAACATATTCCTGGTAAAACTTTTGAATATCTCCGAACCGCAAAGCCGATAATTGCATTTGGGGATAACCCGGAGTTGGGAAGTTTAATTTCAGAAGCTAACGCCGGAATGTTATTTGACTATACTGAGAGCGGAGAAGATTTTTTTGAAAAAGTCACAACTTTTAAAACGGACGAAAAGTTTGTTTCCCAATTTGAAAGACAAAACATCACACAAAAACTGATTAAAATTTTAGAAAAAGTTAAGTAGTAAAGAGGAATTGAAATTGACAAAGAAAGCGAAAAGAAGCAAAAAGAACATTTCAGAAAAGAGACAAAGCAAAAATCGATTTGGAATTGAGATCGGTGAAAAAATTCCCGAAAAATATCATAATATTGCCGGACTTGGCATAATTGTTCTTGCCTTGATGCTCTTTTTATCTCCCCTCTATTTTGGTGATAAAACATTTCAATCCGGCGATGTGATCACACAAAGCAGTTATCAAACATTTTTTGAATCTTCCGATAATACTACGTGGAACCCATACATTTTTTGCGGAATGCCGATGTTTGGAAGCGCGGGTTGGTACGATATTGCAAACAATCTGATTGTGGAAGTTCGCACCGGACTTACAAATTTATTCAACGACCGTTATGCCGGCTATTCTTTTTTCCTTCTTATCCTCGGATTCGGATCGTTTTATCTGATGCGGTTCAAAAAGTATTCTGTCGGAATTTCTTTATTCACAGCTATTTCAACTCTGTTTTCCGTTGCCATAATTTCTTTGCTTTTCGAGGGACATATAAACAGGATGACAACCTTGGTTTGCCTTCCATTTATGTTTCTTTTGTTACTAAAGATGCAGGAAAAAATAAAACTGCTCGATGTTGTTCTGATGTTGTTCCTCGCCAAATTGTTATTTAGCCAATGGCACGTCCAAATTATTTTTTACATCTATTTTGTGATCACATCGTATTTCGTATTCTATTTTATTTACGCGTTTATCAAAAAGAATAACGAACTGAAAATGAACCTCGTTAAATCCGCTCTTATAATCGGTTTGATAACCGGACTCGGTTTCTCGATGCAGTATTATAGACTTGGGCAAATGTACGAGTATACTCCATCCTCAACCCGAGGATCAAAAAGTGTGTTGGATTTAGAAAACAAAACCGAGAGACAATCAGATGAGGAATTCTATCAATACTCTACGAATTGGTCTTTCTCGCCCGGCGAAGTTGTAACATTTTTTGTTCCTTCTTGGTATGGATTCGGACATTCGATTTACAAAGGCCCGTTAACGCAAAACCGTGAAGTTGAAGTAAATACTTATTTCGGTCAAATGCCTTTTACACACACAGCGTTTTATATGGGAATTGTTGTGCTGATGCTCGCCATCCTCGGAATGATTCTAAAGTGGGAAAATCCATTCATCAAATTTTTAGTAATCCTGATGCTTGTCTCGTTATTCCTTTCTTTCGGTCGCAACTTCCCCGTTCTTTACGATTTATTCTATAAATATGTTCCATTCTTCGAGAAGTTCAGAGCACCAACCATGATTTTGCATATTCTGCAAATTTTCCTTCCTGTTGCTGCAGGAATGGGTTTGGCGGAAATCATCAAACGGACGAAAGAATCAGACTTACAGATTGAGAAAATTGTTAAAAACTCGTTATTTGTGTCGGCGGGATTACTTGTCCTCTCGTTTGTATTAACCTCCGCGTTGTCTAATTTCTTTATTGAAAGAGCACAATCTTTCGGTGAGAAAGCAACACGATTGGCTCAGCTTCACGATTATATGGGCGAAATGTTCGCGTCAGATGTTCAAATGATGTTCTTTCTGATAACCGCGACCGCTGGAATTCTCTGGCTCTACATTAATCGAAAAATCACCGAATCGCTGTTGATGATAGTAATTATTGGTTTATCCATTTTTGATATTTGGCGCATCGATTTCCGGGCTTTATCATTCGAAGAAAAATCCGCGAAAGAAGCTTTGTTCGATAAACCGAATTATATAAAAGTAATCGAAGACCAAAATGATCAGAACCCGTTTCGTTTAATAAATCTTAAACAAGATCAATCAATGGGTTCGCTCAGGCAAAATTCAAATTTCCACATGTATTTTTTGATGGAGGATTTTTACGGATATTCATCACTTAAACCAAGATCGTATCAAGATTTTATCGATGTAACCGGTCCCGCCAATCCGACACTCTGGAATATGCTTAATGTAAAATATGTTGTTTCGGAAAAACGAATGCCTTACGAAGGACTTGTTCCAATTAGCAGCGATGCCCAAACAACGGTGCACCTGAACACTAACGCCCTCGGAAGAGCATATTTTATCGATTCGGTTGATGTGCTCAGCGGACTTGAACTTATCAATAAATTTAAAGGCGCGGGATTCAATCCAAAAGAAATTGGATTTGTTGAAACCCAATTAGAAATTGAAAAACCGGACAGCACTGCTTCGATAAAAATCTTAAAATATGAAACAACATATACAGAATTGGCGGTTAACGCCTCGGGTAATAATCTCGTCTTTTTCGGAAATACTTTTTACAACAAAGGATGGCACGCAAAAATTGATGGCGTTGAAACCCCGATTTACAAAGTGAATCACGGTTTTATGGGCGTTGTTGTTCCGGAAGGCGAACACAAAGTAGAATTTGTTTACGCTCCTGCAACATTTGAAACCGGAAAGTATCTTTCTCTTGTCTTAAATGTTATGATGTTCGGACTATTTGGATTTGCTCTGTTAAAGTTAAAATCAGCTAAAAAAGACTAGTATATAAATTGCCAAATAAAATAAACCTAAAAGGCGAAGTCTTTAAAAAATACTTTTCGAATCTAAGCTGGCTTTTCGTTGAGAAGATCTTTCGTTTAGTTTTTAACTTTGCTGTAAGCGTTTATGTCGTAAGATACCTTGGCCCGGAAAATAACGGTGTTCTTGCATTTTCAATCTCAGTCGCTACAATCCTAACCGCATTTTCAAATTTGGGACTTCGCGGAATATTTGTAAGGCAAATAGTAGATGATGAAGAGAACACAATCAAATATTTGGGTACAACTTTTTATTTAAAGTTAATCTCTTCAATACTGCTGTTTTTGTCGGTTGTTATTTATTACCTGCTGAACCCAAATGTTGAACGCCTTGTTTTACTATTTGTTTCGCTTTCGGTAATCTTTCAATCAATGCAAATCTTTGAGTTTTTCTTTCAGGCAAAAGTAGAATCCAAATTCGCGGTTCAATCAAAATTCTGGGGAATTGCGCTTTCCAACATTCTAAAAATTTGGTTGATTTTGAGTGCCGCAAAAATTGAATATTTTGGAATCGCTTATACGGTGGAATTCGCTGTTCAAGGATTTGTGATGTTATTCTATTTCAAAAGGAACTATTCAATCCTTCCGGCTTGGAAATATGATTTTGGAATCGCGCGAAGTCTGCTTAAAGACTCATGGCCATTATTTTTCTCCGCCGCCGCAAGTGTGATTTACTTAAAAGTCGATAAAATTATTTTAATGGAATTGATGAGCAAAGCAACCGTCGGCATTTATGATTCCGCGACCCGCATTTGCGAAAGTATAAATTTTTTGCCTTTAATTATTACAACAACTTTGCTTCCCGCAATTGTAAAATCAAAAAAAATGAACAGAGAGATATATGATGGTCGATCTCAAAAATTATACGATTTGCTTACCTGGATTGCGTACGCGGTTGTTATTCCAATTGCGGTTTTCTCTCAAGAAATTATTGATTTACTATACCAGTCGGATTTTGAATCGGCCGGAAGTGTTCTAAGAATTTATATTATAGCCAGCATTCCGATATTTATTTATATGGGAAACAGTCAATTTTTGATCACCGAAAATCTTACAAAAACATACCTTTACCGGGCAGTTTTAGGAATGATCGCGAATGTCGGGTTGAACCTTTATCTGATACCGATCTATGGAATGATGGGAGCCGCTTACGCAACTTTGGTTTCATATTCGGTAGCCGCATTTTCAGTAGTTCTATTTCCGTCTTCACGGAATCATTTTAAGATGATTGTAAAATCACTATTTATGGTAAATTTACCGAAGTTTGTTATTGGAAGAATTAAAAACAGTTAACGAATAAAATGAATTTCAAAGCAGCGCATAAAATTATTGATGGATTCAAATTCCCTTATAAAAATCGTTTGGACGATCTGTTTATTATCTCTTATCCGAGGAGTGGTTCGCACTGGTTAAAATTTCTTATTGCGAATGCTTTAAAGGTACATTTTAAGATCGAAACAGAAGTCAATTTTTTCAATATTCATCAAATAATTCCACATCTTCCGACCAAACGTCCATTCAAAAAACTGGAAATCAGCGAAACTCCTCCGTTTGGAATTGAATCAATTTCGAGAATTCTTCACACGCATTCTCCTTTTAATTATCACATGCAAAATGTGATTTTACTTTTACGCAATCCCTTCGATGTTGTTGAATCTTATTATTTTCTCGAAAACTCATTCAATAAAATTAAAAGCCGGGAACGTTTTATAGTTTCTAAAACTAATGAGTGGATAAATCATACTAAAAGCTGGCTACATTACAATCAGAAAGATTGGGTAACACACCGGGGATTTCAGAGAGTAATACTTTTTCGATACGAGAACTTAAAAATGTGATGGATTTGATAGGAATTCAATGCTCCGACGAGGAGATTAAATCCGCTGTTGAGTTGTCTTCTGTTTCAAATATGAAGGAGTCAGAAAAGAAATTCAAAACCGGCAAAGTCAATCCGGAGTCAAATTCCGATTTTGTGCGAAAAGGGAAAACAGATTATGGCGGTGGTCTTTCCGAAAAGGAAAAATCAATTGTTACAAATTTGTTGACGAAGCATGATCTGGATTGGTTGGCGAAACACGGTATAAAATGAAAAAACCAAACTTGTTTATTGTTGGAGCCGCAAAGGCCGGTACTACAACGCTTTGGAAATATTTGAAACAGCACCCTAATGTTTATATGCCAGATGATGAAATCAGCAAAGAACCATCCTACTTTTCAACAAAGTTTCATAAGCTGGATTTGAATCGTTATTTGGAATTGTTCTCGGAAGCCGCTGAATCCCACAAAATTATCGGCGAAGCTTCAACGGCTTACTTAACAGATCCAACGAGTTGTCAAAAAATCTATGAATTTAATCCCGAATCAAAGATCATTATTATTTTACGAAATCCGGCCGACCGCGCATATTCACTTTACAATTGGATGAGGCAAGAGGGATACGAACTTGCGACTTCTTTTGAAGATGCGCTAAAAAAGGAAAAAAAGCGTGTCGAAAAAAAAATTCCGAATTTTTTCGAATCCGCTTTTTATTGGAACTACCTCTATTTCAATTCCGGGTTGTATTACGAGCAAGTCAAACGGTACGTGGATGGTTTTGGCGAGAATGTACTTGTGTTAACATTTGAAGAGTTTATGTTAAATCAAAAAGCGGAAATGGAAAAAATTTATCGATTCCTCGGTTTAGAATTTATCGAAACCTCCGTTTCAAAGGAGAATGAATCTTTAGACATTTATTCACCATATTTACAATTCATTTTTAGAAAACTCAGTAAATTAGTGAGTGATTTCAAATCGGTCTTTGTTTCAAAAACAACTGATAAAAAGAGACGCGATTTTTTGATTTATTTTGGCCAAAAAAAGATTCGTCCCCAAAGAATGTCTGAAATCACAAGAAAAATATTATTAGAAAAGTATAAGGCTGACATAATCAAACTATCCGATTTAACAAAAATGGATTTTACTTCTTGGCTGAAAACCGGGATAAATTAATTAAATGAAATTACTTGTCGAGAAAAAATTCGCCGGACTTTATCTATTTCTGACAAACAGCAATTACCGTCATTATATTAAACTCCTCACCTTCTACGGAAATAAAAAAAGATTCAAAACTACTGAAGTAAAACTTGGAAAGATTAATCTAAAACTTCCCGATTGCCGCTCTTTTATTCCGCAGTATGAAGATATTTTTGTAGAGGAAAACTATCAGTTCGAATCATATTCCGAAAATCCGGTAATCATCGATTGCGGCGCAAACGTTGGCCTAAGCTCAATATACTTTAGCCGGTTATATCCCACGGCAACGATTTATGCATTTGAAGCCGATCCAGAAATTTTCAAATTTCTCCAATCTAATTTGTCAACAAACAAGTGCTCAAATATTGAAGCAATCAACAAAGCCGTTTGGAAAGAGGACGGTGAAATAAGTCTTTCAACAGAAGGAGCTGATGGAGCTTCGGTTGTTTACAATGAAAAATCCATCAAGATTCCTTCAATAAGATTTTCGGATTATCTCAGTAAGTTCGAAAATATTGATATGATTAAAATGGATATCGAAGGAGCCGAATACGATGTACTGATGGATTGTAAAGACGAGCTGGCCAAAACACAAAACTTATTTATTGAATACCATTCCCACAAAAACGATAACCAAAAGTTGGGCGATGTTTTAAAATTGCTCGAAGATTTGGGGTTTCGGTATTTTATTAAATCGGGCATGAAAAGAAAAATTCCGTTGATAAATTTTGAGAAAACCTCCTCAGTTGGTTTTGATTTGATGTTAAATATTTACGCAAAAAAGCTGGATAGAAATGAATCTAATTGATAAAATTCTGACCCGAAATGAATTTTTGGAAAAACCGCCCGTTCTTGTTGATATCGGTGCTTCCGGACAAATTCACGAACGATGGAAAAAGATTGCTAAATATTCGGTTTGCATCGCATTTGACGCCGACGATCGCGATCTGGAATATTCTCGAAAGGAATCAAAAGATTACAAAGAGTTGATTGTAATTAACTCCCTCGTTAATGATGTTGAATCTGAAAACCAGAAATTCTACCTGACAGCCCATCCGCATTGTTCAAGTATGCTTCCTCCCGATTCCGAAAACCTTAAAGGCTGGAGTTATGCTCCGAAATTTGAAATTGATAAAGTTGTTGAAATCAAAGCAACCACCATCGGCAAGTCTTTGGACAAATTGAACATTTCTTATATCGATTGGATGAAATCCGACTCGCAAGGATTAGATCTTCGACTTTTTAAAAGCATCGGGGAAAATATTCGCAATAATATTTTCGTTGTAGAATTTGAACCCGGAATAATGCATGCTTATCAAGGCGAAGATAAAATGTATCAAGTGTTAGAATACATGACGAAAGAAAATCAATTTTGGATGTCGGATTTTATTTTGAAGGGTGCCCAAAAGTTTGACTCGAATTATTTTAATAAATTTTATTCGACTCCATTTAAGAAAAAACTTGCCGAACATTCGCTGAAGAAAAGTCCGGGCTGGGCTGAAATGATTTACATCAACTCTTTTAATAATTCAAGCAAATTGACCGAACGTGATTTTCTGCTCGGATGGATTGTTTCAACATTGCAGCAGCAGCACGGATTTGCCTACGAACTTGCGCTAAAAGGAAAACAGTTATTCGACGATAATCAATTTGCGGAAATGGAAAAACATTCGGAGAAAAAAATAAAGAATGGTGTTTATTCAACAAAATTGTTTTTGCCGACCATTAAAAACCTTGTTAAAAGATTTCGATAATGAAAATCGTTCACGTAAATAATTTCGAAGTTTCGGGCGGCGCTGCCCGCGCAATGCAAAACATTCACGCATCTCTCAGACTATTGGGCGTTGATTCAAAAATTCTTGCGCAATACAAAACGAGTGACGACAACAATGCGTTTGGACTTAATTCTTCTAGGTTTGATAAAATTAAGTCCGATCTAAGGTCAAATGCGGACACAATTCAGCGTTTGCTTTTAGCCAGACCCGAAAAAGGTAAGTTTTCATTCGGCAGCTTGGGAACCGATATTGCAAATCATGACGAGATCAAATCAGCGGATGTTGTTCATCTGCATTGGATTAATAATGGATTTTTGTCTCTCCGATCACTAAATCAACTTTTTAAATCGAAAAAAATTATCGTCTGGACACTCCACGATATGTGGGCTTTTACCGGCGGCTGCCATTACAGCGATGGTTGTGAAAATTTTTTTATGCACTGCGGAAATTGTCCTTACTTAAAATTGAATGGAAAATCCGACAAATCATTTCAACAACATTTCACCAAAACAGAAATTTATGATAAAGCAACGTTGCAAATAGTTACTTGCAGCAACTGGTTAGGCGGGCTCGCGAAACAATCAACATTGCTTTCGGGAAAAGGCGTTTCGGTAATTCCAAATCCAATTAATATGGCAACATATTCTAATGTGGAAAAAAGGAAAGCAAAAGGAAAACTCTCCCTGGATTCAAACAAGATTCACATGCTTTTTGGAACCTGGTCTCTAAAAGATAAAAGGAAGGGATTTTTTCTTTTGAACGAAGCTATTCATTTACTTAAGAAGAAAAACATTTCGGGTGAAATAGAACTGTTGTTTTTTGGAAGAGTCGATGAATCCAAATTGGACCTGCCATTTCCGTATAAATCGTTTGGAAGATTAAGCAACGAAAACGAAATCGCAAATTTATATTCCGCTGCCGATTTTTCCGTTGTCCCTTCTCTCGAGGATAATTTACCCAATACCGTTATGGAGTCTTTATCTTGCGGAACTCCCGTTTTGGCATTTAATATTGGTGGTATTCCAGATATGGTTGATCATAAAAAGAATGGTTATCTTGTAAACGATCTTAATTCTGAAGCGCTTGAAAACGGGTTGGAGTGGTTTATTAATAACAAAAAAGAATGGGACGAGCTTTCAAAAAATGCCAGACTTAAGGTTGAAAATAATTTTTCGTTTGAAAAAATCGGTAAGGCATACAAGGAACTTTACACAAAACTTATAAACTAACAGTATGAACCTTCTTCAAAATTACTACAAATACATATTACTTCTTATCCTTGCTGTAATTACAATCTATAACTTATCGTTTCAAGTCAGTCTTGAAACCAACAAATCCGGTCAGTATGATGAACAGATGTGGACCGGAGCTTCTATTACTTCCTATGAGATGTTTTTTAATGACTATAATCGTGAAGGCGTTGTTCCCGAACGATGGTTCCGAACATTTGCGCAGCGTAATAATTACAATTTACAAAAAATGCCTTACGACGAGTTGCAATGGTTTGATGACGCTTTATGGACCTTTGGCTGGAAAGCGCCCAATATTGCTAAATATTTAATGGGTTTTGCAATTGTGAATTTTGGTGATAACGTTGATCCGGATGGATACTTTTATAAATTTTCACAAAACCGCGATGAGAATAAATGGCCTGGAAATTTTGCCCCTGAAGAATTTGTATTAATCGCTCGAACCACAAACGCTGTTTTAACTTTTATTACAATTGTTGTAATTGTAATTACGGGGTGGCTGTTTTTTAATTATTGGGTTGGTTTTATTGCCGGTTTCTATCTCGCCCTGAATGAAAACTTTATAAGAGTCTCTTCAGCCGCGGGCGTTGATGGCGCGTCGATAATGTTCTCCGCACTGGTAGTTTTATTTTCTTTCTTTTTTATCAAACATCTTTATAACTCCGACAACAGAAAACAAATTCTAATTTTCGGCTCTTTGATCGGAATCTCGTTTCCGCTTGCTGTTGGAAGTAAACTAAGCGCCGCGCTTAACGGATATGTTTTTGTAATATTTATAGTTATTGCGACATTCTACTTCATCAAACAAACCAATTCAAAAGACAAAAAAAGGAAAGCGCTTACCGCGGCAATAGATTTGCGGAAAAATTATTTAACAAATCTTGCCATTTCTGCGATTGTAATACTCTCATTGACATATATAATCTTCGTCTACTCCAATCCGGTTTTGTACGATTCCGCCATTTTAAAAATGCGGATGATTAACGATTCCGTTAAAGAGTTTTTTGATATTCGGGCAAACGCCAAAGGAAGCACCGAATTAAACGAAAGCTGGCTGATCGGATTATGGTATGTAATTAAACGAAATTTAATCGTTCTTGAAGAAAATTATTACGCGACATTCGGAATACTGTTAAATTTTAAATTTAATTTACTTGACGGATTATTCTTTGGTTCGGGAATTTGGGCGCTTGCGAAACGAAGCTTCACGAAAATTAAAAATAACCTCAAAGCCGATTTCGAACTTTTCCTTTTAATTTGGATGCTCGTCTACCTTTGGGGAATTTCCGATTTTCTGTGGGCTGACTTTAGAAGATATTATATGCAGCTCTACCCGGGTTTTGCCATAATTATCGGAATCGGAATTGTTGAAATAATAAATCAAATTAAAACGAAGGTGGAGAAAAAATGAAATCTTCACGCAGAAACTTTATCAAAACCGGGGTAATTGTAAGCGCCGGATTGGCTTTACCAAGTTGCGAAGTAAAAGTTGATGAGAAAAAGGTTGTAAAAAAACCGTTAGTTGTTTCCACCTGGAATCATGGTCTGAAAGCAAACGAAGTTGCAATCGAAACGCTGCAAAACGGCGGCTCCGCGTTGGATGCGGTTGAGGCCGGAGTTCGAACGGCAGAAGACGATCCGGAAACAAACTCGGTCGGATATGGCGGCTTGCCTGATGCGAATGGAGATGTCACGCTTGACGCGTCAATTATGGATCATCTTGGAAACGCGGGCTCGGTCGCGTATATAAAAAATATTAAAAATCCGATTTCTGTTGCACGGAAAGTGATGGAAGAAACTCCACACGTTATGTTAGCCGGAGACGGCGCAAAGCAGTTCGCGCTTAAAAACGGTTTTAAAGTAGAAAACCTACTCACTGAAAACTCGAGAAAAAGTTGGGAAATTTGGAAAAAATCCAACTCAAACTCACCCGAAGAAAATCACGATACGATAGGTCAAATCTGTTTAGATGAAGAAGGAAATTTGTCCGGTGCGGTTACAACCAGCGGGCTCGCCTACAAAATCCCCGGAAGAGTCGGGGATTCTCCAATTATCGGCGCGGCTTTATTCGTTGATAATGAAATAGGCGCAGCGTGTGCAACCGGAATGGGCGAATGGATGATGAAAACGCTTGGAAGTTTTCTGATCGTTGAAAAAATGAGGGAGGGATTTTCTCCTCAAGAAGCCTGTGAATTTGCCGTTAGCCGTGTAAAAAGCAAAAACTACAATAACGAATATTTCCAAGCTGCTTACATTGCCGTAAACAAATACGGTGAAGTTGGATCATACTCCTTGCAGCCCGGATTCGAATATGCCGTTGCCGGCAAAAACACAAACGAATTAATTAAAAGTCGTTCTTTAAATAAATAAATTTATTAATGCCGTTTAAGCTAAATATCGAAAGTAATTATTCTTTTGTTTCCGACGCATCGGAGGAGTTGAAATTTTTTCTTATCGGCAAAAATGTAAACAAGGAAAAAATTACTTTTATTGAATTAATTTTAACCGAAGCGCTCAATAATGTAATTCAGCATTCATACGATTCCAGAACAGGGAATATGATCGAAATAAGTGGAGATATTTCGGAAAATTTACTCGAATTAAAAATTAATGATTTTGGAAACCCGCGTGAAAATTTTATTATAAAAGCTCCGGAGTTTAATGCTGAGGACGTAAATTCCCTGCCGGAAAGCGGGATGGGATTGCATGTAATCAATGAGCTGGCCGATTCACTGCATTACGAATCAAATCAAGGTAAAAATATTTTCACCATTAATGTTGATTTGGGCAAAACCTGATCTATATTTCAATTGTCTAATTATTTCACCAACTGCTAAAAATTTGAAAAATTTACTAATTATTATACTAATTCCGTTTGTTCTATTCGGGCAGGATACTACCCGAAGTAAAGCATTCAAAACATCCATTCCAATATCTAACGGTCCGCTTGTTAAAAAGAAGCAAGGAACTTATCCGTTGATGGCCGGTTTCCTTTTGGTGAAGGAGGCAAACTCGGGAGATCCGCACGCACAACACGAGTTGGGAATTCGTTATCTGCTCGGAAAAGGATTCGAAGCCGATACGGCAAAAGCGGTTTATTGGATTCAGGAAGCAGTTAAAAGAGGATTAGTTACGGCAAACTTTAACCTCGGACTAATGTTAAACAATGAAACCGGAGTTCCCTGGAATCCGTTTGAAGCGTATAAATTATTTAAATATGCCGCCGAAAAAGGAATGCCGCCAAGTCAATATATGATCGGTCTGTTTTTGCTCGACAACCTTGTGGTTAATCGCGATTACAACGAAGCCTACAAATGGTTCAAAAGAGCTTCGAACGGAAAGTTTGAAGCGGCTGACGAAATAATCAAAGAACTAAAAAAAATGAATCTTGTAGTGGAACAGGACTCATTAAACGAAATCGTTAAATCGGATGCTTCCGCTTTTTTTGATGAATCGCTTCTGATGCAAAATAATTGGGAATTGGATTATTATGAATTTGAAGAGGATTCAAATGATGCCGAAAAATCCGATCAACTGTTTGAGGAGCTTCTTAACGAAGAGAACGATAAACTAAAAACGGTCCTGGGAATTTCATCAGAAAAAGATTCGGTTGAACTTCATAACAAATCTTCGATTGAGTTAGTAAAATACGCTTCCGAAGGTGGAAGTCCAGAAGCGCTTTTAATCTACGGTAAAAGTTTTCAGAAGGGTTTAATGAACGAAAAAAACACCCTTCGAGCCGCGCTGAATTACGTAAGAGCGGCAAGGCTGGGTTCTTTCAAAGCAGCGACTCAACTTCTTGAAATTACAAAGGACAGTACGTTTTTTGAATCCCTAAAGAGTGAGGTCGACAATAACAATCCCGACGCGATGTACGTTTGGGCAGGATTGGTCGGGCTCGGATTTGATTACCGCATCGCAGGCGACCAGGCGTTTGATCTTCTGGAACAAGCGGCCAAGTTGAATCATGTAGACGCGATAATTGAACTTGGATTAACTTATTACTCGGGAACGCTGGTAGAACAAAACAAAGAAAAAGCTTTCGAATATTGGAAACGTGCCGCCGAACTTGGAAGCACTGAAGCAAAAGTAAGAATCGCGTTTGCAGAAATTCTGGAGGAGAAAAAGTATAATTATAAATCAAATATCGCGGAGCTATCCGAAGCCGCTGAAAAAGGCTCAGTACTTGCCCAGACCGCAATGGGATATGTTTATGAAAACGGGGTTGGCGTAAAACAGCATAAAGCGACTGCCGCGACCTACTACCGACGAGCATCAAACCGGGGAAATGAAACCGCTTTTAATTCTTTAAAAAACTTGTACGATGAAATCCGCCCGACTGATCCTGAGTTTCAGATTTTTGAGAATTAATTTTTTTATTTGGAAATTGTTACGCCCACCAAAAAGCTTATCCTAACACCGCCTTTTCCTGTTGCCAGCGCAATGTTAAATGGTATGTTGATATCTTTCCCTTGCATTGCCCATCCAAAAGCAAAAACATAACCGACTCCTCCAAGAGATAAATTCGGTCCTAAGCCGAATTCATAACCGCTTGAACCGCGTAAACCAAAAAGCCACGAAATACTCGGGAGTAAAACGCCCTGTTCCGCGCCCCCAATTAACAGAACGTTTTCACTTAAAAGTGAATATCCGCCTTCCAAAGTAAAAACGACTAATTCGTATTGCCAACCAAATTGAGTGATTACACTTCCAACATTCAACTCTTCTTTTACATCTTCGGCAAGGGAACCGGTTAGTACCGTTAAACCTAATCTCGGACCCGCTAACTCCAACCCTTTATTTATGACATGTATGGAATCGCTGCTCTGGGAATAAATCTGTGAGGCAAAAAGTAGGATTGGAATTATTAGAACTTTGTGTTTTTTCATTGATTATTATTTCCCGAAAGAACTTAGTTGGTGATTCTTTAAATGATTCTGATTTTTTTTTGCGATAGAATTCAACAGAAAATAGACTAAATAACTTATTAATCCTACATGCATTATTAATACCAATTGTTCAGTAAGAGATATTTATAATTAGCCTGCATTCAACTGAGTTGGATCGAAACAAAAATTATTCAACCTTACTTATCGCTAAAACATCAAACTCGGAAAGTGATGTCCAAGGACCGCCGTATGATGACTTCGCGACAATTCTAAAATATTTAGCCGGTATTTCTTTTTCGAAGCGCAGAACACTTTCGGTTTCATTTGGATTTAAGAGGTTGTTCTCCAATACTTTAATCCATTTTTCACCATCTTCCGAAACCAAAAGATCCATCTCTTTAATTCGACCATTGTTCCCGGAAGTTCTGTGTAAAAGTTTAATGCCGGCTACGGAATATACCAAACCGATCGAGATTGTAATTTCGTGCGGATGACTCGGTGATCGGTTCGCCCATTCCGTATGCCAAATTGTAGCCGGATTTCCGTCAATTACGTTTTCGGGTTCATCCCCTTTTTCAAAACTATCGGTATTAATTACTTTCCATTTTGATTTATCCGGCTGAAGAGTTTTTAACGGCTTCGGAATTAATTTAGTAATCGTATTGCTGCTTTTGAATCCGGATTTAATTGCTCTTGCGCTAAATTGAAGCTCTTCACTTACAACCAGATTTTTGGCAAAGATAGGGGCGCTTTCATCCGGGATTTCACCGTTTAACGTGTAATGAATTTGCACATCTTCAAAAGGATAGTTCACTGAAATTACAGAATCCGCCGTCAACTGAATTTCGGGATCAGGAAGTTTGATTTGAGTTTTTGTCAGTTTAGCCAAATCCGTTTCCGTCTTAATTAAATGGATCGCGAAGGAAAAGTTTGTTGGTTTATTTTCAACTTTATATTGAACCAAGCAGTCCGGACCGCAGCTAGCGTTCCCCAATCCCCGATGAACAGCGTCTATCGAAAGAGAAATTTTTTCGTTCGAATTTAATTCATTAGGATGTTTTGCTTCTGCCAGCTGATTTTCGGTAAAGTTAATCGCTGTAAACGAAATCTGTTCAGTGGGTTTAATCAAAATTCCGGTTTTCGAATCATCGACCAACTTCAGCCACTTTACATTTTCCTTATTTCCATTTGCCTGCGGTTTGGCGTAGGAAACAAATTGGTCTTCGACTGTGCTTTGAAATTCGCCAATCCGGGAGCTTTCTTTTCGGTCGGAATAATTTTCATGCGGACCTTCGCCAAACCAAGTAAGATTCTGTAATTCCTTTTCTATTTGAAGGTTAAATCCGATTCGTGGTAATGAGGGCAAACTCTCCGAAAGGTCAATTTTGTTCTCTACGAAAATGATCCCGTCTGGGTAAATCGTGAAATGCGATAAAACCTCCGATATAGTTGATCCATCCTGCTTCGTGTATCTATTCTTGGATTCAACGAAAACTTTTCCGGCTTTTTCGTAAACGGAAAAACTTTCGTTAACTATTGACATGTAATTTAACCCGGCATCAAGCCAAGCCGATTTAAGGTGAGCGTCATTATCGATGGGAGCTCTAAAAAGATTTAGGGTCATCCCGTTTTTATCATTAAATAAAACAGCATCTTCCGATTTAATGAAATTTAGCAACCCGTTCGTTTTATTAAATCCAATTTGAAAATTATCGCCTGCTATTAAAACAGAGCCGTTTTTTTCGTTGAAGGTCAGAGGTTCGGAAACTTGATCAAAATTGTAAGGAAAAAGACCTGTTTCATTCTCAACATAGATTTGTTCAAAAGCTACTGGGAAATTTTGAGGAATAAGCCCCATTTCTGCTTTCGTAAAAACTGATATACTAATAGAGTAATCCAACGCAGTGTCTATTTTAGACGAAATTATATCGACAGATTGTTTTGTTGAATTCCCCGGTTCAACTGAAATGTTATCCCATTTTCCGGTTTGGATAATTTTATTTTTTTGAATAATCGCCCATTCAAAATAGAATTGATCAAGATTTAAGAAATCATACAGATTGGTAATTTCTATTAATTTACCGGAAGGAGCGGCAGATTTAATTCTTACGTTTTCATAAATCTTTTTAACTTCTCTCAGTTTCGGCGTTTCTTTCCGATCCGAGGTTACAACTCCGTTGAACAAAAAATTACCGTCGCTTGGTGTTCCGGGTGGTCCAAAATCTCCACCGTAAGCAAAATATTTGTTTCCGTTCTCGTCAACCTTTTGCAAACCTTGATCGCTCCAATCCCAAATGCAACCGCCTTGTAAATATTCGGAGGAATAAATCGCGTCCCAATATTCTTTCAAATTACCGGGCGCGTTCCCCATTGAATGCGCGTATTCACACATTATTAAAGGACGATCTTGTTTCTTGCTTCCGTAACTTTTGATGTACTCGACTGTGGGATACATCGGACAGTAAATGTCTGTGTTGTATTCCAACCCGGCTCTTTCATATTGAACCGGCCGGGAATAATCTCGTTGTTTAATCCATTCGTAAGTTTTTTCGAATACGATTCCGTTACCCGCTTCGTTTCCGAGCGACCAAATAATTACCGACGGATGATTTTTATCGCGTTCAACCATTCGTGTTGTGCGGTCAAGATGCGCATCAAGCCAAACGGGATCTTTCGCCAAACTTTCTTCACCATATCCCATTCCGTGGGATTCGATATTCGCTTCATCAATTACATACAATCCGTACTCATCGCATAGCTCATACCAATACGGATCGTTTGGATAGTGTGATGTACGAACAGTGTTTATGTTATTTTGTTTCATTAGCAGTACATCATTTAACATCGATTCTTTTGAGACCACCTGCCCTGTAACCGGGTCGTGTTCGTGACGGTTCACGCCTTTTATTGTAATTGCTTTCCCGTTTACAAGCAGTTGACCTTCTTTTATTCCAACGGTACGGAATCCAATTCTTGAAGAAAGGACCTGCCTCTCTTCTCCATTAACCGACAAAATCAACAATAATGAGTACAGGTCCGGTGTTTCCGCGGTCCATTTTTTTACATTCGTTATGATCGATTCAAATTCGACAGAAACAGATTGTCCGTTAATTGAATTGATAACTTTTTCGTTTTCAGAAACAATCGATCTTTTCTTATCTAATATCTTATAGTAAACACTAATTTTATCCGGAGGTTTGTCCGTCAAATTCAAATCAACCCTTAAACGGAATTCACCGGTTTTATATTCAGAATCTAATCCGGCATTCACAAAATAATCGGAGATAAAATTTTGAGGAAGAGAATAAAGAAATACATCGCGCGTAATTCCACTTATGCGCCAGAAATCCTGGCACTCCAAATAAGTACCATCCGACCAACGAAAAACTTGTAGCGCAACTTGGTTTTCACCTTTCGATACAAACTCTGTTATATCCCACTCAGCCGGTGTTTTGGAGCCTTGACTGTAACCGACGTATTTGCCGTTTACCCAAATATTAAAAGCCGATTTAACCGCACCGAAATGGATTCGGATTTCCCTTCCATTCCAGTCGGAGGGAATCGTAAATATTTTTCTGTAAGAGCCTACTGGGTTGTTATCTTTCGGCAGATAAGGCGGTACCGGGCGACTTTTGTCAGGCATAAATTCGTAAGGAACATTTACGTAAATCGGAATCCCGTATCCTTGTATTTCCCAATTGGATGGTACGTCAATCAAATTCCAACTCTTATCATTGAATTCGGTTTTGTAAAAATCTTTCGGTCGGTCATTTGGATTTTCCACCCAGTGGAATTTCCATTTCCCGTTTAACGATTTGTAAAAAGGCGAATTTTCTTTCTCATTTTTTAACGCGGATTGTTCGTTTAAATATGGAGCAATATTAACATGCGGTTTAACTTTGTTAATATCGAACACTTTTGGATTTGTGATGTTTTCCAAATCTTGAGCACTCACCTGACAATTATAAAATATTATTAAACATAAAATTGACAATAAATTTTTCATGATAAAATCCGTTTGCTGTTTTTGTCATACTTAAATTCCAAAAATAAGATTGTTCGTCATTCAACTTCCACTTGTAAAATCGGAGAACAAAAGATACATATTATATAAGTCTAACTGTGGTTAAAACAACCAGCTTTTCAAGAGCTGATTCCACGTTTGCAATAAATTGTCCGCAGAAAAGTCCAACTTTTGGAGAATAAGAACCGGATTAGAAAAGTTGAACTTTTTAGAAATGGTCATATTTATTTGGAGAATTCTTTGTGTTTAGAGAAAGTTAATTATACAGAACTTTAAGAATGGAATTGGTAGTTTGAACTATATAATTAATTTTACAATTCAGATCAAAAATTATGACTAACAATAACACTGCCAAAATACACGATCTCCGGTTTCCCTTCACCCGTCTTCTCCTTCTACATTTTACTTTCTCCTTTCTACTTGTTTCTTGTGACACAACAGAACCACGAAACAACGGCGTTTTAACCCTTACTCCCCTTGATGCTTCTTGTACTGAAGTATGGATTAAAGTGGAAGCAAACGCTAACCTTGTTGGAACGGAGTTACAATTATTCCGTGACAATCAACCAACCGGTAGTTATACTCTTACCGGAACTGATACTACTTTTTATGAAAATAATCTTACCCCTTCAACAGATTATACATATAAAGCCGAAGCAAACGGCACAATTTCGAATAGTATTTCTGTCAATACCATGGAAACAACCTCCCAAAACTTCTCATTTGAGTCTTTCGAATTTGGTGACGGATACTCCTCTAGCTACTTTAATGATGTCTGGGTGTTTGATGAAAATAATATCTGGGCGGTGGGTTATATAAGTCCTTCCCAAACAGTTGATGGTGTTTATGTATCAAATCCTAATATAATACGATGGAATGGAGAAACTTGGAAATTAGAGCAGCTTTCTGGAACATCAAGCGGTATATATGGTGTTTGGGCACTCGATACCAACCACATCTTCTTTGCGAATGGTCAGATGATTGAATATAAGGATCATGTCTATCATGAATTTGCAGTCTCTGGTGATTGGCAGCAGGGTCAAGGTATCCACAAGCTCTGGGGTTCGGGAGCGGATAATATTTGGGGAGTCGGTCCAAGGGGAACAATTGTTCACTTTAACGGAAATGAGTGGAAGAAGATTGAGTTTGATACGGATTTTGATTTTACCGGAATAACCGGAGATAAGACGACAGGTGTTTCGTATTCAATTGCAAATAAACCAAGTATAACAAAAATATTCCAACTAAATGAGGACGATACAGTTCAAGAAATCTTTAACGGCGATGATTATACATGGAAATTTAGGTTTAGGAATGCCGTTTTTCTTAAAGGTAAACTCTACTTGCCAACTACATTTATTCTAACATTAGTACCGGGAGATGAAAACTCCCTGACCAAATTAGAGTTCGTAAAAAGTTCATATGGGGTCAATTCAATTTCCGGTCAGGAAATAAACGAAATATATTTCTTCGGTCCCAATGGATTTTTTATGCATTACAATGGAGTGAGATTTAGATATTTTCCAGCGACAACAACCACATGGATTTCTGGCGGGGGACATGCAGGCGGAGGAAGTGCGGCATGGGTGAACATGACAAATAATAAAGCAATTATAACATTAATCAGGAGATAATAATGAAAAGAATAACAATTATGATCTTTCTTGTTTCCCAAGGCTGTCACAGCTTGTCCCGATGCTTCGGGAGTCATAATAACCGGTTAAGGATCAATAACCTTGACACAACCACCTCAATATTAAATCAAACCATAAACACAAACTAAAACAAATTCAAAAACATTTTCGTTTATCAAATACTTTCGCGCGGTCGTGGCTGTAATGGTTTAGCTATATTCTTACAATAACTGGCGCTAAAAAACCTCTGTGGTTTTTGTGTGGAAGAGTTTTAGTCCGCAACAAAGTTCAACTTTTGGAGGCTAAGAACCGGATTGGAAAAGTTGTACTTTTTAGAAATGGTCATATTTATTTGGAGAATTCTTTGTGTTTAGAGAAAGTTAATTATACAGAACTTTAAGAATGGAATTGGTAGTTTGAACTATATAATTAATTATACAATTCAGATCAAAAATTATGACTAACAATAACATTGCCAAAATACTCGATCTCCGGTTTCCCTTCACCCGTCTTCTCCTTCTACTTTTTACTTTCTCCTTTCTACTTGTTTCTTGTGATACAACAGAACCACGAAACAACGGCGTTTTAACCCTTACTCCCCTTGATGCTTCTTGCACAGAGGTTTGGCTGAAAGTGGAAAATGACGCTAACCTTATCGGTGTAGAACTTACACTTTTCCGGGATAAACAAGAATACGGCAGCTTTACTCTTACCGGAACTGATACTATTCTTTTTTACGGTTATCTCCAACCCTCAACAAACTACACCTTTTTTGCTCAGATTAACGGCATTCCTTCCAACACGGTTAATATTACAACTATGGATACCACAAGCCATGATTTTACTTGGCAGACTTTCACTTTCGGGGATGGAAGCGGGGGAAGCAGTTATCTTAATGATGTTGCCATAGTTGATGAAAACAACATCTGGGCTGTGGGAATGATTTATGATAATGGGGAAAAATACAACGCCGTGCATTGGGATGGGAGTGAGTGGGAGTTACTAGCAATTGATTGGGATGGGGTTGTCTCCGAACTTCGAACCATCTTAGCTTTCTCTGCAAATGATATTATTCTGGGGAATGTGAATTTGCTTCATTGGAATGGAAATC
>JAIPBD010000005.1 GCA_021739765.1 Melioribacteraceae bacterium
ACTGCTGAGTATAGGGTGCCCATGTTTCTCCATTAAAGTACCATAACCTGTCGTAATTGGTAATACCACCAGCACCGGCTAACCAAACACTGTTTGGTGAAGCACCCCATATAGAACTAAGCCAATTATTTGGGCTGTATAAAGTATCTAAGGTCCACTCATAATCCCTTCGCCCAGGTTTTGTGTTATCTTCAATAATAGGGTCGTTAGTACCACAAGAAAAACTAAAAAGAATGACAGACATCAAGAATTTAGCTCTTTGAATAGTTCCGAAAATCGAAAATTTTCCCGTTTTTTGTTTTTTTCTCATTTTTGTCCCAGTGTTTTTTGTCTCCCATGAAGAACAATATTATGACCATTTAGGTCGTCGCTTATAGCGAAGAAAACATCATTTTCAAAGATCAAAGGTTCTTCCAATACACTTGTCCATAAATTTGAAAATTGATATAAATACACAATGTCGTTACCATTATAATGTGCAACGCCATCACGCATTCTAATGAAAAGGTCCTTCATATTTCTCCCATAAACTTGATAACCAAAATTCGATTCTGAGAAGGACATAACTTGAGAAAATTTACCACCCTTATATCTGTTTAGGCTCCGCCCCAATAAAAAGTATATTTCATCCCCGATTTTATTCATACTTGCCCAGGTAATATTCTTTTTTCTCTCTGCGTAGATTTCAATTAATTTATCACTTTTATATTCCCAAAATTTAAGCGAATCAAATGCAGTATTACTACCGAAAAGAAAAATTTGTTTATCCTGGACTGCTAGTTTTAAAATATCATTCCGCCAAGGGAACTTAAGAGCTTCGATCCAATTATCATGTATTCGATGCAAGATATAGTCTGAACCAAGTGCATAGATGTTATCTTCTGAATTGCCGTCGATATACCAAATAGTTGAATTATCATGTCTCATATATTCCTGCATCCAAGTGCTACCATCCCATTTCCAAATCTTTCCATCATTTCCACCCAGCCAAATTTGGTTGCTGCTTAATCCAAATATACTACGTGGAAAAATACCCATATATTGTTTTTCATAGGGCTCCCATTTGTTGCCATCGAAATACCATAGTCTATCATAACTCGTTATTCCTCCGGCACCACCCAACCAGACAGTCTTCGGTGTTGCTCCCCAAATTTCACTTAATCGGTTGTTCGGGCTGTATAAAGTATCCACAGTCCACTCATAATCTCTTCTTCCGGGAGGTGTGTTGTCTTCAATAACGGGGTCGTTAGCACCACAAGAAACAAGTAAAAAGATAAACCATGCCTGCCGGCAGGCAGGAGATAAAAGGAAAAAGGAAGAGAGGATAAGGGTGAAGGGAAAGCGGAGTATGGAGAGCGGAGACCGGGGAAAGAGTGATAATTGTTTCCGGTTGTTAGTGTTTTGCCGGATTGGGGTAATTTGTTTTTCTGTTTTGTAACTTTTCATGATCATAGTCTTGATCCTGATCTTGGTTGTTCAACAATTAAGCTGTAAAATAACTTTTTTCCGCATGCCCGCCCTAGCGAGTTAGCGGTAATATTAAATAATTCCCACGCTGTTGGTGGGATAATATGTTTTTTTCCTAGTTCATACACCACCTCTCTTTTATTTATTGTTTTCGGTATAAAACATAAACATATAAACTGAACATGAATAATATAGTACAGAAATTCATAAATGGACTACGTACTTATACTATAAATTTTCAAACAGATAAAAATATTACGGCTCTCATAGCTTGCCGCGCTCTGCTGGGGGTCCTAAGAAATGACGTAACCGGAATTTAAAAACAAGTAGATAACATTGGAGATCTACAAATACTTCCAAGTGGTTTCTGAAACAATTGGGATTTTAACCCGATTCAAATTTCTTGAAAAGAGATTTAACTCTATATGTTATAAGGATTTAAAGATTACAAATATAGCGGGATTTAAAAAAGTCCAACCCGTTACCGAGTTGGACTTTTTGGAGATTATTTTATCAATATCATTTTGCGTGTTGATTTGAAATCAACTGTGGTTAAAGTGTAAAAGTAGATTCCCGAAGTCAGATCATTCCCATTGAATTGATATCTGTAAGTTCCAGCCTCCAACTCTTTGTTGACAATAGACATAACTTTTTCGCCGATTAAATTGTAAACATCAAGATTTACGTATGATTTTGAAGGTAATTCAAAACTTATCATTGTTTCGGGATTAAACGGGTTAGGATAGTTTTGATTTAACTTAATTTTATTCGGAAGATTATTGAAATCTACTTCAATCGTATTTGAGTACTCGAATTTTCCGTCAAAATCTATTTGTTTTAGGCGGTAATAACTTTTGCCATACAAAGGAGTATCATCTACGAAACTGTAATTATGTTTAAGATTTGAAGTTCCATTTCCATTCACGAAACCGATATTTTCCCATTTCAATTTATCACCGAATGACCTTTCAATCTGGAATCCGTAATTATCAATTTCTGTTTCGGTTCGCCAGTTTAGTTCAATTCCATTTTTTGTTACGTTAGCCAAAAATGTAGTGAGCTCAACCGGAAGAGTTGCCAACTTCCCGGCACCACCACCAAATTTTGAAAAGTGTCCGGCTTCAAAAATCACTTTTTCGGGATCAGAAGTGATTAGATTTATTCCGGCTGCTACATAACCGTTTTCGGTTATATATGCAAATCCAAGATCGTTTTCGTCAAGATCCAAATCCCTCAAATAATTTTTTAATAAGTCTTTGTCTTTAACGAGTGAATAGGTAAAAGTTTCGCCGGTTTTGAAATCAAACGTGCCGTCAACTAATTCAAAATTTGGCATCGTGTAAACGTCAACCCACATTTCCAGAAATAAGTTTTCGTTAAAAAGTCTTCGAGCTTTCCCGGTGGCTAAATCGAACACAATGCTAATATTTAAGAAAAGATCTTGATCGGACAAATTCCCGAATTTCATTTCACTTTCGGCAATAGCGTTGAAAGGATCGGCCAAAGAGTTGTAAACTCCTCTAAATTCAAATGTTGGAAGTGTGTAGGTATCCCCTTCGAACAGAGATCCGTTTCCTACATTTAACCACAAGTCGCCTAATTTTGAGTTTTTTATTAAAACATTTACGGAGTAATCAATTGTGTTTACGACGTCAATTTCAACACGTGAAGGTTTAGTTAAAGTAACACAGCTTTCATCCGAGAACGCACTTATTTTTGACGCCGCGTACGCGCGAATCCTATAACAATAAGAGTGACCCAATTCAACGCTTTCATCGGAATATGTTCTCAGATTACCCCCGATGTTAGCTATTTCTTCCCAGTTTCTAAAATTTTGACTTTTTCTGTAAATCCTAAAACTATCCGGCGTAACCGAAAAAGTCCAGGCTAGGGCTACGTTTTCGCCTTCTTGTACCGATGTTAAATTTGAGGGTTTGAGAGCGAATGTTGTTGTAAAATTACCGAGCGGAGAAAAATATACTTCTCGAGAAGTTATTTTCCCATTAGTGGCTACTTCTCCTCCGACAAATGAAACTCCGGCATCAATTCCCTCAGTCCACAGACTAAGTCTAATATCATCGAGCGGTTCAATTTCATCCTCGAAAAGTTGAACCGGATCGCGCCAATCGGGGAGTGACGAGAACAGTGTGTTGGCTTTGTAAACTGCACCCTGATTATCTTTATAAACGGCTGTAATGAAACCACCATAAATATCAGTCGCGCCGACTTCAGCTAAAAATGTATTCGAACCGAATGATTGATCGACTTGAATAGCCGAGCCATGAATTTTGTAAATGTACTCGGTAGAATTATTTTGTTGATAGAATACTATCCAGTTTAAACCGGATGAGGCGATAGTCGGATTACTTTTATCCCGTGAACTGGTAGTCGAGTACCGCAACACCCATTTGCCGTAGGATGTCTTTTCCATAACAATCAGCTGGTCTTTTCCTCCGGCTTCAAGTTTTGAGTTGAAAGCAAAAAGCGAAACATTATCCGGTTTTGTTCCATCAACTCTGAAAGTACCGTCTGGCAAGTAGAAATCGTTTGAAAATGATCTCACAAATCCGGAGTTGTTATAATCGAAGATTTCCACTTTACTATCGGTAAGATTAAAATAAATGATTGACAAAATTCCTTTATCGATTATTACTGCCGGATTTATACAGTCATCAGTACCGGATTCAATCGCGGAAAAACCAGACAGATTAGAACTCAAATTGAATTCAAGGTTATTATAATAAAGGATAATGTCACTTGATCCGTCCACAGTTTCAATAAATGTCAGCACGAATAAATCATCCGTTAAGACTGCGTAAGGAGAACTTACAGAACCGGAAGTTGAGCTAATTTTTTTGAATGCCGACCAAGTTGATCCTTGATCTACGGATTTGAATACAAAAATCTCTGTGTTTTCGGAGTCGTTAGTGTGTTCAATAAATGTAAATTGTAATGTTCCATTTGAGATAAGAAATGGGGAATTGGCTTCTGTAACGCGGTCTGAAATAACAAATAAACTACTTGTTAAATCATTGATTGTTCCTGAATTCTCATAATCCGAGGATAGATCCGAAATTTGCACATTTTGTGCAAGTATACCAGATAGTGCCAGAATGGAATATAATCCTACTAAACGCATAATTGATTTCATAAAACCACCTGCTCTATTTTATATGTATTATAAATCTTATTCCTTCTACTCAAGGAAATAAGAGTGATTGTCCGATTAGACGGTAAAACACTATTTGGGCTGATTGGATTTTTATTTTATGATAATTTATTCAAATTTGCAAACGAAAAAACGACAAACAATTTATCAATTAATTAACGAACATGGACTATTATTCCCCGAAATGTAGTGATTCATTGATATAATGAAAAATGAATGTTAAATTAAGCACACAGCAAGTAGAGAATCCTTACAATTCCTTTCAAAATTTTTAAAGGGAGAAAAGATGAAAAGAATTATTACCTCATTCATACTTTTGATTTTATGTTTGACTTTCGTTCAATTAAAAGCTCAGGAAGACTTCAATGTTAAATTAGGTGTAATGCTTAAATCGGGTGATAAAATTGATCGTTTGAAATCGAGAGACAGAGCAAAAACCGGCGATAAAATACGAATTTTTGTGAATCCTTCCGTAAAAAGCTATTCGTATGTATTTTATTCAGAAAGTGAAAAAACCTATTTAGTTAACGACAAATTTATCGACTATTCGGCAAATATTGTCAGGCCATTACAAATTCCATCAGCAACTGAATATATAGAATTTGACGGCGCCAGCGAAAATATTGGAATTACGATCATCACCAGTAAAGAGAGAATCCCAAGCCTGGATAACCTTTTCAAAAAAGAAGCGGAAGTCGCAACGAAGGAATGGAAATCCGTTATCGATCATATTAAAGATTTGGTAAAAACCGATTTAAGTATGAGTATGGACAAACCAATCAGCATGGCCGGAAACGTGAGAGACGCGGAATCTAGTTTTATCAGCAAACTTCAATCATTTAGTGGGGAAAAGATTATCATCAAGGATTATACAATTGAGATTAAAAAATAAAAAACTTCTTCGCTCGGTTCTTATCGCGAATGTCATTTTTACATTTATAATTGTCTTTTTGATCACGGTATTTGATCTAAATTGGAATGTGATTGACTATAAACTGAACGATCTGCTTTACAAATGGAATCTAGACTCCGGAAATGGTCCCAAACTTTCTAAGCAAGTAGTTTATCTAAATATAACCGATGAAACCTATAACAAATTAGAATACTACTCACTTGACCGAAAATTCCTCGGGGATGTAAACAAAACCCTTTCTGATCTTGGCGTTAACGGAATAATGTATGATCTTGTTTTCCGTTTGCCGAGCGATCCTGAAAAGGATGCCGCGTTTACGGAATCGTTAATTTATGCCGATAATATTTATTTACCGGCGGGTCTGAGACTCAACCCCGAGAAAATTGGTTTTAACGAAAAAGAAGGCTCGAATTATTATAAAATTCTAAAAGAACGAAATCTGGGATTTCCAAAAGAATTAAATGAGGGGTCTCCGCTTTACGCCAGCGAGGCAGTAACTCAATTAAATCAATTTAATGAAGCAGCTTATTCAACCGGTCACATAACTACTATCGCCGATCAGGATGGTATTTACAGACACTATCCGCTCATCGTCAAAGTTGACGAAGGATTTCTTCCCACCGTATCATTTGAAATGTTTCTCGATTATGTCGAAGTGCCAATCGATAGTCTGATTGTAGAATGGGGAGAAGCAATTACCATCCCAAAACTGAAAGATAGTTTTGTTGAAAAGGAAATAAAAATTCCGATCGATGAATCCGGAATGACCTTCATTCCTTACCCCGCCACGTGGAAAGATCTTCGTGAAAATAGTGTCGAAATCCATAAACTTTTAGAGTTTTATTCCGAAGAATCAAATTTTGATGAATTGTTAGAAAAGTTTGAAGGGAATTTTGTTGTTATTGGAGATGTCGCTGCCGGAATATCTGATCTTGGTCAAACCCCTCTCGAAACTGATGTTCCATTGGTAATTATTCACGCGACTCTGTTAAACTCTTATCTTACAAATTCTTTTTATAGTTACATTTCAACAACCACAACTCTATTTTGGATTATACTTTTAGCTGCGGTGGGAGGGTTTTTGTCAATTCTCCACACTAATAAATTCTTATATATTTATAGTTTGTTCGTTGTTACAGCAATAATTCTGTTTTCTTACCTGCTTGTAGGATCTAAATTTTTTCTTCCGATCGGAACTATCGGAATGTCGTATTTGGCATCATTTGCTTCAATGGTCGCATTTTTACAAGTATTCGGTTCCAGGGAACAAGCGTATATCCGGGATGCATTCTCAAAATATGTTCCCAAAAGTATCGTTGAAGAGCTTATCCAAAATCCCGATACGCTAAAACTTGGCGGCGAGGAAAAATACATTTCAATTTTATTCTCAGATATAAAATCGTTTACTTCAATATCCGAAGAGTTGGAACCAAAGCATCTTGTCTCAATTTTAAATGAATATTTGACTGAGATGACGCAAGTAATACTTGAGCAGCGGGGAACGGTTGATAAATTTATCGGCGACGGAATTATGGCGGAGTTTGGCGCGCCTCTTGAATATCCTAACCACGAAGACGCCGCGGTTTCTGCCGGATTATTGATGCAGTTTAGATTAAGACAATTAAATGAGAGATTACACAAACAAGGAATACCTCAATTTTTAACAAGAATTGGCATTAACTCCGGCCCTGTAGTAATCGGAAATATGGGTTCAAATCAAGTCTTTGATTATACGGCAATGGGGGATTCGATAAATCTCGCCTCTCGATTGGAAGGCGCTAATAAAAAGTACGATTCGGATTTAATGATTTCGGAAAACACTTACAAAAATCTTTCAAAAGACAAATTCAGAGTTCGTCAATTGGATTATGTCTGCGTAAAAGGAAAAGTCCAACCCGTAAAAATCTACGAAGTTTATACTTTTATTGATGAAAGAATAAAAGACGAATTAAAATACTATCTGGAACATTACCAAAAAGGATTGGAATTATTTTTCGGCAGACAGTTTGGGGAATCAAGAAACGAATTTGAATCTGCTCTAAAATTTAAGTTGAACGATGCGGCATCATTAATGTTTTTGAACAGGATAGAAAAAGTCAGCGGTAAAAAATTAGATGATTCTTGGAATGGCGCGGTTACATTTTTCGATAAGTAGTATGTTGAATTTATTTTTGAGGTAATTAATGAAAAAAATCACAATTGTGATTTTATTTTTAATGGTATCAGTTCCGATTTTTCCGCAATCGAGCAGAGTTTTTATTTCGCCGAAAGCAGATTCGCTTTCAAAATTGCTGCTGCAGAAACCGGAGGACTCGTTAATCCAAACTGAACTTATGCATGAATATTTGGCCGAAGCCAAACCGGAACTCGCACTTTTAGAAATTATGGATCTTGCAAATTCTGACAAAAAGTCTTTTTCGGCCAATGTGCAAAAGGCTGAAGTGTTATTCTGGTTGGAACGAAAAAGGGACGCCTTCAAATCCTTTGTTGAAGCATATTTGTTGGAGCCAACGACAGATAAATTGAAGTATTTAATAATTCTTGATTACGGGCTTGGAAACGAAAAACGAAGTATCAATAACCTCAGAAGAGAGTACGACAAAAATCACGAGTTTGCGCGGGAGATTGCGAATCTTTATCAAGATTTATTTATCAACAATCGTTTATCGATTGCATTGGATGCTCAAAATCTATTGAAAAAATTCGATCGGGATGTTCATGATAAATACTTTCCAATGCCGGTAATAAATATTATCGGATCGGAAGACGATCTCTATACGAAAAGTGATAATATAACTCTTACGATGAAAGTTGATCATAAGGTGCAATTACGCGAAATCAGTATTGACGGGAAAATAATATACACAACCGAAGGTAAGGTTTTAACTAATCCAACCGATGCTTTTAATAAAACATTAAGCGAAGATATTCCGGTTAAGGCTGGAATCAATTCAGTTAATATTTCCGCGATCGATGTTTATGGGTACCGTACGGAAAAGAGTATTCAAGTAAACGGACTTAATTTTAGTAAAACCGGAGTAAGCAATTCATCTTTAGTCGATTCTCTGAATCGCAATTATTTGTTGTTAAAATCATATTTCCCGGTTGACAGCTTGGTAACCGAAAAAGATTTAAGTATTAAATCAATTTATTTATCGGGAAAAAACTCGAAGAGCGATCAAGAACTGCTTGAGCTTGTTTATTCTTTATTTACTGACGATCTGTCGGGGAAATTAAGTGAAAATAATATCCAATATTTGGTGAATGAGAACGCTTCCGAAAAAAATATGCGACTGGTTTTCGATAAATGGTTAATGGATGATATTACGCTAAGAACCAAAACATTTTTGTATTTAGATGGAGACTGGGAAAAACTAAATAATAAATATTGGTTAAATCTGAATGACGGTAAATTAAATCTTGAAGAATATATTGTCAAATATCTACAAAAGAGTTCGGGCGGGCTATCCATTTTAATTGACGGAATGACAAGTGTGGATAGTACTGATTTAGGATCAATCTTAGAAATTGTTAACGGAACTCAAACACCTACAAGCTTAATCATACTGAATCTGAAGGATAATGTCGAATCTTTAATATCTTCGTTTGGTATTCCAGGCGAATTGCCTGATTCACTTGGTAAATACTCTTTAGGATTGGTTGAACTAAATGAAACAATTCCTAATTCTTTTGCTGTTTATAATTCTGCAAAACAGATCGAACTGCTCAGTAATCCTGCTGTTATAGTTCAAAAGAAACATTCCCAGGAATTGGAGTTGCTGGATACAAAATTGAAAAGCGCCGGACTATCGAAATCAAAAAGAGAGTTAGTAAATATATTTTGTTCGGATTGGAGAAGGTATGGCGAAATGATGAGATTTTATGAAGGTGTTTTTACTGCTGAGGATTTGTTCATCCAAGCTGAGGAATATTTAAGCCGGAACTCAGGAGGGGAAAATGAAGAATAGATTGTTCCTTTTGTTTCTATTTTCGTCGGTTGTTTTGACCGCCCAAGTCCCGTCTCATTTTCATTTGATAGCCATTGGTTCGGATGGAAATGGAATTATTGAAGCTGAAGATTCAGAATCGATTTC
Source organism: Melioribacteraceae bacterium (assembly GCA_021739765.1). Taxonomy (GTDB): domain Bacteria; phylum Bacteroidota; class Ignavibacteria; order Ignavibacteriales; family Melioribacteraceae; genus JAIPBD01. The sequence continues at coordinate 9,644 of JAIPBD010000005.1, forward strand.
CGAGAAAATTAAGGAACGATTTGTTGAAAGTGTTCAGGTGAGATTAAAATCCGTTAAATCTTTTAAGCAAAATCTTGAGCAGACAGACGACATAAAACGGTTCTTTTCAGGAACATATACACTCTCGGATTCTGCGGATTTTTTTGTCATGACCTTGTTTGGTGCATGGAATGAGGGAAAGTTTGTCAGTAATAACGGCAATGAAATTTCAGCTGAATACATTTATAACTTTATCAGTTATCTGCCCGCAAAGGCATCATTAACCATTATTGCTTCGCCGAAGGAATTTGCTTTCCCCGAAGAAATTTTTGCCCAATCCATAAGCGCGGATTATAATGGTAGACTTATTCTGTTCCTCACTTCAAATGAGGAAGTTGATTATGATGACGTGCTTTCGGAATTTGAGAATGTAATCGAGAATTTTGCCGATGAACCGGAACTGGTAGCGGATGAGAAAGGAAATATTCGATTCTCGGTTTGGTTAGCCAAAGTTTTAGAATATTTAAATACTGAGCAAGTAACTTATAAAGTTGTTCAAATAAATTCCGGTCCGGACTATATCATCAATTCAACAAATAAGTAAAAATGAAAAGAATAATTTATTGTATAACATTTTGGTTTTTTATTTCTAACATCGCTCACGCTCAGGGCAAAACGGTAAATCTGAAACTAAATGCGCTCGATTTTAGCCGCTATCCGACTGTCGACCTTTTTGCGACGTTCACGGATGGAAATGGTGATCCGATTCAGCTGGACCAGATTGAAAAATCTAATAAAATTTTAAAGCATAATGGCACCATTGTAAATGTTCAAGACATAATTTCCGTTTATGATTTGAAAAGTAAAGGTGAGACTGAACTTTACTTGACACTCGTTTTTGATAATTCTAAATCGATGCTGAAAAGAAATGATCTGTTAGAAAAAGCGGCGGAATCTTTTATTGATGGAATAACGCCGGGCGATAGAGTTTCAATAATTGATTTTGGAGATGAGCAGAAAAAAGAGACATTTATGCCTGAGCTTGAATATCCCGTCTATCCGAAACAAAGAATCGGCTTCAGCAATTCCAAAAAATTCTTACGCGAAAAGATAAAAACGCCATATTTCACTGATCGTACATTTATGTATGACGCACTCATTTATGCTTTATCGGTAACCAAAAGAGCGGATGTGCTCGGTAAAAAAATCATTATCTTCTTCTCGGATGGAGATAATATCGGATCAGAAACTAACTACGATAAAGTTCAGGAAGTTTCAAAATTATACGATATACCTATTTACGCAATCGATCTAAACATCAGAACCAATAGTCAGCTTCAAGATTTGGCCAAACAGAGTCGGGGCGAATATTATATTGTGAATGAACCACGAGATTTGGCGCCGGTTTACCAATCCTTGCTTAAACTTTTACGAAGTCAATACCGTATTTCTTATCGCTCACCCGACGAAGGAGTTAATAGCGATTACTATAATGTTAATCTAAATCTACCTGACTTAAATAATGTATCAGATGTACAGACCTTTAAGGTTGAAGGGGAAAAAATCGGATATTTTAATTTGGCTTATCTTGAAAGCCAAGGTAAAGAATCAATCGATAAATATATGGATTACTTGATCGAATATCCGGTTTCAAAATATGCTGATGATGTTCAACTTCGAATGGGGAACTATTGGTTTGCGAGAGGTGAGTACGGAAACGCACTTGGTGTTTATAATAAAATATTGAGAAACGAAAATTCATCGAGTTATTTTTCAGCGTTATCCCAAAAAGCTGACTTGCTTCTGAAGGCGGAAGATTGGTTCGCGGCAAAAGAGGCCTACAATCAGATTGTAAATAGCAGGGGAGGCTCCGATCTGAAACCAAAAGCGCTTCTCGATCTGGCGAGTTTACAGAGTAGTGAGGGGAATTTTATGACTGCCCTTGATACATATTCAAAACTGGTGACAGATTTTGAAGGAACTGAATTTGCGAGCGAAGGGCTGTTGCAATCTTCTTTGCTCAATCTTGAAATGGGTAATCTGAATCAAGCAGTTACAAATTTGAATAATATAGTATCAAATTATGGTGAAACTAATTCCGCACTTTTTGCCGAATACGAATTAGGCAAAATTGCGCAATCACAAAACGAATTGGATAAAGCGCTGGCTCATTACGATAAAGTAATTAATTCAAATATTGATCCTGACATTAGAGAACAAAGCACTTTCGAATCGGCAAATATAATGATGAGTCTCGGCAATTATGCGGGGGCTATCGGGCTGCTCAGTTCATTGGTTCAGACTTCATCTAACCTGGGATTGGTATCGCAAGGTAACGCGCTGCTGGTGGAATCTTTTATTAAAACGGGGGATTTACTTCAAGCGCAACAAACATTTAATTCAATGCCGTTAAATCAACAACAAAATCTGTTAGGCAGGGGAGAAATTTCAGCATCCCTCCCTGGAAACTATATCGTAAGTTTGATGAATGCCGCCCATATTTCCGCCGCAGGTTCGGAAATTTTAAGTAACTCCATAAGGTTGATCGAGGATGCGAATCTGAGAGCAAAGTATTCGATTCTCGGACAAATATATTATTTCACGATAAACTCAGCTACAACTACCATTAACGCCGCAATTCCCGTAAAACCGGAATGGATAGAACAAGGGCTTTTGGAAAATCCAAACGCGGGCGTGTATTCGATAGTTGATAATCAAATTCGTGCTGTAACTAAATCTTATAATACATCATCACAATCCTTTCAATTCAATGTGATTGAAAGCGGACATTACATGCTGCTCACCGAAGCACCCAAAATTATTACGTTATATGATATTTATTTCGACGTTGGGAAAGCCTCGATTAGAAAGGATGCGGAGAAAAATCTTTATGAAATGATTGATATGCTTAAAGAATATCCGGCCGCAAAAATGGAAATCGCCGGTCATACGGATTCGACCGGAACGGATGAAGTTAATATGGAGCTTTCTCTAAGCAGGGCAACGAGTATTAAAAGATTTATGGTTAAGAACGGAATAGAAGCAAATCGTCTTGATGTTAAAGGATATGGAAGCCGGTTTCCCGTAGCCCCGAATATCAATGAGGAAAATAGACAGAAAAATAGACGAACGGAGTTCATTGTTATCAGTGGTTTGGAGCAAGTTGCTACGGATCATGATAATTCGGAAGAACGGTACGCTGTGGTAATTGCATCATATAATTCTTTGCGCGAAGTTACGGAACAGAAATCATTCATCAATAAACGTGGATATCAGGTTTCGGTAATTACAAGTATAAATGGTTCAAAATCCACTTATGAACTTTTACTTGGTGTTTATTCCGAAAAAAGTACAGCGGAAAAAGAAGCAAATTCATTTATCGGCGTTTTTCAACAATTTGAACCACTGATTAAAAAACTGTAAAAATTATGAAACGAATTTTCATATTAGCCATAATTCTCATTTTTTCTAACATAAACGCGCAGAATTTAGATGAAGACTGGCGTTTGATAGATCATGCATTCAAACAAAAAAATTATTCAGATGTAATCCGGCTCAGCCCGGAGTTCATAAAAACTTTGGAAATCAATAATCTGAAGAAGCAGTTAATATTGCCTTATTTCTATTTAGCGGTTAGTCTTGCAAATACCGGAGATTTGGAAGGCGCGGAATCGGCTTTTAGTAAAGCCAAAAACCTGGCTGTACGTGAAGGCGATATTACAAACGCCTCGAAAATTGATGATGAGAGATCGAGAATTTATTGGAATCTCTCAGCTGAATTAAAAGAGACCAATCCGCAACAGGCATTGTCGCTTTTATCGAAAATTATTGATATTACATTTGAGAACAACAACTATTCGTTCCGGGCAGCAGCAATGTACCGTGAATCGGAACTGCATTTCTTGCTTGGAAATGTTGATCTCTCGATTTTATCGCTTGAACACGCGATGAGATTTTTTCCGAACATCCCGGAATCACAAAGCAAATTAAGAGAAGGAATTCGTTCAAGATTAATTGAATTGTACCTTGGAACCGGTCAAGCCGAAAAGGCGGAGGAACTAAAACAATTTGTTTCGGAGAAAAATCAACTTGCGATAACTTTCAGACTTGCAGAAGAATTGGAAAATTCCGGTCAGTATATGAAAGCTGACTCAACTCTTCAATCTGTTCAGCAATTTGTTTTTGAAACATCGAACAATAAGTTGATTGAGGATTTTGTTAAAAAACGTATTTCGCTTTACAGATTTAGTGATAAGCTATCTGATGGACTTGCAGAACTTAATACAATTATTGTACAATTGGACACTTCGTTTAATATTTCCCCGGATTTGTTTTTTAATCTCAGCAAACTTTATGTCCTGGCTAACCTCGAAGAGGGCAGGATTGCCGATGCAAATAAAAGTATTGTGGATTTAAATGAAAAAATAAAATCAAAGGAAATACCGGGTTCATTGTCACCGAATTTATCTGCTTTAAAAGCCGACGTTGCTTATTTACAAGGAGAATATTCCGATGCCATTCTTTTATATAATTCAACTTTAGAAAATTCTTCGACTCTCAGAAGGGACGATCTTTACAGCGTTTGGAATAATATTGCTTTATCCTACATAAAAATCGGGGATTATAAATCCAGTCTGACATATCTAAATAAACTGGAAATTGATTCGGAATCGAACGGAGAATTTAATTATCAAGTTCAAGCGGCATTAAATATTGGTGTTGCGTTAATTAAACATGGTTCGGTCGTTGAAGCAATCAAAAGTTTTCAAAAGGCGAAAAAGTTAGCTGAAACGAAGGAACTGCCTAAATTTGAAATTTTAGCGACGGTAAAATTGGCCGAAGCTTATAAACTTGCCGGGCAACCGACTTCAGAATTCTTATTGGAAATTAAAAGGAAGTATGAATCTATTACAAATCCCCACCTAAAACTTCAGGTTGTTGGAACACTCTCTCAGTTTGAAAAAAGTGACGGAAACTTTGAGAGCGCAAAATCATACTTGATTGATGCTTTCAATCTCTCCAATAAATTAGGATTGATAAATTCCGCAATTCCACTCGCTATCGAATTGGGGGATATTGAATTATTGGGCGGGAATGGCTCGACTGCTTATATGTTTTACGGGTTCGCAGCTCATTATTATTTAAATAGTGACCAAATTGAAGAAAAAATTCCGATGCTTTTGAGACTTAGCCAATGTTACACCGTTGAGTCGAAATTTGATACAGCTAAACAGTATTTGGATCAATCTTTCTCAAATTTATACTCCGGCGAAAAAAACGAATTTATTAATCCCAATCCGGATAAAGTTTTAGATTTCTTCTATTATTCACTAACACTTACTGCTTTAAGCTATAACAATTATGCGGAAGGAACCCAAAAAAATAATTTGCAATTGATTTTTGAAGCTTACACACAGAGCGAAATCGCGGTCGAAATGCTTACCCAGAATTTTTATGCCCAACTTTCCTCCGCCGGTAAAAAAGAAGATGAATGGCTCAAAAACATTAATTCATTTCACCTATTAATCTCCATCGCTGCTGATTTGTTCAGTCGTACGAACGATGCCAAATATCTTGAAACCGCGTTCAATACAAACGAAAAAATGAGAGCGCAAACGTTCATTTTGGATGTTGGTCAAAAATTAGTTTCCCAGATTAATGATCCTTTAGTAGAAGAATTGACATCCCTCTCCGATATTTTTGAAACAGATTTATATGCTTCAGTCGATATTGAAGTTGACTATTCGGAAGATGTCGGCGAATTTGGCACAAGAGGTCTCAAAATAACAAAATCCGAAGACGCGGAAGAATCAATAAACGTAAGAGATAAATACAACGATATTGTCGGAAAGTTAAAAAACGCAAATTCAAAAGCCGTTGATTTAGTTTCCATCAATACCCTAACTCTTTCGGCGGTAAAAGATTTTATAAAACCGCACGAAGTTGTTCTTAATTATTTTACTGCAGATGAAGCGCTCTATCTCTTTTTTATTTCCAAAGAAGAACAAACACTTACTAAAATTGATATTAACCAAAAAGAGCTAAATCAAACTGTTGAGAGTTTTCGCCAAGTTGTGCAGAATCCAAAGGATCAAAGTTTCGAAATAATGGCAAAAGCCATCTATAAGAAACTAATCGCTCCTGTCGAATCGAAGTTAGCGGCAAAAAAAATACTAATTATTCCTTCGGGTAAATTGAACAACTTACCGTTTGCAGCGTTAAAATCTGACACAAAATTTTTGATGGAAACTAATCCAATTGTAATTCTTCCGAATGCAACATTTTTACAGTTCGCCGATTCCCAAGTAAAATCTTCGAACCTTCAATCCTTGTTGGCAATCGGAAATCCAAGCAATTCTTTTACCTCAGCTTTACCGGGAGCTGAAAAAGAGGTGAAAGAAATAAATGAGATATACCCTGAAAGCGATCTTTTAATCCGCAGCAACGCAAAAGAAGGAATCCTCAAAAAGACGCTCGGGAATTACAATATTGTACATTTTGCTTGTCACGGTTTATTTAATGCTGATTATCCTTTAATGTCCGCGCTTGCTCTGGCGCCGGATAACTTGAATGACGGTCGTCTCGAAGTTCATGAAATTTATAATATAAATATGCCGAATACCGAACTTGTTGTAATGTCCGCATGTGAAACCGGGCTGGCACAAATTAAAAAGAACGATGATATGATTGGCTTGGTACGTGGATTTTTATATGCCGGAGTTCCTAATGTTGTAGCGAGTTTGTGGAAAGTTGATGATATTGCAACTTCGAGATTGATGACTAATTTTTATAAGTTTTTGAATAACGGTTTAAATAAAGTCGACGCATTAAGATCGGCACAATCCGAATTAATAAACTCTGCTGAATTTAATCATCCTTTTTACTGGTCGGCTTTTATTATGAATGGATATGGTATTTAATTAAGTTAATGGCGCGTTCGTCTAGCGGTTCAGGACGCCGCCCTCTCAAGGCGGAGATCACGGGTTCGAATCCCGTACGCGCTACTCAAAGGGAATTTTAGTTCCCTTTTTTTATAGGATTTATTTTTATGAAAGATATTAAAGCTCGCGCAACAGCAATTTTTGATATTCTGAGAAATGAATATCCAAAAGCTGAGCCGGCATTAAATTATAATTCCGCTTTTCAATTATTAATCGCAACTATTTTATCGGCCCAATGCACAGATGCCAGAGTAAATTTAGTTACCGAGGAACTATTCAAAAAGTATAAAACTCCTAAAGATTTTATTTCCGTCAGTAATGAGGAGTTGGAAAAGGATATTTATTCAACCGGATTTTATCGTCAAAAAGCAAAAAGTATCAAGGAGTGTTGCATTTCTCTCGAAGAAAAATACAATGGCGAAGTTCCGGAGGATTTCGAAAAATTAACCGAGCTAAGGGGTGTAGGACGAAAAACCGCATCTGTAGTTGCCGGGAACGCTTTTGGAATTCCGGCTGTCGCAGTGGATACGCACGTAAAAAGATTGTCGAATCTTATGGGTTTTATAAATTCAACAAATCCCGAAAAAATTGAAGAGAGAATAAAAGAATTATTGCCGCCGGCAGATTGGGTGGAAGCTTCACATTGGCTTGCAACGCATGGAAGAAATGTTTGCATTGCCCGGAGACCAAAATGTTTTGAATGCAAAGTCTCTTTCCTCTGTCCCAGTGCCGCCGGTGAAAATAACTAAAGGAGTAAAAATGAGTTTGGATGTAATGCGAAATCGTGAATTCTGTTTGGAATTATTAAATGAATACACAAAAAGTGATAGTTTACTAAAGCATGCCTTTGCAGTTGAATCATGCGTAAAGGCATACGCTAGAAAATTTGATGAGGATGTAGCTTATTGGTCGAATGTAGCATTGTTGCATGATTTTGATTACGAAAAATTCCCAACAGAGGAAGAACATCCTTATAAGGGATCAGAAATTTTAAAGGAAAAAGGATTTGACGAGCCATTCAGAAAAGCAATTCTTTCTCATGCCGATTACACCGGAGTGAAAAGAGAATCACTTCTCGAAAAAGTCTTGTTCGCTTGCGACGAACTCGCCGGATTTATTACCGCTGTTACTTATGTAAGACCAAGTAAGTCGATCGAGGAAGTTGAGGTTAAATCCGTTAAAAAGAAGATGAAAGACAAAGGTTTTGCCAGAGCGGTTAATAGAGAGGATATAAAACTTGGGGCCGAGGAATTGGGAATTGATCTGGACGAACACATCAAGTTTTGTATCGAAGCAATGAAAAATGAAAAAGATCTTCTCGGTTTATAATTGATAATTCTGCGGATTTTAGCAAAATTTTATAATTAGCAATAATTCATAATTGCCTTGACATTCAAGTTTCTTCTTAATTAACTTTCCCATTCAAAAAAGGAGAATATATAGAGAAGTTTGCTACTAGTTTTTGAATTGATTTATATGACTTTTAAGTTCTAATTTCCGTTTCACTAAGAAAGAAATAATGACTAGCAAATTCTCTAAAATAATTTTTCTTACTCTTATCATTCCTATATTTATATCCGGGCAAAACCTGGAAATATTGGATTCCAATCCCAATTCAATAACTATAAGTTTTAAGCCCAATTTTAATATTGATACTATTTCAATCAATGATAAACAATATCTGCAAATTGACTTTTTAGGCTCAGTTTCGGATTCGTTTGGGGACAGTTTACAATACCTTCCATTCAAAATTATAAACTTGGGAGTGCCTTCCGAATTTGGCAATACGATTCAAGTTTTATCTCAGACGGAGAAAATAATAAATGGTGAAATTCTGCCTTCCCCTGAATTGAAAAAATATGAATTTATGGGCGAATTTCAGTTTGCCGAAAAATTAAATTCCACGAATGAGAAACTAAAACAAATTAACACCGTTGAGTTTGCTGACTTTGGTTATGTTCGAGAATTAGGAGTTCAATCGATAAAATTAAATCCTGTTCAATTGCTTGAGGAATCAGCGAGGATAAAACTTATCACACAGATCAATTTTAAAATTAACTATTCTCCTCAAAAATCTGATCTGACTGAAATCAATTCTGATTTTCTTAGCCAAGTCGTGGAAAATTTTGATGTATCTCAAAAATGGGGGAAAGCAAACAGAACTCTACAAAAAAAGAGTGATTCAAATCTGGCTGATGGAATCTGGTACAAATTTACTGTTGCTGAGGAAGGTATTTTTAGAATTACGCGATCTATGCTTACAGATTACGGAATTGACGCAAGTACCGTAGACCCCCGAACGATAAAAATTTATAATAATGGCGGTTATGTTTTACCGGAAAACATTGATTCTGAGAGACCGGATGGAATTATTCAAAATTCGATTCTTGTGGTTGGAGAGAGTGATGGCTCGTTCGACGCGAATGATTATATTTTGTTCTATGCTCGAACAACAAATTTCTGGGAATATGATTCGACTTTGGCACGCGTCGCGAGGAATAAACATTGGTTTGATAATTCAAACTATTATTGGATTACTTCCGGTGGTGACCCCGGAAAACGCATGGTTGAAAAGTCGGGCGAGGCAAAACAAGATTCTTATTCACAATCGGTTACTTCTGCGTATAAGTATCTTGATGACGATAAAATTAATCTGCATAAATCCGGCAAGGTCTATTTTGGCGATGAATTAAACAGCTCAAGAAATTCTATCACATATACTACTGCGCTTCCTCAGTTAGTGAGTGGAAGCAAAATCGATTATGTAATTCAATTTGCGAACGCGGCTGACCGGAATATTAACCTTAATGTTTTGGAAAACAATGTTCCGATTCTTTCTTTTAATATGGCAGGAACTACGGATTACGTATTCGGAAGGGTTTATAATCGGACGGCTTCAATTTCCGGGACATTAGCCGATAACAGAAGTTTACTGAAATTTCAATTTGACGGAACCGGTCCGACTGATATCGGATACGTTGATTTTTTTGAAATTGAATATCAAAAAAATCTATATGCGGAAAATGATCAATTATTCTTCTTTTCTAAGGATACTACCGCCAATATTTTCTACACTTTAATGAATTTTAGTAACAGCGACATCTTTGTTTTCGATGTATCGGATTTTGCGAACGTGAAAATAATTACAAATGAATCGATAAGTGCCGGTCAACTCTCCTTTACTGCGGCAGAAAAGGAAGATAATATCAGTAAATATCTTTCGGTTAATTCTGCTAAATTTCTTGCTCCCGGGAAGGGAACCAAAGTGGAAAATTCAAATATTAGAGGAATTACGCAAGGAGCGGAGTTAATTGTAATATCAAATAAAATCTTTTCTGATGAAGTTGAACGATACGCAAATTATCGGCAAAATGAATCGCCGTTTCCGAAATCGACTCAAATTCTGTACGTTGATGAAATTTACAATGAATATTCCGGTGGCATGGTAGATCCTACTTCCATCAGAGATGCTGTAAAGGATGCGTTTGAGAATTGGAACACGAAACCCGAATTTGTGCTGCTTTTTGGTGATGGAGATTATGATTATTTAGATAAGGAAGCATTTGGAAGAAATTTTGTTCCTACGTATCAGAAAGATGTTAGCCTCTCCCGTTTACTTTACGAACTTCTTGTCTATCCCACGGATGATTATTTCGTTCAAATCGCCGGGGGAAATGCGGATAGAAAAGTTGATCTTGCAACCGGAAGACTAAACGTGAATAGTTTGGAAGAAGCAAAAATCATGGTTGATAAAATTATCAGTTATGAAAATAATGAAGATAAAGGTTTGTGGAGAAACACAATTACTTTAGTTGGTGATGATGGCTGGACCTCCCACGGCGATGATGGCGCCCTTCATACTTCACAATCCGAAGATATTTCGAATAATTATATTCCAAATACTTATAATCAAAATAAAATTTACTTATCAGCGTATCCGACTGTTAATACAGGAGCGGGGAGACGAAAACCGGATGTGAATGACGCTATCGTAAATGCGATGAATAGCGGTAATTTAATTCTCAACTTCGTCGGTCACGGCAATCCGGAAGTCTGGGCTCACGAAAGAGTTTTTGAGAAAGCAACAACTATACCCCGAATTAATAATGATCGACCATTTTTCTTGACCGCGGCGACTTGTGATTTTGGGAAATATGACGATCCCTCTACGCCAAGCGCGACTGAAGAAATGTTGTTGATTGAACAAGGTGGATTAATTGCCGGATTTACAGCTTCGCGCCCTGTTTATGCTTCTCCGAATCATTCGTTAAATCGGGCATTATATTCAAACCTGCTCCAGACAAAGGATGCTGATAATCTACCTTTAGAAATCGGCAAAGCTTTGTTTAATGCGAAACAAATAGTCTCCGGAGAAAATGCCGAAAAATTTCACATTCTCGGTGATCCGACACTTAGATTAGTTTTACCGACGCTCCCGGTTACAATCGATTCAGTAAATAAAAGTCCGCTCAATCTTGATGTTCAATTAAGCGCCCTTGGCGATGTGAATTTAAACGGAACTATTAAAAATTTGAACGGTACTCTAAATAATAACTTTAATGGAGAAGCCATAGTCAGCGTTTTTGATAGTGAAAGATCATTTCATTTGGATGATATCAATTACGATATGGGGCTGCAAGGAGGATTAATTTTTAGGGGACGGGCTTCGATCAAAAATGGTAAATTTTCTACTTCGTTTGTTGTTCCGAAAGATATTTCTTATGAGAACAAAAATGGTAAAATAGTTGCGTATATATTCAACAATGAAACTGATGGAATCGGCTCTACTAATAAAATAATTATCGGTGGAAGCGATTCTACAGCGGTAAATGACAAACTCGGACCCGAAATTGATATTTATTTTGACGATCTCTCTTACTCCAATTCTTTTCTGGTTAAGCCCGATTTTAATCTCCTGGTTCGACTTGAAGATGAGACCGGATTAAACACTACCGGAACGGGTGTAGGACATAAATTGGAAGGCGTTCTGAACGCGAATATTGAAAATACAATCGATTTCACCAATCATTTCGTTGGTGATCTTGATGCCGGTGGAAAGGCGGGATTGATTGATTACCGGTTTAGTAATTTATCGATGGGTGAATATAATATCGAAGTAAAAGCTTGGGACGTATTCAATAATTTTTCAACCGAAGAATCAATATTCAAGGTTGTTAACGCAAATGATGCCTTAATCGAGGATATTTACAATTATCCAAATCCATTTTCATCAACCACTTCTTTTACGTTTAAACACAGCCTTGATAGTGATTTTGATGTAAATGTTAAGATTTATACTATTGCCGGAAGACTGATTCGCGAAATAGACCAATTATCTTTGCCTGCTTCTGAGCGATTTGTGAAAATTCACTGGGATGGAACAGATAATGATTTTGATATCATTGCTAATGGAACATATTTATATAAATTAATTATTAAAACTTTAGATGGTAATGTCTCTAAGAGTTTTCTTGGAAAACTTGCCGTAATTAGGTAAAATTAAAGTTTGTATCGAATTCTTTTTGGAGGAATAAAATGAAAAAACAAATGATGTTGCTTCTGATGCTTATTAGTATTGTAAGTATGCGGAATAATATAATAGCTCAAGGTGAAGCAGCGGTTCCTTTCCTACTTCTGGCACCGGATTCACGCGCGGGTGGATTAGGAGAATCGGGAGCGGGATTAGCGGATAATTCGGCGGCTATTTTCTGGAATCCCGCCGGTATTGCTTTCCTAACGGGAACGGAGGTCGGCTTTACACATAGTAACTGGCTTCCCCAGTTCAACCTGGATCTCTTTTATGATTACGCGACTTACAGGCAATATGTTGAAGAACTTGGCGGAAGTGTTACAGCAAGTGTTACCTATATGAATTTTGGGGAATTTGTTAGAACTTCATCGGTTTCACCCGATCCGATCGGTACTTTCCGGGCGTTCGATGCTGCGCTGACTCTTGGTTATGCCGCTAAGGTACATAACGATTGGGGGCTTGGTTTTAATTTCAGACTAATTCACAGCAGGTTGTCCGATCAAGGTACAGAATTAGAAAAAGGTGAAGGTGTTGCTACCTCAGTCAGTTTTGATATTGCCGCGATGTGGAGACCCGAAGAATTATTCTATATACCCGGTTTGGGAGATATGGGCAACAGGCTTAGTCTTGGTTTCAATCTTAGTAATCTCGGACCAAAAATTTACTATATCGATCAAGAACAAGCCGATCCGATCCCGACTAATTTTAGACTTGGGCTGGCAATGAAATTGTTTGAAGATGAATTTAATTCATTAACCTATACTTTGGATTTTAGCAAACTGCTTGTATCTCGTGGCGATTCTCTGACTAAAAAAGATGAATTTTATGAAGCAGTTATTTCGGCTTGGGCCGACGAACCGCTTAGTGAAGAGATCAGAGATATCGTAACCTCAATGGGATTCGAATATTGGTACGGAACACCGGAAGATTTTATGTTTGCGGTTAGAACGGGTTTCTTTTATGAAGATCCAAGTTACGGTAACAGAAAATTTATGTCGCTTGGCGCGGGTATCCGATATGATTTATATGGGTTTGACTTCAGTTACATCTCAACCGATTTACTACCGGGTGGAGAAAAAAATCATCCGCTTTCGAATACACTCAGGTTTACTATTTCAATCGGTTGGGGAGCGTTGACTCAACAATCGCATGGATTTCCTCGAGGAATATAATTTAAATGAAGTTAATCGCTAATCTAATTCGTGTATTTATTATTATGGGCAGTTTATCTGCCCATAATTTTGCGCAACCTTCCGGCACCGATACTGTTAATATTTTCGCTGTTATGGTAGAATTTGCCGAGGATAAAGATGACGCAACTTTTGGGAATGGGAAATTTGGTTCTATTTATTCGCAAGAATATGGAAACTCAATTTTAGATCCGTTACCACATGACCGGAATTATTTTGATAGACATTTGGAGTTTGCGCAAAATTATTTCAGCAAAGTTTCCGACGGTAATTTGGAAGTGAGATTCAAAGTTGCCGATGAAATTTTTACGGTTTCGAAAACAATGAGGAATTATTCCCCTGAACCGCGGGCTGAAGGTTTTGATGAACTGGCTAATTTCGCAGCGGAGGTTTGGGACCTGGTTGACGTCGCGGGCACCGGAATTGACTTTTCAAACTACGATCTGTTTTTGATTTTTCATGCCGGAGTGGGACGAGAATTTAGTCTCGCCGGTAGTATTGGAAACGAACGCGATTTGCCATCAATTTATTTAAGTAAAAAAACATTTGAATCAGCTCTCGGAAATGATTTTGAGGGTTTTCAGGTCGGTGCAAATAATTTCAGAATCACGAATACTTTAATTATGCCGGAAACAGAATCGAGGGAAGAAGAAGGATTTGGTGAGGTAAACCTTCTTGAGCTTTCGATGAACGGACTACTTGTGGCAAACATCGCGAGCCACATTGGTTTACCTGATTTGTTTAATACATCAACCGGACAAACCTCGATCGGGCGATTTGGACTGATGGACCCGCAAAGCTTTTTTACATATCGCGGCGTTATTCCCCCCGAACCATCCGCTTGGGAAAAATATTTTCTAGGATGGATTGAACCCCTCGAAATTAATCCTCCCGGGCAATATCAAATTGAATTAGCCGCGTATGAAACCGCATTGGCCAATGAAACCTCAGCGATTAAAATTCCCATTAATTCAACGGAATATTATCTGATTGAAAATCGCAAACGTGATGCAAATAAAGATGGAGCAACAATAAGTTATTATGACGGCGATGTTCTGAAAACTACAAATTTTAACGGTGATGTAGATGGTTTTCAATTTTATGGAGTTGATTCGCTTAAAGGAGTAATTGTTGATGTAGATGAATTCGATTGGGCGCTTCCGGGAATTGAATCGAATGATGAAGATGGTGACCCGTTTGAAGATCTCGGATTATTAATTTGGCATATTGATGAAAAAGTTATCGAATCAAATATTTCTACTAATTCGATAAATAATGGAATTACTAAAGGCGTAAGATTAGTTGAAGCGGACGGAGTACAAGAAATTGGCGAAGTTTTTGAAACTATATTCGGAACCCAAGTTGCCGAGGGCGGAAAAGAGGATACTTGGTATTTATCAAATCCGGCTCAAAGATATAATAATATTCTAAATGCGGATTCGTTCCCAAATACGAATTCTAATTCCGGTGCAAAAAGTTTTATTGAAATTACCAACTTTTCAACTGTTTCCGACAACATGTCTTTTTCTGTTAAGTTTATCGACGATAATTTTAGAGTTGTCGGATTAAAAACCATATCTACGATTAATCCAATATCAAACTTAACAATTTCAAATATTGCATTAACTCAAACAATTCTGATTAATTCCGATTCAAATTCAGATTTAATCGGATTCACCGAGTTTTTGAATTCAGGCTCAAGTCTTACAAATTTTTCATCAGGGCGTGCGGCCTCAATACTTGTAAACTCTGACCAATATCTTGTTGGTGCGGCTCAAAACATCATAAAAATTTGGGATGACGCTGCTTCAAATATGGTAAGTCTTTCATTAAATTCGGTTATAACGAGCGATCCTCTAATTTATCAACGTAATCAAAGTACAGTAGTTTTAGTTGGGGCTGCGAACGGATGGGTCTATGAAATCGATCTTCTTACGCAAAGCATTTCAGATTCTACCAAAATTTTTGAGAATCTCCCCATAAAACATATTGTCGCGAACGAATCCACTATAATCGCTTCCTCGCAGAACTCTCTTTTTGCCTTCGGGGATATTATTGATATTAACTTAGAAATTATCAAAGTAGTTCTGATCGACGACGGAATTGACTCTCCCAAAATTATCATTTTGGACTCAAATAATACTTTCAGTTTAATTCGAAGCAGTGGACTCGAAATCCTAAAAACAATTACATCGACAAATAGTATTTCAAACTTTATTGTATCCGATATTTTAAATAATGGCTCAAACTATATTGTTTATACGAATGGTTCAGCACTTGAAGCAATAAATTTGGAAGGGGTTTTAGCGGATAATTTCCCCTTTAAAACTTCCACAGAAAGTTTACTTTCACCATTTATACTATCTGCCGACTATCAAAATGACGGAACTGCAGACCTTTTTATATTTGATGAAAATGGAAACGGATATATAGTCAACAAACAAGCCGAAGTAATTGCCGGTCCTTACAGCCTTGGTTCTATTCCGTCAATTAATCCGGTACTTTACAACTCCCAAGCCGAGAATCGTTTATCGCTCGCCGTGGTTACGGATCAAAACCGATTAGTTAACTGGAATGTAAATTCAACTCAAAATTCAATCAGCTGGCAAGGATATTACAAAAATTCAACAAACAATAATTTGATCAATACGGTTTCGGTTGTAAATCAAATATCCGAATTCTTTCCTGAAAACAAGGCGTACAATTGGCCGAATCCTGTTTATGAAAATTCTACCAATTTTAGATTTTATGTCTCGGAAGATTCAAATGTTGAAATCAAAATATTTGATTTAGCTGGTACTCTAGTTGATGAATTAACCGGAATCGGAAACGGTGGATACGAAAACGAGATAGTCTGGAATGTATCTGATATTGAAAGCGGAGTTTATTTTGCGCATTTAAAAGTTGAATCAAACTTCGGACAATCGTCTTTTAAAAATATTAAAGTTGCTGTCGTAAAATAATTATGAAAAAAACAATTCTCTTCATCTTCCTCTTAAGCACAAAACTGATTTTTGCACAGTTTAATGAATATTATCCTGATTACGAATGGCTTACCATAAAAGGTGAATTCGTTGAAGTTCATTATCATCCCGAGGCTGAAAGAACAGCGAGAGTAGTTGCAAAAATCGCGGATGAAGTCTGGGGACCGATAACTTCGCTTTATCAGTACGAACCGGACTTAGTTCATTTTGTAATAAAAGATATCGATGATTTTTCCAATGGCGCGACTTATTTCTTTGACAATAAAATCGAGATTTGGGCTTCTGCTCTTGATTTCGATCTTCGTGGAACTAAAGACTGGCTACGAAATGTAATTACGCACGAATTTACTCATTTAGTTCAAATTCAAGCCGGTATGAAATTAAGCAGATCCGTTCCGGCTTTTTATCTTCAATACTTAAATTATGAAGATAAACGACGACCGGATATCCTTTATGGATTTCCAAATTTTATTGCTTCATATCCCGTCCCCGGTGTAAATATCCCGGCCTGGTTTGCTGAAGGTACGGCACAATATCAAAGACCTGAATTTGAATACGAAAATTGGGACGCGCATCGTGATATGATTCTACGAAGTTATGTCCTAGATGGAAATATGCTTACATGGAATCAAATGGGAGTTTTCTCAAAAACAAGTTTGGGCAATGAGTCTGTTTACAATTCGGGATACGCATTAACTCGCTATATTGCGCAAAAATATGGCGAAGATAAACTTCGCGAAATAACTCAAAAGCTTGGGAAATTAACCAATTTCACTATTGACGCTGCGTTCAAAGATGTACTCGGTAAAGACGGTGATGAGATATATTCGGAATGGGCTCAATTTTTAAACGAAGATTACAGTAGTAGAATCGCTAATGTCAGGGAAAATCTAATCGTAGGAGATACACTCGCCGATAAAGGATTCGGCAATTTTTATCCGACTTATTCTCCCGATGGCAAATCAATCGCATACATCTCAAATAAATCTGCTGATTATTTTGGAATTGCAGGGATTTATATAAAAAATTTGGAAACCGGAAAGGAAATTTCGATTAATGAAAGGATCAATTCTTCGATTGGTTTTATTAGTGATTCTCTAATAGTTTACTCAAAACTCTCCGAGGAAAATCCTAATTCAATTAATATTCATGATCTTTTCATTTATGATTTGAAGGAAGAAGAGGAAACAAGGATTACCAAAGGTTTGAGGGCAAATTCACCGGCTGTTTCCTTTGATTCGAAGAAAATAGCTTTTGTCTTTCAAAAAGACGGTACCGGCAACATCGGAATTGTCGATACCGATGGTAAGAACTTCAAACAATTAACTTTTTATTCAAATGGTGAACAAGCTTTCAACCCAACATTTACGCCGGATAACAACTCTGTAGTATTTGGATTCGCGCAAACAAAAGAAAGAGACATCGCTTCGATCAATATTGATGGAACCGGATTTAAGTATGTTATAAAAACTGAGGACGATGAACGTAATCCAATTTATAATAAAGAGGGAAGATTGTATTATTCTTCCGACGTCACCGGAATTTTCAATATCTATTCTTTGGATAACGGCGACAAAGAAAGTAATCAGCACACAAATGTAATCGGAGGGGCATTTATGCCCTCAGTGCGGGAGGATGGAACTATCGCGTATGCCGGTTATACTTCCGGCGGATATAAAATCTTTTCGATTAAAAACGAAGATCAAGCAAAAGTTGTTCCCGGAAAATCTTACACTGTAACAAAAAATCCACCTTTGGATATGTCGAAACCCAACGGCGATTTAACCCAAAGTACAATTACATCATTGAAAAATTTTAACGATGGAATTACTCCGGATTACGAAGTCGAAAAGTATTCCGGTTCATTTTCGAAAATATCCTTCTTCCCATTTATCCGTTACGATAATTACAATTCAGAAAGTTCGTTTCTTGAAAAATTAAAACCCGGTGTATATATATCATCGTTCGACATGCTAAATAGAATGGCGTTGTTTGGGGGAGCTTCAATTAATGCAAATATGGAACGAGATTTATTTTTGATATTTGATTATCGAGATAAACTTCCGCTAATTTATGGGTTGGGACTCAAACCAGAATTATCACTTGAGCTTTATAGTATCAGTAGAAAGGCTGATGTAGATATTTTCTTCGGTGTAGACTCAACCGGCGGAAATGTGAGTTATGATTATATTATCCCAACGGCTGTTACATATAATCTCTTCGAATTTGATATTGTTGCCAAACACAAAATATTTAATAGCGCGAACGAAATTGAAGCAAGGTTTATCTACAGCAGTTATACCGCGACTTTAAGCAGTTTTATTCTTCCCGATAGCCGAAGCACTCTTTACCCGACAACTAATGACACATATTTTATCGGTAAAAATATTCGTTTGTTATGGCGACATCAAAGCTATATTCCAAATATTGACAGGGATATTAATCCGATTGGGCGAAAAATTGAATTAAAGTATGATTACGAATTTAATGAATTCAACGACAAAGGCGAGTACGAAGTTGAAGATGGATTGCTGAAGCCGGTTTACAATGATTACAAATTTCATAAGCTTGAGTTAAATTGGACCGAACATTACGAAACTCTTAAAAACCATACTTTATCGGCGCAGCTAAGAGTCGGATCAATCCTGGGACCGGAAGTACCCGATTTTTTTGATTTCTATTTAGGTGGATTAATTGGAATGAAAAGTTATCCGTTTTATGCGATTTCCGGAAACGAGATAGGATGGTTGAATCTTACATATCGAATGCCTTTGTTCACAAAAATTGATTACCGTTTCGGTCACTTTTATCTCGATAAAATTTTTATATCAGTTTACGGCGATTTAGGGAATGCATGGAATGGAGATGTTCCTGGATTTAGTGAATTTAAGAAAGGAGCGGGAGCGGAAGTCAGAATCAAGTTAAATTCCTTTTATCTTTTCCCCACAAGTCTATTTTTTAACGCTTCATATTCCTTCGACGATGTAACACGAGATGTAAGAGGCGAGACCGTTCGTTACGGTAAAGAATGGCGGTTTTACGGTGGTATTCTTTTTGATTTCAACATATAATGGCTATTGGTATGGTAAAATTTATTTTTGTCTTTTTGCTGTCAACTTCTCTTTTTGCACAGGATAATTCCGCACTTACCGGTGTTCTAAATTACGATAGCAAAATTGCGCTGGAAAATTCACCTGTCGAACTTAAACCTGAGAACAACGAATCAGTAAGAAAATCTCCACTTTTAGCAGGATTACTATCCGCCGCTCTGCCCGGAGCCGGCGAGTTTTATGTTGGTGATTATTGGAAGTCGTTTATATTTGTTGGAATTGAAGCTGCGGCAATAACATTTAAAGTTTTATATGATCAAAAAGGTGATGACCAGACAGTCATTTTCGAAGATTACGCGCATCAACATTGGTCGGTTGAAAGATATGCTCAGTGGAGCGTTGCAAACGCGGAAAGAATTAACCCGGATATTTTCAGTCAGCATGATAACTCAATTTTGCAAGTGTTTGAAAACGGTGCAGTGAATTGGGATCGATTGAACAGTTTGGAAAGAGCCATAGGGAACTATTATTCCCACACTCTCGAAAGATTCGGCGAGCAGCAATATTACGAAATGATTGGAAAATATCCCCAATTCAATCCGGGATGGGATGATTTTGATGAAAGTAAATATCCCGACGGAATGTATGATTATACAAATGGACCAGATAGCGATCCGGTGACTGATAAATTCGAACATTATTCCGGTTTACGCGGCGAAGCAAATGATTTTTATAATGTAGCATCCAAAGCGGTTATCGTAATAATTGTAAATCACATTGCAAGTATTGTCGATGCTGCGATATCCGCGAATTCATTCAATAAAAGAGTTGAAATCTCATCTGATATTCAAAAAGTAAATTTTGGATACAGGAATGATTATATTCAAAGATTGAATCTCAAGATTAGTTTTTAGGTTTCCATGAAAACACCTCTCGTTGTAATTGTCGGCAGGCCGAATGTCGGCAAGTCTACTCTATTTAATCGTCTTACCAAAACAAATACCGCGATCGTTGATGATGTAAGCGGTGTTACCCGTGACCGGAATTACGGCGAAGTTTTGTGGAATGGCAAAACATTCAAAATTATGGATACAGGCGGATACGTGCCTGAATCAGATAATTTATTTGAAATTGCGATAAAAGAACAAGTTCAAATTGCGATCGAAGAAGCGGATGCTATAATATTTTTGACCGACGGTAGAGCCGGCATAACGCCTGTTGATAGCGAAATAGCCATTATGCTCCGCAAATCATCAAAATTCTCCATGTTATTGGTTAATAAAGTTGACAGCGAAAAACACATCGATTCAAAATCCGATTTTTATAAATTCGGTTTGGAACACGTTGCTGATATTGCTGCTATTAACGGTAGGAATCTTGGCGATGTTCTTGATAATCTGGTAAATAACCTTGATTTTCCCGACGAGTCTTTGGATGAGGACGAACGATTAAAAATTGCTGTTCTCGGAAGACCGAATGTTGGCAAATCTTCCCTAACAAATGCACTTCTGGGCTATGATCGAAGCATTGTTACTAATATCCCTGGAACAACTCGTGACAGTATCAATTCAGTGCTTAAATATTACGGCGAAGAGATTATTTTAGTAGATACTGCCGGACTTAGAAAAAAAGCGCGTGTAAAAGAAAACATTGAATTCTACTCGAACGTTAGAACTTTTAAGGCGATCGCGGAATCTGACGTTTCAATTGTATTAATTGATGCCCAGTTTGGCATTGAAAAACAAGACAAACACATTATCGATGAAGCCGTTCGGAGACGAAAAGGACTTGTACTTGCCGTAAATAAGTGGGACTTGATCGAAAAGGATCACAAAACGGCGCGTGAATTCGAACAAGAGATTATTTACTCAATGGGTTCTATCGATTATGTTCCCATAATTTTTATTTCCGCATTAACCAAACAAAGAATTTATAAAGTTATTGACATTGCAAAAACTGTTCAGGCCGCGAGATTAACAAAAGTCCCGACTCGCGAATTGAATGATACGATGCTCGGTATTATTAAAAAAACGCCTCCTCCGGCGTCACCAACCGGGAAAGAAGTTAAAATCAAATATTTAACTCAGGTTGGTGATAAATACCCCATTTTTCTCCTCTTTGCGAATAACTCAAAATTTATTCCCGATAGTTACCGGCGATTTATTGAGAAACAACTTCGAGCAAATTTCGGGTTTGCAGGAGTTCCGATGACAGTGAGTTTCCGGGATAAGTAGTTGGCTCCATGTTTAAACCAAGAAAAATATTAATCATTGGGGGAAATGCGGCCGGACCCGCCGCCGCTGCAAAGGCCAAAAGGATTAATCCTCAGGCCGAAGTGATTATGTTTGAAAAGGGACCACACATCTCAACAGGAACTTGTGAGCTTCCTTATGTGCTTGGTGGCGAGATTTCTTCTTCGGAGGAAGTGGTGTTTTTCAACGAATCATCGTTTGAATCTGCAAAAGGTGTGAAAGTTTACTGCAATAGCTTTGTTGAAAGCATAAATAAAAATCAAAACAAAATATCCGTTCGAAATTTGTTGTCTGATACCACAAAACAATTCGAATACGATTCTTTAATATTGTGTACAGGCAGTGTTGCTAATGGATGTCCGGGATTACCTCAGAATTCAAAAAATGTTATATCGCTTAAATCGGTTACCGATTTAAATTATTTGAAAAAATATCTTGTGAAATCTCAAGTTAAAACTGTTGCGATAATTGGTTCAGGCTACATTGGAATAGAAACAGCTGAAGCTTTTTCGAAGATTGGGATTCCCGTTAAACTGTTTGAAATATCAGCGAGACCAATGCCAAAAGCTGAACCTGAGGTTTCCGCTCTTATCTTTGAGGAGCTCCACAGGAATAATGTTGAATTTTTTGGCGACCAAACCAAAATTCAGTTTATTGAAAAAAATGAGATCATTACTTCCATCAAAATCGATAGCAGATTTATTGAGGTTGATTTCGTACTCTGCGCAACCGGATTTTCTCCAAATAACGCGCTGGCAAAAACAATCAATCTGAATTTGGGAAAAGAGGGTGGTTTGTTGGTTGATTCAAAATTAAAAACCAATCAGAATAAAATCTATGCCGCCGGTGATTGCATTGAGATTAAAGATTTTATAACTCTAAAAAACCATCTTTTACCATTGGCAACCATTGCTCATAGAAGCGGTCATGTTGCCGGAGAGAATGCTGCGGGTGGGAATAGACATTTTAAACCGGTTATAAAAAATATTTCGGTTAAAATTTTTGATTCCGTTTTTTCACAAGTGGGATTGTCCGAAAGCGAAGCTTTAGAACACGGTTTTGCCTATAATTCCGTTTCGGCGGTGGCGAACAACTTAGTTCATGTGATGCCAAATTCATCAAAAGTATTTGGAAAATTGATTTACAAGAGAGAATCATTCGAAATTTTAGGCGCGACATTTTTCGGTAAAAATGAAGTAATCGGATACGCGGATATTATCGCAGCAATGATTTACAATAAAGATTCGGCTAAAAAATTGGCGGAATACGAATTCAATTATACACCGCCTCTTTCACCGTTTATAAATTTACTTTCCATTTTGGGAAGGAAAATAAATTAGGACAGTTTTATGAACCAAATTATTTTACTTGAAAGTGCGATCATCAAGCAAGAATTAACCAAATTGAGAGACAAAAACTCAAGCACCGCCACTTTTAGAAATTCGTTAACAAGAATCGGTTATGCGCTTGCGGTTGAATGTAGTAAATTTTTAGAAACCACCGAATTCGAAATCGAGACTCCGCTCGAAAAAACTACCGGATATAAAATCGCGCATGAAATTGTGATATTTCCAATATTGAGAGCCGGACTCGGTTTTGTTGATCCTTTTTTACAAATTTATTCGGACGCAAAAGTTGGTCATATTGGTCTTAAAAGAAATGAATCTACCTTGCAGCCTGAAGAGTACTACTATAATTCCCCCATAAATTTGAAAGAACATGAAGTAATAGTTGTTGATCCAATGCTGGCAACCGGCGGAAGTGCTGTAAGCGCAATCAACAATCTAAAAGAACGTGGCGCAAAACGCATAATTTTTGCCTCCCTAATCTCCGCACCCGAAGGGCTGACATTCCTATCGCAATCTCATCCCGATATAACAATTATCACCGCGGCAAAAGACAGACAGTTGAATGAGAAGGGTTACATTTTACCGGGGTTAGGCGATGCGGGAGATAGGACATTTGGGACTGCCTAGATTTTTTCTGCCGGTTTATCTACTTGTAATTTCGACCGTTTCAGGGCAATCGTATCCCATTGCGGAAGTCGATTCGCTACTTAATGAAGTAATTCATCAAACTTTGCTCCAAAATTATGAAAAAGCCGGAATCGCCGGTGATTTATTGGAGAAGCATTATCCCGATTTACCCTTTGGCGAATTGTACAACGCGGCCGTTCTTATTATGAAATCCGAGGATTATTATGAGAATATCAATGCGGAGAAAATATCTTATCTGTTAGAAAAAGCCGAAGAAAAGACCAAGTTGATGTTGGAAAATAATAATTCTGATCCTTGGAATAATTATTTGATGGGCGTAATTAAAGGTTATCAAGCCTATGTTGAGGTGCTCGGCGATGATTTACTTGAGGCTTTTTCGCAAGGATATTTTTCAATTCAATATATGAATAGAGTTCTTACCGTTGATTCGAGCTTTGTTGAAGTATTTATGCCGATCGGCACATATTATTACTGGAAAAGCGCGAAAATGGAATCCCTCAGCTGGCTTCCTTTTATGAATGATGACCGGGACAAGGGAATTCAATATCTGTTAAAATCAATGAGCGCGGATAGTTACAATCATTATCTCACCGCCCACTCATTAATTTGGATTTATATTGATAGAAAAAATTTCCGGGAGGGCGCTGCCGTTGCTGAACAAATTTTAAAAAAATATCCGGACAATAGATTTTTTCTTAAAAATCTTGGAAGATGTTATCAGGAATTTGATAAACCCAATTCAATACGAATTTATAAGCTGATCCTTCAGTCTTTGAGGGATGAGGGCAAATTAAATAATAACAATCTGATGACTTTTAATATTCGCTTAGCTGACATGTATTATGAGCTGGAAGATTATAAGAATCTCGAAAATGTTTGTACCGAAATGACCAACGCAAAACTTACCGAAGAGCAGTTGGAAGAAAACGAACTACGATTGTTGAAGATTAAAAAATATTTGGACGTAATTGAAAAGAACAACTCGGATTCGAATAAATAGGTTGATTTTTTGTGGAATTGGCTGTATTAATACAAGTTGAATTGGATAAGCAGTTATGGATAAAATTACAGAAGAAAATAAAAAACTACTCGATGGTCTGCTTAATGATTGTAAGTCAAATTTACGTCATGTAAACGAAGACTTAATTCGTAAAAGTTTTGACCTTTGCTACGAATCCCACAAAAATCATTTCCGTGCGTCCGGTGAATCCTACTTTTATCACCCCATTGCAGTCGCAAAAATTGTTGCCTCCGAAATTCCGCTTGATGATGTTTCGGTAATTGCGGCTCTCCTCCATGATGTTGTTGAAGACACGGAGATCAGTTTAGATTTCATCAAGGACCAATTTGGCAAGGAAGTTGCCGAAATTGTAAACGGCGTCACTAAAATTACAGGTGTTTTTAAGGGTCACGAAATTACTCAGGCAGAAAACTACAGAAAATTGCTTCTTTCTATGGTTGAGGATGTGCGAGTGATTCTTGTTAAGTTTGCCGACCGGCTTCATAATATGCGAACACTTCAATATGTTTCTCCCGATAAACAAAGACGAATCGCTAAAGAAACTCTCGAAATTTACGCCCCGTTTGCTCATAGATTTGGACTTGGAAGAGTTAAGTGGGAACTGGAAGATCTCGCCTTTAAATATCTTAATAAAGCGGCATACGATGACCTTGCTAAAAAACTAAAAAACAAGAGAAAGGAACGCGAATCCTACATTGCCAAATTTATTAAACCAATCGAAGAAAAATTAATTTCGCACAATCTTAAATTCGAAATTGGTGGCAGACCGAAGCACCTCTATTCAATTTACCGTAAAATGATAAAGCAAAATTTATCATTCGAGAAAATATTTGATCTTTTGGCTGTTAGGATTATCCTTGAATCAGACGATCAAAATGATTGTTATTATGTCCTCGGCGTAACTAATCAACAATATACACCGATTCCCGACAGATTTAAGGATTACATCTCAATTCCGAAAAAGAATAATTACCAATCCATTCACAATACCGTTATCAGCAGCGAAGGTAAATTAGTAGAAGTACAGATTCGAACTAGAAAAATGCATGAGATCGCCGAGAAAGGCGTCGCGGCGCATTGGAAATATAAGGAAAACCTATTCTCATCAGATGCTGACCTGGAGGATTGGGTAAATTGGATTCGTGATATTTTTGAAAACGCAAGTAAAGACGAAGCGACCGAGGAAATTTTAGCGAGTTTTAAATTAAACCTTTATCAAGATGAGATATATGTCTTTACTCCGAAAGGTGATTTAAGAAGGTTGCCTGTCGGCTCCACTCCCGTCGATTTCGCATTCGATATCCACAGTAACATCGGTTCAAGATGTATCGGCGCCAAAGTAAATGGGCGAATCGTTCCTCTCGATACAAATCTTCAGAGTGGGGATCAAGTCGATATCATTACCTCTAAAAATCAGCATCCGAGTAAGAGCTGGTTGGAGTTTGTGCAAACTCATAAAGCTAAGTCGAATATTCGAAAGTTTATAAATAAAGAAGAAAGTCGTTTAGTAGAATCAGGTAAGGAGATTTGGGAGAAAAAGTTAAAGAAGTACAAACTCGTCTTTAATAGTGAGGATATTAATAAGCTAATTCGCAAACTCAAATATCAAAACCAAGAAAAATTCTTTGCAGAAATTGCCAGAAACAAAGTTGATCTGGATGGCATCCTAAATCCTGAAGAGGAAAAGGTAGAACGAATTAGTGAGTTGGGTTTCGATAGTTTTGTTGAAACTGCGCGTACTTCTGCCGGAGATGTAATCGTTGAAGGCCAGTCAACTAAAATCGAACATACTTTCGCGAAATGTTGCAACCCAATACCCGGCGATCCGATAGTGGGATTTATTACAATCGGTACCGGAATAAAAATCCATCGGCGCGATTGTAAAAATTTACTAAATACAATCAAAAATGGCGATAATAAACTCGTTCCCGTAGATTGGCCAAGATCCGGAAGCTCAAGATTTGTAGCTGGAATCGCAATAAGAGGAGAGGATAAACCCGGAACTTTGAACGAAATTTCACATAATATAACTTCATTTAGAAACACGAATATCAAGTCGGTTAATATCACCGCTTTCGAATCAATGTTTGATGGAGCTGTGACTTTATATGTCGAAAACTTAGAACACCTAAACCGATTGATTGACAGGTTGAAAAAAATACCGGGTGTTTACAGTGTTCGCAGATTTGACGCAAACGCATAAAATGGAAAATGGAGAACCCAGAATACTAGGAATCGATTTTGGATTGAAAAGAATCGGAATAGCGATCACTGATCCGCTTATGATGTTTGGCTACGCTCTCGTAACTTTAGCCAACGATAATAAACTGTGGGAAAATCTTTCACAAATATTTAGCGAGTTTTATATTCAAAAAATTATTTTGGGGATGCCGTACAAATCTGATGGCTCACCTCCCAATTTCTCCAAGGAACTGGAAATATTCAAAACAACAATTGAAAATAAATTTGATGTTTCCGTAGAATTTATTGACGAACGTTATTCATCTAAAATTGCCGAGGAGCAAATTATCGCTTCTGTTACTTCTAAGAAAAAAAGACGGGATAAATCACTAATAGATAAAAATGCCGCAGCAGTTTTATTGAATGATTATCTTGAAAATGCGTAAATTAGCTGATAATTATTAATTGACATTATTACCTTATTAAGGTATTTTCGAACAAAAACTGATCCAAAAAAAGGAGCACACTTTATGGCACTGGACGCACTCGGAATGATCGAAACTAGAGGATTGGTTGGCGCGATTGAAGCTGCTGACGCCATGGTTAAAGCTGCAAAAGTTGAATTAATTGGGAAGGAAACAATTGGTGGTGGATATGTTACGGTAATGGTTCGCGGTGATGTGGGAGCAGTTAAAGCTGCCACCGATTCGGGAGCAGCTGCGGCTCAAAGAGTTGGCGAACTTGTTTCGGTTCATGTCATCCCAAGACCGCATTCAGATGTTGAACTTATTATTCCTAATAGATCTAAGTAAAGTTAAACTTCTATGGAATATGCGCTAGGTTTAATTGAAACCAAGGGATTAATTGGTGCGATTGAAGCTGCAGATGCAATGGCAAAAGCAGCCGACGTTAAGATTATCAGCAAAGAGAAAATTACGGCAGCAATGGTCACCATCAAAATAGTTGGTGATGTTGCTGCTGTTAAATCCGCAGTCGATGCCGGATCTTCAGCCGCTCAACGAGTTGGCCAATTAATTACGGCACACGTTATACCTCGTCCCCATGCAGATCTTGAATCAATAATTTATGATGAAATTTCAAGGATTCCGAAGGATATATCTGAAGAATTCCCTACCGATTCTCCCATTTCCGGAAATACCGCTGAGCATAAATCAGTTCTCGAGGAAGAAGTAGAATCTTCATTTGAAGAAAATGATGACACTTCAGAAATTATCGAAAATGATGACCTTGATGAAAGTATTGTGGCTGAGGATGACGGTCTTGATGAGATTGACTCCCCGGATAAATCTGAACAGATCGACGATGATTCAACGGAGAGTTTAAGTTCAAATCAACAATTCGAGAATGACCAGAATTTATTCGCGGAAAATATACTAAGCCTTAACGAACTAATGGAATTGAATGTCCATGAACTAAGGAAACTTGCTCGTGCGACTGAAGGATTTCCTATTAGGGGTAGGGAAATTTCTCGAGCCAACCGACAAGTTCTTCTCGATTTATTTAAAAACCTTCAGGCCTAGCAAGACCTAAAACACACTCTTTTAGCAGAGATTTTTTATATTTCCTTTTATGAATAAAAAAATAATATTTGGGATTTTTACAACTATTTTTGCCTTCTTTTTGTGGGGATTTGTAACGCTTTCCGAAGAATTTTCTGCTAATATTAACTTACCGGTAAATTATATCGACATACCAGAGGGTTACGCGATTGGGTCCACTTCGCATGAGTTTGTTTCTATAAATTTGAAGGGAGAGGGATGGTTGCTTGCTCAGTACACTTTTGGTGCAAACTTATCACTTAACATTTCGGTTGAATCCAAAGAAGGGACACAAAATATTTCGGTTCTAAGTTCGTTATATCAAAATGAATGGCTCTCGTCAAACATTTCTGTGAATGGAGTAAATCCTGATGTTATTACGATTACTTTGGAAACACTTACCCAAAAGAAAGTTCCGATTTCTTCCAACTTGGATTTGGAAATGCGCCCCGGATATGAACTGGTTTCCGACGTACTGTTATTACCTGATTCGGTAGTAATCACCGGGCCGGTTTCGGTAGTAAAAAAAATTGATTCTGTAAATACTAAAAATGTGGAAGTAGATAATTTGGATTCGGGAACGAGTTTCTTAATAGAATTAGAAAATTTAAAAATGGTTGAATTTGACATTCCAACCGTGCAAGTTGAGTTGGATATCCAAAAAATCGTTGATCGAACTTTTGAAGATGTTGATATTGAGATTAAAAACATACGATCTAATTATGAATTGCTTCTAATTCCGGGTAAAGTTAATGTTGTACTTCGAGGTGGAATGCAATATTTGAGTAAAATGACAAAAGCGGATATATCCGTAATTGTCAATTTCGAAGATGCTTATTCTGATACTTTAGGAACAATTAAACCCATCATTTCTCATCCACGAAATTCTAATTTGTTGCAAGTTAAACCGGAAAAATTAGAATACGTAATCAAACAATACTAATATGTTTATAACTTTTGAAGGATTAGATTTCTGCGGAAAATCGACACAAGTGGATTTGTTAATAGAATATTTTGAATCCCGCGGTGATAAAATCACGTTATTGAGGGAGCCGGGCGGAACGGAAATATCTGAAAAAATCCGTTCGATATTACTGGATAAAAAAAATAACTTGATGAACATGGAAACAGAATTGCTTCTTTTCTGTTCCTCAAGGGCACAGTTAGTTCGTGAAAAAATTATACCTTTACTTGAAAAAGGGAATATTGTAATTTCTGATCGGTTTTATGATTCCAGCACAGCCTATCAAGGATTCGGACGTGGCCTCGATATCGATTTTGTAATCAATCTTCATAAATTTGTAGCCGGTAAAGCAATACCCGATATAACTTTTTTTATTGATTTACCTCTTGCTGAAATCGAGAAGCGCAAAAAAGGCAAGGAAAAATCACTGGATAGAATTGAATCCTCTAAAAATGGGTTTTATGAAAAAGTCAGGAATGGTTATCATTTCCTGGTGAAAAAGGAACAACGTTTTAGGTTGATTGACGGAACCAAAAGTATTGAAGAGGTACACGATAATATTTTGGAAGAAATACGAAATTTTGAAAGAAGGAACTAGATGAAAAAATATAAATTGGCAACACTGGTAATATTACTTATTGCTGCCGGATTTACTTTCAGTCAGTCAGACTTTTATTTCCAAATCGCGAAAAGTATTGATCTTTTCGGGAGAGTTTATAAAGAAATCGCGGTGAATTATGTTGATACAATAGAACCGGAAAAGTTGATGGTTGAAGGAATCAAAGGGATGCTCACTTCACTTGATCCTTATACAAATTATATTTCCGAGTCCCAACAAAAAGATCTTGATGTAATTACAAAAGGAAAATATGGCGGTATCGGCGCAACCGTCGGATTGAGAAATGACAAAATTACGATTGTTGATGTTTTAGAAGGTTATTCGGCTCAGAGACAAGGTTTGTTGATCGGTGACAGAATTATAAAAGTTGATGACGTTGAACTTTCTAAGAAAAACTATGATGATCTAGGCAAATATTTAAAAGGAAAACCCGGTTCAAATGTTAAAGTAATCGTGGAAAGAGACGGTGAACTTCAAAATTTAATTTTTGATTTGGTTAGGGAAGAGATAGTCATCAAAAATCTTCCTTATTATGGATTCGTTCCGGTGGAAAGTAATAATGTATATCTAAAATTGAGCAGCTTCTCTCGAACCGCGGGGGAAGAGATAAAAGAAGCATTGATCGAATTAAAGAATCAAAAAGAAATCAAATCTATTGTACTTGATCTGCGAGGCAATCCGGGTGGTTTGTTGGAAGCAGCGATTGATATTTCGCAAAAATTTCTTAAAAAGAACGATTTAATTGTAACTGTAAAAGGGCGTGACGGTAACACAAGAAAAGAGTATTTTGCCAGACAGGAACCACTCGCCGGAGATAGCAAAATTATTGTTTTGATTGACGGTGGCTCCGCTTCCGCATCCGAAATTGTCGCAGGTGCAATTCAAGATCACGATCGGGGGATAATTTTAGGTACAAAATCGTTCGGTAAAGGATTGGTTCAAACAGTAGTTCCGCTTTCAATGAATTCTTCGCTCAAAATCACAACGGCTAAATACTACACTCCTAGCGGTCGGTGCATACAAAAAATCGATTATTCAAAGGATAATGAGGTTATCGAACTTGCCGATTCGATACTGACTGATGATTTTTATACAGAGAACAAACGCCTTGTGCATTCTGCGGGAGGAATTGAACCCGATACTGTTGTTACTTCGGGTATTAATGAAGATTTAGTTTCTTCCTTACTGGCACAGGGAATGTTTTTTAAATTCGTTTCCAAATACTATCCACAGGAAACAATTGAAGCAGATTCAGATAAATGGGACAATATTTATTTAGAATTTAAAAACTATTTAATAAAGGAAGACTTTAAACTGTTGAACAGGGAATCGAGATTGTTAGCTGAATTAATTGACGAGATGAAGAAGGATGATTATAGCGAGGATATTTTGACTTCAGCTGTTAATTTAGAGAGACAATTGGAGAAAAATGCTGAAGAATTGATCGATGGCAATCAATATTATATTTTGTCGCGGCTCAAAGAAGAAATCGCGGCACGGGTAAACGGACGCCGTGGAAGGGTTGAATCAGCGCTTGATGGCGATCAACAATTTTTGACCGCATTGAAAATTTTTGAAAATGATTCCACATACAACCTATTACTTAATAATCAAAATTAATCTGTCTTTGGTATTAATATATTTTTTCAGATATTTCAGTTTTATCTAAA
This sequence comes from Melioribacteraceae bacterium, assembly GCA_021739765.1. Taxonomy (GTDB): domain Bacteria; phylum Bacteroidota; class Ignavibacteria; order Ignavibacteriales; family Melioribacteraceae; genus JAIPBD01. Next base: position 41,581 of record JAIPBD010000005.1, read on the forward strand.
GCGAAAATGGACAAATGGCCAACTTAAATTTACTTTTCTATAGAAATCCCGTATTTGATAAATGCCCTAATTGTGATAAAATGGGTACACTTCACAGATCAAGAGCGAGGGGTTCTTGGGAACAATTTCTTAAAAATTTCACAATCTTTAAATTGTATCGCTGCAAAAATTGTGGTTGGCGTGGAAAACGTTCAACTATTATTTATACGAAACGCACGGTTAAAAATATTTTTATTTATTTAGTTTTAGCCGGCATCGCTGCTGTTGTTATCCGGTTAGTACTAACCAAATTTATCAGGTAGAAACCGCAAGTTCTAATTCCGTTTTGGAATTATAGTCCGTCAGATAATAGACTTTGGTTTTATGGTTGTTAATTGTAATCCAGGAAAGCAAGATTCTTAATCTTTCGATATCCCGTTCGGTATTATTCTCATAAAGTTGTGTATTGCCGTCAAAATAGTCAAATAAGTAATTATCAAAATTTAATTCTGTTTTTAAAACAAAATTTCGAATAACCACACGGCCATTTTGCAGAAGGATATAGTCTTCGTTTCCATTCTCAACAATTTTTATTAATGCGTTCGCTCTATTGATGGGTTCTCTTATTAATGTTGTTTTATAAAATTGGCTTAGCAGATGATTCACCGTATCCCGGTATTCTGCTGCAATCTCAAATCTTTTTATTTGAGAAAAATGCTGCATTTTACTTATCAATCTGTTAACCGCGGTTTGATTATTTCCGGCGAAGAATTTATAAAGATGTTCCAATTCCGAATTGTATTCGTTCTTATTAAAATCATTTAAGCACGGTGCAATACATCGGTCAATATCTATTAAATAGCACCCTTTCGATTTTTTGAATTCCTTATCTGAACATTCCCGCAAACGAAATGTTTTGTTAAGGATGCTAACAATTTCAGTTGCAAATTCTCTCCTTTTATATGGTCCGAAATAATCGAATCCATCCAGTTCAAAATCCTTGGTAACGATTGGATATGCGGAAAAATCATCTTTGTTGATTTTAATAAAATAGCTGGAAGGATATTTTTTCAGCTGTGTATTGACGGTTGGGTTTAACTTTTTTACTAATTCAGTTTCTGCGATTAACGCTGTTAACTCCGAATTGGTTTTATGATAAGTTAATTTATTCGCGCCTTTTGTAATCTCACGGGTTTTAGCCGCTGATCTTGAAGTAAAATAATTACGTACTCGTTTTTTTAACGATTTTGCTTTCCCGATATAAACCGTCTCCTCGGATGGATCCTGAAAAATATAAACTCCGGGTGAATCCGGTAAACTGTTATAATCATCAATCAATTTCTTTTTAATGAATTTTATTCTTTTTGTAGTTAGGGCGGAAGATTGATAAAGAACAAGTTCTTTCACCGTCTTAATGTGAAATTCATCTTCGAGTTTAGGAATCATTTTTAATAAAAGTTTGGCTGTCGCGTTTGAATCCCCTAGCGCTCTATGAATATTTTTGTGCCTAATTTTTAACGAATTGGTGAGATTGGATAGCGACTTACTTTTTAATTCAGGGTATAATTTCCGCGCCAATTTAAGAGTACATATTTTTTCATTTTCCGGTTCGGGAAGTGAATTACGCTCAAGCTCAGATTTTAAAAATCCATAATCGAATGCCAAGTTGTGAGCGGTGATAATGGAATTATCCATAAACTCAATAATCTCTGCTGCGATATCTTCAAAATAGGGAGCACCGGAAACATCTTGATCGCTAATTCCTGTTAACTGTGTTATGAAATAAGGGATTGATAAACCCGGATTGATCATAGATTGATATGTATCAACGATTTTGAAATTGCTTATTCTGGTTATTCCAATCTCAATAACACGCCCTGACTTGGAGGAAGTTCCGGTGGTTTCGAAGTCAATAACCGAATAATCGGCCTCAGAAATTTTTATTTCGGTAATTTTTTTGTTTTCGGGCAAAACTGTCTCAAAATCAATATTCAATAAAGAGTAATTTAGTGCAGATTTAGATATATTTTGCACTCAATTAAATGAAAAAATATGACACTTAATATACTATTCATCGGCGATATTGTTGGAAAACCCGGAATGGACATGGTTCAAACCTGGCTTCCGCCCCTCAAAAAGAAATATAAAGCCGACATAACTATTGTAAATGGGGAAAATTCGGCCGAAGGTAAGGGCTGCACCGAAAAAGAGGGCAAAGTTTTGTTCGATCTCGGCGTTGATGTTATCACGGGTGGAAATCATACTTGGGATAAAAGGCAATCTCAAGATTACCTTAAAGTTGAGTCACGCTCTCTTCGACCTTTAAATTATCCAAAAGGTACATACGGTCACGGTTACTTTATATTTAATTCCGAAAAGGGAAAAGTGGCTGTTGTTAATTTGCAAGGGCGATCTTTTTTGCCGGCAATCGATTGTCCTTTTAGAACCGCCGAATGGATTACCTCAAAATTGCTTGAAGAAACAAAAATGATCTTCGTTGATTTTCACGCGGAGGCAACAGCCGAAAAATTAGCTTTGGGGAATTTCCTCGATGGAAAGGTTAGTGTTTTGGTGGGAACTCACACGCACATTCAAACATCGGATGAAAGAATTTTTCCGAAAGGAACGGCTTATATTACTGATGTTGGGATGACCGGCCCTTATGATTCTATCATTGGAATGAAAACAGATGCAGCAATAAATCGATTCCTGTATGCCACACCCCAAAAATATCAGACCGCTACAGATCAGGTTCATCTTTGTGGAATTTTCGCTCAGGTTGATACTGAGACGGGAAATGCTCTTTCAATCGAACGTTTACTGATTCCGGAATTTGAAAAAGTAAAGTCTTATTAAAAGGTTATTAAATGGAAATTATTGATGGCAGGTTAACTGCCGAAAAAATTAAAAATAACTTAGCCACCGAGATCAGTGAATTGAAAAAAACGACCGGTAGAATACCGGGGTTGGTTACAATTCTGGTTGGCGAAAATCCCGCTTCTCAAGTTTATGTTAAAATGAAAAATAAGGCTTGTGCTAAAATCGGTATGCATTCGGAACAGCTCAATTTGCCTAAAGAAATTTCTGAAAACGAACTTTTGGAAATAATTGAAAAATATAATCGTGATGATAATTTTAATGGCATCTTAGTTCAACTTCCGCTACCCGATCATATAAATGAAGACAAAATAATTGAATCAATTTCAAAAGATAAAGATGTTGATGGATTTCATCCCGTAAGTGTCGGGAATTTAGTAATAGGAAAAGATACCTTCTATCCTTGCACACCTTACGGCATTTTTTATCTTTTAAAAGAATACGGAATTGATACAAAAGGGAAACATGTTGTTGTTGTTGGTAGAAGTAATATCGTTGGCAAACCAATCGCGAATATTATGTTACAGAAGAAGGAAGGCGCGAATGCTATCGTAACTGTCTGCCATTCAGCCGCCCCGGATTTAAAGTTGTTTACCAGACAAGCGGATATATTAATTGCCGCTATCGGGCGGGCAAATTTTATTACAAATGATATGGTAAAAGATGGTGTGGTAGTTATAGATGTAGGAATAAATAGGATTAATGATTCTTCTTCTGCAAAAGGCTACAAAATTGTTGGCGATGTGGATTTTGATGAAGTTTCGAAAAAAGCCTCTTATATAACCCCGGTTCCTGGCGGTGTTGGTCCCATGACCATCGCAATGTTATTGCAAAATACTTTTAAAGCATTTAAGCGTGTGGTGAAATAAATGAGCTCAGAAAAAATCGATCGGGTTGTTTCCGAAGTACTATTGGAAAAAGCGCTTCACGATTTTTATTGTGTTGGTGAAACTTGTAAAGGTTGGGAGCGAAATGTTCTCGATCAACCACTTGCCGTTAAAAACATCATAGACAAAGGTGCTGAAAGGATTTCGGCGGGCATTGGTATCGGTGATCAACTGCACGATACTTCAATTGCCAGAATGATTGACCACACCTTACTAAAGCCCGATGCTACAATTCAAGAAGTACTAAAACTTTGTGATGAAGCCAAACAATATGAATTTGCTTCGGTCTGCATTAATCCATGCTACGTGGATGTCTGTAGTGAGCAATTGAAAGGGACTCGAGTAAAGGTCTGCACTGTGATTGGTTTTCCACTCGGGGCAACTACTACTGAGGTTAAAAAGTGTGAAGCCGAGCAGGCACTAAAGAATGGTGCGCAGGAAATTGATATGGTATTGAATGTCGGTAAATTAAAAAGTGGTGATTATAAAGCTGTTTTTGAAGATATCAACCAAGTTGTGTTGATGGCAAAAAAATATAACGCGATCTGCAAAGTTATTCTCGAAACCGCACTTTTAACGGATGAAGAGAAAGTTAAAGCCTGCGTAATTTGCCGAAACGCAAAAGCCGATTTTGTTAAAACATCCACAGGATTTAGTAAAGGTGGGGCCACGGTTGGTGATATTGCTTTGATGAGATATGTTGTTGGAAGTACAATTGGTGTTAAAGCCTCGGGTGGAATTCGAACTCGAGATGATGCGAAGGCTATGATAGAAAGTGGCGCGGACAGGATCGGCGCCAGCGCAAGCGTAAAAATTGTAACCGGCGAGAAAAATCAAGAAAGTGGTTATTAGTGGTTATCGATCTCGTTACAATTAAATCCGATGACGGATACACCGCGGAAGTTCCATCTATCAAAGGTTGTGAAAGCTGGTCGCATGAAGAAGATTCTGCAATTCAAAACGCTGTTGAATTACTCAGATTTTATCTAAAACTTAATGAGAATAATGAGATTAAAATTGATCGCGCCGGTAAGAATTTATCAAAGACAGTTTATAAATTAGTGTTTAACAAGTATTAATTTGGCAAAATTCCGAACAGAAAAACGCTATGGAAAAATTTCTGCCGTGCTTTCGGCAAGACAATTTTCCCTTAATGTTGTTATAGAAAACGTTCACGATCCACATAATGTTTCCGCGATTTATAGAACTTGTGATGCTGTTGGGGTTCCAGCGGTTTCTTTAATCTATAATAACGAACAATTCCCGAAAATAAGTAAAACTTCATCTGCCTCCGCTTTTAAATGGGTAGATAAAGAAAAATATGAAGGTGTTGAAGAATGTTACTCGGATTTACGATCAAAGGGATTTAAGATTTACGCCAGTTTACTAGATGAGAATTCTGTTGATCTTTATGATTTGGATCTAACAGGAAAAGTGGCTTTTGTTATGGGAAATGAAAAAAGAGGCGTTTCGGAAGAGGCTGCCATGCTGGCCGATAAGACTTATTATATCCCAATGTTCGGGATGATACAAAGCCTTAACGTTTCTGTTGCTACAGCGGTAACCCTCTATGAAGCAATGAGGCAGCGCAGAAAAAGCGGACAGTATGATAAATCAGAATTGAGCGATGAAGAATTAACGGCAATGATCGACAAATGGTGCAAGAAATGAATACAATTATAGAACCGGTAATCAAAGTAAATGGTGAGTTAGAGTTCAAAGGTGATAAGTCAATTTCGCACCGTGCGGTTCTATTCTCGGCAATGGCAGAAGGTGATTCGGTAATTAAAAACCTCTCTCATTCCGAAGATGTTTTCAGCAGTCTGAAATGTTTAAATCAACTTGGCATTAATCACAAATTCGAAAATGACCAATTAACCGTTTCAGGCAAAGGAATATTTGGATTCACTAAATCAAATTCGCCATTGGACTCCGGAAATTCGGGAACAACCGCAAGACTTCTTTCGGGTATACTTGCAATGCAAAAGTTTGATTCGGAGATCGTCGGTGATGAATCGTTATCGCGCAGACCGATGAAACGAATTACAGAGCCTTTGGAAATGATGGGCGCAAAGTTTGAATCAAACGAAAATATTACTCTGCCTCTCAAAATTTTGCCTTCCAATTCGCTTCGACCAATTAACTATAAATTGCCTGTCGCAAGTGCGCAAATCAAAAGCGCTGTGCTTTTGGCCGGACTGCATCTCGACGAAAAAACCTCGGTAATTGAATTACTTCCTTCAAGAGATCATACCGAAAGAATGCTTGAACTTAACGGTATTGAAGTCGACGGAGGAATTCAGGTATTCAGCTCTAAAAAAGATTATCCGAAAGCGCATAAGTATATTGTACCCGGCGACATATCAAGTGCCGCGTTTTTTATCATTTTATGTTTGTTGAAAAACGATTCTGAGCTTAGAATTAAAAACATTTTATTGAATGAAGGAAGAACAGGTTTTATAGAAATATTGCAAGCGATGGGGGCGGTTTTTAAGTTCGAAAATTTCAAAATATGCTCCAATGAATTTACCGGTGATCTTATCGTAAAGTCATTTAATTTGAAAAATATTGTTGTTCCGAAAGAAAAAATACCAAGCATAATTGATGAAATCCCAATATTGGCTGTTGCCGGAATATTTGCTGAGGGTGATTTTGAGATCAGGAATTGTAAAGAATTACGCGTGAAAGAAACTGATAGGATCTCCTCTTTGTGTATGAATTTTAAAGAAGCCGGATTAAAAGTTACGGAATTTGAAGATGGATTTAGACTTGAGGGAAGTGTCACAAACACGTCTCCAAAATACAATTCTTTTGGAGACCATCGAATCGCGATGGCGTTCGCGATTTTAGGTGCCTTAACTACAGGCTGCGAGATTGAAAATTTTGAATGTGCAAAAATCTCCAATCCCGAATTTATTCTTCAACTTAACTCGATAACCGAATAGATTATAATTCAATAAGTTGATGTTCAAATTTTGTGATTGAAATCTCATCCATCAGAAACTTAAGTAAGTCCCTGCCATATTTATGGGCAAAGTAAATAAAGTTTAATTCCCTTTCCTGCAAATTGTTATTTGGGAAAAGCAGCAATCTTGTCTTTTCAATCTGTCTGAGCGCGTTTTCGTTTCTATTTTCTTCAGCTTTCCTGACTTTATTTTTTAATTGCTCCAGACCTTGACTTGAGCGGTCTTTAGTCTTATCGGTAATATCAATTAAAGTTTTATCAATTAGCTCAAGCTTTTCTTTTAGATTCCGATAAAGGTTTTCGATTTCAGATTCCAGGTTATTAAATTCCTGCTCGATATTAATTTGTGAAAGTTTATTAATTACTTTTTGATTCAGTTCCTTTTCATCATAAAAATCAGAGAATTTAAGATCATGTTTATCAAACACTTTGGAGGCGGATTTCTCTATCAGCGTTATTGAGGAGCGAGGATAAATGATCGGTTGTGTAATTTCAAAATGCTTGTATAACGGAATCACTTGAGGGAAGTAACTTATTTCACCGGGGCCGCCAATGTAAAAAGCAGTCGGGAAAAGGAAATCCTGACAGATTGGACGCAAAAGAACATTAGGACTAAAAGTCTCCGGTTCGTTTTCCAATTTATCTAAAAGTTCTTGCTCGGTATATTTGATCCGTTTTCCTTTAAGCGAAAACATATTGTTTTCGCGGGGTTCGAGAAGAAAACGCCCTTCGCCATCATTAATAAAAATGTTGATCGGCTTCACTTTTACCTGAGCGTGATAAACATCCTCAAGTTCAGCGCTTACTTCAACCGTATCAATTGAATGTGACATAAAATCTTTAATTTCCCGTTCGAATACCGGCTTCAAAAGTTTTTTAACACCGTCATCTTGAGGATCGAATAAAATCAGTCCGAATTCATCAAACAGATCTAAAATTAATTTCCTGAAAGCAAATTTAAAACTATTTCCTTCTTTGTATGCTTCAACTAATTGGAGTACGGATTCTTTAAAATCAGAATCCCGCAGCGCTTCTTCCAATTTATTGATGGATTCATTTACATTTGCGTTGAAATGAAGTTTCCCGATACTTCCCCTATTTGTTTCTTCTTCGAGACCGTCAGAATATTCGATATTTAGTAGGGAATTTGTTTTATCTATTATATTCGTGCTTCTTACTTCTTCATAATCATGGTCTTCTCCTTCCAACCAAAATATTGGAACGAAATTGTATTCACTATATTTTTCCTTTAAAGATTTGCATAATTTAATTGCTGTGATCGTTTTATAAATGGTGTAAAGCGGCCCACCGAAAAGTCCAAGTTGCTGTCCGGTAACAACTGCGATTGTATTAACGGCACTTAATGACTCAATATTTCGATTCGTTACGGAAGAAACTTCTGTATTTGCATACTGTTTCTTAATGCAATCCCTTAATTCGTTGCGATGGAAACATTCTTTCGAACTGATATCTTCGAACAGTTTTAAGTAACTTTCCCGGTCTCGAAAGTCTTTTTTAAAAAATCTTTTCACATTTTCGAACTCATATAAATAATCGAGAAATAAGTTCACGTTTCCGGGTAAATCAGAAAAATTTATAAACATCAGAAATCCTTTTTATCTTTTATTCAACTTATGAAAAATACATTAAATTAGGGTCGGATTGAATATATTTGTTGCTGATTTAATTCATACTGACAACAATCTTACAAAAGTGTGCTAAAAATAAAATCCCTATATCTTTTTATTCTATTCATTTTTTATTCTGTCCCGGTTTTTGCTCAGAGTGACTTATGGATACTGGAATTTATGCCCGGGAAAATAAATTTGCTCTCACCAAAGGCTTCATTTCAGGAAGCAAGAGTTGGGATTCTTTACTATCCTTCAGACGCAAATCTTAAAGTTGATATTGGTAATAGTCTCGATATTTTAAATTATAGCAATGAATTCCGTTCTTTAACAATTTCAACAGGGATCGACTTTTTTGCTTATGCTTGGTCTAAAACAATTGCCGGAAACCGGTTGCAAATAAGTGCGCTTGACGGATTTTTTGGGGGACATTTAACAGTTATTAAAAAAAACAAATCTGATAAAATTTATGGCAGATTCAGATTTATTCACAATTCCGCGCATTTAGTTGACGGAAATTGGAACAGCAAAGATAAAAAATGGCGCGATGATTACGAGCCCATTCCTTATACCAAGGATTTCGCCGAACTGCAAATCGGAACAATTAGAAAAATGGCCGAGTTTGAGCTGAATTTTTATTCATCATTTTCGTATGCTACTTTGGTTCGACCAGCTTCAATGAATGAATTCGGGTTTAATGCCGGAAGTGAAATTTATTACAAATATTCTAATTCCTTATTTGGAAAACCCTCCAACGTTTTTATTGCTTATCATTTTGGGTTAGAAGGGAAACCGAATTTAATTCCCACGCATAATATTCTTATCGGAAATAAATTTGGAGAAATCGGTAATGAGGGTGTAGTTCTCTATCTTAGCTATTTATATGGAAATACACCGTTTAATGAATTCTTTTTAAATCGGGAAGAAAGATTTGGAATCGGCTTTTTTGTCGAATTTCTCTAAATAAAGTATGAAAACATCAAAAGTTAAAGTAATATTTTATATCAAGATCCTATTAGGCCTTTTGCTGCTCTACTATTTAGCTGATTACCTCAATCCGCGCGAATTATGGGTTTCGTTTATATCTTCAAATAAGCTAAAAGTCCTGATTTCAGCATTACTAATTTTCCCGCTGTTATATTTGCAATTTTTTAAGTGGCGCGAATTATCTGGCAACTTACTTGGAATAAAATCAAAGAAGAAAATATTGGATTCCTTGCTCTTTGGAATTTCAGCCGGATTATTAACTCCAATGCGACTTGGTGAATTTGCCGGGAGAGTCTATATCCTAAAAGGAACCAGCAAATCACAAATTTTGGTTGTCTCCTTATTGGATAAATACTTAACGCATCTATACTATCCTGTGTTCGGAATTGTACCGCTGTTTATTTTTTTTCCCGAGTATACTACCGAATTTATCTACGCTCTTTTGGGAATTATAATTTATTGGATTTTAGTTATTCAATTACTCAAATTAAGAAAAATTAAACTAATAATTAACTCACTTAGAAATCGATTTGAATTATTCGATAAGTTTGTAATTGCTGTTAAACTCGTAAAGGAGATGGATCGGAAATTATTGACAAAAGTACTGTTCATCGCATTTGTTTACGTAGTATTAAATTTACTCCAATATGCCATCCTAATTTCAGCCTTCTCGATGGAGGATAAATACTTCACTTATTTATTCGCTTGTGGATTTATTTTTTGGTTCAGATCGTTATTGCCGGTTTTTACGATTGGCGATCTTGGAGTAAGAGAGTTAACCGCAATTTACTTTTTAAGTTTGGTAGGAGTAAATGAATTCGCTGCTTTCAATGCCTCACTAACTATTTTTATTTTTAATTTGGTTATTCCTTCGATAGTTTCGTTTTTCGTTGTTAGGGGAGAGAGATGATCGAATTTTTAATTATTTCTTTTTCCGCTCTTTCGGTTATCTATACCGCTTTTTTGCTTTTAGTGTTGATTGGAATAAAGAATACGCGGAAACTGACCAAAACTTCACCCAAAAATAATTTTGAAACAGTAACTGTGATTGTACCTTTCCGCAATGAAGAATTGAATATCAAAAATTCCTTTGATAGTCTCATTAAACAATCTTATCCCGGAAAATATGAGATAATATTTATTGATGATAACTCCGACGATAATTCTGTTAAAATTCTCTCAGAATCTGTAAAAAATTCCGGCGCGGACAATGTGAAAATCCATCGCGCAGAGGGTGAAAAAGCATTTCAGAAGAAAAAAGCAGCCGTTGAATTTGGATTAAAAAATGCCGTCGGGGAGATAATAATTACAACTGATGCGGATTGTACACACACGGAAAATTGGATTTTGAAAATGGTATCTCAGTTTGATTCGAATACGGGATTTGTCTCGGGGCCGGTGAAGTTCGAGGATGAATCATCTTTTTTTAGGAAAATGCAGATTTTGGAATTTGTTGGTTTAATTTTAACCGGAGCCGGATTGATAGGGCTGAAATATCCCACGATTTGTAACGGCGCAAACATTGCTTACCGTAAAAAAACATTTTTTGAAGTTGATGGATTCTCGGGTAACGATAATTTATCCTCAGGTGACGATGAATTTTTGATGCAGAAAATATCCAAAACCAAAAATTATGATGTAAAATTTTGTTTTGACGAGGAAGCCGTCGTCCATACCGAATCGCAATCTTCCTTAAGTAAATTTTTTAATCAGCGAAAAAGATGGGCGAGCAAAAGTTTTTTTTACCAGGATAAAAAATTAATCACACTGCTTTTATCGTTATTCATTTATTTTGTTTCGCTCCCTTTACAATTTATTCTCGGCATTTTTGTGGATATCCTATTTTTATACAGTTTTTCACTGTTTGCCGGTCTCAAAATTGTCCTCGAGTTTTTCGTATTATCAATGGGAAACAACCTCTTCAAGAACAAAATCGATCCGGTTGTTTTTATTATTTCAGAATTGGTTCATCCATCCTATATTATGATTTCATCCGTTTTGGGTTTGATTGGCAATTTTGAATGGAAGGGAAGGCAATTAAAAAGATGATTAAATGGCAAGTCGATCCACCGCAAATTTTTAAATCTTTTTATTCTCAAATAATTTGGAATTCAATTAATGATAAGATTCTGATTACATTTGATGATGGACCACATACAGGTTCAAATGATAAAATTTTAGAAAAACTTCATAATTACAATTATAAAGCGCTTTTTTTCGTGGAGGGACGATTTGTCAAATCGAATAAAAGTTTATTGAACGAAATATTGGCCGAAGGGCATCAGCTCGGTAACCATTCATTTTCGCATAAGAATTTGAGAAAAAGCAATAAAGAAGATCTCCTCGAAGAAATTAAATCAACAAACGATTCGATCTCAGAAATAATAGGGGAATCTGTACAGTTTTTCCGTCCACCTTATGGGAAATTTAACAGCGAAATCTTAAAAATTTCCAAACAGTTAAAATTAAACACGGTTTTATGGTCGCTTTTAACTTATGATTACAAAAACAATTTTGAAATAGTTAAATTAGCTCTTAATAAATATTTGCAAAATAATTCTATTGTTGTTTTTCATCATTTGGAAAAATGCGTTGAAGTAACTTGTGACGGCATCGATTTAATAAATAATCTTGTCGAAGAGAATAAATTCAAAATTGGAATTCCTGAAGAATGCTTGAAATAATTTTTATAATAGCTTTTGCTCTCTATTTTATTCAAACTTTCATTTTTATTGTTGGAATAAGAAAAAAGTTTCCCGTGCTGACCGATGAACATTTACCTTCCGTAACAATTATCGTCGCAGCGAGAAATGAGGAAAAAAATATTATCGATTGTCTGAACTCGTTAAAACTTCTCGAATATCCGGAAAGCAAAATTGAAATTATAATGGTTGACGATAATTCAACAGATGGTACTGCACAATTAATTAAAGAATTCGTTAAAGATGATGACCGTTTCAAATACCTGTTAGCTGACAAATCATTTGGAACTGTAAAGGGAAAGGCCAGGGCAATCGCCAATGGAATTGAGCAATCCAAAAACGAAATAATAATGACGACAGACGCGGATTGTTCCGTGAACCCGAAGTGGGTTTATTCTATGGCCAAATATTTTCAAGATGATGTTGCTATTGTTTGCGGTTATACGAGTCAATCAAGCGAAAAACTTTTTTCCACTATTCAATCCGCTGATTTTATGTATTTGTTGGGAGTTGCTGCCGGTGCCATGAACTTAGGTAAACCACTGAGTTGCATCGGGAATAACATGGCGTATCGAAAATCGGTTTATAACCAAATTGGGGGATATGAAGCAATTCCGTTTTCGGTCACCGAAGATTTCCAATTATTAATGACCGTCCACAAATTAAAATCGTACAAAGTGATCTATCCGTTAGATCCGGGAAATCTGGTGGTTTCAAAACCATGTCCCGATATTAAGTCGTTATTTTGGCAAAAGAAAAGATGGGCTGTCGGTGGAATGAACAGCGAAATTGCTGGCTTTTCAGTAATGGCATCAGCATTTGTGCTCCATGGATTTATAATTTTCGGCCTACCGGTCGCGACTTCCTCAATGATTGCTTTGATGGTTTCAAAAGTGATGCTGGATTATCTTTTGCTAAAACCAATCTTTAAAAAGTATTCACTCAATTTGGGGTTGAAAAATTTCTTAGCTTTCGAACTTTATTTTATCTTCTATGTTTTTCTTCTTCCGTTTACATTATTATTCGGAACCAAGATTAAATGGAAAGGACGAGAGTACTAATGCTTCTTCTCTGCAATTATTATGTAACTTACAGATGCAACGCGTATTGCGAGTTTTGCCATTTCGCCGATCACGGTGAATTTAAAAATACGCCGCATGCCTCCATTGAAGATTTCCGCTCAAATATTAGTCAACTTGCAAAACAGAATGTAAGATTTATTGATTTAACGGGGGGAGAACCGCTTTTAAATCCTCACATACATGAAATGGCGGAGTATGCTCAAAGTTTCAAAATGCGGACAAGCATTACTACAAACGGTCTGTTATATCGAAAGTATGCGGAAAAGTTAGCTGGAAAAGTGAACTTGCTCCACTTCTCTCTAGATTCTCCGGATAGGGAGGAACATGATCGAATCCGGAAAGTTAAATGTTTTGATAAAATATTTGAAAGTGTAGAAATTGCTAAGTCGCTCGGGGAGTATCCGGATTTATTATTTACCGTAACAAACGAGACATACTTAAAACTGCCTCGAATGCATGACATAGCAATGAAACACGATCTTGTTTTATTAGTCAATCCGGTGTTTTCATATTTTGGAAATCCGGGTTTAACTACGGAAGCAATCGATTATATTGAAAAATTTGTAAATGGCAAGCCGAACATTTACCTAAATCAAGGGTTTATGAAATTAAGGCGTGACGGTGGAAATAATATTGAAAATCCGAGCTGTAAAGCAGTTTCGAGAGTGATTGTAATTTCTCCGTATAATGAAATTATTCTTCCTTGTTACCATTTTGAAAACAAAAGAATAAAGATCGATAAACCCATAAGTGAAATTCGTAACTCATCCGAATACAAATACTATGAAAAAATGGAGGGGAGATTTGATTTTTGTGAAGGCTGTACTGTGAACTGTTATTTTGAGCCATCCTTTGCATTTCCGACAAATCGATACGCGGTATCAAGCATATCCTCTAAATTTAAGTACAGTTATTATAAATTGATTAAACAGAAATTAATGAAAAAGAAGGTCGGTTGATGAATTACATCAAAGCAATACTTTTGGTGATTCCGTTATTCACAGTAAATCTCAAAGCCCAAGACAAAATGGAATTGTTTCCGGCGGAACTAAACATTCAGCCGTTTACAGCGAATTTTTTGGAACCGAAATTGGGATTTATTCTCAAAATAAATAACAACGAGCTAAGATTGGATATCGGAAACACAATCGACATTTTGCAATATCAACTTGATGAATCAACTTCACTCTCATTCGGAGCGGATATGTTCACCTACACATTTTTGCGGGGTGAAACTGATTTCCATTTCCCCGTTGATGCCGTTGATTATTTATTTGGATTTAATGGTTCTTGGAAGAAACAAATTGGTGACGATTCCTATGGAATCCGTGTTCGTTTAAGTCATATTTCCGCCCATTTTGTTGACGGACATTTTGATGGTAAGAACGGTGTTTGGCTGGATAACCGTCCGCCAAGGGTTTACAGCAGGGAGTTTCTCGAACTTATTCCGTTTTATAGCTGGAATTCATTAAGAGTGTATGGTGGTTTTACTTACATTTTCCATGTTGATCCCATAAATCTTGGGAAAGATATTTACCACCTTGGATTTGACTACTTTAGCGAAAATATTCTCGGAGACAATCTTCATTTTTTTGCCGGTTATGACCTGAGAATAGTAAATATTTATGATTATCATGGAAATAATACATTGAATCTCGGAATAAAGTTAGGCAAGGTTCATGGTAGGGGAATAAGTATTTATTATAAATATTACTCGGGGAAAAATATTCATGGAGAATATTTCGATTACAACGAAAAACACTCCGCTTTAGGAATTAACTTAGATTTATAGAATGCCTGATACAATTAAAAATAGTTTTGCGGAATTTAAAAAGCCGTTTTTGAAAGCCAAATTTTTTCAAACTCCACTATTTCATTTACTTTTGGCTATCGGAACGTTTTTAACAACTTTTGTGGCCGGAATGGAATGGACGAGCGGTTCTCCCGGTCCTTACGGAGTTGAAGATTTTGGAGGAGGACTCCAATATGCCTCCGCGATTATTTTCATTCTTGCGGTACATGAATTTGGTCATTATTTCGCTGCCCGTTACCATAAAGTAGACGCGACTCTCCCATATTTTATTCCATTCCCACCGATTCCGATTTTCCTAAATTTCGGTACTTTGGGCGCTGTGATAAAAACTCGATCACAAATCCTAAATAATAAAGCGATGTTCGATATTGGAGTTTCCGGACCAATTGCGGGATTTTTCGCATGCCTTATAGTTTTAATTTATGGTTTCTCCACTTTACCCGGAACTGAGTATATTTTAGCAATTCACCCGGACTATTTTGATCCCGATTATGGAAGAAATGCAATGGCTCTTCAATTTGGAGATACTCTGCTTTACTCCTTCCTAAAAGGAATTTTTGTTTCGCCTGATCAATTTATTCCGCCGATGTCCGAAATTTATCATTATCCCTTTTTGTGTGTTGGTTGGTTTGGTTTGTTTGTAACGGCGATGAATATGATTCCGGTTGGCCAATTGGATGGCGGACATATAATTTATAGTATGTTCGGAACTAAAGTTCACAATAATGTCTCGGCTCTTTCATTGCTTACTATAACGGTTGTTGGTGTCTTCGGCGTTGTTAATGCTGTTTTGGAAACTAATATAGGGTTTGGTTGGAGCGGCTGGCTTTTCTGGGCATTAATTCTATATTTTGTTATTAAAATGCAACATCCTCCTGTTCCATATTTTGAACCGCTCGGAAAGGGTAGAATGATTTTGGGCTGGATAAGCATAATTATTCTGATGCTTTCGTTTTCTCCGACTCCATTTGTACTTACAATTTAGGAATCTTTTTTATACTTGATTCTTAGTCGATATCTTCGGAAGTTTGAATCTAAATTTGGAGAGAGATTTATAGAGGATTTGCTACTTTAATTATCAATTAGGACATTTAGAAAAACTGTGCGCAAAATCTCTCTTTACCAAATAATCAATTCCTTTCGAGTGCTTTCCTTTGTATTCGCAATAATCCTATTACAATCATGTGATGACGTTTCTGATGAAATCGTAAACGCGGAATCGTCGAAGTTCAACGTAATCGAAGTAAATGTCCCAACTTCATTTATTTATTCTGCAAACAATAACTCTATAGCGGTCACTGCGAAAATCGATAATAATTCTTTTGTTGAAAAAATTGAAGCTTACGTCTACAATGAATTAAAAAGTAACCAAATAATTGATCCGGTCGAACTAAAAGATGACGGATCATCTACTTCGGGAGATAATGCAAAAAATGATTTGACGTACTCGGGAATAATTAACTTTAACTCCGAGATGGTATCTTCAGATTATATTATTGAGATCGTGATCGTCTACACACAATTTGGGGAACAACTCTCCGATATTATTTCGCAAACAAAATTAGATTATAGTAGCGGCGTTCAAAATGTTACACCTGTTATTTCGAATTTAGTCATTCCTTCATCGGTTACATTTAGTTCAGCGTTCAAGTTTAGCGTAAAAGTTGAAGATCAAAATGGATTGACTGATATCGACAAAGTTTGGTACGAACTTTTCCGTCCGAACGGAACTCAAGTTCAGAATAGTCAAGGAATTACAAAATTTGATCTTTACGATGATGGTCCCAGTTCCGCATCAAACAGCGGAGATTTGGTAAGTAATGATGGTGTTTATACCTCACAATTAACTTTCCCAAGTGGTCAGCCGACCGGCGAGTGGCGAATGGAATTCTTTGCAAGGGATTTGTCAGGTGAGGTCAGCAATAAAATTGAGGCGAAGGTAAATCTTCAATGATAAAAAAAGTACTATTAATATTCTCCGTAACAATCGGAATTTTTGCGCAGACCGTGCCCGTTAAGATGGATTTGAGCACATCACCGCTCGCAAAAATCTCAGTGAACAACGACGACAGATTGTTAAGCAACTCAATCACCGACATTCTCGTTGTCGGAGACACAATCTGGCTCGGAACGACGAGAGGATTAAGCCAATCGACGGATCATGGCACAACTTGGAATAATTATTACAACTCCCCTGAGTTCGAGGATGAAGGTATTGTTGCGATGGCTTATGCTAATAGCACCATTTTCGTTTCAACCGGACATTCGGAGAATTTGAACGGGCAAGATATTCAGACAGGGAGCGGTATTCATTATTCTACGAATAACGGATCAGATTGGAACACAATTCCCCAACCGATCGATGAACAAGGCGATTCCTTAATTACTTACGGCATTAATACTATTCGAGCACTCCCCATTATAGTAAAACAACAGAATATTAGCTTTGGAATGAGCGCATTCGGAAACAGTTTGTGGATAGCTTCATGGGCTGGAGGTGTAAGAAAAACTACTGATCTTGGTCAAACCTGGGATCGGATAATTTTGCCGCCCGATAACCTCGATGAAATAAAACCGACAGATACTTTAAGTTTTTCATTGCAAGTGCAGGCAGGGAATTTCGGACTGGAATCTTATCTAAACCATCTTGCTTTTTCAGTTCTTGCGGTTGATGATACATTAATTTATGCCGGAACCGCAGGCGGGATAAATCAATCCTCCGATGGCGGAATTAGTTGGAAAAAGTTTAATAATGAAAATACAGGCGGTGTATTTCCCGGCAACTGGGTTACCGCTTTAGCTTATGACAATAATACTAACGTGGTTTGGGCCGGCGCCTGGCGAGCGGAATCTTCGAATGAAATTTACGCGGCGGCTGTAACACGAGATAATGGTAATTCCTGGGAAAGTTTCCTTCCTGCTGAAAAAATTTACTCGTTTGGGTTTAGTAGTGGTCTAAACGGAATTGGTATAAATAGTGTTTTTGCTTGTTCGGATAATGGAATTTTTAGAACTACGGATGATGGAAGCAATTGGATTAATCCGGGGAAAATAACTGACCCGACTACAAATCTTCAGGTACTGAGTTCTACTATTTATTCGGTTGGTTCTACAGTTACAAACAATGAAATTACCTACTGGATCGGTACTTCGGGTAACGGACTTGTTAAATTTATTCAAGATTCACCGCCATGGAATGGGAATTGGGAAATCAACTTGTCATCGGAAAAGTTGAAAGATCCAGAAGAAACGTATGCCTTCCCAAATCCATTTGCGCCTGATCAGGAAGTTGTAAAAATCAAATATCAACTTTCGAATAATTCAACAGTTTCAATTCGCGTCATGGATTTTGGGATGAATTTGGTTAAAACAATTATTCAGAATGTAACGCAAGTAGCCGGCGAGCATTTTGAAATCTGGAATGGCAGGGATGAGTTCGGAAATTATGTAACTAACGGTGTTTATTTTTATAGAGTTGATACCGAAGGGAATGATCCGATTTATAATAAAATAATGGTGCTTCGTTAGATGAAAATTCGGAATTATATAATTCAATCTATTTTGCTTTTATTTAGTTGCGCTCAAGTTTTTGCTCAAGCGGAAACAAGCCAAATCAGCAGTCGTCCCGGTGCTTTTTCTCGATTGGGATTTGGTGCTCGAGGAATTTCGTTGGGAAACGCAATGGCCGCGACAAATACCGGCAATCTTGTTTCATATTATAATCCGGCACTGGCTTCATTCCAAGAAGACATTTTTATAGGCACGGGATATAGTTTTCTTTCATTGGATCGCTCGATGAATTTTTTGAACGTAACCAAGAAGTTTGAATTCGGGAAAAAACCGGGAAGTAATAGTAAACCAAGATCCGTTGCAGGATTAAGTTTCGGAATCATAAACTCCGGCGTTAGTGAAATTGAAGAACGTGATAATCAAGGAACAAAAAGCGGCAGTTTATCCACTTCTGAAAATCTGATCTATCTCGGACTTTCAAATAAATTTTCAGAAAAATTTTCATTAGGCGTAAGTTTTAAATTTTATTATTACTCGCTGTATGAGGATATTTCCACAACCGGATTCGGAATGGATCTCGGTGCGATATATTCATTTTCGGACAACTTAAAATTTGCAATAGTTTTAAGGGATGTAAACAGTAAATATCGTTGGGATACAACTGAGCTCTATGGACAAAGCGGAAATACATACGAAGAAAAATTTCCTCTTTCCAAAGTATTTGCCGCGAGTTATTTTTACGAAGAATATAAATTGAGCGGTTCGGTTGAGTGGGAATCCAGCAATGCGGGCACAAGTTATTTGCGAATGGGGCTTGAAGCAGAATTGAACGAATTTTTTATTTTAAGAGGCGGCTTCGATAGATTAGATATCAGCAACTCCGACACACCGATAAGACCTTCAGCCGGATTTGCATTTAATTACTCGTTAGGGGGCATTAAAACAGTTTTTGAGTACGCATTTTCAATCGAGCCCTATTCATCATTTGATAAACATATAATCGGACTTGGTGTTTTATTGTAATGAAAAAAATATTAAAAGTACTTGTTATTAATTTTTTGATTTTTGCTCCAATTTTGGCCCAAAACTCTTCCGGGTTAACCTTCCTCAAAATCGGTTCGGGCGCGCAAAATATTGCTTTAGGTGATTTGGGAGTGACCTCAAAAAATATTTCCGGGAGCTATTACAATCCTGCATTATTAATTTTTGAGGAGACCAAAGGCGCAGCATTAACCCACACTTCGCAATTATTGGATCTTTCAACTAATCTGCTGAATATCAATTTTAAATATTGGGATTTGGATTTTGGATTTAATGTGAATACAACCTCCGTATCGGATATTCCGGTTCGTAACATTCCCGGTGAGCCAATTTCAACTTTTAACGCAAATTATTTTTCTGCCGGAATCGCTACTGCTTTTAACATGGCAGAGAATATTACTTTTGGGCTCGGAACTAAATTTCTTTATGAAAATCTCTATCGGGATGAAGCATCGGGTTGGGGATTCGATTTTGGAGTAATTTATCATTCCATATTCGATGGTGTGAGTTTAAATGCATCATTGAGAAATTTGGGATCAATGAGTGAACTGAGAAATGAGGCAACTTCACTCCCGACTGATTTGCGAATCGGAACTGAATATGGAATTAGTGTCGAAGAAATTGATTCCGAGATAACTCTTCTTGGCGGATTTCAAAAATATACTTCCGAAGAAGACAATCACTTCCATCTTGGAACTCAAATATATTATAAATCCATTATCGCGTTAAGATTCGGGTATGTGACCGGATATGAATCAAAATCAATCTCCCTGGGTTTTGGGGTTGATTGGGAAGGGCTTGCTTTTGATTACGCGCATATTCCATTCGATTTTAACTTGGGTGATTCGCATACAATTTCTCTATCCTACAAATTTAATTGATCTAAAATGCCAGAATTAATCTCATTAAACGAATCGTCATTTAGTGTAAAAGATTGGGATGAATTCGTCGCAAATTCGGATAACGGAACCATCTTTCACACCAGGCATTTTCTAAGCTATCACAAAAAGAATAAGTTTGAGGATATATCCGGTGTAGCTGTTAAAAACAAAAATATACATTCTGTTATTCCGGCTGCACGGGTTAAGCGGGGGAGTGATTTTGTCTTTGTTTCGCATCCCGGGGCATCGTATGGAAGTTTCGTGGTTAACAAAGATCTCGCCATCAAAGAAGCATTTGATTTAGTGGAGCAGTTGGAAACTTACGCCGATAAAAAAGGCTGCAACAAAATTGAACTGACCATTCCACCAATAATTTATCAAACCAAGTATTCCAATTACATCGATTTTGCACTAATCAAAAATGGATTTGAGTACAAGAAACGAGAAATCTCGAGTGTTGTACAATTGGATTTTGCTGATGATGAATTGCTTCAAACGTTTAGATCTACCGCGCGAACCGCAACTAAACGAGCCATCAAACAAAATGTTGAGGTTGTTGAAACAGATAAATTCGATGAGTATTACGAAATACTCAAAAAAAACTTAAAAATGAGGCATGATGTTAATCCAGCACATTCTTTGGATGAATTATTGCGTTTGAAAAAACTGTTCCCCTCCAAAATTAGATTATGGGGTGCATTTGTCGAGGGTAAACTTGCGGCTGGAGTCTGCAATTTTTCAGCTAATAATCACGTTGTTTTGGCCTTTTACATTAGTCATCTGGAAGAGTATCAAGCCTATAGACCGGTAAATCTGTTATTTTACGAAATTATGAGAAAATATAAATTTGAAGGATATCGATTCTTAGACTTTGGAATCTTTACTGTTGACATGGAACCGAATTGGGGGCTTGGGCGCTTTAAAGAAAATTTTGGAGCCAGAGGAATATTCAGGGATACTTTTATAAAATCGCTTTAATACTCGATGAAGAAAATCTTACATATTGCACCACTTAATTTTGCGGGTGTACCTTACGATTTTTTCAAAATGCATAACCACGTCGGCGATTTTTCTCACTTAATTACTCTTCATAAAAATCCACATACCTTTCCCGAAGATATTTGCTTTGATTTTCCACTACCGAAATTTAGCTTAGCGAAATTCTGGCGGGATCGTAAAAAAAAAGAAATTGACAATTCTAATTCAGAATCAGCACCGTATTTCAAACCAAAAAATGTTTTTGAAAAAATATACTTTGCCGTAAATGACAGCCTTCGCACGCAGAAAGTTGAAGAAGCCATCAAAAAATATGAGCTCGATAGCTTTGATATAATACACTTGGATGGCGGTTTAGGATTTTATCGAAATTCGAAACAAATCCAAAAGTGGAAAAGTGAAGGCAAAAAAATTGTAAGCTGTTTTTATGGAAGTGATCTTCGGAGCAGGGGACTGATTAAAGAAATCGACGAGATTTCTGACTTAAATATCACTTCGGAATATGATCATCTTTTACTAAAAAATGATCTTGAATATCTTTTCTATCCTTATGATACAGCCGAACTGCCGGCTCGCATCGAGAATAATTCTGATGTAATAAAAATCGTACATTCCCCGACTAACCGAAAGTATAAAGGAACGGAACTTATAATATCAGTTATTAATGAAATTAAGAAAAAATATAAAATTGAATTTCATTTGCTTGAGAATTTATCGAGAGAAGAAGTCCTCCGTGTAAAAAGCACCAGCGATATTTGCATTGATCAGGTAGGTGGATTAGGCGGTGGGACGGGTTATGGTAAATCTGGATTGGAAACTTTAGGAATGGGAATCCCAACTATTATTAATATGATCCCCGAATACATTGAGTGGATGCCTGAAAATCCTTTCGTGATAGCCAATAATTTTGATGAACTGAAAAAAGCACTCGTTGAATTAATCGATGACCCTCAATTGAGACAAGAGTATTCGGCGAAAGGTACTCAATGGGTAAAAAAGTATCACGGTTATGAGAGTGTGAATAAATCACTTTATGATCTGTACAAAAAGTATCGAATTATTTGATGACCAATCAGAAAAACATATTTACACTTACATTTTGGTATGCTTTTGGGAACATCCTCACGCGCGCAATCAGCTTTTTATTATTACCGTTTTATTCAAATCTTTTAACTCCAGAACAATTTGGTTCATATTCATTAATACTTGCGTTTTATTCGATAATCGCAATAATATATCAATTTGGCGTTCCTTCCGCCCTGACAAAATATTACATTGAAGCGAAGAATTTCGATCAGTCCGAGGTTTTCTCATCGGCTTTTAATTTTGTTGTACTGTGCTCGCTTGTGCTTTCACTTTTTGGATTCGTTCTCTCTGACTCCGTCTCGATTTTGGTATTGGGAGATTCAAATTACAATCTTGTATTTAATGTCGTTTTTATAATCCTGTTCATCGAAACAATGAGTTATCTGCTTCTGCATCTTCAAAAAATGAACGAAAAACCAAAAATAGTCGCGTTTGTTTCGATTAGTTCAGCAATAGTTAATTTGATTCTAAATATTGTACTTGTCTACTATATGGATTATGGAATTATAGGAATATTCTACGCCCAGCTTGGCGCATCGGTTGTATTGTTTATTTCACTTGCTCCGGCAGCGAGACGAAGCTATAAATTTAAGTTGAATTTCGAACTACTAAATCCTCTGCTCAAATTTGCATTACCGCTTGTCATTGGGGGATTATTAGCAGTTTTAATAGACTTTGTCGATCGATTTATTCTTGATTCCTATTTGGATCGAGAAAGTGTCGGGCATTATTCATTCGGTTATAGAATAGCGATGGTTATGAATGTTTTTGTGATATCATTCCGAACCGCGTGGGGTCCAAGGTCTTTAAAAATGATTCAACAATCGGCTTACAAGTATGAATTTGGCAGAATATTCACAAAATTAATTGCCGTATCAGCAATGATATTTTTGTCGCTCTCCCTGCTGGTTGATAATTTATTTGAAATCAGCTTTAAAGGATTTTCGTTGTTTGATAAATCATATTTGGTTGGATTAGATATTATTCCATTAATTCTGGTTGCTTATCTTTTTAATTTATTTGTCTCATTCTATTCTGTTTATCCGTATAAATCTGGCCGGAGTTATCATTTTTTAATTTCGGACACAATTGGATTTACGATTAATATTTTGCTGAATCTAATTTTTATTCCTTTATACGGTTTGGTTGGTGCAGCCGTGGCGACTCTAATCAGTTACTTTTTTAACGCTTTATATCTGTTTTTAATTTCGCGAGGAAAGGTCGAAGTCAATTATGAGTTGGCAAAAGTATTTATGCTGGTGCTTTTCGCCGGTGCGTTTTACTTGATCAGCGTTTTGTTCAATAATGTTGTATATGACCTATTTTTAATTCTAATTTATCTCATCATTTTGTACAAGGTATTTAACATTAATATTACTAGGATTTTTAGTCAGCAGTCATATTAGAGATAAAGTTAACAAATTCTTTTTCGAGGCGAACCCAATTGTATTTGGTTTCCACAAGTTCCCTCGCTTTCAGTCCTTTCTTTTGAGTTAATTCGGGATTCCGGATATATTTTTCAATTTCTGCGGCAACACTCCCATAGTTTAACGGATTTACCAAAGAGCCGAATTCATTTATTTCAATCTCATTTCTGATAGAATTAAGATCGGAGAAAATCACGGGCTTGCCCCGCTCCATATAATCGAAAATTTTAATCGGAACGGAGTTATCGAATAAAAAATTAGTATTCCTCAAATCGATACATAGATCGGATCGATTTAAAATTGACTTATAAACTTTATAGTCAGCCCGTTTCAGATACTCAATATTCTCTTCGTATTGTTTGGCAAATTCAAAAAATAATTCTTCATCGTGGGATGATTCAAAATCACCGAGAAAGATTGCCCTTACTTTTTTAGGAAAATCCATCTGAAAAATAATCTGAAAAGTATTTATTAGATTTTGTAAACCTCGCTGCTTGGAATATATGCCGCTTGATAAAATATTAAATTCGTCTGCATTCTTTGGTTCCAAGTGTGTATCCGCTAAAAGAGGATAATATGGTAAATCAAAATATTTTTTGGTTTTCAAAAGTGAAACATATTTTTGCTTTTTACTCTGCTCGCCAAATAGAAAACCATCAACTTGTTTTGTAACGTAAGTTGAAAACAGATTTAAAAGTGGGAAAGCGATAAGACGTGAATAACTCTTCGAATACTTATAATATTCGGGATACCACTCGGTAACATCATATAAAATTAGGCAATCGGGATTATTTTTTCTGTATTCCAAAGCCGGCCAAATTGTAAAAACTTCAGCACAAATTATTAGAGAAGGTTTTTGTGCTTCCAGTTCATTTTGGAAATAAGATTTCTCCGCTAATTTGTTGCTGGGGCGATTTACAGAAATTAATTTTATTGATTCAGAAACAAAATTAGTTTTCTGAAGGGTTGAAATAATTGTAAGGTCGAATCCAAATTTTAATAAACTTTGTGCAATTTTGTAATATAGACGGTCGTCATTTACAAAATGACCGGAAGTTAGTATACAAATCCTTTTTGGCATCTAATGATTTATTAAATTTCGTTTATGGAAAATCTTCGAATTCTAATTGTTCGCCCCGATCGTTTGGGCGATGTTGTGCTCGCAACGCCTATTCCGCGAGAAATAAAAAAACAATTTCCGCATGCATTTATTGCTGTCATGGTTAGGAAATATACAAAAGATATATTTATTAATAATCCGCATGTTGATGAAATTTTGATCTTTAATGAAGCAAAAGGCACAAAAGTATTTTTTGATAATTTGAAAGCAATAAAGAGTTTTGATTTTACTCATGCTTTTATGTTGCTTCCGCACGAAAAAATTAATTGGCTGCTCTTTCTGGCAGGAATAAAAAAAAGATTCGGTGTGGGTCACAAATTCTACCAATTCATCACGAATACAAAAAGTGTTTTTCGTAACAAGTTAAATCCCCTAAGACACGAGGCGGATTACTGCCTCGATTTTGCGCGAAAAATTGGAGTTCAATCTTATAACTACAAAACAGAAATTCATTTCAGCGATACTGAAAAAGTAGAAATTGATGAAAGACAGAAAAAGTATTTGGGAACGAAAAAATTCTTGGTAGCGGTTCACACATCTTTTGGGATTTCCAGTCCAAATATTTCAGATGACGAATACTATTTTCTCATAAAAGAACTTTCCCAAAATAATTCTGTGCAGCTGTGTGTAACAGATTTTGAACCGGAACAAAGAATATTAGATCTCGGAAATGTATTAGTTCTTAATAAATCCGGCCGTGAATTTTTTATGGATATCGCCGCAATGGAAATTATGATATCCTCAAGCACCGGTCCTTCACATATCGCGGCGGCAGTTGGAATTAAAACGCTGACAGCCTTCTGTCCGTTAAAAGCATGTTCGTTTCAATTGTGGAGTCCGATGGGGAATGATGCTTATTATATTCTGCCGGATGAAGGATATTGTTCTAATCTGTGTTCCGGCAATCCTAAAACATGCCGCTTCGAAGGTCAAGGCGGAATCGATCATAAAAAAGTAATAGACAAACTAAAAACGATTTTACCCGGCCTCTAACTTTTGATGGACGATAAATATATTGTATATTTCTGTCCGCAAAAAATTGATTTTGGGCACTAGCTGGCAAATTAGCACCCAACTCCGTCAGGTCCGGAAGGAAGCAGCGGCAAGTGTTTAGTTTGGGTAGTTAGTTGCCCTTTTTTTATACAGTTTTGTATAACTCACCGAGTCCAAAACCAAATTTACCGTTGAATTTTAGCATTGCAATAGTTCCCGGTTCAAAATTCACTCTCACATTGGGTTTTGAAACCAGTTTATTTAAATGAAAAGATACATCGGGTAAATGACTGATTAACGCAATTGAATTGCCCGCCATTTCATTTACAAGATCTAAAATTTCTTCAGTTGACGTGCCGGGAGTTAATCTTTGATCCAAAATTATTTCATTTTTACAATTTGAAACAGATTTCAAAATCTCCGCGGTCTCCTGTGCCCGAATAATTGGTGAGGAAATGATAAGATCCAAAGTTGTAAATAAATCCATGTTGTCGTGTAACTTGTTTCTAAAGATTGATCTTCCCAGTGAGGTGAGTCTTTTTGTTTTTTGAGGAATGTCATACTCAGCATGGCCGTGGCGAATTATTAAGAGGTCCATAGTTTCCTAAAAATTTATTGAAAATATACGCAGAACTGATTTTACAATGGTGAAAAAATAAGAAAGAGATAAAATCGCTTTTTATTGATTGCTAACAATTATATATTGCCCCGATTTTGTTCAACTAATTCTCAATACTTTTGAAAAATTTAATAATTGTATCAATCTTTTTTCTTTTGGGAACCAGTTTCCTGAATGCCCAAAAAGTTCATTTACCTGAATTACACCTAAGCGGAATAGATTTCAAATTCACCATCGCAGATGAAGATCAAGACTCTTTGAATTTAGGTGAATTAATAATATTTAATGAAGATGAAAAATTTATTTATGATCTGGATAAACTCGTTGAGGAGGACATTTCCAAAATTTCAATTCCTGAATCCGGCAACTACAGATACAAATTTGCAAACGATGAAAAAGTTCAGGGCGAAATAAGAATTATACCTTCATGGTTTAGTATTCTGCCTCCTTTAATTGCAATATTCCTCGCATTATTAATCAGACAAGTTATCATCGCGCTGGCAGCCGGAATTTATGTAGGCGCTTTATTTATTTATGATTACAATCCTTTGATGGCGCTGCTGCGCGTTTCTGATGTTTTTATTTTGGACGCATTAGCCGATAAAGATCATATTTATATTATACTTTTTACTCTATTGATCGGCGGAGTGGTTGGTGTGATTTCAGCGAATGGCGGAACATTAGGCATCGCCGATAAAATCACAAAAATTGCAAAAACCGCAAGAAGCGGAATGGTTGCCAGCTGGTTAATGGGTATAGTTATATTTTTTGATGATTATGCTAATTCGTTAATCATCGGAAATATGATGAGACCGCTGACCGATAAACTCAAAATTTCAAGGGAAAAGTTAGCTTACATTGTGGATTCGACAGCAGCTCCAATCGTTTCACTTTTTATCGTAAGTACTTGGATCGGTTACGAAGTCGGATTGATAAATGACGGACTTAAAGCTATCGGGTCGGAAGCAAACGGGTATGATGTGTTTATTAGTTCAATTCCCTACGGATTTTATCCCATTGCGGCAATAGTTTTTGTTTTTTTGGTCTCATTTTCACAAAGAGATTTTGGTCCGATGTATAAAGCGGAAGTTCGCGCTCGCACAAAAGGACTTGTAAGCGACCCAAATTCGAGTATCGAAAAATTTGAAAAGGGAAACGAACTTTTTGAAAATGATAAATCGAGCTGGATAAATGGCGCAGTGCCAATTTTAATTATACTTTTTGGAACTATAACAGGGCTTTTTTACACTGGTATTCAAAAATTAGCTGAGCAAGGTATTGTTGATTATGGTGTTCAACAAATAATAAGCAACTCAGATTCTTATTCGGCTTTGCTTTGGTCAAGTTTTATTGCGAGTATAACCGCGATTTTAATGTCTCTTTATAAAAAGAATCTCTCCCTCGGTGACGCAATAGAGGCGTGGCAAAAAGGCGTTCAGACAATGATGGTCGCCGCGATTATTTTGGTTTTCGCGTGGTCAATCAGTACTGTTACATCTGAAGTTAAAACCGCCGATTTTTTGATGTCCGTTCTCAGCGATGCGATCAGTCCTTCATTTTTACCATTACTAGTTTTTATAATTTGTGCCTTTACGGGATTTTCCACCGGAACAAGTTGGGGAACAATGGCAATTGTAATGCCGATAGTAATTCCGCTCACTTTTAAATTAACAACCGAATTTAATTTACCTGCGGAGGAAGCAACCTACATTATGTATGCCGTAATAAGCTCTGTTTTGGCGGGCTCAGTATTCGGAGATCATTGTTCACCGATTGCGGATACAACGATACTCAGCTCGCTTGCCTCAAGGTGTAATCATATTGATCACGTCAATACACAATTACCGTATGCTATTATTGTTGGTTTGGTTACTATTATTCTCGGTTACCTGCCGGCGGGTTTTGGATTAAATCCATTCATTTCGATAGGTTTAATTGTGAGTGCGCTGATAGGTTTACTAATTATTTTGGGAAAGAAAGTACCTGACCGGTAAGGCTATTTTGGTGTCGAGTAATGCTCTGTAATCAGTTTCGCCTTTGCCGGACCAATAATTTTTGAAAGATCAGCTTCGGATGAGTTTTTAATATTTTCGAGACTTTTGAACTCGGTCAATAATTTTTCCGCTACCTTATGTCCAATTCCTCGAATTTGTGTTAATTCGGTTTCGAAGGTTCTGGCATCCCTTCTTTTCCGGTGGAAAGTAATAGCAAATCGATGCGCTTCATCCCGAACTTGTTGTAATAATTTCAAACTCGAAGAGGTTTTCGGAATAGTTTGAGACTCGGATAATCCTGGTAAAAATACCTCTTCAAGTCTTTTAGCTAACCCAATTATTTGGTAATCTTTGATATTTAATGAATCCAAAATATGGATTGCGCTTGAAAGTTGACCTTTACCGCCGTCAACCATTATTAGGTCGGCAAGTTTTTCATTCTCTTCTTTCGCTCTTTTATATCTTCTGCCTACAACTTCTCTCATACTTTCAAAATCATCTGGGCCATCAACATTTTTAATAATGTATTTCCGATAAAGACTTTTTTTTGGTTTTCCATCAACAAAAACAACCATACTCGCAACCGTGTCAGTTCCTTGTAAATTTGAAATATCGAAACATTCGATTTTATGTGGGATTTTTTTAAGGTGCAAATCCCTCTTTAATGCTGCCAAAACATGGGGGATGTTACCCTCTCTTTTCATTCTTTGTAATTGAATTTCTTTTAAGAATAGGATTGCATTTTGCCTGCACATTGCGAGCAACTTTTTAGCCTCGCTTTGTTTTTTAGGAATTATAAGTTTTACTTTGTTTTCGGATTTGGAGTTTAACCATTCGGTAATCGTCTGTAAATCTTCCGGTTCTGATTCTAATACGATTTCTTTTGGGACTTCAACAAATTCGTTGTAATAAAATTTGAGAACTGCTGCATTTATTACAGCCGTTTCATCGCCTTTTTCTGAAACTAATTTAAGTTGTTTTTTCCCGACAAGTTTTCCGTTGCGGATGTTTAGAATGGTCGATGCAACATCTCTATCTTCAACTGCAGTTGATATAATATCTCTATCAATTCTATCTTCTGATACCACTTTTTGCTTCGAGGCGTAAACTTGCAATCCTTCAATTTTATCTCTTAACTCGGCAGCCAATTCGAACTTTAATGTCCGCGATGCATCCCGCATCTCCGTGTTCAACTCATTTATTAAATCATCAATTTTACCTCGCAATACTTTAGCAACCTGGTTCACCATTTCTTGATATTTCGCTTCAGAAACCAAACCCTCGCAAGGGCCGTCACATTTTTTAATATGATAATCCAAACAAACTTTTATTTTTCTCTTTTCGATTACTTCATCATCAATCCAATACTTACAACTTCTGATTTTAAAAAGTCTGTTGATCATACGTAAAGATGAACGCATACTTTTTACATCAGTGAACGGACCAAAATATTTGGAGCCATCTTTTATTACCTGTCGGGTTGAATAGATTTGGGGATAAGGTTCATTTGTAATTCGAATGTAAGGAAACGATTTGTCGTCTTTAAGATTAATATTGTACCGTGGTTTGTGGTCTTTTATTAAATTATTCTCAAGCACTAACGCTTCAACTTCGCTGTCGGTAATTATTAATTCAAAATCTTCCACTTTCTTCATCAAAGCCTGCGTTTTGGGCGAAGGTAAATTTGATTGAAAGTACGATCTTACCCTGCTCCTCAGGTTTTTTGCTTTGCCAACATAAATTATTTTGCTTTTGGAGTCTTTAAATTGGTAAACACCTGAAAGCGCGGGTAATGCTTCAAGTTTTTGTTTAAGTATTGAATTCATATAAAAGCTGAAACTTTCACAAAAAATAGAGATTTAAAGTGAAAGTTTCAGTTAAATGGTGAGTGCTATTTTTCGAAATCGTAATTTTTAGGAATCACAACTATACCCGTATCGGAAACCGTAAAACGTTTCTTATCCTCTTCGGGGTCAAATCCGATCTCAAATCCCTCAGGTATAACAACGTTTTTATCGATAATTGCTCTTCTAACTTTTGCGTGCCGCCCAATGTAGACATTATTCATGATGATTGAGTCGGTAACATATGAATAACTATTTACTCTAACATTCGGACTAAGAATAGAACGTTCAACAAGTCCCCCGGAAATTATAGAACCGTCTGTTACAATCGAATTAAATGCCCGTCCGACTCTTTCTCCCTCGTGCGAAACCGTTTTAGTAGGGGGAAATTGCATCTGCCCGGTTCGAATAGGCCAACCGCGGTCATATAAATTGAAGTGCGGATCAACTGAGAGCAAATCCATACTTGCCGCATAGTAGGAGTCAATAGTTCCAACATCCACCCAATATGGGTCATCTTTTTTATTCTCATCAACAAATTTGTAGGAGTAAATATTGTGTCCGGCCTTTAACATAAACGGAATTACATGCTTCCCGAAATCATTTTGATCCGGATTTTCAAGATGCAGTTTTGTTAAAGTATCCATTAATACGTCAGCATTAAAAACGTAAACTCCCATATTTACAAATGTATAGCCCGGTTTATCCGGAATTGAAGGCGCCTTTTTGGGTTTCTCCAAAAACGAGGTTACTTTGTAATCTTTATCAATATCCAGCACCCCAAACCTAGAAGCCAAAGCGGACGGAAAATCAATACTCGAGATTGATAAATCCGCATCCATATCGACATGATATTGTAGCATTTTTAAGTAATCCATTTTGTAAATATGATCACCGGAAAGAATTACAACCCACTTATATTTCCCATCTCTTATCAAGTTGAGATTTTGATAAATTGCATTTGCGGTACCGGTGTACCAGTTATTACTTATTTTTAGCTGAGGCGGAATCGAGTAGATAAATTCGTTAAGCTCGGGGTTAAAAATATTCCATGCTTCGTATATATGCTGATTTAAGGAATCAGATTTATACTGAGTTAAAACATAGATTTTACGAAGTCCTGAGTTCAAACAATTTGAGAAAGCAAAATCGATAATTCTGTACTTTCCCCCAAAAGGAACGGAAGGTTTTGATCTGTCCAATGTTAAAGGAGATAGTCTTTCACCTTGACCACCTGCCAACACCATGGATAATGAATCTCGAAGTAATGAAGAGCCTGAAGCCATATGTTTCCCTAAATTGTTATAATAATTAGAAATATATTTATTTAATAAGCCTTTGGCAATTTATTAAAGTATTAATTCGCTATTATCTTGTTAATATCAAGTGAAAACTACAAAATAAAGGAATAAGTTATGAATAGAATTTTAATTCAAAAGTTTGAAAACAAATAGAGAATTTATTTGTATAAGTTTACTCATGTTATGAATTTATATTGATAAAAAGACCATCTGATTTGCTAATTTCTTTGCAGAATCGACTTTTGAAATAGTTTTAATTAGTACTAACTTTGCGAAACAAAAACTATAATGAATTGAAAAAACCCGTTTATTTTATCTCAGACACACATTTTGGACTTCAGTCCCGTGATCAGGAAAAGAAAAAAGAAGACTTGTTAGTTGAATTTCTTATTCATACAAAAGAAACAGCCTCTCAATTATATATTTTGGGTGATTTATTTGACTATTGGTTCGAGTACCGAAGGGTAATTCAGAAGGGTTATTTTAGAACTTTTACCGGAATTTATAATTTAACAGAAGCCAATATTCCTGTTAAGTATATTATCGGTAATCATGATTTTATGCACCGTGATTTTTTTGAAAATGAACTTGGGGTTGAGATACTACCTGACGAATATAGCACTGAAATTGAAGGTAAAAAATTCTTTCTGGCGCATGGCGATGGGATGGTAAAAAATGATGACGGTTATAAACTGTTAAAAAAGATTTTGCGAAATAAAAAGCTGCAGAATATTTACTCGCTAATTCATCCGGATCTCGGTATTTGGCTCGCTTCTTCTTCAAGTAAAACTAGCAGGAATTATACAGAACAAAAAAATTATGGTGAAATTGATGGATTGTCGGAATCCGCTCTTGAAATTTTAGAGAAAGGTTTTGATTACGTAATTTTTGGGCATTCGCATCAACGGCAAGAATTAAAACATCGAAACGGCAAATATATTAATTTAGGAACATGGCTTGATGAACCATGTTACGGAAAGTTTAATGGCCTGGAATTTGAAATTATAAATTGGTTGGGGAATGAGCAAAACTAAAGTTAAAAGTAAGAAAAAATCATTATTCAAAAAATTAGTTGTTTCCATTTCGGTCTTTCTTTTTATCGGATTGCTCGTAGGTGGATTTTTCTTTTACTCTTATGTTGAATCCGGATTACCTTCACTTGAGGAGCTTGAAAATCCTAAACCAAAATTGGCGAGTAATGTATTTAGTACCGACGGTGAATTAATAGGTCAATTTTTCAGAAAGAATAGAATTGAAGCTTCGCTGGATAGCATCCCGCAGCATTTAGTTAATGCGTTAATTGCGACAGAAGATCGGGCGTTCTATGATCACTGGGGTGTTGATCTTGAACGTTTTGTTAAAGCGATGATCAAAAGTTTTTTCCTTCAAAGAAGAGAAGGAGGATCAACTATTACACAGCAGCTCTCCAAAAATTTGTATGATCTGAGAATCCCTGACGAATCACTTTATGATACCGGAGTTAGAAAAATTCGTGAATGGATAACTGCTTTTCAAATAGAAAAAACTTATACGAAAAAAGAGATTTTAGAGATGTATCTAAACATCTCATATTTTGGGTATGGAGCTTACGGCATTGAGGTGGCATCGAATGTTTATTTTAATAAACATGTGTCACAACTTACTGTTCCCGAGGCCGCATTATTTATTGGTTTATTGAAATCTTCGGTCTATTACAACCCTTATAAAAAATATGACAACGCCCGAATGCGAAGAAATCTTGTGATGTATAATATGGTACAAACCGGGTTTCTTTCAGCCGAGGAATACAACCAATTTAAAGAATTGCCAATCGAGCTTGAAGAATTGGATAATGTTAAATCAAAGTTTAAGAGCACCGATGCACCACACTTTGTTGAATATATCAGACAACAATTAGAGGATTTATCGGAAGTCTATAATTTTGATCTGTACGAGGATGGATTAAATATATATACCTCGCTGAATCTCAAACTTCAAAAACTGGCAAATGCCGCTGCTGTCAGCCATGTTGAAGAATATCAAAAAACACTTGATCAAGGCTGGTATTGGGGCGAAAAGGATGAAACGAAAGAACTGATTATTGATGAAGCGATTCGAAGACACAAAAATTATAGAAATGCTTCCTCCGATTCAGAGAAACGATCGATCACAAATATTTTACGGAGCAATATCGCATTTATTGATTCGGTGCAGCGCGAAGCCCAAAGAATCGAAGTTGGATTTGTTGTACTTGATACTGAAACCGGCGGAATTAGAGCAATGGTCGGCGCACGAGATCAAGGTTTTAGATATGGTCTCAATCATGTTACCCAAATTAAACGACAACCGGGTTCATCATTCAAACCGGTTATTTACACCGTTGCAATTGATAATGGTCTTTATCCATCATATCCGATTATAAATCAACTTTTCAGCGTGGAAGGCTGGATGCCAAGGAATTTTTCAAAAACCACAGGCGGATTTTTAACACTTCGTGATGCATTAAAAAGTTCGGTAAATGTTATCACCGCTCGTTTGATTATTGAGGATCACGTACAATTATGGCAAATCGGTCAGTATGCATCAAAAATGGGAATAAAAAGCCGCTTGAGACTTACTCCTGCAATATCACTCGGAACCAGTGAAGTTACACCGTTGGAATTGACAAGTGTTTATGCTACTATCGCCAATAAAGGAATTTATAACGAACCGATTTCCATTCTTAGAATCGAAGATAAAGATGGGATTTTGATCGATCAGTTTTATCCCGAAACACGTGAGGCGATTTCTGAGGAAACAGCTTATATAATTTCCGATATGCTCTCGACCGTTATTAATCGGGGAACCGGTGCACGCGTCCGATCAATGTATGAATTTTATGAATATGCCGGAGGAAAAACCGGGACCTCACAGAGTTACGCGGATACCTGGTTTATGGGGTTTACCTCTCATTTTGCGGCGGGTGTTTGGGTCGGGTTTGATGATCACAGAATTAAATTCCCCGAAAGAGCACAGATGGGAACCGGCTCCAGGGCCGCGCTCCCGGTTTGGGCTAAATTTATGAAGGCGGCCTACGATTCAGTCGATTTGCCGGAACGGAAAATTTCAAGACCCGAAAGCGGAAATGTTGTAGATGTGAACTATTGTTATGAATCAATTTATAAATATGGGAATCCAAAACTTGCTTCCGGAGATTGCGAAGAGGGCATAGTTACTGATATTGCTTTACTTAATCAATTGCCGGCTCAATTCAATTCAACCCGCGATACAACAATAAACTTATTCACCAGATATTTAGCTGCTGATTCAACAGCTCACGAAGCGATTGATATTATTATTTTAGATAGTATGAGAATTGCGGCTGAAGCAGAAAAATTAAAAGCAGAGGAACGGGAGAAACAGCGGGCTAAAAGATTTTCCTCCAATTAAGTTTTGCCTAAACCGGAAATTGGAAATTGTACATATTCTGATTTTATTTCTTCGGGGAATTGGATCAAAAAGAGTAGAATTCACTTCCATTTATAACAAAAAAGCGGTAATAATTTGAACGATAAAGAGCAAGCATACCGCCAAGCGACAAAAATAGCTAAATCCCATTACGAGAATTTTCCGGTCGTTTCAATATTTGTCCCTAAAGAGTTACGCAAACATGTCGCTGTGATTTATATGTTTGCGAGGGAGGCCGATGATCTTGCAGACGAGGGGAATGAATCGGCGGAAATAAAATTAAAGAAACTTGATCTTTATGCATCAAAATTATCGGAATCGTTAAAAGGTGACGCAGTAAATCCCTTTTGGAAAGCCTTAAATTTTACGGTAATCGATAAAAAATTATCTCCCCAATACTTATTTGATTTGTTAGATGCTTTTAAGCAAGATCTTGTAAAAACCAGATATACGGATTCTGAAGAGTTATATGATTATTGCAAACGATCTGCTAATCCTGTTGGCAGATTAATTTTAGAATTATATAATATCAGAGATGAAAATCTCAATCGCCTTTCTGATAAAATCTGCACCGCGTTACAAATCACAAATTTTATTCAAGATGTTTCGATCGATCTTGCAAAGGGCAGAATATACATTCCGAACGAAAATCAAACGAAATTTGGTGTGAGCGAGGCTGATTTTCAATTAAAGAAATCTGGTGAAAATTTTAAAATGCTTATCCAATCGGAAACAGAATCGCTTTTAATGCTATATGATGAGGGGAAGGAATTGATTGATTACCTTCCGATTCCACTGAATAAACAAATAAAGTGGACAATCAACGGCGGTGAAAAAATATTGAAAAAAATAAGAGAAATTGATTATGATGTATTAAATTACAGACCAAAACTGACGAAGTGGGAATATTTTACAATCGGGTTAAAAGCATTATTCTAAATGAACGATCAGGCAAAAGAAATAGCGAAAAATAGCAAAAGCAGCTTTTATTATGCTTTTAGTTTGTTACCGCCCGATAAAAGGGACGCAATGAACACTGTCTATGCTTTTTGCCGAAAAACAGATGATATCGTTGATGACGGATTGGAACCGAATGATATTAAATATGAAAATCTACACAAATGGCGCCTCGAATTAGAACGTTCAATCTATGGCAAATCAGATTATATTTTATTTAATAAACTCTCCGGAGCCATAAAACAATTTAACATCCCAATCGATCCTTTCTTCGATTTGATTAGAGGGATGGAGATGGACCTTCAAAAAAACCGTTACCTAAAATTTGAAGACTTGGTTGAATATTGCTACAGAGTTGCCTCAACTGTTGGATTAATGTGTATTGAAATTTTTGGTTATAAGCACAAATCAGCACACGATTTTGCGGTAAATCTCGGATTGGCCTTACAACTGACGAACATAATTCGAGATGTTAAAGTCGATGCCGACAACGATAGAATATATCTGCCTCAAGAAGATCTCGAAAAATTCGGATATTCTGAAAAAGATATCTTTGAGAATACATACAATCAGAATTTTCAAGACTTGATGAAACACGAATCCCTGCGTGCAAAAAGGTTTTTTGTGAAAGCTAATTCGTCACTCGATTTTGAAGATAAGCCGGCGATGTTTGCCGCTCGAGCAATGCAGCACATCTATTATAAACTTCTAAAAAGAATTGAATACGAAAACTATAATGTTTATGAGCAAAAAATTCGTGTTCCCACGCTTGAAAAAGCAGCGATTTCTATAGGTGTTTGGGCAAAATATAGTTTAGTGTATTGATGCCGAAATGTTTAGTAATCGGTGGGGGAATCGCTGGACTCTCCGCCGCCGTTCATCTCTCAAGACAAAATATCGAAGTCACTTTACTCGAAGCTTCTCCAAAATTAGGGGGCCGGGCCTACTCCTATTGGGATAATTCATTAAACATCGAAATTGATAACGGTCAGCATATAATGATGTCTTGTTATCATGATACGATTGAATTTTTGAAAATTATCGGAGCCCGCGAGAATATTTACGTACAAGATTATCTGAGCATTTGCTACAAGGATAAATCCGGGAAAGAGTATTTCTTAAATGCTGATAAGATGTTTTATCCATTCAATTTAATAATTGCCCTCCTTCGATTTGATGCCATCCCGATTCTTAATCGCATCTCGATTTTATCTTTACTGGTAAAGATAAAATTCGGCAAAAAACCAAAAGCCGAGCAAACCGTTAAAGAGTGGTTATTGGCTAATAAACAATCCGAGAGCAGTATAAAGTATTTTTGGGAGATAATCGCGATCGGAACCCTAAACACTAATATTGATGATGCTCAGGCGTTGTTGTTTTTTAATGTTTTGAATGAAATCTTTAATAAAGGCAACGCCAATACAAAAATCATTATTCCGAAAATTGGATTGAGCCGGATGTATAGTGATGACGCCAAAAAATTTATTGAATTAAATGGTGGGAATATTTTATTTCCCGAGCGGGTTCTTGAAATTAAAACATGTGGTGATAATGTCTGCGAGGTGATTACCACTCAAAAATCCTACACAGATTTTGATTTTATTATTTCTTCAATTCCATACTTCGCGGTGGAAAAACTAAATGCCAATTTAGTCTTCCCTGAAGAATTAATGATGAATTATTCCCCGATTATCACAATACATATTGTGTTAAGAGAAAATAATTTCTCAAAAAAGTTTTATGGATTATTTGATTCAAAATTGCACTGGGTGTTCAACAATGGTACTCATCTTTCAGTTGTTTCAAGCGCAGCTGATGAGCTGAACTCCTTAACCCCTGATGAGCTTGCAGAATATACATTTTCGGAATTAGAGAAATTTTTTATTATATTCCAACAAGACCTTATTGTCGATTATAAAGTTATCCGGGAAAAAAGAGCTACCTTTAAACCCGGCTTTAAAACAGAGCGACAAAGAACAATGATAAGATCGAATTATAATAATTTTGATGTTGCGGGTGACTGGGCAAACACCGGGCTCCCGGCAACAATTGAAGGTGCTGTCAGAAGTGGTAAGTCCGCCGCTGAGCGATTGATGAAAAAAATAAACGGAAATAGTTTAGTGGATTAAAAACAAATTATAATTATGGAGGTTTCCGATGTCACAATATCTAAAACAAAAATTATTTGAAAAAATTGAGGAATGGCGCCCACGAACTACGAGATTGCTTAAGGAGTATGGTGATGTAAAAGCCGGTGAAGTTACTATTCAGCAGATAATAGGTGGGATGAGAGGCGTAAAAAGTTTAACAACGGATATTTCATATCTCGATCCGATGGAAGGAATCAGATTCCGTGGGTTTACAATTCCTGAGACTCTGGAAAAATTGCCTAAAGTTCCCGGAAGCGAGATGCCATACGTTGAAGGATTTTTCTATCTCCTTCTTACCGGTGAGGTTCCAACAGAAAAAGAGGTTGAAGAGGTTCACGAAGAATTTAACAAAAGGAAAATGGTTCCGGAGTACGTTTTTGATGTTTTAAGAGCGATGCCGGAAGATTCTCATCCAATGGCGATGTTCTCTGCCGCTGTCGTTTCGCTGCAAAAGGAATCCGTTTTTGTTCAGAGATATAACGAAGGCATGAACAAGATGGATTATTGGGATCCTGCTTATGAAGATGCACTAAACCTACTTGCCAAATTACCTCAAATCGCGGCTTTCATCTACAGATACAAATACAAAAACAAAGATATAATTGCCCCAGACGCGAATCTTGATTTGGGAGGTAACTTTGCTCATATGATGGGAATTCAACCTCCTTATGATGATGTGGCCAGGTTATATTTCATAATTCACAGTGATCATGAGAGCGGAAACGTGAGCGCTCATACCGGGCACCTTGTAGGCAGTGCTTTGTCCGATATGTATTTATCGATAAGTGCTATGCTTAACGGGTTAGCGGGACCATTGCATGGATTGGCAAATCAAGAAGTTTTGAGATGGATTCAAGGTGTGATGGAGCAGATGGGCGGAAAAGTTCCAACTGAAGTAGAGATGACGAAATTTGTTTGGGATACTTTAAATTCCGGGCAAGTAATTCCGGGATTTGGACATGCGGTTTTGAGAAAAACTGATCCCCGTTATCAAGCACAAAGAGATTTTTGTTTGAAACATTTACCCGATGATCCAATATTTAAATATGTAGATGTTTTATATAAAGTTACACCGCCAATTTTAGTTGAACAAGGCAAGGCGAAAAATCCATGGCCAAACGTAGACGCGCAATCCGGAGTAATTCAATGGCATTATGGGTTGAGGGAATATGATTTTTATACGGTGCTATTTGGCGTCGGAAGAGCACTTGGCGTTTGTGCGAACCTCGTTTGGGATCGTGCATTAGGTTATCCGATTGAAAGACCAAAATCATTGACTACCGCTATGTTGGAAGAAATAGCCGGAATTAAATAGTCATTTAAGAAATTACCTTTTCCAAAGCCGTTCAAATGAACGGCTTTTTCTTTTTAAATTGATTTTTAATTCATATTTTTTAGATAGTTCATCAAAAGTAACGCGGCGGGAAATATGCTCACTGATAATAAACAAAAAGAACTGTTGAAGGAATATGAATCGATTCGAGATCAATTTTTTGCCGGTAAATCATCTCTCGAAGAAAAAGAGTTAGAAGATCTTGTATTCCGTTTCATTCATGAGTTGGAAGGAATCTATCAACGCAAATTATTCTTCGAAAATGAAGAAGCAATTAAAATCTGGAGAGATATTTTCGAATCCGCCCTTCCTTCAAGAATTGCTCATTCGTTGCTCGAAAGAATCGAACCCAATGTGATGTATAGCTTCGGCAAGTATCTCAACGATTTACTTATTGAGGGGAAAAAGGATAATGAGTTCACAAGAAAAATTGCTCATTCATTTCTCGATTTAATCCGATTCCCGGTTTTCCTCGTAAATATTTATGAAAATCCTAAATGGGAAGCCTTAATTTTTGAAATTCTCAGATCTTCTCAATTTACAATACCTGTTCTTTTTGAACAAAGATTAAACTATTACTCCAATAAACCGTTATTCACAACAATTAGAAACAACAAAACGACATCATTAAAATGGAGTGATGCCGCAGCTAGAATTGAGACTTACTCCGATGCCATTTATACGTATCTGAAAGGCAATGATATTATCGATTCAAAAGTCGCGTTTTTAACAGATAATTCGCTAAAAATGGCTTTGTTGGATTTAGCCTGTCTAACCTCGGGAATTGTAAACGTTATGCTCCCCGCAAATTCAGTTTCTGAACATATCAAGTTTATCCTGAATGAAACTGAAACACAGTTAATATTTCTCTCGGATGAGAAACAACTCGCAAAAGTAAAATCAATAAAAGCGAGCCTCCCAAATCTAAAGCTGGCAATATTACTGGAAGGAAATAGCACCGAAGAATGGGTGATTTCTCTTAAATCTTTCGTAGATAATCGAGAGCACAATCTGGATAGTTTTATTCGCGACAGAAGAGATTCGATAAATATTGATGACCTTGCAACAATAATGTATACATCGGGTACAACCGGCGAGCCAAAAGGAATCATGTTTTCCCAGCAGAATATTGTTTATAAAAGATTTTGCAGGGCACTCGCTATTCCGCCAATCGGGGATAAGGATAAATTTTTAGCGTACCTGCCGTTATTTCATACTTTTGGCCGTTACTTGGAGATGATGGGCTCTGTTTTTTGGGGCGCCGAATATGTATTTATGGAAAATCCATCCGTTGATACAATGATCTCAAATATGCAATTAGTAAAACCTACAATTTTTATTAGTATCCCTAAAAAATGGTCGCAACTTTATGAAGAGATTTCAAAACTGATCGATCTTGAATTGGCCGAAGAGGAAAATATTCGTAATAAAGTAAACGAATTATCTGGAGGGAAACTTAAATGGGGATTGTCTGCAGCGGGATATTTATCTCCCGAAGTTTTTCAATTTTTCCAAAAATATGATGTAGAGTTGATGAGCGGATTCGGAATGACAGAGGCAACCGGGGGAATCAGTATGACACCGCCGGGCGAGTATAAACCGAATTCATTGGGAAAGGAATTACCTGGAATAGAAATGAAATTGGGTGACGACGGCGAATTGCTGATCCGCGGGCCATATGTTATGACGGGATATTACGGTGAAGATAAAAATGAGACTTTTACCGATGGTTGGTTGCCCACGGGCGACATTATGCTGATGGATGAAAAGGGATATATCCAAATTATTGATCGAAAGAAAGAAATTTACAAGAACATTAAAGGGGAAACTATTGCCCCTCAAAAAATTGAAAATTTATTCCGTGATTTTGAAACAATAAAACAAGTGTTTTTGGTTGGGGATCATCGTCCATTTAACACGGCTTTAATTTATCCTGATCTGGAAAATGAAAATTCGGTGATTCGTGGTATGCAAGAAAACGAATTAAATGAATATTTCTCTTCTGTGATTGTTTCTGTAAATACATTTCTTGCACCTTTCGAACGCATTGTTGATTTCAGGATTATCGACCGTCTTTTTGCAAAAGAACATGGTGAGCTAACTGCGAAAGGTACATTCCGCAGAAGAATTATTGAAAAAAACTTCGAAAGTAAGATTGCGGAGATGTATGAAAAAACGCATACAATTCTAAAGATGGAAGGAACCGAACTTAGAATCCCTAATTGGTTTTTACGTGAAATGGGATGTTTATCATCGGATATTTCAATAAAAGATTTCGAAATAAAAATAAGTAAAATAGAAAGATCATTAATAATTAAACGAATTGAGGAAAATATATTTCGCGTTGGAAGTTATTTGTACGAAGTGAGGAAACATTACATTGACTTTCAACACTTTCTAATTAATCCCTCATACTGGCTGGGAAACAAAGAACTTTTCGATTTTACGTCGGATGCAATAATCCAGTGGCAAAGACATTCGAAAGAAGAGGACTCGATAATATTCAGGGGGCTGAATGAACATCTGACAATAGAAACCTCGCTGACCGACAATCTAAAAGAAATACTTAGGGCTGGTGAGAATTCTATTTTTGGACTTCATCTCGCTGTGATGCATCTGCAATCCAACGATTTTGAAAGGGCAAAATTGGGTATTGAATACTCGGAGCAAATTTTATCAGACGAAACCAGTAATGCCTATAAATTCGGACTGCAGTTTGTGAAAAGTGTGCAATTGAAGGCAGATATAAAAATAGTTCGAAAAACCTGTGCTCTCTGCTTGCGCCACATTGAACCTGATTCTATCTATAAAATACTTACTTCTTATTTGGAAAAATTCCCCAACCTAATTGAAGATGAAATAATTAATTCTTTCGTCGAACGCAAAGGTGACGAAGTATTAGAAATCATTAAAAAAATTCTTGAAGAAACTGTTCAGTTTAATTTAAACCATAGAAATGTGCCAAGTACATCAATCGCCGGTATGTTTAGAATTTTGGAAAGTTATTCCGTGCATCATCCGGCCAG
Organism: Melioribacteraceae bacterium; assembly: GCA_021739765.1. Classification (GTDB taxonomy): domain Bacteria; phylum Bacteroidota; class Ignavibacteria; order Ignavibacteriales; family Melioribacteraceae; genus JAIPBD01. The sequence continues at coordinate 84,205 of JAIPBD010000005.1, forward strand.
CTATAAATTTATCAGACAAGTGATTGTTAAATATCAACTTATGAAGGATTGGCCTGAATTGGTCGAATTTGCCAATCAAGCCAGATTAAAAATTCAATCCGGTTTTAGAGATTGGCTTGGTGTAAATCAGACCGTCGCCGTTGATCCCGAAACCGGGGAAGAATATGGCTGGAAAGATGTTATAATATTGGAAGATAACATTGATTCTGACGATGGCAGGAGAATCACCGAAACTATCGAGAAAAGTTCGATTTTACGCGAAGCTGTATTTTTAATGTCTAAAGCTACCATTCTTAGACTTCACGCTATCCCTCCGGGTGGAATTTGGATTAGCAATCTAAGTTTTAGAGAAGACAGATCCGTATATAGAATTGCAATCCAGACCCGATTCTTCGGTTCTTTTGATCTCGTGTTTTATCTAAATAAAACTACTCCAAGGGAGCAAATTGAGGATGAAATTGAATGGCTAATTGTTTCCAATGCGCTGCCTTTAGATAAAAAACTTGTAGGGCAGTTTGGCGGATATTGGGAGGAGTTTGGTGTTTGGTGTGAAGAATATATCTCGGGTGATTCGGTGCATCGTTCAATTCAGAGACATCTGCGCAAGAAGGAAAATTTAATTCGAAATCGTATGAGTTATATGTGGCCGTTTTTTATCTGGAATGCTGCTTCAGCGTACATGAACTTTTGGAAAATTACCGGATTTAAAATTCAGCTTGCCGAACCTTCTTCGCTGCAAATTTCAGTTCCCTCACACGATTATCAAATTGGTACGCGATTGCTGTCCATCGGAAATCGTGTTGAGTCGGATAAGATAGAAGTATTCTTCCAAAATTTTTATGATTCATTCGTTCCAAGAAATTTGAAAGAATTCGAAGAGCTTGATTCCAAAGATGTTTGGAAGTATATGTACGCCGGCGTAATTGATGCTCTCGGTAAAGAGGAAGGTTTGAAAGTTCTCAGAACTTACGAAAAATATTTGCTGGAAAATGAAGTAGATAGTGCTGCCTTAGAGAACCTTCAAAATTATCTTAATTATGTCACAACGTTCGGGTTTATTCCTAAGCAACTATATTTTGCGATCAAACGATTCCACAGATGGACTTATTTGAACAAAAATGCAACTTACAATGCACAAGCAGATATGCTTTCAGAATTATACAGCACTTATATGCTGGATTTCCTCGAAGATGAATATCCGGCTACAAGAGCAAGATTCTTTTTAGAGACCGTTTTTGCGGATTCTAACCAACATTTTACAAAAATATTAAGATCAATTATCTTACAACTTCGCAAGCGAGAAATTAACAGAGCTAAATCAATACAAATGATTTCCGATATCCAGACTGAAATTCAGTTAACCGAGAAGGAAGAATATTTTATTCCAAGATTAAGTTATCCGCATCTTAAATCATCCGATGACGCGGTAATAATTAAAGGTGTGGCAGAAGGTGAAGGAAAATCTAACCTGGTTGTCGAAGTTGAAGATTATGACGGACAGTCGTACTTAATTCGTAGACCAATTTCGCCGAAGGAAATTTCAAAATTGCATCAACTATTTATCTCTGCAAATCTGCTCGTGAATTTTAGACCTGAGCATAAATATTTGGTCGCAGTCTCCGAACGAGGATTTATTATCGGAGGTTTATTTTTTAATTATGTGGACGCTCATCACGTACACATGGATAAAATTGTTGTTTCGGATCGTTATAGAAGAAAGGGGATAAGTGAAGGATTAATGCGGGAGTTTTTCAGCAGATTAAAAGACAAAAAGGTTTCTGCGGTTTCAACCGGATTTTTTAGACCCGAATACTTTTATAAATTCGGATTTAAGATCGAGAAGAAATACTCCGGACTCGTAAAAAATTTAGTTTCGGATTAATCTTAAACTATAATTTCAAGACTAACGGATAAAAATTCATTTTATGCAATTATTTTTTAGATGGGGATAGAACTTTTTCCTATCTTTGCTAAACCATTTGAATCCACTTAATGAAGTATAAAAAGAAAGTAAAGTATATCTTTATAACCGGCGGGGTTGTATCATCTCTCGGTAAAGGCATCACTGCATCCGCGCTCGGGCTCTTGCTTAAGCAAAGAGGTTATAGCGTAACAATTCAAAAATTTGATCCTTATATAAATGTTGATCCTGGAACTATGAGTCCTTTTCAGCATGGGGAGGTTTACGTAACCGATGATGGCGCTGAAACAGATCTCGATCTTGGACATTACGAACGTTTCCTCGATGTAGATATGACCAGGAATAATAACACAACAACCGGTCAGATTTACAATGAAGTTATCACTCGTGAAAGAAATGGTGATTATCTTGGCGCAACCGTGCAAGTAATTCCACATATAACCAATGAAATCAAACGTCGTATGACTTTGTTAGGTGAAACCAATAAATACGATTTTATTATCACAGAAATTGGTGGAACAGTCGGCGATATTGAAAGTCTCCCTTTTATTGAGACAATGCGTCAATTGATGGGAGAACTTGGTAGAAAAAATTGTATCAGCATTCACGTCACTTTGGTTCCTTATATCGCAAGCGCCGGTGAGGTTAAAACAAAACCGACTCAACATTCCGTAAAGAATTTATTAGAGCTCGGTGTGCAGCCTAACATGCTTGTCTGCCGTTCTGAATTTCCATTAGACAAAGAATTCAGAGATAAAATAGCACTTTTTTGTAACGTTGAAACTGATGCTGTAATATCCGCTTACGATTGTTCGACAATTTATGAAGTTCCTGTTGTGCTTCATGCGCAAAATATGGATCATTACGTGCTTCGGAAGCTTAAACTGCCGGATATCAAAATCAATTTGGATAAATGGACAAGTTTTGTTGACCAAATTAATTCCCCGCAAGGAGAAGTAAAAATCGCCGTTGCGGGAAAGTATATTGAAATGGTGGATGCGTATAAGAGTATTTCCGAAGCTTTTGTTCATGCTGGCGCGGAAAATAATGTGAAGGTGAAAACTACTTTTATTAGTTCCGAACAATTTGAAAATACTCCCGCGGAAAATTTACTGGAGGGATTTGACGGTTTATTGATTCCTGGTGGATTTGGGCATCGTGGTATTGAAGGAAAAATATTAGCTACTCAGTATGCACGTGAGTCAGGCATTCCATTCTTTGGAATTTGTTTGGGAATGCACTGTGCTGTAATAGAATTTGCAAGAAATGTATGCGGAATAAAAAAAGCCAATAGTTCCGAATTTGTAAAAAACAGATTTAGTGTTATAGATTTAATGCCAGAGCAGAAAAAAATTAAACAGAAAGGAGCGACCATGCGATTGGGCGCTTACCCATGTGTGCTCAAAAAAGGAACCAAATCAAAATCGGTTTATCGTCGTGAGAAAATTTCCGAGCGCCACCGTCATCGTTATGAATTAAATAATGATTACCGACAACTTCTCGAAGAGAATGGAATGATCATAAGTGGAACTTCGCCGGATGACAAACTTGTCGAAATGGTAGAAATCCAAAATCATCCATGGTTTATTTCTTGTCAATTTCATCCGGAATTAAAATCACGTGCAACTAAATCGCATCCTTTATTCAAAGGATTTGTGAAGGCCGCTGCCATCTTCAATTCTACTAATAAAATAGATTGAGACAATTATTTGTTTTAATATTCTTTCTCAGTTCTACTTCCTCATTTGCTCAATCAAATTTTGATCCGAAAATACTCGAAGGTCTATCTCATACCTACAATTTAGATTATAAATACTCCGATAGCTTATTTATAGATTATATAAATAAACACCCCAATGATGCTAAGGGTTACCTCTATTTATCCCAAAATTACCTTTGGAAATTTCTTGGAACCCGGGATGAAGGGGAGTTAGGAACTTTTTTGATTTATAATAAAATTGCACAGACTAAAATAGAATTATTAAAAGAAGATTCAAATTATGATAATTCAGTACTTCTGTTTCAAGAAGGCTGGAGCAAATTTCTGCTCTCGATGGCATATAGCATGCAGGATAATATTTATGAAGCATTTGGATATGTAGATGCCGCTGTATCCGATTTTGAGGAAGCCCTGGCGCTTGACCCAAAATTTTATGATCCACAGTTAGGAATCGGATTAATTACCTATTCATTAAGTTATACGCCCTCATTATTTAAATGGGCACTTCCTATATTTGGTTTAGAAGGCGATAAGGAAGCAGGATTTAGAAAGATAGAAAAGGCCGCTTATGGCTCCGTTTTTATTGCTGACGAAGCTAAATACCATTATGCCAGATTATTAGCTGAATATAAAGGTGATTTTAAATTATCCATTGAAGTGTTAGATAATCTGATTGCTAAATATCCGGAAAACTCATTGTATTATTATCAGCGGGCAATCGCTTCAATCCAGATGGATAACTTTAAAAGTGCAAAATCGGATTTGGAAAAGGTTCTTCTCATCAATAATAAATTTTTAGTGCAAGTAAACGCACTTTCGTATTTCCTGATCGGAGAAACAGAATACTTTCAAAGGAATTATGAATCTGCAATTTCATCTTATTCGAAATTTATCGAAACGACAAAAAGTATTGATTATACCGGAATAGCCAGTTTACGTCTGGCAACGGCAAATAAAATTCTGGAAAAGGATTCTGAATATCAAAGATGTATTCAAAATGCGTCGCTTGGAAACCTGGATATTCCGGATGACCATTACGCAAGTCGTGTTAGCGAAATAATTTTAGCAGATAAATTACCCGAGCAAGTGAAATTTTATGATTATTCAAATCGAATCAGAAGTGCGAAGTCTGTAAATGAAGTATTAGCTGTTGATCTTAGTCCATTTTCCGACAAAGAACAAATTCAGAAACTGAGGATTTTAAAATCTCGAAAGTTGATTGAATTTGACGAATTGGAAGAGGCTGATGTAATACTTGAAAATGTAGAATTAACTTCGATAAAGTTCGACGCGGATTTTTTCCCGTTGTACTATCTTGCAAGAGCGAAATACTTTTTTTTACTAAAAAATATAAACCAAGCCAATTATTTTCTAGAAAAATCAATAGATAATAACGAGCATTTCTTTCAGACAAAAATTGAAGCCGAAATTAATTTTTTGGCTAAAATGTTTAAAAAATGAGTTTATTTTTATTCATTTTTGTGCCAAAATTGAATATTACACTCCTTTTAGATAAATTCGAAGATTAGATCGGAAAAATATGTTCAATGTAGCTGTATTCGTCTCCGGGAGAGGTTCAAACCTAAAAGCAATCATCGATCATTTTAGTAATAAGCCGGGCATCATTAGTATCGTAGGTGTAATTAGCGATAGAGACAGTTGTTTAGCCCTCGAATTAGCAAGGTTTCACAATATCCCAACTTTTATTCTGGATAATTCGAATCAGCAATCATCCTATTCTCAATTAAAAAATAATTTACTTAATGCAGATACAGATCTGATAGTGCTTGCGGGTTTCCTTAAAAAAATTCCCGATAGTTTTGTGGATGATTTTAAAAATAAAATCATCAATATCCATCCGGCGCTTCTACCATCATTCGGTGGAAAAGGTATGTATGGTGAAAATGTTCATAAAGCTGTTTTTGCAAAGTCATGTAAAGTTTCCGGGCCAACTATTCATTTTGTTGATAAAGTTTATGATAATGGAATTATAATCGCTCAAAGGGCGGTTGATATCTCGGATACAAAAAGTTGGGATGAGATTGCGGTGCGTGTTTTACAAAAAGAGCATGAGTTGTTACCCGAAGTTATTGAAAAATTCGCGAATGATAAAATTCGAATTCAAGGTTCGAGGGTTGTCTATTCCACTTAGTTTGAAGGAATTAAATTGAATAAGTATGCTTTAATAAGCGTTTCAGATAAAACAAATATTGCGGATTTCGCAAATAGATTAAATGATTGCGGATATAAGATTCTGGCCACCGGAAATACAGCAAAAATTCTAATAGAAAATAAAATTGAATGTATTGAAATAGCAGATTTTACAAATTCTCCCGAAATTTTCGGCGGAAGAGTTAAAACTCTCCATCCAAAAATATTTGGCGGAATTTTATACCGAAGAGATAATAAATCTGATTTAACGGAAGCACTCGAAAATGAAATTGTGACGATTGATATTGTTTGTGTCAATTTATATCCATTTCCGAAAGTTGTTCATCGGCGCGACATCAACCGTCAGGAAAAAATTGAAAATATTGATATTGGCGGTCCGAGTTTAATACGAGCCGCGGCAAAAAATCATGCTTATGTTTCTGTTCTGACTAATCCGGATCAATACAATTCTTTTCTGGATGAATTGGTTGCCGGCGAAGTCAGTCCCACAACAAAAGAAAAATTAGCCACTGCCGCGTTTGCGCACACTTCCTTTTATGACACTCTCATTGCTGATTATTTTGAAAAAGAATTTAGTGTTGCAAAATCTCATCTTAGAATAAATTCTCCTCTTCAAAATTCCCTGCGCTACGGTGAAAATCCGCATCAGACTGCCAATCTTTATGGTGATTTTTATAAATATTTCGAAATTGTGCATGGCAAGGAGCTCAGTTATAATAATATTATTGACTTAGTTGCAGGCGTAGAGTTATCTGAAGAATTAGGCGCTAATTCGGCGACAATCATTAAGCATACAAATCCATGCGGTGCAGCGATCGGCGAAAATATTTTTTCTGCTTATAAAAAGGCACTTTCGTGCGATCCGGTCTCAGCTTTTGGTGGGATAGTATGTTTTCAGAATGAAGTGGAAGCGGATCTTGCCGTAAAATTAAACGAATTATTTCTCGAAATAATTTCTGCTCCGTCTTTCACAACCGAAGCGTTGGAAATATTAAAAAAGAAAAAGAATAGAAGAATAGTAATTCAAAAAGAAAAACTACCTGACGAGTATTCAAAATTTAAAGATATTCCGGGTGGCGTAATTTCCCAAACGAATGATAATTCGAACGTAGATAAAATTGAGTTCACCTGTGTATCCAAAATTGCAATCGACAACAAACAATTGGAAGACATTAAATTTGCATGGAAAGTTTGTAAACACACAAAATCGAATGCCATTGTTTTTGTAAAAGATCTAAAAGCGATCGGAGTTGGAGCTGGCCAAATGTCAAGGGTTGATTCCACCATACTGGCGGCGAGCAAAGCTCGGAAATTTGGTCATGATATAAGCGGCGGTGTTGCGGCTTCGGATGCTTTTTTCCCATTTCCGGACGGTGTAGAAGAGATAGCTTCACACGGAATTAAAGCTATAGTGCAGCCGGGTGGATCAGTTAGGGATGATGAAGTGATTGACGCAGTTGATAAACTTGAACTGGCAATGTTATTCACAGGAATAAGAAATTTTAAACATTAAGAGGCAAAATGGGTTTTTTTGATTTTTTAACTACAGATGTAGCGATTGACTTAGGTACGGCTAACACGCTCATATATATAAAAGGTAAAGGAATTGTTCTTAATGAACCATCAATAGTAGCTTTTGATCGAAATACAAAAAGAATTATCGCACTTGGAAATGAAGCAAAAGAAATGCAAGGAAGGGAACATCGGGAAATTAGGGTTTCACGTCCTATGCGTGATGGTGTAATTGCTGATTTTGAAATTGCGGAAGGAATGATTAGAGCTTTTATTAAAAAGGTAAGTGGTAGTTCCATTGCGAGCAGGAGAATAGTGATTGCGGTTCCAAGCGGTGTAACTGAAGTTGAGAAAAGAGCTGTTCGAGATAGCGCTGAACATGCCAGTGCGAAGGAAGTGCATTTAATCGCGGAACCGATGGCCGCGGCAATCGGAATAGGGATAGATGTTGAAGCACCTGTCGGCAGTATGATAATCGACATAGGCGGCGGGACAACCGAAATAGCGGTAATAGCGCTTTCGGGTATTGTGAATGAGGAATCAGTCAGGATCGCTGGTGATGAAATGAATAACGCGATTATGCAATTTTTCAAAAAGAATTACAATTTATTGATTGGTGAAAGAACAGCGGAAATGATAAAATGTGAAGTCGGCAGTGCAGTGCCATTAAAAGAAGAAATTACAATCCAGGTTAAAGGTCGCGATCTTGTTGGTGGCGTTCCGAAAACTGCGGAAGTTAGCAGCGTTGAAATTCGCGAAGCACTCAATGAAGATATCAGTCAAATTGTTGAATCAATAAAACAAACTTTGGAAAGAACACCCCCGGAACTCTCTGCTGATATTTTAGACCGTGGCGTAATGCTGACCGGTGGCGGTGCATTATTAAAAGGCCTTGATGAAAGAATACGCATGGAAACCAATTTACCGGTTCACGTTTCAGAAGATCCTTTAACGGCTGTGGTAAGAGGAGCCGGAAAGGCAATTGATAATTTGAATAGATATTCCAAAGTTTTCATTCGAAAAAGAAATTATTAATGTTTAAGAGATTAACACAACTATTCTTTTCTATAAGAGAATATTTGTTATTAGTCGGACTTCTTGTAACAAGCTTAACCATTCTATCATTTAATGATTCTGCTGCTATAAAAACCGTTCGGACCTACGGGTTTGGCTCATTTGCCTTATTCTCTTCGGCTGTAAATAATATTGCTTCAATTTTTATTGATAGTGACGAAATCGAGAGGCTGAAGAAGATAAATTCTGAATTAATGCTTGAAGTAAATCTATTACGCGAATACGGATTAGAGAACCGCGAATTAAAAGCATTGCTATCTATAAAAAACGAACTGAACCATAGTCTGATCGCGGCTTCGGTAATTTCTCAGATTCCTTCTCAAGTTCGAGGAGATTTTATTATCAACGTTGGCAAAATTGATTCCATTTCTGCCGGAATGCCGGTGATTGACGAAAAAGGTCTTATTGGGGTTGTTTACGAAACTACTGAAAATTTTTCGCTCGTCAGAACTTTGAAAAACAGTTCGCTTAAAGTTACCGGAAAAGTTCAAAAGAGTAACGTTCACGGAGTTATAACATGGGATGGTACAGATTTATTAATGCGAAACATTCCCACTACCAGTGATGTCCAACCGGGAGATAGAATAGTTACTTCCAGCTTTAGTACTATCGTTCCTCCATCAATTCCAATTGGTGTGGTTCGAGAAAAAAGCATTAATATTTCAGGATTGTTAACCGATCTTGTGATCGATCCATTTGTTGATATTAGCAGTGTTAGAGTTCTGTACGTCGTTCAATTTATTGAAAGTAGTGATGTTGAAGGTTTAGAACTTAATTTAATAAGAAGAAATTGATGAAAGATAAACTGCACCCGATAATTTTGATTTTTACCGGATTATTGTTGATCCAAATTACTCTGGTACCTTTTATTACAGTTGAATTTGTCGGTCCAGATTTGTTACTTATTTTATTGTGTTATTATTCGATAAAATATGGGCATACCTACGGGGCATTAGCCGGATTTATAATGGGCGCAATTTTTGATTTAGCAAGTGGAGGGGCATTAGGCAGTATGATGTTTGCCAAGACACTGTCGGGATTTTTAGCGGGTTATTTCTGCGATGAGAATAAATTTAAAGAACGAACTTTCACATTAACCTTTTCAATTATTATTTTTGGTATCGCCATTGTAGATTCATTCATTTTTACACTACTTTCTTCAACAACGGCAAATATTTCACTTATCAATTTACTTTTTCGGCATAATATTCTTTCCGCTCTATTTACCGCAGCTGTTTCTCTTCCCTTAATATTAATAACAAGGGATAAAAAGTTAGTATGAATGACGTGTTTTTTGGTTCACTGACCAGAAGAAAAATCTTATTTACAATCATTATAATCTTTTATGGATTGATATCTTTCAATCTGTTTAAGATGCAAATCTTGGATACATTTCTTTACGAAGAGAAATCGGATGAAAACAGCGTTAAAAAGATTGTAAAAAGTGCGCCGCGAGGCATATTCTATGATCGAAATTATAATGTACTCGTCAGCAATAAACCATCATTTGAACTTAGTGTAATCCCGGCCGATTATGATACTTCAAACAATAAACTGATCGAAAATTTGTTGGGAGTTGATCCCGGATATATTTCACAAATAATGTACGAGAACAGAAGATTTTCAAAATACGTTCCGCTTGTGATTCATAGAAATGCCGGGTTTAAACTTGTTTCGTGGTTGGAAGAAAATTCAAGCTTCCTTCCGGGTGTCAATTATGAAGTAAGTGTCCAGCGGGACTATTCGTTCGGTGTAAACGGTGCCCACATGTTCGGATATATTAAAGAAATTTCACAATCGGAATATCGCAAGTATAGAGACATTTACGGTATGGGTGATTTTATTGGAAATAATGGTCTTGAAAGGTCCTATGAAAGATATCTCAGAGGAGATAAAGGATACAATTACATAATAGTTGATTCCAAACAAAAATTTATTGCCGAATATACAGGCGAAAAAAACCGTGATCCGATCAAGGGGGACGATCTGGTTCTTTCCATTGATGCCGATGTTCAGATGAAAGCCGAGGAATTATTTAGAGATAAAACGGGAGCAGTCGTCGCGATCAATCCCCAAAACGGTGAAGTTCTTGCTTTTGTGAGTTCTCCCTCATTTGATCTTTCAAATTTTTCTTCAATTACTTCGAATGATGTTTGGAGCAACCTGCTTGCGGATACGAGCAAACCAATGTTTAACAGAGTAACAAACTCGATTTATCCTCCCGGCTCTACCATAAAAATGTTAATGGCGCTGATAGGTTTGGAAGAAGGGATTCTAACGAAATCTACTACGGTTAACTGTCAGGGAGGTTATAAATTCGGTAACCGGTTTTTTCAATGCCTCCACAAACACGGAACGGTTAACGTGGAGAAAGCAATTGAAAAATCGTGCAACACTTTTTTCTATAAACTTGCTTTGGATATCGGACTCGATAACATCGTTAAATATGGTAGACGTTTTGGATTCGGGATGAAAACGGGGTTGGATATAGGAGAAGAATCATCAGGTCTATTACCGGATGAAAATTATTATAACAAGATATACGGGAAAAAAGGCTGGACAAGAGGAATTTTATTAAATATTGGCATCGGTCAAGGTGAGCTGAGTGCAACTCCGATGCAACTCGCCAGATATGCGGCTCTTTTCGCAAATTGGGGAAAATCCAAAAGACCGCATTTTGTAAAAGGCACAATTGATAGCGAAACGTTCGACTTTACTGAATTCGAGTATGAAAGCATTGATGTTGGTATTCAGCGAGAGAATTTCGATATAATTCGTGAAGCGATGAGAAAAGTAGTTAACGGACAGGGAACGGCTACCTGGATTCGATTGCCGGACATTGTTATTTCAGGAAAAACGGGTACATCTCAAAATCCATTCGGTGAAGACCACGCACTATTCGTTGGCTTTGCGCCTTTTGATAATCCACAAATCGCTTTGGCTGTTGTAGTAGAGAATGTTGGTCACGGCGGTACTCACGCAGCACCGATTGCGCGGGATTTAATCAAAACCTTTTTGAGGAAAGAAAATAAAATAACAAAATTCTCAGAAGAAATGGAGGTTGTTCAACTTGAAAATTGAATACAAACTCCAAGATAAATTTGATGTAATTTCGTTTGCATCTGTTTGTTTGTTAATTGCTATGGGAATCGTTGCCATATTTAGTGCAACCGTTAACCACCCGACCGCTTCCGGAAATGCTGAAAGACAATTGGTTTGGGCAGGGGTTTCGGTTATTGTATTTTTCTTTATTTATTTTCTTCCCCATCGCACATTTAGGCTGCTGGCGGTTCCTGCATATCTTAGTTCTCTAATACTTTTAATAGTTGTTATATTTGCCGGAAAGGTCGTTTATGGTGCTAAAAGTTGGCTCGCTCTTGGTCCATTTGGGTTTCAACCTTCCGAATTCGGCAAGATCGGATTGATTTTATTTTTGGCTTACTGGCTGACACATAAAAAACGAAATATTAATAATTTTACAGATATTAGCTCCACAATCCTAATTGGAAGCATCCCGGTTTTGTTAATTTTACTTGAACCGGATTTAGGTACGGCGATTGTCTACATAGCGGTTACCGTTTTTATGCTTTTTTGGGGTGGAATCAATTTGTTCGGGCTTTTTGTTGTAGTATCTCCCGGATTGGTTGTTTTTGCTTCGTTATTCGGCACGGCTCCTCTATTGGTCGCGCTTGGTTTCATTCTTATTGGGCTGTATTATTTTAAAAGAAATCTCTTTACGAGCGCCAGCGTTTTTGTCGCAAATATTTCCGCTGCTTTTCTATTCGATTATGCGTTACGATTACTCCAACCACATCAACAAAGGCGGATCGCATCATTCCTTGATCCAACCGCAGATCCGCTCGGATCAGGTTATAACGCCATGCAGGCAAAAGTTGCTATCGGTTCAGGCGGACTGCTCGGTAAAGGATTTCTTGAAGGAAACCAAACCCAGCTACGGTTTATTCCTGAACAGTGGACAGATTTTATATACTGCGTAATCGGAGAAGAATTCGGATTTATCGGGTCTTTTTTAACAATCACCCTATTTATTATAGTTTTTATTCGACTTTTAGATATCGCATATTCATCAAAGGACGAATTTGGATCGGCAATTGTGATCGGTACTTTATCACTTTATTTCATCCATTTTGTTATAAACATTGGGATGAACATTGGAATTGCTCCGGTAATAGGTCTTCCGCTTCCATTTCTAAGTTATGGTGGAAGTTCATTGCTTGTAAATTTCATGCTCCTCGGGATTGTTTTTAATATTTATAGAAATAGAAAAGAGAAAATTTAAGATGACCGCTCAAGAAAAGTTGACGCTTAAGACAGATAACCACAAACACATTTGCGTTGGTCTGGATACGGATATTAACAAAATTCCAGAGTTTTTATTAAAAGAAGAAAACCCCGTACTTGCATTCAATAAAATTATTATCGAATCAACGAAAGAACATTGCGGTGCTTATAAAATTAATTTTGCCTTTTATGAAAAGGATGGAATCGATGGACTAAAAACTCTTATTGAAACCAAAAAACTTATTCCGGAAGATATTTTAGTTATCGCGGACGCGAAAAGGGGAGATATAGGAAATACATCCAAGATGTACGCGCAAGCTGTTTTTGATAAATTTGAAATGGATTCAATAACACTTCATCCTTATATGGGCGGAGATTCTGTTCAACCTTTTTTGGACTACGAAGACCGAATCAGTTTTATTCTTGCGCTCACTTCAAATAAAAGCGCTGAGGATTTTGAGAAGTGCGAACTTCTGAACGGACAGCCTCTTTATCAAAAAGTGATTGAAAAAATTCATGACTGGAATAAATATCAAAATTGCGGTTTGGTATTTGGCGCGACAAATCCGCAAGAATTAATTAGTTCGGTTTCACTCATGGACGATCTGCCCGTATTATTGCCTGGAGTAGGAGCGCAAGGGGGTAGTTTGGAGGAAGTTGTTAAGATTTTTGATGCCACAGGCAAAACAAATTATCTGGTTAATGTTAGCAGAGGATTGCTTTATTTAGATTCAACACCGGCTTTTGGTCGTGCAGCGGAAGAATCAATCGTAAAAATGAATAAAACAGTCAATTCGATGTTATTGATTTAAACTATTTTTTCATAATTTAGAGATAAATTGTTTTGTTATTTGAGATAAATGACACAATATGTCTTCTTCAACAAAAGTATACGAAGAGCAACTCTATCAGATTTGGAAAAATCAGAATTTTTCCTCGCCGCTTAAAACCACTTCGGGATTAAACGTTGAAATTCAAGATTCAGGACATCATGATTCGGAATTAGCCGGTCCTGACTTCAAACATGCCCGCGTTCGAATCGGAAATTTAGCCTATGTTGGTGATATTGAAATCGATCCGACTTATGCCGACTGGAAAAACCATGGCCACAATATTGATAAAAAATATAACAAAGTTGTTTTGCATGTAACATTAACGAATCATACGAATCAACATTTTGTGTATAATCGAGACGGCCGTAAGATTCCTACCCTTTGCCTTGGAGATTTTATCGACTCGGAAATAACCAGTACCTTCGAGGAGAAAGTTCATAAAAAAGAAATTGCCGATAATAAGCTAAGGTGTACACCTTATACAGATCAAGTAACGGAAGAACAAAAAAGGAAATTTCTTGCTACTCTTGGGGTTGATCGGATTCGAAAAAAAGTCGATCGTTTTTATGATAGACTATGCGAGCTTACTTTTATTGAGCAGAATAACATTCGTGAACCGGTTGTAACATATGACTTGACACCGGAATTCAGAAATAAAAAGTTTACAGCTGAAGATTTTCATTCCAAAACCACTTGGCAGCAACTTTTGTATGAATCTATTTTCGAAGCGCTTGGCTATTCCCAAAACAAAAGTATAATGCAGAAATTAGCTCAATCGGTTGATGTGCAATATCTGTCCAAAACTTTTATTGATCAGCCGATTATACAAATAGAAGCCTCTTTGTTCAATATTGGGGGACTTGCTCCAAAAATTACCGAGTTTAACAAAGATAAAGTCTCTGAATATGTTAGGAATATCTCTCAAAGCTGGGAAACTCTTTCAAAAATTTATGACGGTCAAACCTTCGATGAGACCGATTGGCATTTCTTTAGATTGCGCCCGCACAATTTCCCGACTGTAAGAATTGCCGGTGGGGCCAGGTTAATAAATGAAATACTTAATAAAAAATTAATTGAAGTGATAATTACCAAAATTAAGGAAATCAAAAACTATAACGTATTGATTAATTCAATTCGTTCGTTATTTATAGTTAAGGCAGAAGGATATTGGCATAATCATTATGTTTTTGAGGACAACACAAATATGCGGATTAAATATTTTGTTGGTGCCGCAAGAGCTGATGAAATAGTAATTAACATAATCATTCCTTTCTTCATTCTCTATTTTGATATTTTTCACCAGCCGGAAAACTCCAGGCGTGTGCTGAAAATGTATCACATATATATCCAAAAAGGTGAGAATCGTATCGTACACGATGTTGCCGACTCATTAAATATTAGCGATCTGTTACGAAGAACAATCTACACACAAGGCATGCTCGAACTATTTCGGAATTATTGTTCCAAAGGAAAATGTATGGAATGCGAAATTGGGAAAGTGGTTTTCGAATAACTAATTATTGTTCCGACTTATATTTTTAATTTCATCCCTTAACTTAGCCGCCCTTTCGTAATCTTCCTTTTCGATAGCTTCCCTTAATTGGTCGTGAAGAGACGCAGATTTGGTTTCTGACCGAGATTTGGAAGGCTTATCCGATTCTTCTTCAGGAGAAAAATCTTCCGGTTCGAGCCCTTCGCTTTCGCTGGAAGGCACAAATGCCGCCGATTTCATTACATCTTCATTCACATAAATGGGAGCACCGGTTCTAACGGAAATCGCAATCGCGTCGCTTGGGCGCGCATCAACCTCATTTGTTAAAGAAGAAACTTCAAGAATAATTTTTGCGTAAAAAGTGTTCTCCTTCAATTCATCGATAATAATCTGACTAACTGTTCCGCCAAGGTTATCAACCAAATTTTTCATTAAATCGTGGGAAAGTGGGCGAGGCGGTTTAATTCCTTCAAGTTCTAAAGCGATAGCTTGTGCTTCAAATGCTCCAATAATAATTGGCAGCCTTCTGTTCCCGAAAGTTTCCTTCAGCAGCAGTGCGTATGCTCCTCCTGCTGAAGGGTTTGACGATAATCCTAATATTTCAACTTGTACCTTATCCAATTGAATCCTAATTCTTAAGTTTATTTATTTCTTCCGTTAACGCCGGAAGAACCTCAAATACATCACCAACAATGCCATAATCAGCAACTTGAAATATTGGTGCATCTTTATCTTTATTTATCGCAACAATATACTTCGAAGATCTCATTCCTGCTAAATGTTGGATGGCCCCGGAGATTGCACATGCTACATAAAGTGTTGGGGAGACTGTTTTTCCGGTCTGCCCGACTTGTTCACTATGCGGGCGCCAACCTGCATCAACTACGGCTCTCGAAGCGCCAACAGCCGCATTTAAAGAATCAGCCAATTTCTCGATTAAATGAAAATTCTCAGGTCCTTTTAACCCTCGACCGCCTGATACGATTATATCAGCTTCAGCGACATCAAGTTTCCCTTCTGATTTTTTAACTTCAGTAACTTTGGAAGATAACTTTACATCTGATAATTCCGTTACATCCACATTTGCTTTTCCGCCGTTGTTTTCACCTAATGGAAAAACATTTGGACGAATGGTAAATACTTTATTCTCCGAATTTATTTTGCAATCGACTAAAGCTTTTCCGGCATAAACGGGTCTGCTAAAAATAATCTCATCATTCTCATATTTAATTGCAACCGAATCCATAACTATTCCGGCATTTAATTTCACGGCGATTTTAGGCGCTAAGTCCTTTCCGAGCGATGTATTTGCGAATACAACCGTACCGGCATCGTTAGATAATGCGCACTCTGCGATCAATTCAGCATAAGCGCCAGATGAATAGAGCTCTAAATCAACTGATTTATAATGTTTTACGGTATTTATTCCAAAACCGCCGACATCTTCCAAACCATTAATTTCATTGCCTAACGCAATGGCCAAAACTTCTGAATTTTGCTTCGCAGCAAGATCGGTTGCTACTTTTACGGCTTCAAAAGAAGCTTTTTTTATTTCCGAATTTCTTTGTTCAATAAAAACTAATATTTTTTTAGACATACAAACCCCCTTAAATTATTTTGGCTTCTTCTCTTAATAATCTCGCTAATTCCGGTGCTGCACTTGCGTCTTCGCCAACAATTTTACCGGGTTGTTTAGGGGCTGGTTTTTGCATTCCAATAATAGAAACCATCGATTCTCCGATTTGAGCGTCTTTTTCTTCGATTGTTTTTCGCTTTGCGGCCATTATTCCTTTTAGAGATGCGTATCGTGGTTGATTTAATCCCTTTTGGGCTGTAACTACAGCAGGCAGAGTTGTTTCAACAACTTCGCGTCCACCTTCAATTTCGCGCTCGGCTATAATTTTATCACCGTCTAATTTGAAATCTACTGCGACGGATATACAGTTATAATCCAGTATTCCGGCAGTAAGTTGACCGACGATTTGATTGTCGTAATCAACGGATTGTTTGCCGAAAAATACTAATTGTGCGTTTTGATTTTTAATTTCATCCGCGAGTGCTCTTGCAACTTGGAATGAATCAAGTTCTCCTTCACTTTTGAGCAGAACTGCCGCATCTGCACCCATAGCTAATGATTTACGGATAGTTTCTTTATTATTTTCACCACCAACTGATAAAATTACAACCTCACCTTCCACAGCTTCTTTCGTCTTTAAAGCTTCTTCGATTGCAAATTCATCGTATGGGTTTAGAACGTATGTTACACCATTGGGATCAATTGATTTTCCGTCACTTCCAACATTAACTTTCGTTGCCGTGTCGGGGACGTGACTGACACAAACAGCAATTTTCATTTAGCCTCCTGGGAAAGAATTTTTCAGAAATATTGATAATCATTATATCAATTCATATACATAAATATGGAAAATTTATTTATTTATTCCAATTGTAGCTAATTTCAAATTACTTTTATACTTTATTATATATGGCAAACGAACATAATCCCGGTATACTAGAACCCGAAATTGATGAAAGAACAGATATTGATGTTCCTTTCAGAGTCATTTTGTTTAATGATGATTGGCATACTTTCGATGAAGTAATTAACCAAATCATCAAAGCCACGAATTGTTCATTTGAAGTGGCTCGAACCATGACTTTCGAAATTCATTTTAGGGGGAAAGCAGTTGTTTTCTTTGGTGGATTGCAAAAATGCCTGAAGGTAACATCGGTTCTCGAGGAAATTGCTCTTCACACACAAATTGAATCCGATTAGCCGGTTTTCCAATATTATTTCAGTCAAATATATTATATATTACCGAATTAAAACTTATCATCAAGCTACAGTAAAGTCATGCAAATAGGATTAGTAGGATTACAATTTTCGGGCAAATCAACTCTATTTAATATCATCTCAGGCAATGTAAACGAAGAATCTTCCGGTGTTAATGAAGATGCTCGAATTGAAGTCGTAAAAGTTCCTGATAAAAGACTTGATCTGCTCACCGAAATGTTTAACCCGAAGAAAAAAGTTAATGCCACGATCGAAGCGTATGATTTTCCCGGATTGCGAATGGCCGATGACGGTAAGGTTCGTTTGACAACTCAATTCTTGGAAAATGTTAAAAATAATGATGCTCTTTTTTACGTTATCCGTCAATTTGAAGAACCTTCTGTTCCACATCCTATGAATGATGTAAATCCCGTGAGAGATTTTGAATTTTTAGAGACAGAGTTTTTGTTAACCGACCACGCATTCCTCGAAAATAGAATAGAAAAACTTAAAAAAGAAGTAATGAAATCGAAGGATGAAAACCTAAAAAAGGAACTTCCGGTAATCGAGAAATGCCTTGCCTGGGTTGAAAATGAGAAACCTCTTCGAAATTTGAACCTGGAAGAGAACGAGAAGAAATTACTTTCGGGCTATCAGCTTCTAACATTAAAACCACTTTCGGTTGCGATAAATCTTGATGAAAATTCAATTTCTGATTCGGAAAAATTTGTTAACGAATTACGATCGGTAATAAAAGATCAAGAAATTAAAATCATACCTTTTTCTGCAAAAATTGAAATAGAGTTGGCTTCTTTGAGCGATGAAGACCGAATCGAATTTATGGGTGATTATGGTATCGAGGAATCTGCATTATCAAAGATTCTTAACTCGTCATATAAAATTTTAGGTCTCCATTCGTTTTTTACCGTTGGTGAAGACGAGTGTAGAGCATGGACCATCAAGAAAAGATTTACGGCTCAAGAAGCTGCCGGTGTAATTCATACCGATTTTTATAACAAATTTATCAGAGCTGAAGTTGTTCATTATCAAGATTTTATTGATCATGGCAGCTTTGCTAAATGTAAAGACGCCGGTGTTTGGAGTTTAGAAGGTAAAGAATACGTTGTTCAAGATGGAGATATTATTAACGTGAGACATTCATAAAAGTTTTGGGAGCAAATTATGTCACAAAATTCCGTAACGGGATTAAAACCTGAATTAGTTTGGAAGTATTTTGCAGAAATGTCGACTGTACCTCGTCCCTCAAAAAAGGAAGGGAAGATAGTTGAGTGGGCAAAAAAGTTTGCCCTGGATAATGGGTTCGAAGTAATTGAAGATGAAGTGAAAAATCTGCTTATAAAAGTTCCTGCATCCAAAGGTTATGAGTCAAAACAAACTATAGTATTACAAGGTCATGTTGATATGGTTTGTGAAAAAAATAAAGGCACTGAACACGATTTTGATAAAGATCCTATTGTTCTTTTAAAAGAGGATGGATGGATTACAGCAGATGGTACAACTCTTGGCGCGGATAATGGAATTGGAGTTGCCGCAGCTATGGCGGTCGCGACCGATCCCGAATGTATTCACGGACCAATTGAGTTGTTATTAACGGTTGATGAAGAAACAGGACTTACAGGCGCTTCAAATTTAAAACCAGACTTTGTTTCTGGTAAAATTTTGATAAATACCGATTCTGAAGAAGATGGTATATTTTATGTCGGTTGTTCCGGTGGACAAGATACGGTTGGGATTTTTGACATTCAGTATTCAGATTCGAGACCCGATTTATTACCGTATGAGCTTATGGTTTCCGGTTTGAAGGGTGGTCATTCCGGAATGGAAATTGACCGGGGAAGAGCAAATGCGATAAAACTACTTGGTGCATTGCTGCATGAACTTGGTAATTTTTACTTCAAGGTGTCTGTAATTAAGGGCGGATCGAAAAGGAATGCAATTCCACGTGAAGCTGAGGCTGTTCTTCTTATTAATGAAGAAGATATAGGTGATATCGAAAATTCCATAAAAGTTTTTGTTGATGAAGTTCTTTCCGAATATAAAAACTCCGATGGTGGATTAAAAATTACTTTAAGGAAGCTTGATGGACCGGCTCCGAAACCAATGCGTCGAAAATTTACCAGCACTTTAATTGATGTAATTTTAGCTATGCCGAATGGCGTGATTTCAATGAGTAAAGATATTCCGGGATTGGTGGAAACCTCAACAAATTTAGCGACAATTGTTATGGAGAGGGATATAATTCGAGTTGGAACCAGTCAAAGAAGTTCTTTAGAACACGCAAAAGAAAATATTACGAACAGCGTAGCGGCGATATTTGAGCTTGCCGAAGCGGAAGTTTTGGTTACAGATGGTTATCCTGGATGGCAGCCTAATTTAGATTCACCGGCATTATCTGCCGCAAAAAAAGTTTATCTGAATCTATTCGGTGACGAGCCAGAAGTTAAAGCAGTTCACGCAGGATTAGAATGTGGTTTATTCGCCAAAAGATATCCCGGACTGGATATGATTTCTTTTGGACCGACCATCACCGGTGCGCATTCTCCGGATGAAAAAGTTAATATCGCGGATGTCGAGAAATTCTACACTCTGTTAAAAGGTATTCTTAAAGAATTTGCCAAGTAATAACAATTAAATGGGTCAAAAATGGAATCTGCTAACGGCATAAAAGATAAAATATACACTTACGAATATTCAGATGAATTAAAAAAAGAAATTCTCGGACTGGAAAAAATTGCTTCGGCAATAATTTATGACGGTAAAGTTGATCCTTACGAAGTAAATATACTAAGGGAATGGATTCAAAGAAATGATGAATATTTGACCGAAAAACCGTTATCCGAACTAAAACGAATTTTTAGCGAGATCACCGAAGATAATATTGTAACTCCGGATGAAAGAGAAACCCTGCTCTTCTTTCTGGACGCCATTGCGGATAATCCTTCGAAATTGGGCTTACATCTTGAAATATTCGATAATCCCGACAATATTATCATCGAACGAAAAACTTTCTGTTTTACCGGTAAACTCGTCTTCAGTTCAATCCATAAAGCGCAGCAAATTGTTGTATCAAACGGGGGTAATTATACAGCTGAGTTTAATGATTCGGTGGATTTTTTAGTTGTGGGAATGCTTAAATCGGATGCGTATTCGAAAAAAGAATATAACGATGACATTCGAAACGCAATTTCAGCTAAATCCGCTGGGAGCGGCATTCAAATAATTCGAGAACAAGATTTTGTTCAATTATTAATGAACTGATTATTTTGGTAATTGCCAATCGGTCACAATCATTTTACGATCAAATGTGACCTTTCCGGTTTGATCTCCGTATTTATAGATATAAGTGGATGAACGGTAATCGCTGGTGCTTACAAAATCCTTACCTAAAAGTTTCACAACTTCATTTTCCTTCATGCCTTTGCGGATTTGATTCCAATTTGCGATTTCCGGTCCCGTAGTCAATTTTTCTATTTCTGCTTTTGTATCGCCACCAACTAATTCTGCGGCTTTATCCATCAGAGTTTTATCAGTTTTACCCGATAGTTCATTAAAGTTTGGTCTTCCATCATCGAAATTACGATCTTTTTGTTCCCGTCCGGATTCGGATTCCGGATCAATTTGCCTGCTTATTTGATTACTGCTTTGATTCGCGAGCATTAATTCAATGTTTATGATGCGGCTATAAACAAAAAACACAAAAATTAATAGCATCAGCAGCATTGTTGCTATTACTCCCAAAAGGAAATTTGTAAGGTTAAATTTCATTTAAATTCCTCTTAATTAAAGAATCATTTTGATAGAATCGGATTGAATTAGCATACCGTAAATCATATCTCTTTCCGCTTCATCATTTACTATAACCTTCAGACTCAGACTTTTATATTTGCCCTTTTTGCTAATGTTTGAGGCTTGTAAATCATGCTGCATTCTATTAACCGCTTTTCTGATTATTTTTTGCATCGCGATAACATTATCGCCGATAATTTTATAGTGCCACTCACATGGATAGTCAATATCCGCTTTTTGGTTTTCTGAATTCAAAATCATTCTCGTTTCCCCATTATGTCTTTAATCTAACCCTCGAAAATGTCTTTAAGTTTCGAATAGTATCTTCTGCTTATAAATAATGGTTCATCATCGTTCTTGATACTCACTTTATAACTTCTGTTAAACCACTTTACAACTTTTCCTATAAATTCAATATTAACGATGTATGAACGGTGAATCCTGATAAAATGGCTCGAAGGCAGAGATTCTTCCCACTCTTTGAGCGATTTTGAGATAATTAGTTTTTCACCTGATTCAATTTTAACGCGTGTATATTTTTCATCAGCCATCACATAAACAATACTGCTAATCTTAATAAATTTTGGGATACCATTTACTTTCAGCAGAATATGTTCTTTATAAGTTAAATCCTTCTTTTCTTTCACTTCCTCTTTCTTGGAATATTCGGTAATTAATTTTTCTCGTTTCTCCATTTGTGTTTCAATGGCGTTTGAAAGCTCTGCGATTTTGAAAGGTTTGAATAAATAATCATCCGCCCCAAGTTCCATACCTTTTCTAATATCAGTCCGATCTGATTGTGCGGTTAAATAAATGAAAGGAATTAAATCAGTAACTTTTTTTTTTGCTAAACTTTCCTTCACTTCAAATCCATTTTTAACGGGCATCATTATATCGCATATAATCAAGTCAGGAATAAACTTTTCAGCCAATTCAATACCCTTACTACCGTCTTCCGCGGTAATTACCGTAAATTTTTGAAGTTCGAGATAGTCACGAACCATTTTCCTGATCTCGGAGTCGTCTTCAATTAGTAAAACAGTAAGCATAATAATTTCCTCTGTGCTTCTCTAAACAAAGTTGGGTATTCAAAAAGTGCCGTTCATTCTTGTAAATGTACCGTTTAATCCGGAACACTGGTGGAATGAAGATCATTGTTGTATCTATCTCTCAAAAAATAAGGATTTATGTTGAGATACACGATAATTTTTCTACTATTTGCTTTCGCTGAGTTTTTTGCTTCGAACGTCGGAATTAAATTCATGTTTCGTTCACTCAAATATTAATGAAGCTGATAGTGAGCTATGCGTATTAGAAATGTGTTTATTTCGCAATAGAACACAAACGATTTCTAAATGATCTTTTAAAAACATCGCGGATTTGTTGTTTTATCTTCGCATCCGGAGTGTAAATGCCTTACTGTTCCGGGATTTGTTTTTCGGCTTTTGAAGAAATGAGGACATCAAGATTGGAGGCTTCCATACAGAAAAAAATAGTCTGACTGATAACGATGACCCTTCGAGAGAAGGGAATTTGTATGTTAATGAAATCTCAAAGTGATCAAATTTGGATAAATCCAGGTGGATTGTCTGATGAAGGATCTTCAACGAGTGTATTCAGAAAACGCCTCATGAATGAGAATAATAACAAAAGGACTATCGCTTTGATGTCAAAATTTGATCATAATTTGCTAATTTAGTTTTTATAAACGGTTTGCAATACTTCAAAATGGATAAATATATATGAACGCATCAACTCTCGACGTTATCGAAAATCTGAATAACTACGCGGCCATGATGGCAGACATAGATTCTTTCGAATCCCTTGCAACAGTCTCGCAAAATATTTTTACTGATTTTCTAAAAGTTGAATTCAGCAGTATATATTTATACGACCCATTCGAAGAAAAACTAAGTCTACTTTTCGCTACCGGGCTTTCAAAAGAACAAGAAGATTTAGCCGAAAAAACAGTTATGGAAAGACATCCGGGATGGGCATTTAACAACAACAAATTGCTCCATATTCCTGATGCTGAAAATGATGCATTATCACTTAAAGTATTGGATCGTAAAAATTTAAAAATTCTTTCAAGACTCTATATCCCAATTCAGAATAAAGGCGAAGCGATTGGAGTTATGAGTGTGTTAAGCTCTAAGAAAAACGGGTTTGCGCCTGAATTAATAGCGCTTGTTCAATTTATTGCTAACGTTACAGGATTCATCTATAAAAACTTGATAAACTTTGAAAGAATTAAAAATGTTCGCGAAAGAATGCGACTGCATGATAAAGCGCTTGAATCAAGCAGCAATGGAATTGTAATTACCGATGCTCTGAAAAAGGATAATCCTATAATCTATGTAAATCGTGCATACCAAAAGATAACCGGTTACTCACGATTGGAATCGATAGGCCGGAATTGTAGATTTTTACAAGGCGAAGATGTAAATCAGACCGAAGTAAAAAGGCTGAAAGAATCTATCAAGAATCAAGCTCCATGTTCGGTTTTGCTCAGAAACTATAAAAAAGATGGAACACTTTTCTGGAATGAACTTAGCATTTCGCCAATCCATGATTATAACGGAGTAACCACACATTTTATTGGAATTCAGACTGACGTTACCGAACGTAAAAACACCGAAATAAAACTGGAAGAATCCAATAACAGATTCGGTGCTCTAATTGAAAATCTTCAAGCCGGCCTTATGGTTGAAGATGAAAACAGAAAAATATCACTGGTAAATCAAGAGTTTTGTGATATGTTCGGAATTCCTGCAAAACCTCAGCAGATGATTGGGTACGATTGCGCTTTGGCTTCTGAAGAGGCTAAAAAGGCGTTCGTAGATGAAGACATGTTTATAAATAAGATTACAAAAATTCTGAAAGAAAAAAAACCGGTTCGATTTGAAGAATATGAGTTAAAAGACGGGCGAGTATTTGAAAGAGATTACATCCCGATTTTTGTTTCAGAAAATTACAAAGGTCATTTGTGGCAATACAGGGATGTTACCGAAAAGAAAAATTCAGAGAAGGAATTAAAAAAACTTAAGCATTTTTATGAAAAAGTTCTAAATGATTTACCGGGACAAATAGCGGTGTTCGATAAGGATTTCCGCTATCTTTATTTGAATCCGGCGAGTGTTAAAAATGACGAAATAAGATTATGGCTTGTTGGTAAAAATGACTTTGAATATTGTGAATATCGTGGTTTCGAAACTAAAATTGCTGAGGATCGAACTAAAAGGCTCACAATGGTAAGTGAAAGAAAAGAGCCGATTAGGTTTGAAGAAATAATCAATAAGCCCGATGGCGGGGAAAATTATTTCATTCGTGTTATCAGTCCTATTTTAGATGATAATGGTACGGTTCAACAATTATTAGCTTATGGGCTTGATATAACTGATCTGAAGCTTGCCGAACGGGAAGTGCAAACTGCCCGTAAACAACTCGAAAATGTGCTTGATGCGACAGCTGAAGGAATAGTTACCATCGATGAAAGAAGTAAGATTGTAATGGTTAATAACGAAGTAGAAAATATTTGGGGTTATTCAAAAGCAGAGTTAATCGGGCAACCGGTAACAATTTTAATGCATACGAAATTCCATGATATGCATATGAATGGAATGAATAGATATTTGGAAACGCGTGTTCCTAGAGTGCTTAATCAGAAACTGGAACTTGAAGGTATGCGAAAAAACGGCGAGGAATTTCCGATTAATATTACGATTAAAGAAACAAAACTTGATGATCGATTACTTTTTACCGCTGCAATTCACGATACCACTGAATTAAAATCGCTTCTAAAAAAGCTTGAAAATTCAAATAAGTCACTTTCAGAATTCGCCTACATCGCGTCCCACGATCTGCGTGAACCATTACGGAAAATTACCGCTTTTGGAGAATTACTAAATGAATCACTGGAAGGTAACATCGAAGAGGACGATGCCGAAAACCTAAAGCTTATGGTGGATGGAGCAAACCGAATGCAAAAAATGATAAATGACTTGCTTTCCTATTCAAAAATTACTTCTACTGTTGAAGAGCACTCTAAAATCGATCTAAAAAAACTGGTTGATGAATTGGCCGATTTTGAACTTGCCGCATTGATTGAAGAAAGCAACGCCAAGATTGAATTCGGAAAAAATTTAGGGCCGGTCAGAGGCGAAAATACCCAGATAAAACAACTTTTTCAGAACATTATCAGTAATGGAATAAAATATCGTAAACCAGATATTGATCCAATAATTGAGATTACGATGGATTCCGGACCAAGATTTTATACCGTAAAAATAAAAGACAATGGAATTGGAATAAAAGAAGAATATTATAATCAAATATTTGAGATGTTCAAAAGGCTGCATTCGAGGGAAGAATATTCGGGAACGGGAATCGGGCTATCGGTATGCAAAAGAATTGTGGAAATATCCGGAGGCAAAATAGGTGTTGAATCGACTGTCGGGGAAGGATCAACTTTCTGGTTCGAACTCCCAAAAGTTAATTAAGGTGAATATGTTAAAAAGAATTGTTATAGTTGAAGATGATCCCGGGGATCAAAAATTATTAAAACTGTCATTAAAAAAAATGTGTCCAAACGCGCAACTTTTATTTTTTTATGATGGTGAAAAAGCAATCGAATTTTTTCAAAATGATGCCCTTGCCGTTAATACTGATCTTGTGATTCTCGATCTAAATTTACCGAAGAAAAGCGGCTTGGATGTTCTGAAAAAAATTGAAAAACTTGAGTTGTACGAAAAAATTAAAATAGTAATTTTCAGTACTTCTTTTATGGAGAGCTTTACCCAAAGAGAAATAATTGAAATGGCGGATGGTTATTACACCAAGCCGATTGGTTTGGCGGCATTCAATGATGTAATCAAGAGGATTATATCAGAGAATTTCCCCGATGTAGTATTTCAGAATAATTAGGAATTTAAATGAATCGAACACTAAATATACTTATATGTGACGATGATAGAATCGATATCAAAATCTTGAAAAGTTCACTAAAAAAAATTTCCAACCACAATTTTGAGATTCATGATGCTGTATCAAAAGATGAAATTGAAAATTCCCTAAACGAGAAAGGCAAGTTTTGGGATCTAATTTTCCTCGATTATAATATGCCTCTGAAATCAGGTATCGAATGGCTTCGTGAAATTGTTGAAATGGATATTGCTCCGGTTATAATGCTAACAGGATTTGGTGATGAAAAAACCGCTGTTGATTTAATGAAGAATGGCGCATTCGATTATATCCCCAAAGGGTCATTAAATGTTTATTCTCTGGAAAAATCCATAAATAATACTTTGGAAAAATGGGCTATTCAGAAAGAACGGAACGCCTTGCTCGGTATTGCCGCACATGAACTGCGAAACCCTATTACAACAATTATGGGATACGCTGAAATACTAAAAGATTATTCGGATATCGAAGCTGAGAAAAGGAATGAAATTTATTCTGTTATTCAAGAGCGCTCTGAACACTTACTTGAAATTATTAATAAACTTCTTGACATAACAAGAATTGACAACGGTAAAATTACATTAGAAAAAATTGAATCAGATTTAGTAAAGTTTTGTGAGAACAAAGTAGCAGAATTTAACCTCCGCGGGAAAAACAAAAATATTTTGATTTCTTTCAACACCAACAAAACTGATATAAATTATTGCTTCGATCCGCAGAGATTTGATGAAGTAATTTCAAACTTGCTCGATAATGCATTGAAATTTTCGCATGTTAATTCCTCAATTGATTTCCAAATCGAGGAAACAGATTCCGAAATAAAAATTGAAATCGCCGATAAAGGGCAGGGAATTAAACATGAAGAATTACAATATCTTTTTGATCTTTTTTCAAATACAAAAATCAGTTCCAGACCGACCGGCGAAGAAAAATCAACCGGTTTAGGTTTAGCCATCTGCAAAAAAATTGTAACTATGCACGATGGTGTAATTATGGTTGAATCTGAGCCGGGAAAAGGAACAAATTTTATCGTAAAACTTCCTTTATGAATTAATCACACAGTATCGCAAGATTTTAACCCAGACCGTAAAATCCATAATTCAGGATTTAACCCACTAATTCCAATAAAAGTACCGCTCATCGGTTTCTAAGCTTAAATCATTGACTTTCCCCCTATAATTACATCATAAATTTTAGGGGAAAATAGAATGAGTATCACACACGAATTTTCAGACAATAAAAAATTACTGAAACTATCAGCAGACGCGCTGGATAATACTAATATAACTTTGCTCGAAAAGTACTTATCTGTGAAACTTCAAAACTCCGATATGCCATTCGCATTAGATTTTTCCGAAATAAAAAACATCAGTTCAACCGGAATCAGATTTTTATCCAGAATAAAGAAATACGAAGGCATTCATTTCGTTGGCATAAATAGCGCTGTAAGACCAATGTTTAAGTTGAGCCAAAATGAAGATTATATTCAATTGATTTGCAATGTGGTTGAAAAATGGAGAATAAACTAAAATGGATTTTGCGGCGATTTTAGTATATAAAATTATTTATTTCTTTTTGTTAATCTCATCGGTCGGAGCCTTTATTTTTACTTGCGTACTCTTAAAACGAAAGATTAGTAAACAAAACAATGTGTTATCAACAGAAATTTTCCAACATTCTCCTAATCAAACAGCATATGCTTATGCTGCCGAATATGATCAGCAATCGACAAGCCGGTATTATATAAATGAGAATGGAGAGATTGAAGATAGCGCAGATAGTCAATTATACTCAGAACAATTTGAAGATTACCATCCGCGTCTTACAAATATGAGGATTGTAAATCCGGGCGTAAACAATTTTGAGGTAATTGCATTTCACTAAATATCATCACAATTGAGGAATTTACTAAGCCCACAATCTGACCTCACTCACTGAGCCCACATCTACATTTGCGACAATTAATGACAAAATTTCGAAAACTAGTGACAAAATCAATACGACTAACAGAATGAAACCAAAAAGGGGGGAAAGATGAAAAAGTTACTGGTTACTCTTTTATTCGTTGCGTCAGCGGCGGTTACAGCACAAGAAATTCCTAATTATGCTGTTGAAAATATTAAGATGGGTTTGCAATCCGAAAATCCCGGGCTCCGAAAAAGTTGTATTAATTTTATCGCAAAGTATAATCTAATAGAACTTCAAGATGAATTGATAGAAGCTTATTCAAATGCTGATGAGGAACAAAAGGGA
The DNA here is from genome assembly GCA_021739765.1 of Melioribacteraceae bacterium. GTDB lineage: Bacteria > Bacteroidota > Ignavibacteria > Ignavibacteriales > Melioribacteraceae > JAIPBD01. Next base: position 113,023 of record JAIPBD010000005.1, read on the forward strand.
TTGATTCTAAATGTGGTGATCTACTTGAACAAGGATAATGAAAAATCGCTCCTCGCAGATTTTTAGAGAGAACTTTTGTTAATCTTTATTCCACAATAGTTGAAGAAATAAAATTTGATGTATTTCTTGTAATTGAATTATTGATGAAACTGGAAAAGACAATTGAAATCTCTTTAAATCAAAAAAGCACGTTTCCTTTATGAAAGCGTGCTTTTTTTAATTTAAACATCTTTTGAGGCGGTAGTCAGATTCGCCCGCCGGAGGAGGGTTGCAGACCTTCGCCTTAGACTGCTCTTGCCCGCCAGGTCAGTTTTTAGATTACGGCGGGTGGCGATATCAAAATTAAATTCCTTTAGAATTAAGGAAATCTCTTCCAAAGCCGGACTTGAAGAATTTCTCTCTCATTGCAGCAGAGGAACGAGATTCAAATTCTTCAAGATAAATTAATTCTAAAGGACGTCTGAATTTTGTGGGTTTAACCAAACCGGCGTTATGTTGTGCTAATCTTTTTTCAAGATTATTTGTCAGTCCGATATATCTTTTATGATCTTTTTTTGAACAAAGAACATAATCGTAAAACATGATCTATCCCAACAAATAAAAAAAGCTCACTCCTAATAAGAAGTGAGCTTTTCAGAGGCGGCAGTCAGATTCGAACTGACGAATAAAGGTTTTGCAGACCTTCGCCTTAGACCGCTTGGCCATGCCGCCAAAATCAAGTACAAGAAAATGTTTAGTGAAGTTCAGCAAAAATGATAAATCACTTCAACAAAAAAAATCCTCTTTGGGAGGATTCTTTGAGCGGGAAACGGGATTCGAACCCGCGACATCAACCTTGGCAAGGTTGCGCTCTACCACTGAGCTATTCCCGCATAAACTTTCATCAAAACGTCAATAAATCATTCAAATACGAACACAAATATATTACTGTTTGTTTATTAAATCAACACAAACTATTTTCTCGAACCGTGCACATATCCTCTATATGGTCGGGAGTGTTGAACAGAAATAAAACAATCTTTATCAATACCTTCAATCAATTTTATGACTTGATTTGATTGTTTCCGGCTAATAATGGCAACTAATACATCAATATTTCCATATCCTCCCATCGCCGGGATAATCGTAACCGCATATTTGGATTCTCTTAATTTTACGGTTATTTCTTTTGCAAATTTTCGAGAAATAATATTTAATTGAATATAACCGATTCCAATTTTACCCTCGAGAGTGATACCGAGCAGATTGCCGAGCCCGAATCCAATCGCGTATCCGAACATATTGTAAGTATTATCCATATGCTGCATTATGTATTTCATCGCGTAAATCCAGATTAACACTTCGAAAAATCCTGTAATTGCGGCGTGATATTTTTTTGCTTGAACCACCAATATAGTCCTTAGTGTTCCAAGAGTAACATCAAAAATTCTGAGCACCATTATCAAAACAGCACCTGATAGAGCTTCAATCATTTCTATTCTCCATTATTTTCAAGTCTAAAAATAGATTCTATTTTATTATTATGGACACAAAAAATGATGGAAAGTGTTCGAATACGAAAGAAATAAATTGATCGAAACGATTCGTAAGAAAGGAATCAAAAACGAAAGTGTACTGGAGGCGATGAACCGAGTTGAAAGACATCTGTTTGTTCCTGATGCCGTTAAATCTCATTCATACGACGACGTTGCGGTACCGATCGGATTTAGTCAAACTATATCTCAACCTTATACAGTAGCGTTTATGTCCGAAGCCCTCGAACCGGAAAAGGGAAAAAAAATATTAGAAATCGGAACCGGTTCCGGTTATCAAGCGGCTGTTTTAGTTGAAATTGGATTAAAGGTATTTTCGATTGAAAGGAATTTTAATTTATATAGCCGGACTCAAGATTTGTTTGATAAATTGAAAATTAGAGCTGCCTTAAGATATGGCGATGGAACCCTTGGCTGGGCGGAATTTTCCCCGTATGACGGAATTCTGGTAACCGCAGGCGGTCCCGAAATACCCGGAAAGTTAAAAAAACAATTAGCAATCGGCGGTAAAATGATTGTTCCGGTCGGAAATCGTGCAAAACAATCTATGTTGACCGTAACACGTTTAGATGAAACAACTTATGATGTTAAAGAAACCCCTAATTTTGCTTTTGTTCCATTAATCGGGAAAGAAGGGTGGAAAGAAAATCGTTAGTTATTGTCGGACCAACTTGTTCAGGCAAAACAGATCTTTCATTGATTCTTGCTGAAGAACTCGGTATGGAGATTGTTTCCGCTGACAGCAGACAGATCTATAAACACCTCAATATTGGTACTGCGAAACCTTCACGAGGCCAATTGACCAAAGTCAAACATCACTTGATTGATGCTTTGGAACCGGATGAAAACTACAACGTAAGTAAATTTGAGCATGATTCACTCGAAGTTATCGAATCCATTCTTTCGATGGGAAAAATTCCAATAATCGTTGGAGGTTCAGGTTTATATATTCGAGCCATTGTAGATGGAATTTTTGATGAGGTTGACCGCGACGATGATTATCGAAAAGAACTTATGAAAATAAAAGCAAATGAAGGAAATGAAAAACTCTACCAAATGTTGATTGAAATTGATTCTTTGGCTGCAAAAACCATGCTTCCTCAAAATTGGAAAAGGGTAATTCGGGCGTTAGAAGTTTTCCGTTTATCCGGTAAATCCATTTTAGAATTTCATAAAGATCATAAAAGGGAAGTGGACGTTGATTTTATCCAAATTGGTTTGAATTGGGATCGAGAGACGCTCTATTCGAACATTGAAAATCGAGTTGATTTGATGATTAAAGCCGGATTAGTTGATGAAGTTAAATCATTGCGCAAAATGGGATATTCGACTAAAAACAATGCTCTTAATACAGTCGGTTACAACGAGATATTTTCATTTTTGGATGGTGAAATTTCGCTTGAAAGAGCAATCGAATTAATTAAACGAAATACCCGGCGGTTTTCAAAAAGGCAAATGACTTGGTTTCGGAAAGATGAAAGAATTAAGTGGTTAAATGTGGAAAATGAAGCATCTCTCAAGCAAATCGCAAAAACAGTAAAAACTTTGCTTTAGAAAGTAGAATTTCGACTTGATTGACCTCCTTAATAAGAATGAATATATTGTTCCTTCATTAATCATAAGTATGCTATGAAAGAAAAAATTAGAATTGCCTCCGGGCAAGGATTTTGGGGCGATCTTATCGATGCGCCTTATCATCAAGTTACAAAAGGTGATATCGATTATCTTGTTATGGATTACCTCGCGGAAGTTACCATGTCGATTCTGCAGAAACAGAAAAATCGTAATCCCGAATTTGGTTATGCAAGGGATATACCAGCACTGATGGAAAGAATCCTGCCGATTTGTAAAAAGAAGAACATCAAAATAATTACCAACGGCGGTGGCGTCAATCCGGAAGGATGCGCGAATGCTGTGCTAAAAGTTGCTGCCGAACTCGGATTGAACGATCTAAAAGTTGCCGTAGTTGTAGGTGATAATATCAAGGATGATATTGATGAAATTATTAATTCGGGCGCTCAACTGAAAAACATGGAAACCGGCGAACCTATTTCCGGGATCAAAGATAAAATTTTAAGCGCGAATGTATATTTCGGCGCATTCCCAATCGTCGAAGCCCTAGAAAGAGGGGCGGATATAGTTATAACTGGCAGAACAACTGATACCGGTTTAACACTTGCACCGATGATCTATGAATTCGGCTGGGATAAAAATAATTATGATTTGATGGCAGCGGGCACTGTTGCCGGTCATATTTTAGAATGCGGAGGGCAAGCTTCCGGTGGTAATTTTTTGGGTGATTGGCAGTCTGTTGATAATCTGGCTGAAATAGGATTTCCAATAGCCGAAGCGTATCCTAACGGTGAAGTGATTATTACTAAACACGAAAACACAGGCGGTAAAGTAAGCTTTGAAACCGTCGCTGAACAATTGGTTTATGAAATTGGTGATCCGAAAGATTATATAACTCCGGATTGTATTGCCGATTTCACTTCGATTAAATTGGAAGAAATCGGCGAAAACCGCGTGAAAGTTTTTGGAGTAAAGGGAAATCCGGAAACTGAGTTTTACAAGGTCTCGGCTTCTCATTCAGATGGATATTCTGCATTTGGAACCCTTACTTACACCTGGCCTCAAGCGCTAACAAAAGCAAAAGCCGCTGGAGAAATATTCACAAAACGTCTTGAAAATCTTGGATTAGAGTTTGAAGAGGTCCGGGTTGAGTACATCGGTTACGATGCTTGCCATGGTAAATTAGCAAGTCAATTGGACGAGGATCAAATCAATGAGATTACTTTAAGACTTGGAGTGAGGTCAAAAGAAGCTGCTCCTGTTGAAAGATTTGGTAAAGAATTAGCGCCGTTAATTTTAACCGGTCCTCCCAGTGTTACAGGTTTTGCCGGCGGACGACCGAAAGCAAGTGAAGTGGTTGCTTATTGGCCTGCATTAATTCCTAAAAAGTTAGTACACCCGCAAGTTAAAATTTTGAGTTTATCATGAAAATAAAATTGAAAGACATCGCTCACGGAAGGAGCGGCGATAAAGGCGATGCAGCTAATGTTGGTATTATTGCTTACGACGATAACGGTTGGGAAGTCATCAAGAAATATCTTACGGCTGATCGCGTAAAGAAACATTTCGAAGGAATTTGTGAAGGAAAAGTTGAACGGTTCGAATTACCGAATATACGCGCCTTAAATTTTATGCTCCATAATACTCTTGGTGGCGGAGGTACTGTTTCCCTTAAATACGATGCACAAGGGAAAACGCTCGCCGCTGCATTGCTTCGTATGGAAATTGAAATTTAGATTATAATTTTTCGAAATCAATTATGAAAAATAAAGCCGTTCTTTTGCTCTCATGTCCCGATCATTCAGGTCTCGTGGCAAAAATCTCAAATTTTATTCATCATATTGGTGGTAATATCACCGGTTTGGATGAGCATGTCGATATTAATGAAAATGTCTTTTTCTTAAGAGTGGCTTGGGATAACATCGCCGGTGAGATTAGTCGAAATGAATTAATTCGACTATTCACACCACTCGCGAATTCAATGGATGCGCGTTGGGAAATAAAACTGCTCAGTGATAAAATGCGAGCTGCCGTTTACGTTTCGAAATTTGATCATTGTATCCAAGAACTGTTGTGGCGGTACTCAAATGACGAACTGAACATAGAAATTCCGCTTGTAATTTCAAATCACGAAATGATGAGACAGCTTTGTGAAAATTATCAAATTCCCTATTATTACAAACCTCGGACCGCGGGAAATAAAATTGCTGAAGAACAATCTGAACTTGAACTTTTGTCCGATCACAAAATTGACTTTATTATACTCGCCCGGTACATGCAGGTTCTTACACAGCGATTTGTAGAAACTTATAAAGAACGAATAATAAATATTCATCATTCATTTCTTCCGGCATTTATGGGTGGTGATCCATATAAACAAGCTTTTTCCCGAGGTGTGAAAATAATTGGCGCAACGAGTCACTTTGTAACCGAAATACTCGATGACGGACCTATTATCGAACAAGATGTTATAAGAATTTCACACCGAGATTCTGTGCGCGATCTTAAAAGAAAAGGAAGGGATTTGGAAAGATCGGTTCTACTTAAAGCGATTCAACTTTATAGCGAACATAGAATTTTACTTCACAATAAAAAAACTATCATTTTCGAATAATCATTTCAGTTTAACAATTTTTTAATTGGAGGAAATTATGCGAGAAGTTAAGTGTGATATAAATATTTCTGCTGAAACAAAAGATGTTTTATCAGTTTTTACGGAACACGAACATTTGCAAAATTGGTGGAAAGTTGATAAATCAAAAATTGAAAAACGCGCAGGCGGCGCTTACTTGTTAGCATGGTTGAACGAAACCGGTACTTTTTCGTATATAAGCGCTAGTAAAATTAGAAAATATGAACCAAGTTCGATTCTGCATTTGGAAGACTGCTTTTACTTTAGTCCGAACACGGAAATACTAGGCCCAATGGAATTGATTTTTGAAGTAAAAGAATCCGGGAAGGGTAAAACCATCCTGCAAGTTTGTCAAACCAGTTATCAAACCGGGGGTACATGGGATTGGTACTACGAATCGGTTAAAAATGCTTGGCCGGGAGCTTTGACAGAAATAAAAAAATATATCGAACAAAAACGAAATTAGTTTAGTACAAAAACTGTCTATGGAACAAAAACGGATAAACACAATTTTTAAGGCTAAAGATAGGATTTAATAATAATGCTGGAACAAGTTCAACAATATTTACAGGCGTTAGATTGGGGCGCCATTCTCCTAAAATTTCTTCATATCGCGTGGTTATTAGCCGCCGGATTAATTGGAATGAAAATCATTCTGACTTTGATTAAACGGTTCGAAAAAAGATTAGTTGAGAGGAGCACCGAAGAAGGTGAACCGCCAAGCGAATCACAAAAAAGAATCGAAACACTTACACGCTTAGCGAAACAAGGCGCAATTTTGGTTTTATGGGTTGTTATCGGACTGACAATATTAGATCAAGTTGGTGTGAAAATGGGCCCGATTTTGGCGAGCGCCGGAATAGTTGGTATCGCTATCGGATTTGGTGCGCAGAATTTAGTTCGTGATTTCATTTCCGGTTTTTTTATAACACTTGAAGGGCAGATTCGCGTTGGTGATGTTGCAATCATAAATGGAACCGGCGGACTTGTTGAAAAAATAAATTTTCGTACTACTGTTTTACGTGATCTTTCGGGAGTTGTTCATGTATTTCCGAATGGTGCCATTAACACTTTGAGTAATGTAACCAAAGAATGGTCGGCTTACGTATTTGAAATCGGTGTTGCTTATAAAGAGAACACTGATCGCGTGATTGAGGTTATTAAAAAAGTTGCGGAAGAGCTGGAAAAGGATGTTGAATTTGCAAAAGCAATTATCGAGCCTATAGAGATTTTTGGAGTTGATAAATTTGCGGATTCGGCGGTTGTTATTAAAGGACGGATTAAAACTAAACCCATCAGGCAATGGACGGTAGGAAGAGAGTTTTTAAAAAGAATAAAAATCGCATTTGATGAAAAAGGAATTGAAATTCCATTTCCACATCAAACTTTATATTTTGGTGAAAACAGTAAACCAATCGATCTCAAAATTTTGGATAAATTTGGTGATCATTCGAACTTGCAGAATTAAAATCCGACTAATGCAATTCACTTTCGATAGCATTTTTAAGTGGAAAAATTAATAGGGATTGAAATTCACCCCAACATTTAATGCGATAATAGTACTCCGAAGTGTTATTATTTTTTATATTTGTTAATGATTTTTTTAAAATAAATATTCAGGTAAATCAATGAGAAATAAATTAATCGTTTTCACACTAGCTATACTATTTATAATTATCGGCTGCGGAACTGAAGAAAAAGTTGAGACCACCCAACAGATGGAAACTCCTCCAAGTTCTGAAAAACCGATTCATGCTTTTAAAGTTGATGAGGTAATTCAGTCATCTTCATACACTTACGTAAGAGGAACAGATAACGGCAAAGAAACTTGGCTGGCAATTACAAAACAAAATGTTGTTGAAGGTGAAACTTATTACTTCACGAATTCAATGGAAATGAACAATTTTGAATCTAAAGAATTAGGAAAAACTTTTGAGAGCATATTGTTTGTAGACCGGTTGGTCGAACGAATTGGTCAAACAGCTCAAACTCCAACTTCAATGCATGGTAAGCCTGACGGCGGAGCAATGAGTGATATTAAAATTGAAAAAGTTGAAGGTGGAGTAACAATCGCCGAATTATTCTCGAACAAAACTAAATATGAGAATAAAGATGTTACGGTAAAGGGAAAAGTTGTAAAATATAATGCCGGGATCATGGATAGAAATTGGGTTCATATTCAGGATGGAACTAAAAGTGGCCAAAGTTTTGATCTTACCATTACTACCGAAGCTGAAGTTAAAGTGGGCGATATTGTTACCTTTTCCGGTAATGTTACACTCGATAAAGATTTTGGTTATGGTTATAAATACGATTTGCTCCTCGAAAATGGAGTTATTAAGTAATTAATTTGTGTGCTGTCTCTTTTCGGGGCAGCACTTTTTCTCCCGCTTTCCCGCCAAAACCCTCTTAATATATTTGATTCAGTACTATTCTTAACGTAGCTTTGGATTCTTAAAAAACAATTCCACTTATAAATACTGAAGGAAATTAGATGTACGATGAGCAATTAAAAACCCTCGAAAAATTTTCGCAAAGGATCGAGAAATTACGAGGTTATCTTTGATGTAGATAAAAAAAACTTACGGATTGGTGAGCTGAGATCTGAAACCGAACAACCAAAATTTTGGGATAACCAAAAAGCCGCACAAGAAACACTTCAAAAAATAAAAATTCTTCAGGATTGGGTAGATCTCTGGAAGGATTTGGATGATAGATTGAACGAATCGAAAGAATTTGTAGAAATTGCCGTACTCGAAGATGATGATTCATTTGTTGAGGAGATCGAAGAACAATTTACCGATTTGCTGAAACGAATTGAAGATGTCGAATTAAGAAGTATGCTCAGCGGCCGTGACGATGATAAAAACTGCATTATGCAAATTCATGCCGGAGCCGGGGGAACTGAAGCCCAGGATTGGGCTGATATGATTATGAGAATGTACCTCAGATGGGGAGAACAGAATAGTTATAAAATGACAATAGTCGATATTTTAGATGGAGACGGAGCGGGCATAAAAAGTGCAACAATTGAAGTTTCCGGCAATTTCGCTTATGGATATTTGAAGGCGGAAAACGGTGTTCATCGGTTGGTTAGAATTTCGCCATTCGATTCAAATAAAAGAAGACATACATCTTTCGCGTCGGTTTTCGTAATCCCTGAAGTTGATGATTCTATTGAAATAGATATCAATCCCGCTGATCTGCGTATTGATACTTATAGATCGGGTGGGAAAGGTGGTCAGAACGTAAACAAAGTTGAAACCGCGGTTCGGATAACACATATCCCGACAAATACTGTTGCTGCCTGCCAAAGTGAACGTTCTCAGGGGCAGAACAAAGCTAACGCCATGCGAATGTTGAAATCAAAACTTTACCAATTAGAATTGGAAAAACAAACCGAAGAATTGGATGAGATTGAAAAAGGAAAGATGAAGATTGAGTGGGGAAGCCAAATTCGTTCCTATGTTTTTCATCCTTACAACATGGTTAAAGATCATAGAACAAATCATGAAACCTCGAACACCCAAGCTGTGATGGATGGTGATTTGAATGATTTTATAAAATCATTCCTTCTCAAATTCTCGGAGAATTAGTTTGGCAAAGGAAGAAGATTTTTTCGATAAAGTTCTAAAAGTGGTTGCTCAAATTCCATATGGTCGAGTAACCACTTATGGTGCTATTGCTGAAACATGTGGAATAAAATCAAGTGCCCGAACAGTCGGATGGGCATTGAATGGAGCCAAAGAATCTAATTTACCTTGTCACAGGGTTGTTAATCGATTTGGAGCGCTAACGGGGAAAATGCATTTTGGTTCCCCGGAATTGATGCGCGAACTTCTCGAATCAGAAGGTGTAAAATTTGATGACGATGGTTGTGTTTTACTTCAAAAATATTTCTGGCAACCGAATAAAATCTAAACCTAATATCGATTTACTTCGAAAGATGAAACCGCGCCATTTACATTTATCAGAATTTTCTGATCTGAGTAATGATTTGATTTTGATCTATAATGATCACTCTCTTTCACAAATCCATCCAAGTCCTTAACTATTAGAACCATATCGCCGCGAATTTCACAATCCGCGTTTTCAGGAATAAGAATTTCAACCCCGGTAACTCCGATTTCTAAATCGACATCAATTTTATCAGATTTATCGCCAAGTTTAATCCATAGTGAAGAAGCGCCACACTTAAGATCAATTGATCGAACATCAAGATTTTCAAAATCCAAATAATTTTTAGCAGCGCCCACTTTAAGGATAAAATCCCAGGTAGGTTGATCATTTAGCAATATATCAAGTTCATTCCCTTTTTTACCATCCAAAACATTGTACTTGTAATTTTCTTGTTCAATTTGAATTCCCGCAATATCATCATAAGTTCTCGTGTAGAAATCATATCTGGCCAAATTGCCTTTTTGATCCACATCGACCAAGCGGTCAGTCCCACCAGAAATTGAGAAGATTCCCGCGCCTGCTCTTAATTCAAGGCTTGCGTGCTGTATCGTGGAATCAAAATCTTCGGAGTAGTAGTCGGACGATTCATGTGAGTAGCTTTTTTCCCACCTTTGAGTTGAGACTAAAGAATTGATAGTTCCATAAATTTGCGTTGCGAAAAACACTCCGAACAAAAGTACGATTATCGGTTTAACGGATTTATTACTGACCATAATAATAAGGCCCCAGAAAATAAATACCAGTGGCCATAAATCCCAAACGTAATCCCAATTCATCATTAATAATTCGAATCTGGAGAGTAGAATTAGTGAACCTAAAGTCAGGAAGAAACTTCCCCAAAATACTTTTCCTGTTTTCATTGTATTTTCTCTTTGGTTTTGAATGTATGCCACAACAACGCTGCTCCGCTAATAATTAAAACTACCGAAAAGATGTCTTCAAAATCTAAGTGTGGTAAAAATCTATCGGCAGCGAACATCAATCCTATTACTATCAAAATAACACCAGCAACAATTCTACCTTTATTATTACTCTGGCGTGCGGAAAATTGAGTGTAATTTGTGTCTTCTGCATTTGAATTGTGCTTTTTCTCAGTTTCATTTTCTGAACTTTGTTTACTACCGGCAAATCGGGCTGAGTATGTATCCGAATAGTTTAATGGAACGATAATCCAAAGTACTATGTAAAGAAAAGCCCCCAAACCTTGAAAAAAGAAAAGCACGATAAAGAGAACACGAATTAGAGTTATATCAAGATTCAAATAGGTAGATAGTCCTGAACAAACACCCCCGAATACTTTATTTACCGGTGATCTGAATAATTGATGGGTCATTTTCAACTCCTCTTCATGTGTAATTATGAAGTTAGACGAGGAATTACAAAAAATGTTTTAATTTAGTTTATCAGAAGAAAATCATAGATATTATCTACTGTTCCTTTAGCTCTGCGACCACCGTGCCATTCGCTTTGCCTTTGTTCAACAAGTCTGAATTTGCCGATTCCTGCGCCACCAAAATCATCTTGTGAGCCAACCAAAACGGAAATGACGGTATTTTTATTAATTTCTCCAACGAAACGAATTGGAACTGCAAATGAAATATTACCCTCTGTAACAGAACCTAAAGGATTTCTTATATCAGATTCCTCAGGCAGATAAGCCGCAAGAAGTTTGCCGGTTCCATCCTTAATTTCGATTCCACTTCCGACGGTTAGTTGTCGATTAAATTCCCTGGATTGAGATAATCTATAATTTGAATTATATCCGACTTCTAAACTAAGATTCGGATCATCCGGGGATTGTATAAGTATCGAAGTAAATGTTAATTGATAACCAATTTCCGGATTCCATCCCGGATTTGACAAATTTCTATAATCAATGGAGAAATAATAATTTGAAGAATCTGATTTCACCTCGAACTTGGTCAAATCACAAATTCCATCTTTAAAAGCTGAATTGGTTGGGTAAGAATACCTTTCATCATTAATTTTATCTGAAACTTCAACTATTGTATTTGCCGATGAATCCGGTTTTGCTTTTATTCTAATTGATGGTAAGAATTCGAATTCGGCTTTTTCGTATGATTTAATTATATCGGAATTTGCCGAATTGGTGAACTTAATGTTATCATAAAGTAATTTATTCTCTTTCGGATCAACATAAATTTGAGCTTCAACATCAATCACAACGCCATCTTTACTTAAATTTAATTCACTTAGTTCCATAGAATATGCCGGAATTTCAATCATCAAATTTTCATTTTCATTAAGTTCAGCGACCAATTGATAATTGGCATTTGCGAGATTTGTGATGCTAATACCGATTTTCAAATTGTTGAAAATATCACCGGGGGAAAGGTAAACTCTATAAATCAAATTTGTGAACTGATATTTTACATTAATAAATTGCTCACCGACACGCTGTTTAAATTCAACCATTGTCAGATCGTCCGGGAGCGAAGGAATCAAATAGAGAGTATTATTGGGAGCATCGGGATAGGCGCCCAAATAATCTTGATAGAAGTTTCTGATGTACTCAGCCAGCGCAGGTGAGTGAACTTTGGCGCCTAGCAACCTTTTATTTGTTCTTCCGGGTTTTACGAAAGGAGCAGTATACTCAGCGATTCCTCCAACAACCCCTTTTGAAGAAAGTTGTTCATTCAGATTTTCGGTCAATTGCCAAGAAAGATTATTAATGCCGTATGAGTTTAACGCGGTTATGGCTTGACCAAAATTCCAGAACCAAATCATACCATTGTGCAGCGCTTCCTCCTTTAAATAATAAGGTCTGTATTCAACATAAGGGTGAAATTCAAGATCGTTCAATCCAATTGAGACAGGTCCTTCCGGCAGAACCAGTTCGTTGAAAGCCTCGGCCATTATTTTCAATCTTTCCTTATATCCTTCAAAGAAATTGTTAATATTGAGCGAAAAAAATAAATTTGGGCGAAAGGATGTGTCAGGTTCATTATCTGAATTGATAAAATCATAAATTTTGGTTCGGTCCGCTGAGATAAAAAATTTCTGAAAATTACGTTCCAGCTTAAGTCTTGCTGTTGTACAAAGATTTATTAATGCTTCATCCTCCATTATTTCCGCGATAGCGATCGTCGCCTCCAACTGTCTGTACCAAAGCGCTTGGATTTCATTCGCACGATTTCCGCGAGGTGTTATTTCTCCATTTTGACCGATATTGTTCATCCACGTTTCATTTCCGGAGTGAACCAAAAAGCCAAATTCGTCTGTGTTTTTTTCAAGATTCGTTATGGTGTTCGTTTTAACCAAATCAAACATTTCATTTAAGAAAATTCTATCATTCGAATAGCTGAAATACTCAAATAGGTTAATGACAAACTGAGCTGTAACATCTGCGGAATTGTATCTGTTTGTGGAATTGCCAATTTCGTTAGCGACTCTGGAGTATGTTGGTGAATTGATATTTTGATCAACGGAAGCCGAAAATGTTCTTAATATTTCCTTCGCGTCAAAGAACTGATTTTGAATATATGTGGCTCCGGGCAGCGAAATCATATTTTCGCGTCCTCTTACAAAATTTGTATTGGGCAATCCGGTTAAAATTCCATTCTTTGCTACATCCGAATACATAGAATTTAGCATAACTTTTGCCCAAGCTAAATTAAGATCGAGAAGATCAATGTTCGAATGAAATTCGCTGCTTTGAAGGAGGTTGCGAATTCTGTTTATCTTCGAAAATTTTATTTCTTCCACTCTTTGCTGATAATCTTTGATCAAGGTTTTATTTGTATCAACCATAATGAGAAGTTCTAATATTTCAGATTTATCGCAATAAATATCGAGGAACTTATTCTCAACTTTTGCCGAGTCAAATCGGGTTTGAGATGAAATTAAAATCGGCATTGGTTCACGATTTATATGGATCATATTATTATCGACCGATAGCTTTGCGGAATCGTCTTCAAGTATGTCATTCAACCGAATTTTTACTTTTTTATTACGAATCCCGTCCAGCGTTAAAACTATCAAATCAACATGGTCGGCAAGAAAGAACTCTTCAAAAATTTCTTTATGTTCTCTTTTAATACTCTCCAGATATAATAATGTTTTTGCTTCGGACCGAATTAGGGTGTCGTTCTCGGGGAAAATTTCATAATCCGAAAAAACCTTTTTCTCTTCAACAAACCAACCATAATTATAGCTGGAGTTCTGTTTGTTAGTGTTCCCGAGGTAGAAACCGTTGGCCTTATTCGCGTATAAAAACTCAAGATTTCGCTTTTCAATTTTGATATGATAATCTTCGATTTGCTCTTCAGCGGTCGGATTTCCATTGCATCCGTAGTGCAAAAAAAGTGAGCAAAGAATAAAGAGACCCAAAGTCTTCACTTTTCTTAAGTTAAATAACGATTTGTTCATTATTATTGTCATAGACCTTATTAAAATATTGCAGTAAGGGTTAGCATTCAATATTTTTATAGAACTAAGAGATAAAGTTTTTACTGAATGAAAATTGCTCTTTGCCAGATAAATCCGATTATTGGAGATATTGAAGGCAATAAAAAGAAAATTCTTAACGGATATAAAAAAGCTCAGATAGACAAAGTAGACATTGCCATCTTTCCCGAGCTTTCGATTTGTGGTTACCCGCCCCAAGATCTAATTGAAAAACGCGAATTTAGGGAAGCTGTAAACTTAGCAGCTCTTGAATTATCACATCAGACGAATAATGTAGCACTACTTTTTGGCTCAATAACCGAAAAAGAGGAGCGTGTAGGAACGGGGATTTATAATTCCGCGTTGCTTGCTTATGAAGGGAAAATCCAATTCATACAAAATAAAACACTTCTTCCCAACTATGATGTTTTTGATGAAGTCCGTTATTTCGAATCGGCGGAAAAAGTATTTATACACGAATTTAAAGGCGAGAAGCTCGGAATATCTATTTGTGAAGATATTTGGAATGATGATGATTATTGGAAAAGAAGAAGATATTCACGTGATCCGATAAAATCTTTAATTGATCAAGGAACAACACTTTTGCTAAACATTTCAGCGAGTCCTTACGCATACGGTCGCAGGAAGGAACGCCATGATATGTTATCCTACTTAACAAAAACTGAAAGGATTGCGCTTGCCTATGTTTGCTGCACCGGTGCTCAAACGGATTTGATCTTTGATGGTTCAAGCATGTGTTTCGATTCGTCCGGTACGATGGTGAAAGTAGGCAAAAATTATGCGACTGACTATTTAGTTTTTGATACAACTAATGAAAATCCCGAAGTTGATCATTATGAAGCTGCTTTCGAAGAGGAAGTATTGAATGCTTTAATTTTCGGGTTAAAAGAATATGCGACAAAATCCGGTTTTAAAAAAGTACTCGTTGGTTTGAGTGGCGGAATTGATTCCGCTTTGGTGACCTATATCGCGGCACAATCATTCGGTGCGGAAAATGTACATACTGTTCTGATGCCATCTCAATTTTCCAGTGAGGGGAGCATTAAAGATTCTGAGCAGTTATGTGAAAATTTGGGAATTCATTACGACATTATTCCGATTCAACCCGTTTTTGAAAAAACCCTTCAAGTATTACAACCGGCGTTCGGTAATTTGCCCGAAAATGTAGCGGAAGAGAATTTGCAATCACGCATTCGCGGACTTTATTTGATGGGACTTTCAAATAAGCACGGCTATTTGCTATGTACAACCGGTAACAAATCGGAAATGGCGGTCGGTTACGCGACATTGTACGGAGATATGTGCGGTGCTCTGGCGGTTATCGCAGATGTTTACAAAACTGATGTTTATAGAATATCAAAATTTATAAATCGTGAAGAAGAAATTATTCCTTCAGCAATAATTGAGAAAGCACCATCCGCCGAATTAAAGCCGAATCAAAAGGATGAAGATAGTTTACCACCTTATGAAACATTGGACAGAATTTTAAAAATGTATCTTGAAGAGTATAAAGAGATTGACGAAATATCAGAAGAAATAAATGACTATGAACTGGTAAAAAGTGTTTTGCGATTGGTTGATATAAATGAATTCAAACGAAAACAAGCTGCACCCTCGTTGCGGGTTACAACAAAAGCATTCGGGTATGGAAGGAGATTCCCGATCGTTCAAGGATGGAGAAAATAATTGTGGAAAATATCACAAATATGACAAGGTGATCTCGTTTAAGATTGCAGTTACATATCAGCTTTTATATTTTAGAAGATGTCTATAAACAACAATAAAATCATATAAAGAAGAGTCAGATATGACAGAAGAAGTAAGAAAAAACGGTAAGGAAACGATTGACGTCAGCGAAGTAACGGTAAGATTCGCCGGAGATTCCGGTGATGGAATGCAGTTAACCGGGACTCAATTTAGCAACACGACAGCTTTGGTTGGTAATGATCTCAGTACATTACCGGATTACCCCGCTGAAATTAGGGCTCCCGCCGGAACACTATACGGCGTTAGCGGATTTCAATTACACTTCAGTTCAATGGATATTCACACTCCTGGCGATCAACCTGATGTTTTAGTTGCCATGAATCCCGCGGCACTAAAAATAAATCTAAATGAAATCAAGAAGGATGCGATTATTATCCTCAACACAGATTCATTTAACGCAAAGAATTACAAAATGGCCGGTTATACCGATAATCCATTAGATGATGATACTCTTAGCGGTCACAGAGTTTTTAGAATTCCAATTACTACGCTAACCGCAAACGCACTGGAAGGAAGTTCCTTAACTAATAAAGAAATTGATAGATCGAAGAACTTTTTTGCCTTAGGATTAATGTATTGGCTATTTAATAGGCCGATTGAACCAACCTTAGAATGGATAAAATCAAAATTTAAAAATGATGAATCTATTTTAGACGCCAATACCAAAGTATTGAAATCAGGCTACTATTTTGGAGATTCTACAGAAATTTTCACAACTCGATATAGTGTTAAACCTGCTAAACTAAAGAAAGGCACATATCGAAATATTTCCGGAAACGAAGCAACTGCGATGGGATTTGTCGCGGCGGCAGAATTAAGTGGTTTGCCTTTATTCCTTGGCTCATACCCGATTACACCGGCGTCAGATATTCTTCATTATTTGAGTCGATATAAAAACTTCGGTGTAAAAACATTTCAGGCGGAAGATGAAATTGCCGGAATTACCTCCTCAATTGGAGCGGCATTTGGCGGCTCCCTGGCTATTACAACTACAAGTGGTCCGGGAATGGCGCTTAAATCCGAAGCTCTCGGTTTGGCGGTTATGACTGAATTGCCATTGGTTGTCGTTAATGTTCAAAGAGGCGGACCTTCTACCGGTCTCCCGACCAAAACCGAACAGGCCGATTTATTCCAAGCAATGTATGGGCGGAATGGAGAAGGTCCTGTTGGAATAGTTGCAGCTTCTACTCCGAGTGATTGTTTCCACATGGCTGTAGAAGCATCAAGATTAGCGCTTAAATTTATGATGCCTGTAGTTCTTTTAACAGACGGATACATAGCAAACGGTTCAGAACCTTGGAGAGTGCCGCATGTTGAAGACCTGCCCGAATTTAAAGTTACTCATAGAACCGAAGTTGAAAATTTCAACGCTTATGACAGAGATGAAAACTTAACTCGTCCGTGGGCAATTCCCGGAACACCTGGTTTAGAGCACAGAATAGGCGGTTTAGAAAAACAAAACATAACCGGGAATGTGAGTTATGATCCCGATAATCATCATGCGATGATTGAATTAAGGGCTGAAAAAATCAAAAAGATGCAGAAAGAAGTACCGGATTTGGAAGTTCGAGGTGATGAAAAGGGAGGTTTGTTAGTTTTAGGATGGGGTGGAACCTACGGTGCAATCACTGAGGCAATTGATAAATCTTGGAAAGAAGGAATTAAAGTGTCCCAGGCTCACCTTAATTATCTTAATCCTTTTCCTAAAAATTTAGGTGAAGTTTTGCACAATTTTGATCAAATATTGGTTCCCGAAATAAATATGGGACAACTCGCAGCAATGATACGAAACTACTATTTGCTACCGGTTAAGCAATTCAATAAAATGAGAGGCTTGCCATTTAAATCCACAGATCTTCTCGATAAGATCAAAGAATTAGTTGGAGGCGGAGATGACAAATAAAATAGATGCCAATGAAGTTATATATAAAGCGAAAGATTTCGCTTCCGATCAGGATGTAAGGTGGTGTCCGGGTTGTGGGGATTATTCGATTCTTGCACAAGTTCAACGTTCATTCCCTGATATCGGCAAAAAAAAGGAAGAAATTGTATGGGTTTCCGGAATTGGTTGTTCCAGTCGATTCCCGTATTATATGAATACTTATGGTTTTCATAGTATTCATGGTCGCGCACCCGCGATTGCGACAGGATTAAAAGTTGCGCATCCCGAATTATCAGTCTGGGTCGCCACCGGCGATGGTGACTTGTTAAGTATCGGTGGAAATCATTTTATTCATGCGATTCGTAGAAATGTCGATATTAATATTTTATTATTTAATAATCAGATTTACGGATTAACAAAGGGACAATATTCACCGACATCCGAACAGGGCAAAGTAACAAGAAGCACGCCTTTTGGAAGTGTGGATTATCCTTTTAATCCTGCATCTTTGGCAATCGGCGCCGAGGCAACTTTTGTCGCCCGTACAATTGATCGAGAACCAAAACATATGCAAGAGATGATCAAACGGGCAAATTCTCATAAAGGCATTTCTTTTGTTGAGATTTACCAAAACTGTAACATTTTTAATGATGGAGCTTTTGAAGCTTATACGAATAAAGAAACCAAAGCGGACACCGTACTTCATCTTGAGCATGGAAAACCGATGGTTTTCGGAAAGGAAAATGAGAAAGGTATTCGCCTCGATGGAATGAATCCCGTTGTTGCCGATTTGAAATCTGGTGAATACAGCGAAAGCGATATGTGGGTCCATGACGAATTCGACAAAATGCCGTATCGTGCGTTTATTCTTGCAACAATGGCCGAAAATCCTGATCTCCCGACACCAATCGGAATTTTCAGACAAATTGAACGTCCAACTTATGATGAGGGTGTTCAAAACCAAGTAGATCATATTATTGAGAAAAAAGGAAGAGGAAATCTTGAGAAATTACTTTTTAGCGGAAATACATGGGAAGTAAACTAATCTGATCCTCTCGATTTTATTTATTCTAAAGCCACCTTATTATTGGGTGGCTTTTTTATTGAATAAATCTGCAATCACAAAAAACATTTTCTACTTATTTTATATTTTAATTCATTTTTAACATTTTACAATTCGGAAATTGGAGAAGAATGGAAATTAATTTTCAAAAACTTAAAGAAATAATCCTGGAGAAAGACTCGTTTTTAATCACATCTCATGTTAATCCCGATGCAGATGCAATAGGGAGCGAAATCGCTTTTTATCATTTATTGAAAAAACTGGGAAAAACCGCCAGAATTGTAAACCACAGCGAAACTCCTTACAATATAGAGTTCCTTGATCCACAAAAAGTTATTGAATTGTATAACGATGAAAAACATCGCCATCTTTTTTTGGATTCTGATGTTTTGGTTGCTTTGGATTTTAATGATTCGAAAAGAATATTAAGTATGAAAGATGGTTTTAATAAATCCGGAAAGCTGAAAATTTGTATTGACCATCATCAAGATCCAAAAGAATTTGTCGATTTTATTTTTTATGATACAGGCTATTCTTCAACCGGCGAAATTCTGTACGATTTTATAGCAAAAAGTAAAATTGCCGATTTCGATTTTGATATTGCGCTTCCGCTATACACAGCAATTTTAACGGATACGGGTTCTTTTCAATATGAACGAACAACTCCAAAAACGCATAAAATTGCCGCTCATTTACTCGAATTAGGAGTTAACCCAACCGAAGTTTATGATTTACACTATAATCAAGGTACGATGAGTCGGATAAATTTACTCGGTAAAGCGCTGGAGTCAATGCAAATGAATGAAAAGAAAAATTTGGCTTATATGGTAATTACATCAGATGAAATTAAAACAACGGGTGCTGTTATGGCTGATATTGATGGATTTGTAAATTATTGTTTGAAAATAAGTGGAATTATTTTGGGTATCCTTTTTGTTCAATCAGAGGATGGCGTAAAAATGAGTTTCCGGTCGAAGGGAGATATTACCGCAAATAAACTTGCTTCCGAGTTTGGCGGCGGTGGACACATTAATGCAGCCGGTGCTCGAGTTTTTAACGCGCCATTTTCGGAAACAATTCAGACTGTTTTAAAATCTGCTGAAAAATACGTTTGATAAAATATGAGGATTAAATGAAGCTAAAAATAAATAGTGATATCAAATCTAAAAATGTATTCAAAAACGCCGGATTAATAAAATTTTTTGTTGATGACGATTCATTAAAAACAAATTTTCAAAATATTTTAAAAGAACTAAATCTCTCTTTCAGTTCTGAGTTACAGAAAAGTTTTTTAACGGAAGATGTAAATGAAATATCCACGTATACAGGGTTAGAATATCCTGCGCATGTTCGATTTATCAAAATTAAAATTGATGAAAAACTGACAAATGATTTTTTCCGCGAAACTTTTGCTTCACAGATTGAGGATTATAGAACAATTTCAGTTCAAAAATTAATTATAGAAATTCCTAAAAAAGAAGAGTTAAGCGAAATATTTCCCATTTCATCTTTTATCTCTCAATCCATAATTGAAGGGATTTATTTAGGAGATTATGATTTTGAAGTATACAAAACGAAGAAATCTCCACAGAAGAAATTTGATATTTACTTCAATAATTCTCAGGATGACAATTTCGACAAATTAATAACTGAAACTGTTTCCTTAATGGATGCAGTCTATTTTACACGCGATCTGATTAATGAACCTTCCAACACAATGACACCAAAGGAACTTGCCGAGAGGACGAAGAAAAAGTTAATTCCAAACAAAATTAAAGTTACAGTTTGGAACAAATCCCAACTTGTCAAAAAAGGGATGAGCGCTGTGCTCGCCGTCGGAAGTTCATCGGAAAGTGAACCTTGTTTTATTGAAATGCATTACAAGCCAAGCAAACCAAAAAAGAAAATTGTTTTGGTTGGTAAAGGAGTAACATACGATACCGGTGGGTATTCCATTAAATCAACATCAAATATGATTGATATGAAAGCTGATATGGCCGGCGGAGCTTCTGTGATTGGCGCTGTTTTATCTGCTGCCATGAATAAACTTCCGATTGAGATTATCGCTCTTGTGCCTGCGGTTGAAAATGTTATTTCGGGAAGCGCTTTTAAGCCGGGGGATATAATTAAAAGTTCGTCCGGTAAATCAATTATGGTTTCAAATACAGATGCCGAAGGAAGGTTGATTCTTGCGGATGCGCTGGAATATGGAAACAAATTTAAACCCGATTTTATGATTGATTACGCGACTTTAACCGGCGCGTGCGTTGTCGCGCTCGGTGAAATTGCAGCGGGAATATTCAGCAAAAATCAAGAATTAATTGATATGTTCAAAGCTGCCGGTGATAATACATTTGAACGCATTTGGCCTTTGCCGATGTGGGATGAATATTCCGAAATGATTGAATCCGATCTCGCAGATATTGATAATACAGGACCGAGGTGGGGTGGGGCAATCACTGCCGCAAAATTTTTGGAATTTTTCGTTGACAATAAAAAGAATTGGGCTCATATTGATTTAGCCGGACCCAGTCTCAAAAATAAATACAAATCATACACAAAAAAATACGACCCGGGTTTTGGAGTTCGACTAACTTATCAATTCCTAAAAGAAATAAAATAAAATGAAAGGTTGAAAAATGATTGATATAAAAAGAACTGGTCATACCGCGATTGAAGTTAATAGTGTTGTTCAGGCTACCAAATTTTATAAAGATAACTTCGGATTTGAAGTTGTTTATGTGGCTGATGATTGGGGAATCGTTCGTAAAAACGGGGACGATCTTGCATTCATTAAAAAAGGAGTTTCACACCATCCTCCTCATTTTGGATTACGAGTCGCTACAACAGAGGAAGTTGACTCGGCATACGAAGAGCTAAAAACCAAAGTGAAAATTTTGAAGGAACCTATTGGTCACAGAGATGGAAGTTATTCCTTCTATTTTGCTGATCTTGATAAAAATGTGGTTGAATTAATATTTGATCCGAACGTCGCCTAAACTAATTTCATATCCGCTAAAAACGGAAATTGTTTTCGCATCGATTCAATTTTTTCTAGATCAATTTGAGAAGAAATTAATCCTTCTTCGTGCACAGCTAAAATTACTTCATTTCCCATCGGATCATAAATCGCACTGTGACCGTTATAATAATTGTAAGGATCTTGACCAACACGGTTAGCGCCTATCATAAAACATTGATTTTCAATCGCTCTAACTTGAAGTAATTGCTGCCAGTGATTTATTCTCGGAACTGGCCAATTTGCGATATTGAGCATAATATCAACTTTCTGTTTAGCGTATTGCCTGTAAAGTTCAGGGAAACGTAAATCATAGCAGATTGATAAACCAATATTTAACCTATCTATTTGCGTCACTACGGGTTCTGTTCCGGCGGTAAAAAACTTGTTTTCATTCGAGAATGTGAACGGATGAATTTTTCGATACCTTGCCATTATTAATCCGTGTGGATCAAAATGAACTAATGAGTTATAAATATTTGAGCCATCCCTCTCAATAATTCCGGCAAAAATGTGTTTCTTTAGTTTCGACGAAAGATGAATAAAAAACTTTGTCGCGGTACCATTAATTTCCTCAGCAAATTCATCAGATTTCATGGTGAATCCGGTAAGAGTCATTTCCGGGAAAATTAAAATATCCTCATTCGATAATGAACTATCCAAAATTTCATTTATCGCTACAATATTATTCTCCGGATTCTCAAACTCTTGATTAAACTGAATAATTCCTATGTTCATTTCTATTTCACTTTTATGTTAGTAATTGATACTTTGTTGCCAATAATTTTACTTATAATACTTAATCGGTTATCCAAAAATATAGACTTATTCGATGCTAAACTACATCTGGTTGTTTTTAATTTCATTAGGGATTCTATCCGCTTTGTTGATAGATATTAAGGATTCCACCGATGACAAATATAGAAATGGTCAATCATTTAAAACCGAAATATTCATCGATAATACAGAATTATTGGATGAAACAACAGAAGTTCCTTTAAAAATCGAAAAGGAAAGATTTAACGAATTTTATTCTGAAAAGATTAGTTATGATATTGATGTTTTGATTCAATTAATCCCTTCGGATAATAAACGCTCCGGTAAATTTATACTCAAAGCGATTGAAAAATTGCCTCCCATTTGGGGCGCAATGGCTTCCGCGAATGGAGAAAAGAATGAATTAACCGGAACATGGTTGATCGAGAAAAATCCTACCAACCGAAAAGCGAATATCAATTTAAGTTTTGATGACGTTTCATTCCTAAAAACAAAGGGTGTAACAAAGGCACTCTTCGATTATGCGGAAATTGCTGTAAATATTGCTCTGGGATTAATCGGAATTATGGCTCTTTGGCTTGGTATAATGAAAATCGCCGAATCCGCCGGACTAATAAATTTGATCGCGAAAAGCGTTAAACCAATCACTAAAATTATTTTTCCCGAAGTTCCTTCCGACCATCCGGCAATTGGCGCAATGATGATGAATATTTCAGCAAATATGCTTGGTCTGGGAAATGCCGCAACTCCCTTTGGAATTAAAGCAATGGAAGAACTCGATAAATTAAATCCCGAAAAAGGCACCGCGACCAACGCGATGTGTACTTTTTTGGCAATCAATACTGCCGGACTAACATTAATTCCCGCAACTGCCATCGCAATCCGAGCTTCTGCGGGAAGTTCAAATCCTGCGATTATCATCGGCACATCTTTCTTCGGAGCGCTCTGCGCAACAATTACAGGAATTGTGGCAGCTAAAATTCTCGAAAAATTTACCGGTGAGAAGCTATCGATTAAAGAATTTATCGTTAATAATAAAAGACTGGTAATCAGTTCTTCATTTGCAATTCTTCTCCTACTTACTTTTGGCTTTAGCGGATTATTGACAAGTATTGTTAATTCCATAGATTTTAATAGCAACGGTATATTCAAAACCGCGATTGAATTTATCTCAGTGATTACAATCCCGATTGTAGTTTTGGTTTTTGTTATCTACGGCATCATTAAGAAAGTGAAAATTTATGAGGAATTTGTAGAAGGTGCGAAAGAGGGATTCCAGGTCGCGATTAAAATAATTCCTTATCTGGTAGCGATGTTGGTCGCGATAGGAATTTTTAGGGCCGGTGGCGCGCTTGAGTTTACAATTGAACTGATAAATCCGATTACTAGTCTTATTGGATTTCCAGCCGAGGTATTGCCAATGGCTTTGATGCGGCCGCTTTCCGGAAGTGGTTCTTTGGGCATAATGACGGAAATTATGTCGGTTCACGGGGCGGATTCTTTTATCGGAGTTTTGGCTTCAACCATAATGGGTAGTACCGAAACTACATTATACGTACTCGCGGTCTATTTCGGTGCGGTCAATATCAAAAGAATAAGACATGCCGCCGCAGCAGGTTTATTGGCTGATGTCGCGGGTATTTTGGCAGCATTATTTATTGTGAAAATGTTGTTTTAACATTGTGTGATTTGCGACGTCATCAATCCTTAATTGATTGTTTTTCTACGTTTTTATAGATAATTTTATTGGATTAATTTGAAAGTACAGATGATCTTATGAGAATTGGTATTCCGCGTGAAACTCACTTTGAGGAAAAAAGAGTTGCTCTGGCTCCAGCCGGAGTAGATGTACTTGTTAAATCCGGTCATAGTGTATTTATTGAAACCGGTGCCGGAACCGATAGCCATTTTACGGATGAAGAATATCGAGCAGTAGGAGCTACCATTGTTTATTCAAAAGAGGAAGTATTTCAACGATCTGAGCTGGTGGCCAAAATTGCACAAATTACTGAAGATGAAGCTAACCTTTTAGAAGAAGGACAAACAGTTTTTTCATTCCTCAGATTGGCCGTTGGTAAGAAAAACATTTTAGATTCTCTCCTTAGTAGGAAAATAACAGCTATCAGTTACGAATTAATAGAAAAAGAAGAGAACCTTCCGATACTGCATGTTATGAGTGAAATTGCCGGTCAGTTATCAATTCATTTAGGCGAAAGATATTTCTCCAGTGATTTTGCGAATTCAAGAGGCGTACTGATGGGAGGAGTTGCCGGGGTAGCCTCTGCAGCTGTGGTTATTTTGGGTGCTGGAGTTGTCGGATACTCAGCGGCGCGCGCGGCATTAGGTAGAGGAGCACAAGTGATTGTTTTGGATCGCGATCTTGCGAGATTACGAAGGTTAGAGGACGCATTCGACAAACATGTTACGACGGTAATGGCTAATCCGTATACGATTGCGCGAGGAGTAAAATTCGCGGATTTATTGATCGGGGCAGTTCAAATTAAAGCGGAAAAATCTCCTCATTTGGTTACTGAAGAGATGATCAAAACAATGAAAAAAGGCGCGGTAATAGTCGATGTTTCCATTGATCAAGGCGGATGCGTAGAGACAAGTTATCCGACAACAATATCCGATCCAGTCTTTATTAAACACGACGTAATTCATTATTGTGTACCTAATATGCCTTCGCTCGTTTCAAGAAGTGCCAGCTATGCGTTAACAAATGCCTCTATTGAATACATACAAAAAATTGCCGATAATGGTTTGAACAATACGCTGATCAGTGATAACGGTCTCGCAAAAGGAGTTTGTACACATAATGGGAATTGTACTAACAATCAAATTGCTCATGCGTTTAACATTGAATATAAACGATTACATTTATTCTCTACTAATTAGTAATAATTATGACTGCTGAGGACCTAAAACTAAATAAATCAATTGGACCGGCCTGGATTGCTAAGTATAATTCTAAATCAATCTCAGCTGATGACGCATTGAAAATTGTTAAATCGGGCGATAAAATTATTGTTCAGCCTGGTTGCTCAGCTCCTCTGCAATTAATTCGTTCATTAGTAAAAAGAAAAGATGATCTGCGTGATGTAGAAATATATCACATTTTGATCGTCGGGGATCTTCCTTATGTGTTACCGGGAATGGAAAAACATTTCAAACACAAAGCTTTTTTCATCGGAGGAAATACACGAAAAGCGGTAAATGAAGGAAGAGCCGAGTTTATTCCAATTTTTCTTTCGGATGTAACTTTGCTATTTAAGAAAGGAATTATTACTCCTGACGTTGCGTTAATTCATGTCTCAACACCTGATGAGCATGGATTTTGCAGTTATGGAATTGATGTCGGAAACATTAAGACTCCGGCGGAAAAATCAAAAATTATTATTGCTCAAGTAAATAAAGAAATGCCGCGTGGATTGGGTAACAGCTTCATCCACATCAACAAAATTAATTATATTGTAGAGCATAATGAACCCCTGATGGAGTTACCGCAAGTAGATCCAAATGCGACTAAAGAAGTTTTGGATGTTTATGATAATATCGGTAAAAACGTTTCAGAATTAATTGAGGACGGCTCTACTTTGCAAATGGGAATTGGAGCAATACCCGATTCTGTGCTAAAGTATTTAAAAAATAAAAATGATCTTGGAATTCACACCGAGATGTTTTCTGACGGTATTATTGATTTGGTTGAAGAGGGAATTGTTACCGGAGAGAAAAAAACACTGCATCCTGGCAAAATTATTGCCGGATTCGTTCTGGGGACCAAAAGATCGTATGATTTTATTGATAATAATCCGGTCTTTGAATTTCATCCTCAAGAATATGTTAATGACCCATTCGTCATCGCGCAGAATGACAAAATGGTCGCGATTAATTCAGCTATCGAGATTGATTTAACCGGGCAAGTCTGTTCAGACTCAATCGGAACAAAGTTTTATTCAGGAATTGGCGGGCAGGTGGATTTTATCCGGGGCTCAGCACATTCAAATGGTGGAAAACCAATTATTTCTCTGCCTTCCACTACAAAAGATGGTAAATTAACCAGAATAGTTCCAACATTAAAACCTGGTGCGGGAGTTGTGACTTCCAGGGGTGATGTGCATTTTGTTGTTACCGAATATGGTACAGCTCAACTTTTTGGAAAAACAGTGCAGGAAAGGGCAATTTCTTTAATCGAAATATCTCATCCCAATTTTCGAGACGAACTTACCCAGTATGCTAAGGAGATTTATAAAATATAGATGGTTGCAGTTATAGGAGACATACACGGTTGCTACTTCACACTTGTTGAATTGCACAATAAGATCAAAAAAAATTACCCTGATATTCAAATCTATACAGTCGGCGATTTGGTTGATCGTGGAAACAACAGTACCGAAGTAATAAATTTCATTTTTAATGAAAATATTTTATTTACACCCGGAAATCATGATTACATGTTTTATCATTATTTCCGCGATCCTGATTCAATTTTTGCCCGCTCGTGGGTTTTTAACGGAAATGAAACTACATTGGCTTCTTATGAAGCTGATGAAGACTTAATTCCAATTCATATTGAAAGAATAAAAAACGCACCTTTATATTTCGATTTAGATGATTGCTTTATTTCTCATGCCGGAGTTTCATCTTATTATGGAAAGATATTACCTGAAAATTTCAGAGATGACCTCGAAATTTTGAGCAAGATTATTTATAGCGATTACAAAACAGATACAGGTGTTTTATGGACGCGTGATACTTTATTGGATCTTGGTAAACTGCAGGTTGTGGGTCATACAAAACAACGTGAGATAATTCTCGATGAAGATTCTTCAGCCATTTATATTGATACCGGCGCATGTGTAGGAAATAAATTAAGTGCGGTAATTGTTCATCAAAGTGAAATTATTGATACGCTTGATGAAAAAACGCATTTGAATGATATAATTTAGGGGTACTTTTTATGGTACTATCCAAAAATGAATTGAAAGTAAATCTTAATATGGATAACTTTCCGCTCAATTTTACTTCTTTTAAGGAGGCTTCATAAAACACTTCTACAATTCTTAAACCTAATTTCTAATTGAATTGTATTTCAAAACTATCGTGAACAAATCTTTAACTCTGAAAACATTCTTAACGATTGCAGGAATAACTGCATTCTGTTGGGCGATTTCAATTAACGAAATTGATGCCTCAAATATTCTAACTCTCAAAAAAACTTCAGCGAATTTAAATAAACTCGAAGTAATTGAAGAGGTGAATAATGTTTCTTCATTTCTGCACGAATTTATCACTCTATCGGATTCTACGGTTAATGATACAACCGTAATTGGTGACAGCACCGCTTATTATGATTCGTTACGGCTGTTTATGGCTGATTCACTCTCCCGGCAGGTCACAATCGATTCATCTGCTCGAATGGATTCGTTAAAAGCCGATTCAACAGCGAGAATGGCTAATTTTAAACATCAGCGTTCTGAATCGCCAATATATTCTCTCGGTTCAAAGAAAAAATCTGCCTTTTTTGTTTACCCGCGTACTTTGCCGGTTAAACAAATAACCGAATTAGATTCGCTCGGTGAAAATGTAATTATTTCGCAGCAGTACGGCAATAATGAACCTCAGGTAATTATGGTGCTTCCGCTTGGCGATTATATCGATTATAAGATGGAAGAAATCCGCCGCTCCGAGTGGGAGAAAAAAGGATACGAGTACAAATTACAAGAAGATAAAGATGATCTTGGAAAATTAATCACAAGTTTAACTAACATTGAAATTCCGCTCCCAAGTGCATCATTTTTAAGCATCTTCGGTCCGCCGAGAATTAATCTTAGGATAAATGGCGCGGTTGATATACATGGCGCCTGGAGAAATGAGACAACGGAAGGCGTTACGGCATCCCTTCTCGGTAACTCCAGAAACGAACCGGACTTTAAACAGCAAGTTCAAATTAATGTTGATGGTACAATTGGAGATAAACTATCGATAAAAGCCGATTGGAATACAGAAAGAACATTTCAATATGAAAATCAGTTGAAAATAGAATACACCGGATATGAAGATGAAATAATTCAGAAAATCCAAGCTGGAAACGTCTCATTGCAAACCTCACCCCTTGTTGGTGGTAGCGAAGCATTGTTTGGAATTAAAGCGGATTTTCAATTTGGTGCGTTTAAATTAACCGCTCTTGCTTCACAGAAAAAGGGTGAAATTCAAGAGGTTTCGGTAAGCGGTGGAGCAAAATCGCAAAATTTTGAGATACGTGCCTACGAATACTCTCAAAACCATTATTTCTTGGATACCGTTTATGCGAGTCAGAAATTTAGAATATTTGAAGGATATTACGGGCAGGCGATTCCCCAAATTAACGATCAATTTTTTGTTAAGGATATCGAAGTTTGGAAAACAATTTCAACTCAGCTGGATAGGAACCGGGAGAAGTTTGGCAATGCATATATCAATCTTCCTCCGCGGTCGCCAGACACTTTGTACAGAAGTAAAAAAGATATTACACTCGATTCTGAACCCGGGATTCGCGAAATCAATCGAAGGTTTATAAAATTAACTGAAGGTGTTGATTATATTTTACATCCCGAAACCGGATTCATCACTTTTAAAACTCAAGTGCAAAGGGACGAATCGATTGGTGTCGCTTATCGGGTTGAAGGTCCCTCGACTTCAACTGCTGCTGATGACCTGTTTTATGGTGAATTTGACGCTGATGTTGAAAATGATCAAGATTCGACAATTGTTTTGAAATTGATTAAACCACCGAACCTTCAACCGCAGTTTGAGCAAGCCTGGCAGCTTCAGCTTAAAAATATTTATCCGATTGGCGGACGTGACGTTCAGGAAGAAGGATTCACTTTAAACATCTTCTATGAACTAAGTGGTCAGGAACCCGTTGACGAACTAAACGGAGATAAATTGATTGAGGCGTTTGGACTCGATTTTACAGACGAAAGTAAAACTGGCGGTCCCGACGGCGCTTTTGATTTTATTCCCAGTCGAACAATTATCCCGGAAACCGGTGAAATAATTTTCCCGTCACTTGAACCATTTGGCAGGAATTTCCCCGGTACATTGTCTGATTCGTTAAAGTATGATGCTGTTTACGACACAACAGTTACATTTGCCAAACAGGATAAAACGAAAGACAAATTTGTTTTTCGCGGAGAATATTCCGCCTCAGTTTCCTCAGTTTATAATATTGGATTTAATGTGGTCGAAAATTCAGTTCGGGTGACACTAAACGGTGCCGAATTAACACCGGGAGTCGATTATTCGGTTGATTACAATATAGGTCAAGTTGTAATCAGGAAGGCCGAAGCGCTCGTCCCCGGAGCGAATCTTAGTATTTCTTATGAACAGAACGATCTTTTTCAGCTTGCTTCAAAAACATTGTTGGGGCTTCGCGGAATTTATGAGTTCGACAAAAGAACCAGTTTGGGTTTCTCATTCTTAAATTTAAATCAACAAACACTTAGTGATAAAGTAAGAATTAATGAAGAACCACTCAACAACTCAATCTTCGGATTAGATTTCAAAACCGGTTTCGATCTTCCTTTTCTTACCAAAGGATTGGATTATCTGTTCTCTACCAGTACCATGTCAACATTTTCTCTACAAGGTGAATTTGCTTACGTTGATCCTGATCCGAACTCAAAGAAAAGTACGATAGGCAGCGATGGCGGAAAGAGTATTGCTTATATCGATGATTTTGAAGGATCGAAAAAAATGATTCCTCTGGGTATTTCATACACCGGATGGAGGGATTTGAGTGTACCCGAAAATTTACCATATTCTCCCGGAATTACTAAAAATATCGCCATAAATCATAAGGCAAAAACTTTCTGGTTCAATATTTTGCCCTCGGATGTAACAGTTCAAGATATCTGGGGTGATAGAAAACAAGTTGCTCGAGAAAATGAACAAGTAACGGCACTCGATTTTGTTTATCGTCCAAATCAAAAGGGACTTTACAACTGGAATCCTTCATTGGATACATTACGGCAAAATTGGGGAGGAATGATGAAAATTCTCTCAACAACAGCTAACAACCTTGTTGAAGAGAACATCGAGTTCATTGAATTCTGGATAAAAGTTGAAAAAGCCCCGAGTGACGCAAAAATCTATATTGATCTTGGTCAAATTTCTGAAGACGTAATTCCTAATAACAAACTTGATTCTGAAGATAAGAACCTAAACGATTTGGTTGATGAGGGAGAAGATGTTGGTCTCGACGGATTAGGTTCAACCGCTGAGCCTAACTATAATTCCGCGACTAATCCTGATCCAAGTAGTGATAATTTTGCATTGGGAGCAGGTCTGGCAGTTGAGAATTATGAAAAGATAAATGGAACCGAAGGAAATGCCGTTCTAACAGATATTGGTCGTTTACCGGATAGTGAGGATTTGAACAGGAACTTCACTTTAGATAAAGTGAACAGTTATTTCCGATATGAGATTCCGATAGATACCAACAGAAGTCGAAACCCATTTATTGCCGGCGGCGGCGACAATGAGGAGAACTGGTATTTATACCGGGTTCCGCTTCGAGAATTTACGGAAGAAATTGGCAGCCCGAGCTTTTCGATAATCGAATACATAAGAGTCTGGACTTCAGGAATAAATGAAGAAATGCATCTTCGTTTTGCGGAGATGAATTTAGTCGGGAATCAATGGCAAAAATTGTTGGGTAAAAATGTTACTGAAGATGACAGCGTGATGGTAGTTTCAACCATTAATGTTGAAGACAACCCTGAATATTTTTCGCCTCCGGGTGTTCAAAGGGAACGAGATAAAACCCAACCTGATCAAGAAGTATTTAAAAACGAACAATCATTATTGTTAACCATCAATGATATGGAAGATGGAGAAGCCCGCGAAACCGTTAAATATTTATTTAGATCATTAGATTTATTTAACTACCGCGAAATGAAAGTATTCTTTCACGGCGAAGAAACATCTGATCCCAATTCAGTTTCTTACTACATGTCACCCGATGATTACTCAACCGAAATTTATCTCCGTTTCGGGTCAGATACTTTAAACTATTATGAATACCGTATGCCTGTAAAATCGGGTTGGCACGATATCAGCATTGTCTTTTCAGATCTCACAGCAATTAAAGAACGCAGAAGTGAAGGACAGGACAGCATTTTTGTGGATGTCCCCGGAAGGGAAGGTCATACATTTGGTGTTCGGGGAAGACCCAGTTTAACAAAAGTATCGTTCTTCCTTATGGGAATTACAAATCCAAAAGGTATTGGAACCGCGGCAACCCCGGTTAGTGGAGACCTTTGGGTAAATGAACTTCGCGTGCTTGATGCCGACGATACGGACGGCTGGGCCTATAAAGCTTCAACTTCGCTGGCATTAGCTGATGTGATGAAGGTTAATTTAAATGTGAGCCAGACTAATCCATATTTCCATAAATTATCGGAACGTTTTGGTCAGAGGGTGGATAGCAAAAGTTGGGGTATGTCAGTTAATTTGGATGTGCTAAAATTAGTTCCGGCTAATTTGGAAGGAAGCAATTTAAGTGTTAATTACTCGCGGAATGAATCAATCTCACAGCCGCTTTACCTGCCAAGTACTGATGTAAAAGTTGATCAAGCAGCACAGCAACTGGAAAAACGAATGATAGATGAAGGGGCGACGGAATTGGAAGCGAGCGCGGCTGCCGATAGATTGAAATTTGAGACTCAGACACTTAGAGTTTCAGATACTTTTACACTTTCAAACATCAGGTTTGAAGTGCCGTCGAATGCATGGTATGTTAAAAATACAATTAATTCATTAAGTTGGAATTTTAATTATAATATTTCAACGAGTCGGAATCCCAATACAGTGCGACAGGAAAACTGGACTTGGAAAGCCGGAATGAAGTACGACTTGCAATTCAGCAAGGAAAATTATTTTGAATTGGCGGATATTCCTTACCTCGGTGAAATATTCGTTTTGTTTCCGGACTATAAAAAATTACGAATATATTTTACTCCGCAATCAATTTCAACTGATATCGCGGCGGATCGCAAATGGTCTTACAATTTAACCCGCGCGGTTGATTCGGAAGCGAAAATTCAGAGAGATTTTACCGCAAGCCGAAATGGTGCGTTTAATTGGAAGATTACTGAAGGTGGGTTTTTCAATCTTAGTGTGAACTATAACTTTAATGTCTCATCATCTCTAGCCCATCTTTTGGTTGATGATTTGGAATTAGAACGAAAAGACAGCGAAATTTGGGGAGATATATTTAAAGGTGAGCTTTTCGGCAGAGATTTCGACTATCGACAATCATTTAATCTAAAAACGTCTCCTCAGCTTCCAAAATGGTTTGATCTTGATCGATATTTTAGACTGACGGCGAGTTATTCCGTAAACTATAATTGGCGTTATAATTTTCAACAAGAGAATCTTGGAAGAAGCGCAGGATACAGCAATAATATTTCAGCAGGGTTGAACATAAATTGGAAGAAAATATGGGAGCCTTTGTTCGCTGAAGATGCTGCGGATACACAACCCGCGAATAAACAAATTCAACCAAACACTCAAACTTCGGGGCGGGGTAGAAACCGAGACAGAAAATTGGATGAGGACTTAGCAAAAGGAATAGAAGAAGTTCCTGAAATTATCGATGAAGATCAAACGGATGAGGACTCCGAAATCAACGAGGAATCGGACACATCTCCTTCTGATTCAACAAATCTACCGCCAATTGAGGAAATTGAAGAGGAAGATTTAGGTCCTTCAACTTTTGATATCGCTTTTAGCGGGATGAAACAAATTTTTAAATATCTGCTTGTTGATTATGACAATTTCGCAATAAATTTTTCACAGAAAAATTCATTAAGCGGTTCCGGTATTAAAGGTGAAGGCACGGGTTTTAGAAACTTCTGGGGATTTACACACGCCGATAATAATGGCCCATCGCGAGCATTTATGTTTGGATTATCAAATGATCTGGGACCGAGGGCTTTTAACGGTAATTTATCTGATAATTATACTCAACAGAACAACATCACTTTTAAGACTCAACGTGATCTTTGGGAAGGCGCGAAAATCAATATTGACTGGAAAGTTGCATGGGGAATGAATAAAAAATCGACGATACAAACGGACTCGTTAGGAAATATAACTATCACGAACCTTACATCAACGGGTACAATCGATCGATCATTTTTACATTTGCCGAATCAATTGATATTTTCCTTCTTGGGGAACGGAATCAATAAGGTTGCCGAACTTTATGATCCGAATGCTCCTAATTCCACACAAAATTTATCGGATGCGTTTATTGAAGGAATGGAGACTCTGCCGTTATTGAGTAAAATCCCATTTCTTGCAAATGTTGCAAAATATATTCCAAGGCCAAATTGGAGTATCTCGTGGTCAGGTCTCGAAAAAATTAGTTTTATTGAAGGATTCGCGCAGAGAATTTCTTTAAGTCATGCTTATACTTCCAGTTTCTCGGAAGGTTGGAAAATAAACCCTGACGGAAATCAGCAGATACAAACACAAAAAATCAGTTACGGTTTTTCTCCTCTCGTAGGTATGAATTTAACTTTTAATGAATTGTGGGGCGGAAATTTAACAGGGTCAATTAAATATTCTACTCGAACAAATTATAATCTTGGAGTTTCAACCAGAAATATTTCCGAATCATTATCTCAAGATATAAATGTAACCGCAAGTTTTTCCAAATCCGGATTTGAAATTCCACTTTTTGGATTATCGCTTAAAAATGATTTAGAAATATCTTTCGCATATACAATGGGGAAAAATTCAACCGTTATTTACGAAATGGACGATTTCAAAGAAGAGGGAACGCCACAGGATGGAACAACACGAACAACCATCGAACCCCGAATTAAATACGTAATGAGTTCAAAAGTTACACTTTCACTCTTTTATAAACGTACATCGGTTATGCCGGAGGGTGCAGCGCGTATTCCTCCCACCACTACAAACGAAGCCGGTTTGGATGTACATATAGCCATCAGATAATTATGAATACCAGAAACAAAATACTTTGGGTAGATGATGAAATCGAACTGCTCAGATCACATATTATTTTCCTTAGTGAAAAAGGGTACAATGTAGATACGGTCACAAATGGGGAAGATGCAATTGATAAAGTTAGAGAGCAAAACTTCGATTTGATTTTTCTCGATGAAATGATGAGCGGATTGGGCGGATTAGAAACTCTTGCGCAGATTAAGGATATTAATCCTTATATACCTGTTGTAATGGTAACTAAAAATGAAGAAGAAAGTTTGATGAACGATGCGATTGGAAGCAAAATTTCTGATTACTTGATAAAACCTGTTGTGCCCTCCCAGATTCTACTTGTCTGCAAAAAGATTTTAGAAAGAGAAAAAATCTCCAGTGAATACACAACCAAAGATTATCTGCAGGATTTTAACAACACCACAAGACAATTGTTTGATGACCCGGATTATAAAGACTGGATTAATATTTACACTCGCCTTGTAAATTGGGAGATGGAGATTGAGGGGCATCCCGAAGTTAATTTGAAGCAAACTTTAACCGATCAGAAAAAGGAGTTGAATAAGGAATTTTCCCGTTATGTTGAAAGGAATTATGTTAAATGGATTAATAATGAAGACAAAGATAACCGTCCGATAATTACAACAGATGTAATGAATGATTACGTCTTCAAGTATGTAAAAAACGAAACCGGACCAATATTTTTCTTTGTTTTAGATTGTCTGCGGCTCGATCAGTGGATGCTGATGGAAAAACAACTTCTTAACATTTTTAATATTAACAAAGATTATTATTACTCAATTCTACCGACAGCAACCCCGTATGCCAGAAATGCCTTGTTTAGTGGATTATTTCCTTTGGAAATCCAACAAAATCTTCCGCAATATTGGTCAGACCGCGGCGATGAAAAAAGTCAGAATAAATATGAACGGGAATTACTTGATGCGCTGATCAAACGAAAAAGGATTAATCTAAAGAACGACTTCAAATATTTAAAAATTATCGATCCGGAAGTTGGGAGGTCGTTCGAACAAAATGTTCTCTCATTTGCAAATACACATTTAATTACAGTTGTTGTCAATTTTCTCGATATGATTGCCCACGGCCGTTCCGATTCAGAGCTTCTAAAAGAAATTGCTCCCGATGAGGCTGCTTATCGGTCATTATCAAATAGCTGGTTTAAACATTCTTATCTTTTATCCACGTTCAAATCGATTGCCAAAATTCCCGGCGCGAAAATAATTATATCAACCGATCATGGATCAATTCGAACTCAAAGAGGATCAAAAGTTTTAGGCGACAAAGAAGCATCTAAAAATCTAAGGTTTAAATTCGGACGAAATCTCAAAGCAGAGGACAAACACTCAATTTTTATTAAAAAGCCTGAAGAGTATAAATTGCCTCACGTGGGTGTTGCGGCAAATTATATAATCGCAAAAGAGGATTATTATTTTGTCTACCCGACCGAATATCATAAATATTTGAGTCATTACAAGGATACGTTCCAGCATGGTGGAATATCTTTGGAAGAAATGATCCTTCCAATTGTTACTTTAACTCCAAAATGAAAAGGGATTTGATATATACTTGTAAGTCGGCGAATCCGGAGGAAACATCAGATTTTGCACGAAAAATGAAGTCAATATTTGTTCCCGGAGTTGTAGTTTCACTTATTGGTAATCTTGGTTCCGGAAAAACTTTTTTTGTTAAAGAGTTCGCGAGTGCTTTTGGAATTAAAGATGTTGACAGCCCGACTTTTACAATTGTCAACGAATACGTATCAAATCAAAAAATAATACATATCGATTTTTATAGAATTAATAAAATTTCCGAACTATATGAAATCGGTATTTTTGATTATCTGAACAACCCCGAAACAATTGTTTTTGTTGAATGGGGAAATCTTTATCCTGATATACTACCGGAAAAAAGATTTGAACTCGAAATTGAGTCATCTGAAAACAACCATCGAAAAATTTGTGTATATGAACTTGGATAAAAAATATTTACCGATACTCGCGATTGAAACTTCAGGAGAAAATTGCAGTACTTCGCTTTTTTTTTCTATGAATGAAATTTTTAGCGTGGAGATTCTGAAGAAGCATGTTCACTCTCAAAAACTACTCAATTGTATCGATTCGTTACTAAATCTTGCCGAAATATCAATTAAAGAGATTGGTTCACTAGCAATTTCGAATGGACCGGGCTCCTTTACCGGTTTAAGGATCGGTTTAACAACCGTGAAGGGTTTGGCACTGGGAGCGGAAAAATCGATTATTCCGGTTCCAACTTTAGGCGCAATGGCGCTTTCAGCTGTCGATTTTGTAAATGATGATGATACTTTTGCGATTGCATCTCAAGTCAACAGAGATGAATTATATTTCCAAAAATTTCTCAAGAAAAATCATACAATTTTGGAGGATGGAAATCTTGAAGTGATTTCTAAATCTGAATTAGGTGGGAAATTAAAACGATGTAATTATGTATTCTCCGACATGAAAGAGCTTAATTCTTCTTATATACAAATTAAACCTAATGCTGAATATGTAGCGAAATGGTCTTATATTAATGGGAACAATGTAATTACTAATGAGTATGATTATCTCGAACCAAACTATTATAAAAATTTTGTCGCAAAGGTGAAACAATGAAAAAACTATTTTTACTTACTTTCTTTTTATTTGGAACACTAGTTTTTGCTCAAATGGCTGAACCAAAAATTACGGCTGAAAATCCTTCTTTCGATTTTGGAGATATAATTGAAGGAACTCAAGTAGAGCATATATTTATTGTTCAAAACACCGGAGAAAAACAACTTGAGATTGATAGGGTTAGAGCCTCATGCGGATGTACCGCGGCTGAACCGGAAAAAAAATTGTTAGCGCCCGGGGAAAAGACAAAAATCAAAGTTTCGTTCAACTCAAGTGGAAGAAAAGGAACTCAGAGAAAATATGTTTATGTAAGTTCAAACGACCCAAAAACTCCGGAATTAAGACTGAATTTCACAACAAATGTTTTGCCTAAGGAGTTTGTAGTTGATGGCGAAGTAAAATTGCCTGAACTCAAACTTGTTCAATCAAAAGTTGATTTTGGCGATGTGGTTGAGGGTGATATCGTTGATACAGAAATCGAGTTAATTAATAACGGCGAATTTGATTTGAAAATATCGGATGTAAAAACATCATGCGGTTGCACAGCAGCTTTATTATCAAGCGAAAAATTATCACCGGGTGAAAAAGGAACATTAAAAATTGAATTGGATACGAATGATCGAGTTGGTAAAATGACGAGAACGATCACTTTATTCACTAATGATCCTAAAAACTCAAGAGCTGTAATAACTGTATTTGCCAATATATCAGAGAGAAAATCATAATGGGATGGTTCAAAAGAGAGAAGCAAAATATTTCACCGGATTCGCAAAAGCTTGATATACCCGATGGACAGTGGGAAAAATGTGCAGGTTGTGATGAAATAATACACAAAAAACAGCTGGAGATTAATGCATGGGTTTGTTATAAATGCGATCATCATTTCAGAGTCGGTTCAGAAGAATATATCTCATTATTGTTTGATAAAAATTCATTTAAAGAATTAGATAAAAAAATGAAATCGGGCGATCCGCTTGAATTTAGTGATACCAAAAAATATAAAGACCGAATAAACTCTACAATTAAAAAGACCGGTTTATATGATGCCGTTAGAACCGGA
This sequence comes from Melioribacteraceae bacterium, assembly GCA_021739765.1. GTDB lineage: Bacteria > Bacteroidota > Ignavibacteria > Ignavibacteriales > Melioribacteraceae > JAIPBD01. The sequence continues at coordinate 151,378 of JAIPBD010000005.1, forward strand.
ACCGGTAAGATTAACGGTAAAAAAGCTGTTCTTGGCTGTATGGATTTTAAGTTCATCGGTGGAAGTATGGGGTCCGTTGTTGGAGAAAAGCTTGCCAGAGCTATCGATAAAGCTTACGATACAAAATCCCCGATGATTATTATTTCTCAGAGTGGTGGCGCCCGTATGATGGAAGGCGCTCTCTCATTAATGCAGTTAGCGAAGACAAGTGCGAGACTTTCGAAACTCGCGGATGCAAAAATTCCATACATATCAATACTTACAGATCCGACTACGGGAGGAACCACAGCCAGTTACGCAATGCTGGGCGATATAAATATCGCGGAACCGAAAGCACTGATTGGGTTTGCCGGTCCGCGCGTAATTAAACAAACCATTGGCAAAGATTTGCCTAAAGGATTTCAACGTTCCGAGTTTTTGCAAGAACATGGCTTTGTTGATTTTATCTGTCATCGAAAAGAATTAAAGAACAGATTAGACCTTGTTTTAGGTTACCTTTCAAACTAAGAACTGATGAAGGTAATTACCGCGATATCCGAAATGACCGATTATTCCAATAATCAGATTATTTCCGGAAAAAAAATTGGTCTGGTTCCGACTATGGGCTTTCTTCACGAAGGCCACTTTTCCCTCGTTAGAAAATGTACCGCTCTTTCGGATTTAACCATTGTTTCAATTTTTTTGAATCCTACACAATTTGCTCCTTCGGAAGATTTAACAAAATATCCGAGAGATTTTGAAAAGGACTATGAACAGCTTTCAAAATTAAATGTTGATGTGATTTTTTATCCGACCGCTGATGAAATTTACCCAAAGGATTTTAGCTCAAAAGTTGAAGTAAAAGGCATCACAAATATATTGGAAGGGAGTTCGCGCCCAACCCATTTTGAGGGTGTTACAACTGTTGTAAATATTCTTTTCAACATTGTCAAACCGTATATCGCAGTATTCGGACAAAAAGATGCACAGCAATCTGTCGTGATTAAAAAGATGGTTCGAGATTTAAAGATAGATACTAAAATCATCGTTGAACCGATTGTTAGGGAAAAAGATGGACTCGCTCTAAGTTCAAGAAATATTTATTTGACCGAAAATGAACGAAGGGATGCGCTCGTTTTATCGAAATCCTTACTGCTCGCTCAAAGAATGATTAAAGAGGGCGTGACCGAATTCAAGTTTATAAGGGAAAAAATGAGTCTGATGTTTACTGAAATCGAATCCGCGAAACTCGATTACATCGAAGTTGTTTCAAGTTCAGATTTTAGCATTGTTGAAAACCTCACACCTGGCCAAGAATATTTTATTCTGGTCGCATGCAAAATTGGAAATACAAGACTGATCGATAATATTTTAGTAGAAATTTAAATTTTATTTTTTGAATTTTTCACTCATCTTTCTAATAATTCCAAGCGCATATTCAATTTCCACTTCCGAATTATATTTGCTGAATGAAAATCTGATGGTTCCATTTGCGTCGCCGATTGATTTCCCGCTACTTAAAATCACATGAGACGGTTTGAGGGTTCCGGAGGTACAAGCAGCTCCATTTGAAGCAGCAACACCATTAATATCTAGATACATCAGCATTGCTTCAGCATCATTTTTGTAAATGTCTGAGTTGAAAGTTAAACTGATAATATATGGCGAGGCGTTCTCAGGGGAGTTGATCGAAATAAAATTGTCGGGAATTTCGGCGACACCATTCCGGAAAGTATCGTTTAGCTTTGTTATTAAACCCAAATTCGAATCCATTTCTGAGAGAGAAATTTTGGTCGCTTCCGCCATTCCTATAATACCCGCAACATTTTCGGTTCCACCGCGACGGTTTCTCTCCTGGGAACCGCCAAAAATCATTGGGCGCATTGGTGTGCGGTTTTTTATAAAAGCCACTCCAATTCCTTTCGGCCCATGAATTTTATGGCCGGAAATTGATAGGGCATCAACTCCTAATTCCATTACGTCAATTTTTTGTTTTCCAAAACTTTGAACTGCATCAACATGTAAGTAAAAGTTAAATTTGGCTTTTAATTTTGCAATTCGTTCTATTGCATTGGTTGCACCGGTTTCATTGTTCGTGTGTATGATTGAGACGAGGGAAACGTTATCGTCTAATGCGGCTTCAAGTTGATCGTAATCTAATTCCGTTTGATTATCGACCGGAATTGCAACTCTTTCAAATCCATTTTTTCCCAATTCTTCGAATGAATCAAGAACACAGCGATGTTCTGCTTTTCCGGTGAGAATTTTAGCTCTTCCCGATTCTTGAAATTCAGTTTTTGCGATCCCGAAAATTGGAAAGTTATTCGCTTCCGTTCCACTGCCGACAAAATAAATTTCACTTGGGTCAGCATTAATAGAATCCGCTATTACATCTCTGGCTTCTTCCAGCGCAACTTTTACTTCTCGCCCGAAAGAATGGATAGAAGATGGATTTCCAAAAGAATCACTCAAGTAAGGGAGCATTTTTTCTAAAACCCGGGGATCTATTTTTGTTGTTGCAGCATTATCTAAATATACTTTCATAAGTTTTTATAATAGATTTTTCGAATGCCGATCAAAGTCAGAACCGGCACAATTATGTAATTTTGTTCTATAAACGGAGCTATTTTATCAGCATTCCCACCGGTTAAGACTAATTGGAATTTCTCATCGAAATTATTCAGCTTTTCAAGAGCTAAACTTATTGCCCCAACAGTCGAAAGAGTAATGCCTGCTAAAATCGATTTGGTAGTCGATTTTCCTTTGCTGATTTGCAATTGATTCAAATCTGCATCCGGAAGTTGCGCCGTTCTCGATTCTAAACTTTGTACCATAGTGGACAGTCCGGGGAAAATATAACCGCCAGTGAAAGTATTGCCGTTTTCAACAAAATTTAATGTAGTAGCTGTCCCAAAATCGACGATCACAATATTTTTAGAATTTATTTCAGAACTATAAATCACTCCCTCAGCAGCGCAAATCCGATCGATTCCAAGTGTCTGAGGAGTTTCGTAATCGAGTAATAAATTGCGTTTAGAATCCCTGGTTATTTGGTACGGACGTATTCCGAAATTCCCCCAAAATAGATCCTCCAACTTTGCGTTAAGCGATGGTACTACCGATGAATACGCACAGTGCTGAAAATCAGAATCGAGAGAGCCTATTTTTTCAATTTCATTATGGCTGAAACGGTCTAACTTGACCAATTTTTCCTTATCGTATAAGGCGCATTTTATTGAACTATTCCCAATGTCGATTGCCAAAAACATCAACGTAAACTAATATCCCCATAATTAATCTTTTCAACCTTCCCATTTGTCTTCAACAAAACATAACCCTCGTTATCGATGTCTTCAAGAATTCCATATTTGTCGATATTTTCGTCAACAATTCTGATTTTTTCGCCTATCATTTTACATCGTGCCCGCCAGTCGTTCATTATTTTGAGCGGATCTTTTCGTAAGGTTCTGTAATTGCTTTCTAAAATATTTAAAATTTCACTTAATAATCGTTCCCTCGAAACAATTCGTTTTAACTCAATTTTGGTCGAAGTCGGCTGAATATTAAATTTACCGCTAAAGGTTGGCTGATTTACGTTAATCCCAATTCCAACAACCAATCGGTTAATTTTCTCCCCCTTCGAGATTGATTCAAGTAAAATTCCGGCTATTTTTTTCTCACCAACTAAAACATCATTCGGCCATTTTAAGTTAATGTTCAGCTGAAATAAATTTTCCAAAGCCTGCGCTACGGATAGAGAGGCAGCAAAGTGAATCAAGTTTACATTAATTTTTTTCAATTTTTTTGTAATTAGAATAGAGAAAGTTAGGTTGAGACCTTTCTGGCTTACCCATTCTCTATCTTTTCTACCGCGCCCTTTGGTTTGAAATTCCGCAAAAACCACGGTGCCATGTTCATCGAACTCTTTACTATCCAATAAAAATCGGTTGGTCGAATCTACTTCATCGCACACGACAAAATTTCGTCCGAATGTTTCTGTCTCGAGTTTGATATCGAAGTCTTCAATAGTTAACAATTTCTCACCTTAGTGTTATGACAAAATAACTTGCCGGTATGACGTTATTACGTATATGCGCATAAATGTCATACTGTTTGCAAAATTGGCTGAGATTCAAAATAATGCATAATTCCTCTAAGTTGTTTATTTGTAATAACTTAAGGCTGGTGCCGTCTTTTGGCACATCGCTTGTTATAAATTAATCCAGTTACATAAAAGGAGAAAACAAAATGACATTATTAAGATTCGAACCGTTAAATGATTTTGGACATATCAACAACTTTTTCCAAAAATTTTTTGATGAAAATATCGAATTAAAGGATTCAACAAAAGAAAATTTTTCACCAATGATAAATATTAGCGAAAACAATGATAAGATATATGTTGAAGCTGAAATTCCCGGTGTAAATAAAAAAGATATTAACATTACTCTCAAAGATAACATTTTGACGATAGAAGGCGAAAAGAAGAGTTTCAAGAATGATGATCTTGTAAAAATTTATAGAAGCGAGAGAAGTTTTGGAAAATTCAAAAGATCTTTTACACTTCCCGTTAATGTTGATTCAAATAAAGTGAGTGCAAAATTTACTGATGGAACATTGCAAATCGAATTGGAGAAGCACGTTCCCGAACAGAAAAAAGAAAAAGTAATTGAATTAAAATAAATTAAAATTGATAAGGAGTTAAGTAAATGGGTAAGATTATAGGTATAGATTTAGGAACTACGAACTCGTGCGTTTCTGTGATGGAAGGGAATGAACCCGTAGTAATTCCTAACTCTGAAGGCGGAAGAACAACCCCTTCTGTAGTTGGTTTTACAAAAAGTGGAGAACGGCTGATTGGTCAACCCGCTAAAAGACAAGCAGTTACAAATCCTAATAACACTGTTTTTTCTGTAAAAAGGTTTATGGGACGCAGACTTGATGAAGTAAAACATGAAATTCATGAAGTTCCGTATTCTGTGGTTGAAGGCGATTCAGGAACTGCCAGAGTTAAAATTGATGACAGAGTCTATTCTCCACCGGAAGTAAGCGCGATGATTCTTCAAAAAATGAAAAAAACTGCAGAGGATTATTTAGGTCAAGAGATTACAGAAGCGGTAATCACCGTTCCTGCATATTTTAATGATTCACAACGCCAGGCAACTAAGGATGCAGGTGAAATTGCCGGATTAAATGTAAAAAGAATTATCAACGAACCAACTGCTGCAGCCCTTGCTTATGGAATGGATAAAAAAAGCAAAGAACAAATGGTTGCGGTTTATGATTTTGGTGGCGGTACTTTCGATATTTCTGTTCTGCAACTCGGTGATGGTGTTTTTGAAGTGAAATCTACCAACGGTGATACACACCTTGGTGGTGATGATTTCGATCAAAGACTTATTGATTTCTTGGCGGATGAGTTCAAAAAAGATGAAAATATTGATCTTCGAAAAGATCCAATGGCTTTGCAAAGATTAAAAGAAGCCGCAGAAAAAGCAAAAATCGAGCTTTCATCTTCAATGTCAACAGATGTTAATTTGCCGTTTATTACAGCGACTCAGGACGGACCGAAACACTTGAATATCAACTTGTCACGTGCAAAATTTGAACAATTAGTTGACGATTTATTTGAGCGAACCATTGCTCCTTGTGAATCAGCAATTAAAGATGCCGGCTTATCTGCATCGCAGATTGATGAAGTAATTTTAGTTGGTGGTTCTACCAGAATTCCGAAAATACAAGAAGTAGTTAAGAAAATTTTTGGTAAAGAACCTCATAAAGGTGTTAATCCTGATGAAGTTGTCGCGATTGGGGCAGCTATCCAAGGTGGTGTTTTAGCCGGTGATGTGAAAGATGTTTTGTTGTTGGATGTTACGCCGCTTTCGCTTGGAATTGAAACACTCGGAAACGTAATGACAAAGTTGATCGATGCGAATACAACAATTCCAACTAAGAAAAGCGAAGTATTTTCTACGGCTGCTGATAATCAACCTTCTGTGGAAATTCATGTTTTGCAGGGCGAAAGACCAATGGCGCATGATAACAGAACACTCGGAAGATTTCACTTAGAAGGAATTCCACCGGCACCCCGTGGAGTACCACAAGTTGAAGTAACTTTTGATATTGATGCAAACGGTATTCTTCATGTTCACGCTAAAGATAAAGCTACTTCGAAGGAACAAAGCATCAGAATCACTTCATCCGGTGGGCTTTCAGATGCGGAAATTGAAAAAATGAAAAATGCGGCTAAAGAACATGCTGCAGAGGATTCGAAGAAAAAAGAAGCGGTTGAAACTAAAAACCAAGCGGACAATTTGGTTTTTCAAACTAAAAAGCAATTGTCAGAACTCGGTGATAAAGTTTCGCCGGAATTGAAAAACAAACTTGAAGCTGAAATCAAAAAAGTCGAAGACGCAATTGCGACTAATGACACGGCTAAAATTAAATCAGCGACCGAAGAGTTAAATAAAGTCTGGGCTGAAGCTTCACAAGAGCTTTATAAAAATGCGGGAGCACCTGGTGCTGATCCTTCTCAGGGAGCGCAAGGCGACCCAACCCAGGGAGCTCAAAATGCTGCGGATGGCGCTAAAGAGGAAGAAGTTCAAGACGCTTCTTATGAAGAAGTTGTCGATGAAGATGATTCAAATAAAAAGTAAATAAATTCGGAAAAATAGAGCTGCCGTGTTTATTAACCGGCAGCTGATATAAAATTAATTAATAGATCAATGGAGGGAAAAATGGTTGAACAAAAAGATGCGGTTGAAGTTCAAGAACAATCGAAAGATACTTGGGAAGCGGCTCTTGAAAGAGAATCTTGGGTTGCTCCTTTGGTAGATATTTACGAGACTGAAGATGTATTCCTAATGGTTGCGAATATGCCGGGTGTTTCTAAAGATGACGTAAAAGTTAAATTAGAAGACGGCAGTTTAATTATCATGGGTCGTATCAATTTCGATGAAGTAAATTCTTACAAATATATCTTGAAAGAAAGTGAAACGAGCAATTATTATCGTAAATTTAAAATTTCCGATAGTGTTGACGAATCGAAAATAGATGCGAAATTCGATAATGGTCAGCTTCATGTTACTTTACCGAAACATGAACGAGTAAAACCAAAGACAATCGAAATAAACTAAATACACTCAAGTTCAAATCAAAACCCGTTTCATCGAAAGAAGGAACGGGTTTTTTTATTTCCCAAATTGCTTTGTATCTTCACGTTTTATTAACTCCTAAATCGGAATTTTTATGAACTCAAAAGCGCTTATGATTAATACCTCGTCATTTCTTGGTCTTTTAGGAGTGATGCTGCTGTTTCTTCCATCGGAGATATCACATTTCTTTGGGTTTGGAACAGATTACGAAATCGTATTACAATTAATGTCCGGGATTTATCTCGGTTTTGCGATGTTGAATTGGATGTCAAAAGAGAGTATACTCGGAGGAATTTATGGTCGGCCGATCGTTTTGGGAAATTTTTTCCATTTTTTCGTTGGCACAATTTCGCTTATTAAATTTTCGTTCAAGAATTCAGATGAAATTGCTTTTGTTGTTCTTGGAGCCGTCTATTCAATTTTAGCGGTGTTGTTTGGAATTAAATTATTTTTCCACCCAAATGTAAAGTCAAAATAAAAATCCAATAGATATTTAAATGAAAATAACGAATAAGAAGAAAATTTTACTTACGAGAATTTTCCCGGGCATAGCAAGAGAACTTTTGGAGAATGCCGGATATTTCGTCTCAAGTTCGATGCAGGACGCGCCCCTAACCAAGTTAGAATTAATTAGAATGTCCAAGAGTCATGATGCGATTATGTGCACACTTTCAGATCGTATTGATTCTGAATTTCTAACCGAATGTGCGCATTTGGATATAATCTCTCAATTTGCGGTAGGATTTGATAACATCGATTTGATTAAAGCCACCGAGCTTAATATTCCTGTAGGTTATACTCCGGATGTTTTAAGTGACGCAACGGCTGATCTTGCCTTCGGTTTGATGATTGCCGTATCAAGAAATATGATTTACAACTACAAAAGAATACTAAACGGGGAATGGAAGTATTTTAGGCCCAATTCTGATCTCGGAATTGAGCTTAAAAATAAAACTCTCGGGATTTATGGACTCGGTCGAATTGGTTTTGAAATGGCGAAACGCTGCAAAGGCGCATTTGATATGAAAATACTCTACAATAATAGATCCCGAAATCAGAAGGCAGAAGATCAGTTGGACGCCCGGTTTGTTGATTTTTCAACCCTTTTAGCGGAGAGCGATATAATCTCGGTTCATGCAGCGTTGAATCCCGAAACTAAAAGTAAATTTAATAAAACTGCGTTTGATAAAATGAAACCAACCGCGCTGTTTATTAATACGGCAAGAGGTGGAATTCACGACGAATACGATTTGATTAAAGCAATGGAAATGAATCAATTTTGGGGTGCAGGATTGGATGTAACAAATCCGGAACCGTGCAAACCGGATAATCCATTGCTAAGTATGCCAAATGTGGTTGTTTTACCACACATTGGCTCCGCGACCGTTGAGGCGAGATCGGCAATGGCAAAGTTGGCGGCTGAAAATATTATTGAATTCTATGAAAAAGGCACAGTTCCGAATATTATCAATTATGAAGTTATAAGTTCAATTAAACGGTAATAATGATGAAAAGTTACAATTCAATTAAAACTTTATTGTTTTTGATATTGATATCAGCTTTACCACTCGCGTGCAACGCTCAAGGTGATAAAAATTATAAACTGATCGGCGGGCCATGCGAAGGTTGTGAAGCGGTTTTTGAATATGGAGATAAGCAATTAAATCCGGTGGATACATTACCGGGATTTGAGTCTGCTAAAATGAAATTACAGATTTCCGGAACTGTTTTTGAGAATGATGAACAAACTCCGGCTGAGGATGTTATCCTATATTTTCATCACACAAACGCAGGGGGAATTTATCCCACAATCGGAAATGAAACCGGTTGGGCGAGAAGACATGGGTATATTCGAGGTTGGATAAAAACCGATAATGATGGAAAGTACACAATATTTACGTCAAAACCGGGAGTATATCCTTCGCGAACCGAACCTGCGCATATTCATATAACCGTTCTTGAACCAAGCGGGAAATATTATTGGATTGATAGTATATTATTTTCGGATGATCCGTTGTTGGACGATGCGAACGAAAACTCAAACAAAATTCGCGGCGGAGCAGAAAATATTTTGGTACTAAAAGAACAGAATAGTTTATTTATTGGAGAAAGAAATGTTATACTTGGTAAAAATATCCCGGATTATTGATTCCCTAAACTTTAATCTAAACTATCCGGCTGCAAACTTCTGAAAAAATTATTGTCACGGTATTTATTCAAAGAAAGTAAATTTCAATGGATACTTCTAAACAGAAAGCTGATTATATTAATTATTAAATAAGATTTTTGCCGAAACAAATTTTGAAAAATTATGCTAATTGAAATAAATTCATTTGATGACATCCCATTACAACTACGCAACACACCAATCGGAGAACTTCTTGAATATCATAATCTCGATAAAAAGATTGAGCCGTGCACTCAAGCCCAATTGTTAATCGGAATGTGTATGGATAACCGAAAAAGTATCAGAATTCCCGATAATTACGCATTTATCATTCGATCAGGCGGCGCAAATTTACGGTATAGTGAATTTAAAGTTTCTTTTGCGATTGCGATCGGCAACATTTCCCACATCGCGTTAATTGCACATACATGTTGCGGAATGGTTGATCTCGCCTCAAAAAAAGATGATTTTGTATCAGGATTGGCAAAAAAAGCTGGATGGGATTTACAATTTGCGGAAGAGCATTTTAATCATTTTGCCCCATTATTTGAAATCGGAAATGAAAATGATTTTGTAGTTAGCGAAGCAAACAGATTGAGAAATAGATATCCCAAAGTGACTGTTGTGCCATTACTGTATAAAGTTGAAGATAACAGGCTTTACCTGATTGACGAGAATAATTCTAATCAATATTCAAAGTGAACCAATTTGAAACAAAAAGTTTCGGTTTTTGTTGATGTTCAGAACGTTTATTACACCGTTAAAGAAGCATTTAATGAAAATTTTGATTACAACAAGTTCTGGGCGAAAATTTCGGATGGTCGCCAAATAATAAAAGCGATTGCGTACGCAATTGATAGAAATGACCCGAAACAAAGGCAATTTCAGAATATCCTGAAAGCTATAGGATTCGAGGTTAAACTCAAGCCTTTTATCCAGAGACAAGATGGTTCGGCAAAAGGAGATTGGGATGTTGGGATCACAATTGATGTTTTAGAGTACGCTAAAAATTCAGATGTCGTTATATTGGTCTCCGGTGATGGTGATTTCGACTTACTCGTCAGAAAAATTAAATCTGATTATGACTCAATTGTAGAGGTCTATGGCGTGGAGAAATTAACCGCTGGCGCATTAATTCATGCAGCCGATATTTTTGTTCCGATTGAAGGTGAACTATTATTGAAGTGAGGAGGGTAGGATGGTAAAATTTAAGACTGTTAGTAATTGCCACCGGATAATTTATGTGTTGAATAATTTTTGAGAACTAATTAATTTTGATCATTTGCGGATGTAACTCAGTTGGTAGAGTGTCAGCTTCCCAAGCTGAATGTCGCGGGTTCGAATCCCGTCATCCGCTCTGAAAGCCTAATCCAAAAAAAATTAATCTTTATTCGTTATTTGGAAAATACGAAGTTCTTCTTCTGCTCGTATTTGCGATTATCAAAAATATCTTAGACCTCGTAAAGAAAATCTTTCTCCGCGTGTAACAATCGTTAGCTTTCTTTCGTCAAAACCTAACAACTAAAAAAGGGATAAAATGAAACTAATTCGTAAAAAAGCATTAACAATTCTGAGCTTAATGCTCGCATTCTACATTTCGTCTTATGCACAAGATAAATCAGAAAAAATCGACAAACTTGTATCAGCGTATTCGGAATACGGACTTTTTAGCGGGACCGTTTTAGTGGCAGATGAGTCCGGTGTTAATTTCGAAAAAGCGTATGGATTTGCTAATATTGAGTGGAATGTTAAAAATGATATAGAGACAAAATTCAGAATTGGTTCAATCACAAAACAGTTCACTGCACTTTTGATACTGCAATTAGTTGAAAAAGGAAAAATTAGTCTCGAAGGTACCATCTCTGATTATCTCCCATATTATCGAAAAGATATCGGAGCAAAAGTTACAATTCATCAACTCTTAAATCATACTTCGGGTATTCCCAGTTATACCTCAAAGCCCAACTTTTTCACTGAAATAAGCAAAAAGTATTACAATCCTAAAGATTTTGTAATTGAACATTGTTCTGATGATCCAACATTTGAACCCGGATCGGAATGGAGTTATAATAACTCAGGCTACTTTATTCTTGGTGCTATCTTAGAGGAGATTACCGGAAAAGCATACGCTGATTTGGCTCAAGAAAAAATATTCGAACCTTTGAATATGAATAGCACCGGATTTGATTCGCACAAAGAAATTATTAAAAAACGCGCAACAGGTTACACAAAAACTCCGTCGGGTTATGAAAATTCAGATTGGATTGATATGTCTTTGCCTTATGCCGCCGGCTCACTTTATTCAACAGTTGGCGATTTATGTAAATGGGACCGCTCACTTTACACAGATAAATTGTTAAGTGCAAAATCCCGCGAATTGATGATGACTCCGACATTGAATGAATATGGCTACGGGTTTGTAATTTCTTCAGCTCCGTTGGCAAATGGGGATTCAGTAAAGATTGTCGCTCATGGTGGAGGAATAAACGGATTTAGCACTATGATATTCCGGCTTGTTGAAAGCAAAGAATTAATCGTTGCATTGAGCAATGCGCCGGCTGCAAACCTAAATTTAATGTGTATGGAAATCGTAAAAATATTAAATGATCTTGAGTATGTACTCCCGAAAAAACCGATTACCGACTTTTTCATTCAATATGTGAAAGATGAAGGATCGGAGAACCTCCCTGACGTTTTTAATGAGATCAAAGAGAACGCATCGGAAACCTACGATATAAGCGAAGGTGCATTGAATTCACTTGGGTATACATTTTTACAAAAGGGAGATACTGACGCGGCAATCAAAATATTTGAGATAAATATTAAAGAGTATCCCAACTCCTTTAATGTTTACGATAGCATGGGCGAAGCTTTCATGGAAGCTGGAGATAACGAAAGAGCAATTGAATATTATAACAAATCACTTGAGTTAAATCCTAGAAATGATAATGCGGTTACAATGCTTGGCAAGCTGGGTGTAGAAGTTGAACCGGTTAAAGATGTTGAAGTGGCTAAGGAAATTTTAGAAACCTACGTTGGTGAATATCAATTAATGCCTAATTTTATTCTACTGGTTTCATTAAAAGATAATCAACTTATGTCGCGAGCAACCGGTCAACCGGAATTTCCCGTCTTTCCGGAATCAGAAACAAAGTTTTATTTCAAAGTTGTTCAAGCCACAATTGAATTTAATAGAAATGAGAATGGCGAAGTTGAAAGCCTTACTCTAGTGCAAAACGGACGCACAATGGTTGCCGAAAAATTAACCGAATAAGTCGAATGATTTCAATTTGATGGTTCGATCATCCACAAAAATTATGGACAATTGTTTAGAAAATGAATTGCTAAACAGTTGTCCATTCCATATCCTTATGCCATGAATTCTATTAGATTTACAAAAATGACCGCTGCCGGAAATGACTTCGTTCTGATTGACATGCTAAAAAATCCGTCGCTCGATTTTGCTTCAAATTTAATTAAAAACCTATGCGATAGACGATTCGGTATAGGTGCGGATGGGGTTTTAGTAATTTCAGAATCTGAAAGAAGTGATTATTTACTTCAATATTTTAATTCTGATGGAAGTTCGGGTTCTCTATGCGCAAATGGTTCCCGGGCAAGCGCCCTTTATTATTATGAATCGGTCGGGAAAGTAAAGCCGGACGTTCATTTTGAGTTTAATGGCGATATTTACCTTGCTCAAATCCTTGAGGAAAATTCAATTAAATTAAAATTAAAAAAACCGCATCATTCAAAATTGAACTTCAAAATCATGTGCGGTGGACAATTAGTAAACGCATCATTTATAAATACCGGTTCTCCACAAGTTTTAATTAATATTAAAGATATGTTCGTAAATGAAAATCCAAATAAAGGAAAATATACTTCTTTAGATGAAGTTCCGGTTTATGAACTTGGGCGAGAATTAAGGTATGCAAAAGAATTTCGGCCGGAGGGGACAAACGTTAACTTTATTGAAACCCTTGGCGATTCAATCAAAATTAGGTCATATGAGAGAGGTGTTGAGGAGGAAACCTTTGCTTGTGGTACCGGAATTGTCGCAGCGGCTTTAGTTTCTGCGGTAAACGATAATTTTCAACCTCCAATCAAGCTCTATTCAAAAGCAGGAAACGAATTTAAAGTTGATTTTGTGATTGATAATCAGAGCATTAAAGAGTTATTTTTGCAAGGCACCGCAAAAAATGTTTATACGGGAGTTTATCCCATCAATCTATAATTAAGGAGTGAAATGAGTCAGGTTATTTTTTCAATAAAATATGAAATACTTCCCGAGAAAAGGGAAGAATATTTAGATGTTGTTAGAGAATTAAAAAATCTGGTAAAAGCGGAAGGGCTATTAAGTTATTCTGTTTACGAGAAGAAATCAAAAACAAATGTTTTCGAAGAAATTTATTTATTTGATTCAAAAGAAAATTTTGAAAATTTTGATGATGATCAAGATGAAAGAGTTGATTTGTTGATGACAAAGCTGTCCGATATGATTAAAGGACACTCGACTGAGTATTCAACTCTAAATGAAGTTGTGAGTAATAACAATTAATTATCAAATTACATCCCTCAACAAGTATAATACCTTCTATGTATGAATACGTCGGTTCACTTCACATGCATTCACTCTATTCTGATGGATCGGGAGATGTGCGAGATATCGCCAATACGGCAAATGAAGTTGGGCTCGATTTTATAATTCTTACGGATCATAACACACTTCGCGCCTTGGATGAAGGGTGCGAGGGATGGTATGGAAATACGCTTTTGCTGGTTGGTTGTGAAATTAATGATCGTGAAAATAAAAACCATTATCTGGCTTTTGGAATTGAGAAGCCAATCTCAACACGTATGCCGGCAGCCGAATATGTAAAAAAGGTTAAAGAAGCTGGTGGAATTGGTTTTTTAGCTCATCCTCACGAGAAAAGAAGTTCAATGGAAGAACACCCACCTTATCCTTGGGTTGATTGGGATGTGGAGGGATTTACCGGTATTGAAATCTGGAATCATATGTCTGAATGGATGGAAGGATTGACCGAGGAGAACAAATACAATTATTTTATTCATCCTCTTCGATCAATCGTAAAACCACCTGATGAGACATTAGAAGTCTGGGATGAATTAAGTCTAAAACGAAAAGTTGTCGGAATTGGTGGAATAGACGCACATGCTCACAAGGTTAATTTACTTGGATTTTTTGAAGTAGAAGTCTTCCCCTACAAAATATTGTTTAAGTCTGTAAGAACTCATGTTCTTTTGGAAACTGAAATAAAACCAGACGATAAAAAAGCAACGTTAGATAATGCCAAATCGAATATTTACAAATCGCTTGAGCAAGGTAAATGTTTTGTAACTAACTTTTATCATGGTGATGCGAAAGGTTTTCGTTTTACCGCGAAATCCGGAACAAAAATTTTCCAGATGGGGGATTCGGTAGAATTGCTCGAAAATTTACAATTGGAAGTTACTGTCCCCATAGAAGGTGAAATTCGAATTTTGCATAATGGAAAAGTGGTTGAACGAACAGAAGGTAATAGCGCTATTCACACCGTTAAGCAATCCGGTGCGTTTAGAGTTGAAGTTTATTTAAATGACAAAGCGTGGATTTTTTCAAATCATATTAGAATTGGACTATAATATTTTTTAACTTTATTGTCTGTTTTCTCTGAAAATAATGGAGCAAGAAGTGTTAGCTAAGAAGAAAAAATTGAGTAAGAAAGAAATTAAAGAGGATCAATTGGTAACATCATATTACCAATCCCTTGAATTTATTGAGCAATACAAAAGCAAATTGATAATCGCAGCGGCGGCAATTGCCGTTGTTGTATTGGCAGTTCTGCTTTACACAAACAAAATCGAAGAAGATAATACAGCCGCCAACGAAGCTTTGTCCAGAGTAATCCCACTTTACGACAACAATCAATTTGAACAAGCGATTAACGGACAACCGGGCACAACATTGATTGGTCTCAAGGAAATCGTAGATCAGTATTCCGGAACTACAAATGGGGAGATCGCAAAATTTTATCTCGCTAATTCTTACTTTTTTACCGGTGAATATCAGTCTGCATTGGAAGTTTATCAAGATTTTAACGGTGATGATGAGTTATTACGTGCCGGTGCGATTTCAGGTTCTGCAAATTGTTACGAAGCTTTAGGACAAAATGAAAAAGCCGCAGAACTTTATTATCAAGCTTCACAAGTTTCTGAATACAATCCGGATAACGCGGAAAATTTATTGCTTGCCGGAAAAAACTATTTAACCGCAGGTCAAAATGAAAAATCGGCTGAAGTATTGAACGAATTAAAAGCCAACTATAAAACTTCGGCATCTGCAAGGGAAGCTGATCGTTATCTGGCCGAAGCAAATATGATGTAATTAACAAATTGATTTTCTTTGATCCACTAACTATTTTATCAACAAATTAAGATATAAGAATTTATGGCAGACACATCAGATTTTAGAAATGGATTAATCATTAAATTCAAATCAGATCTTTATACAATGATTGAATTTCAGCACGTTAAGCCTGGAAAAGGCGGTGCTTTTGTTAGAACTATGTTGAAAAATATGAGAACAGGAAAAGTACTTGACAATACTTTTCGTTCGGGTGAGAGTGTTGAAGTAGTTCGTGTGGAAAGGAAAAAATATCAGTACCTTTACAAAGATTCTACCGGACTCGTGCTGATGGATAATGACACATTCGAACAAATCACTGTTCCTCAGGAAATTTTTGGGGATCAAGCTAATTATTTGAAAGAAAGTGAAGAGGTTGAACTGCTGCATGATGATGAGGATAAAATTATTACTGCTGAAATACCTATCTTCGTAAATCTTGAAGTAAAAGAAACCGAACCGGGCTTTAAAGGTGATACCGCCACAAATACTCTAAAACCTGCAATTATGGAAACCGGGGTTACAGTGAACGTCCCTTTATTTGTTAATGAAGGTGAAGTAATTAAAATTGATACCCGAAAAGGGCAATATGTTGAACGAGTCAAAAACTAAGAGATTAATATGGATCTAAACCTTATAAAAAAACTCATAAAAGCAGTTGAAACAAGTGAAATAACAGATTTTTTTATTGAAGAGGGTGACCTAAAAATAAAAATTTCCAAAAAAACTGCCCCTGTAATTCAAAGCGCTCCTCAATATATTGAAGCAAAATTACCTCAAACTCAGAACGAAACAACTGCTTCCGTCCAGGCATCGCCTGAACAAAAGGAAGCTAAACCGGAAATTCCCGCTGCCAATTTACACGAGGTTCGTTCACCGATTGTCGGAACGTTTTATCGAGCTCCCGCTCCCGATGCTGATTCGTATGTAAATGTGGGGGATAAAGTATCAGAGGGAAATGTTCTTTGCATTATTGAAGCAATGAAATTAATGAATGAAATTGAAAGTGACGCGACCGGTAAAATCGTTAAAATTCTTGTCGAGAACGCAACTGCGGTAGAATATAATCAGCCTCTATTTTTAATTGAGAAAAATTAGATAAATTAATTAATTGAGGAAATCTTGTTCAAAAAAGTTTTAATTGCTAATCGTGGTGAAATTGCTTTAAGAGTTATTCGTTCTTGCAAAGAATTAGGCATCAAAACCGTAGCGGTTTACTCTGAAGCGGATAAAGAATCTCTTCATACAATTTTAGCTGATGAAGCCGTTTGTATCGGTCCTGCGAGTAGTCAGCTCAGTTATCTTAAAATTCCAAGTATTATAGCGGCAGCACAGGTAACCGGTGCGGAAGCAATACATCCCGGATATGGCTTTTTATCTGAGAACGCTGATTTCTCGGATATTTGTCTTGATTCCGACATAAAATTTATCGGCCCTTCCGCTAATATGATAAATCGAATGGGAGATAAAGCCCTCGCGAAAACTACGATGAAAGAGTGTGGTGTTCCGGTTGTACCGGGAAGCGACGGCGCAGTAAAAAGCATAGAGGAAGCAAAAAAAGTAGCGGCGGAAATCGGATACCCTGTAATGCTTAAAGCTTCAGCCGGCGGCGGTGGAAAAGGAATGCGAATTGTTAATGAAGAGAAAGAGTTAAGCAAAGCATATCAAACAGCAAGTACCGAAGCGGGTGCCGCATTTAATAATCCTGAATTATATGTTGAAAAATTTATCGAAAATCCGCGCCATGTTGAAATTCAAATACTGGGCGACTCTCATGGAAATGTTTACCATTATGGCGAGCGAGATTGTTCAATTCAAAGAAGACATCAAAAATTAATCGAGGAGTCACCTTCTCCCATCGTTTCTGAAGAACTTCGTAATAAAATGGGTGATGCGGCAGTTCTTGCGGCAAAATCAGTTAAATACGAGGGAGCGGGAACCATTGAATTTTTGGTGGATAAACATTCAAATTTCTATTTTATTGAAATGAACACTCGAATTCAAGTCGAACACCCGGTAACGGAAACTATATACAACATCGATTTGGTGAAGGAGCAAATAATGATTGCCTCCGGATCGCCTATCGAAACTCTGCCTCAAAAACCACATGGACATGCAATCGAATTTAGAATAAATGCCGAAGATCCCGATCATAATTTTCGCCCATCGCCCGGTAAAATTCAATATTTGCATTTCCCCGGAGGATATGGAATCAGGGTGGACTCGCATGTTTACAACGAATATGTAATTCCTCCATATTATGATTCCCTAATCGCGAAGTTAATTGTTTGGGGAAGAACGCGTGAGTTGGCGATTGTCAGATCGAAAAGAGCTTTTGAAGAATTTACTGTCGAGGGAATAAAAACAACGATTCCATTCCATGAAAAGGTTCTCGACAATGAAAACTTTAAAAATTCAACTTATGACACATCCTTTATTGATAAAGAATTTTTGAAATAATCAAAGGTTGGTAAAATGAATTTCCCGGAAAACTTAAAGTACACTAAAGAACACGAATGGTTAAGAATTGATGGTGCAACAGCTTATGTAGGAATTACAGATTATGCCCAAGGCGAACTCGGCGATATTGTTTATGTTGATATTGACGAGGATATCGAATCTATTGAAATGGATGAATCTTTTGGAACAATCGAGGCTGTTAAAACCGTTAGTGATTTATTCGCGCCGGTTTCAGCTAAAGTTTTGGAGTTAAATCCGAAATTAGCCGACGAGCCGCAGCTTGTTAACTCCGACCCTTACGGGGAAGGATGGATATTAAAAATTGAGATGGAGGATACGTCTTCCGTTGACAACTTGATGGATGTAAACTCCTACAAAGAACTTGTAGGTCAATAAGAATTTTTAGGCCGTTTACGCGGCCTTTTTTATTTCGGGCAATTTATGATACAGCACAATGAAACTATATTAATTCTTGATTTTGGGTCGCAATACACACAATTAATTGCTCGAAGAATTCGCGAGGAAAATGTTTATTGCGAAATTCACCCACACACATTTTCAATCGAAGAGATCAATTCCGGAAATATAAGCGGCATTGTTCTTTCCGGCGGTCCGATGAGCGTTTACGACGAGGATGCTCCACAAATTGATTCGGCTATCTTTGATCTTGGAATTCCAATTTTGGGAATTTGTTATGGTTTGCAGCTTATTACGAAAAAATTTAATGGACATGTTGAGCCTGCCGATGATCGTGAATATGGGAAAGCGCATCTAGAATTAATCGGTGAATCAAAACTTTTAAAGGAAGTTAAGAGCGGGAGTACAGTTTGGATGAGTCATGGCGATTATATCACCCAACTACCGGATGGCTTCGAACTGATTGCTAAAACCGATAATTCTCCGGTCTGCGGGATTGAAAACTCTATGAAGTCCATTTTTGGATTACAATTTCACCCTGAAGTGGTTCATACGGAAGAAGGGAAAAAAATTGTTTCAAATTTCATTTTTGATGTTTGTGGATGTACTGCTGATTGGACCGCCGGAAATTTTATCGATCAGACTATTTCTGATATTAAAGAAAAAGTCGGATCGTCAAAGGCAATTTGTGCTTTAAGCGGAGGAGTAGATTCATCCGTTGCCGCGGTTTTATTAAACAAAGCACTTGGCGATCAGCTCATTTGCGTTCACGTAAATACAGGATTAATGCGGAAAAATGAGAGTGAATATGTAATTAAGATGTTTAATGATTCTTACGATATGAACATTGTTTATATCGACGCGACCGACCAATTTATGTCGGAATTGAAAGGTGTTTCAGATCCTGAGTTAAAAAGAAAGATTATCGGCAAAACATTTATCGATGTTTTTGATGCCGAAGCTAAAGAGCATTCAGATGTAAAATTTTTGGTTCAGGGCACCTTGTATCCCGATGTAATCGAATCTGTTCCGGTAAAAGGGAAATCCGCGACAATCAAAACTCATCACAACGTTGGTGGATTGCCGGATGTTATGGATCTAGAATTACTTGAACCTTTTAAAGAGCTTTTCAAAGATGAAGTTCGGGCAATCGGCAGGGAATTGGGAATACCGGAAGAATTCATTGGTCGGCATCCATTCCCGGGTCCGGGTCTCGCGGTACGGATATTAAGCGATGCCTCAAAGGAGAAAGTAGAAATTTTACAAGAAGCCGATGATATTTTTATTCGGACACTTCACGCGAGAGGAGTCTACGATGAAATTTGGCAAGCTTTCGCAGTTTTACTGCCGGTTCAAACAGTCGGTGTGATGGGCGATGCACGAACATATGAAAATGTTATTGCACTTCGTGCAGTTACATCAGTTGACGGCATGACAGCGGACTGGTACAAATTTGATCACTCAATTCTTGAAGAGGTGTCAAATAAAATCATTAGAAGTGTTAAAGGTGTAAATAGAGTTGTCTACGATATCAGTTCTAAACCGCCTGCCACTATTGAGTGGGAATAAGTCTCCATCAAATCAAATATCTGATCTGTGGCACCGATTTCGCACTTAAATTTGAGTTTACTACTGTCTATAAGTGGATAACATCATCCAGATGTTGTAATTTAGTTATGCACAATTCTAACATATAATGGAGGAATCATGAATTACCCTGTTTGGGATGTCTCCTTCGGCTCAGGATTACTAATTGCGATTATTTCAGTAGTTCACGTATTTGTATCTCATTTCGCTGTCGGTGGAGGATTGTTCCTCGTCCTTACCGAAAGAAAAGCATATAAGGAAAACAATTCACAACTAGTAGGCTGGCTCAAAACCCACTCAAAGTTTTTTGTCCTTCTCACAGTTGTTTTCGGAGCTATTACGGGCGTGGGGATTTGGTTCACAATCGCCTTAGTTAATCCGTCAGCTACCAGCGCTTTAATACATGCTTTTGTGTGGGGTTGGGCGATTGAATGGGTTTTTTTCTTCCTTGAAATCACGGCCGCATTGCTCTATCTCTACGGATGGAAAAGGTTGGACAAACAAACTCATATCTGGATAGGTTGGATTTACTTTTTAACTGCATTTTTATCAATGGTGGTAATAAACGGCATAATTACTTTTATGCTGACTTCCGGAAATTGGGTTGAATCAAAAAATTTCTGGGATGGATTTTTCAATCCTACTTATTGGCCATCGTTATTTATCCGTTTTGCTTTCTCATTATCTCTTGCCGGTTTATATGCTTTAATAACGATAAGTAGAATTAAGGATTCCGTATTTAAGTCGTTTGTGGCAAAATGGAGTTTGAAATGGGTTCTTCCATCATTCATTTTACTTCCCATATTTGCTTATTGGTACGTTGCTAATATTCCCGTTGAATTATTTCAAAGTACAAATGGATTGATGGCGACAGCGACTCAGTATGCCACTCTGATTTCAATTTTTGCCTTAATAACATTTTTACTCGCGTTAGTTTACTATTTTTTTACATCGAAAATCAATCTACTATTTAGCCTGCTTATTCTGATCACCGCATTTGTTACGATGTGGTCTTTTGAGTTCATCCGCGAATCGATCCGAAAACCGTATGTTATAGCAAATTACATGTATGGTAATTCTATTTACACTGAATCATCAGATTTTGATCAAGGATTTTCAATTGAAAAAATTAATGAGAATGGAATCCTAAATACAGCTAAATGGACTTCAATCAAGAAAATTAAGAAGGAAAATAGCATTCAAGCAGGCGAAGAAATTTTCCGCGTGGAGTGTTTAAGCTGCCACACCTACGATGCTTACCGAGGCGTAAGGAATCGATTAATAGATAGAGGGTGGGATAAAAATATAACATCACAAATGATCTCTCGGATTGAACACATGCAGAAAGGGATTATGCCGCCATTCGCCGGATTTGAATCAGAAAGAGAATCTCTCTCAGACTATTTACATAATAATATCAGTCAAAGTGAATTGAGTGCCTTTAAAAGTGGAAAAGGATTATTCGATAAATATTGCCAAGTTTGTCACCAATATAGCTCTGATGATCCCGTATTTTTTGTCCTTACAGGAGCTGATCGGGAGGAGGTTGAATATTATTTAACTGATCTTCAAGGAATGAATGATTTGATGCCAAATCTGGTCCCAAACAGTAAAGAAATAGAAATTATGATGGATTGGTTTCCCAAACAATTTATCAATCAAAATTAGGAGGAGAAAATGGATATACAAACGATTATACCATCTGTAGACCCGATTTCATTACCTGCTCCATATTGGTTGTTTAAACTTTTGCTAATTGTGACGTTTGTGTTACATATTATCGCTATGAATATCGTATTCGGTGGAAGTATCATCGCGTATGTTGCTAAATTGAAGGGAAAAACGAATGACAATTTTAAAAAGTTATATTCGGATCTGGCAAAAAAACTGCCGACATTTCTCGCGGCTACAATTACTTTAGGCGTAGCACCCCTGCTTTTTTTGCAGGTAATTTACGGACAGTATTTTTATACATCTTCCGCAATAATTGGCTGGCCGTGGTTTTTAGTGATAATCCTTTTAATTATAGCTTACTATGGATTTTACATAATCGCCTTCAAAGGGAGCGAGAATAATAAATATTTGGGTTGGATTTTATTACTTTCAAGTTTTTGCATTGTATTAATTGGATTTATTTATTCGAATAATTTGACATTAATGTCAACTCCCCAATTTTGGTCTCAAAAATATTTTAGAGATCCGACCGGAATGAATTTGAATCTTAATGAATACACATTGATTCCCAGATACCTTCACTTTGTCACCGCCGCAATCGCTGTTGGCGGATTATTTGTCGCGATTCTAGGTGTGTTCAAATGGGGCACAGAAAAAGACTACGCGAAGTTTTTAATAAACTTTGGCGGAAAATGGTTTACCTATGCAACTATGCTACAATTTGTGGTTGGCATTCTCTATTTAATAATATTGCCTAAAGAACAGATGATGACGTTTATGGGCGAAAATATATTCGCTACTGTTTCATTCCTAGTTGCATTAACTGCGGCGCTAGGTTCTATTTTTATAATTTTCAGCTCCACAAAAAATGAGGATCCCAGAAAAGGGATTTACATTGGGACTTCATTACTTGTTCTCGTCTTAGTTTTTATGTCAATCATGCGAGATTCACTCAGGGATTCATATCTTTCGGAATATTTTAATCCCGATCTTTTTTTAACTGCAACACAGTGGGATGTTTTAGGAATTTTTCTATTTCTATTTTTAGGTGGAATTGCATTATGGATTTTCATGCTAAAAGTATATTTTAGAAAACCGAATTTTAATTAGAACGGATTTACTATTTATAAAATTAAGGATTTGCCGCTCGACGATAGACCAAGGGAAAAGCTTCATTTGCGAGGTGCACATAATCTGTCGGATGCGGAACTTATTGCCATATTACTAAGAACTGGAACAAAGGGTCGATCAGTTGTCGAAGTTTCACGAGAATTAATAAGTAAACACTCGAATATTTCAACACTTGCAGCCCAATCAGTTGAGTCATTGAAAAAAATAAGTGGAATTGGAAACGACAAAGCCGCAACGCTGGCGGCGGCTTTTGAAATTTCCAGAAGAATAGATTTCCAAGACAAACTTTACTCGAATAGAAAAATCACTTCGCCATCCGACGTTGCCGAAATGTTCATTCCTATGTTTAGGGATAAAATGAAAGAAGAATTTGTCGTCGTATCTCTAAATTCAGCCAATAAGATTATTAAATTTGATATAATTTCCACCGGTAATTTGAACAGCAGTATTGTTCATCCGAGGGAAGTTTTCAAAGTCGCTATCGACAATCTTTCGGCAAATATTATTCTGATTCATAATCATCCAAGTGGTAACCCTGAACCAAGTAATGAAGATATTGCGATAACCAGAAAATTAGTTGAAGCCGGGCAAATTTTCGATATAAAGATATTTGATCATATAATTCTTGCCGGAAACAGCTATACCAGCTTCGTGGAGCGTAAATTAATCTGATTTCACCAATATTTAATTCAAAATTTTTTATAAAATCGATATTTTTGATTATATTATCCAATAAAACTTTTTTTTGGAATACTCAATAAAGGAGGCAGTAAATGACCCGTATGAAAAAATACTTTGGATTCCTTATGGTTGCACTGCTCATGACCGGTTTTGTAGGTTGTGGCGGCGTTACTCCGGAACAATTTGCTCAATTAGATGAATTAAGAGCAGAAGTTAAATCTTTGGAACAAGAGTTAAACTCTTTACAAAGTGACAAAACAAAACTCGAAAGAGAAATAGCAGAAAGACAAGCAGCTCTTGATCAATGTGCAAAAGAGAAAGCTGAAGTAAAAGCTAACTTGAAAAAAATGGGCAAATAATAAGTTTAATTTAATCTAACGGAGGAATTCAATGAAATTCGCAAAATTATTTAGTGTTGTTGCTATGCTCGTTCTTCTGGCGTCAACCTCTTTTGCTCAAGAAAGAGAGATGACGGTCGATGAGTGGCGTGGAGAAATTAACAGATTAACTCAAGCTAAAGCTGAGCTTACATCATCAGTTGATGGTGCAAAAGCTGAAGTTGAAGCGTTAAAAACAAAATTGAATGGAATGGAAACTGTTGATGATTGTTACGAAGGTACCAATAAAATGATCGGTGACGCTGCAGGTACTAATGTTACTGACGCTGATATTGATGCATACAGAAATCGTGTAAACGCTTTGGCTGCAAAAATAAACAGAAAAGATCCTGAAAAAGCTGACAGACAAGCTGAGTTAAACGAATTAAAAGCTGATCCAATTAGTGCTTTACCTGAGTTTTATGATAAAGTTCATAATGAACTTCAAAGAAAACTTGATGCATGGGTTGTTGCACCAAAAGAAGTTAGTTATACAGTTGTTAAAGGTGATCACTTATGGGGAATTGCCAAGAAAAAAGAACATTATGATAACCCATTTGCTTGGCCGGAAATTTACAAAGCCAACAAAAGCTCAATCAACGATCCGAATTTAATTTATCCTAAACAAGTATTTAAAATTCCTAATCTTGATGCAGATGTTAAAGCTAAGTGGGATAAAGTTAGAGCAAACTGGAAACCTGCTCCATCTAACTAATCTTTTCTTTGATCTGATTGAAGTATATAATATAAAGCCCTTTTCGATTTTGAAGAGGGCTTTTTCTATTTAAACGAATCCATCAAAACTAAAAATACTCGTTTAAGCGAGGAGGTTGTTCTGGCCGAAAGAAAATTAAAAATTGATGAAGTGAATCCAATGCTTTTTCTTGGAACAAATGATTCTAATTTGCTTCCTCTTGAAGAGAGATTTAGCTCCAAGATTACAGTTCGAGGGGATAATGTATTTCTAAAGGGAAAAAATGCCGAGCTCGACATAATCGAAAAAGTTATTAAAGAAATGGTTTATGTCCTGAACACTACTAAATCACTGACACCCACCGATGTTGAAACTATAATTGCGCTGCTTCAGGAAGGTAAACAAATTGTATCGGACGAAGAACTTGATGATATAATTCTTTATACTCAAAAAGATGTTGTTAAACCAAGAACTCCGAATCAAATAAAGTATTTTGAATCTGTAAAGAAAAATGATATTTGCTTTGCGGTCGGCCCGGCGGGAACCGGCAAAACTTTCCTTGCGGTAGCTTTTGCGGTGGCTGCTTTAAAAAAAGGGCTGGTTCGCAAGATTGTTCTTGCCAGACCCGCAGTTGAGGCCGGAGAAAGTTTAGGTTTTCTTCCCGGTGATTTTAGAGAAAAAATTGATCCTTACTTGAGACCGCTATATGATTCATTACAAGATTTGATGCCTTCGGATCAGTTAAAAAAGAACATCGAAAATCTTGTGATTGAAATTGTACCGCTGGCATACATGCGAGGGCGTACATTAAATAACGCGTTCGTCATTCTGGATGAAGCCCAGAACGCAACAGCAATGCAAATGAAGATGTTTTTAACAAGACTCGGTCCTAATTCCCGTTCAATTATTACAGGGGATATAACACAAATCGATTTACCAAAAAACACGGTAAGCGGACTTGTTCAAGTAAACGAAATCCTCCAGAATGTTGATGGGGTTGGTTTTGTCTATTTTAATAAACAAGATGTTGTTCGTCATCGTTTAGTTAAAGATATAATAGAAGCTTACGATAACTTTAACGGTGATTGATCATGAAATCGATGGATATTATTTATAGCATTTGAAAAATTTAGCCACATTTGTAATTTACCATAATTACTGCATAAGTTGATTGTTATTCCAAAATACGAAAGGTAATATGTCGAAGACAAAATTGAACTTATTAATAATATTGTTTAGTGGAGTTTTATTCTCGCAAGAAATCAGATTTGTGAATAATGTAGCTGTTCCCAAGGATTTCCCGGAACTGGATATTTCAATTTCGACTGAAAATGCATCTCAAGACAAAATATTATTGGCGAGCCGAGGCAAGAATTCTTATTTGTTAATATTTGAAAATGATGGAACGCCGTATTTTTATCAAAAATTAGATTATGTTCCTTTTGATTTTGCGCTTCAACCAAATGGTCTTTTTACTGTTGCAGCCGCCACACAATCTTTCGCCATTGATTCTACTTTCACACGTGTAAAAGATTTTCAAATTCCAAACGACTATTCCACTGATCCTCATGAATTGTTGATGACTGCGGATGGTCACTCAATATTGTTAGCAATTACGAGAAGCCAATATGATATGCGAATCGCGATCGAGGGTGGAAATGCAAATGCCACTGTGCAGGATAATATTGTATATGAACTGGATGAGAACGATAATGTAATATTTGAATGGAACACCATTGATAATTATAAACCCGGTGATGCCATTCACGAAAATCTATTAAATTCATATATTGATTATGCCCATATAAATTCCATTGCAATTGATTATGATGGACATTTTATTATTTCCAGCAGACACCAATCAGAGATTACAAAAGTAAATCGCCAAACCGGTGAAATAATTTGGAGGTTCGGTGGACAGAATTCGGATTTCACCTTATTTAATGAAACGGAGTGGTTTTCTTATCAGCACGATGTTCGTCCTGTAAAAGACAAACCAAATTATTACACCCTTTTTGATAATGGAAATCACAACAGCCTAAAATATTCCAGAGTTATAGAATTTTATCTCGACACATTAAACATGAGAGCGGAGAAGATTTGGGAATACATCCCCGAGTTTGATACAAAGGTTCCGTTTATGGGCTCAACCAGAAGATTGGAAAGTGGAAATACTTTAATCGACTGGTCTGATCCCCGTCTACCACAAATAATGGAGGTTGATCGTTATGGACGGATATTTTTCGAAGCGAGATTCAAAATTCCCCTCGATAGTTACCGCGCGCATCGAATTAAATTTAATGGTGTAGCTGATGCGCCGCATCTTGTGGTTGAACCAAATTCGACAAATGTTAATTTTATTTACAACAAATTCGGTGATAAAAACGTAGAAAAGTACATTATCTATTTTGGTTTCGAAGAAGATTCTATGAATCCGTGGGATACAACTTCGTTGCCGTACACTTCAATTAATGGACTTGAAAATTATAGACGTTACTTCGCGAAAGTAAAAACGATAGACAGCTTGGGCGCAGAGAGTGATTTTTCAAATATCGTTTCTTTTCGGACGAATTTTAACATTCCCGGGACTAATTTAGTTAAAAATGGCAATTTTGAAGAGGAATTGACATTCTGGACGCATTCCTTCGAAAACTCGGCCACCGGCGAAGTTTTAGTAAATCAAGATTCTGAATTACTAATTTCTATTTCAAACAGTGGAACTGATTACGAAGACGTAGCCATTTCACAAAATAATTTGCCGTTATTACAAGGTAAGAGATATATTTTCACTTTTGATGCATATTCAACTGAAAATCGCATTTTAGAAGCAGTTGTTGTATCGGAGGATGCGCAACCGGTTAACTATGGAAAAATTGGTTTAACCGCATTATCGAAAAACAAAAAACAGATTTCATACGAGTTTATAATGGAATCGGAAGATGATTTGAATTCAGTTATTAAATTTAACTGCGGCGGCTCACTGGGCGATATTTTTATCGATAATATAAGTCTAAAGGAAGATATCCAAACAAATTTGGAGAAGGAGATTGCCGAACCCTCAGAAATTACTTTGCTCCAAAATTACCCGAACCCCTTTAATCCCATTACAATAATAAGTTTTACTCTCCCACATCGATCAGATATTTCGCTTAGAGTTTATGATTCTTTAGGAAAAGAAATCGCAGTTTTAATCGATGAAAATAAAAACGCCGGAATTCACTCAATAAATTTTAATGCTTCTTTTCTCTCCAGCGGTGTATATTTCTATCAATTACAAAGTGAAGATTTTATATCAGTGAAAAAAATGTTACTGATAAAGTAATTGGATGTTAATCTAATCAAAACCTCTTCGAATATCATTGTGGCTTTCAAACGCTATGCTGCTTTTTTGATTTGATTTTTAATAAATAGATGCAGATCTTTGAAAAATATTAGGACTTAATATCCGATTAAATTTTGCATACAAAATAATGGAAATATATTAGTTTATACTGATCGAAAATATTTAAGATTAAATCTCTCATAAAAAAGGATATTTGTATGAAAGATGTATTCCGATTTTTAGTTTTATTTGCGATCACACTCAATGCCCAAGTTAAGGATTATGAATTTCTTAATCCCCGACCCGGTTCATCATTCAATACTCTTGAAACAACAATTACCATTCGAGAAGGAAGTATTGTTGATGTTTCAAAAATTACACAAGATTTGATCATAGTGAGCGGATCTAAAAGTGGAAATATTAGTGGCCGTATAATCCTTGCCGATGATGGTCGAACCCTGGTCTTTAAACCATCTAAACCATTTATTTACGGGGAAAATATTAACGTCACGATCAGCAAAAACCTTAAAAATTCAGACCCGGAACATTATTCAGATGATTCGTTCAATTTTCAAACCATAAAAAAAGAACAAATGGCCACTTCTATTAGTACTTTTAGTGATGAATACTTCCCGAACAAGAAACAAAAAATTGGGGCATTTACCACTAATGATTTTAGATCGCTCCCGGTTCCTGAGATTGAGATTGATACCGTAAATAACCCAAGACCGGGCACAATTTTTCTTGCTACTTGGGATAGAAATGTTCCTGCCAAATATGCGAATTTTATATTCGTCTTAGATAATCAAGGGAATATTTTAGATTCGGTTCGGGTAAATGGAGCCCCGTTTGATTTACGAATCCAACCCAACGGTTACCTTTCTTATGCTTTCGGCGATTTTAGCGGAAACGTACCGGGTGCCGGCGAAAAACTTAGATATTTGATAATGGACGATAATATAACTGTTATCGACAGTTTTGAAATGAAAAATGGCTATCCGACGGATTTTCATGAATTACAATATCTGCCAAACGGTCATGCACTTATTATGTCCTATTTGCCGATAACTTATGATATGAGTGCAATTGTTCCCGGTGGAAGACCCGACGCTTCGTTAATACTTAATATAATTCAGGAACAAGACAAAGATAAAAATGTTGTTTTCGAGTGGAGAAATATTGATTACATCCCGATCACAGATTCTGATGCTGATTTGACTGCTTCCAGAGTAAATTATAGTACGTTAAACGCATTTGAAGTCGATTACGATGGAAATATTCTCGCTTCCTTCCGTGAACTCAGCGCTATTATGAAAATCAATCGTTCCAATGGTGAAATAATGTGGAATTTTGGGGGAAAGAATAATGAGTTTGCGATAACAGGTGAACACGAGGAAAACGCACCGTATTATTTTTCACGTCAACATGATATAACACGATTGCCAAATGGTAATATCACAATATTTGATAATGGTCAATTTCATAAGCCGCCATATTCAAGAGGAGTTGAGTATGAAATTGATGAAATTAATAAAACTGCTGATATGGTTTCTGAATTTCGATATCCCGGTCAAAACGTATTTGCCGCTGCTGCCGGAAATGCGCAAAAATATGATGATGGAGGCTGGTTCCTCGGCTTTGGGATACTTCATCCCCAAAGTCCGGCGGTAAATGTTGTTGAGTCACACCCTGAGGGATCGATTGCGTTTCAATTATCTTTGCCCAAAAATGTAATTTCTTATAGGACATCTAAGCAACTTTGGAAAGATGATGTGGAAGCACCAACTGTAAGCATTTTTGAATCAAATCAAGGTAATACGTATGAGTATGCCTCAGATACTATTAATACCGGAGTAAGTGTTGAATTTATTTTACTTGATGGTGAAGCTTATAATTCGAGTACAATAACACGATTTCCTTACGGACCAAAAAAACCGGAATTTTTGGATGATAAAGTAACTATTTACCCTGTATCAGTTCTATACGAAGGAGCAGCCATCTATTCTCAAAATGCAGAATTTCGTTTCGATTTGGACTATTTCCCCCAGATTAAAGACCCGCAGAATACAATGGTTTATTGGAGAAATTTTGCGAATCAAGGATTGTTTGTTTCAAAATCAACTACTTATGATGATGTATACAATGAATTAGTCGCTAATCTTAATAATTTCGGAGAAATTGTTTTTGGCGTGTTAGGAGGAGATTTTACGCCGGACCTTCCCATTTTATATGAACCAACGAATCAACAAAAATTGATTCTTCAAAACGAAATTGCGGTTAGATGGACAGGTAGGGGCAAATATGATTCGTTTAATCTTCAAGTCTCAACCGATAGTTCGTTTTCAACAACTCTTTTTTCTGAAAATACAAATTTATCTTATTTCAAATTGACAGGGTTGGATGAGAATTCAAAATATTTTTGGCGCGTGAATTCTGAAATTAACGGAGTATCAAGTGATTGGTCTGATGTTTGGAGTTTTATGATCACCGATCCATACTTAGATTTATCCGCACCAAATGGAGGGGAATCTTGGGCGGTCGGATCATCCCAGATTATTCGCTGGGAGACAAACATTTTAGATAGTGTTATAATTGGATTGGAAAATGGATCAGATGTAGGAAAAATTATCGGTACGGAATCGGGAAATCTTAAGGCATTCCAATGGAATATTGAAAGTGAGAACGCTGTTGATGACAATTACAGAATCCATATTTATTCTCAAGCGGATACGAATTTATCTGATAGAAGCTCAAATTCATTTTCAATTATCGACACGGTAAGCTCATTTCAAGATAATGTTTTACCGAAAGAATTTGAACTCAGCCAAAATTATCCGAACCCTTTTAATCCTTCAACCAAAATTTCTTTCAGCATTCCGGAGAGTGGGGGGAAAATTCTTCAGACTTCATTAAAGATTTATGATGCACTCGGGAACGAAATCGCAACTCTTCTCAATCGTTCTCTAAGTTCGGGTAAACATTCGGTTGATTTTAATACAGCGAATTTATCAATTGGAAAGGGTGGACTGACAAGCGGTGTTTATTTCTATAAATTGCAAAGTGGTGATTTCATCAAAGTAAAAAAAATGCTAGTGCTTAAATAACTTCGAATGGCACAGTAGTTTTGGGTAAAAACAAAAGCCCGATCACGTTAAAGATCGGGCTTTTTCTAACAGTAAGTTGTAATGAGAATTGGTGTTATAATTAAAACTTTTCATCGTATTTAGTCCAGAGAAAATCTCCCAGCTTCCAAGCTTCTTCAACAGCTTTAATGCCGGTTTTATTAGTGTAATCAGTCAGAAGTTTTATTGCGGAATCCTTATCTGTCTTTAACAATTCCAATACTTTTTCCTCAAAAGAATTCTGATTTGCAAAAAGTTCTTTCTGCATCGGATCGAAAACAGCTCTAACATCGTGCCGCATATCGCCCCATCTTTGTGCTGTGAGAGTACCAAGTCGGTTAAAAGCCCACCAAGCGGAATCATGGGTGTAACCATTAATTCTTCCGGGAGTTTTAAAGTATTTGTTCACTTCGGTCACGTTCGAATAAATTGGGGTATAAACCGCAGTCGCGACATTATCCCATGCAAGCCAAACAACTCCTCCAATTTCATCCGGCAGCCAATCGCGTGATTGGGTAATTGTAGCATACATTGTATACCAACGTGCGATTGTCCTTTCGCCAAGCCATCCCCAGCCACCGTTAATTTTGAAGATTTTATTCATATCGTATGGCATAAACGGATTAGCCAATGGTGATATTTCGACTTTACCGCTATCGTTTACCCAAGTAATATCTTTAATAAAATTGTAAGGAGTTCCTTCATAATAATCCTGAAACATTTGTACCATTTTATCTTTTGTGATGGGAGCGTCCGGTTTTACTGAGAACGGATAATTTTCAGCGTTTGCGTCTAATTTTAGCGATGGGGCAGCGAGAGAAAGCACTCTCCATTCACGCCTTCGGGTAGCAAGCGATCTTCTGCTTCCGGGTGAATAAGCGTATACGAACTCAAAATTACCATCTGTCGGATTCCACCAGCCGCTATCTTGCGCCACTTGAAAAACGTTATCCGAAGCCATGAAGAAACCGGAGTTTTCTAAATCGATCACTCTGATTCTGCTTCCATTTGCTCCGACGGAAATATGATGATCTGGAACTCTTTGGGCCACCCAAATTGCACCTCGATTTCCTTTACCGGCACCGGTAATCTCAAAATGCCAAACTTCTTTTGTATCCGCGATTGTCAGCATTTCGCCTGCGTCAATCCATCCATATTCTTTTGTTAGTTCATCAGCCATTTTGATAGCTTCTCTTGCAGTTTTGCATCTTTCCAGCATCAACTGACATAAACGTTGGCAATCAATTAGTCCGTTATCAGATTGAAGTGTAGCTCTTCCACCGAAAGTAGTTTCACCAATTGCTAGCTGGTGCTGATTCATTGAAGGATATGCCGTATTGATAAACCCGTAAGTGTGATTTACTTGAGGAATTTCTCCAACCGGAACATGTTTATAGGTTGGCATCGCGAGAGAATCTGAAGTAGCTCTCTTGTACATTGTTGAAGTTGATCCTTCGGGATGATCCATTGGTGGCATAATATCTAACCAGGATCTTGTTCTGTGGCTGTCATCTGTATGGGAAGTCATAACAGATCCGTCATCGGTTGCTAATTTCCCGACAGTGATGGTTGTACAACCGTCAGGAACTCCGCCTTGCCAATCGGTTTTAACTTGCGCGAATGATGCTGAAATAGTCAAAAATAAGGCGATAATTAGATTTCTTTTAATATTCATTGATTTACCACTTTGCTAATTAAATAATAATTCTGTTGTTATAATTGATTCTTTAAACCAAGTTATTTCGATTACTATCATTTAAATAATTCACTACATTTTTAACATCTTGAGTTTGTCCGCGTTTACAAACGAGCAGAGCATCGTCAGTATTGATAATAATAAAATCATCTGCTCCAATTACTGCGGAGAATTTATTTGGAGAAAAAACGTATGAGTTATTACACTTTTCGGTAAAAACATCACCGATTTTCACATTTCCGTTTTCTGATTTTTCGCTTAATTCGTAAACACTTTCCCAGCTTCCCACATCATTCCAATCGAATTCCCCACGAAGCAAATATACTTTATCCGATTTTTCCATGATTCCATAATCAATCGAGATACTTTCGAGTCTCGGAAAGATTGCTTTCAAATTTTCTTCAAATTGATCTTCCGATTGGGTGATTGATTCCAGTCCGCTAATCATCTCGGGGAGGTAGTCTTTCATTTCTTTCAGAATCGTATCGGCACGCCAGATAAACATTCCGGAATTCCAAACATATTCGCCGGATTCAAGATAGAGCTCCGCTTTTTCAATATCGGGTTTTTCAACAAATTTGATAACCTCATGAATACCGCCGCTTACTTCATTTCGATTGAAATTAATATAACCATACCCGGTTTCAGGGCGCGTTGGGGTAATCCCGAAGGTAACTAGTCCTTTCGATTTATAAGCGAATTCACAACCTTTTTGTAAAGAATCTACGAACTTTTCTTTCTGCTCGATTAGATGATCTGCCGGAAGTGTGATGATAACCGCGTCTTCCACCTTTTGAGATATAATTGAAGCTGCCAACCCAACGCATGGAGCGGTGTTTCTTCCTTCCGGTTCGGCGATTATATTCGCGGAGGGAATTTCCGGGAGCTGCTCTTCAACTATTGCCTTTTGAACTTTGTTTGTAATTATGTAAATATGATCCTTTTCAACAAACCCATCCAATCGGTCGACAGTATTTTGAATCATCGTATTTTGACCAAAAATGTTCAATAATTGCTTTGGTGATTTTTTTCTGCTTCTCGGCCAAAAACGGGAACCAACTCCCCCTGCCATAATAACAACAAACTTCTGCATTTTAACCTCATTGCTAGCATAATAAAGTCCTTAAAATAAAAAATAAAATCCACTCAACGAAAGATTTTGTGATCATTTTTACGGTCAATTTGTCAAACTGTATGACTGTAATACTGACATCTGAAAATATTGCGCATATTATGCCAAAAAGGCAAATTTGGGAAATTACCCAAAAACGTTTCTAACTTGTTGTAAATAAAGGGTTTACGAAAAATACAGACTTTGGCACGGAGTTTTATATGTATTAAGTAAACAATTAATCACAAATCAATTATAAAGGAGGGTCTGAAAATGACACTAGTTAGATTTGAACCTTTCAACGAAATGGAAAGATTTGCTAACAGATTTTTTAATGATCTACCCTTGGCAGGGTTAAACTTTAACGATAGTTTCCGTCCGACAATCGATATTTCGGAGGACAAGAAAAATATAATTGTTGAAGTTGAAGCGCCGGGATTAACGAAGAAAGATCTTAAAATTACGCTTAAAGACAATATCTTAACAATTGAAGGTGAGAAAAAGCGTGAGGAAGAAAAGAAAGATCAAAACTTCTACAGATCTGAAAGAGTTTATGGATCATTCAAAAGAAGTTTTACTCTTCCCGTAGAAGTAAACAGCGATAAGGTTGACGCGAAATTTGAGGATGGAATACTTAATATCCGAATCGCTAAATTGGAAGAAAAGCCTAAAAATGAAAAAGTAATTGAGCTTAAATAATCTTTCATCGACCTCGTTTTGAAATCCGCTGCGACAATTCGCGGCGGGTTTTATTTTAAATAAAATATTAAATACAAATACAATAATCAGATTCGGAGGAATTGATAATGGGCGAAAGTCAAGGAACTGCAGAGAAATTTCAATTTAAAGCTGAGGTAAAACAATTACTGGATATACTTGTTCATTCCTTATATACAAGTCGTGAAATATTTTTAAGGGAGCTTGTGTCCAATGCGTCGGATGCATTGGATAAATTGAGATTCGAATCCACAAAAGGCGCGGAAATTGCCAATAAGGAGTTACCGTCGGAAATTAGAATTACACTTGATGAAAAAGAGAACAAACTTATCATCGCGGATACCGGCATTGGGATGTCAAAAGAAGAATTGATCAATAATATTGGTACAATCGCAAAATCCGGAACCTCGGAGTTCTTGAAAAAAATCGCGCAAAATAAAGACCAAGCAACAAACTTGATCGGGAAGTTTGGCGTCGGTTTTTATTCGGTTTTTATGGTTGCTAAAGAAGTTGTTATAAAAACTAAATCGTATCAAAAAGATGTGCCGGCAATTGAGTGGAAGTCTGATGGAACAGGGGATTATGAGATCCGCGAAATTGGCGACGATGTAAAACGTGGAACTACGATAGAAATATTCTTAAAAGAAGATTCGAAAGAATTTGCGGAAAAATATAGAGTGGAAAGCACAATTAAAAAACACTCGAATTTTGTCTCATTCCCGATTTTTGTCGGTGATGAGAGAATTAATACAATTGCCGCGATTTGGAGAGAACCTAAATCTGCTATCAAAAAGGAACAATACAACGAGTTTTATAAATTCTTGAGTTATGATCAAGAAGATCCGATGGATGTGATTCATAAATCGGTTGACGCCCCGATTCAATTTAGTTCTTTAATGTTCATTCCTAAAAAAGCCGATGAATTTTTCTGGATGGATCGTGAAAATTATGGTCTGGATTTATACGTAAAAAGAGTGTTGATACAACACAAAAACAAAGAATTATTACCTGAATATTTAAGTTTTGTAAAAGGTGTTGTCGATTCCGAAGATATTCCACTAAATATTTCTCGGGAAACGCTCCAAGAAAATGCCGTTTTTTCCAAAATTGCTTCAAATGTAACTTCACAAATATTGAGTTACTTAAAAGATAAAGCGGAGAAGAATCCTGAAGAATACGTTGAGTTCTGGAACTCTCACGGAAAAATATTCAAACTGGGTTATGGCGATTTTACGAATCATGAGAAGTTTTCAGAATTGTTAAGATTTAATTCTTCAGAATGCAAAGATGAAAAAGAGCTTACTTCTTTGTCCCAATATGTTTCAAGAATGAAAGATGAGCAAAAAGAAATCTACTACT
Organism: Melioribacteraceae bacterium; assembly: GCA_021739765.1. Lineage (GTDB taxonomy): Bacteria > Bacteroidota > Ignavibacteria > Ignavibacteriales > Melioribacteraceae > JAIPBD01. The sequence goes on from JAIPBD010000005.1 coordinate 187,432, forward strand.
TATCCGGAAACAGCCGTGATGCAGTTTTGATGGATCCGCATCTTGAAATATTCAAAAGTAAGGGATTGGAAGTTTTGTTTATGTACGATCCGGCGGATGAGTTTGTTGTGAATTCCCTGCGCAAATACAAAGATTTTGATCTGAAATCTGTTGATACTGTTGATATGAAAGAGCTGGAAAAAATTAAAGATGTTGAAGATGCTAAGGAAGAAAAAAAGGAAGAGTTGAGCAAAGATGACGAGAATACTTTTAAGGCTCTCAGGTCTAAAATTAAAGATATTTTGGGTGACCGCGTTACTGAAGTCAGAGAATCGATAAGATTAAAAAGTAGCCCGAGTTGTATAGTTGCCGCTGATGACGCGATGTCTGCGCAAATGCAGAAAATACTAAAAATGACTAATCAATCAATGGGAATGGGCAGTCAGAAAAAAATCTTTGAAGTGAATAAAGATCATAAGTTGATCAGAAATATGTTAAAAGTATATAAAGCCAATAATGATGATCAATACATCGCGGATGTTGTCGAGCAGCTTTATGAATCAGCTTTGTTGCTTGAAGGCAGTTTGGAAGATCCTCACAATCTTGTTAATCGAATAAATAAATCCCTTGAAGCATCAAGCGATTGGTACACAAGTATTAATAAGATTGATTAATTCGAAAAGAACAGATTTAATAAAGGTCGCGTTTGCGGCCTTTATTTTTTCGTTGCAACAACAATTAAAAATTTACCATTCGCGTTTTCCTTTACCGTCTCTTCCAATTGTTCATGCTGAGAATAAACACCATCAATATTATAACCCATTTTTATTAAGATATTTGAGAGTTCATCATTCGTAAAATGTTTGATATGATATGGAAATTGGTTTTTATCAAATGGCATGACATCTTGATTCGGAGATGAAACAATTAATTTGCCGCCGGATTTTAAAAATCCAGTAATATCTTCAAGAAATCTTTCGGCGTTTTCTAAATGCTCGATAGTTTCGAAGGAAACTACGGCATCAAAAATTGCAGGGGAGAACGCGAGTTTCATTACATCATTTATTTCGTATTTGATTCTGTTGGTTTTATAATACTTATTCGCATAATCGATTGCTCGTTTTTCAATATCTACTCCAATTATTTCAGAACCATTTACTTCTTTTGCAATAATGAATGCTCCATAACCTACACCGCAAGCCGCATCCAGCACTTTGGACTCCGGCGTAATAAAATTGGACGCGAATTTATACCTGCCTCTGTGATCGGCTCTAATTTTCTCAAGCTCGCTTTGAACTTGTCGTTCACCACCGCGAGAAAATTCCAGTGATGGTATTACCTTGTAAAGAAATTTTTTAATCAGTTTTTTCATTTCAATTTGGTGTGATTAATTACAGAAAAATTTCGTTAATAAACCTTCCATTAAATTATGACATGATTGAGTGAGATTTAAATTATCAACAATTGCATCAAAAGTTTGGATGTATTTCCCGACTTCAATTTCTGATTTAGAATGTCCCGCAAGCTCTTTGATCCCTTGCTCCGTCATTTCCAGATGGAACTGTAAACCGAGAATATTATTTCCGTACAAAAATGCTTGATTTTCGCAGGCCTCACTTTTAAATAAATTTATGGCTCCTTTTGGCAAATTAAATGTATCCCCATGCCAATGAAAAACCTTTTGCGTGTGTGGGAAATCTCGAATTAAATCGATTTTGTCGTCAACTTTTTCAATATCGAACCAACCTCTTTCTTTGAATGGGTTTTGATAAATTTTACTTCCCAGTAAATCTGCTAACAATTGAGCCCCGAGACAAATGCCCAAAATCTTCTTCCGTTTAATAATCGCGCCGCCAATAAAATTCTTTTCGGATTTTAACCAACGATACTCACCATAATCGTAAATATTCATAGGACCGCCTAACACGCAAAGAAAATCATAATCATTATGTGCAGGTAAATTGGGATTTTCGAATAAATTGGAGTAACTGATTTCAATATCATTTTTGTTTGCCCAGTTCTCAATATGACCTAAGTATTCATATTCTACATGTCGTATACAATGTAATCGCATAATTAAAAATCCTCACGTGAATTATATTCCAATTCGTTAACTTTTATTTCCATGTACGGGTATTCGTTTTCGCCGGCAAAATAAACATACTCAACTCTGTAGGGCAAAATATTTCCGTCAAAATTTCCATGCTCTAAAACTCGAACTTCCCATAGCCGCCTTTTAAAATCCTCTTTTGTGCCTTCTGGGCGCTGGGCTTCGATTCTTACTAACTCATTGTCAGTATCGAAGAAAAATGTAGCGGCGACGTTTGTGAATTCATCCATAAGAGTGCATCTGGCGGAAAAATCGTCAATCGAATCCCAAGAAATTGAGGAGCTGAGTAAAAATGACGGATTCCACATTAAATCGGCAAGCATTTGTAGCATATTCGCTTTGTTCACGGAAATCCCAATATCATCCCTCGTTCTTACAATTGCCATTAATTTAGTTCTGGCCCGACCTCCCTGGGACTTGAAGTAGTTATCAATCACCGTTGTAAAAAATGGTTTCGTCTGGGTAACATTCGCAAACCATATAAATTCCTTATCACCGTAATCGACATATAATTCTGCCGTCATATCTAAATATTCTTTGTTGAATCGAAGTTTGTAACGTCCTTCTTGTTTCATTCGCATGGTTTGAATCTGCTTCGTGGGGTCTATATTTTTTGTAAGAAGATACCTTCGAACAGGTAAAGGAAGAGATTTGAATTTTTCTGACTGCGCGTTTACCAATTCGATCGATGAAGTAGAACTGAACAATTCTTCAACTTCATTTGATACTTGGAGTGACTCGGCGATTTTGCCGGCTCCAAGTGTAAAAAGCGCAATTACGATAAGACTTGCAATTAACGTTAAAAAAACTTTCATGTGATGCCTAATATCCGTTGAATTTGAAAATGAATATAGTGAAAGTGGAAAAAAATTCAATTTTTGGTTTAAGAATATATCTTTTTATTCTCCGCATAATTTCACACCCGAAGTTAATAACGTTTTGGAAAGTTAGTGAATTGTTCTTGATTCAATGAAATTTACTTGTTAATTTGGCTACAATTCATCGGTAAAAAAATAATGAATTTATTTTTACTTACAATCTTAAAATCCTACCGTCGCCTTTTCGAATGCTTGATGTTCTATAACTAGAATTCCCGACAAAATTAATTAAATCCAATGAGCAATTTACAATTGACTCACATTCATTTTATTTAAAATGTTGAGGAAATAATGTTAGAGGAATTGAACCTTGTTGATCTAAAAGATTCCGTTAAAAAAGCTGATACCAAACGAGACAAAACACATACTTATTCTGAACGAATTTCAAAACTGAGAGAATTGAGCTGTACAACTCAACCTTCACTTTCAATTGAACGGGCAATTCATCAAACCGAATTTTATAAGGAGAATCTTGGAAAGTATTCGATGCCTGTGCTAAGGGCGAAGGCTTTTTACGATCATTGTCGACGTAAAACAATTTATATCGGTGAAAACGAACTTATTGTTGGAGAAAGAGGCCCGAAGCCAAATTGTGTTCCCACATTTCCTGAATTGACCTGTCATTCAGTCGAAGATCTGAGAGTCCTCAACACAAGATCGTTGCAGCGATATACGATTGGTGAACATGACATTCAGATTTACAAAAATGATGTAATTCCTTTTTGGAAGGGAAAAACACTCCGAGAAAGAATATTTCAAAACGTTCCGGAAAATTGGAAAAAAGCTTATCACTCCGGGCTCTTTACCGAATTTATGGAACAAAGAGCTCCCGGACATACAGCGCTTGACGGAAAAATCTATTCGAAAGGAATGACTGATTTTAAGCGAGAAATTGAGCAAAATTTAGAGGCGCTTGATTTTTTGAATGATCCGGATGCAACCGATAAAGCTGAAGAATGGAAAGCGATGATTATTTCTTGTGACGCGGTTATTTTATTTGCTGAAAGACATGCGGAACTGGCAATTCAATTAGCCGAAAAAGAGAATAACAGTTTAAGGAAGTTGGAATTAAAACGAATTGCTGAAGTTTGCACACATGTACCAAAATATTCTCCGAGAAATTTGTGGGAAGCGATTCAAATGTATTGGTTCGTTCATCTCGGTACAATTACAGAGTTAAACGGTTGGGATGCGATGAATCCCGGACATTTTGATCATCATTTATTACCTTTTTATCAAAAAGAAATTAATCATGGTTTAATTACAAGAGAATATGCAAAGGAGCTACTTTCATGTTTCTGGATTAAGGTAAACAATCATCCGGCACCTCCCAAAGTTGGTATTACCGCGAAAGAGAGCGGAACATACAACGATTTTACAAATATCAATATTGGTGGAATCTTAAAGGATGGTTCCGACGGTGTTAACGAACTTTCTTATATGATGCTCGAAATAATAGATGAACTTCATCTTTTGCAACCGGGAAATTCGGTTCATATCAGTTCGGTAACGCCTGATCCTTTTATTAAGCAAGCTTGCGAAGTGATCCGTTCCGGCTATGGATATCCATCTTTATTTAATCCTGACATTTATGTACAAGAACTTACTAGGCAAGGAAAATCGCTTGAGGACGCGCGGGAAGGTGGATGCAGCGGCTGTATCGAAGTCGGGGCATTTGGTAAAGAGGCTTACATCCTAACCGGATACTTGAATCTTCCGAAAGTTCTTGAGATTACCCTAAACAATGGAATCGATCCTTTAAATGGTGAGAGAGTCGGAATCGAGACCGGTGATCCGGCCGGTTTTAGATCGTTTGATCAGTTGTATGAGGCATTCAGAATCCAGTTAAATTATATTATCGATCTCAAAATGTCCGTGAGCAACTATATCGATAAGATGTTTTCTAAATATGCGCCGGCTCCGTTTTTATCGGTTGTTATTGATGATTGTATCAGCAAAGGTCAAGACTATTATTCAGGCGGTGCGCGATACAATACAAATTATATTCAATGCTGTGGATTGGGAACGATTACAGATAGTTTCGCCGCGCTGAAAAAACATGTTTTTGCAACGAAGCGATTTTCTCTGGAAAAGATCATTAAAAGTTTGAGTAATAATTTTGAAAATGATGAGTTAACGCGGCAGTTCATTTTTAACAAAACACCGTTTTTCGGTAATGATGATGAATACGCTGATTCAATTGCCGTAAAAATATATAACACTTTATTTGATTTGATTGACGGGAAACCGAATATCAAAAATGGTAAATACCACCTAAATATGCTCTCGACTACATGTCATGTGTATTTCGGTAAAGTTTTGGGCGCTTCGCCAAACGGCAGATTTGCCGGAAAACCAATCTCCGATGGAACTTCACCTTCTCATGGCGCGGATAAAAACGGACCTTCCGCTGTTGTGAAATCGCTCTCGAAATTGGATCAGACTAAATCGGGAGGAACTCTACTCAATCAACGATTCCTTCCAAGTTTACTCGAAAGGGAATCGGATTTAGAAAAACTTGGGGATTTGATAAAAAGTTATTTTAAGCTCGGAGGTCATCATATTCAATTTAATGTTGTCGATAATTCAACACTAAGGATGGCTCAGGATAACCCTGAAGATTTTGGTGATTTAATGGTTCGTGTTGCTGGATACAGTGATTATTTTAATGATTTGCACAAGGATTTGAAGCAGGAAATAATTGAAAGAACTGAAAATGAAGCAATCTAGTTCCGAGCAAATTTCGACAAATCCTCTAATATTTGATATTAAACGGTATTCGATTAATGATGGGCCGGGAATTCGGTTAACGATTTTTTTCAAAGGATGCAATTTGGATTGTGCTTGGTGCCATAATCCGGAGAGCAAATCGTCCCAAGCCCAAAAATTATATTCGATCGGTAAATGTGCGATGTGTTCGGCATGCGTGAATGTTTGCGAGAATGAGGCTATAAGTTTAACCGGGGAAGGAATTCGAACAGACCAACAGTTGTGTGTTTTATGCGGAAAATGCGCAGAGGAATGTCCAACAAATGCTACGGAGATATCCGGATACTCCAAAACTATTGATGAACTGCTTGAAATAATCGATCGTGAAAAAACATTTTTTGAAACTTCTAATGGCGGAATTACACTTTCAGGAGGCGAACCGCTGCTTCATTTCGATTTTGTAGTTCGATTACTTGACGAATGCAAGAAACGAGGTATTCACACAGCTATAGATACTGCGGGGAATATTCCAACCGAGAGACTGATCGAGATTGCCAAAAGGACAGATCTGTTCCTCTTCGATATTAAAGTATTTGATTCTGAAGCCCATAAATTTTGGACAAAGAGAAACAATAATTTAATTTTGAAAAATTTGAAAGTGCTAAGTAATATTGGTGCCCGCTTTCAAATAAGAATTCCACTTATCGAAGGTGTAAACACCGGGGAAGAAAATATTATTAATACGGCAAAAATGATACTTGAACTTGATGGCTCGACGAAAAGAGTTGATCTTCTGACTTATCATTCAAATGGCGAGCGAAAGTTTGAAAAGTTAGGGAAGGAACTCAATCATCACAATCTGAAGTCTCCAAGCAGTCAGCGAATAAAAGAGATAATCGATACTTTTATGAGTTACGGCATTGAAGCACAAATTGGCGGCTAATTTTATATTAATTTAATATTTATAAAGGTAACTGAATGGGATTTGGTCGTTCAACATTGCTTTGGATTTCTGAAAATAGATGGATGAGGGAGAAGATTCCCAATCTACGTTTTGTTCAGAAAGCGGTTAAACGTTTTATACCCGGTGAAGAATTGAATGATGCCTTGAAAGAAGCATTAAAATACGAACAATTCGGAATCACGAATGTATTTACTCATTTAGGTGAAAATATCACTAATCTGTCCGAAGCAAAAGTTGTCGTAAACTCATATCTTGAAGCATTGGAGGAGATTCACAATCATAATCTTAATACTGAAATATCGCTAAAATTAACACAAATCGGTTTTGATCTTTCAATCGAAGAAACAGCTAATAATTTTGAAACTATTTTACGTAAAGCTGCGGATTTAAACATTTCGGTATGGATTGATATGGAACAGAGTGATTATGTCGATAAAACACTCGATTTTTATAAAAAAATGAAATCTAAATATCAGAATGTGGGAATTTGCTTGCAGGCGTACCTTTACCGTACAGAAGATGATATCAATTCATTGATGGAGTTCGAACCAAAAATTCGGTTAGTAAAAGGTGCTTACATGGAGCCTTCGGAAGTGGCATTCCCCCAAAAAAGCAAAGTTGATGAAAATTTTTATAAACTTTCCGCGTTAATGTTAGATAAGTTGTCAACTAAAAACATCCGCATTGCGTTCGCTACTCACGACGTTGTTTTGATTAACAGAATCAAAAATTATTGCCAAGAGCAAAATATCGAAAAAAATAATTTTGAGTTCCAAATGTTGTTTGGAATTAAGACAACCGAACAGTTGGCGATGGTTAGAGACAGATACAAAATAATTGTGCTTATCAGCTACGGAAACGCTTGGTTCCCTTGGTATATGAGGCGATTGGCAGAACGCCCGGCAAATATCGGATTCGTAATTAAAAATATTTTTACAAATTAGGTGAACAATGATAAAAGGTATTTTCCCTCCGATTCCAACTCCTTTTGTTGATAATAAAATTTCAATCGAAAAACTGAAATTTAACATTCAAAAATGGAATTCAACCTCACTATCAGGTTATGTCGTAATGGGTTCAAATGGTGAGAGTGTTTATCTCACCAAAAAAGAAAAAATTGATCTGGTTAAAAACACAAAACTATTTTCTGAAAGAAATAAATTAGTAATTGCCGGTACCGGCTCCGATTCAATTTTAGATACATTAGAATTAACAAATGCATCTGCAGAGAACGGAGCTGATTTTGCCTTAGTTTTGACTCCATCCTTCTATCAATCGAAAATGAACCATGACGCATTGATAAAATACTTTTCTGAAGTAGCAGATAAATCTAACATCCCGGTGATAATTTATAACGTACCAAAGTTTACCAATGTTAATATTGCGCCGGAAACTGTTGCGGAACTTTCCAAACACGAAAACATTGTCGGAATTAAAAACAGTTCGGAAAATATTGCCCATCTGCACGAAATAATAAATTCCGTTCCTGATGATTTTTCAGTTTTGGTCGGGACTGCTTCAATCATATTTGCGGGATTGTGCGTTGGAGCGCATGGCGGAATTGTTGCCCTCGCAAATGTTGCTCCCGAACAATGTGTGAAAATTTACGATGATTATTTACGTGGAGATTTATTATCCGCCAAATCTTTGCAAGCCTTAATGTTGGAACCAAATAAAGCGGTTACGGCATTGTTCGCGGTTCCCGGTCTGAAGTCCGCAATGGATGCTCTCGGGTATTATGGGGGCCAACCACGTTCACCGCTGAGTGAAATAACAATTGATCAAAAAAACAAGTTGATTGAGATTCTGAAAAAAGCGTTAATACTAAAATAAAATAGAGGAAGATAATGGAATATAAATCGTTTTTGCCTCCGAAAAGAGTTTTAATGGGGCCAGGTCCTTCTAACATCCATCCAAGAGTTCTTGAAGCCCAATCGCGTTTAACTATCGGTCATCTCGATCCAAAATTTGTTGAGTTGATGGATGAGATAAAAGCATTGTTACAGTACGCTTTTCAAACTGATAATGAAGTTACTTTTCCGGTTTCAGCTCCGGGTTCAACCGGAATGGAAACTTGTTTAGTGAATCTAATTGAGCCGGGTGAGCAGGTCGCGGTTTGCGTCAACGGTGTTTTTGGTGGAAGAATGAAAAGCATAATCGAAAGATGCGGCGGAATTCCGATTGTAATTGAAGATGAATGGGGGACAGCTGTCACTACTTCAAAAGTTGAACAGACTCTCGCGCAAAATCCCGAAGTAAAAATTCTCGCTTTTGTTCATGCAGAAACATCAACAGGCGCAAGATCTGACGCGAAAATTATTTCGGAAATCGGGAAAAAATATAATTGTCTGATAGTCGCCGACACCGTAACCAGTTTGGGCGGCTCCGAATTGAAAGTTGATGAATGGAATCTTGACGCGGTTTATTCGGGAACGCAAAAATGTCTTTCTTGTCCTCCGGGGCTGTCACCTGTTACATTCAGCAAAGCAGCAATTGATAAAATCAAAAATCGTAAGACACCTGTGCAAAGCTGGTTTATGGATGTCAACCTCGTGCTTGGATATTGGGGTGGCGGCGCGAAGAGATCGTATCATCACACAGCTCCTATTAATTCACTCTACGGTTTACATGAAGCATTGATTCTGATCAAAGAGGAAGGAATTGAGAATAGCTGGAATAGACACAGATTAAACGGAGATTTATTTTGTAAAGCGGCGGAGACAATCGGACTAAATCCATACGTAAAAGAGGAAGAGAGATTATCACAACTGATTGCAATTTCAATTCCCGAAGGTGTCGATGATGCAGAGGTACGGTCAAAATTGTTGAGCGACTATTCACTCGAAATTGGAGCCGGTTTGGGATCGCTCGCGGGCAAAGTTTGGAGAATTGGATTAATGGGATATTCTTCAAATAAATCCAACATTGAGTTTTGTATTTCAGCATTAAGGAATGTGATGAGCCGCTAAATCTGAGTATTAATTGATAGCGGGTGAAGGAGAATTTCACCACTAAATCAATTTATGATAATTGACCTAAGCTGTTGTTCAAGTTGAAATTATTTCGAAAGAATCATTTTGCGAGTTTTAGTAAAATTACCTGCTACTATTTTGTAAAAATAGACTCCGGTGCTCATACTTGAAGCGTTCAATATATAGTTGTGATCACCGGGGTTTTTATACTCGTTTATCAATGATTTAATCTCGGAACCGAGCAAATTATAAATTTTTAGAGAAACAAAAGATTCGGTTGGAATCGAATAAGAAATTGTTGTTGACGGGTTAAAAGGATTTGGGTAATTCTGTTTTAATCGGAATTTATCCTCTATTATATTTTCATCTGAGATATTAACAGTTTGATTTAATGATATTACTCCGACTCTGGTTTTCCATCTATTGTCGGCACCGATATATTCTCCCATCAGCCAAACTTTATTCTGATCTGATGGATCAAACATAATATCGGTATAATCACAAAATCGAATATATTGGTTTTGACTTCCGCACCCAATTTTGCTCATATCACCCTGACCAAGCATGAGGGGAACATCAATTCCAAAATTTTCGGAGTCAGCGGTTTTAACCGAATAAAAAACTCCAGGATATTCAAGTGAATTGGTTCTTTGATAAACCATAAATACATTTTTATTCTCATCTACAATTAAATCGGGATAACCGTAAAAACTATTTCGCTTTCCGATTAATAATTCGTTGTCAAGCGTCCAATTGTTAATGTTTACTTCCATATAATGAATTGAAGCCAAGCTTCCGTCTCTTGTGGAATGTGCGATATAAATTTTTTCATGCCTTAGAACCATTTCGGAATAAAAAAGATGAAAAAGCTGCATAGGATAAACGCCATCTTTTTGCTGCATGTGTGGAGTTAAACTAAACTCCGAAGTCTCAACGCGAATCCCATTGATGTTTACGTCACCGAAAACATCTTCAATTTCATAAACGACGATATAATTTTGAGCGAATTGGTTTACATCAAATCCGGTTAGGTAAATGTTTCCGTTACTGTCAAAATCATGAACAAGTTTTAATGTTCGGATTGTCAGATTTGGTTGAGTCGGACTTCTAAAATCCCAAAAATCTGTGTAATTAATTTCTACCGGATTTTCTTGCAGTAAATCAGATAGTTGAATTACTCGTAATTTGGAATAAACAGGATTAACTTCGTTGTACTCGAACATATCAACGGCAATGCTTAATGTTTCTTCGTTAATAACCATCGACGGGAAATCAGCCCATATCTCAACCGGATCTTTTCCGTTGAGATCTGCCGGGAAAACCCAGTTGTTCCAATTTCCTTCTGCTGTCGAGTCATCAGAAACCGAGATCATAAATTGTGTGGTTTTGGTCGCTCGTTCAAAATATAAATACATCAAATAAAATCTATTGGATCTGTAATCGTAAAATGATTTTGGATCAAAAACTAATCCGTCACCGACAAAATTAGAATACCATTCATTGGCGTCAATTTTCTTTAGTGGATTCCCTTGTTTGTCGGTTATCCAGAAAGTCGTGTTTATCGCGATCAGCACATCTGACGGTCCCGGCGAAATGTTACAATCGGGAACCCAACATGAATTACCGTCAATTGATGGACCTTCAAAATTAAGATATTCGTTTAAGTTCGCGGTTGTGTTTCGCTCCGTTTTAAATATTGCTTCTTGACGTTCGATCAGCTCATGATTTATATCGTCACCAAACAGATTAAAATTTACAATCCCGTCTTCTGCTTTTTTTCGTGGTTTAGGTTGGTTGTTTTCAAATGATTTTGAATTTGAGAAATCATCTGTGTTGAGTGTAATATATCCGGTTATTTTTCCTGTTGCCGGACCGCTGAAATGTTGCGCAAATGAGTTCATCATTAATACAAAAAGCATGAATATGATTGGCGAGTATTTATTCAATTTATCTCCTCACAGCCGAAAAAATTATTTTATTAAACATATCCCCTCGAGGCTTTTTTTTATTATATTCGGTTCTCTGATCAAAAAATGACTTATTATTAACAATATCCGTTTTAGGTAAATTTACAATTAGAAACTGATATATTAATATTTAAAGGAGTTCCTTCACTTGAAATAAAATAATCGCTTAACGGTGATCTGTACCCAAAAGAGATTGAATCCGAAAACTAAAATACATTACTAAATAATTTCTATAGAAACTGAGTGAAAATAATTCTCTTTTAGCAAACCTTTTACTTTAAACTTTTGAGATGAAAAGATGAATTCGAGAAAAAAGATATCCTTCTTTATACTTGTTAGCTTTTTTGCTGTTGGATTAATAAATGCTCAGAACAATCAACTCGAAAATTGGCTAAGCACGGTTGATGGAATTGAATATCAAAAAATCCCTCACGATTCTTCACTTTTTGATATCGCTTATGAAATAATGATAACCCAACCTTTAGACCATAAAAATCCCGAAGCCGGAGAATTTCGGCAGCAAGTATTTCTCTCCCACACAGACAAAAACGCGCCGATGATTATGGATACCGAAGGATATGCGGCTAAGAATAGAACTTTAGAGCTTTCAGAAATATTAAACGCGAACCAACTTGTTATCGAACATCGCTATTTTGAAGATTCGGTGCCGGATTCTCTGATCTGGGAGTATTTAACAATCGAACAGTCGGCAGCGGATCATCATCGAATTAATCAATTATTTAGAGAATTTTACAATGGGAAATGGGTGAGTACAGGAATTAGCAAAGGTGGTCAAACCACAATATTTTATCGATATTTTTACCCTGAGGATGTTGATGTCTCCGTGCCTTACGTTGCGCCATTAAATTTTTCCGATGCTGATCCGAGAATTCATAATTTTCTAAAGAATATAGCGGGTACAGATTGCCGCAAAAAAGTGTTAGATTTTCAAAAAAATCTTTTAATTAAAAGAGATTCCATTCAACCGTTATTTGAAGAATATTGTACCGAAAATGATTTGAAATATACAATCGGGTTTGACGCCGCATACGAATATTCGGTTTTGGAGTATTCTTTTAGTTATTGGCAATGGGGCGATGGGGATTGTTCAAAAATTCCCGACGAAGATGGAACAGCACAAACATATTTCGATGAATTTGATAATTATGGAATCTTCTCTTTTATTGCGGATGAAGGAACTTCCACGATAACGCCTTTTTATTATCAAGCTTTTACAGAGATTGGATTTTATGACTATGATATCACACCCTTCAGCGATTTAATCAAATATGTGGATGGCTCGAATTCAATTTTCTACAAAGATGATTGGAAATTGACTTTTAATACCGAATTAATGTATTCTGTTAAAAGATGGTTGGATGAAAATGGAAATAATTTTATTTACATATATGGTGAACTCGATCCATGGACTGCCACATCGGTAGAATTGTCGGGCGAAACAAACTCGATCAAAATTGTAAATCCAAACGGGGCGCATTGGACACGAATAAAACATCTGCCCGATGATCTGCGAGAAACTGTATATTCGAACCTTGAAAATTGGCTCGATATTTCGATTAATTAAAAGCAATGATTAATGAAAACTCAAAATAATTGTGAAACTGAATGAAAAAAATAATAGTACTATTTATCTTTTCCGCTTGTTCGCTTTTTGGCCAAGAAACCTTCCCAACGAATGGAATAACAAATCAAAACAAAAGTAATTATGCGTTTACAAACGCGATACTTATCGTTAATCCGGAAACGACAATTGAAAAAGCAACGCTCCTGATAAGCAACGGAAAAATTATTGATGTCGGTAAATCGATAACGCCTCCGGATGGCTTCGTTGTTGTTGATCTGGCCGGCAATTACATCTATCCATCATTTATAGATATTTACACGCAATACGGAATTGAAGAGGCGAAAAGGAAAAAGGAAAACAATCCGGGTCCGCAAATGTTTTCGTCAAAATCCGGTGCTTTTGGGTGGAATGAAGCCGTAAAACCAGAAGTTAATGGTGCCGACCTTTTTTCGATCGATAATAAGGAAATCGAAGAATGGTTAAAAGCGGGATTCGGAGCGGTATTAACTCATCAATTGGATGGAATTGTAAGAGGCACAGCAACTTTTACTTTATTGGGTAAGGAAAGCGAAAATAAATCAATCCTAAAACGGGAAGCAGCCTCTCTATATTCTTTTTCAAAAGGGGTCTCGCGTCAAGATTATCCAAGTTCGTTGATGGGTTCGATTGCGTTGTTAAAACAGACTTATCACGATGCCTATTGGTACAAAAACGGCGGGAATAAATTGGAGGAAAATATTTCACTCGATGAATTTAATTCCATCCAAGATTTACCGCAAATATTTGAAGTAAGAGATGTTCTTTCAATTCCGCGTGCAGATAAAATTGGCGATGAATTCGGGAAACAGTATATCATCAAAGGGAGCGGCAACGAATACCAGAAAATTGATCTTGTAAAGTCTGCGGAAGTACGATTAATTATTCCCATAAATTTTCCGGATGCGTTCGATGTTGAAGATCCTTTCGATGCTGAATTGGTTTCTCTCGAGGCAATGAAACATTGGGAACTCGCGCCTCTCAATCCGATGATGCTCGACAAAGCCGGAATCGAATTTGCGATTACTTCACTTGGCACTAAATCCAAAAATGAGTTTTGGACAAATTTGCGAAAGTCTATTAATCTGGGATTCAACAAAAAAACAGCTCTTAAAGCTTTAACAACAATACCGGCCAAATTAATTAACTCCGAAGAGATGGCTGGAACTCTCGATAAAGGGAAAATCGCAAACTTTTTGATAACATCGGGCGATATTTTTGATGAATCGACACAAATATATCAAAACTGGGTTGCCGGAAAACCAACTGTTTTAGCATCTTTCGAGGATAAAAGTCTTGCGGGGAATTTCGAGCTTACATTTAATGGATTTAACTATGATCTCGAAATCGAATCTAAGGATTCCAAGCTAAAATCCAAAGTGACGTTTGAAAATGAAAAAGCTATTCCGGCAAAAATAAATTATGGAAACGAATTAGTTACATTAAGTTTTAGTGATTCTGCGCGTGGATACTTCAGACTCAACGGCATTTTTGATTCGCAAAACCGGACTTTCAAGGGGAAAGGCCAAGATGAAAATGGCAAGTGGTTTTCATGGTCAGCTAAATTTAAAAATGAAATCGTTAAACAAGATAAAAACGAGGACAATTCAAAAGAATCCGAAGAATACTTATCAAATCTTGGAGAGATCACTTATCCTTTCCTTCCATACGGAAAATCAAATTTTAACGCGAATAATAATTATCTCATCAAAAATGCGATGGTTTGGACAATGGAAAATGACGAAGCTCCAAGCCAAATGGATGTTCTGATCAAAAACGGAAAAATCAGTGAAGTCGGTAAAAATCTACCATCAACCGATGGAGTGCCTACTTTCGATGCTGAAGGAAAACACCTCACACCCGGAATAATTGATGAACACTCACATCTTGCAATTACGAGAGGTGGCAATGAATCCGGCCTTGCGTCGAGTGCCGAAGTTAATATCGGTGATATCCTAAATTCAGATCATATTAATATTTACAGACAACTTGCCGGCGGTGTTACAACGGTTCAAGTTTTACACGGTTCGGCGAATCCGATTGGCGGTAAAGCAGCATTGATAAAATTGCGTTGGGGAAAATCAGCGGATGAAATGAAATTCGAAAATGCGGACGGATTTATAAAATTCGCGCTTGGGGAAAATGTTAAACAATCGAATTGGGGTAGTGATAATAAGGAACGTTATCCGCAAACCAGAATGGGAGTGGAACAATTTTATATCGAACGATTTACTCGTGCAAAGGAGTACGAAGAATCTTGGGAGCGATATAATAAATTAAGCGACAATGAAAAGAAGAATGCCATTCAACCCCGAAAAGATCTGGAACTTGAAACGTTGGTTGAAATTCTAAACAGCAAAAGATTTATCACATGTCACTCTTATGTTCAATCCGAAATAAATATGTTGATGAAAGTTGCTGAAAAGTTCGGATTTAAAGTAAATACTTTTACACATATTCTGGAAGGATACAAAGTCGCTGACAAAATGTTAGAGCACGGAGCGGCGGGATCTTCTTTTTCAGATTGGTGGGCATATAAATTTGAAGTAAACGATGCTATCCCATTCAATGCGGCGATTATGACAAAAGTTGGTATTAATACGGCGATCAATTCCGATGATGCCGAAATGGCTCGCCGCTTAAACCAAGAAGCAGCAAAATCTATTAAATATGGTGGAATGTCGGAAATTGATGCATTAAAAATGGTTACGCTGAATCCGGCCAAAATGCTTCATATTGATAATAAAGTTGGGAGTATTAAAGTAGGGAAGGATGCCGATCTCGTCATTTGGTCAGATAATCCGTTATCGGTTTATGCGATTGCTGAAAAGACTTTTATTGATGGAATAATTTACTTCGACAGGGAAGAAGAGAAAATATTGCAGGAATCCATTGGTAAAGAGAGAGCGCGATTGATTCAAAAAATGTTGAGTGTTAAGAAATCCGGCGGCAAAACCCAAAAACCGAAAAAAGAAGAACAGATTGAATATCACTGCGACACAATTATAAATTTTAATTAGGAAGGTTGATGAAAAAAACGATTTTATTTTTGCTGATCAGCTGTTCAGTTTTATCAGCTCAAAAACCGGTTCCGGCTCCGGAACAGACCGGCTCTGTATTAATTCTAGGCGGCACTATACATATCGGGAATGGGAAAGTAATCACAAATGGTGCAATTGGTTTCGAAAAGGGGAAGATTACTTTAGTTTCTGAAGCTACATTGATAAAAATTAATTCCGATTCTTTTTCGCAAATTATCGACGCTTCCGGGAAAGATATTTATCCCGGGTTTATCCTACCTGCCTCGCAGATTGGTCTGAAAGAAATCGAGGCCGTTCGCGCAACCCTTGACGAAAATGAAGTTGGCAGTTATAATCCGAATGTTCGAAGTTTAGTTGCCTACAATACCGATTCTAAAATTATTCCTACAATGAAATTTAACGGAATTCTACTTGCGCAAACCGCGCCTGAGGGAAATTTGATTAGGGGAACTTCTTCAATTGTTCAGTTGGATGCCTGGAATTGGGAAGACGCTGTTTACAAAGAGGATGATGCGATACATCTTTCCTGGCCTTCGGCTTATTCTCGAAAGTGGAATGAAGGAGTTATCGTAACAGAAAAAGATAAGAAGTACGTTGAATTAATTAACGATTTGAAAACTTTTTTCGATGACGCGAAAGCATACTCGGAAATTCAGGATCAAAAAAATAAAGATCTCAGATTTGAGTCTATGAGAGACCTTTTCACAGGGGAACAGAAATTATTCATTTATGCTGATAATGCTCAAGAAATTCAGAACGCGATTGAGTTCGCGAAGAAATATGAAATAAAGAATATTGTTTTGGCAGGTGGTGCGGATTCTTGGATGTTGACCGATTATTTGAAAGAAAACAATATTCCCATAATTATAAATTCGCTTCAAACTTTGCCTTCCGCCGGTCATGATGATATTGCGATACGATTCAAATTACCAAAGCTTTTACGCGACGCTGGTATAAAGTTTGGGTTTGGCGGTTTGGGAATGGAACTGATGGAGAAAAGAAATTTAATGTTTGATGCCGGAATGTCGGTCGCACACGGATTAAATTATGAAGATGCCGTCATGGCACTCACATTAAATACCGCGGAAATTCTTGGCATTGCAAACTCAGTAGGTTCGATCGAAAAAGGTAAAGACGCTACATTTTTTATTTCCATCGGAGACGCGCTGGATATGAGAACAAATAACATAGAATATGCCTTCATACAAGGAAGACAAATAGACCTAAACACCGAGCAAAAGGAACTTTACATTCGTTATTCAAAAAAGTATAGTATCGAATAACCGTAATTGGTTAATTTCTAATAAGTTTTATTCACAACGAATAATTTGTTAAATTTTGTTTCGATTTTGTAACCTAGTCCAGGAGGAATGAAAATCGATTGGATAGAAATCATAAAGTGGTTAGTTGGAATTATTTTAATCCTTTCATGGCTTATTATTCCTTTTAAGTCAATAAAAGGATTAATTGATATACGGAAATTGGAATCAAAAGATAATACAACGCCTTAGATTTTTTTTCATTTATCCGGTCGATACTTATTTCGAACTCAATGAGATACTGATTTTCATGATAAATAGTCTTCGATCAATTCAAATTATTTTTGCGAACAATCTGATGATTGTCGAAGCAGTATTCGCGCTGCCCATTTCCCTCCGGATCAATCAATTCAAGCTACCGTTCAAACTTTCAACAATTAAGTCGGAATCAAAATGACAATTAAAAAAGTAATTTTATCAATAATCTTTCTGGGGGTTTCAATCTCTTGTTCGTCTCAAACTGCCTCTGAAGTCAACATAATTCCTCAACCGATTTCGATCAAATACGCGACGGGGAGTTTCGTGCTCGATTCCGAAATAACGATAATTTCGGATGTTAAAAGTGAGGAATTCGACTTTATTAAAAATTATCTGCAAAATTCAATTGAGAATTTTACCCGGGATCTAACTTTCTCGGAATCAAAAAATGGAAGTACATCCGGTTCATTCATCGAATTTATCTTAGATGAATCATTTGAGAATGCTGAAGATTATTTTTTGACCGTAAACGAAGGAATCACCATAAAGGCAAAATCAAGCATCGGATTGTTTTACGGGGTCCAGTCTTTATTGCAGCTGCTTCCTTCTGAAATCTACGGAAATGAAAAAATTGAGGATGAAATAATATTACCTAAAGTAACCATAATTGATGGACCGAGGTTTAATTACCGGGGAATGCATCTTGATGTTTGCAGACATTTTTTCCCGGTTGATTTTGTAAAGAAATACATTGATTTTCTAGCCATGCACAAGATGAATAAATTCCATTGGCATTTGACGGAAGATCAGGGTTGGAGAATAGAGATCAAAAAATATCCGAAATTGACGGAAGTTGGTGCGTATAGAAATGAAACAATGGGAGACGGTAAAAAATACGGTGGATTCTACACTCAGGAAGAAATAGTGGAAGTCGTGAATTACGCGAAATCCAGATTTATCGATGTGATTCCGGAAATCGAAATGCCCGGACATGCTTTGGCTGCTTTAGCCTCTTACCCCGAATACGCTTGCACCGACGGCCCTTTCGAAGTAGCCACCGAATGGGGTATTTTT
>JAIPBD010000025.1 GCA_021739765.1 Melioribacteraceae bacterium
ATTCATAAGTCGAGAAATGTACTTTGTACATTGCGCAAATTGTCAATGAAGGGACGGATGTACTAAGTACATGAGTCAAAAAACATTTAATTGAAGGAAAAATTATGGAACAAGTAAACAGGCTTTTAAGCATTTCAAGAACAACAGAAGTAGACACAGTTACACAAAACATAATCAACGAGTTCAACTCCGATGATTGGAGCGGTGATGCTTACCTTACCGGATTATTTGATCAACTAAAACCGGAAGCGGTAAAATTAACCAAAGCAATCAACCGCATTAAAGCCGAAAGCGATCTTGAAGAAAAGGATGAAGTTAGGGATAACCGTGTTAGAGCAATTTATTATCTGGTTAACGGATTAATCCACCACCCGGATGAAACGATCAGTTCGGCAGCAAAAAGAGTGGACGACGTACTTGATAATTACGGGATGAAGATAGTAAGCGAAAGTTACGCCACGGAATCATCTCTAATTGAATCATTGCTTGTTGATCTTTGCGGCGTTGATATTAAGTGATAATGAGTTTTCAAATATGTTGACAGCCTAAAAAAACACCTTATTTGATCAAAGAGATTTTTATAGTTTCAAAAAAATCGTTTGATTTCAAATTTACCAAATACAATCCGCTCGCTAATTTTCCGGCGTTAAAAACAATAGTATGTTTACCGGAATTTTGCATCCCGTTGAAAAGTGTTGTCACTTTTCTTCCAAGCACATCATAAACTTCAATAGTAACTTGCGATCTATTAGGAATATAATATTCGATACTAGTTGAAGGATTAAACGGGTTCGGATAATTTTGGAAGAGTTTAAAATCTTCGGGGTAAATAAGCCGTCCGGACTCGGTATAGGAAGTTACTCCATTCAAAGTAAATGCAAATCCATCAAAATATAATTCACCTTCCCCCCAATCTCCATCACCTTTCAAAACATTGAACGATATTCTATCAATTTTCGTGATATAGAATACCGAAGTATCTTTTTGGGCTACGAATTGAATAAACGGGATAGTAATGTATTTCGGGGAATCGCCATCTAGTACAAGCTCATATTGCCAATAATCAGTTCCGGAAAACATGAGCAAGGCGAGAGTGCGGTTTGAGTTATCGGGTTTATACCAAAATGTAAGGTTTTCGGTATCTTCATAATTATCTTTAAGTTTAAATTCAAAACCTGAATATGGGGCAGAACCGTTTCCGATATTGTAATTATAAACAAGCGATTTTTTACCGTCTCCTATCCAGCTTTGGGTTAATGACAGTTCTGCTTCAGTTCCGGCTCTTATTTGCCAATCAATAAAGAGTTCATTATTGTTTTGATACTTTTCGAAATCAGAAAGCATAATTTTATCGGTGAGATTTATCAAAACAGTGTCACTTATTAGGCCCGTGGATTCAGCGATAATTTTCACCTCTCCGGCTGCGATCCCCGCCCGGTACGTTGAAAGAATATATCCTTTTCCTCCTTTCGCTTCAGTATCGCCAACAATTTCTCCCGGACCCTCAATTCGAAATGTTACGGTCCTGGTGGAATCTTTACTTATCAGACCATCTTTATCCCGGAGCAAACATGTAATTTCCGTTGAAGCGTTTCCGCTTGCTAAAAGTTCAGATTTGGAGGAAGTAAGTGATAATTGAAATGGCTCTCCCCCTTCGCCAATCGGTTGAATAATAAATGCCAAATCGGATTTATTGTAGGGTGGTTCCGGAATTGTTAAAGAGAGTTTTTCTTCAATTCCCAAACCAATTCCATCGGTAAATTCAACTCCATTCCATGTATCGAACCACCTGACGAAGTACGATGTATCAGGTAAACCCGTGATATCGAAAATTCTCCCGACAGGATTTTGACCTTTTTCCTCTCTTAACCAGCCGAAAGAAAGTTCACCGTTCCCCATCAAATATACGTCAACTTCATCTCCAAAGGATTCTTTTATTTCGAATTTTGACTTGTTATATTCGATTAAAGAAGAAATTTTTGAAAATGATTTCATCTGTTGCATTACCGAGTTACTCATTATTGATTTACTTCCAAAATCCCACCAAACGGGTGTGATTGCTAATCCACCAGCCCAGGAAGCATAAAGAGCATTGTGATATAATTCCGTGTAGGAAGAAGAAGGCGTAGCGAAATTTCCGTATGAATTTGTGTATCCGGCTTCACCAAGAATTCCGGGTTTATCAAAATCGTTCCAAAAACTATTTGAAATTTTGTTGTAGAGAAAATGGCTGCTTCTAAGCGGGTTGCCGGGAAACTCAGCACTCCAGCCGGTTTCATATAAATGCACATTGGAAACATCTGTTTCCGCGTAGCCTTCAGGCCAATAAATACCGCCGCTTTGAGAAACAGTAACCGGATGTTGAAATGTATCGTTCTCTTTGAAGTATTGATAAACCTTTTTGACCCATGTCAAAATTTCTTTGCTTTTACCGGCTTGCCATCCGTCAGTTCCGTTAATTTCGTTTACCATTTCCCAGATACCGAGACTGCGGCTGTAACCGAACCTCGCAATAAGGTAACGATATTGTTTTTTCTGATATTCCCAAGCTTCTTCACTTTCGTAGAATTCCGCAGCGGTAGTGATTGTATTGTAAGGATTTTGATGCCATTGAGTTGCCCAGCCTGTGTTTTGTAATAATGGTCCGGCAAGCAGATCGTGCGGCCAGAAAGAGAGCATAATTTTAAGGTTACGAGCCTCTGCCCACTCAATAATTTGATCTATTCTTCCACATTTGGGTTGATCGTATCTACCGAGTCCCGATTCCATTGACTCAATAATTCTCCCTTCACCGCCATACATTATATTCCAGTAACCGAAAAAATTCGCTCCGGATGACTCGAGAAGCGCAAGTCCGTTTGAGTTATTATTAACTCCCCAAGGATAAAAAGCGCCAACGCCATAAAAAGACGTTCCGTCATCGTGCTCAAAATAATGCGGATTGTTCTCTGAAATTTTAAGCCATCCATGATTATCAGATTCGGAAGCTATAAATTTATTGCCCTCGCTTTTTGCGGTATCGCCGGCGTTAACGAGGGAAGCATTGTAGGTCCACTCACCTCTCTCGTTTGGTGAGAAACGAATCTTCCATTTATTTGTGTTATTGAAATTATCATAAAACCCAAATACAAAATATTCTATTCCGGTGGGGGATATAAATGTTGCGCGCAAATCGATTTCGTCCGGATCGTATGGATTTGAATAACGTTCTCCGGAAATATTGAACACGACCTCATATTTTTCATACAACCCGATTTCGTTTGAACTTTCGGAATCAAATGTGAGAGTTAAATTTTGTCCGAAAACATTCACGGATAATAAAAATAAAATGAATACAGCTAAATGTGTTTTATATTCATTTAAAAGCATATTAAACTTTTTGATTTTCGATTCTCCGTTATTTCAACAACATCATTTTTTTAGTTGATACATTTTCGTTTATGATAATCCGGTAGTAATAAATTCCACTTGAAAGTTCCGAGGCATCAAACTCAACAATATGGATTCCGCTGCTTAATTCTTCGTTTACGATAGTCGCGATTTCTCTACCCAATAAATCAAAAACTCGCAGATCAACTCTTGTATCGGAAGAAGTCAAACTTTCCGATACCGGAACACTGAATTTAATTGTTGTTGTAGGATTAAATGGATTCGGATAGTTTTGATACAATTTTGGTTCTTTCGGAATTCCATTTTGTGCGAAATCAACACTTGTAATTTCACCAAGTGTATATACATTAGGCGATTTTCCATCGTCGAAAAAGAACCAATCCGCTCCGTAAGCAAATGGTATCCCCTGATCAGTTTGAAACAACGCATCGAAAAATTCGACACTACCATTAGATACAGCATGCACTTCAATACCAATTCTGTTTATTCCGGTGTTTAACAAATCCAATGCATCAGAACTCAACGTATACGATTTTGTAACTTTCGATTCAGATGTACCATTGGACTCGTACGATAACGAATCTTCATCTAAATTATATCTTACAACTTCAACGCCATTAATAAAGATTGCGGTTCCGCCAACATATTGAACAGCAATTCGTGCCCCGTTCGGCAACGAGGTTAATTCAAATTCTTTTACAAAGTAGGCTGAGTTAACCATATTAATTGAGTTACTTACATCTCCACCGGTTCCCAATGATGCGGAATTGTTTTTCCATGCGGTCAGCGGGTATCTGATATCCGCCCAGATAATCGGTGCTTGCAGAGTATCAACACTGAATGATATTGAGATGGATTGCTCTGTTTTGTTACCGTAAATATCAGTTGCTCGAATATAAATTTTGGTGTTTGCTCCATGTTCTGCACTTATAATTGTGGAATGATTATAATCACGCTCTCCAAATTCGAATTGGTTGGTCATTTCATCATAGTCTTTATCTTCATCGCTCCACCTTAAAAACGCTCTTTCGTCTGTTAAAATATTTATTTCAACTAAAGTTGAAGGTGAGACAAATTCTTCCTGAGGATAAGAAATGAATTCCGGCGCGGTAACGTCTTCAACCGGAAGAGAATACATATCGGGCAAATCACTTTCAAAAAGTGAATATGGATCGTTGTAGAATTCAATAAAATCCGGTACAACAGGGTGACCCGGATAAGGCGCGAAATGATGAGTTTGATCTTGATTTCTCCAAACCGCGGCGTATGCAAACTTGGTACTGAGCGAATCATTTTTTATGGGATCGAGCAGCATCTTTGTAAACCAATCTTCATCGTCCAGACCCTCCTGCCCGACTTCAGTCAGTGCCGGTATTTTTTGATTATCCATCGCGAGTTTAGCGACGGTATGCAGCCCGGAAATATATTCATCAACTTTATTTTGCGGCATTGGATCATTGTAGTAATAATCCGTGCCGTAAATATCTACATAATCATTACCCGGGAAACGGTTAAAGTATGAATTACCGGTTCTTATATGATCCATTGTTGGTGAAATTGCCCAAAGGAGATTGTGAACATTTAAACTATCGTGTAAATAATCTGCCGTGAATTTCCAGATTTGATTATATTCTTCAGTTGTGCAATGACCAACGCCCCACCAAAACCAACCACCCGTATGTTCATGATATGGTCGAAAAATTACCGGAATAGCTTCACCCTTTTCACCTCTAAGTGATTTGAAGAAATTCGCGATTCTTTTCAATTTATCAAGATAATCTTGATGACGATTTCCACCCGGTAAAATCTGCGAAACAATTTTTTCGTTACCAATATCATCAGCGTAAAAACTTCTTCCATCCGGATCGTATTGATGCCAGCACATTGTAATAATTCCGCCTCTTCCGTAGGCTGAAGTTAAACGATAACGAATTCGATCGACTTGTTGATTCCGCGTGATATTGTTGAGGTCCTCACTATAGATCGCGGGATAATCACCAACTATCGATTTGACATCGCTTCTGTCATCATCGCCCGACCATCCGACACCATAACCTGTAACATCATGCATTCCGAACAAAATCGATCTTTCCATATTTTCTTGGAGGTTTAGAAAAAGGTATTTGGTTTGTTTATTTGCTTTTTCATCCACAATATTGAGAGGTAAGGAAATTACATTTGATTCAAAAGTCGAACAAACATCATATAACTCTGTGATCGCGGAATCAACGGAAGATTGAGGGATATCTAATTTTAACAAATCGAGGAAACTATTTATTTCATTCTCCAATACTGATTTTGAACCTGATGGAAATTGCCCTTCACCCGTTCCTTCAGCCGAATTAAGAAGCAATGCATTTGCGCTTTTTATCGCTTCTTCCAATTCCGTAAAATTAGCCGGAAGGGTTAATAACGAATCCCCGATTCTTATTTCATCAAACCACACTGTGCCCGATTTCTGTTCCGTGGTTCCGGCGTCTAAGTAAGCGTAAATGGTGCTTATATTTTGATTAGTAGTATTTGTAATTTCAAAGAATAATTCTTTCCATTTTCCATCGCCAAGTATGCTTTGCGAAATTATTGCGACATCGTTCACCGGAACCGGTTTCAGACCAATCACAACCGGAACATTTGATTTTGCCCGAACATACAATCTCGGATTATTCGAAACATCGATAGTATGGGGCAATGTGAGATTAAAATTATCCCATAAATCACTCGAAGCGTTTCTTGAATAATCAATTCTCAAGAATGTTGAATCAACCGAAAGTTGGAATGTATTGTCGTGGCCGGTTGCCCAACCCGTCATCGTTCCATCATTAAAATCCTGAAGAAATCCGGTTGTTTGGGCGTAACTAAAACTTGAGCAAATTATTAAAATCATCAATACTTTTTTCATTTTGAATCCTTTTCTCATAATCGATTTTTGATTATTGAATCGTAATAACTGTGCAATACTTCAGTCTTTTTTTCAATAGTTAAATCGCTCGATAATGAGTCTATTATTTCGGGAATTTTATTTCGTCGTTTTTGCCGCAATAAGATTTTATTAATCACTGGCACACATTCTTCATAAGGAGTTTTTTTAAACTTTGCTTTATTTAGTTGATAATATTCTATTATCTCACTGTCTTCCACTTCAACTCTGCTTATTAATTTTCTACGGAACTCAAGTTGAGTTAAATATTCCTCATACATTTTTGCTTTGAGTTTGACTTGCTTATTGTTTTGTAAACCCAATTCTTGTGCTTCTTCGGTTATCAGAAAATCTCTGACCGTGTAATTAAATGCTTCCTTAAAACTGCTTTGTAATACTTGATAAGGCACATACGCTAAGGCCCCAATCAATTCACCGACCATAATCTCCCGTCCGTTTATTATCGAGATAACATCATTTCTTCGATCCCAGATCGATTCTTCTAAACGCGCGATCTCATTTTCATTAAGTTGAATCTCCGACATCTCATCAAACTTATTCGGTTCGCGCGTTAAGTTTTTTTCGATTCTTTCTTCCACAAACATGATCACTTCGGGAATAATTTTCACCTCAGCATTTTTCAGCATCTTTTCGACATAATCGAAAGCGTATTTTTCACCGAGTTTAAACTCAAGCATATATTTGGCTTTGTTTTTCCGGTCTTCGTATTGCTGACGTGTAATAAGCGGATTTTTCTTAAAATCATTTACTTTAATTATATGATATCCGAACTGTGACTTTACCGGAATTGAGAAAGTATCCAACGGCTCGCGAAAGGCTGTCATTGCCAGATCGTATTCAAACTGATCCCATTTTACCCATCCCAATTCACCGCCGCTTTTGCCTAATTCGCTCTCGCCAAATATTTCCTGCGCAAGGTTTGAAAAGGACTCCCCTTGTTTTAGTCTGGAATGAAATTCATCTGCTTGTTTAGAGGATGTAAAAAATAAGTGACTTATATTTCTCTCTTCCTGTGTGTAGAGATAAGCTTCCTCAATATTACTTTCTTCAATGCTAAATTTTGGTCGAATAATCGAATCGAAATGAGCGGTTCTAAGCGTTTTGTTTATATAAGCATCAATCCTCAATTGAAGTTTTTCACCTATTTGAAATTTTTGTCTGTTCGCTTCATTCGCTAAAATTCGTGTATTAATTAACTCATCTAAAAATTCTTCTCTCAGTTTCTTTGAATCATATACATCCGGTTTTTTGATAACATCGAGATATGCGATCTTAAACTCATCCAATGTAATTTTCTCATCACCGAATTCAGCAATAACATTCTCATCCTCCGAACACGCGGTTATAAGGAGAAATACTATCACACAAAATATTTTAATAATATTTATTTTCATTTTAGAATAAAAAAATAGGAACTGCACTTCTATACGCAAGTGCAATTCCTAAAAGTTAAGTTTTCATATTTCTTCTATTTAATTACAAGAAATCTTCCGACATGTTCACCAACACCGGGAGCATCAATGTGATAAATATAAATCCCGTAGGCAATATCCATATTATCCATTGTCATCATGTCCCAAGGTTCGGAACCGTCACGCATTATTGAATCATGTTCTAATGTTTGAACTAATGTCCCATCAACGGCATAAATTCTGATCGTACACTTTTGCGGCAGATTTATAAACTGAATCTGTCTCGGTCCTCTGCCCGAAGTGTAAGGATTTTGAGGTTCCCATAAAGCTGTAACAACATAAGGATTCGGAACTACTCTAATACGGTTCAAGTTTTGTTTCGCATCTTCGGGTAAAATCTCCTGACCGTTTATCTTAAATCTGAATCTTGTGGAAGAGTTAAACGGCATATCGGGATATAATTTTAATGTATCTCCCTCTCCCATTATTCTATCATTTTGATTGAAAAATACTGTGTCTTGAACATCATTATTTACCAGACTGAATGTAATTATCGTTGAACTGTCCGGTAAAGTTTCATAGAAGAAGATTCTATCCTTAGCCGAGAAAAATCCGGTTGGTGTTAAATTTCTATCAACGGATACATCGGAGAAACCATAATCTACTTCCAATCCTGTTTGTGCATCATAAATCTTAAAGTTGCTCTCACGCGGTGGAAGAGCGATCAGATTTCCATTATTTAAAGCAACGCCAATTTTTGCGGAAGTGTCAACAATTTCATTGTGAAAAACAATTTTGAATTGTCGCGGATAGGGTGTTCCATCTCTAAATCCACCCAATTGGAATTTGCCGAACCTGAGATTATAATTATTTGTATAATCAATACTGCTTTCAATTCCGCTATAAATTCCGTTAGTCGGATCGTTATATACTCCAGCCGGAGGATTATAAACGAAGAATTCAAAGCCATCAATCAAAGTTGAAAATGTGTGCGGATCACCATCGTTATCATCGTAAAGATTTTGAATCATCTTGTACGAACTATCTTCCTGCACATATTCTTGTAACCAAAGTGAATCATACTCAATACCTTGGGTAAGATTTCTGAGAATCATTCCGGTTGTTACGATCGGAAGCAATTCGTCGCTATCTTTAGCGTCAATCAAGCTGTCCAGATCGTTGTCTCTTTTATCAACCGACTGATCGATAAATTGTATTTCAAACTCGTCCCCGTCATTAAGAATATCAGGATTTATGATATTTATTCCAACTTGCCCGGTTGTTTTGCCTTCACCAACTAGAGTCGGTTCGACGTCGAAACTCACTCCTTTATATCCAAGCGAAGGAGCTTGCGGAATCGCGATTACAACATTTTCGGAAAATTCAATATTACCGGATTGATCAACATTCACAAAAATTGTCGATTCCGAAGGTCCGATATTTTTCTCAAGATCACCTTGATCGTAAGCGGTTACGGCGTAATAGTATTTGATACCGTTCGTTACATCATTATCAACATAAGAATGAACAAGTCCGGTTTCGTTGCCGAGATTAAACAAAACACCGGTTCCAAAATCCTCAGGGAAATATCCGAACACACTATCAACTTTATCATAAATTGCCAATGGCACTTTAAATCTATCAAATCCTAATCCATCGGTTATCGAACCCGCATCAGCAAAAGTATGATGAGTTGATCTGTAAATTTTATACCCCTCAAAATCATATTTGCGTAGAAATCTATCGTAACTGAATTCAGCTTCATCATCCCAATAAATTGTTACTTGACCATCACCGGCCACAACTTTTACTTGGGGTTTATTGGGTGCAATCGCAAAGTTATAATTCGAATTATAAATTCTCTGAACAACTTCTTTGTTTCTTAAAATATCAACTTCGTTCCAACCGTAAATCAAAGCAATTGAGAAGAATTCTTCTTGATCGGGTCGTAACGGGAAATATCCTGAGGAGAAAACATAATCATGATCGGCAACTTCAACCGTCGAATTATCGAAATATCCGGGACGTGAAAAATCCCACATTTGATCATCATTACTGTATGTAAGTGTACTATACCGGTAAAACTTAAAACTGGTTAAACCAATTTGATCTGATTCATCAACATCAACCTGGTCGATACTTGGTTCGCCCGGTAAATCTCCATATCCGGGAGTAGGAACTCCGTCACCTTCACCTTGATCTCCGGTTCCCGGTTTCCCGTCCAATCCAACATCATCAAATTGAGAATCCCAATCACCATCGTTATCGATTTGGTCATCTCTTCTTTCATCAATAAGCGGATTATCAGCGCCATCTCCAGTCAAATAATTAACAGCCAAATAATCTTGATCATTAAATTCTGATCTCAAATAGAGAAAATACTCCAAAGAATCTTGAGTAAAAGCACCGTCGCTTTCATCAATCAATCCGTTCAAGTTATCGTCAACACCATTTCTGGGTAATTCTTCCAAAGGCGAGTTTGGACGCATTGAATAAGCCCGACCACCGACTTCAAGATCAATTCCTCCTGACGGCATTGTAGAAAGTGTACGATCGAATCGTTCACTGTTATAATCGATAAGAACAATATCATCACCAACATCATAAAATTTATAAAAATCGGATTGTTCGTCGATTATTTTGCCTGTACCGCCTCCTAATACTTCAGTATTAAATCCATCTCCGTCATTATCTATTCCATCTGTCGCATTACCGGGGGATTCCAAAAAAGCAAATCCCAACCAGGGGACCGGCGTATAGCCTCTTACTCCGGTATTATCAACGTCGTAGTTTACCGCTAAAGATATTTCTCTATAAAACTTTGCCGCGTCATCCGCCCATTCGTTTCCACCGCTGGCGTTCAGCAAAGAACCGCTGGAAGCACCGACATTTGTTCCAAACAAAGTGTGATCCAAATAAAGGTCGCCGTAATTTTTGATTTCATACAACCAAAAGATGCAATCTTCAGCATCCGGATTTGACCATTGCAAGCCTCTGACTCCGAGTCTTAAGCCTAATCCTGTGCGGTTCGGATCGTCTTCGAACGCCTGGGGCAACTTAAATCCGTTCACTCTTTTATCAAACTGGTAATCATCCAATACAAAATAACTTTCTTCATCGGCGTTTAATTGATCTTTTCCGAAATATCCGTTCCATGAACCGGCCCAACCCGGATCGTTCGGATCATCTACTTTATCCGGCCAACTTGCAGGCCAGGTAAATGCCTGATGACTCATCGCGACCGCTTTACCCGGATCTTTTTCTTTTTGCGACAGATTTAGATAACCCGGTAATGGCTCAAAACCTTGAAAACGACCTAGAGAATCATTTGAGAAAATATTTGGGTCCCAACCTTCACAGAAGACAACCGGAGTAATAAATTCATATAATGAATCTCCAGTTAGGGGATCAACTTCTGAAAATACACGAAGTTCAGTCATTACATAAGGAGATGAATTTCCTAATTGAGAAAAACCTGTACCAATCGGCCACTCTCCGTTGTAAGTTGCGCTTTGATCACCGCTTACCGATCCCATTCTTGCATTATTATGAAAAGTGACTCTGATCAAATTTCCGGCATGTATATTCTTCGCTCTATAAATCACATCTCCATGCGTATCCTGTGCGTTCGTGAACTGAGCGCCAGTCAAAATCAAAATTGCAATTAGTATGTTTAAAAACTTCCTGTCCATTTAACAGACTCCTAAAACTTTTAGAACGAAAAGATGAGTGAAAATTTATTTTGATGATCTAATCGACCGTAATCGATATTCGCGTAATCCAATTTAAAATCGAATCCCATTACTTCGGTATGGATTCCAAATCCAAGAGCGAGATTGCCTTCCGCATTATCCAAAAATGCTTGTCTGAATCCTGCTCTTAACGAGACCATATCGTAGAAGTTAATTTCCGTTCCCATGTTCATATATTCTTTATTATCATTCGGATGAATCGCGTCAACAGATATTATCCAATCGTAGTTTTCCAATTCAAGAAAGTCTTTAGTTATGTTGGAAGAAATTCCAACTCTAAATAGAATTGGCAGCGGATATTCTTCAGTTTCCAAATCAGCATTTATATTTTCATTATTTCCGGCAAAAATATCGTTGATATCATGTTGGACCAAAACATCACGCCCTTCCATTTTCATTGATGAACCAAAGTTGCTGATAGACATCCCAATTTTTACGTTTTTAAAAAACGTCCGGTAATGGAGTCCGATATCAAATCCAAATCCAACAGCCGATGAATGCCAGATCGTTTCTTGAATGTATTTCATAGAGCCGCCAATCGAGAATCGATCCGTAAGAGCCCGGGCGTAACTCACGCCGGCTACAAATGAATTGGCGCCTACCCTTTCTCCATTTCCGTTAGGAGAGTTAATAGTTGTCCTTTCAATATCCGGCATTCCCAAATAAGAGAAGAAAACCCCGATAGTTCCGACACCTTGAAGCGGTAAAGCAATTCCACCAAATTCGTAATCGATGTCAGCGATATAATCAAAATGATTAAATAGCACTTGCATTTTATCGATGTTGGCAATTCCCGCCGGATTCCAAAATAATCCGGTTACATCTTCGGCCAAAGTTGTGTAAGCTTCGCCCATTCCTAAAGCCCTTCCACCAACTCCGATTTTCAAAAACGGTGCCGCGGTTGTTCCTACTCTTCCGATCGATTGTGAGTTTATGTCGGCAAAGAGTAAAAGACTAAGCAAAGGTATAATTAAAAGCTTTTTCAAAAAATGCCTCATTTCGTAGTTTTTCTTCAATTCTTTATTATTCAAATCTTTCATTGCCTTCCTCTATGCATTATTTATAACTTAGTCTGAAACCGATTTGAATATATCTCGGTGCACTAAACATTCCCGGGTTAGCAAAATATTCTTTTGTATTCGTAATTTCGACAAATCGTGAGGTGCTTAAATAATCTTCCAATGTAAAATCCGGCTCGCCGGTATCGGCATAAACAAAGTTTGCGTTTCGTGTATCAAACAGATTGTTGACGCTTAAAATTCCGAGAATTCCAAGGTCGCCGAATCTGAATGATTTCGAAACGCGGAAGTCAAAGTTCATTGTTAGCGGGCGCCGCTCACTATTTTCTCTTAATCCGATCAGAGCATTAGAACCGACAGCTTCTCCTCTTGAAAATTCGGGCGTGTACGGGAATCCGGAGTTTAAGTTTCCGGTAAGAGTCGCGACCCATCCATCCTGGGAATAATTAACAATCATATTTGCGGCGTGTGGTTGGTCCCAATCTAAATTTATAAGTTGAACCCTTGGCGATCTTCCTGCGCTTAAATCATTATACGCGTCGGTTGCGTTGGAAGATGTACCTTGTGCTTGTTGGAAGGTGTAATCAAAATCAATTGTAAGCGGTTTCAAATCGATAGAAGCGGAAATCGTAATACCTTTTGCAGTAGCATGATCTTTGTTTACATAAGAATAATATGTCACGCCTCGGTATGTATCGACCGGAAACCCTGTTCCAACCCAATCTCTAATATCACGATAGAAACCTGTTACATGTAAAAATAAATTATTCATCAATTGCTGCTGTAAACCGATCTCGTACATTACAGTTCTTTCCGCACCTAAATCAGAATTACCGACTAAGTTTTGCGATCCCGCTCCGGTTATCCAAAAGTTAGGATTCGCGTATAAATATCGGAACTCGGGATTCTGGAAAAAATGCCCGTATGAAAAATGAATCACCCCTTCAGCGGTAATCGGAAAAGATATCCCAAAACGAGGGCTAAGCTGCATTTTCGGATCAGTTTTTTTCCACCAAAATTTCTCTCTTTCAGCAACCGTATATTCAATTAATTGATCTTCAGATAAAGCCGGATCATAATTTTTATAGATATGATCTAACTTAAACGGTTGATAAATCTGTGGATCTCTCGGATCAGCCAACAAGTTGCCGTCGGAATCAAAATAATCGAATCTTAATCCGAGGTTAATAATTAGTTCTTCGAATTCAAGTTTATCTTGAATATACGCCGCAAACTCGAATGGTTTTGCCGCGTAGTAACTGTGATATGCGGATGACCTTCCCGGAATTACAGTCGAATAATCGACTTCCGAAAACTGAAGCTGGTAATAATCTTGTTCCAAATCATGCATTCTGACAGAAACACCCATCTTCATCATATTTCTTTTATCAATTTGACTTGTTAAATCTGCTTGCAAAGAGATATATGATGAATTGTTGTTTGTACGCTGAACGTCATTTCCCCAATAGGCATAATCGTTTGGATTATTTTTCACTTCCCAATTGTCATCACGTTCCGGATCGAACATATATTGCTGAAAATCACCCGCGTTTGTCGGCACATAACGGTAATCTCTGGGATTTTCGTAAGCATAATTTTCATGGTCGTTGGTGTAATAACTTCCTCTAAAATCTAAAAATGTACTGTTGCTAAAAACATAAGTTGCCGTAAAAATCTGAGTAATTCTATCGGTATAAAAGTGTCTTCCTCCATCCAATAAATATTTTCCGCGCGCGCTGTAACTGTAATCTTTATTGTAATAAATTCCGTAACTCAAACTAATCGGGCCGGAATTAAAAAATAATTTCGATTGAGTTGAGTAGCCTTCATATTCACTCAATGAAAATTCATTGCCGCTTGCTGTTTCAAATTCTAAACCGGGATCAGCTTCTATCGGTCTCCATATTCCCCACGGCTCAAAGTATTCTCTTCCTTTTTGATAACTTTGCGTGTTTTGCATTCTTCCGGCGATAAAGTATGATAAAGAGTTATTTGTAAATGGTATCGGACCCGATATGTTTACTTGTAAATCTGTATTGTTAAAAGGATTGTATGAATCTAAATATGATTTTTTCTTCAACCAGGGTTTGTCACCTGTTTCCAATGCGCTGTTAAGTTCCTGGAATGATGAGATTCCATGTTGCGAAAAATCGTAATCTATCAATCCGCTGTTTGTAGCGAGTCTTTTTGCTGCCGCCACCGCCCATTCTCGATTATCCATATAAGAATACAAATCAGTATCAAAACTTACATGATCTCCTCCGTACGCAGTTACGTTAACGGCAAATTTATCCGAACCTTGTTTTGTGACAATATTTACAACTCCGGATAATGCTTGTCCGTATTCGGCGTTAAAAGTTCCGGTAATTGCTTTCAATTCCGAAATTGCTTGATCGTCGATATTAATTCCGGCGCTTCGGTTTACGGGATTCATAACTTGTACGCCGTCAATCATATAACTGATCTCGGTTGTTCTTCCGCCGCGAATATGCAGATTACCGCTCGCGTCTTTTGTAACACCTGCTTGCATACTTAAAATATTGGTGATGTCCTTAACCGGCAACTCATCAATTTTCTCAGATTGAATACTTCTTTCGGAAGAAGTTAAATCTTTTTGAATCTCATTCCGTGCGGTTACAAGTACGGTTTCACCCAATTCAATAGCGTCTGTACCCAGATTAAAATTTACTTCCGTAGTTAAATCAGTTTGAACGCGAATATTTTCGGCTCTTTGCGGTGTAAAACCGATCATGCTGGCTTTTACGGTGTACATTCCGGGTGGAATATTAATTATGTAATACTCGCCTTCAATATCAGTTGCGGCTCCGTAAGAAGTACCTTCAATTATTACATTCACTCCGAATAATGGTTCACCGGTTTCCGCATCGGTAACCTTTCCGGCGATTTTACCGGTTGTCCCGGCGAATGAAGATTCGAAGCACAAAATCGAAATCATCATTAAAATTGAAAAGAAAGTTTTAATCATTTTTGCATTCATCTCTATTTTAATCCTTATGTAAACTCTTTTTCTCTTAAAGTTAACATCATCAAAAATATACTTGTATGTTAATATCTTCTTTTAGATTGATAGAACACGAACTAATTTGAACAAAGAGATACATTAAACTTAAGAAACGGGGGAGTAAAAGAACTCCCCCATTTTAATTGATTACTTGAGAAGCATCATTTTTTTAGTCTGAACAAAATCACCTGCGATGATTCTTACAATGTAGGTTCCCGAAGCTAAAGTGCTCGCGTTAAATTGTGTTTCAAATTTACCGGCTGAGAATTCTTTATTTACAAGTGTAGCAACTTCCGATCCGAGAATATCGAATACTCTGATACTGACTTGTGCTTGTTTTGGAACATCGAATTTAATGGTTGTAGTCGGATTAAAAGGATTCGGGTAGTTATCGTAAAGTTTGAATTCTTTCGGTAATCCATTATCATTTTCTGCCACATCTGTAGGAGCGTCAATAATTTCGGCAACACCCCATGCGTGTGGACGTAACCAATCTTGATCCATATTAATATCGGAAGCTGAAGCAGTTCCACCAACTTGTAGAATCAAAGTTCTTTCTTCATCCGCATTAAGGTTAGGATCTTGATCATTGTTGTCGATTCTTAACGGCATTAATAATCCGTTTGAAACTACAAAGTCAGTACCTTCAGGAGATAATGAATCGAGAGCAATTTTCGCTTCGATGATATAACCATCAGCTGAGAATTTTTGGAATACAGTTGCTTCGATACCTGAAACAGTTGTTGCGCTTCCGCCGCTAAGTGCGACTTCACCG
The DNA here is from genome assembly GCA_021739765.1 of Melioribacteraceae bacterium. GTDB lineage: Bacteria > Bacteroidota > Ignavibacteria > Ignavibacteriales > Melioribacteraceae > JAIPBD01. The sequence goes on from JAIPBD010000025.1 coordinate 16,309, forward strand.
GTAGACATAAAACCGATTCTCCAGTCTCCGGCAGCTTGTCCCGAATTAATCGGATGCCATTTTTTAGTTGTTTTTAAGTCATAGAAGCCCATATAGAACTCAAGCGCGTCACCTTGCCATGCTTGAAATACCTCATCAACTCCACGGGGATCGTCATCAGTTACATCCGCTGAGATGTACAGGTAGTCATCATCGATTACCATAGTTGTTTTGAAGTAAAGATCTGAAGATGCAGTTGACCAAGCATCAGCCTCAACGCCACCGGCGGTTTCGGGTTCAATTTGATATGTCTTGTAATCTTCAAATTCATTATCCAATCCGTCAAGACTAAATGTACTTGAAAAGTCAGAAACGTATTTAATTTTAAATGTAGGAGTAGTTTTTACACCTGTTATTTTCACAGTATTATTTCCGGTTAATCCGGTTTCGTCCCCGGCATTCGCTGAAGTAATAGCGTAGTAAATGTCATACTCTCCACCATCGTTTGAATAAGGTCTGTGCGCGTATTTTTCTAATCCATGAGGAATTCCGGGATGAATCAGATAAACACCGTCAGCATCCAAATCGGTAATCGGATCATAACTCATATAAATATTGTAAGTCTCTGTTCCGAGCGTATTATCGACCCAATCAAATCGGACCGTCTCAACAGTATTTCCGTTATCAACAACAACGGAATCTACAATCGAAGCGATCAATTCAGGAGAGGATAAAGTACCTTCCGGTTCAGGAATTCCATGAACGGTAAGGTTGTCATAATAAATTGAACCAACAAAAGATGCTTCGCCTTCAATAAAGAGTTGAATACCGATATTCGCTGTTTGAGTCGGATCAACTTGACTGTTGGCCGCCAATGTATCGATGTTGATTTCCATCGTGTTCCATTGGTTTGTTTTAAATCCGTCGGTACTATCCGTGCCCATAAACGGCTGAATAATTTCCAACCATCCAGTATTTGAAATATCTGCACCGCCGCCTACAACAACTCCGAGTTGATAATTTTCGGGAAATCCGTCGGGGAGCCAAACATCCAAAGTTAATTTATTAGCCGCTTTTTGAAGCATTTCAGAATAGAGAATTATACCATTTCTACTTACGTACGATTTTGGAGATGCAATCGCGTCAGAAGATGTAAAATCAAGTGCAACTTCAAGAACTCCTTCGGATTGAGATGAAGGATCGGCAATTCTTTGCATTGAAGTTGTTGCAGGCGCCCAACCGGCTGATGTAAAACCGTCTACTCCTGCAGCTGCTGCTTCAAAATCAATTACATTCCATTTGTCGCCTGTTTCTGTTCCGATAAAACGAATGTTATCGAGGTAGAAGGTTCCTGACCAAGTTGTATCTGCGGAAGTCATGAGTCTTCGGTCAAATTCGATTCCGATACGACTGGCCTTCACACTGAAATTTCCGCCAAGTGCAGTTTTTTGTTCAAAACTGTAAATAATCGGGACCCAGCTTTCTTTTGGTAAATCAACCAAATATATGGCATCATTCTGCCATGTCCAGTTAGGATCATCTTGTGAGAATATTTTTAATAGTAACGAATCCGGTGCATCTGCCGGTACCCAAAGATCATAAACAATAGCAGGATACATAGAAGCTTCGGTGACATTATCAAAATAAATCGGGTCATTTCCACCCGCGTTTCCGTCAAAAGGTATTTCAACAACACCGGTAGAATTCGAGGAAGGATCAGCTGCCCAATTTATTCCTGAGATTGCTCCACCCCAGCCACCGCCGACCAATGAACCGACACCGGCTGTTTGATCTTCAAAATCATTATATATTTCTGGTTCAACACCCAAAATGGTTAAGTTATCGATATAAACAGTACCACTCCAAGTTGTATCATCACCGGCTAAATTCCAACCGGCAAATTCAATTCCGTATCCGTTAATTTTATTGCCGTAAACTGAACCGCTTCGAGTCCAAGCTTCAAGATTCACATAAACCGGGAACCATGTTTCTTTAGGCATATCTCCGGCTGTATACTTAACATCATGCCAATCCCAAGTATCATCTTGAGCGAAAGGTTTAATGTCTACTAAGTCCGGGATATCCGCCGGAAGCCAAAGATAATAAACCATTGCGGTCGGTACGTTTTCAAATTCGAATCCGCCGTAGGAAACTGCAGGATCTTTCGGATCGCCGCCGGTTTGAGTTGCATCCAAATGTACAGCAAGTACACCTGAACTTTCGCTGGAAGGATCGGCGACTTGTTCAACACCGGTTATAAAAACGCCCCAATCGCCGTCAGAAAAACCACTCACATCAACCTCAAAATCTTTTACGACTTGAGCATTGATAAAAGAGGAAATAAGTAATAATCCTACTAAAGCAAGTAAGGATCTTTTCATTTGTGCCTCCAAAGTATTTTTATGGAAAATAATTATGTGACTTTACATTACATGCTTTTACAAACAGTGATATTTATAACTCATAAATAATGCCAAAGGGTTATTCATCAAAAACAGCTAATTTTTGTCATTATATTGCTTTTTCAACGCATTCTTCAATTGTGCTCTTATTATTTTAATAAAAATTATTATTAAGATAATTACAAACTATGAATTTATTTGATGCCGCCTGCCGGAATTCCGGGAATCAGATCGGAAGAATTTTGATACGTTTCGAACCACCAATTTTCTGAACCATTAGCTCTGATTACAACTGTTCCAACCTCAAGATTTGGAAGATTATGGATTTGGAATTTTGCTGTCTTGGATAGAAATTGAACGGTTTCTGTTAAATAATTAACCATATAAGCACTTCGAGCGTAAATAGCTTCTTGCGCTTGAATAATTACAGCTTCGGGTTTGATTGTTCTCAAATATTCGGAGGAAACTGAGCCGTGGAAATGATGGTTGGCATAAAAAACATCACAGCCGATTTCTTGAGGGAATTGATGCAAAATGTCCACTTGGTTATGCGCATACGTATCACCACCGTGTATATATTCAAACCCCTTGTAATCCATTTTAAATGATAAAGAATTTGAGTTTTCATCCCTGCCTTCAACGAAAGAATTCAGAATTGTAAAATTCACATTCCCTATTTCGAATTTATCCCCGGCGTCAAAAGATTTATAATCGTAAAAGTTGGATACATTGAACATTTCTTTGATTTTCAATCCGTCGTCTCCTCCATCATGATCATCGTGATAATGTGAAATAAAGAAGTGGTCGATTTTTTCGATTTGATATTTTTGCAAGAAAGGAATAAGTATTTCGTCACGCACCCAAGATTTACCACAATCAACAAGCATATATTCTCCGTTCGGCAATGAAAATAAAACTGCTGTTCCGTGTTCAACATAAGGAGCTAGAATGATAAAATCGTGTTTTAAGGGATAACTTTCAACCATTAGTTTAAAGTTTAATACCGTCCCATTTTTAAACGCGATTTTTATATTATTTTCCCCTAATGGAAGCAAGCTCAGTTGCTCTGTCGAAAATTTAAGTTTATAAGAGTCTTCATTAAATGGATATTTTGTAATCGAGTAGTTTAACAAGTTGCCGTCAGATTTAATACTTTCAATTCTATGTCCGTAAAGGTCAATTTTGATTGAGAGACTTTGTGGTGAATTTTTATAAAAGTAGTTTTTTTCCGGATTTGCGGATGGTTCTACAATCGTTTCAGATATTGACAAATAATCAAGATCGATATTACCCCAACTTGGCAAAATCGAGATTTTATTTAATCCTTTCTTGAGTGAAACCTTCTTTTTGAACAATCTCCATGATTCCGCCATCGCGAATCCGATTGGAATTTTAACACCATTTTTGATTAGGAATTCTTCTTTTTCTCCACCAAACGCGCGATAACGAAAGCTAATCTCGAACCAGCCGGCTTTTTCTAAATAAAATTCCCAATTAATTTCACCTTTATTTTCAATTCGAACGAAATAATTGCCGGATGCTTCGGCTTGGTTCAAGACTAATACGCTATCCAATCCGGCAGCTTCGGCTTCTATTTTTTGTGGGAAATTCCGGTTTTGAGAATAAACTAACGGAGATAAAAGTAACGCAAAAAGTAGAATCGGAAAAACAATTGTATTCTTTTTCATAACATTTTGTTCATCTTTGAATGTATTAATTCAACTCGAGAAAGTTGAGATTCACCGGAAAAGGTAATCTTAACATATACCGCATTTTCGATTCCCACATCCGAGCTATATCTTACCGGAAGGAAATAGCCATAATCATTCTCGCCGAAAGGGAACTCTTCTTTTTGAGGATCAATTTTACTAAAGATCATATCTTCACCGGCAATTTCAATTTCGATTCCACTTTTGTCACTCGTATGAAATACATCAATCATAATATTTTCGACAGGGCCGGAAGTTTCATAAATTATAAATGTGTCATCAGCACCCGTTAACCGACTTCTATCCTCCTTTGCTTTTCGCACATCTTCCATAGAAAGAAATTTTAACTCTCCTTCTGAATAATAAATTTTTGAATCATCAAACAATTCGTCAATCAGCATCAGATTTTGTACTTCCACCGGACCAATTTCGTTCGAATAATCCGATTCGCCGCTTTCATTTATTGCCTTTAATCGGTAAGAATATTTTTTCCCGATTTGAGCTGTTTCATCGCAAAACAAAGGACGATAATAAATTCGAGATTCATCGATCGTTGATATGTATTCCCATTTCCCGACCGAGTTTTCCATTCGTTCGAATTTATAATTTCTGGCGCCGACAGATCCCTGCCATGAAATTTTGAATACGTTAACAGTTTCCAAAAGAATCGGTTCCTCGGGAACGGGGATTGGTTCGGGATTGATCCCTTTAATCTCATGTGCTTTATTCTTTACAAGTTCAAGTACATCTTTTTCCGAATAAGGTTCATTAAATTCCCAGCCCGGCCAATTATAAGCCGCAAATCCTTTTTGTTCGTAATGTTTATAAAAACCGCCATCCCGGTTCCGGAATCTGAGACTCCAAAGCAGTGCTCCTGAAACATCATTTGAAATTACCGAATCAAGGATTTCTTCAAACTGTTGGGATGGAATAAATCCAAATTCCCCAACGAAAAATGGTTTTTTCCCTTTCGTCAAATCCCGGTTTTGAATTATGTTGGGAATCGCACGATTTGCGGGTGAATAATAATGTGTCGATAAAACATCGATGTTTGTATCCGCGACAGCAATTTCATCCAATAAACCCGAGTGTGGATTGATTATGGAGAGATGATTAGGATCAACCTCTTTAATATAGCCGGCAATTTCAGATTGCCATTCGAATGGAGCTGCCAATTCATTTCCCGTTTCCCATCCGAGAATTGAAAAATCATCTTTGTATTTGATTCCCGTATAAAAATTTTCACGATTTACGATGTAATGAATAGTTTGTTTGAAGTCCGAAATTAATTGACGGTCTGTCCAAAAATCATCTTTATCCTTTCCTCGAAACGCTGCATATTCTCCTCTTCCGCCCATCCACCACCAATTATCCACAAATGGAATTATTAATCGAATTCCAACTTCATTCGCTATTTCCAGTACTTTATCGAGAGCTCGAAAGGCTTCTTCATTAAATTTGCCGGGGGCTTCAACATGTTTAACAACTCCGGAAGGATCGTTATTTCTTTTTACTGTAATCACATAAGTTCGCGCGACTTCGCCGCCCATCTGTTTAATTGCCGTTAGCGCATCTCTAATTTCAAACTCATCGGGTAACCGCCATGGATTTGTCTCATCAAAAGGGAAATAATCTTCGATATAATGAAGATTCGGAATATTAAACGATATAAATCGAAACTCGTTTTCACCATCCATAAGTTTGTCTTTATCCGCAACGATAAAATTAGAAAATTGACTTGAGGAACAAGCATTTATTAAAAATGCGGCTATAACAAGAGAAAGCGCTTTTGGGATTTTTTTCATAATCGTTCCATCAATTAGTTGGTACGTAATCAATTTCAATTCTTCCGATTTGTGAAAGCTCTTTTACATCAATTTTCAGATAGCTGTAATCCTCGAAAGGTTTTAGGAGATGCTGTGATGGAATCCAGTAATTATAATCCCCTTTGCCGATATAAAATGCCTTTCTTTCGGCACTCAAGTTTATAAAATCCGAACCATTTGCCGAAAATGAAAAATCTAAAACTCCGGCATCTTCCAGCGAAAAAGCATTGCAGGTAACATTTGTAATTTTACCAGGTACGTAATAAATGATAAACGAGTTTGGTTGCACTTCTAATCTGTGAAGAATTTCTTTGAATTCTCTATCGTGATCGGATTTGATTTTAATATCACCGGAAGCAAAATAGAGAGAGGTCAAATTTTCCATGTCATCAATAAACTTAATAGAATTAACCGTAACCGGACCAACTTCATTTGAAGGATCGGATTCACCGCTTTCATTTTTTGCGATTACTCTGTAAGAATAATCTTTTCCAACTTCTACTTTTGTATCATTAAATAACGCGGTATAGGTTTGTGACGCATCTGTAATATTAAAAGCAGCAATTTCCCAATCACCGCCTTTCTCTTTTCTTTCAACATCATAAAAAGCCGCACCTGTTGAGCCTTGCCAGGAGATTTCCGAAACGGTTTTGATCGGCAATAATAGCGGAGCTTCGGGTACAACTGCCAAAGGTGTTTTTAATCCACGAATTTCAAAAGCTTTTTCACGGATTAGCGGCATTGATTTTTCTTCATTATAATCAATTCCGGAAGGAAATCCGGGCCAATGGAATGCTTTATAAATATCGTCACCTAATGGCTCCGAATGCCAGTAAAATCCTCCCTCCTCACGATGGAATCTGAGGCTCCAAATCAATCCGCCGCTGATTTCAGAATTAATCAGAAAATCGGATATTTTACCGATGGCTTCAGTTCCCAGAAATCCGAATTCACCCACCACATAAGGTTTTTTATTATTTACTCGGTTCATCTGTGTTCTAATATCTTTTAGAATTTCTTCGGGATTTAATTTGTAATGGTGTGTCGTTACAATATCTATCAAATCATCATTAATGGATTCTTCGGGAATGTCATTTCCATCAATCGCGTGATAACCATCCATAACCAGATGATTTGTATCGATAGATTTTATATACGTAACTATTTCTTTCGTCCACGAATACGGACATACCAACTCGTTCCCGGTTTCCCAACACATTATTGATTTATCATCTTTATATTTAATTCCGCTTACAGTATTGGTTCTGTTCAGAACAAATTCTACCGTCTTTTTGAAGTCACTGATCAATTCCGGATCAGACCAAAAAGCTTCCCGGTCTTTTCCTCTAAATCCCGCGTATTGTGGAACACCACCCATCCACTTCCAATTATTTAGAAGAGAAACAATTAATCGAACGCCAACTTCATTCGCGGTCGCGAGAACCGTATCCATTACTTTGAAGGATTCTTCATCAAACTGACCCGGACCCAAAACGTAGCGCGGAATGCCGAGAGTGTCACTTTCTCTCCTGACGGGGAACGTGTATGTTCGTGCTACTTGTCCTCCGATCTGCTTTATACTTGTTAACGCATCTTTAATTTCGAAACTTGTGGGCAGCCTAAAAGCGTGTGGTTTGGCAAATGCCATTTCGTCCTCGGTAAAATTCAAGTTCGGAATATTAAAAGAAATAAATCTGAATTCGTTTTCGCCATCCATCAACTTATTACCGTTTGTTGTGATGAAGTTTTTAAATTCGTGTTTCTCAGGTTGGCATTTAGCAATTAATACTAACAGTGCGATAGCAATAATCAATTTTAAAGCTGATTTCATTTAATCTCCGTTTTCAATTTTATTTATAACATTCATAATTCTAAAATATCCGTTAATATTTTCAACAAGCACATCCCGAACGTCTCTTTCCTCAACGTGTCCGATAATTCCGAAATCGCCTTTGTAACCAAGTTCAAACAATTTCGCGATCATTTGTTTTTCAGATTCGCCCGAACCAAGTGGGAGAATTTTCGGCCCGTTTTTATTCATGCCGTTCAAACTTACAGCCCAAAGAAACGGAATTGCTTTCTCTATTGTCTCTTCAAATCTATCGATATGATTATGTGCGTGATGAAAATTGTAGATTATTCCGATTTTTTCATCCGGTAATTTCTCGATTATTTTTAACTGATTGAGCGGTTCACCGAACCAATCACCATGATTGTAAAGTGCAATTTGCGAATTCGATCTATCGGCTTTATCGCAGAGAAACGATATAATCTCCGCTCCTTTTGCAATAGATTCTTGATCGGTTAAACCTTGATAAAAGTTGGGATTGAATCCTACCCAAATTTGAGTTGAGAGATTTAGCTTTTCAATTATTTCAAAAACGATCTCATTCGGTTTATTCAATTTGCCGGCTTTGTCCCAATCGTTATCAATCCAAATCCAGACACCTTTAATTTCGATATCATTTTCACGGGCAAGTTTAAGTTCTTCTTCCATCAAGGGTAAATCGTTTTGGCGCCAATCATAAACATATTTTGCGATCCCGAGTTCTTTGAGCATTAAAATTCGTTCTTTTGGCGAACGTTTTTTGACATCGTATGGAACGATACACCATGCATAAATTTCAGAGAGTGGGCGGTTAATATTCATTTCCTTTTCGAACAATTCTTCTGATTGATTCTCGGATTTACATGCCGTTAAAAATGACAAAATAGTAAAAACTAATAGTAGCTTGGTCCCTGAATAGCTTCGGAAAAAATTTGTCTCGAATCTATTTCGAATTGTCATATTTAACTAATTATTGAGTGAATTACTAAAGCAATTGGAATGCCAGGTTCTACATTTTTTTCGATTGAGAATGTTGTGATTACAGTCAAAAAACGAAGTGATTCCTATTGTCTCAATATTGATTTTTATTAATATGATAAAAATGTATCATTTGAATAAAGTTGAATAGGATCGCTGCATCCTAAGCGCCCAAAAACTAAAAATAACTTTAGCACAAATTTTGATGTTTATTTGCACAACCGTAATTCATGAATAGCAGGAAATGAAATTGGACAATTCGAAATTGATTGAAGAGCTTCGGAACGAACTTAAAATAAACTTGCTTGGTAATTGGTATCCCTTGTGTTTAGACTATAAATACGGTGGTTACTTTTCCAACATTTCCAGAAATTGGGAAATCACATCCGAACAAGAAAAAATGATTGTAACCCAAGCAAGACACATTTGGACGTGCGCGAAAGCCTCTAAATTTCTGGGTGTAAAAAATTTCGCCGACTTCGCTGAACATGGTTTTAAATTCCTTGAAGAAAAAATGTGGGATCACGATTTCGGCGGTTTCTTTCAAATTAGAAACCATGATGGTGAATTATCGGAAGTTGAAGGATTAATGAATGAAAAACGGATGTATGGAAATGCGTTTGCGATTTACGGCCTCGCTGCGTTATATGAAATAAACGAAAATGGAAATGTACTGGCTCTCGCTCAGAAAACATTCGATTGGATTGAACAAAACTCTTTTGACCCAAAGTTTGGAGGATACTTCCAATTTTTCACACGCGAAAATTCCGTATTTGATAAAGAGAGCGAATATAAAACCAAAGCAACTGACGCTATTGAAGTCGGTTATAAAGATCAAAATTCATCAATACATTTGATGGAAGCATATTCCGAACTGTATCATGTTTATAAGTCGCCCGAATTAAAACAAAAATTGAACGGAATTTTAGAACTAATCCGGGACAAAATGACGAATGAAAAAGGTTATTTACATCTATTTTTTGAGCGGGATTTCACTCCGGTTTCGTTTGTAAATTCACCAAAAGAAATTCGAGAAGAAAACTACAGGCTGGATCATGTATCATTCGGACATGATTACGAGACTGCTTTTTTAATGCTCGAAGCTTCCTATGTTCTCGGAATTGAAATTGATACGAAAACTCTTTCCGTTGCGAAAAAAATGGTTGATCACGCGCTTGAATTTGGATGGGATAAAGAATCCGGGGGATTTTTTGAAGAAGGTTATTATTTATCCGGTGAGAGCAAGTGTACAATTGTGAAGGACACGAAGAATTGGTGGGCTCAAGCTGAAGCCATGAATATATTTTTATTAATGTCCCAAATTTTTCCTTCCGAAAAGAAATATGAAGAGATTTTTTATAAGTCGTGGGAATACATCAAAAAATGGTTGCTGCATGAAAATGGCGGATGGTATTGGGGAAGTCTCGAAAAAGAACCGTTCTATAAAACCGAACCGGAAGGATCAATTTGGAAAGGGACTTATCACACTTCACGCGCGTTAATGAATTGCATAACTATGTTGAGTGATAAAAACACAATACAAGATTCCGATTTTGGAATTGGTTTCCACGAGATAAAAACAAACAGCGATAAATTCATCCGGCATTGGAGAAATGTTGCATCAACACTAAAGAATTAGAATGAGGTAAAATGTTTAAACGAATATCGAAAATCGGGAAAGTAGTTTTAAACCTAATTATTGGGATTGCAATATTTTGGTCTTGTTCGGATAGTCCCACTGAATCGGAAGAAGAAACTCCGGTTATTACAAATACGGTTTTGGTCGATTCTATTGCAACTAAAGAAACGCTCGCATTATTCAATAATTTGCGATTGTTGCGAGGCGGCAACATTATGTTTGGTCACCAATTTACCACTGCTTACGGAGTCGGTTGGAAAAATGACGGATTCGGGAATCGTTCAGATGTTAAAGATGTTTGTGGTGATTTCCCGGCGGTTTATGGTTGGGATATGGGCGAAATTCATACACAGAACAGTATTGACGGAGTACCGTTTTCGGATATGAGAATTTTAATTCGTCAAGCTTACGAAAGAGGCGGAATCAATACAATTTCAGTTCATCTCGATAATCCCGTAACCGGAGGGACTGCATGGGATAATACCACAGCGGTAAAATATATTTTACCAGGAGGAACCCATCACGAAAGTTATATGAATACTTTGAGTCTGATAGCCGATTATCTCGAATCATTGAAAGCAACTTCCGGAGAATTTATTCCAATTATTTTTAGGCCCTACCACGAACATTCGCAGAGCTGGTCCTGGTGGGGTTCCGGTTCAACAACAATTTCCGAATTCAACCAATTGTGGGAAATGACCGTTAAATATCTCCGGGATGAGCGGAATTTACATCATTTAATCTATTGTATTTCCCCTCAAGATATTTCCAGCGAAGCCGATTATTTAGTGCGATATCCGGGTGACGAATGGGTTGACGTTCTCGGTTTGGATTATTACAAACTTTACAACTCCGGTAACATTTCCGATTTTGAAACCGCTTTGGAAACGATAAACAGACTTGCCGATCAAAGAGGCAAAATCGCTGCTGTAACGGAGATTGGATTAGAGAACATCCCGATTTCGAACTGGTGGACAGATTATTTACTCGAAGCACTTGCTGCCAATTCAACAACCAGAAAAACTTCGTGGGCTTTGGTTTGGAGGAACGATAATACGGGGCATCATTTTGCGCCTTATCCTGGGCATTCCAGCGCAAACAATTTTATTCAATTCTACAATTCCGATTACACAATTTTCGAATCTGAGTTGATCAATTTGTATGAATAAACGAAAAAAGCGGAAACAGTTAATAACTGATTCCGCTTAGTTCTTAGAGCACACACTTTATAATATTTATTTATATTTATCCATTAACTTCAAATTTTTTGCAATCAATTCATTTCTCTGTTGAACGGAGGCATAACTTCTTAAGGCATCAGAAGGAGTGTTAATAACGTAATCGAGAAGTAAATCAATTGTGGAAGTTGCTACGTACATTCTTGAATCCGCCGAAGCATAATAAATAAAAACCTCGCCGTTTTCCTTTGCCACCCAACCATTGCTAAATGCTACGTTTGGAACATCGCCGACCCATTCATCAACCGAAGGAGCGATAAAAAAACCACCGGGCGACGCAATCACTTTACTTGGATCTTTAAGATCAGTTAAAAACAAATACAAAACATATCTTAAACCTGCGGCGGTTCCTCTAACTCCATGAGCGAGTTGAAGCCATCCTTTCTGCGTTTTAATTGGCGCGGGACCAATTCCATTTTTAACTTCCTTAATTGTATGGTATACGCGTTCGTCAATAATCTTTTCATCTTCGATTACCGGATTTTCCATAGAGTCGGAAAATCCCCAGCCAATTCCACCTCCAGTTCCACCGCCCGTTCCGGTAGAAATAAAGCCATCTTGCGGACGTGTATAAAATGCGTATTTCCCATCGATAAATTCAGGGTGTAAAACTACATTCCGTTGCTGAGGAGATTTTGTTTTTAAATCGGGCAATCGGTCCCAATTTTTCAAATCTTTCGTTCGAGCAATTCCACATTGTGCGTCAGCAGCTGATGTATCTGAAGCCGGCGCGTTTTTATCTTTCCGCTCGGCGCAAAACAAACCGTAGATCCAACCATCCTCATGTTTTACAAATCGCATATCATAAGTGTTCGTATCTGGTTCATCAGTCTCGGGAATCGTTAAAGGATAATCCCAAAACTTAAAATTGTCTATTCCGTTTGGCGATTCGGCGATCGCGAAAAATGATTTCCGGTCGTACCCTTCGGTTCTTGAAACGAGTAAAATATTACCATTATGCTCCATTGCTCCGGCATTAAATGCAGCGTTAACGCCCAACCTTTCTTGTAGATTCGGATTCGTTGAATAATCCAAATCAAACCGCCAATGGAATGGAGCGTGTTTTCCGGTTAACACAGGATTTTTATATCGTTTAAAGATTCCGTTATAATCATCGAGCGGTTCGTTTTTTTTGGTAACAAACCTATCGTGTTTCTCAATTAATTCTTTTACTTTTTGATTAAAATTCTCTTGTAACATGCTTCCCTTTCTTTTTAAACTTTCCCCAACACAGGCTCGATATTTTCCGCTCTTTTTAGTTCGAGTTCAGTTTCAATCTTACCCATAAAATCTTCACTTAACGGATAATAATACATAAATACAACCGAAATCAAGGCGCCAACACCTGCAATAATACTGATCATAAGTCGAATGCCAAGCAGAGAATCCGCTGTTTGAACGGTATTTGCCTCGAAACCAAACGCGGCGAGCAACCATCCGCTTATTGCTCCGCCCAATGTCCATCCGAATTTTTGTGACATCGAAGAGGATGAAAAAATTAATCCCGTAGCTCTTCGTCCCGTTTTCCATTCCGAATAATCCGCTATATCAGCATACATCGACCAAACTAACGGCAGCACAATTCCTGCGGAAATTCCAATTAAAATATTTGATAAAAATATTAAACTTATTTGAGTTGGTGGAATGAAGAAAATGATAAAACTTAGAATCGCTGAAACAATACCGGCAAGCATAAATGTGTTTTTCTTACCGATTTTCGCCGAAACCGGTTTCGCCAGAACAACTCCGATCATATTCGTAGCAAGCCAAATGCTCATATAAGCTGATGCAAGTGCGGACTGGCTCACTTCGCCAAAAAACATAACTGTTTGATCTCCAACGTAATATTTGAAATAATATAGAATTGATGCATCGCGCAATGAATTAAAAATAAGGATTGAAATACCGGCGCCGAGCATTATAAACCATGGAGCGTTTTTAGTGATATCTTTTAAATCTTCTTTGAGTGAGGCGGATTTTTCTAATGCCGGTTTTAATCTTTCTTTAGTTCCGGCAAAAGTTAAAATGAAAAATACCGCAGCAAGAACGGCATAAACCGCGATCGTCAGTTGGTAACCGGAAGCTTGATCACGACCGGCGCTAAAATATTCAACAAGCGTATTTGCTGTTGCCGTTACAAACAATCCTCCCGAAAATGCGCCGATAAATCTGTATGACGCAAGTGTGGTTCGTTCCCCGGTATCGTTTGTCATTACTCCCATTAAGGAAGAATAGGGAACATTTACTGCTGTATAAACCATCATCATTAAAGTATAAGTTACGTATGCATAAATCAATTTGCCGTCTGAGCTAAGATCGGGAGTAGTAAAAGTAAGAATTCCGACTATCGCAAAAGGAACCGCGACGAACAATAAATACGGCCTAAATTTTCCCCATCGCGATTTAGTTCTATCGCCGATAATTCCCATTAGAGGATCATTTGCCGCATCCCAGATTCTGGTCACGAGAAACATAGTGCCGACCGCCGCTGCTGAAATTCCGAAGACATCCGTGTAGAAAAAAAGCAAAAACATGGAAAATAATTTCCAAAACATCGAGGATGCAAAATCCCCAAAGCCGTAAGATACTTTTTCGCTGAACTTAATTTTTGTCGTGGTTTCGTTCTGGCTCATCAAAAATCTCCGTTAGTTCTGTTATGGCAAAACACCACACAGTTATAAACCATTATTCTGCTAACCTAAATGTGAGATCAATAATTTCATAAATGATGCCAAATTTTCAACTGAGAAATGCTTTAATAATAGCTTGCACAATTGGTGTAAAATAAGATTCGTTTATTTTTTTAATAAAAAATTATGATAATGATAACCAACGGTTGTTATTTAGGCCAAGATCATTCAAACGAATCCACCAATGATTTGATTTTTAACCTTTGCAAAATGTTCTCCAATTCTTTATCCGATCTAAATTCGATTAATTTCGGCACGCCGGGTAATAAGTCGAAATAATTTGCGGTGGTTATTCCATCGAAATCTTCCAGATGCAAAAACACATTTTTCGCGAGGATATTCGATCTGAGTCTGATCTCATTTTTATTGTTGGTTAACTCAGCATTAATCGTCGGTTTTTCCAACTCAAGAGTTTTAGGATGAACGAAATAGAAAATATTATCGGCGATTTGTTCATCATTTGAATTTAGCTTCGTGTAAACTAGAACTTCAGATTCTTTGTGTCCTTTTAATAGTTCATTCACATCTAAATCCAAATAGATTTCACTCTTATTTGCTTCGAGGTTTATTTCTTTATTAAGCGCGGAAATTATATTTCCGGAAAAATCCATCACATCAATATTCAAAATTGCGGAACGTTTCGCGATTTCATCAGATATAATATTTATCTGAAGTTTTTCTTCTTTCTTCAACGGATTAATTAAAATCTGTTTGTAAGCATCCCGGGCAAAATAATGAAGTGCTTTCCACGATCCGTAATAATCGATACTCGACCATGAGGCGACCGGCCAGCAATCGTTTATTTGCCAATAAAGAGTCCCCATTGTATAAGGTTTGTTTCTGCGATGCGCTTCAATAGCGTATTTTATTCCTTCGGCTTGCACCAATTGGCTGACATATAAGTACGATGAAAAATCCTTCGGCGCTTTATACATTTCATCCATATAATTTTTGATGAGTCGGTTTCCGTACTCTTTATCCCGCCTTTCGTCCGACATACATCTCTGATGCGATAACATAACTTCGGATGTCAAAAAACGGTCTTCAGGGAGTGTAAATTTTTTAACGGAGTTTTCATCAGGATAAGATTGAAATCCATACTCACTCATAAAACGGGAGAGTTTTTCATCGAATTTTGAGAACGGTTCTTTCCCGTGCCAAACTCCCCAATAATGAACGTCGCCATGATTTTTACTCTCATCCCAATCCCTTCCGGTCGGACTAGTCGGGTGATAATACCTTGTATCATCAACAGCTTTTAGCACTTCCGGAATTGCCGCATCAAATAATTTTTTGTAATTGTTCTCAATCATCGGATGCAAATCTTCATCATACTTTTCAGACCAACCCCAACCTTTCCAGGAAATCCAATTCTCATTATTTCCACAATACAGAGCTACTGAAGCATGGTTGCGAATTCGTTTAACATTGTCCGAAATCTCCGCTTTCACATTTTCTAAAAATCCTTCATCATAAGGATACATCGCGCAGGCGAACATAAAATCTTGCCAAACCAATATTCCATATTGATCGCAGAGTTCGTAAAAATCATCACCGGGATAAATTCCGCCTCCCCAAACTCTCAGCATATTCATATTAGCTTCGGCAGCGGATTTAACAATAAATTCAATATCCTCCCTCGACACTCGATTCTCAAAATTATCCTGTGGAATGTAATTGGCTCCTTTCATAAAAACGGGAACTCCGTTTAATTCAACAAAAAAACTTGTTCCGAATTGATCTCCTTCACGAACAACTTTAAGAGAACGAATTCCGATATTTTCCTTTTTAATATCAACCAATCCATCCGCATTTTTTGCTTTGAATTCGAAATTATAAAGATATTGTCCTCCCAATCCATTGGACCACCAAAGATTTGGATTCTCGATACTTGTTTTTACTTTAATGAAATTTTTTCCCTCTTCGAGTAAATGTTTCCCGCAATTGGTTTCTTTCCCGTCGATTAAAAGGCAAAGTTCAATTTCTTGTTTTGAATCACTTTCCAGTTCCACAATCGAATTTATTTCAGCCCTTTGTTCATTTACATTTTCTTGGATGATCTGCACATCGTCAATTTTGAAACTATCCCATGCTTTTATATAAACCGGTTTCCATATTCCGGCGGTAATTAAACGCGGACCCCAATCCCATCCATTATGGAATTGTGCTTTTCGCGTGTACATTACAATCATCGTATCTGCCTGATCATTGTTTGCGTAGGCCATTAAAGGATAATCGGCATTTTCCCATTTGGGAATGGTTTCATCAAAAATGTTTTTAAACAAAATCTTTAGTTCATTATCTGAAGGTTTGAGCAAATTCTTACAATCGATTTCCCATACTCGAAACATGTTATTCGCTTGAAGAATCAGTTCACCGTTTAGAAAGACGTCTGCGTATGTATCAAGACCTTCAAATTTCAACAATACATTTGTACGATCTAATATTTTTTTAGGAACATCAAAACGGGTTTTGTATTCCCAATCAGTTTTACCGATCCATTGTTGTTTCTTCTCATTTAAGCCAAAAAAAGGATCGTCAATTTTATTATTCCGCATCAAATCCTCATGCACCTGTGAAGGAATATTTGTGGGGTTCCAATCCCCGGAATTTGCTTTTTGAAATTCCCAGTTATCATGAATTTTGAAATTTTCGACACTTTTATCGTTCATTCCACATCCGGTAAAAATCGCCATAAGCACAAAAATTGTTAGAGTTTTCATCTTTAATCCTTGATAAAATTGGAAGTACTTTCATATAAATTGGGAAGATCATCAGCGAAAAGTATTTTGGAAGAGTTTCGAAATTCCATAAAATCGGCTTCACTTGGGTGGCCGGGATACGGAGCATAATGGTGTTTCTGATTTGCGTTGCGCCACACAAGCACATAAGCAACTTCGACTCCTTCCGCTGATAAAACTTTTAGGAGTTTATCCGTCCACCATTGCTTATCGGGTATTGATTCTAAACCCGTTTCAGTAAATGCGGTAAGTTTATTTTTCTTTTTACCAATAGTTGTTAGGATTTGAAGTTTTTTAATTACTGCTTCAATCCCATCACCATTCGGAGTAAAATCCCAATAGTTATCAACTCCAATCATATCAACAAATTCATCACCCGGATATCTTTCGAGATATTCTTCTTCGTTTTCAAAATTCCGATCCGGCGAAAACGCGTATATGATGTTAGGTACTTTTCGAAAATCGCGCAGATAATTAACCGTAAATCGAAATAATTCTTTGATCTCGTCGGGCGTACAAAAGTTAGCGCCCCACCAAAACCAACTGCCGTCCAATTCATGAAAAGGTCGAAATATTATCGGAATTAATTTGTGGTTTTTTCCCGTCAATCCTTTTGCAAAACGTGCAATCCGGTCAAGATCATGTTTGTATTGTTGGTGGAGGGTTCCTCCGGGAAGCAAATTTGCGACAGCTTTTGTAGTATCGTAAAATGATTTGCCTGTTACGGGATTACCATAATGCCAAGCAAAAGTATTAACCGAATTATTATCAAAAGCGTCTGCGATTTTCGGGATCATCCAATCCGCTCGTGAAATATCCATTTGAGTAACATCCCCAAAATCCCAACCATAAACCGCCGGAAAAGATCCGGTTACATCTTTTACATCAGAGCGGTTGGATTCACCCCGCCAAAACACCCCATAAGCCGTTGTGTGATGATGACCAAATAAAATATATTTTTTGGACAATGATTCTAAATTATAGTAGAGATTAATTGTTTGTTTTGTTGAGTTTGTATTAACTAAATCTAATTTTAATTCATTTTGGTATGTGAGAGGGTCAAATTCTTTCTTGCAGCCGGAGATTAATAAAACAAATAGACTAAAAAGAAATATACTTTTTACCATTTATTTCAAACCTCTATTCTGATAAACCAACTCAAATTCATTTTCATTTTTTTCCCGAAGAAAATTGAGCTTTGCATTTTTCAGTTTTAGTTCCGAATCCAAATCTTTATTGAGCAAGATTTTTAAAAGATTAGCACCGGAATAGGAATGACCAACAATCAAGATTTTCATTCCTTTATTGAAATATTTATTTCTTAAAAGTTCAACTCCTTTTCTTATTTGATTGATTCCATTCGAATAACTATCAGATGTACTGTATTCAAAAATTGATTCAGCATCCCGTGCCGACAAATACTCAGGATCGGAGATCTCAAATTCCTCGCCAATCGGGATTTTAGACATATTACTTTCCGATCTATCATCTTGCCAACAACACTCGGCAAACTCCGGCCAGATTTCAGCTTTTTGATTTGAGATTTTCAAAAAAGGTAAAATCGTATTTTGCGCCCGCCATTTCGGACTTGTAACTATAAGATCAAATATTTTATTCTCAATCAGAATATTTAGTGAGTCTATCTGCTTTTTTCCTCTTTCAGAGAAGCTTCGATTATTTTCTTCAGAACTGATTCCGGTGGCGTTGGCAACAGACTCAGCGTGGCGTACGAAGTATAATTCAGTCCCGGCAAAACTTTCTTTTTTTTCTTTCTCGCATGATATAATTAAAAGAAACGAAACGACCCCTAACAATATTTTTAATCCGAGATTATTCATAAACCGCTAACTTTTCGTTTTTACTAAGCCCTTTGTTCAACGGCATTTTGTTCAGATTTATCATTTCCCGCCCATATTTTTTGATAATCGATAGTGTGCTTTGATCAACATTAAAAACAGAATTTAGACCCTGCGCCTCTTGCGGAGGATCACCGGTAAAAGGATCCCCTTTTTGCCACCAAAAGTCATCATGTAACGCTCGACCTTCTCCGCCCCAAGTCCAGAAGTTTGTGCCGGCTATCGGTCCGCCAACGGAAGCCGAATCTAAAACGAGATCGAAAACCATCTGATAATATTTGTCTCTATAATTTGTTGATGTACCTATCGCAAATTGTTCGTTGTCGCGGCCCAAGCCGAACTCTTCGAGAGTCAATGGTTTCCCGATTTTTCCTGCAAGTTTAATATGATCCTTCAAATATTGTGTAGCTTTTATTTTTGTCGAAGGAAAAGTTTCTTCCGGTTTTTCCGCATCGTACCAGCTCCAGTTTTTCGCCCACATGTGGAAAGTCAAATAATCAATCCACTTGCTCGAATGCGCCTTTTCATAATACTCGAAAGAACCCAAACTTCCCATTGAACCTTCATTTCCAGTTGTGACGAGCTGATTTGGGGCGAGTAAGTGAATATATTCAGCCGTTTTGTCAATCCAATCATAAAAAGAAGGTAGGACTGCTATTCCATCCTCACCCTGTCCCGGTCTCGGTTCGTTGGCTAATTGCCAAGCCATAATTGTCGGATCCTCAAAATAGTAATCACCGGTAAATTTATTTTTACGGGTGACAATCATTTTTATATATTCTCTGAAATATTCTGTCGCTTCCTTATTTGAATAAAAAGAAGCCGCGTGTTCACTAAACTGAGGCCAAGTTACATTCGGATCACCCAAATCGAGTGCTGTATCTCTGCCGAACCATGCGCCGTATTGGGAAAATCCGCCGGACCATTCCCAATAATTATTCAAAAATACGATGGCGTGCATATCACGTTTACCCATTTCAGAGAGCAGAAAGTCTAATCCTTCAAGTAAATCTTCATTGTAGTTGCCGGGTGAAATTTGAATGGCGGGTTTCAGCGAGTTTTTGATTGAAGATTCTTCCGACGAAGCCAAAACTCTCAAATTGGTAATATTGTTTTCGAAGAGAAAGTCCAGTTCTCGGATTAACCTCTCCCTGTCACCTGTTTCGCCGGGTGACCCTAGATAGCACCCATACCAAAAATTCGTTCCCATGAAATAGTAAGGTTTTCCATCTTTTACAAATTGATGCCCGCTGACTGAGACAAATTCATTTCCTCCGGTAAATAAGCCCGAACAAGCTTGAAATACAATTATGGAAACGAATAACAAAGTTATTTTTTTGATCATTTCGGTATCTCCGAATTCCAGTTTATTTGATATTTATACTTGAATATTCATCACTGATTTATTGTATCAAAAGATATCAAAGCTGCTAATTTGTGCACCAATCTAAAGATACAATTCATAGCTTTATAAAATTATCCTGATTATAAATATTAATTCAACACATCAGCAACAAAACAAATGAATTATCGGCTTGTTCAGTTATTTCCGAATAAACCCAAGCAGGAATTAAGAACATAAAATATGCCACAGAATTAAAGGAGTGAGAATCATCAATACAGGCTGAAAATAGACCATTTATTGTCAAAATGATTATTAGCCTAATAAATAATTATTATTTTGATAAAAATAAAAAGGGGAAACAAACTAATGAAAGGCACACATTCATTTCAGATCGTTCGTTTCCCCAATAAGATAGGTAAAAAGCAGAGTTTAATATATTCCTGTCCAGGGGAATTTAATAATTACTCTACTCATATAAATCAATCATCATGCCAAAATTATCAGACTGGAGGCCGGATTCTGCGGAATTCTGATTTACTATTTATCTATATTTTACTTCAACAAAATTGGAAATAAAATGATATTTGATTCGATTGAAAACGCGGAAATTTATTATGGCTTGGGCGAAAGATTTGAAACAGCTTTTGAATACCTCAAAAACTGTGATTTTAATTCGCTTCCATTAGAGAAAGTAGAAATTGACGGCGAAAATATTTTCGCTCTGCCTCAAAAGTATATTACAAAAAATGATGATGAAGCAAGATGGGAATCACACCGGAAATATGTTGACATCCAATACATGGCGAGTGGTTCCGAAAATATGGGCTACGTCCTGGAGGATTATCTCGATCAAACTGATGAATATGATGATGCGAGGGATGTTGAATTTTTTGACGGTGAGGGAGATTATCTGCAATTAAACGGCGGTGAGTTTGTTGTTTTTTTTCCGGACGACGCGCACAAACCCGGGTTAAAAATTGAGGAGAAAGAGGAAGTTTTTAAAGTTGTAATAAAAGTCAGAATCTAGAATTATTACCGCTTCATCCCGTATAGATTATACAGATGAAAAGTAATTTTATCGTTATTGTGGATCAGAATGTCGATTAAATATGAGTTCGAAGTTATCGGGAATTTATTAAAGGTTAAGTCATCCGGCAAAGATGATGGTTTACAAGATGTTTTAAATTACTCCTATGCTGTGCTTCAAAAAGCGATAGAATCCGGTAGCGCACGAATCTTCTGCGACGAAAGAGAATTAGATTATGCCATCTCGGTCGGTGAAACTTATAACTTAGCTGAAGAAGCATCGAAACAAGCTTTCAGACTTGCGAGGATAGCAATTCTCTGCAATCCAAATTTTATCGAAGAGGGGAAGTTTTATGAAACTGTCGCTTCAAACAGGGGTTTAGTCGTCCGGGTATCAACCGATTATAATGAATTGATGGAATGGCTAATGTAATATTCGATGGAGAAACAATCGATACCCCGTGAGATTTTATTTTAACTTTAATGTTTGATATTTAGTTTGGTTTCGATTCCATCAAATCAGAATAAATTTTGTAAATCTTTCCACCGTAATTTTTCACATCACACATGGACTTTACTTTTAGAAATCCTTCCTCTCCGAATCTTGTTCGTACGGTTTCGTTTTCAATAAGTTCTAAAATTTTTACAGCCATTTTTTTCGAATTTCTCTCGGGGACAAGATACCCGGTTTTACCATTTTGGATATACGTTTCACTCTTTCCGGTTGCGACGATTGGTTTCTTTAATGCCATCGCTTCAATAATATCCCTTCCCCAGGGATCTCCGGAATCAGATGGTCTGACATAAATATCAAGTTCATTCAAAAATTGATTTATAAAATAACCGGGCCCCAACAGTTCTACATTTTCTCTTATTTTACTTTTAGTTATAAACTTGTCCAATTTCGTGTAATAGTCATCACCAAATCCATGATTCAGAATATATCCAAGATTCTTTTTTAATGGATTCTTTCTTATCCTAACACCGAGTATTACCCCTAGAATTTTTTTATCGGTTTCCTTTTTAACGCGTGTTATCGCTTTTAAAAAATTCAAATGTCCTTTGGAAGCATTAAATGCACCCATCATCCCAATTCGAAACGTTTCATTTTCAGTTTTTCTTTCGGGTAGATTTAATGATTCTAACTCTTCAAAATCATGAGGGTTATAAATAATAGAGCAATTCCGAATCTTTCCAAAAGAAGAAATCTCATTTTCGCTGATTGATATAATATGATCCGAATACTTTCTGATTTGTTCTGTCAGATAAACACCACACTTATATTTACCGGGAGATTGAATAACTTCACGCAAATGTGAAACAATTTTCACATTCGGGAATTCGGATTTAAAATGCCTGTTCAGATAGCATAAAGTTGTACTGTTGATATGAATTATATCAATTTTGTAATCTGATATTAATCTGGTTAGGGAATTATAATTTCCATTTACAATCGAATCGTATTCTTTCTTTTTTGATTGATAAGCCTGATTACACATCAGCATCGGAAATGATACAATTTTTAGTAATTTTGAATGCTCGACAATTTCCGCGGTAATTTCCTGTGCCTTGGTAAATTGGGTAAAGATATAAAACTCGAGATTTGTGAATTTTCGAAGAGATCGAAGCATTAATTGAAGACTTTTTGAAGCACCTCCGTAATCAATACCGGTCATAAAAACAGCTATTCGCATAATTAGTCTTGACCATGCTTATTGAATAATGAACATATTTTGTGTATCCGGGGCATAAAAAAGAGGGGCTGTATCATAATGGTTCTTCGAATCTTTCCGGAAGGAAAAAATTGATTCGAAAACTAAAATCTTGTTTTATCTGAATATAAATACTGTTAATAATTCAGTCTGATAATTTCAGATTAACGAGACAGCCCCTCTGTTATTCAGTTTTCTCTACTTTCAATAACTTTAATCATCAATTTCTTTTATAAAAATATTCTTAAAACTAACCTTTGCGTGGCTATCGTGATTTTGCAGTCCGATGTAACCTTCATCCGCAAATGATTTTATTTTCCCTCTCGGTTCGGCATTCCAGCTATTAATGAGTTTGCCGTTTAATTCAACTTTAATCAAATCATCCTGGAAAGTAATACGGTAATGATTCCATTCCCCTGTCGGTTTAGATGCAGTCATCTTTGCAGGTTCGGCATCGTAAATTGCTCCGGTTCCGTGTTTTGAAAGTGTTTCTGCATCGTAGATTTGAATTTCGAAGGAATTGTTGACGTAGTCATTATTTGTAACAAATTCCGGGATACGTAGAAAAATTCCGGAATTTGTATTCGGAGCATGACATTTAAAATCAAGATCCAAAACGAAATTTTCATACTTTTTCGTACTGAACCACATTAAACCCATACCACCGTTTGATGTTAGTACACCGGTCTTTTCATCCAATTCAAAAAATCCGGGTCCGTATTGATTCCAACCATGTTTGTTGAACATACCATTCCAGTTGCCAAGCAGCTCTTTATAGCCTTCGAAATAGGTAATCTTCTTGATGTAATCCAACCCATTTTTAATCGGAATTTCCGGAGCCATTGAATCTTCTTCCCTTTCATGTTCAACAGTTAATGTACCGCGATAATTTTGAAGCGAAAGTTCGGCAAGGATATTTTTAATATTGGATTTCCCTGTTCCAAAAGGCACATCATACGCATCTTTATTTCCAAACTCACTTAAGTCCTTTAAATGAATATCAAAAACCCTGCCTTCAAATAATTTTAGCGCTTCGGTCGCTACGATTCCTGACCTTGTCCAGTGCCCTGTATCACCGCAAATACCAATTCGCGGACTTAAATCTTTGATATAAAAATATGTGATACCGGGATGCCAATATCGTGTCGGAGGTGGATGATTGTGGATAGCAACTTTGATTTCATATTCGTTGGCAAGTTTATCAACCATTTTGAACGTATCGTATTCAGGCTCAATCACCAATATGGAAATACCCATATCCTTCACGAATTGAAAAAGTTCACGAGCTGAATTTTCATCAGAAAAACCGGCGACTCCAAAAAGTTTAATTGTAATTCCATTTGCGGAAAGCTTTTCCTTCACCATTTTAATCTCTTCCGAGGACATGCCTACGTTAAAAGTTCCGTTTCCTTCGGGTGTGAGTTTTTGTCCGGGATAAGCTTGTAATATTTTTATCCCAAGTTCCGCGGCCTTATCCACGGTCTCCATAAATGAGAACTTTCGGTAAGTCCAACATTGCAAAGCAATAGGAAATTTTTTGATTAAAACATTTTCATAAACATCAATTTGATTTTCTGCTGTGCTCGAATTTTGGCCCATAATTCCTCCTGAAAAAAGTAAACACAAACCAATCGCTAATAAAAAAAGATTTTTCCGCATATTTCCCTCTGTTACTAAATGATAGATATTAATCGTAAAGACAAGCTGTAATAAAAAATTTAGATATCACAATTCATAAAATTCGAAT
The DNA here is from genome assembly GCA_021739765.1 of Melioribacteraceae bacterium. Classification (GTDB taxonomy): domain Bacteria; phylum Bacteroidota; class Ignavibacteria; order Ignavibacteriales; family Melioribacteraceae; genus JAIPBD01. Next base: position 41,025 of record JAIPBD010000025.1, read on the forward strand.
AATTTATTAAAACAAAAATTGTATCTCTTGTTCACAAATAAAAATATATTTTTTTAATCAAAAAGAATAACCATATTTTTCATTTCTTCAGACTTAATCTAATAATTTATAAACTCAATAATACACTTACATCTTATTTGCTTAACAAAGTAATTATCTCTATTTTTTCGGATGTTCTGAAATGATTAACCCTTATCATAAAAATCGGAAAAGCATATGTCAAACAATATCTCACGACGAAAATTCATTGGCACCACTAGTTTAGCCGCAACAGCATTTACAATTGTTCCAAGGCATGTACTTGGAGGTACCGGTTATAAAGCGCCAAGTGATACACTTAATATCGGTTGCGTTGGAATAGATGGAAAAGGTAAGTCGGATATTGAAGGAGTAAGTTCGGAGAATATCGCGGCATTATGTGACGTTGATTTAACTCGTGGGATGGAAGCTCGCAAGAACAATCCAAAAGCGAATCAGTATCAAGATTTTCGGATAATGCTCGATAAAGAAAAAGATTTAGATGCAATAACGATCAGCACCCCCGATCATACTCACGCTGTAATTGCAATGGCAGCAATGCAAAGAGGCAAACACGTCTTCGTTCAAAAACCACTTACGAAAACCGTTTATGAGGCTAGAAAATTAGCTGAGACAGCGAAAAAAAATAAGATCATTTCGCAAATGGGAAATCAAGGGCATGCGGGTGAAGGGGCAAGATTAGTTAATGAATGGATTTGGGATGGAGCAATTGGAGATGTAAACGAAGTACACGCATGGACAAACAGACCGATTTGGCCGCAAGGTGAAATCGAAAGACCGGAAGAAATTCCATCGGTTCCTACTTCGTTAAATTGGAATTTATGGATCGGTCCTTCACCACACAGACCATATCATCCTTCTTACCATCCTTTCAATTGGAGAGGTTTTCGAGATTTTGGAACAGGCTCCTTAGGAGATATGGGCGCTCATATTTTGGATCAACCCTTTTGGGCTTTAGATCTTGGCGATTGCAAAACAATTCAAGCTAATTCAACTCGTTTTACCGATGAATCTTATCCTGCGGCATCAGAAGTAATTTGGACTTTCGAAGGGAAAAACGGCAAACCTGGAATCAAATTGATTTGGAGAGATGGCGGGATACTTCCTCCCCGTCCTGAAAATATCGAACCCGGAAGAAAACTTGGTGAGACCGGCGGAGGAGTAATTTATTACGGCTCGAAAGGTGAATTAATGCACGGCGTTTACGGTGAACAACCGAGATTAATTCCTGAAACATTTATGCAATCTTATCAAAGACCCGAAAAATCAATTCCACGTTCACCGGGAATCCACCAAGAATGGATTGAGGCTATAAAAAACGGAACAAAAAGTACCACCGATTTTGAATATTCGAGTAAATTAACTGAACTTATGTTGTTGGGCAATATTGCTCTGCTAAGTCAAGAGCACAAAACCGTTCTTGAATGGGACGCGAACCAATTTAAGTTTACCAATCTTGATGCCGCAAATGAACTATTGCATACGCAGTATTCACCCGGATGGTCATTAGATTAGATTGATATATTATGAATGAAAATAAAACCAATTCGATTGATAGAAGAAAATTTATTAAAGTGAGCGCGGCAGTTGGAACCGCTTTATGGGCAACACCATTATTAAACATAAGCGGGAAAAATCCTCAAAGTAATGACTTAAATATCGCTCTAATCGGAACCGGAGCTCAAGGACAAGTCTTAATAAATGCTTGTTTGAAAATCCCCAATATTCGATTTAAAGCGGTTTGCGATATTTGGACAGACTACAACCAAAAAAGAGCCTATCGATTACTTAAAAAGTACGGTCACGATTTAAACGCTTATGTCGATTATCGCGAGATGCTGGCAAAAGAAAAAGATTTGGATGCCGTAATTGTGGCGACACCGGATTTCTGGCATGCTCAGCACGCCGTTGATTGTATGGAAGCCGGCTTGCATGTTTACTGCGAAAAAGAAATGTCTAACACGCTTGAAGGCGCAAAAAAAATTGTACGGGCTGCAAAACGAACGGGAAAACTTGTTCAAATCGGGCATCAAAGAAGAAGCAATCCTAACTATTTACACTGCTATAATAACATTGTTAACAACTCGGGAATATTGGGAAAAATTACCACGATTAACGGACAATGGAATCGTTCCGTTCAACCGGATAATGGCTGGCCTAAAAATTATGAAATCCCGCTCCAAACATTGCATAAGTTTGGATTTGATAATATGCACCAACACCGAAATTGGAGATGGTATAGAAATCTGGGAGGCGGACCGATTGTTGATCTGGGTTCACACCAAATTGATATCTACAATTGGTTTCTTGGCGCAACTCCTAAATCAGTTATGGCAAGCGGCGGAACAGATTATTACGAAAATTCGACTCACGAATGGTACGATACGGTCCTTGCAACATACAAATATCAGACTGAGCATGGAGTTGTAAGGGCATTTTATCAAACGATAACAACGAACAGCAATCAAGGTTATTACGAAAGTTTTCTTGGAGATCAAGGGTCTTTGGTAATATCCGAATCTGCCGGACGAGCAGGTATCTACAGAGAACCGGCTGCACCAAGCTGGGAAAAGTGGATCGAAAAAGGAATAATTGAATCCCCCTCAGAGCCGGTCGCTGCTAAACCGACCGCGGTTTTGGACGTGAGGGAAACAGTCGCACCCCCGAAACATTCTTTACCGATTTCGTTTAATGATCCTTACCATAAACCACATTTAGAAAATTTCTTCAATTCTATTCGTGGAACGGAAAAACTTAATTGCCCTGTCGAGGTCGGTTATGAATCCGCGGTAACGGTATTAAAAGTAAATGAAGCCGTAAAAGCGAAAAGAGAAATAAAGTTTAAACCAAGCGATTTTGTTATTTAGTGTTGCGATCTATGTTTAAATCCCCAAAAACATTTTTGTGTATTCTGATTCTCTTTTTACTTTTTCCCGAAATTTCAAAATCTCAAACTTCGGACTCAATTTCCAATCAATCAGATTCCCTTGCAATTGACTCAACAAAAACAATAACAGAAGTAATTGAATATAAGATCGGTGATATCAGCGACGGAAATAAATCCGTACCGGTTCATCTGATTAAATTATACGATTATAATGGTTTTTCAATTCACAAGAATGATGAATTTAAAATTCCCTTTTCAATCAAGAATACTTGCGGTGACTGCCATACTTACGACTTAATTAAAAGCGGCACACATTTTTCAATTGATACAAAAGATTCAACGGCTCGATCTTCCGAGCCATATTTATACATGAATTATAGGTCATTAACACTGCTTCCGCTTTCATATCGCGGATCGGGAGGAACAATATCACCGGATTCTGTCGGAATGGCGCCTTTTCAATTTCTTAAATATTTCGGATCACACATAACCGGAGGGAATATTACTGAGAATGAGGAAAAGGAGACGGAAGAGAATTTTTTCCGGTGGCAGGTTTCGGGTAAATTGGAAATAAATTGTTTTGTCTGCCACGATGCTGATCCCGAATACGATCAAGCTGAATTCGCTAATCAGATTAATCATGAAAATTATAAATGGGCAAGCGCGGCGTCAACTTCTCTCGCAAATGTAATTGGATATTCAAGTAAAATGCCGGACAATTACGATCCGTATAATTCTTATACTTACGTTGATGTCGATCGAAGATCATATCCCGAACCGCAAATAAATTATGACGAAGAAAGATTCGATAACGAAAACAAAGTTTTCTTCGATCTGAAAAAAGATGTGGATAATGAATCATGCTTATTTTGTCATACCACAACTGACAACACAACAACCGATAGATTTATAAATGAACAGAAAGATGTTCACATTGCCGCCGGCATGAAATGCGTCGACTGCCACAAGAATGATATAAATCATAAAATTATCGAGGGTTACCAAAATGAGTATGCTGATAAAAACAATGAGCATTTAAAGTCGTTCAGTTGTGAAGGCTGCCATATACAGGCCGAAGAGAGCAGTTTAGCCGGAAGATATGGCGCTCCGAATCCTCTGCATGAAGGTATTCCCGCAATTCATTTTGATAAGTTGAGCTGCGCAGTTTGTCATTCTTCTTTTATTCCGGAAGAAGAAACAAAAATGGTAAAAACCTCAAGGGCGCATAAACTTGGTGTTCCCGGACCAAACAAAATGCCGTTCACATTTCCTCTCATTCAGTCTCCGGTTTACGTTAAAAACGAATCCGGGAAAATCGAACCCCACAATTTGGTTTGGCCATCGTATTGGGCGAGAAAATTGGGTGAAAAAGTTAGCCCTTTGGAATCATCTTTTGTAAAAGCAAATATTCAACCCTTACTTAAACTGGATACTGTTTCGAATTACGGTGAATGGCCGGAGATCTCTGAGGAAATTTTACGCCGGACTTTAGATACACTTAATTTGAAAAGTAGCGATGATGAGAAAATTGTATTTATTTCCGGAGGAAAGATTTTTCAACTGAATGCCGAAAACAGTTTAGAATCTGAATCATCCGAGTTTGCGAATCCTTATACCTGGCCTATTGCCCATAATGTAAGGCCTGCGCAACAATCGTTGGGAGTAAAGGGTTGTGATGATTGCCATTCGTTAAATTCGGATTTTTATTCGAGTGAAGTTAAAGTTATTTCATCAATAAATAATCAATCAGTATCTAAAATTGAAATGACAGAATTTGAAGGATTAAACAAATATTACCAATCAATTTTTTCATTTTCATTTTACTTCAGACCATTTCTAAAACTTGTGCTCTTATTTTCAACATTCACGATTATTTTAGTTGTCTTCAGTTTCATTCTCTCCGGGACAAAAAGTGTGGCGACTTATTTTCATAATCTTTCCGAACAGCAAAATGAAGTTGAGAAATAGATGATAGCACTTGTAACATTTATAATTGTTCTTTTTACCGGTGCTGTTTTTTTTAGAATGCTTTCAAAACGTGGAATTATAATTCAAGAAATAATTGAGACCCTTTTTGGCGGTAATCGTAAAAGTACTAATTCCAATGCCTTTGCAAGGCTAAAATCAAAACTCCTTTCAATTTCTATTATTTTATTTTTGCTGATGTTTTTAAGCAGTTTTTTGCCAACTTCAATTTCCGGTGAGTTTCTTCAAGGATTATTTTTGATTATTCATGTAATGATCGCACCTATTTTCGCGATTTCCCTATCACTTTTAATATTATTATTTGCCTCAGAATTTAAATTGGGTGAACCGGATTATATACAATTGCGCGAAGTTAAAACGAATTTTGTTGAGTCTCGAAAAGCGATTATAAAAATTGTTTTTTGGCTGCTTTCGATTACTTCAATTCCGCTGCTAATTTCAATTTTATTAATTCTTTATCCAATTTTCGGCACGGATTTACAAGAATTCTATGTTTTGATTCATAGGATTTCCGCCTCAATATTTACTATTTTAGCAATAATATTGCTTTACTTAATAATGCTTGAAAAAAGTTTAACAAATACCAAAACAAATTAGAACAAGGTTTATTTATTATGTCACTTCGAAAAATTTTTACGATTACATTATTCTCTCTCGCGGCTATTTCAATTTCAGCTCAGGATATGGTACCTATCAAAATTGATTTACCTGAACCAATGTTTGTCGGGACTCCGACAAATTTATCAATCCCGAATTTAGAAAAACCTTTGGGCGAACCACGTCCGCCATTTTTGGCTCCAAAAGGAACATCCAATATCGCTTTGGGAAAATCGATTTCGAGCACCGATGAGTTTCCCATTATCGGTGAACTTGAAATGATTACCGATGGCGACAAAGATGCCGATGAAGGATACTTTGTTGAATTGGGGCCATTTACACAGCATGTAACTGTTGATCTCGAAAAGCAGTACAACATTTATGCGTTGGTAGTTTGGCATTATCACAAACAGCCTCGTGTTTACTTTGATGTAATTGTTCAGATGGCAGACGATCCGGACTTCACAACAAACGTAAAAACAATATTTAATAATGATATCGATAATTCCAGCGGACTTGGTAAAGGGTCGGACATGCATTATGTGGAAACTGCCGAAGGCAAACTTATTGATGCGAAAGGGGTTAAAGCCCGTTTTGTTCGTCTTTACAGTAAAGGAAATAATAGTAATGACTTAAACCATTATATTGAAGTTGCAGTTTACGGTAAGGAATAATTACAAATTCAAATTGAGCAGCGGACAAGTCTTACTTGCCGCTGCTTTTCTCTCCCTCCTTTTTCGGATTTATGGCATTTCCGAAAGACCGCTTCACACAGACGAAGCGGTTAATTCAATAAAACTTAAATACTTAATTGAAGATGGCGTTTACAAATACGATCCGGTTGAGTACCACGGCCCCACCTTATATTATTTTTCACTTATCATTAGTACAATTTCCGGCGTTGAAAAATTCGAAGAAATCAATGAAATCATTCTTCGAGCGGTTCCGGTTTTAATAAGTCTAATTCTGTTTTGGGTGTTATATCTGGTAAAGGACTCGCTGGAGAAATCAACAATCTACATCTCTACGGTTTTGATTATGGTTTCACCATATTTCAATTTTTACAGCCGTTATTATATTCACGAAATGCCTTTCGCGGTTATCGCTTTTTTATTAATCGGTAGTTTGTTCAATCAATTCCGTTCTGCAAAAATCAGCTGGTCGGTTTCAACAGGAGTTTTTGCGGGTTTATTATTTGCAACCAAAGAGACCAGCTTAATTGTGTTCTTCGCTTTATTTGTTGCAATCGTTTCTTTAAGATTTCACAAAGCTATAAATTTGAAGTTACTGCTCGTTTCACTGACAAGTTTTTTCGTTACAGCAGTAGTTTTCTTCTCCTCCTTTTTTTCAAATTTACAAGGTGCGCTTCATTCGATTATTGCTCTCGAAAACTATTTCTTTAAATCAGCGATGAATACAGAACACATCCAACCATTCTATTATTATACTAAGCTTTTAAGTTATAATTATTTTAAAGGATTGATAATATCCGAGGTTTTTGTACTGATTTTTGCGGTGATTGGAATAATTCTGGTATTTAGAAAAGCGGAACGAAGTCCTAACATTTTGCTTATAAAATTCATTTCAATCTTTACAATTGTTTATTGGATCATTCTATCGGCGATTCCTTATAAAACACCCTGGAATATTTTAATCGGTTGGATCGGATTGTTAATTATTTCGGCTCATGGAATCACCTATACTTATAATTTTATCCGTAGTCGAAATTTGCGCATCGTTTTTACTGTCATTGTGATTACAAACATTTTCTATTTTGGATTTCAAACATATTTAACGTCATACAAGTATTCATCGGAAAGTGACAATCCATACACATATTCACAACCTACGACTGAGATTTATGAACTCACGGGTGAAATTGATAATATTTTGAGGTATGATAATATGTTGCGGATTGCCGTTATTGCTGAGGATAATCAGTACTGGCCTCTTCCGTTCTATTTGAGAAAAGCTGAAAATGTAGCGTGGAACAGCAGCCCCAATTCTGAATTGTTCAAATTTGATTTAATATTAGCAGAACCAAAATATATTGAAGAAATCACGAATATTCTTTACAATTTGCCGCAACCCGGGAAGATCGATTTGTACGTTCCTTTTACTGAACATGAAATATCAATTCGTCCGGGATTAAAGATGACCTCGTATATAAAGCATGATGTTTTAGTCAAATTTAAGAATAGTTCAAATTATATTTATAATGATTAATCAGTATCAAAATTTTACAGTAACGAACAATATTTCTACATTTTCTCATCACGCGATGAATACAATCTTCCAATTATTTATTTCTCATGCTGACAAAAAATACGCCGAACAAGCCGCATTTGAAGTTTTTAAGGAAATTGATAATCTCGAAGATACACTTAGCAGATACAGACCAAACAGCGACATAAGTAAAATTAATAATCTGAGTCCGGGTGAGAGTTTTGTTCTGAGTGAGGATTCAATTAACTGCATAACCGAATCAATAAAAATGTACGATCTGACAAACGGAATATTTGACATTTCACTCGGACCGGTAATTCAATGCTGGAAAGAAAACTCTGAATCAAATTTCGGTGATGTACCGTCAACAATGCATTCGCTTCTTATGGATCCCGTCAGTTTTAAAATAGTAGTTAAAGATAGAATCACTTTGGATTTGGGTGGAATCGGAAAGGGTTACGCCGCTGAAAAATCATCTGAAATATTAAATGATTGGCAAATTGATAATTTTCTGCTCAACTGTGGAAATAGTACAATAAAAATCGGAAATCAGTTCGAGGGGAAAATTCACTGGCCGATTACAATAACAAATCCGCAAACCAAAGAAATCCTTTCAGATAAAATCATTTCTAATGGTTCGATAAGTTCTTCCGGTTTACAAAAAGGAAATCACATCATCAATCCAATCACACAAAAACCGGTGAGTAATAATCGGATCGCTTGTTGGGTTCATTGCGAAAACGCAGTTCAATCTGATGCATTATCTACAGCATTTATGATCTTGGAAGAAAATAGAATCCATGAGATTAGTCGAACGGATTCTGAATTATCGGTTTTAATTTTAGAAAATGATGGAACGTCGGATAAACTAATTCGGATCGGTGATTTTTTTAATTCATCTCCTTAAATAAACGCTTCAATCTGATGACCTCTTTAAATACTTTTGGAGTAGTATCCACGATATTTATTCTGCTGTCCCGGTCACATTTCCATTCCAACGGAAACTCTTCGATTATATAATTCATTTTTAACGCACGTAATATGATTTCAATTTCAAAAAGAAATCCAGGTGTTTGTAAATCACCAAACAATTTTTTCGCGACATCTTTTCTATAAAGTTTGAATCCGCATTGTGTGTCTGTAAATCTTGATGGTACATCCAAATAATTTAGAACTAATTTATTAAATAACCATGAAGTTAATTTTCGGTCGTAGTCTTGCTCTTTGGTAATTTTAGAATCAGCAAGCTTCCTTGAACCGTTTAATATATCAATTCCTTCATTCTGCATTCTTTTCAAAACCGGAATAAGATTTTCGAATGGCACAATATTTCCCACATCAGAATAAAGCAGTATTTCACCGGTAGCGATTTGTATCCCGGACTTAACCGCGAATCCCTTTCCAAGATTTTTGGAATGTTTGATAACCTTTAAGTTTTCCGGAAAACGATCCGTTAGGGAAATCACTTTATTGTAGGTATGATCTGCGCTTCCGTCATCCACAACAATTACTTCGCCCAAAATACCGTTCGATTCAAAAAATGCGAAAGCTCTCAGTACATCCTGGTTGATCTTCAATTCTTCATCGTACGCCGGAAATATTATTGAAAGGTACATTTCAAAATAAAAGAACTTTAGGATTTTAACCTAAAGCTCTCTTATCCAAATGTTTCTAAAACTGACAGGGTCACCGTGATCTTGCAGCATTATAGATTCTTTTAAATCATGTGATTCATAGAATGGTTGTCCGATCCAGACTGTCGACCCTTTTATTTCAACGTGGTTCTGAATTAAAACGCCATTGTGAATTACAGTTATATAACCCGGCGATTCTAACTTTTTATTTTCATCAAATCTTGGCGCGTGAAAAATTATATCATAAGTCTGCCATTCACCCGGTCCTTTGCTCGCATTAACGAGAGGAATATATTGCTTGTAAATACTTCCTGCTTGCCCGTTAGAGTAAGTACGGTTGTCGTACGAATCAAGAACTTGAACTTCGTAACGACCTTGCAAAAAGATTCCGCTGTTACCTCTGGCCTGACCGTCTTTTTCAACTGTTTTTGGCGATCTCCACTCTATATGTAATTGGCAATCACCAAATTTGCGTTTGGTTTTAATATCCCCGATTTTTGCTTCAACAGTCATAATCCCGTTTTGATATTGCCATCCGGGAGCGGAGCCATCTTTGTGCTCCCATTCCTCCATTCCCGTATTCCCCAATAATATTATTGCATCGGAGGGCGGATTTGTTTCATTTCCGGGTGTAATTATTTCAGGAACAGGTTCCCATACTTCAGTCGCTTTTGATTTCTCGGAATCAGTCTGTGAAAATATTTCGGTGGAAATAAAAATGAAAAAAACAATTACTGTAAATTTTAACAAATATGTTCTCATTATCATCAATTAATTTGTGATTGTTAAATATTATAATGAAATCCAAACATTTCCTTTTGCGTTGGATTCAACAACATTGTGAATAAATTTCATTCCACGAACACCATCCAATACTGTTGGGAATTCACCGTCAAAATACTCCTCGCCTTTTATACTTTTGGCGGCACCGGTATAAATATTTGCGATGGCTTCGTAAATCCCTTCCGGATGACCCGGGGGCATTGTGTGACTTATTATTCCGAGTTCTTTCAAATAGGGATTTCCCGGTTTTAATCTTTCGACCGGTTTATTATCGCTCAGTACGAATAAATAGTTCGGGTCTTCTTGACTCCATTTCAAACCAAGTTTTGAACCATATATTGCGATCGTCAAATTATTTTCTTCTCCCGTAGCGACTTGACTGCTTCGAATGACACCTTTGGTTTCCGCATTAAATCTAAGTAGAACTGTTCCGTCTAAATCGAGCTCAACAGAATTGCCTATTTTATTCAAATCGGAAAGAACTTTTGTGGTTTCTAAACCGGTTGTGTATTCAATCAAATTAAAAGCATGTACTCCGATATCCCCCATACAACTTGAAACTCCTGTAACGTTCGAGTTCAGCCGCCACACCTTTTCTACTTCTCCATTATGCACAATCGGATTAATCCAACCTTGATAATACTGGGCATCGACTCGTTGGATTTCCCCAATCTCCCCACCGCGTATCATCTCACGCATCTGCCGAACCAAAGGGTATCCAGTATAAGTGTGAAGAAGTGCAAACGTAAGACCGGTTTCATCCACAATTTTCTGCAAAGTTTCCGCTTCTTCAACAGTCATCGTCATTGGTTTTTCGCAAATCACATGAAATCCATTTTCAAGGCATTTTTTTGCCATTTCGTAATGGAGGAAATTAGGGGTCACAATCGAAACCGCTTCTATTCTTTCACTTTCGGATAGTTGAAGTTCCCCTTTTATAAATTCATCAATATCCGCATAAGTTCTATTGGAATCGATACCTTCTTTTTGGGCAAATTCTTTTGCGCGCTCAAAATTCACATCAAAAACTCCGGCAACCAATTCGTAGCGGTTTGAGATCCTTGCCCCTCTCCTATGAGCGTCACCAATAAATGCTCCGATTCCGCCTCCCATTTGAGCTAATCTAATTTTTTCCATTATACAGCTACCTTAGATTTTTTTCCAAATTTTGAATAAAGAAAACCGAACAGTAAGATTAAGATTGCAGGTAAAATCGCCATATATCTTAATGTTTCCGTTCCCGCGGATCCTGTATCCATAAACACGCCCATAATCGGAAGAACGATTGAAACTGAAAACATTCCCAATCCACCGATAATTGATAAACCTAAAGCACCGCTTTCCGGAATTTCTTCTGAAACGAATCCTAACATTGTCGGCCAGAAAAAGCATACACCAACTGCGAATACCACAGCGGCAAGATAAACCGTAACTCCATCAGAATAGCTTAACCAAATTATTCCGATAAAGGACACAATCGCGGAGAACAAAAGCATTCCGGATGTGCTCAATTTATGAACGATAGGTCCCGCAAATCCTCTTCCAATCGCCATCAATCCGGTTGTAAGTGCTAAAACCAACATTGGAACCGCGTGGGCTTCTTTTAATAAACTGCTGATTCTCTGTGTTGTCGCAAGTTCTGTCGATGCAGTCAGCAGCATGCAAAAACCCATAAAGAGGAATAGAGGTTTCGCGACAGCTTTCCACATCCCGGCATTTGTTACACCTGAAGTAATTCTTTCGGTTTGAGGAAAAGTTTCTTTAAACATCAAATAGCCATAACCAAAAAGTGGGATATAAAGAATTCCGACGAATAATCTCCAATCCAAACCGGAAAGATCTAACATGAAATAGGAAATAACGCTTCCGATAAAAATGCCGCCCGGAAACCAAATATGAAATTTATTTAACATTGTAGTTTTATTATTTGGATAAATGGTCGCAACCAACGGATTACAAGCGGCTTCGATTGCGCCATTTCCAATTCCGATGGCCAATGTAGCGAAAAACAGTGACCACATATCAGTCGCGAATATTGTTAAAGTTATTCCGATAAGATGCAAAATCCAAGCGATGTAAAGTACTTTTTTCATTCCCCAACTATCTACAATTGGACCAAAGATTACCATTGCAATTGTAAAACCATAAAATGCCGGTCCGAAAGCATAACCAATATCAGTCGCCGAGAGACCGTAATCATTCATAAATATCGGTTCCAGACTGGCTCTCAAAGCAAAACTGATTGAAGTTACAATTAGCGCGACACAACTCATTAAAAAGAGTTTTTTTTCATTGAAGTTGGCAGTATTCATATTAGTTCCTTATGGTTAATTATCTTCAAATGCTGAATCGAAACGAATTTCCGACGGAGGGAAATCGATTCGTTTTACAAAATCACAAGCTTCTTTAGCTCCAAATTCTCTATCCATTCCGCTATCTTCCCATTCTACAGACAACGGGCCGTTATAATTTATTCTGTTCAGTGCTCTGATAATCTCTTCAAAATTTACTTTGCCTCGTCCCAAACTTCTGAAATCCCATGCTCTTCTTCGATCCCCAAATTCCGTATGCCCTCCAAAAATTCCGACTTCGGTAGGGACGTCGCTCCACCAAACATCTTTTTTGTGAACATGAAAAATGCGATCCGCGAACCGATATAGGAATTGGACATAGTCCACACCTTGATACGCAAGATGGCTGGGATCGTAATTAAATCCGAAATTAGGGTGATTACCAAGAGCTTGAATTGTTCGCCCGGCGGTTGCAATATCAAACGCGATTTCGGTCGGATGAACTTCAAGGGCAAATTTAATATCTAACTTTTCATATTCATTAATTATAGGCAACCATTGCGCCGCAAATTTCTCATAACCACGCTCGATCATTTCTGGTGTAACCGGTGGGAATGAATACAATAAATGCCAAATCGGACTGCCGGTGAAACCATTTACAACTTTTACGCCGAGTCTTTTAGCCGCTTCGGCGGTTTTTACCATTTCATCCGCAGCGCGTTTTTGAACATCCTCCGGAAGCCCATTCCCCCAAACGTAATCCGGTAAAATGCTTTTATGCCGCTCGTCAATATTATCTGAAACGGCTTGACCAACGAGATGATTTGAAATGGAGAAAAGTTTAAGATCGTACGATTTCAACAATTCAACTTTTTCATCACAATAATTTTGATCAGCTTTGTCTACTTCAAAATGATCTCCCCAGCAGGCAAGTTCCAATCCGTCGTATCCGAATGATTTGGCTTTTTCACATAAAATTTTTAATGGAAGGTCGGCCCATTGGCCTGTAAATAAAGTAACCGGTCGGGGCATTAATTTCTCCTTAATTTTATATTAATTCGTAACAGTACTTTTTATTAATCTTTTAACTCTCAAGGAAATATCTTCACTGGCAGGATCAGCATCTATCATTTCCATATATTCCAACGCTTTATTTGGATTCCACCATTTCATATCCGAAAGAATAGCAAGCAAACTAATTTGTGCCTCGGGTTTTAGTTCGGGATCTTTTAAAAATGTTGAAACAAATTCGGCAGATTCTAAATTATTTATCTCGGCTAACCCGGAAAGAATCATTGTTTTTTCACTTTTATTCTCCGCGTAGTTACTCGCGGTTTTGTAATAATCAACTATATCATCCGGGAGATTTAATCCATGTGTTTTTAATAAATTTATATAACCCCGCAGAGCGAGAATTTTTAGTACATCATTTTCAGAGTCTGCGACAATTTCAATTAACCTGTCCAGCGGATCTAAATTCGGCCAATTGTATAAACTAAGAATTGCCGTCTTCTTTACATCGTCATTTTTATCTGATAAATACTCTTCTATTTTACTAAACGCGTTTTGATCGCCGGTTGCTCCTAAAATCCTCAGCAGCGACATCTCAGTTTCGAAATTATTTGTCTCGTCAATTGCCGCTAAAAAATCCTTTGCCCGGTTATTCTTTTCCGGATTCTTTAAAGAAATCCTCGCGAGCGTTGATTCAAATCTTTTTAACTCCCGGGGATCATCAATTTGTAAAAAGATTTTTGTAAGAACACCCAAATTTGAAGGTTCAGCGATTGTAGCCAAAGCCGAATACGTTTCAATTCTTAGTTTTTGATTTTCTCCGGAAGCAATACCGGTAAGCGCTTCGAAACCGCTTTTTATTCTCCGTGTATCAATTGCTCTTATCAGCATAATTGAAGATTCTACACCGGCATCCGGCAATAATCGAATCAGTTCTTTATCGACTTTTTCTCCCTTGAGATTATTAATTGCGTCTTGACACGCTGACTTCAAACTAAAATCACCATTCCCGGCGATTTCAATCAACAATTCAATATCTTGCTCTGAGCCGATTGCTCCAATCGTTTTTATTGAAGCTTCCCGGACTGTCCCTTCTTTAGTTTTGCATATTCTGCGTACAAGGCTTTGAAGTTCTATTAATTCAATCTCTGCTGCTTTCAGTAATAATTTTTCCTGCACACCGCTTTCAAATAAATCGAAATTATCCGCCAACATTTTCAAGTCAGCTAAAAAGATTAAATCTTCAAATTTAGTAAAAACTCCCTGGAGCAGCGAAACATCATTATTTGTAAAAATATTGAGAAGGATAGAATCTCGACCGGTTTCAGCTGTTGCGATCATCCCGACGAGTGCGGCTTGCTTTTTTGATTTATAAGGGAAGTTGTTATAAACCTCTTCATAAATATCGTTTGCAGATTGAAACTCCCCTTCGGATAAAAACTCTCGGGCACAAAGCAAATATGATTCAATAAGCTCCAACCGGATATCTTCCGATAATTCTTTTGAAAATGAGGATTGAATAATTTTTGCAGATTCGGTTCCACGAATTTTACCTAATGATTTTGCGGCGGCGAGAGCGATTGATTCATCTTTCAAATAAACAAATTCCTCCAAAATATTTAGCGCCGATTTGCTTTTCCGGTCACCCAACGAATTTATAATTGCAACTTGAGCGGGAGGTGTAGAATTTGATAACTCATTAATCAATTTATCATTAATGGAATCGAAAGGCATTTTATCCAAAGCGTAACGCGCCATATTTATTGTTTTCGGATTTTGGATCATCGAAATCAACACATCAATCGTTTTCTCCGATTTTAATTCTGCCAACCTTCGACAAATAAAATCTTTTCCATCCAAAGTCGCGTCAGATTCCAAAATTTTTATCATTTGGTCCGCGAAAACTTCCAAATTCTTTTGTGAATTTAATGATTCGATCAACAGATCATTAAATTCCATCAATGCAACTCGTTCATCACCAAAATTGTAATTTGAAATTTGGTTTGCTAAGGACTCTAATTTTTCGGAAAGTTTATCTTCCTGAGAAAATATGGTGAAGGGAGTCACGAGAATAATTGTAACGAGCAGATATTTTCTAATAATTTTCATTGGATTTTCTTTTTATAAAATTGCCAAAAATGTTTACTACAATACCCAGGGTGATCTATAACTGCGGCCAAGCATTGATGACGCAAGTTCATCACCCATAATTTTCTCGGTATCCGGATCAAACTTAATTTTTCTTTTAAGCAGCATTGAAATTTGTCCCAAATGACCGGGTGTTGCTGAACGGTGGGCGACTTCCACAGGCGTTAAAGTTTTGGTTCTGCTTTTTACACAATCCAAAAAATTCTTTGCGTGCCCGGGTGATTTGTAAAGTCGGATATCGTTGGGTCCGTAAATATCCTTCAATAAACTTTTGGGTGACGCATCCAAAAATCCACGATCAACATGAACCCAACCTTCTTCGCCAAACCATTTCGTTCCTGTTTTTCCGTCACAAATATTCTCGTGGCCACCGGCAATAATAATTTCGATTCCATTTTTATAAGTACTTTTTACATGAAATTTTGTTGCGGTATTCCATAAACCGGTTTTTGGATATTCCCCGAACGCGTCAACTTCTATTGGACCCGTACTATCCAAATCCAAAGCCCAATGCGCGATATCGTTGTGATGCCCGATCCAATCCATTAATTGACCGCCGCCGTAATCGAGATGCCATCTCCAATTTTTATGAACTCTCGCGGGTGCGTATTGTGCGAATGGTGCCGGCCCCAACCATCGATCATAATCCAAATGGGCGGGTGGTAATATCGGTGCTTCCTCTCCGCCTGTTCCTTCGAAATCTTTATGACCGAATGGTAATCCTACTTCAACTCTATTCACTTTACCAATTTTACCGTTCCGAACAATTTCACAAGCAAATCTGAAGTTTGAAATTGATCTTTGCCAGGAACCGGTTTGCCAAATTCTTCCGTAGCGATGAACCGCGTCGCGCATGGCTACACCTTCATTAAAACTATGCGATAACGGTTTTTCCGCATAGATATCTTTCCCCGCCTTTGCGGCTGCGATTGCAGGTATCGCATGCCAGTGATCTGGAGTCGAAATTACCACAGCATCAATATCTTTTCGTGCGAGTAACTCATTAAAATCGTGGTAGGTGGAGCAGTCATTATTCCCGTATTTAGAATTAACCATCTGAACCGCTTCTGTGAGATGTTCTTTATCGATATCACAAATCGCAACTACTTGAGCAGAATCTTCATTTAAAAATGATTCAAGATTTGAAGTTCCCATCCAGCCCGCACCAATTATTC
Organism: Melioribacteraceae bacterium; assembly: GCA_021739765.1. Classification (GTDB taxonomy): domain Bacteria; phylum Bacteroidota; class Ignavibacteria; order Ignavibacteriales; family Melioribacteraceae; genus JAIPBD01. The sequence goes on from JAIPBD010000025.1 coordinate 57,802, forward strand.
CGATCGTGATTTTATTGCCCGGAGAGATAAATCCATTTCGACCAAGTACATTCGAAGGAATAAAATAAGGCGCTGCCAATAATCCCGCGGCAGCAGTTCCGGTTTTCTTAATAAAATCTCTTCGTGTAAAACGATTATTTTTCATAAAATTTCCATTTTATCGATGAATTACAATTCGTCCAAGCTCCAGAGAATTCCTCTTTTTAGAATTGTAAATGTTTCGGTTACTTCAAATTCTTCTACGCTGTGACCAAGTGAACTATAAAAGACCTTCCCTTTTCCATAATATTTTTTCCAAACAACAGGCATTACGGTTCCATCAATCCAATCAAAATGTTCACCCGAAAATGTTGTCGTCGCGAGAATTTCTACTGCCGGGTCTACATGCATATAATATTGTTCAGAGTGTACTTTGAAATCTGTCAGCCCTTGCATAATAGGATCATCCGGGTTCGTGATGTTAACGGAGTAATCAATTTTTCCGCCGGGATGTTCGACCCATTGCCCGCCGACCAAAAACTGAAAATGAGGATTGTTTCTAAAAGAATCACCCAAACCTCCGTGCCAACCGGCTATTGAGACTCCATTTTTTACAGCTTTAAGTAATCCTTTTTCTTGCTCGTTGGTGATTGTTGACATGGTGATAACCTGGATAATCAAATCCAATTCAGCCATCAAATTCGAATCCGTGTAAATCTCTAAATCTGTTGATTGAATAACTTCAAAGCCCTGGGATTCTAACCAGGGTACAACAACGTCTCTAAATTTTTGCGGTTCATGTCCTTCCCAACCACCATATACGAATAATATTTTTTTTGAAGTTTCGCTTTGAGATGCGGAAATATTTTGAAATGATAAAAATACTATTAGAGATAATAGTAGAAGCAGCGTAAATCTGGATTTTCGAATCATAAATACCTCGATAAATTCCTCCAAATATCAACTGCTCAATATAGTTATTATGTCATTTTTTATCAGATTTTTTGTATAAATGTTGCGGACAAAAAAAGACGCCTAAGTTAATTGTTTCAATCCATCTGATTGAATTTGGGCTTAAGACTGAGGGGTACGGTATTTGTGACTAAATCAAATACTCTAACAAAAGTATTCCAATTCACGAACAACCGGAAAGTAATTATCAGATTAAAATAATTATCCTTCCCAGCGCCCTGCAAAAAGTGAATTTGGGCTGGCGCACGAGCGTGTTGCAGAACTAATTGTTAGTAAAAATTACAGTTGACTGAGCTTGTCGAAGTCAAAATAATCCTCGATTCAGTGCATTTCGACAAGCTCAATGCACAGAATTTTTACCCGGAGGGCAAAGACCATTCTTTGCCCATGTAATAGTTGAAGTAGTATCGAAACTGAAGGTAATTCAGAAATAGCTTGCCCCACACTAGGGGGCATCTAGTTCTAAACATAGAAGTGTGCCGAATTTATATTGTCAAAGCGTGGGATTTGGAAACTGAGGATATTGCAAAACCTTCGAGATCTGAGTATTAACTTTAACACCAAGACCTCGCAGGTTTATTATTCTAGGAGGGCAAAGGCTTTTCTTTGCACTTGGAATAGTTGGAGTGGTATAGATACTGTGGGAGATTTAGAAAAAGATAGCCCCCTACTGCGGGGCACCAAGTTCTAAACATAGAAGTCTGCCGAATTTATATTGTCAAAGCATGGGCTTTGACAACTGAAAAAATTCTGCCCTTTAATGCAACACCTCCCATTTCTTGCAGAAGCCATTTTATACGGATTAGAATCGGTTCTGTATCGGATTTAAAGGATTGCAAATCTTAATCGATAAAGTCGCTTAATGGAATGAAATTTGGGAATAATTTGGAGTGTTTCCCGGAGGGCAAAGACCATTCTTTGCCCTTGGAATAGTTTAGGTAGTATCTATATTTGAGCAGATTTACATATAGATTGCTGACAGGGCATTAAGCTCTAATTTTATTTTTAGGGCCATAACAGTCGCGACTGTTGTGCCGAATCTATGTTTTCAAAGCAGGGGCTTTGATAACCGAGGAAATCTGAAATGAAAGGAGCCGAATAAATGGACATAATATCACTATATAAAATTGATCACCTTCCAGTAGAGTTTTTGATTAGTGAATGTGAAATAAATTAATAGTAAAGCTTGAATTAAATGTTAAATAAATTTAAATTCATCTACAATAAATGATTGTTTTAAGAA
>JAIPBD010000006.1 GCA_021739765.1 Melioribacteraceae bacterium
ATTAAGGATATTCATCAACTAAGTTATTTGTTGCCAAAGTCTGGGAAACAAAAATCTAAATTACTAGCACTGAATGAAATCCAAAATCAATTATTAGAAATCGTTTGAACTTGGGTGCTGCATTGCACAAAACAGGAAGATGGCGCCAGGTATTTAAGTCCAGAAGTGGCGAATTCCGAAAGAAGAAAATTAAAATATACTGAAGTGCATAAGTTTTATGAAAATGATGTAAATCACTGGGCTGATTGGGGAATAGATTCGCTAAAATACTAATGGCGAATTGATCCAATTGGTCAAGTAAATCGAATCTATGTCAGGAATAGAGATGTAGATTTATACACTAAAAAACTTTTAATATTTGGAAGGCGTTATCACGGTTTTCGTGGCAATAATTTCCCAAAAATTTAACGAGATTTTTGTAACCGGTGTTGTATGCGATAGTGTTAAAATAAGATTCACTATCCCGAATCCGATTGAACTGAGAAAAGAGGATGATTTTGACAGTCCGGCGAGTGCGAAAATTCTCGGTGCGTAATAAAGAAAGGCCTTTATGCCGGAAACTTGATAAAAAAACAATAAAAAACGCTGGCAAAAGGGGAATTCGGAATTGCAGCATAAATATTGCCTCTTTCTCCAGCACAATTGATTTTTCACATTTAATATGTTCAAGTTCTCTTGCAAATTTATAGATAGACATACTTTCTTTATTATTTGACCGGATGTATCAAAATCATTTTTGAATACGATTAACCAAGTGCGGCTTTCAGCAATTTGTAAAACGGGAAATGAATAAATTATGGCACGGAGCGCTTCGATATCGATCATAAACCTCCAAACCGTCTTGCAGATACTTGGAGATAATGAATCAAAATCTCTCAGAATAAATTGAATTTAGTAATTTAAATAGTACAATCTAATTATAACGAAAAGAAATCTGCTTTTGAGAAAAGTAAAAAGGCAGAATGAACTTGTTCTGGTTAGTGAATAGTTACTTCTGTCTTCTCTCAAATAAGATATTTAGACACAATATCTTAAGTTGCATATATTCGATATTATAAATAAATTTCTGAACATAAGATGAGGAAATTCATGCCAATTTTTAAACATTTCCGACTAACTATCATGGCTTGCCGCAAGGTTCTACCAGCCATAATCTTGGAAACACGGATTACTATTTATCTGCTAGAATGATATTAATAAAATAATATAAATAGCGCTATGTGAGATTTATGATAATCCGATTATTGATAAGCCCTTCTCACATTGCTATCCATACTACTCATATTTAGATCTCTACTATAAAAATAAGTATTATTCTAAAAACTTTAATTATTTATTAAAGGAGAAAAAGATGAAAAGATTTACTTTGATTATAATCCTGTCTTTTATTGCGGGAGTCATTTATTCCCAAACCATAACCACTCAGGGTGTGCTTCGTGTTTACGATGACCAACACGGGCGCGAAAAAGCCGTAGAAGACGGCAGCTACACATTAACATTCAGATTTTATGAAGTAGAAACAGGCGGTTCTGCGGTTTGGTTTTCTGACAAGACAGTTGACATTGTGAACGGTGTATTCAGTGTTGAACTGGGACCATTTCCAAATTCATTCGATTTCGCTAAACCTTATTGGATGGCAATAGTGAAAGATAATAAAGAAATGGAGCCGCGCACTCGTCTCTCTATGTCGCCCTATCTTTTTAGTGAAATTGGGCAAAGTAATGTTTTCCCTACTGCGGGAAATGTAGGAATCGGATTCTCAAGTCCGCAGGAAAAATTAGATGTAAACGGAAATATTAGATTTAACGGATCACACTTAATTTATAATTCGCAGCATGGAGTTATTGATTGGGGTGAAAATAATACCGGCAACTTATATTTAAGAACTCTAACAAACAAAGGAATTATAGGTGATTATACGACACGATTTTTATTCACAGGCGCTGGACATTTTGGTGTCGGAATAACTGATCCAAACTTTGTTAGTGATTTGGTGGATGTTCAAGGAAGGTCAACTGAAGTGTTTGACTTTAATGCGGCTGATAAAAACATTTCTAATATACCGGGTATCACGATAGGTAATATTGGGAATTACAATGGTAACGCAATAACCAATAATGGATCTCGAATATTATTCAAGAATAAGACCAACTACGAACTAAAAACATATCCCGCAGGCGCAATCGCTGTTTATAAATCCAATTCTAATAATTATAATATTTCACGGATGACGTTTTTTACAAATTATCAAAATAGCGGCGTCCCAAATGAGTTAGTTGCAAGAATGACATTATATGAGGAAGGAATGGCATTGCGGGGAGATCTTAATTTTGGGCCAGACATCGAATACAAAGCCACAGCAGGTAAGGAAGCATTGAAAATAATTCGAGGGACGGTACTTTCAAATGGAACTCGAGGTGAGGGTTCCGGTTTTACGGTTACAAGAGTTAATGTCGGTCACTACATTATAACATTTGATGAAGCGTTTAGCGATTTACCAACAACCACAGTAACAATACGAGCAGTAGCTTCAACGGCTTGGAGGAACAATGTGGGCTGCATCCATGCTGAGAACAATAATTCAATCCAAATATTGACTAATGCCGATGGTGTAACCTTAACTCGAGAAGATTGTGATTTCAACTTCATTGCAATTGGTCCAAGATAAAAAGGAGAAAAAATGAAAACTCTCGGAATACCGTGGAGTATTCTTTTATTCCTTTTGATTCCAATAATTGTACTTGGACAAAATGGAGAACAATACTCCGTAAGTAATGTAAGTATCGTGTTTGGAGGGAAAACAGCTAAACCTCCGGGAAACACTGACGAAAGTGCGGTATTCACTGTAGGGCAGCCGTTTGTCGGCGTCCAGTCCAACCGCGCAAATAATGGCTCCCACTCTGTTTCACTCGGAATCTGGAGCTTTTACCTAAAACAACCGGATGCCCCATTTGTACATGCCAGCGCCGGAGATTACAACGACCGGATAACAATTGATTGGTTTTGGGGAATTCTAAGCCCTCCTGTTAATGCTGATGCCACAAGCGTTCAATATAAATTATACAAAGGCAATAATTTATCTCCGCTCTACGACACAAAAGATGAATATGAAAAATTGTACACTGATGAAGCTATTTTACCCGGTCAGTTCTACGAATATTCTGTTGAAGGATTTAACAAACGTTTTGGTGTAAGTGAAAAGGGAATTAGCACCGGGTTCGCAAACGCTACAGCAACTGTTTACGGTACAGTAAAAACACCCGAATTTATGGGGAGGCCGGGCAGACCTGTTCCTGATGTAGAAATTCGCGTAACTCCCTTTGAGGGAGGGAGCGATTTTATCGGCACATCCGTTAAGTTTGACGGTGATGATGATTATCTGAAAGCAAAGTATAAAAGCAGTCTTAATCTTGATTCGGTTTTCACGGTAGAAGGGTGGATCTACTTAAATGATATTCAAGGATACAAAACTATCTTCGATAGATCACTCGATTTATCAAATAGTTTCAGATTGGGCGTAAACTCAGATAAGTTGACTTTCCGATACGGCAATGAAGTTATTTTAGCCGATAGCGCAAAACTCGAAGCGGCAAAATGGGCGCATGTTGCTGTAATTTATGATGGGATCAATCTTAAACTGTATGTTGACAGCGTTCTAACTAAGTCGGCTCCTTTATCTCCAATAACCTTCCCACGGGCCGATTTATTTTTTGGAAAGGATAGGGATGGTAATTTTTATGAAGGATTGATGGATGAATTCAGAATTTGGGATTATGCGAAAAGTGAGGAAGAACTATTCAAGTACATGAACAACACCGTTTCGCCAAAAGCCAGCGGATTGACCGCGTATTGGAAATTTGACGAAGGAAGTTATTCGCTCGCGTTCGACTGGACGACAAACAAATCGAACGCGGAGTTGATCGGCGCTGAGTGGAATCATAATCCTGCTCCAGTTTATGTAAGTTCTTTCACAGATGAAAAAGGGTATTATGAAATAAAAGGCATCTATTACGATTATAACGAAGGAACTTCTTACATAGTTAAGCCGCAGAAAAAAAATCATCCTTTATTTGAACCGCAGGAAGAGCAGGTGTTATTTTCAGGATCGAACAATCAAAATAAAATTGATTTTATTGATAGGTCCGAAATCACTTTAAGCGGGCGGATTGTATTTGAAGATACACAGTGTCCTGTCGATTCGGCTGAATTGCTTTATTCGATAATTGAAGATGGCGATCAAAATGTGGATACACTTTCCTGGATTCCAAAAGTATTCACCGACGAAGACGGAATGTTTTTCACTTCCTTTTTGCCGGAAACAACCGGACGGCTTTATATAAAATATAAAGATCACTTCATTAGGTATAAAACCGAATATGGAGAGGCGAATTATTTCGAATTTCAAAATCTCACGAATCCGATCTCGGACATAAAGTTCATCGATAAAACCAAATTTGATCTTACGATTCATGCCAAAGGCGGAAAGGATAAATACTCAATCGGGAAATTTGAAGTAAAATACGCCGGAAGATCGAGCGGTTGTTCGTACCCGGAAAATGTCGCGTGGTTTGTGGATACTACGGACGCAAATGGCGAACTTACGGTAACATCGTTACCCCCGTTAAATTATGAGGTGATGGTAAAACATTTACAATATCCGGACAGTATTCAAATTGATAATGATGTTATTTCACTTCAAGATACAAGCGTAACGGGAGAGTTTCTGTGGTATGCGCCTCTTGAAGTGGAAATCACAGGTTTGGATGAATATGTAAAAACTGATTCAAAATCCGGGAAATCAATAAAGGTTATCAGTCAATTCGAGGAGTATCCCATCAACATTACTGCCTTTGAGTCGTATGGAAACGAGAATAAAAGTTACCTCGATTCGGGAACGGTGAAAATTGTTGATGATGTTTCGGGAATCACTGTCGATACTGTGATGATAAGTAATGGACACGGTATGTACAAAATTGTTCCGTTCCTTCCCAATTTTACGACTGGAGGAGATTTCCCATATCAAAATAATATAACCATTACTGTTACTGATCCCGAAAAGGACGCGAACGCAGTTGCCGTTGAATGGCTATTTACCGCCGGTTTTGGTGTTGGAGGAGTTACGTTTCAAACAACATCACCGGCTATTCCGTTTTTGATTCTACACGATCCGCCGGGTGATAAAAGTTACAGCTTTTTCTCGGAAGAGCAGTCATCGACTCAATCGTTGAGATTTTATGCGGAATCCAATTTAGCAATTAACCAATGGGCGATTCTCCACCTTGGATCGGCTTCCAGCGTTTCGTTCGAACTACCGTTTGGGCCGGGAGTTGGATTTGATATCGAGGCTAAATTTGATCTTAGTGAAAGTTTAATGATGTCAGCTGATTTTGTAAGTACAACTGAGTTGATCAATACGATTTCCACAACTGAAGAATTCCACACAAGTATGGAAGATCAGGTGATTGGTGACGGATCTGATCTTTATATTGGCGGAGCTATGAACTTGCTTAACGGTATCGTAAACGTATTGAGTTGGGATAACACAGCCGACACAGTTTATATTTACAAACATTTGATGGTTGCGCCACGAGGTTTTGCCACAACTTTTATGTACACCGAAAATGCGATTATTAATAATGTTATTCCAAATTTGGAAGCAACAGGTGATACGGCATCAATTCATATGTGGGAACAAATACTGCAGAATAACTCAGATCAAAAAGACCGTGCAACTTTTGTTAAAAACTTATCGTTTTCTTCCGGCAGCAATTATACTTTTACCGAAGAAACATCTGTAACTGAAATTGAGACCTTTGAGTGGGAAACCTCATTGCAGCTGGACCTCGGAATGGCAAGCGGTTTAATTGTCGGCGGATTCGGAGCGGAAGGCGGATATAATATAAAAATGAGGGCGGCGATCGGAGGTTCTGAAAGTGTTACGGAAGAACTCAAACAATCTGTAGGTTATTTTTTAAGTGACGATGATGAAACCTCATATCTCAATAACAAAACAGACCAGTTCACTGTTGATGTGCTAACCGATCCGGTTTACGGCACACCGGTCTTCGAAATAAAAGGCGGCGAATCTTCCTGCCCATGGGAAGTTGGCACAGTGCCGCGGGATGGTGTACAATTAACATCCGATTCATATTCTGCCGTTGATGTAATGCCGGGTGAAGACGCAGTGTTCACCTTACATTTGGGGAATACCAGCCAGACACAGGAAGATAGAAGATACTGGCTTCGTGTTGTACATGGAAGCAATCCATTGGGCGCGTTAATAAAAATAAACGGAATACCACTCGAAGGCCCGATGGAATTCGATATTCCGGGTGAACTAACTAATAATTCAATTGATGCGGTTATGACAATTACCCGCGGACCCGAAGCTTATGATTACGAGGATATCCAACTGCGGCTTTACACCGATTGCGATGATATGCATCCCGCTCCATTTGGCCACGCGTTTTACGATATCCGTTCATTTGACGCACACTTTGTTCCGCCCTGTTCGGAGATCTCAATTTTCGAGCCAGGCAACAATTGGGTGATTAACAAAGACAGCGAAGATCAATTAAGCATACTGCTCACGGATTACAATAGGAACGATGAAAACCTCGAATCGATTGTCTTGGAATACGCGGTTGTGAATGAAGGGCTTGGTAAAACAACGGGTGAAGCGGAGAAGATGAAAAGCGGGGAAGAGCGGAAGATAGGAAGGGGAGAAGAGGAGAAGAAGATAGTGGTTGGTGAGGTGCATTGGGGGATGATGTCGGTTGTGAATGGAAGTGGTAGTGAACAAGTTAAAGATAACGGCGGCGAGGATTGGTTCCCGGCTATAACAATCGATCCGGACACATTGAGCGATACTCGCGTTAGAGTTACTTGGCGCGTCTCAAATATTCAGGATAACAGATACAAAATCCGGGCTAAAACGGAATGCCGACTTGGTCAGACCGGTTACACTCAGGAACTGTACGGAATTATCGATCGAGAATCTCCGTATAAAATTACCGCTCCGCAACCGGCCGATGGTTTTCTCGATCCGGGTGATCAGATTGTAATTGAATTCAACGAACCTTTAAAAACACTGAATGCCTATGAAGACAGCATCGTTGTAATCAATATGTCGAATGAGGAGAAACTGCCTAAAACTTGGTCGGTTCAGGACAACCAAATAATAATTAATATCGAAGCTGACAACAGGTTCATCGAAAACAAACATGTCCAAATTTATGTTAACGGCGTACAGGATTTAGCGGGAAATGAGAACAATTATCCCGTAGAATTTAGCTTCATGGTTGACCGCAATCCGTTGATGTGGGAAACCGGTTTAATTGAATATGCTCTATATCCGAGTTCGGACGGAATCATTCCGCTGCGAATTATTAATAGAGGAACACAGACGTACGACTTCGAATTAATCGGTTTACCAGAATGGATGACGGCATTCCCGATGAAAAATAATGTTACTGCCGCCGGTTCGCGAATGGTGGATTTCCAGCTAAATAAATATATGAATTACGGAGAATACCGAACTAAGGTATTTGCATCCACATTAAACGGAGATGAGCCGTTAATATTTGAAATCCGTGTAATGGCCGATCCTCCGGTTTGGGATGTGAACATTGCCGATTTCCAATACACGATGAACATCACCGGCGAGCTTGTGATTAATGAAGAGAAATCGACAGACAAGTTTGATATGGTGAGTGCATTCGTCGGACAGGAATGCCGCGGAGTGGCTCGTGTAAGGGATGTGATCTTTTCGGATTCACTCTCTAAAAATTTAGTGATGCTGACGGTTTACAGTGAAGTACAATCGGGTGAGAAAGTTGAACTCCGCGTTTGGGACGCACTCGAAGGAGTTGAATATGCCCGCACAATTCAGACCTTCAACTTTGAAAATGATTCGAAACACGGTACGGTTTCTTTGCCGATTCAGTTAACCGCAACGAACGAGGTATTTCAAAGGAGAGCGGTACCTGCCGGTTGGAGCTGGATTTCGTACAATGTTGAAAAAGAAGGAGCAAAAATTGACGAATATCTAAGTCCGTATATGAATCTTGCTGATGGCGATTTGCTTAAGACGATCGACGGTTTCATTCAGTACAGTCCTTCTTCAGGGTGGGGAGGGAGCATGACAGATATGGATTTAACCCGCGGATACCTAATTCATATCGCTAATCAAAATTTGTTGGAGACGTACGGTAGTCCGGTTGATCCTGAGTATTATCCGCTTACATTAATTGCCGGCTGGAACTGGATAGGATATCTGCCGCAGTTTAATTTGCCGATAGACTATGCGCTCAGTGGATTTAATTTTGCGCAGGATGACTTTATAAAGAGTCAGCAGTATTATGCATTTTATGTAAAAGATTACGGTTGGCTTGGATCACTCACGCACATGAAACCGGGCGAAGGATATATGCTGCAGTCAGCGAATGCCGGGGAGTTCACATATCCAAATGAGAAACCGTACGGATTGGCAAAATCCGGTGCAAAACCTGCGCTGACAAAACAATCGCTTCAAGATTCAGTTGATTGGAGGGTTGAACCATCCGAGTACCAGTTTAATATGACCGTGACAGCGCAGATTAGCATTAAGGATAGTCTTCAACAAAGTGAAAACTATGTTCTCGGTGCGTTTGTGGATGATGTAGTCAGGGGAGTCGCTGAACCGACATTGATAGCGGGTGTTCCATATTTCTTTATGATGGTTTATGATTCTATCTATTCGGGAAGCACGGTTGAATTTAAATTCTTTGATATTACGACGAAGGAAATCAAACGTTTTGGTGAGCAGATTGATTTTACCTCGAATAAGATAGTTGGTACAGTGAGCAATCCTTACATATTTTCGGATGTAATTCTTGGATTGTGGGAAGAAGGATTTATCCCGGAGGTATATAGTTTGAGCAACAATTATCCGAATCCATTTAATCCGGAAACAACGGTTGAATTTGGATTGCCTGAGCAAGCTAATGTAAGATTAACAATCTACAACATCCTCGGTGAGAAGATTATTGAATTATTGAACGAAGAAATGAATCCTGGTTACTACCGCTTAACATGGGATGGTCGAGATCGCTTCGATTCTGGCGTTCCTTCAGGAATTTATTTTTACAGAATCTCAACGAAAAACTTTACTGATGTTAAGAAGTGCGTAATGATGAAGTAACCAAAGTAATTATTTTAAGATCTCCTTCGTTTGTAGTTTATTTATAATTTTGAACATCCTACTTGTCAATAATGAGCCGGATTATAAATCTAATCCGACTCATTATATTAACCCAAGTTATTGGTTGTCAAATCTGACTTTAAACGATATTGACTTTGTCTAAGATTTGCTAGATAAGATAAAGGCCTTCAGATTACCAACTTGGATCAAATTATTGATAAATTTAAGTTGCATCCGCTTTTTAAAATCGTTCATCGTAAATGTCAGAAAAACACCATTTGGTCAAGGCTGGTTAGAGCAATAATCAAAATAGAAAACCTCAACAAGAACTCATCCACGTTAGAGAGCCATCCGGATATTGAAGATACACACTTCAATCCTCAACAACCCGAAAACAGAATCCCATTCAAACGATTGGGGAAAAGAGTATTCTTTAAATAAACGTGGATAGTATACGGTTTAGAATAAGGGATTATTAAGTGTTTGTATTACTTTAGAGAGCTCGCCTAGAAAAAAATGCACCTAAACGGCTAAATTATCTCAGGCAATCCTACTCAATTTTTTTGACGATCTCACACGAGATACCGATATGAAAATATTTAGCAATTCGAGATCATGTGAATGAGCAGGTTTTCATTACAAACCACACGCTTGATTTTCACCTTGATATAATGATGCTATTTTTTGATACTGGGATGCGAGTCTCCGACTAATTGATAAATTATTTTTGGATAGGAAAAATCTCATTTTACAGTCCATTGGAGAAGCACACTTGAAGATTCTTAAAAAAATAGAACAAATTTTATATTTCTTTATTGCATTATTGTTCCTCATCTCAGCATCAAAAACTGAAGCGCAGGAGACCAAAATTTTTGTCCATTACATGCCGTGGTATCAAACGCCCACAATTTCCGGTTATTGGGGATGGCATTGGACGATGGGTCATTTTAACCCGTCCGTTGTCATTGATGGTAAAAGACAAATTGCATCTCAATATTATCCGGTTACCGGACCATATGATTCTCAAGACCCACTTTTGCTTGAATACCAGGTTTTGTTGATGAAACTAAGCGGAATTGACGGAGTGATTGTAGATTGGTACGGGATTGAGGATTACAACGATTATAAAATTCTAAACGAAAGTACAAACGCCCTTTTTGAATATATCAAATCGGCAAATTTGGAATTCAGCATCTGCTATGAAGATCAGTCGATTAAACACATGGTGAACGCAGGTAGGTTTCCTGCTTCGCAAGCAGTTTCAAAAGCGCAAGAGGTCATGAGTTACATGCAGACAAACTGGTTCAACGACCCTGCTTACGCGAAACTTAACGGAAATCCGTTGCTAATGATTTTCGGTCCGCAATATTTCAATTCGAGCTCCGAATGGACAAATATTTTTTCTGTATTAGATAATGAGCCGGTATTTATAACTTTAGATAATCGACTTGCGCCGGTTGCAGAAGGCGCATATCCGTGGCCGCCGATGTGGAAAAGTGAAAATGGCGTGCTTTCGAGGTCATCATTGCAAGTATATTTAAACGACTTTTACTCAAAATCTGCAAGCTGGGATTTTCTCATTTCCAGCGCTTTCCCCGGTTTCCATGATATTTACGAAGAAGCAGGATTGCATGATTCATACGGTTATCTTGACGCGGAGGACGGCGAAATTTTTCAATTAACGTTGGATCAGGCCGTATCTCGTAATCCCGATGTAATTCAAATTGTAACTTGGAATGATTACGGTGAAGGGACAATAGTTGAGCCGACGATTGAGTTTGGTACTAAATATCTGGAAATGATTCAGCAAACAAAAAATGTAATTTTGGATTCCAATTTTGCTTACACAGCTGAGGATTTGCAAATGCCTTATGAAATTTGGGATTTGAGGAGAAGAAATAAAAGTGATGTTGAGCTCAATGCCGCACTTGATGATATATTCAATCTAATAGCTAACGATCAACTGCCGGTTGCGAAAGCCAAGCTTGATTCCATCCTCAATCCGACTTCGGTTGTTAATGAAAGTTTGTTTAACCCGATCAAATTTAAATTGTCCAATACTTATCCGAATCCCTTCAATCCAGAAACCACATTTCAATTGTCGGTCCCGGAGGATTCTGAAATCTCAGTAAAAATCTTCGATGTTCTCGGAAATGAGGTTGCAAAGATTGCCAGCGGTCATTTCTCTTCGGGAGAATACATATTTAGTTGGGTTGCGTCTGAAGAAACATCCGGGATTTATTTTGTGAAAGCTGAATCAAATGGATATTTTGAGAGCAAGAAAATTATTTTAATGAAATAATAAAAGTGAGTTACCATTAATACTATTAAAACCAACAAATTATTTACTCTTTTTCTGATGATTTTTGCAGTTGCTATCTTCTTCATCGCTTGCGGGGATTCCGGCGTAAATGATCCGGATGATGGAAACGGCAACGATGTAAGTTTGACGGAAATTCCCGCGATTGAAGAGATCGTAATGTACGAAGTAAATTTTCGCACGCTTGAATCCCCGGGTTTTGCAGCCGTTACAGCAAAACTTGATCACGTTAAATCACTCGGAGTAAACGTAATTTGGTTAATGCCGATTTATCCGATTGGAGAGGAAAAATCAGTCAACTCGCCATACGCGGTTCAAAATTATAAAGAGGTGAATCCCGAGTTCGGAACAATTGATGACTTCCGTAAGCTGGTTGATGCCGCGCATTCAAACGGAATGGCGGTTATTTTGGATTGGGTTGCTAATCACACGGCATGGGATAATCCTTGGATTGCTAACGAAGACTGGTATACGCAAAATTCTTCCGGTGAAATTATTCATCCACCCGGTACAAATTGGCAGGATGTTGCAGACCTAAATTTCAACAATGCTGAAATGCGCACGTCTATGATTGACGCGCTTCAGTATTGGGTTACAGAACATAAAATTGACGGTTATCGTTGCGACGCAGCCGATTTTGTTCCTTTCGATTTTTGGCAGGATGCTATTCAAAGTTTAAATTCAATTGAGAATCGTGATTTAATTTTATTGGCGGAAGGTGCAAGAACTGATCATTTCACTGCCGGGTTCCAGCTAAATTATTCGTGGGATTTTTACAATCAACTTAAAAATATTTATGTAAATGCTTCGTCAGCCGGATCAATTTTTAGCACCCATGCAAATGAATATGCAACCGTGCCCAATGGTAAACATCGTCTTAGATTTATAACCAACCATGACGAATCGGCATGGGATGCGACCCCGGTTGAGCTTTTCGGCGGATTGAACGGATCGCTTTCCACGTTTGTGATTTCAACTTATCTCGGAGGAGTGCCTTTAATTTATGGGAGCCAGGAAGTCGGTGAAGATAACACAATCTCGTTTTTTAATAATGATCCGATAAATTGGAATCAAAACTCGGAAATACTTGATAAGTATAAATCAATAATGAATTATTATGTCTCCTCAACTTCGCTAAAAACCGGTTCGTTAACTTCTTATTCAAATAATGATATCGTAGTATTTACAAGAAAATCCGGCGATGAAGAAATACTTGTAATGGTGAACACAAGGAACCGTTCCAAATCTTTGAATCTTCCATCAGCTCTTCAGAACACGACCTGGAAAGAAGTCTTCTCTGAAACAGATTTGAATTTGGGGACAACTTTTTCATTTAATTCTTTTCAATATTTCGTTTGCGAAAGATGAGTAAAATATGAACAAACAAATCTTATTATAATGTAGTTAAATGCTTATCAAGAAAATAAAATACTCCTTAGTTTTCCTATTAGTCATTTCCAATTTTAATTTTGCTCAAAATCGGGATTATTCTTTTCTTCACTTAAATAAATCTCTTTCCCAAAATACAATCACAACAATTTTTGAAGATCATCTTGGATTTATTTGGATCGGAACGGCACATGGATTGAACCGCTATGATGGGATGGAAGTGCTTATATTTGAAAATCACTCGGAGGACAGTTCTTCAATTTCCGACAACTATATACGTAAAATAGTTGAAGACAAAAACGGTGATTTGTGGATAGCGACAGTTAACGGCTTAAATAAATACGACCGAGCCCAGAACATTTTTGTGAGATATTTTAATGAACCAGGCAACTATCGCTCCCTTGCAAGCAATAATGTAAGTGATGTCTGGGTTGATTCTAAAAGCAGGATTTGGGTTTCCGCCGAAAGTCTCTGCTTATTCGATGCCGGGAAAAACGAATTTGTGCGTTTCGAAGCGCCTACGGAAAGTAGTAATCTAACACGCGATCCGTATCATAATTTTATTTATGAAGATAACGGGCAGAATATATGGTACGGTTACTGGTCTGACCTTTTTAAGTTTAATGAAAATAAACAACGGCTTGAAGTAGTTCTCGGTGGTTCAAAAAATAACTTTGGTGAACCGGGTTGGCATTATCATGAAATGATTCAAGATTCGCAAAACTCTTACTGGCTGGCGACAAATCGCGGCGGATTAATAAAACTAGAAATGAATAGTGACGAGTATGTCGCTCAAAGATTTAACGACAAGATAACTAATAATTCCAAATTAAGTGATTATCGAATTTTGACCGTTTTTATAGATCACCGGAATGAACTCTGGGTCAGTTGCGAAAATGCGGGGCTTTTTCTTTTTGATGTGAACCGCAAACTTAAAAAACACTTCGTAAGCAAACCGGGCGAATCAACATCAATTAGTGGTAATTCCATCTGGACAATCTTTGAAGACCGTAGCAACCGCCTTTGGTTCGGTTCATGGAATGTTGGAATTGATTTGATAGATCCGTTAAATATTAAATTTGCGCATTATAATTCATACGGTATTAAATCAAGGCTTTCACACAACATTGCTACAGACTTTCTTGAAGATGAAGCAGGGAATTTGTGGATTGCAACAGATGGCGGTGGAATAAATTATTTTAACCGGGAGAGCGACGAATTTACTTATTATCAGAATAATTTAAATGGACGGTTTGAACTAAGCAGCGACGCGGTTTTGTGTTTAACATACGATAATCGCGGACGCATTTGGGCGGGCACCTGGAACGGTGGGATTAATATTCTTGATTTGAAATCGGGCAAAGCTGAAATCCTCAACACTACAAACAGTGGCTTAACAAGTAATGATATTTTTGATTTGCTTTACGACGGAAAAGAAAAAATTTATATCGCGACGTATCGGGGCGGATTAAACATTTTTAATCTGCGATCCGGTAAAGTTGAAAATTATTTACCATTAGAAGGTGACTTCAACAGTATTTCAAGTTCGAATCTTTTTGTTTTATATCAGGATAGCGAAGAGTCAATTTGGATTGGATCGCTCGGGGAAGGTCTGAATAAACTTGTTGAAGATGAACAAGGGGAAATCTCATTCCTGCGGTACCAGTATTTCGAGAATATTGATAATGGTTTGAGTGACAACGGTATTCACAATATTTATGAGGATTCAAATGGACGTTTTTGGATTTCAACTTCAGATGGACTAAATCTGATGAATCGTAAAAACGGAACTTTCCAGGTCTTTGATGAAGCCGCCGGATTTTTAACAAGCTACATATCCGCTGTGGAGGAAGATTCTTCCGGCGCTCTCTGGGTCAGTTCACTAAAGGGATTGACAAGATTTTCAGCCGATCTCCAAAATTTTCAGCATTATGATGAAACAGATAATTTACAAGGTTATAATTTTAATCGAAATTCCGCTTATAAAACTTCAGGCGGCGAATTGATTTTCGGGGGATCGAACGGATTCAATATTTTTGATCCTACTAAAATTGTTTCAAATCCGAATCCGCCCGATATCGTTTTTACGGATCTGAAAATATCAAATAAGTCAGTACCAATCGGGATGCAAAATGTGATCGATAAACATATCAGCATCGCGGATGAAATTAATTTGCGTTACGACCATTCCGTTTTTTCAATTGAATTTGTTGCTTTTAATTATACCCACCCCGAGAAGAATCAATATGCATATATGATGGAAGGATTCGACAATGAATGGATTAATTCAGGAACACAGCGAAACGCTACTTACACCAACCTTGACGCAAACTCTTACACTTTTAAAGTTAAAGCCGCGAACAACGATGGCGTTTGGAACGAAGACGGAATCTCAATCCCGGTCATAATTCATCCGCCTTTTTGGGCTACCTGGTGGGCATACCTAAGTTATGTACTTGCTGCCGTTGGAATATTCTATTTGATAATGAGTTATAATTTGCGCCAGCAAAAACTAAAACACGATTTAGAATTGGAACACATTAAACTTGAAAAACTTTCCGAATTAGATAAAATCAAGTCAAGGTTTTTTAGTAATGTTTCTCATGAAATCCGTACTCCGATTATGTTGATTGTCGGACCGCTTGAAAATCTCTTGCGGTCTTCAAATCTTGATGAAAAAGTAAAATCCAAGTTAAGTTTGATTACGCGAAACGCAGAGCGTCTTTCGAGAATGTTGAATCAGCTTATTGATTTTTATAGTGTCGAATCGCCCAAATTGAATTTGAATCTCACGAAAAGTGATCTTGTAAATTTTGTCAGAAATGTCTTTGATTCATTCCGTGAGTACGCTAACGATCATCAAATAAATTTCATTTTTAATTTGAATGTAAACGTTGCGCAGACATGGTTCGACAAAGATGTGCTTGATAAATTACTTTACAATTTACTTTCGAACGCGTTTAAGTTTACAAAGGACGGCGGCGAGGTTGAGCTTGGTTTGAATTTTGTAAAATCTGAATCCAAGCTTCAAAATCATGTCGCAATTTCTGTTCGTGATAGCGGAATCGGAATTCCGCCAGAGCAACGAGAAAAAATATTTGAAAGATTTTACCAAATCGGAAATGACGATACTGCACCAACCGCAGGAATTGGAATTGGTCTGCACATGACTCATGAACTTGTTGAATTGCATCAAGGGAAAATTACTGTTGATAGTGAAGTGGGCAAAGGTACAATCTTCAAAGTTGTGCTTCCTGTTGATGTAATCGAACCGGAAGATTTGGAAAATACAGAAAGCAACGAACCATCTTTCCTTCCGGAACAAGTCGATTTGATAGAAGAAAAATTTGAGTCTGCATTCGGAAATGGCAGTGTTCCTTTGATTTTAATGGTTGAAGATGAACCGGACGTGCTTCAGTATATTAAAGATATTTTCGATGAAAACTTCCAGGTAGTTACCGCAAATAATGGTGAAGAAGGATTTCAAAAAGCGATGGAGTTGATCCCGGATTTGATAATCAGCGATATTAAAATGCCTGTGATGGATGGATACGGATTGTGCCGCAAGTTAAAAGAAGAAGAGGAGACGAGTCATATCCCGATAATTTTACTAACCGCGCATACTGCGGCTGAGCATAAATTGAAAGGAATAAAACTGGGCGCAACCGCTTTTGTACCTAAGCCCTTTAATTCCGAAGAGTTGATCGCTCGTGTTCATTACTTGCTGGATGCGCAGAGGAAGCTGAGAGAATCATACAAAAAGCAGCTTCTGCTCGAACCGAAAGATTCGAAAATGTTGAGCCTTGACGAAAAATTTTTGATTCGCGTAAGACTGGAAGTCGAGAACAACATCTCAGATTGGAAATTGGATGCAGAATCTTTGAGCGAAAAAGTTGGTGTGAGTAGAATTCAGCTTTACCGGAAGATAAAAAGTTTGACCGGACAAACGGTGCATGAGTTCATTCGATCCATCCGTTTGAGGAGGGCAATCCAATTGCTTGATCAAAGGAAAATGAAAGTTACCGAGATCGCTTATGAAGTCGGGTTTAAAGATCTGAATTATTTTTCAAGATGTTTCCGAAAAGAATATGATCATTCCCCTTCAGAATATTTGAGCAGCTTGAAGGAGAATACTGAGATAGGTTAGTTAGTGTAGGGTTTACTCTAAATGTTCATTTTAGTAAAACTTAGTCCGTTTGCGTATTCGCGATTCATTATTACCTTTGGCGAATGAAAATATCTTATGAAAAACCTTGTTTTTAGGCCAAAATCAAAGCCGTAACAATAATCCTACTTTTTGATACTATTTTATGAGCCTTATTACATTTTATTAAAGATTTTTACACCAGTAAGTTTCAGCAAAAACTCCTAACAAAATTTATTGGTGGAAGTATGAACCGGGAAAACAGAAAAAGCCTATTACACTTAATTATTGGAATCCTATTTATTATTTCATTTCCAGCTTGCAGCCCGAGCCAAACAAATATTGAATCACCAAATTCAATCCTTCAATTGCAATTCAAAATCGATAACGGAGAAGCATTTTATTCACTTAGCAGAAAGGGTATTCCTGTAATCGAAAAATCTCTTCTCGGATTTGAATTAAAAGAACACGAAAAATTTTGGAAAGATTGGGAAATCGAATCTACCGACAGATCATCGTTTGATGAAACATGGGAACAACCCTGGGGCGAAGTTCAATTCATTGCGAATACTTACACTGAAATGGTAGTGAATCTTCAAGGAATAGCTGAACCGACTAAAAAATTGTCGATTGTTTTTCGTCTCTACGATGACGGACTCGGATTCAGATACGAATTCCCGGAATCCGGATATTTGAATGATTTTGTAATTATGGATGAACTTACTCAGTTCAATCTGAAAGCTAATCACAAAGCATGGTATATAAAAGCGTATCAAGATAACCGCTACGAGTATCTTTACGAATCCTCACCGGTAAATAATATGGGAATCGCTCACACACCGGTTACAATGGAAACAGCGGATGGTCTTTACATTAGTTTTCACGAAGCGGAATTAGTCAATTTTGCGAGCATGACAATTGAAGCAACCGGTTCGAACGGTCTTAAAGCAAATCTGGTTCCCTGGTCTGACGGAACAAAAGTTAACTGTAGTACTCCTTCAAAATCACCGTGGAGAACCATTCAAGTGGCCGAGTCTCCCGGTGATTTGATTACTTCTTACCTTATTTTGAATTTGAATGAACCAAACAAGATGGATGACTTATCCTGGATTGAACCGGGAAAGTATGTGGGAATTTGGTGGGAACTTCATCTCGCGAAAACCACTTGGGGCCAAGGTCCGAACCACGGGGCAACAACTTCAAATACAAAAAAATATATTGACTTCGCTGCCAAACATGGATTCAAAGGTGTTTTGGTTGAAGGCTGGAATCAAGGTTGGGACGGGGACTGGATAAAAAATGGAGATCAGTTCAGTTTTACAAAACCGTATAATGATTTTGACATCAAAGAAATAACGGATTATGCTTTATCCAAAGGTGTGAGGCTTATCGGTCATAATGAAACCGGCGGAGCGGTTTTGAATTATGAAGCGCAAGTTGAAGACGCATTTGAGTTTTACAATAATCATGGTGTTCGAGCAGTCAAAACCGGATATGTTAATCATGGACCATCAATAAAAAGAATTGACGAAAACGGTGATGTTCAACTTGAAACTCATCACGGTCAATTTATGGTTCAGCATTATCAAAAGGTAAATGACCTGGCAATACAACATCAAATTATGTTGAATGTGCACGAACCAATTAAAGCAACCGGATTGAGAAGAACTTATCCGAATATGATGACAAGAGAAGGAGCGCGCGGACAAGAATTTAACGCATGGTCTCCCGACGGTGGAAATCCCCCAGAGCACGAAACAATTTTACCATTTACGAGAATGCTTGCCGGTCCAATGGATTTTACACCCGGCATTTTCGATCTTACTTTTGAAGAAGCTAAACCGGATAATCGTGTTAATACCACACTCGCAAAACAATTAGCGCTTTATGTTGTGTTTTACAGCCCTTTTCAAATGGCTGCTGATTTACCGGAAAATTACGAAGCTAATCTCAAACCTTTTAAATTCATAGTAGATGTCCCTTGCGATTGGGCCGATACCAGAGTTTTGAACGCTGAAATAGGTGAATACATTACTACTGTTAGAAAAGATCGCAACAGCAGCGATTGGTATTTGGGTAGCATTACGGATGAAAATGAAAGAAGTTTTAGTATTGATTTGGATTTCCTTGAAGACGGGAAAGAATATTTAGCTCAAATTTATAAAGATGGAGAAGGTGCTGACTGGGAATCAAATCCTTACCCTGTAGAAATCTTAGAAGAGACTGCAACAAAGGATTCACAAATTGAGATTAAACTTGCTGCCGGCGGTGGTCAAGCAATAAGATTTATTCAAATAAATTAAACTAGTAACAAATATTAGGAGTGGCACAATGAAAAAACTCTTCACAACATATTATGCAATATTTATTCTTGCGTTATTTTCCACAACATCCTTTTCACAGGATATAAGCTTGAGTATGGCAAGTCCGAATGACGGTGATACTTTTAACATCGGAGATAATATCAATATTACGATTTCGGTAACAAACACCGGTTTGGAAGTAATTGAATATGTGCAACTTTACCAAAACGGTTTTTGGATGGCTGATCTTTCACCGGATACAACCGAATATTTGCTTGAAACTGCTCCGAACGGAGTTTACCGTTTTTCAGCGGTTGCTGTGGTAGATAGTTTAACTTCGTACAGTTCCGATACTGTTACCGTAAACGTTGGAAGCACACCGGAAAACGATAGAATTGTTAACGGAGAATTTAATAATACAAGCTGGCCCTGGAGATTTGATAACTACTCAGGCGCGGAATCAACATTAGAGTTAACAAGTGATCTTGGGCTGACTGATGATGCTCCCGGCATAAAAATTTCATACGTTGATCCCGGTCAAGCTCAGTGGCAAATTCAATTAATGCAACAATTTAAATTGGTTGAAGGACATAGTTACATCATTTCTTTCACCGCCAAAGCAGATCAGAATAAAGATATTCAAGTTACGTTCTCACGTGACTACGACCCATGGACTCCGCACTGGGAACAAAATATTACAGTTGGAACCGATGTGCAAGAATACGGTCCATTTCTTTATACACCCGATTTCAACGATCCGCTTGTGATGTTCAAATTTATAATCGGTGGTGATGATACTCCGCTTTATATAGATGGAGTAAAAATTCTTGATACTCAAGGCGGCGGTTCGTCAGATGATATTACATTGGATATTACCGATCCAGCAAACGAAACCGCTTACGATGTCGGTGATGATATTACAATTAATCTAGAAGTTACAAATAATAGTGATGTCGGTATAAGTGCGTTAACACTTTATCAAAATGGATTTGTTTTGGGAAATATGAATCTGAACGATCCAACATATACTTTTGAAAATGCTCCGAATGGTGTTTACAGATTTTATGTCGAAGCTCTGGATAACAACGGTGCGAAAGCATATTCCGATACGGTTGTTGCGAACGTTGGAAATACTGATCCCAATGATAAAGTTATTAACGGCGAATTTAATGTTGGAAAGTGGCCCTGGAGATTTGATAATTACGTCGGTGCTGCCGGAACATTCGAATTATACGATGAAGCAGGAATTACCGAAGATTCATCTGCCGGCTATATTCAGATTTCTGAAGTAGGCGATCAATTCTGGGGTGTTCAATTAATGCAGCCATTCCAATTAAAAGCTGGATATACTTACGAAGTTTCTTTCGTAGCCTGGGCGACAGCAGAAAAACCAATCCAAACTGTGTTCGCAATGGATTATGATCCTTATGCCTCTCACTGGTGGGAAGATATTACCTTAGCTGCAGAACCGGCGGAATACGGACCCTACACTTTTGTTTGTGAAGTTGATGATCCGAAAGTAATGTTCAAATTTATCATTGGTGGAAACACAATTCCGATGTTTCTCGACGCGGTAAAAGTAATTGAGAAAAAAACAGTGACCTCTGTTGCGGAAGAAAACAAAAGTATTCCATTGGAATTTACTTTAGAACAAAATTATCCGAATCCGTTTAATCCTTCAACAAATATTGGATATACACTAAAAGAAAATACTAATGTTGAATTGAATGTATTCAATTTGCTTGGAGAAAAGGTTGCGAGTATTGTAAATGCGGAACAAGAAGCCGGATATCATCAAGTGAGATTTGACGCTTCTAATCTTTCAGCGGGAATTTATTTCTACAGAATTTCAACTTCCGGCGGATTTATACAAACCAAAAAATTAATGTTAGTCAAATAAGTATCTGCTTTATTCAGGGGACTTAACTAAGTCCCCATATTTATTGCAAAACCGGGGGAACAAATTTTTAATTAAAACTACTATGATGATCTAAAGTGTCTATCATCATTTAGTTGAAATTTAATTAAAGACAAATTTGAGGTACACATGAAATATATATTCACAATTCTGATGGGGTTGATGCTAAACTCCGGTGCGCAAGCTCAAACCATTGAAAACGTTTTTTACATTGATTTCGGACCGAATGATGCTGCAAATGGAAATAACACCTCCGGTGCGGATGCCAATGGAAATTACTGGAATAACTCAAATCAACCGTATATCGCGAGTTCAACCGTTAATTTGGTGGATAGCGCAAACAATGCTTCGAATATTAGTTTTTCTATAACAGCTGATTTTACAGCATCAAACGGGATAAATCACGGCGGTTTATTAGCGCCTAATTCAGACCTTCTTGACGATTTGGCAATCGCGACCGCAACCCAAGATTATTTTTACACTACGACTTCCGGAGCGATAACTTTTAACGGACTGAATAAAACGAAAGCGTATGTCTTTAAATTCTTTGGAACGAGAGAATCGACGGGTGACAGATATACGCAATACGATATTGTTGGAAGCACAAGTAAAACAGCATTTCTGCAAACTTCAGGTGCCGGAATTGGAGATTCTGGTTACAACGGTAACAATGATCAGGTTGTTGCATCCGATGGAATTATGCCAACCGGAGATGGAGAAATCACCATAACAGTCTCGGTTCAATCCGGTGGTTTTGCTTATCTCGGATTAATTAAAATGGAAGAAGTTGACGTACCCGGAATTTTCATCGATTTCGGACAAGTCGCTACGACCACAGCGAGTCCCGATGCAAATGGAAATTATTGGAACAATCTTTACGATCATACAACAGCTGTAGGAACTGTTGCATTGGTAAATAAAGCAAATGAAGCTGGCGGTGTAAGTGTAAGCATCTTATCCGATTTTACAGGTTCTAACGGTTCCGGAGCGGGTGGTTTGCTTTCACCGTCGGCGGATCTATTGGGCGAGTTTGCCATTGAGACAGCTACTGAAGATTATTTTTACGCAACTTCCGATTTGAATCCTGCAATAAAATTGAGTGGTCTTGAGGTTTCAAAATCATACATTTTCCAATTCTTCGCTACCAGAAACACAACCGGCACACGAAAAACGGAGTATAGTATTTCCGGAGCTTCAACAACACTGGATACGATTCAGACTTCGGGAACGGATATTGGAGATTCTGGCTACGATGGTAACAACAACTATTTGGCAGTTAGTGCTGGAGTTGCTCCAAACGCGAGCGGAGAAATTACAATCACACTATCTAATGTTGAAGGTGGATTTCATTACCTTGCTGCGCTAAAAATTTTAGAAGCCGAAACTGTGGTTGCTCTTCCTGTTGAATTATCATTATTCACTGCAAACTTAAACGGTTCAGTAGTCGCAATTAATTGGGAGACAGAAACCGAGCTAAATAATTATGGGTTTGAAATTGAACGACTGAAGTCGGATGACGGTGGTGAGGATTTAGCCTGGCAAAAAATTGGATTTGTGAGCGGATTCGGAACGACGAACTCATCAAAATCTTATTCTTTTACTGACGCGAGCCCGGCAGCCGGCCAAAACTATTATAGACTTAAACAAATAGACTTTGACGGCAAGTATGAATATTCAAATGTGGTTGAGATAGATTTTACATTGCCGGCGGAGTTTGAGTTGAGTCAAAATTATCCAAATCCATTTAATCCGGAAACAACTATCGAATACAGCGTTCCTTTCGAATCGTTTGTTAATCTCACTGTTTACAATTCACTTGGCGAAGTTGTGAAAATTTTGGTTAACGGAATGCAGTCAACCGGCAAATATAATATTCCATTTAAAGCTATCGATTACTCAAGCGGATTCTATTTCGCAAAATTAACCTCCGGAGAAAACACAAAAATCATAAAAATGATTTTGCTGAAATAATCCGACTAAATCTAAGGTGATAAAATTGAAAAATTTACTTTTTGTATTACTTATAATCTCATCATCTGTTTTTGCGCAAGAAGGACGGAAGTTTTTATTTGACTTCGGTCCGAATGATGTTACTAACGGTAACATTACGGTAAGTCCCGATATAAATTCTAATTATTGGAATAACATAATTGATGATAAAGCAACCGCTTCTTCGGTTGAATTAGTTGATATCGCAAATAATGTAACTGAAGTTTCGCTTTCGATAACTTCAGACTTCCTAAAAAACGGGATATTAAACGGCGGACTCCTTGCGCCTGATTCAACTTTACTCGGTGAATTCGCGATCGCAACAGCCACTCAAGATTACTTTTTCACAACGGGTGCCGCAACTCTTCAGCTGACCGGATTGGATAAAAGCAAAGGATTTATTTTTGAATTTTTCGGAACAAGGAATTCAACTTCCGAGAGAATTACCCAATATGATTTGCAAGGATTTAATTCAGACAGCAAACAACTTCAAACTTCAGGGGTTGATTTAGGCGGAACGGGTTATGATGGGAATAACACCAATACTGCCGTTTCGGATACTTTGCTCCCGGATGAAAATGGAAATATATCTTTGAGTGTTTCAGTAATTTCGGGTGGATTTGCTTATCTAGGATTAATGCAAGTTACGGAGGTACAAGTCCCTCAAAGACTAAATGAAGTCTCCGGCATTTTGATTGATTTTGGTCCAAACGACACAACCAATGGAAATATTACTATCAGCCCTGATGATTTTGGAAATTATTGGAATAACGTAATCGATGAATCAGCGGGTGGAGATTCAGTAAATTTAATTGACAATGCAAATAATGAAACCGGTGTTTCGGTTAAAGTTACCGCCGCGTTCCAAAAGAATGGAATACTAAACGGCGGACTTCTCGAGCCGTCGGATTCGTTACTTGGTGATTTTGCGGTAGCATCAGCGACAGAAGATTATTTCTTCCAAACGTCTTCAGGTGTTCTGGAATTTTCCGGTTTTGATAAAAACAAAGGATACGTTTTTCACCTTTTCGGAACCCGTAACAGCACTTCCGAACGAATCACGCAATATGATTTTGTCGGTGAAAATAGTGATACAAAAACTCTACAAACTTCAGGAACTGATATCGGCGGAACCGGTTACAACGGTAACAACAGCGAAGTTGCAGTAAGCGATACTCTAATCCCGGATGCGGACGGAAAAATTTCACTAACAGTTTCAGTAGTTACGGGCGGCTTTTGTTACATCGGTTTAATGAAGGTGGAGGAGGTAGAATTACCTAAAGTTAAACCGGTTGAAGTTACGGGTATTTTAGTTGATTTTGGACCCGATGACGGAGCAAACGGAAACGCCACTGAAAATCCTGATGCCAACGGAAATTTCTGGAACAATTTAATTGATGAAAGCACATCAGGCTCAATCAATTTAGTCGATAACGCAAATAATGAAACCGGCTTTACTCTCGCTGTCGAAAGCGGATTTTTGAAAAATGGAATCAATCACGGCGGATTACTTTCGCCCATCGATTCTTTGTTGGGTGAATTTGCTGTCAACACCGCAACTCAAGATTATTTTTTCCAGACAACTTCAGGCAGATTAATTCTTGGTGGATTAAAAAGGGACAAAGGTTATGTGTTCCAATTTTTCGGAACCAGAAATAGCACAAGTGAAAGAATAACACAATACACCTTAACCGGGGTTAATTCAGATTCTACACAACTTCAAACTTCAGGTACAGATATCGGCGGAACCGGTTATAATGGTAACAACAGCAATGTTGCGGTGACCGATACACTTATTCCAAACGATCAAGGAGAGATTGAAATTGATGTTTCTGTGGTTGCGGGAGGTTTCTGCTACATCGGATTGATGAAATTTTCCGAAGTTGATATTCCACCGCCACCGGTTAAAGCAAGTGGAATCCTGATTGACTTCGGACCGAATGATTTGGTGAACGGAAATGTGACAGTGAGTCCGGACAAAAACGGTAATCATTGGAACAACGCGACGGAGAATACTTCCTCGGCTCAACCGTTACAATTAATAAACAACGCGAACGAACAAACCGGGTTAAGTCTTTCCATTGTTTCAAGTTTTGATAAAAATGGAATTCGCAACGGCGGCTTCCTAAGTCCAGTCGATTCACTTTTAGGTGAATTCGCTATTAGCACAGCGACTCAAGATTATTTCTTTTCCACGACTAATGGTGAGTTTGTAATTGAAGGTTTTGATAATTCGAAATCTTACAAATTCAGTTTTTTCGCTTCAAGAAATATTACAGATACAAGAATTACCAAATATGAACTGACCGGCACAAACTCCAGCGTGTTCGAGCTTCAAACATCCGGTACTGATTTAGGAAGAGCAGGTTATCACGGTAATACTAAAACAGTTGCTGTTTCCGAGCCGGTCGTACCCTCGAACGAGGGCAAAATTTCAGTAAAACTTTCTGTTGTTCAGGGTGGATTTTGTTATGTCGCTTTAATGAAAATTGAGGAAAGCGGAACTTCGGAAAATCTTGCCTTGCAGAACACCGGCTTTGAAAACGGTGATTTAGCCGGCTGGATTATTTATCCACCGCAAGATTCCTTATCTGCAATTATTTCAAATGCCGAATCGAACAATGGTGATTATTCTGTAAAAATTTCAGGAGATTCAACATCGCTCTCTCAAACAATTTCAAGCATTTCAGGCGATGATCAAATTTTGTCCGCTTATTTCTATCAACCCGCATCGGAAGAATTGACTGAAAGAGAAGCTGCGTACCTTCAACTAAGTTATCTGGATGAATCAAATAATTTTATTGTAGAGTATTTATCATCTCCGGTTACTTCAAGTTTTGCAAAAGATGAATGGAAAGCTGTTTCGGTAGTTGGAACGGTTCCACAAGATGCGAAAATGGTGAGGGCTTCCATTTTATTCGCGGGGCAATCCGGAGGAACTGTTTTCGTAGATGATCTTTCTCTTGGAGTTTATGATGTTGTCGTTTCCGAATGTAATGCCTTTCCGCAATTCCTCGATGAAGGCCAAAATTCAATCTACATGCGCCCCGAATTTGATGACTCGTTGTGGGATGTAATTGATATTCCAAATAACACAAGCGTAACTCTTGGTGCGAACCGCACTTACTGGTTCCGAAAAACAATTGATGTCAATGCAGCTCTGGCTGAAGATTCATCATTTACTTTAAATCTTTATGGAACTGAAGCTGCTGACGCTGTTTGGTTCAACGGTACACTTTTGGGAACAAACGGATTTGGATTATCAAGCCGAGTTTACCAGGTAAACGATTCTCTTGTTGTGGAGGGTGAAAATCAAATCACAATACAGATGGGATTTGTACAGAAAACATCTTTTGTAAATCCGCTGGTTTCAAAAATGTTGTTGATTGGAAATACTACTTCGGAACAAATTAGTGTCGCGGGTGACTGGCAATATTCAACCGGAATATTTTTTACAAATGAAAATACTTATCAAGTTGAAAATAAAATAGTTTTTATGGGTTCTTCAGTAGCGGATGGATACGGTGCGCCTGGTAATTATGGTTACGCCTCACGTTATACCGACCTTTTGAAAACACGTTTTAATAGTGACCGTGGTAAAGAATGGGATGTTGACAATATTTCAATCGGAGGCAACAATACTAATGATTTACTCGGAAGATTCGATCGAGACCTTTTGCCACAATGTCCGCGTTATGTTATCTATGGTCTTTCCCTCGGCAACGAAGGGATCCACACCGGAGGTCAAGCTGCATTTGATAGTTTTAATGAAGGTATGATAGAGTTAATTCAAAAAGCGAAAGACTTAGATATTATTCCGATTGTAGTAAATTGTTACACAAGGTCGGATTTCAACGCTGCCGATTATGAATTCACAAAAGAGATGAACTTGTTGATTCATGAATGGGATGTTCCTTCGGTCAATTTGCTAGGTGCTGTTGATGACGGTTTTGGAAGGTGGGTTCAAGGTTATGTGGCCGATCCTTATCATCCAAACGGAGCAGGGCATACGGAAATGTTTTTCTCCTTCGTACCTTCTTTATTCGACGCTTTGGATGAAGGGAAACCAATGCCGGAAAAAGTAGTCGGAACAAAACTTACGATTGAAAACTCATCGGTCAAGAATCCCGTACTTTACAAACCTGATGAAAACATGCATTCATTCACATATTCATTCGATGTCAATTCTACATCTGTCGGAACTATAGCTTCATATTCAACCGCAAATGGTTCTGGTAAAATAATGATCGATTCAACCAACGGAACGGTTAAATATGTTGCACCATCCGGTGTCGAGTTGACAAGTTCAATTGTAATAAATGATGGTAATTGGAGTAAAATTTCTCTCAGTCATTACTATGCAAGGGGCACGACTTTCTTGTATGTTGATAGCGTTGAAGTCGGTTCTCTCCCTGAAAGTCTCGTGCCGACCGAATTTATTCTTGGCGGTTCCGGTGATGAAAATTTTGGATCGCCTCAATCGGCAATGTACCGTCAAATGATGCTGTACCGCGCTGGAATGATACCCGAGGAAATTACCGCATTAAGCAGAGGCAGATTATTGAAATCAAGTCTCGAACTTTACGCGCCTTTGGATGAAGATTTGATTGAACTTACCGAACCTTTGCAGAACATAGCTCAAAGCACGACTGAGTTAATAAATAATTTGGTGACCGGAACGAATGATTCCTGGGGAATGATGCCCGAGCAATTTAATCTATTTAATAATTATCCGAATCCATTTAATCCGACAACAATTATTAAATATGCGCTGCCGAAATCGGCAAAAGTTCAACTGAATGTTTATAATTTATTGGGTGAAAAAGTAGGCGAATTGGTGAACGGACAAATGAAAGCAGGTTATCATCAAGTTGAATTTAACAGCGCCGGGCTTGCTTCGGGAATTTATATTTATCGGATCAGCGCAGGCGAATACCAAGCTAACAAGAAAATGATTCTATTGAAATAAGGAACATTTAGCGGGAGTCTTATACTTAAGTTATAAATTATGAACAGATTAATATATTTGATATTACTTATTATGTTTTCGATTGGATGTTCAGATAACGGAACTGATCCACCGGTTGAGGAATTTGCACTCGAAGTTTTATCGCCTGTTGAAGTGACTAAAACTAATTCGACAAAACTTTATATGCATTATATGCCATGGTTTGAATCCGAAGAAGTTAACGGTTATTGGGGAAGTCATTGGAAGATGCGCACGCGGGATCCGAATGTTGTTGACGGCGATGGAAAAAGAGAAATTGCTTCACACTTTTATCCGTTGATCGGCCCTTACGCTTCGAAGGATCCGGATGTGATAGAATATCATTTGCTGTTGATGAAGCTTTCCGGAATTGACGGATTACTGATTGATTGGTATGGTACATTTGATGTAAATGATTATCGGCAAAATTTAACAAACTCAAATACTCTCATTGATCAGATAGATGATGCCGGATTAGATTTTGGAATTGTATACGAAGAATACACAGCCGAAAATGTTGCGAACAATGGTTCTGCCTCCAACGCAATTGCCGCGGCTCAAGAGGATCTAAGTTATATGGAGAACAATTATTTCTCACAATCCAATTACATCAATGTCGGTAGTAATCCATTACTGCTTACCTTTGGTCCACGCTACTTCAAAACTGAAAATGAATGGACTCAAATATTTTCAAATATCTCTAGTGACCCTGTATTTTTGACGTTGGATGGTCAAATAAACGATGTCGGTTCAAACGGGGATGGTGAGTTTACATGGCCATTCAGGGATCACCTTTCTGATTTAGATGATTTTTACAACAATCGGGCGCCGAATTTCTCAACCGCGATCGCGGCGGCATATCCCGGATTCTATGATTATTACGAAGAAGGCGGTTACGGTGATATAATCGGTTGGCAAATCGCATACCGTGGTACCGGCACCTTATCCGCGACTCTGGAGCGCGCTTTCACTTCCGGACTTCCCATCATACAATTAGTAACGTGGAATGATTTTGGAGAAGGTACAATGTTTGAACCAACTGATGAATTCGGGTATTCATTTTTAGAAGTTGTTCAAGATTTTGCGGGCGTCCCTTAC
Source organism: Melioribacteraceae bacterium (assembly GCA_021739765.1). Lineage (GTDB taxonomy): Bacteria > Bacteroidota > Ignavibacteria > Ignavibacteriales > Melioribacteraceae > JAIPBD01. Next base: position 29,330 of record JAIPBD010000006.1, read on the forward strand.
TCGGTGCAAGATTTGGAGCTGGTTTACGATTTATATCAAAAACGAAAAGCTCACAAAAGTGATTCACAAATTCAAGTAAAGTTAAATCAAGTTTATTATTACCTAATTGCATTAAGAATTGAAAATGCTCGTACTATGCTCAATTCAATTGAATAAAAAGTTTATATAACTATGAAATCTCTCAGGAGAAATCAATGAAATTTTTCAAAATATTATCATTACTACTCTTGCTTTCAGGCACGCTGACTTTTGCCGGAACAAAAGGTAAACTTGTCGGCAAAGTAACGGATCAAAATACGGACGAACCACTAATCGGTGTGAACATTTTGATCGATGGAACTTATCTCGGTGGAACTACCGATGCCGATGGTAAATATTTGATCCTAAACGTGCCGCCCGGAACTTACAAAGTCATTTACAGATATATCGGTTACCAAACCGTTGAAGTTTCAGATGTTAGAATGAATGTTGACTTTACAACTAATCAAGATGTTCAGATGGCTGAGGAGACTCTGGAACTCGGTCAGACTGTAGTTGTTTCTGCCGGAAGGGAGTTGATCCGGAAAGATCTGACTTCTTCCCAAGCGATAATTACAAGCGAAGATATTGAGGCGATGCCCGTCGAGGAATTCGAAGATGTGCTGCAAATGCAAGCCGGAGTAACAAGAGGTGATGGTGGTTTTCACATTCGCGGCGGTAGATCTTCCGAAGTTACTTTTCGGGTTGATGGAATCTCTGTAACTGACGTTTTTGACGGAAGTAATGGTGTTGAAATCGAGAATAACGCAATTCAAAGTTTACAAGTTATAAGTGGAACATTTAACGCTGAGTACGGCCAGGCGATGTCCGGAATTATTAATGTGGTTACTAAGGATGGAGGTCGCGAATACAAAGGAGAAATCTCGGCGTATGTCGGGGATTACCTTTCAAATTCAGATGATATTTTCATGAACGTGGATGAGATTAGTCCGGTTCACATTTATGATTACAGTTTTAGCCTCTCCGGTCAAATTCCGTTTACGAACAATTCGGTTACATTTTTTACGAACTTCAGACAAAATTATAATCAAGGTTTTCTTTACGGTAGGAGAGAATTTAACACAGATGGAACACCCGGCGATAGTGCCTTTGTTCCTATGAACCGGAACGCATGGTTGACAATGCAGAGTAAACTTACTTGGCAATTTGCACCAACGATTAAATTGCGCGCGGCTTTCAACTTTGAAGACCGGGAATTTAGGAATTACGATCATTTCTTTAAGTTTAATCCGGATGGCGCTTTAAAACAATTTCAAATCGGTTTTAATACCTCCTTGAATTTTGAACACACCATCAATGAAGCTGCTTTTTACACTTTAAAGTACGGGATGTTTGAGAAGGAATATGAGCACTATACGTATGCCGATCCTTTCGATTCCAGATTTGTCGATAATTCATTACCAGAATATGCCGTTTCTTCATTTGAATTTTCGCAAGGTGGTCAAAACAATAATCATTTCAAACGTAATACACGAACAAATGTATTTAAGTTTGATATAACTTCACAAATCAGTAGTGAGCATTTGGTGAAAGCCGGAGTTGAAGCAAGATTGCACAGATTGAATCTTTTAAATTATAGTACAATAAACGGAACCCCTTCAGATACAATCTTTACTCCGATTAAACCGGCCGAAAATCACATTAACTACGGCGAATATACTTTTGAACCAATTGAGTTGGCTTTTTATGTCCAAGATAAAATCGAATATGAAGATTTTATTGTGAATGTCGGGGTTCGATTCGATTACTTCGACTCCAAAGGAAATATTCTAAAAGATCCGAAAGATCCCAGCCGGTACACTCCATTACGCGACGAATATGAGAATGTTGATCCAAATCAACTTGAAGGAATTTGGTATGAGAAAGCTTCTCCGAAATACTCTATTTCTCCAAGGATTGGGATGTCTTTCCCGATTAGCGCGGATGGAGTTATTCACGCTTCCTACGGGCATTTTTATCAGATTCCCGAATTTAGATTACTTTATGAAAATCCGGGATTCAAAATCAGTCGCGGACAAGGAAACTTGTTGGGGAATTCTGATTTAAATCCGCAAAAAACGGTAATGTACGAAATAGGTTTACAACAAAAATTAACTGAGTTGATTGCAATGGACATCACCGGCTTTTACAGAGATATTCGCGATTGGGTTGGAACCTCCGTACTTAATGAAACTTACAGACCGGATATTTTCTATTCGAAATATGAAAACCGGGATTATGCTAATGTTCGTGGAATAACTCTTTCGTTTCGCAGAAATTTCGAAAATAATTTTTCGGCCAACGTTTCTTACACTTTTCAAGTCGCCGAAGGCAGTGCGTCCGATCCGGTTGATGGTTTTAATGATATTCAAGCAAACCGCGAACCAAGAAGAAATATTATTCCGATGGATTGGGATAGAAGGCATGTACTCAACGCGACAATTTACGGAGCTTATGAAGGGTGGGGCGCAAGCATAATCGGACGTTATGAGAGTGGCCTGCCCTACACTCCGAATCCTGTTCAAGGTACGCAGAGAGGATCGGATGTGAACACTGGATCTTTAAGTCTTTCTGAAAACAGTAAACGCCGACCGACTCTTATCACAATCGATTTACAATTAAACAAAGAAATCGAATTACCTATTTTGGATAAAAGCACTCGTCTGACATTTTTCGCAAGAGTTTATAATTTGCTAGATACCCGCAATGAACAAGGGGTTTGGGATGACACTGGCAGAGCGACTTACACTTTGCGTAATACGGTGAGCGGCGCGAATGCGGATCCTAGGTATATAATTCGTCCCGACTTCTATTCTTCTCCGAGACGGGTTCAAGTTGGTTTATCATTAAATTTTTAAGATGGTGAAATTCATGAAATTTTTTCGAGACTCATTTTTATTCTTAATCCTAATTATTCTGGTTTTGCCGGATGTTTCCTCCGCGCAGTATTACAAAACACTGAAAGGGAAACCATCAGCAAGAAAGAAAAACGTTCACAGCGGTAATCAAGTTAGAACTACTTTCTTTAACTATGGATTGGTTGGGCGCGAAAATACAGCCGAAGATTTTGGCGGCGAATGGCCGATAAATTCCGGGCATTATTATGTGGGCGATATCAGCGTTATGGTCGGCGCGGAAATTGAAACCGACAGTGGATCAATAATTACTCCTGTCACTGTCTCGGACGGACCTCGCGGCAATAATGACGTTGATCCGAACAATACCACAATTTTCTGGGGTTGGGAACCTGTACCCGGATTCGATAATGAAGACGGTGAGATGGTCGCGATGAGTCACAAGAAAAACAGCTGGCCCGAAATGTGGCCTGATAGAGAAAATGATGCCCAAGATCCCGGATGGTCCGGTCAGTGGAATGGATTCTTCGGGAAAGATCAGTTTAACGCTGATCAAGAAAGTTATTTTGTTATGGATGACAGTCGTGATAAAGAGTTTATTCAGAACTACGGATTTTATCCTGATGCGGATGATCCCGATAGAGGCGGGCTCGGCTTGCTGGCAAATGTGCGCGGTTTGCAATGGTCGCAAACATTAGCTCAAAATACAATATTTTGGATTTACGATGTCACAAATATAAGTACTACGAATTATGATAAAGCCGTTTTTGGAATGATTGTCGGTACTACAATCGGAGGTGACGGTGATACACAGGATGATAACTCTCGCTACGATTCAAGGGAAAATATCACTTACTCGTGGGATTCGGATAATATCGGCAACAACGGATGGACTCCGGTTGCGTATATGGGATACGCTTTTTTGGAAAGTCCGGGAAATGCGTTGAACGGAATCGATGACGACAACGATGATATCACCGGTACGAATAAAATTGCTCCGAATCTGTTTATTCCCAAAGTAGCGACGGAAGGAATGCAAATTATTTTGATCGATTACAGTAATTCATCATTCCCAAGAACCGGAACAACTTTCCCGGCAGGTGGAGTAACTTTCACGACACAAGGGAAAACTTTTTCCTTTGCAGTTGGAGACACACTCAAAGAAATTCCTTACAATAATATAGACGACAACCTAAACGGAATAATCGACGAAAACACTGAAGTGCCGAACGACGGAATTGATAACAATCTAAATGGATTGATTGATGAAGAGAATCCTCATATCGGATTATCGTATGTTGATTATTTATCTGGCGCAAATATTAATCCGTTGATTGATGAAGCGCGTGATGACGGGATTGATAATGACGGTGATTGGAACGCGGCAATTGATGATGTGGGGTTGGATGGAAAACCCGGCACAAATGATTTTGGTGAAGGTGACGGAATCCCAACATCGGGTTACCAAATTGGCGAAAGCGGAGAGTTGGAAGACACCGGTTTGCCGGGTGAACCGAATATCGATAAGACAGATATCGACGAATCAGATCAAATCGGGTTAACAAGTTTCTTCTTCTTCGAGCCTTATGATTTTGTTCAACTTGAAGATGATAATCAACTTTGGCAAACTTTACGCCCCGGATTTTATAACGATGCGGTTCAAAATGTTGATGGTGACTTTCTTTATGGAACAGCTTACTTCCCGTTGAATGTGGGTCAGACTGAACATATTTCGCTGGCGTTTTTCTTCGGAAATAATGAAAACGACATTTTCCGGACTAAAAACACAATTCAGTTAATCTATAATAATGATTACAACTTCGCAAAAGCTCCTGTTCTGCCAACCGTGAAAGCATTTGCCGGTGATAATAAAGTAACTCTCTATTGGAACACTGCAGCTGAGCAAAGTTTTGATAAACTCTCGCAAGTTGTAACCGGTAACGGTTATGATTTTGAAGGTTATAAAATATATCGCGCAACTTATCCGACCTGGGATGAAACCGGAACCGTAACAAATGTTTTTGGTGCCAGAGTTGGTGACGTTCCACTCGCTCAATTTGATGTTGTAGATGCGGACAGCGGTTTCTTTGATGAAATCGATGAAAATCTCGGAACAGTATTTTACCTGGGTGATAACACCGGGCTTCAACACACTTTCACAGATACAACAGCCAAAAACGGTTTCACTTATTTTTACGCAGTCGCTGCTTACGACCATGGAATTAATGGAATTGATCCGAATACCGGGGAGATCAGAATTTTACAACCTGCCGAAACCGCAAAGTTCGCGGCAATCACAACCGGTGGTGAAATAGAACTTGGGCAGAATGTTGTGCGCGTAAGACCGGAAGCACCCGCCGCCGGGTACATCCCTGCCGGTGAAGTAATGAAATCCTTCGAACATATTTCAGGTGACGCAAGCGGACAAATTTTGGCGGAAGTTATTGATCCGAATATGGTAACCGATGGAGCGAAATACCGTATAATTTTTGAGGATGACGGTGCGTTCGAAGCTGTTACAACCTCCTTCAGCGTTGTTGATATAACCTCCGGACTTTCTCTCGCTGATACTATTATTCAAAACAGCACAAATCTAGATATCGATGCTACGTTTTTCGATGGTGTGAAAATTCACTTAATGAATGATTGGATAACATCCGCCGATTTGCAAAATGTGCGGTGGTCCGATAGCGTCAGATCGATTATTTCCCCTGATCCGGAAGCTAACGGCTGGGCGCGAGTTAATCTCGGTTTTGCTCAAGGAAAGGCTTTCCCCGCGCAGTATCAATTGGAAATGGGAGTGGAAGGAGCTGATACTTCAGCAGGCATTTCAGTTTTTACTCTTCCACCCGATAAAAAAACACCGGTTAACTTTAGAATTAAAAATGTAACGGAAGACCGTTACATCAAGTTTAATTTTTATGAATATAAGACTGGTGAGAATACGGCTGAAAATCCGGAAGATGTGGGATTACTCGATGATAATGATTTGATAGTAATGTTTGAACCGAATGGAAACGCTCAAGTATTATCTTATATGATTAAAATGGAAAGCGATCCTCTGGCCGATTTACCCGGATTGGGAGATACACTTCTACTTCCGGTGCTAAAACCGTTTTTGAGTGATGATGTTTACGAGTTCGAAGTTTCATCACCGAAAGAAGATAAAAGCCTGGCGTCGAATCAACTTGATAATATTAAAGTTGTTCCTAATCCATATGTCGCAGCCGCATCATGGGAACCGAGAAATACTTACTCCAGCGGTAGGGGTGACCGGGCAATTCATTTCACACATTTACCAAGAAACTGTACAATTAGAATTTACACGGTTCGTGGGGAATTAGTGAAAACTATTCACCATGAATCTTTGATCACAGACGGTACGGCCGATTGGGATTTATTGAGTAAGGATCAAGTGGATATTGCTTACGGTGTTTACGTTTATCACATCGAAGCGGACGGCATCGGAGAAAAGATTGGAAAATTTGTAGTTATCAAATAACAAAAAATAGTAAAGTTTAAAGGTTTACAATGCGATATTTCAGAAAATTATCAACTCTTCTCATTATGATCGGAATTACGGTTTCGGTACCGGCGCAAAACATCACAAAGGTGGCCACAACTGCCGCTCCGTTTTTAACTATCGGTGTCGGTGCCCGCGCGCAATCCATGGGAGGAGCTTTTGTGGCCCAAGCTGATGACGCTTCGGCGTTGTTTTGGAATGTAGGGGGAATTGCCCAACTTGAGAAAACGGAATTTGTAATTAATCACTCCGCCTGGATTGCTGATATTGATTATAACTTTGTCGGAATGGTTGCTCCAATCGCAGGTATTGGCGCTGTTGGCATAAGTGTAATGCAAATTGATTATGGAAATTTTGAGCAAACCACTGAATTAAGACCGGAAGGAACGGGTGTCGAATTTTCCGCAAGCAGTATCGCAATGAATTTATCATACGCAAGAGCATTGACAGATCGTTTCATGTTCGGTTTTAATATTAAATATATTGAAGAGAATTTATTCAACTCCACCGCATCCGGAATCGCGATGGATGTCGGTTTTTTATTTATAACACCAATTGAAGATATTCGATTAGGAATGAGTATTTCGAATTTTGGTAACAAGCTAAAAATGAGTGGGGATGATTTACTGGTAAAAGTCGATATCGACCAGACAATCAACGGAAATAATGATCAAATTAACGCACGCATTGAAACCCGTGAGTACGATCTGCCTCTGTTATTTCGATTCGGAATTGCTTACGATATCATTAATTCAAATAATAATCGTTTAACAGTAGCCGTAGATGCTTTGCACCCAAACGACAACGCCGAAAGTGTAAATCTCGGCGGTGAATTTGTTTACGATAATCTATTGGCTCTTCGTGCAGGTTATAGCTCTTTGTTTCGGCCTGACAGCGAGGAGGGATTTACGATAGGCGGCGGTATCTATTGGGAGAAAATGGGATTGCGACTCGATTATGCTTATGAATCATTCGGAAGGTTAAGTAATATTCAAAAGTATACTCTGCATTTTATGTTCTAATTGCTTACCACTTGTACCGGTCATGTAGTGCAACTTTTATTAACGGTAATCTTTCAAGCAATTTTGTTTCCGGGATTTCTCCAAACAAATCAACCGTATCTATTTCAATTGGATTAATGGCTTTGATATTTTTCAGTATTTCACGTCTTGCTTTCCATTTTCTCGGATCAATTTGTTTGTACTGAGCAAGTTGAATTGTCTTTTGGAATTCATTCGCCAGAACTTCTTTCTTAATCTTCTCAACCGATTCTTTCACGTCATTGTTTTGATCTAAATTTTGCCGATAAGCTTCTTGTACTAAATATTCATCTCTAACTAAATCTATAATACTTTTTGCGAGGCTGTTTTCATTAGAAATAATTGGTCTTTGAGATGGAGGCATCTGTTGTATTTTTTTAATGAATTCACCAACCGTCCATTCTCCGCCCGTAAAATTAACAAGCGTACTTTCCGCCATTATTTCCGCTTCATTTTTTATCAAATAAATTTCTCTGTCGGTAACTTTTGGCTGAAGCATAATTGCCTGTTGAGAACGATCGGCAATTAACCTGCCGGTTAGATCGGCCAGTCTGGCCAAAACTCCACCATTAATATTTACTGTTTTTCCCTGAAGGGTTTCTTTTACAAATACACCACTCTGAGATGCTGCCCGTCTGTTTTGAACCGATCTTTTGAATTCATCAATGTTGTTTTGGAAGTAGTTCTTATCCAAAAAGAGTTTTTGCTTCACATCCTCCACTTTGAAAATGTGGTATCCGTAACTGGATTGAATCGGCTCTGAGATTTTCCCGATTTGTTTATTGTATAAAAAATCGACAATAAGCGGATCAAAATCCGATAGATTAAGATAGCCGAGATAACCGCCATTATTTGCTAAAACCGAATCTTGAAATAAGCCGGTAGCCAGGTTTTCAAATGTATCCCCGTTAATCAATTGTTCATGGAGATATTCAATCTCATTTTTATCTTTGGTGAATAAATGCCGTGCTGCAATTGCGGTGTTTTGCTTTTTGTATTCTTCCCATGCTTCTTCTTCGGTAACTTCGATTTTGTTTAGAACTTCAATATCATAAAGTTTTTTTAGCATTTCTTTATGAAGAATATATTCTGTTTTGACTTGAACCGATTTTAATGTATCAAACTTTTCTTCTAACGCAGCTAAGTAAAGTTGACGTTCCTCTCCAATTGAATTAAGCTGTTGAAGAAGTGCTTCGCGATAGGTGCTGTTTGAGCGGTAAATTGGGTAAAGAATAAAATCTTCGTTTAGTTCAGTTTTAGTTATTTCTTCCAATCCGATTTTAGCAACAATTATGTCTCTTGATTTATCTGTTGAACAACCGAGACTAATTAGAATTAGAAGGAATAAAAAACTGAGGTATTTGAACTCACGCATAAAAATCTTTTTTTGAATTGAAGTTAACATTTTTACTACTTCCTTTCATGTTATTCAAAAAGGATAAATTGATTTAGCTTTTCAATCGGGGTTTTGATAGGAATATTTAGTGATGATGGAAAGGGCAGATGAATTAAACGGCACTTCACTAATCTTATTAGTTTTCTGAGTTTTCTACTGAAATGAATCATCCTTAATATCCATTCAATTCATGACCAATAAATCAGAATACTTCTATCGCGTAAACGCTAAAAACTGAAAACATCCATCATATTGAAAGCCGCTCTTCTACCAATTAAGATTGTAAAGACCCAGCAGTTTCATTTCTGGTAGAAAAGTTACCTGGTTACGATCGAGCGAGATTTTATTTATTATTCCACGAAAAAAATGGGATGTATGAAATCCCATTGATATTTAAAATAGTAAATCCAGTGGCGGCTAAGTATGATGGATGAATTTTTACTATGAAAAACTTCGCGCAAATATATTTACAACGGTAAAACACTAATTTAATAAGCAATTATAATACGGTAAATAAAAAAAATAGAATAAACCCTTCTAATTTAAACCAGGTATCGCAACCAACCAATTTGGATGCTAATTTATTTCAAACGAGAAAACGATTATTTCTTCAATTTTACTATTTTTTATAAATGGCATAAAATGAATACTAAAATATTTTTGTTCACCCGACTTGCCTTTAATTTGGTGATTATAACTTAATCTATCACCTTTTATTGCTCGATCAAACCTGGGTTTAATTTCATTCTCGAATGCGTCTGTGCCCCAAATTTCGCCTAAAGATTTTCCTAAAACTGAGTCGGCATCGTATCCGGTGTAATTTCTCCATTTCTGATTTACCAATTTGTATCTGTAATCTGTTCCAATAGATGTAATCAGAATGTCTTCAATATCTGTATCATCAAAAAGATGTTTTAATTTTGTTACTTCCTTTTGTAGATTACGTAACTCCTCTTCCAATTGCTGGAGGTGGGCTCGATAGTTTGTATCCATTCGCTTCTCGCTAAATTGTAATTTTAATGTAACTGCAACTAATTCTGATAATCAGATATGATGTCGTGAAAATAGCTATTATACTTAAGTTGTACAACAAATCTTTTGGTATGATCAATTTTAGGGCGAGATATATCTTTATGCGGAGTAAAAAATAATTAATATTATAAGAAAAGAGAATATATTAAATACAGATTAATTCAATGGAATTTTACGAATAACTTTTTCCAATCCATTTAGTTTAATCTCATAAGTTAATTGTAACATTTCGCCTAATTCCCCTTTGGGATATCCGTTTTTATTAAACCAAACAACATACGGCTCGGGCAAATCAATTAAATATCGGCCGGAAAATCTGCCAAAAGGCATTTTAGTTCTCCTGTATTTTAGGATAAATTCACGGTTTTCTTTAGAGCTGATGTCCATCAGTAAAGTAAATAAGGCTTGCGAATTTTGTAAAATTCGGTTTCAGACTTTATCATTACTTCCCAAAAATTTTGTTCTGAAATTTTGTTTTCTAAATAGTCAGACAGCAGATCGCTTCCGAATAAATTCCTCAAGTTGGTTCTCCGAATTTTCACTTCAGAGGGGTACAAATTATAAAGAGTTTTTAATAAAATTACACCAAACTTAACCGGTCGAAAAGTATTGAAATCTACGATGGTTGCTTTTATTCCTGCGCATATTTCATCCTGATATTTTGGTTTAGCCGCCATACCGGGAATTGAGATCGGCGTAAATTCTATCTTACTTAATTCAACACCGGGGATATCAAATTGATTTAGCTTTGCCAATAGTTGATCAGCATCAATGAATGGTGCTCCGAACTGAAGAAATGGGTTTTCTGTACCTCTTCCCTCTGAAATATTTGTCGCTTCCAGCAAACAAATTCCGGGATAGATTTTGGCCGTTTCCAAAGTGGGAATATTCGGGGATGTGGGCTGCCAGATTAAATCTAATTTTTCATAAGAAGTATTTCTATTCCAATTTGATATTGGAATAATTTTTAAGTCACAGTTTATTTTACGATTAAAATAGAATGCCAACTCACCTATCGTCATTCCGTGGGTTACGGATAAAGAATCAATTCCGAGAAATGATTGATGTTTATCCTGAATTATCATTCCTTCTATATTTGAACCGATTGGATTTGGGCGATCAAGCACAACAAACTTTTTATCATTTTCTGCGGCTGCTTCCATCGCAAGTTTCATTGTTGAGATGTAGGTGTAAAATCGAGCACCGATATCTTGAATATCAAAAAGAAGCAAATCAATATTTTCAAGCATCTGTGATGTCGGTTTTTTCGTTAATCCGTGGAGCGAAAAGATCGCAATTTCGTTGTTGAATTGAGAATCCTCGACAAGTATTCCTCTTTCAATTTTACCGGTGAAGCCGTGCTCTGTGCTAAAAAGAGCAATTATTTCAATATTTGATTTTGTAAATAATGTATCGAGTAAATGGGTTCCATTAGAAGTAACAGAAGTTTGATTTACAATTAATCCGAGTCTTTTGTTTTGCAGGAGATCGATTTGATCATCAATTAAATTTTCCGATCCGAGTTTAAATTTTTTATTGTTATCCGCCGAATTAAAACATCCCAAAAGAGTCAGCAGAAAAAAAATAAAAGTTTGTCTCAAGAAAAAACCCAATTCTGATAAATCGAACAATCAAAATATATTAAATGAATTTGTATTGAGGTGAATAAATTAATGAGAAGAAAAAGGGAAGATTATTTCATCTTCCCTCGAATAATAATTAGAAACCGTTAATTTCTAATAATTCCTTTCTTGAAAAGAAGTGTGAAATTTCAATATTTGCATTTTCATCTGAATCTGAACCGTGAACAATGTTTTGCTCAATTCCATCAGCATAAAGTTTACGTATTGTACCTTCATCCGCATTGGCTGGATTCGTAGCTCCGATCAATTTACGAAAGTCGGAAACAGCATTTTCCTTCTCCAAAGCTATTGGCATACATGGGCCGGAAGTCATAAACTCTAATAAATCATTAAAAAATGGCCGTTTTTTATGAATCTCGTAAAATCCTCCGGCGGAATCTTTATTCAACTTTACCATTTTCATAGCAAGTACTTTGAAACCCGCGCCCTGTATTTTGGCAATCACTTCCCCGGCTAAATTTTTTCTTATGCAATCAGGTTTTAAAATTGCAAGTGTCCTATTTCCCAATTTGCTCCTCCAATTTGATTACTTCTTTTTAGAAGTTTTTTTCTTTGATGATTTTTCTTTTTTCGACTTCGATTTTTTCTTTTTAGAATCTTTCCCTTTTAACGAATCCAATGCATTTTTCATTGTTATGCCAATCTCAGCTGGTGACTCGACTACATGGATCCCGGCTTTTTTCATCGCGTTCATTTTCTCTGCGGCAGTTCCTTTCCCACCGGAAATAATAGCTCCGGCATGACCCATTCTTCTTCCGGGAGGGGCTGTTCTTCCGGCAATAAATCCAACAACCGGTTTTTTGACGTTCTTTTTAATAAAATCGGCGGCTTCTTCTTCAGCAGTTCCACCAATTTCACCTATCATAACGATTCCATCAGTTTTAGGATCATCATTGAATAGCTTGATTATGTCTAGAAATTGAGAACCAATAACAGGATCACCACCAATTCCTACACAGGTTGATTGCCCGATTTTTAAGTCACTTAATTGTTTAACCGCTTCGTAGGTGAGCGTGCCGCTTCTGGAAACAACACCAACATTGCCTTTTTTGTGAATAAATCCGGGCATTATACCGATCTTTGCCTTTCCCGGAGAAATTACGCCAGGACAATTTGGCCCTACGAGACGAACATCCATATTTTTAATTGTGTTAAAAACTTTCACCATATCCGCAGCCGGAATACCTTCGGTAATGCAAACTATTAATTTGATTCCGGCATTAGCGGCTTCAAGAATTGCATCGGCAGCAAACGGCGGAGGGACGAATATCGCCGAGGCTGTAGCTTTAGTTTTTTTTATCGCATCGATAACCGTATCGAAAACCGGAATCCCGTTTAATTCTGTTCCACCCTTGCCCGGAGTTACTCCACCAACGACTTTTGTTCCATATTCAACCATTTGAGATGTATGGAATGAACCTTCGCTTCCTGTAATTCCTTGGACTATTACTTTTGTGTTTTTCTCAAGTAAAATACTCATTTCAGTTTCCTTAACTTGATTAACTGATATAATTTATCTTCTCAAATTAAAAAAAAAAGCTCTAACATACTTTTATTAATATTTACTTCAATCATTACACTGAAGTCGTTTGAGAAGACTTTTAATGGATTAGAATTCGAGAAGAAGAATTGTGAGAAAAAGATTATTTCTTATTTTTATCATCCGAGTCGTTAATGCTGCTTTGAATTTCATTTTCAACATCTCTCATAGCTTTTTTAAACTCAGCCATACCTTTTCCGATTCCTCGAGCGATATCAGGAATTCGTTTAGCCCCGAATAAAATTAAAACCGCAATCATTACAACAATAAGTTCGCTTCCGCCAAAATTTCCAAACATAATTCCTCCTATTTTAGAATACTTTCGGCGATTGAAATAAATATACCTTGTCCGTCTGTTTTACTTAACAGTGGATCGCAAGCTCTCTCCGGATGAGGCATCATACCGAGGACATTCTTCTCTTTATTTAGTACTCCGGCAATATTTCTTACTGATCCATTTGGATTAAACTTATCAGACTCCTCACCATCCGAGGAACAGTATTTAAATGCTATCTGATCATTATCCTCAATTTTTTTCAAAGTATCAGAATCAGCGAAATAATTTCCATCTCCATGAGCAATTGGAATTTTCAACAACTCTTTTTCGAGGTGTGAGGTAAATAATGAGTTGTTATTAACTCTTTTTAAATAAATATCCTTACATACGAATTTCAGCGATTGGTTTTGAATCATTACACCGGGAAGCAGACCGGCTTCTAATAAAATTTGAAATCCGTTGCAGATTCCAATCACAACCCCGCCTTTTTGAGCAAACTTGATAACTGAATCCATAATTGGTGAAAATCGTGCAATTGAACCGGTTCGCAGATAATCGCCATAGGAAAATCCCCCCGGGAGCAAAACCACATCGGCATTTTTTAAGTCGTTCTCTTTATGCCAGAGAAATTCAGCATCATAGTTGAGTACTTTTTTTACAGCATAATATCCATCATGGTCACAATTTGAGCCGGGAAAAACAACTACTCCGAATTTGGGTTTCATTTTACCTCATCCAATTCATATTCAAAATCTTCCATAATTGGATTGGAGAGTAATTTTTCGCTGTAGAGTTTAACCTCATTTTCGGCTTCGGATTTACTATCTGTATTCACAAAAAATTCGATGTATTTGCCAATTCTGGTTGAACTAACGTTGTTAAATCCCATAAGTTTAGCGCCTTGTTCAACAGCTTTGCCTTGAGGATCAAGAATGTTTGGCCTTCTTTTTATAATTACCGTTGCTTTATACATATAGTTCTCGTTTTAATTCTACGCAGTTTTTTTAGAGGAAAAGAGGATCAAATAAAAATGTTGAAAAATTTGATAGAATATTATACCCACCAAAATGTAAAAAATCGATTTACCATCCGTGAAAAAAATTGACACTAATGAAAGAAGAAACAACAACACTAGAATTAAATTTTCCTTCATGAATGTCAGATTAATTTTCGAAAGTGCCGAAAATTTAATATTGCTAACCATCAAACCGCCAAACAAAATTACCATAGGAAGGATAAAATAAGAATATGGTGAACTTACACCGTCATGATTGTAAGTCAATAAAAATACGCAAACCGTGATTGCCGAAAAGGGAATAGGCAAACCCGAAAAATCATCTTTCTTGTCGATTTCTTCTACGCTGATATTAAATCGAGCTAACCTGAACGCACCCGATATCAATAAGATTGAAGCTGCAAACATTCCCCAATATTCGAATTGATTGAAATAAACTTTGTACAAAAGAAAGGAGGGAGCGGCGCCAAAGCTGATAATATCAGATAACGAATCCAACTGAACACCGAAAAGTGAACTTGTTCCAAAAAGTCGCGCTGAGAGTCCATCGATCAGATCAAAAAATACTGCCGCAAAAATTAAATATACCGCAAAATCATATTCACCTTCAGAAGCATAAATGATAGAGAGAAACCCACAAAGGGCGTTCATCGCGGTAAGAACGTTTGGATAAATGGCTTTATTTATTTTTGGAAGTTTATTTTTCATATTTATATAAAAGTGATTCACCTGCTCTTACAATATCATTTACCTTTACGTTTATTGTCCACTCTTTAGAAACAATTACATCGCATCGGCTTCCAAATTTAATCATACCAAATCTTTCCCCAATCCTCACGTCTTGCCCTTCTTCTAACTCTGAAACAATTCTACGTGCAACATAACCTGCAACTTGCGTAAATAAAACCTTGCCATGTTTAGAATTAATCCCGATTTCATTACGTTCATTCCTCTCATCTGCCTTATCATGATATGCTACCAAATATTCACCTTCATGATATTTAAGATATCCAACTTTTCCATCAATTGGAATTCTATTCACATGTACATTTAGAGGCGACATAAAAATCGAAATTTGATAAGCCGGGCCGGCGAGAAATCTTTTATCATCAATTTCCGAGATTGAAAGTACTTTTCCATCCGCAGGGGAAACAACAAAATCCGATCCGGGAGGAGTAATTCTTTTTGGATCGCGAAAAAAATTAGCTGAAAATATTAGAAAAAATGAACCAATTGCATAAAAGATATATTGTATATATAAATTGTTGATAAAAAAGGCGAGCGAGAACATAACGAGGACTGAAATTATAATTGTCCCAAAAGTTTTATAACCGTATCTCGTGAACATGTATTTAACAGAATTTATTAAAAAAAGGAATTTACAAAATATCTTCATCTATTTATAAGATAATACGTCAATTAAATAAATGGTAACTCGAAAAATTCGTAAATTTAGGGTTAATTTTTCGAATAAATCAAAAGTATTGAATTGGAGGAAGAATGAAAGGCGGAATGCAAGGAATGTTAAAGCAGATTCAGAAGATGCAATCTGATATGGAAAAAGTTCAAGCTGAGCTTGCAAATAAAATTGTTAGTGAAGAAAGCGGCGGTGGTATGGTAAAAGCGACCGTTAACGGTAAAAAAGAGCTGGTATCGATTCAAATTGATGAAGAAATCGCGTCATCCGGGGATAAAGAGATGTTGGAAGATTTGGTCGTAGCTGCGGTAAATAAAGCACTTGAATCAGCAACCAAGATGGCAGAAGAAGAAATGGGTGCGATAACAAAAGGGATGATGCCTCCCGGAATGAATATCCCGGGGTTTTAGTAATTGCAAATTCCAGAACCACTTCAAATCGCGATTGACGAATTAAGCAAACTTCCTTCAATCGGACGAAAAACAGCAATGCGTCTGGCCCTTCATCTATTAAGCTCAGACCAGGAACGAATTGATTCATTAATTCATTCAATTGCTGATCTAAAAGCAAAAATCGGATTCTGTACTGATTGTTTTAATTTTTCGGTTAATGAATTATGCGATATTTGTTCTAATCCCAAGCGGGATAAAACAATTTTATGTGTTGTTGAGGAAGCTAGCGATATTATCGCTATAGAGAGAACAAACGAATTTTCGGGGATTTACCACGTGCTGGGTGGGGTTTTATCGCCCTTGGATGGTTCAAGCGTCGAGAGTCTAAATATAAGGGAGCTTTTGAGCCGATTAAGGGAAAGTGAAATAAAAGAAGTTATTCTAGCCTTAAATCCAAACACGGAGGGTGAGAGTACGTCACTCTATTTAGCAAAATTGTTGAAACCGTTAAGTCTTAATATCTCCCGGATAGCCAGAGGTTTACCAATCGGAGGCGACCTTGAATTTGCTGATGAGGCTACGATTGGCAGAGCTGTTTTAGGCAGGATAAGTTTATGAGTCAAGAATGGTTCAAGGATTGGTTTGAATCTGAAGATTATTTAACAGTTTACAAGCATAGAAATAATAATGAAGCCAGGCAATTATTAGATTTAATTATAGAAAAAACGGGAATTGAATCCGGTGCCAAAATACTCGATTCAGCTTGTGGAGCAGGGCGACATTCAATTCATCTTGCTAAATTAGGATTTGATGTTGTAGCGTTCGATCTGAGCGAAACATTATTAAGAATAGCTAAAAAAAATAGTTCTGAACAAAATCTTAAAATTCAGTTTTATCAAAGTGATATCAGGGAAGCTTTTTTTGAAGTCAAATTTGATCTTATTCTAAATCTTTTTACTAGTTTTGGTTACTTCGAAGAAGACAGCGAAAATTTTCAGTTTATTTTAAATGCCCATAATATGCTTAAGCCAAAAGGCTTTTTTGTTTTCGACTATTTTAACAAAAATTTGTTGATCAATAATTTAGTACCCGAATCGATTACACATTTAGCGGATAAAATAATTACTGAAAGAAGAAGATTTGACGGGGAAAGAGTAATTAAAGACATCGAAATTAAACAAAACGGTTCCACAAATATATTTTACGAATCTGTAAGACTTTATTCCCCGGAAGAAATTTTGACTCATTTTTCTAAAATCGGATTCAAAGCCAAATCAATATTTGGGGATTATTCAGGAACCAGGTTTGACGAAACAACTTCGAAAAGATTAGTAATATTTTTTACCAAATGATAAGATTTGTTTTTTTTGCTTTTTTGTTCCTTAATTCTTGTGATCTTTTTGTTACGCGGGAGCCGGAGAGTCCGGATTCCGGAAGCCAAAATTTTAATGCTGCTGTTGTTCCTGAAATATTATTCGATAATTTGGTGACATCCTTTAAGGAAAAAAAGATAGAATATTACCAGTCTTGTTTTCTTGATACTCTTTCTTTAAATCGGGAATTTCAATTTATTCCAACTGCCGACGCAGCAAATAAATATTCAGCATTTGCGGATTGGAATTTAAGTTCGGAGGAAGTGTATTTTCGAAATTTGATAAGTGAAGTTGAAGAGTCAATTCCAATTTCGTTAGTGTTATCCAACGAATTAGTTGTATCTCAGGGTGAAGTACAAGAATTTCAATTTGATTATTCAATAGTGGTTATTGACCAAAACGCCTTAACAAATATATTCAGTGGAATTATTCGAATTACCATTGAGATTGATAACCGTCAGCAATGGGTTATTACAAAATGGGAGGATTCAAAAATATCGGACGAATTGAGCTGGAGTGATTTAAAAGGGATTTATTATTAGCAAATTTGCGGCATATATTTTTATCGTAACTCTTCTCACATCGTGTCTAAATCCATTCGCGCCTAAACTTAGTGATGATGCATCAGATGGAACTAGTGTAATCAGTGATAGAAAAACCATCGAAGGTGTATTTCAAAATTTACAGTATGCATATACTTTTAAAGATACTTTGATCTATGGAGAATTGTTAAATTCAGATTTTGTATTTTCATATCGTGATTATGATAAGGGTGTTGATGTTTCTTGGGGTAGAGATGAGGAGATGGACGCGACATTTGGCTTATTCGCGAACTCACAGCGATTGGATTTAGTTTGGAACAATATTCTGACCTTAACAAGCGATTCTACCGGGGTTGTAAGAAGCTTTAATTTAACGGTCACTTTCAATCCGACAGACGTCATATTTGTAGATGGGAGAGTTAATATGAAACTCAAAAAAGATTCGCAAAAAAAATGGCAGCTTGTACGTTGGTTAGATGAGTCAAATTTCTGATTATGAAAAATTATATTCTACGAGAAATATTAAGATACTTCAGCAATCTTAAAGCACTTACAATAATTACAATCGTAATAAATTCATTTACTCTTGCGATAATTATAGTTTCTGCGGCACTTTATCTGAACGAGAACAAAATTATTGATCAATTCAAGGAAGATATTTCTCTCAAATTGTTACTTAGAAATGATTTAGAACAGGACGCTCACAAGTCGGTGATCAAAGATTTGAAGGTTTTTGATGAAGTCGAGGGATTAGCTTACAAACCGAAGGAAAAAGTAGAAGCAGAATTTATTGAACAAACTGGAATTGATTTTAGGGAAATTCTTGATGTGAATCCACTGCCGGCTAATATTGACATAACAATTAGGTCACAATTCGTACAAATTGGGCATCTTGCTGAATTCAAATCTAAATTGTTGCAATTATCACAAATTGATGATGTTTTAATCGTAAATTATGAATACCTTTTGATAATTGAAAAATATTTAAACAACCGAATCTATCTTTATTTTGTGGCGAGCCTTCTGTTTTTAATATCTTTGGTATTGAATTTAATGATCTCTAAATCAGTTTTAAAACAGAAGGAAATCGAACTTGAGACCATGAAATTCGTTGGTGCAACGAAAAATATGATGAAATCTCCAATAATTGCATACGAAGCACTCGTTCTGCTTTTCAGCAATTTCTTTGTGATTTTAATCATCTATCTTTCAAAATCTCTGTTGAATTCCATTGGCGTGAGTGTTAATTTAGAAAGTTTGATTGAAATTGGTATTATCATGTCTTTGTTTTTTGTTTTACAGCTAATGCTGTTTAACTTAAACATTAAACTTAATTATTTTGTTAAATCGGAGAATTGATGAGAAAAATTCTTTTTATTTTATTATTTGGTCTATCATGTTCTATCACCTTTTCCCAGGTCGCTGATTACGAAGTTGGAGCAAGAAGCGGTATGCGCCAAACGCAAGGTGGGTTATTTGATTATTCCGATCCGGAATCGATCAATATGAAAATCTCTGTCTGGGGATTTGTGAAGTATCCGGGGAAATACATTATTCAAGATGGAATGCCGCTTATTGACATACTTTCTTATGCAGGCGGCCCGTCAGACAATGCGCATCTCGAAGATATAAGAATTTATCGTGATATGAAGGATGGGACCGAAAAGTTGTTCAAAGTAGATTATGATGATCTTTGGTGGAATGAGGAAGAATTCGCTTCTAAAAATCGTGATGTGCCGGTAATCAAAGCCGGTGATGTTATTATAGTGACCGGAAGTCCAAGATTCTATTTCCGGGATTATTTTACCATATCGCTACAAATTGTTTCCACCATTATCTCGTTAACTCTTTTTATTATAAACGTAACAAGCAATTAAGCTCAATTTAGAGGTCAGTTTTGAAAGAATACAACAACGATCAATTCTCTTCAGATGAAAAAAGTTTAAAAGATTATTTAATTTTAATACGAACAAATATTCTCCCAATTCTATTAATTGCACTTACAGGGTTAATTGTTTCGATTATTTATGCAACCAATGCAATTGATATTTACTCATCAACTACTGCAATAAAAATTGCAAAACCATCCGGCAGTATTTTAAGCTCTCCATTAATGCCCGAGTTTAATGACTGGGGAAGTGACCGATTTATTGCTAATGAAATAGAGATACTAAAAAGTTACACCCTACGAGAAAAAATAGCTCAAAGGATTATTAACGAAGTGGAAGCCGGTAATGTTAATATTGATGAATTAAGCAAGGTATTAGATAACCAAGCTTTTCTTACCGGTTCCGAAAAAACTCTGCTGAATCAAACGCAAATTACGGGTGTACTGGCTTTAGTCGGAATTGAACAGAAACGTGGGCTAGATATAGTCGAAATAAGTTTTGAATCACCCTCACCCGAAGAAGCTGCTTGGATACCAAATATTTACACTCAAGCCTATTCCGATCTGAATTTAGAATTCAACAGAGAGCAGGTTAATAATGTAAAGAGTTTTCTTGAAGAACAAAGGACTGAAAAACTTGATGACCTTGTTCAAGCTGAAAATGATTTGAAAAATTACCAAGAATTGGGTCAAATATTTTCCCTTGATAACCAAGCTCAGCAATTAATCGATCAATTGAGTGAATTTGAATCAAAAAAGTATGAAAATGAACTTGAATACAATATCTCCACACAAAGATTAGAAGCATATCGCAAAGAACTTAATGAAAGAAATCCATCTCTTTCAAAGTATATCGAAAAATTTGCATCTGAACCTCGCCTGAAAGCGCTTCAGACAGAGATTGTTTCATTAGAATCCAGACGTGATTTGGCACTCGCTAATACTAATCTCGCAAGTGAAAAGGATAAATTGCTTAGCGATTACAATGCACGAATTGCCAGTTTGAGATCAAAATTAGACGAGCAGTTAGAAATTTATAAATCTTCTGTTTTTGCCACGACTCCCGAAGAGCTAAAAGACCTTTCTCTTAAAATATTTGAAGAAGATGTAAAGAATTCCACTTTGGAGGCCGCTTTAATCCAACTTAAGAAAATAGTAGCGGATTATGAGGCTGAATTAGATCAACTTCCGGAAAGAACATTGGATTTAGCTAGACTTGAAAGAAACAGGGTAGTTCTGGAAAAATTATATCTTTTGGTTGAAGAAAAATATCAGGAAGCTTTGATAAATGAACAATCCACGCCCGGAAATGTTCAAGTTATCGATAGAGCGATTGTTCCGGCGAATCCTTCAAAACCAAACAGACAAATGATTATTTTGGTTGGATTAGTTCTGGGTATAGGATTAGGTTTTGCATTCGCTTTTGTGAAAGAGTATTTTGATAATTCGATAAAAACACCTGACGAAATTCAGAATCGAAATATTCCAGTTCTTGCATGGGTTCCACAAATTGATGGTCTTTCCGACGACAAAGAGAAATATTTTGAATTTATAGTTTCACGAAAACCCGATTCAATTCCAAGTGAAGCTTTTAGAGCTTTACGAACAAGAATTTTATTCTCAAAAGTAGATTCTGATTCCATCAATACAATACTTATCACTTCATCAGCACCTCGAGAAGGGAAAACGGTTGTGTCGGTAAATCTTGCAGGATCGTTTGCTCAGGCCAATAAAAAGACGGTTTTACTTGATTGCGATTTAAGAAAACCGAGAGTGCACTCGGTTTTTAAAGATCCTCGATTGCCGGGATTTACAGATTATATCTTTGGTCAGAATACATTCGAAGAAATTTTGAGAGAGACTGAACTCGAAAATATGTACTATATCTCAGCGGGAACCATTCCTCCCAACCCTTCTGAAATTCTTGCTTCACATCATATGACAAATTTTTTGGCTAAACTAAGAGAAGAATTTGACATGATTGTTCTAGATTCACCGCCTGTGATCGCCGTTACTGATGCCGAAATTCTTTCAAGAGTTGCAGACGCGACAATCTTGGTAGTTTCAGCCAATAGCACTGAAATGGAGATGATGCAGAAATCTGTTGATTTACTGAAACATGAACATGGTTCATTTACCGGAACTGTTTTAAACAACTTCAGTTATCGAAGCGGTTATGGATCGTATTACAAATACTATTATTATTATTCGAAAAAGGATCCCAGAGATAAATCAACTAACTAAAAATTGAGAATTTATTGAAAAAAGTAGCTTTAGTAACCGGAGGAGCAGGATTTCTCGGCTCCCATTTATGTGAAAAATTGATTGCAAGTGATATATCTGTTATTGCGATGGATAATTTATTAACGGGAAGCATGACAAATATCGAGCATTTAATTGGGAATGAAAATTTCAAATTTGTTAAGCACGATGTTACCGAATTTATTCACGTCCCCGGACGGGTTGATTATATTCTGCATTTTGCCTCTCCGGCAAGTCCGATAGATTACCTGAAATTGCCCATTCAAACTTTAAAAGTCGGTTCGTTGGGAACACACAAAGCATTAGGACTGGCAAAGGAAAAAGGAGCTCGATTTTTAATCGCTTCAACATCCGAAGTTTATGGCGATCCGGAAATTCATCCACAAAAAGAAGATTATTGGGGAAATGTAAATCCGGTTGGTCCTCGTGGAGTTTATGACGAAGCCAAACGTTTTGCCGAAGCCATGACAATGGGTTATCATCGCTTTCATAACGTCGATACTCGAATTGTTCGCATATTTAATACTTACGGACCAAGAATGAGATTAAATGACGGTAGAGCGCTTCCTGCGTTCGTTTCTCAAGCACTGTCTGGTGAAGATATAACTGTTTTTGGCGATGGAAGCCAAACGCGGAGTTTTTGTTATGTGGATGATTTGATTGACGGTATTTATAAATTATTGATGTCGAATGAAACTGAGCCAGTAAACATCGGTAATCCGAATGAGATTACGATTAAACAATTTGCCGAAGAAGTAATTCGTATAACAGGAACTACAAGTACAATCATTTATAAAGATTTACCCCAAGATGATCCAAAAGTACGGCAGCCTGATATCACGCGTGCAAGAACTATTTTAAATTGGGAACCAAAGGTTGATAGGGAAGAAGGATTAAACAGAACCATCGATAATTTCAAAACAAGAATCTGACATTTTTTCTGTTTTTTATAAATAAAAAAGGCGGTTTTGAGACCGCCTTTTTTTGTTTAAATGCAAAATGTATTTTAGTACATTCCGTCCATACCACCCATTCCACCAGGAGGCATAGCAGGCATTGCAGGTGCATCTTCTTTTATTTCATGAACAACTGCTTCAGTTGTTAGCAATAATGAAGAAACAGATGCAGCGTTTTCTAAAGCTGTTCTGGTAACTTTAGTCGGATCAATAACACCGGCTTTTACCAAGTTTTCATAAACTTCGGTAGCGGCGTTAAATCCATAATCATCTTTTCCTTCAAGAACTTTGTTTAAGATAACCGCACCTTCAAGACCCGCATTACTTGCAATTTGTCTTAACGGTGAAGCTAATGAATTGCGAACGATTCCGATACCTGTAGTTTGATCGGCATTCTCGCCTTCAAGTCCATCGAGAGATTTCATTGCTCTTACTAAAGCAACTCCACCACCAGGAACAATACCTTCCTCAACAGCTGCTCTTGTTGCATGAAGAGCATCTTCAACTCGGGCTTTCTTTTCTTTCATTTCAATTTCAGTAGCCGCGCCTATTTTTAATACCGCAACACCGCCAGAAAGTTTTGCAAGTCTTTCTTGAAGTTTTTCTTTATCGTAATCAGAAGTTGTTTTTTCAATTTGAGCTTTGATTTCATTTATTCTTTTCTTGATGTCATCAGAGCTGCCTGAGCCTTCAACAATTGTAGAATTATCTTTATCGATAACAACTTTACTGGCTGTACCAAGGTAGCTGACATCTGCGTTTTCTAATTTGAAACCTCTTTCTTCTGAGATCACTGTTCCGCCTGTAAGAACGGCAATATCTTCCAACATTGCTTTTCTTCTGTCGCCGAATCCGGGGGCTTTAACAGCTGCAATTTTCAATGTTCCACGAAGTTTATTAACAACCAAAGTTGCTAAAGCTTCACCTTCGAGGTCTTCAGCAATAATTAAAAGTGATTTACCTGCTTGAGCAACTTTCTCAAGAACCGGTAATAAATCTTTCATTGCCGAGATTTTTTTGTCATGAATAAGGATATAAGGATCTTCAAGAACAGCTTCCATAGCTTCAGAATCTGTAACGAAGTAAGGTGATAAATAACCTCGATCAAATTGCATACCTTCTACAACTTCAAGACCGGTTTCAATTCCTTTTGCTTCTTCAACAGTTATTACACCGTCTTTACCAACTTTTTCCATTGCATCAGCAATTAATTTACCAATGGTTTTGTCATTGTTAGCTGAGATAGAACCAACTTGTGCAATTTCTTCAGCGCCTTCGACTTCTTTTGTTACTGATTTTAAGTAATCAATAACTTTTGTTACAGCTAAGTCAATTCCTCTTTTTAAATCCATTGGATTTGCGCCGGCGGTAACATTTTTAAGACCTTCACGGTAAATTGCTTGAGCTAAAACAGTTGCGGTTGTTGTTCCGTCTCCGGCAACATCACTGGTTTTGGAAGCAACTTCACGCACCATTTGCGCGCCCATATTTTCAACTGCATCTTCTAATTCGATTTCTTTTGCAACAGTAACACCATCTTTAGTAACTGTCGGTGCACCGAATTTTTTTTCAATAATTACATTTCGTCCTTTTGGTCCTAATGTAACTTTAACGGCATTAGCAAGTTTATCTACTCCGGATTTTAGTCCGTTTCGAGCTTCACTGCTATACTCGATAACTTTAGCCATATTATTGACTCCTTTTTATTTTTTAATTAAAACTTGTTCTGAAGTGTGTGAACTATTTAACGATTCCGAATATGTCGCTTTCACGCATAATTAAGTATTCTTCACCTTCAATTGTAACTTCAGTACCGGAATATTTTCCGTAAAGTACTGTATCACCAACTTTTACGGTTAATTCTTCTTTTGTACCATTATCAAGAACTTTTCCGTTTCCAACAGCAACAACAGAACCTTGAATTGGTTTTTCTCTTGCTGTGTCGGGAAGAATGATTCCGCCCTTAGTTTGTTCTTCAGCTTCTTGAGCTTTTACAACTACTCTGTCTGCCAAAGGTTGAATTTTGAATTCAGCCATTTTTTCCTCCGAAATGATTATTTATTTGTTATTAGCACTCGTTATTGATGAGTGCTAATATATGCTAAGCATATTGAATTGTCAAGTTTATTGGAGAAAAGCGAATAAAAAGCTGATTTTTTGCAAATCAAAATTGGATATAGTGTAACTTTTTTTGCACTAATTACGTCTGAAGTATTGTTAATAAAACAAGGATGCACTAATGAAAAAAGAAACGATTATTAAAATCAGTTCGGTTGTAGTAATAATCATTTTCGGATTTTTTGGGATGAGTTATCTCAGTTCTGCAGAAATTGAGAGTAATAAACGAGATGTGAAGCCCGATGTACGAGTTGTTGAAACAAATTTACTCGCATTCGGTGATTATGAATTAAAAGTAGAAGGCAATGGAACAATTCAATCAAAACGAACATTGCGTATGGTTGCCGAAGTTGGTGGTAAAGTAATTTTTGCGAAAAATGACTTAAAAAATGGGACAGAAATAAGTAAGGACGAGCTGATTCTTCAGCTGGATTCGCGAGAAATCGAGAATAATCTATTTTCTATGAGATCCGATTTTATGAACTCGCTGGCCTCAGTTTTACCTGATCTTAAGGTTGAAAACAATGAGACTTACGAAAAATGGTACAAATATTTTAGCAGCATCGAAATTGAAAATGAAATCGCGGATTTACCGGAAATAAAATCAACACAAGAAAAAATCAAAATTAGCTCTCGAAATATTCTAACAAAATATTATGCGATCAAAAATCAAGAAATTGAGCTGGCGAGACATCAAATTAAAGCTCCATTTGATGGATATATTAATTCTGATGGAATAATTGAGAATAGCTTCGTTTCTCGTGGGCAATATTTATGTACGGTAAATGACGTAAAAAACTTAGAGATAGCGATTCCGCTCTTGGTTGATGAATTCAACATGATGAAAAATGGCAATTCAACTCCGATAGTAAAAATTTATGCGGATGACGATTCCGACAATTATTTGATCGGTAAAGTTGTTAGAAGAGAGACAACTCTTAATCCAAATTCACAAACGCTTACCGCATTTGTGCAACTGGAAAATCCGAAATTGATTCCTTCATTTTTACCGGGAAATTATGTTAAAGTGGAAATTGATGGAAAAACATTGTCGAATGTTGCAGCGGTTCCAAGGTATACCGTCAGCAGTGATTATGAAATTTACACTAACGAAGGCGGTAAACTTGGAAAGCGGAAAATTGACATTGTAGCATTTCAAGGGGAATTCGCAATTATTCAGAATAAATGGTCGGAGCCTGTTGAAGTAGTTACTACAATTTTACAGAAACCACTTTTGGGGATGGAAATACAAACCGTTGAAGAGAAAGAGTTGGCCGAATCCAGTACCGCTCCAAGCCCGGGAACCACGGCAGCCGCAAATTAGAAACGACTCCGGGGGGAAGTCGTTTCATTTTAAATTCTAAAGGATAATTTTATGCTAAGCAGATTTATTGAATACTTTATTAAACATTCCGCAATTACAAATTGGATAATGATCGTCATTCTGATCGCCGGAGTATTCGGACTCACTAATTTAAATAAACGACTTGATCCGAAATTTGAATTGGAACAAATTGAAGTGGATGTTCCATTTCCCGGAGCTTCCGCAATTGAGGTTGAAGAAGGAATTGTAATTAAGATTGAGGAAAATCTTCGTGGGATTGAAGGAATAGAAAAAGTAACTTCAAATTCTATGGATAATTATGGCTCGGTGAGCGTTGAAATCACTCCCGGACATGATATGAACAAAGCGATTCAAGATATCAAAAATTCGGTTAACTCAATTAATTCCTATCCAACCGGAGCTGAAAAACCTGTTGTGTATCAAAGAACACAATGGAACAGGGCAATAATGTTGAGTATTTATGGTCCTTCAGATCTATTCACGCTGAAGAAAATTGTGGAAGAATTTCGCGATGATCTTCTCAAAACCGGAAAAATTTCAAATATTATGACTTGGGGATTACCCGAACGGGAAATATCCGTTGAAATTTCGCCCGAAAATTTGATTCGTTACAAACTAACGATTGATGAAATCGCAACCGCAATTCGAAATTCTAACTTAAATATTTCTTCAGGATCTGTTTTAACCGATCAAGAACAAATTCTTATTCGTTCTTACAATCGAAAATATGAAGCACTTGACCTGGAAGATATTGAAATTGTCTCCACAATAAGCGGCCGAAAAATTAAATTAAGGGATATTTGTACAGTTCAGGAACAATGGCCGGAAAATCGTTTTTATTCGGAATATAACGGAAAACGCTCTGTTGGTTTTAATGTTATGTACAATAACAACGAGGACGTTCTTGAAATTGACGAAATTACCACACGAATAGCAAAGGAATATGAAGAAAAATATGCCGGTTTGGTTCAATTTAATACATTCATTAAAGAAGTTGATGAATTACAGGAACGAATTGATCTTCTGACTCAAAACGGTATTATCGGATTGGTTTTGGTTTTAGTAATTCTAAGCGTGTTCCTCAATACGCGTCTTTCTTTTTGGGTTGCGTTGGGAATACCGATTTCATTGCTGGGAATGTTTTTTGTCCTCTGGGCATTGGATATCAGCATCAACCAGTTTAGCCTTTTCGGGATGATAATGGTAATCGGAATTCTTGTTGATGACGGAATAATTATCGGTGAGAGTATTTACTCCCAGGTGGAAAAGTATGGTAAATCTCCGCTCAGGGCTGCAATCGACGGAACACTTGATGTAATTAAACCGGTCACAATTTCAATTTTTACTACTATTGTTGCCTTTCTTCCTTATTTCTACTTTTATGGAATGCTCGGCAAATATGTTTGGCAAATTGCGGCTGTCGTGATTATATCGCTGCTATTTTCCTTAATAGAAGCTCTTATTATTTTACCTACACACCTTGCTCACTCGAAGGCTCTAAATCTTGAGAAAAAAGAAGTTAACTTTTTTACCCGATTTCGTGCGAGATTGGATAAAGTCTTAGATTTCTTTTTAGACACTGTTTATAGCAAAATCTTAAAATTTTGTTTGAAGAACAGATGGGCTGTCTCCGCGACTGTGATCGCGGTTGTATTATTGATAGTGGGATTATTTGAAGGATCGCATGTGAGAGCCCAATTTTTCCCGGAAATTGAACCCCCTTATTCCAGAATTCAGGTTGAAGTTCCTGCGGGTATGTCGGCAATTGTTGCCGATGGAATTCGGAATAAAATGATTGATAAAACCTTAGCCTTTGGCGAAAAATTTATGGAGGAAAAGGGAGAACCGTTAAATCCGATTCAAAATTTCACTTCATGGATGAACGGGGGAACAATAAATATTTTCTTCGTACTTCCATCATCTGCACAAAGAAATTATGATGTTGGTGATTTCTCGGATGCTTTAGCTGAATATATAGGTGAGGTTCCCGAGGCAGAAAATATTATTATTGGCGGATGGTCGTTTGGGGGAAGTCCGATTTCTGTCAGATTTTCAAGTACGGATTATACCCAATTAATGAACGCAAAAGATTTGGTAAAAGCAGAACTGCGGCAGATTGATGGAATTAAAGATATACGTGACGACACACCTCTCGGGAACAACGAATTTATCATAGATCTGAAACCAAAAGGAAAAGCTCTCGGGTTCACTCTTCGTGATCTTACTTCTCAACTTAGACAGGGTTTTTACGGGCAAGAGGTTATGCGACTCCAAAAGGGAAGGGATGAGGTCAAAATTTGGGTTAGATTTAGTAAAGACGACAGAATGTCAATCGCTCAGATCGAGAATTTAAAAGTAAGAACACCGATGGGAGAATTTGTCCCTTTTAAAGAAGTTGCTGATTATCAAATTCAACGTAGTATTAGAAGAATACGTCACGAAGACGGTCAGAGATCACTAACTGTATATGCGAATCTCGATTATTCAAAAAATGATTTAGCGGTTATTTTGAAGGAATTGGATGAAGTTGTAATTCCTAAAGTTCTTTCTCAAGTTGAAGGAGTTCAAAGGAATTACGGCGGGCAATCAGAAGAAGTTACAAAGATGGTCGGGTCTATGACTTATTCTATGACTATCGCGCTTGTAGTAATGTTTACAATTTTAATGTTTTTACTAAAATCGTATATGCAGACTTTATTGATTATGGGACTGATTCCTCTTGGCATAATCGGCGCTGTTATAGGGCATTATATTATTGGAATTCCTATATCGATCCTTTCATTTTTGGGCATTGTTGCTCTCGCCGGGATTATTATAAATGACTCCGTAGTTCTCGTGGATAGATTTAACAAACTGATCGCGAACGGTGTAGAAATTAGCGAGGCATTATTTGAAGCCGGGATGTCAAGATTTCGACCAATATTACTGACAACGATAACAACATCAGCTGGACTCGCTCCCATAATTCTACTTACAAGTGAACAAGGGCAGTTTTTAGTTCCTATGGCTGTTTCTGTTGCGTTCGGGTTATTATTCGGAACTTTTCTAACTCTTTTAATGCTGCCATCGGCGCTTTATGTTATCAGCGATATGCGCAAATTGATTTATAGGAAAAAATCACGATTGGAGATCGAACCCGCATTCAAAAAATCTTAAATTGAGGGGTTGGTGTAAATATTGAAATTTTCATGCTGAACCTGACTGCAGTCGGGTTCAGCATGAATAACTTAGAACAGATTTAAATTCTGATTTCGGCCATTCTGAACAGAATGACATTTTTGAGACAGCCTTTTTACGCAACTTCTTCGAATGAAACTTCTTCGATTTGTTTTTCTTTTTTCGTTTTCGATCTTCCAGAAACTTTTTGGATCGGGCGGTGATCCCTGCTTATTAAAAAGTAGATTAGGAATGGAAGAGCTACAAATAAAATTCCCACGCCAAGCAAGGCTCTTGAGAATAACCACCAAAATGCTTTGAGTAATTTCACCATAACTAATCTTTAAATACTCGTTTAAAAATATAATCAACGTTTTTTAACATTTTTTTCGCATCAAAAATATCTTCAATTTCCTGTTTGGAAACAAGTTTTGATACATCTTCAGAATTTAGAAGTTCATCTTTTAGGTTCTTTGATTTATCAGCCCAAACCGACATCGCCGGTTCCTGTACCAATTTGTATGCATCCTCGCGCGACGATTCTTTTTCCACCAATTTTAACAAAACTGATTGTGAAAATATCAATCCTCTTGTCAAATTTAAGTTTGTTAACATATTCTCCGGATAAACAATCAAATTATCCATCAATTTTATCATCAGATTTAGCATATAATTTAGAGTGATACAGCTATCCGGAACAATTATACGCTCAACAGAAGAATGAGAAATATCACGCTCGTGCCACAACGCTACATTTTCCAAAGCGGCAGTTGCATTTCCTCTCAGCAAACGCGCTAAACCGGTTACTCGTTCTGAAACTATAGGATTCCGTTTGTGTGGCATCGCGGAGGAACCCTTTTGACCTTTCGAAAAATACTCTTCAGCTTCAAGCACTTCGGTTCTTTGAAGATGCCGAATTTCCACAGAAATCTTTTCGAGTGAAGCTCCGATAATCGCCAGCGTAGAAATAAATTCCGCATGGCGGTCACGTTGAATTACCTGAGTACTGATTGATGCCGGTTTTAATCCCATCTGTTCGCACACATATTCTTCTACTTTCGGCGATAGATGTTCGAAAGTTCCAACAGCCCCGGAAATTTGTCCAACGCTGATAACATCAATAGCTTTGTTTAACCGTTCAATATTTCTGTCATTTTCAGCGTACCACAACGCAAATTTTAATCCCATCGAGGTTGGTTCGGCATGAATCCCATGACTTCTACCGACACACACAGATAGTTTGTGCTCAAATGCTCGCTTTTTCAAAACGGCTTTTAATTCGCGCAATTGTTTGAGTAGAATCTCCCCGGCAGATTTCATTTGAAAGGAGAGAGTTGTATCAAGAATATCCGAAGAAGTCATTCCATAATGAATGTGTCTTGATTCTGAGCCAACATATTCAGCTACATTCGTTAAAAAAGCGATTACATCATGTTTAGTTGTTTCTTCGATTTCCAGCACTTTGTTTACGTCAAAGTTTGCTTTTTCTCTAATAATGTCAACATCTTTTTGAGGGATGTCGCCCATATTCGCCCGGGCTTGGCATGCATGAATTTCTATTTTTAACCAAGTCGCGAACTTAAATTCGTCCTCAAAAATAGCTCCCATTTCCGGGAGAGTGTAACGTTTAATCATTTCGTTTTTCCAGTAGCATATTTATGGTAATTTCCTTTTTATCGCGTATAACTTTAATCTTAATATTGTCGCCGGTTTTGAATTCATATAAAACACTTATGAGGGAATTATAATCATTAATTCTAAATTTGTTTACCCAGGTTATGATGTCACCTACTTTCAGTCCGGAAGTTTCGGCAGGGGAATCATCATATATCTCAGTTATAATCACCCCTTTGGTGTTATCAAGATTATAATATTTGGCAAGCCCTTCATCAAGAGTTTGGATTTTCAAACCGGTCCAAAAATTTCTGTCGTAAACGCCGAATTCTTTTAAGTCGGCAACAATCCGTTTTACTTTATTGATTGGAATAGCGAATCCAACGCCAACGCTGCCGCTTGATCCTCCCGCGGTATAAATAATTGTATTCATTCCGATCATTTCTCCAAGACTGTTTAATAGCGGTCCGCCACTGTTTCCACTATTAATTGCCGCGTCGGTTTGAATCATATCGAGATAAAACCTTCCCTCGGTTTCACCGAGATTCATATCCATCGCACTGACAACACCGACCGTAACAGTTGGTTTGTCGTTAATTTGAAATAGTCCAAACGGATTTCCCAAAGCGATTGCCCATTCGCCGATCATAACCGTCTCCGAATCACCAAGTTTGATGTAAGGTAAATTTGAGCCATCGATTTTAAGTAAGCAGATGTCGGAAATTTTATCCGAACCGACTACTTCAGCTTCGTGACGAGTTCCGTCCGTCATGGTTACAATAACTTTTTCAGCGTTTCCCGCGACATGGTCGTTTGAAATTATATAACCGTCGGGCGATATAATCGCTCCCGAACCGAGACTTTGAACTTCTTGTTTGTAAATTCGATCACCAAAAAATCTTCTAAAGAACGGATCGGCAGACCATGGATCGCGGTAAGTCCTTATAGCGGTTACATTTACACCAACAACCGCAGAGCTAACTTCAGCCACCGTTTCGGTAATAATGTTTTTTCGTGAATTAAAAATCTGATTATTTATCGGAATCCGATCTTCTTGTGTGGATTGTACTTCGTTAACATTCATCAGATTAAATTCGTTTACTTTGGATTCTTCACCAATATCATCTGAAGTGATTAAATTTGTTTCTTTTGGCTCATGCAGAAGTACAAACGCAAAAGTAGTTGAAATAATTACTAGTGTAAGTAAAGTTGAATAAAAAGCACCTTTATAATTCTTCATGCTTCTTTTCCCCCGATTTTCCTTTTTGTAAATCTAAATATTCCTTTAAAGGATCATAATGCTTTGTGAGAATTGTGATCAACATAATTGACGAAAGCAGTATAAACAATGTTTCATTTGGGGCCTGATAACCGGCAAATTTATTCAGCGCTTCAGTAGAAGAAAAAACGATAAATAATGTAAGAACGGTGGCCATAATATTTGCGAGACCGATATGTTTTCTAAACAGATAAGCCACAACCCAGAAAATTCCCCACAAAATCAAAATTGGCCAGGCTAATAAAATGCTTCCTCCGGCTGCGGTCGCCAATCCTCTGCCGCCTTTAAACTTTAACCATGGCGAATAGCAATGAGCAAAAACGGCGGCAATTAAAGCGATGCCCATGGCTAAAAATTCTGAGTCACTAATCTGCGAGGCGATAAAAACAGCCGCAAACCCTTTCCCGGCATCAATTAGAAGCACTATAGCCCCGGTTAGAACAGAGTTTGAGACTTCGAAACTGTTCATTGCACCGACATTTCCAGAACCTTCTTTTGTAATGTCTTTTTGATGCGCGAATTTCATCACTAAAAAAGCGGTTGGTAGCGATCCAAGCAGATAACCAAATATTCCAGCTAAAATATTTTCCATAGTAAATCCAAATTTAACTTGTAAAGTTAAGAAATCTCGTTAGAACTATTTCCCAACATTTGGGAGAAATTTCAAAATTTCACTCAATTCAACTTTGGTATTTTTATCGTTGAGATTGATCACAATCAGATATCCTTTTTCTACCTTTGTTGAAAAAAATGCGTTTGCCAATTTAATTTGATCACTTTCAACAATAGTGCCGTTATCGTGATTCCAGATCTCTTTGGACGTTATGCAACCTCGAGAAGGAGTAAGCGGGAAAAAAGCCTGATCAATATAATATCTCGGGTCATCAGCTGATCCGTGCATAATTATGAGTCTTCTCCCAAACATTCCCGCATAATATGATTCAAAAATTGGTTCATAGGTTCTCCACGATTCGGGGAGAAAATCTCTATAAAGATCCAAATTCCAATTTTTTGCAATGCTTTGATTGTGGAAAAATTTTTGTGGAGATACCTCAAACGGGATACGAGTTAAAATTATGGGGGAAGGTCCGATAACTTCGGTTGGAGTAATATACCATCCTTCGATTGTATAAATGCCTTCCGGTGTATTTCCATTAGAGATGTAACCGGGTAAGTCAGTAACGGATAAAGCAAGCTGTTGAATCGATAAAATGTTCCCGTTTGAGTCCAAAACGAATGAACCATCCGGATTACGAATTATCGATAATCCGGGAAATTCTCTGTTTTCTCTGAAAAACGAAAAAATTATTGTTTGGTTTTCCTGGAATTGATGGGAAAGGAGGTCCTTCAAATCGGGAAGAGATTGTTTCTCTCTCTCCAAATCTCCAAAATATTTTTTAACAATTGGATTTGAGCTAAACTTTTGGGTTCGGGAAGCAAATTCGCGCTTTATATAATCCAAATTTAGTGAATCTATTTTTGCCAAATACTCTGCGCTTATAATAAATTGTAATGGATCATTCAATTTTTCGAATAAATTTTTGATCTCTTTTTCGAATTCGTTTCTGAAGACCGAGTTTGCGGCAAACAGTATTTCTTTTTGCGTTCCATAATCGAATTGAAAGAAATCTGAGATACATTTCTTAATTAAAGCTTTCGAACTATCAGTATGAATCAGATTTAATCCGATTTCTTTAATTATTCCTTTTAACTCCTGATCAGTTAAATTCCCCTGAATTGCGAAATTTATGTTATCCACTCTAATCCGGTGAAGATTATCAAGATTTTTCTGCAAAACATAGTTGGATCGGTAATCGTTAGGATTTACAACCCTCTGCGATAAAATTATTGCCGGAAGCAAACACAGAAGGTAAATGAACTTAATTTTCATGCATTGGAAACCAAATGATTAGTAAATTTGTATGGAAGTATAATAAAATATTTGATGTCCTTTAATCCCAAATTTCATGATCAAGAAAACCACCCTAATAATTTCACTATTCTCTTTCAATTTGATAATATTTGCTCAAACGGGTATTGTAAAAACATACTTTTCAAAAGGGAAAGTTGAATCCGAGCTTTCATTCTCGGATGATATTTGGGATGGAACAAGTTATTGGTTCTATCCAAACGGGAATGTAAGATTAGAAAAAACTTACAGCGAAGGGAAGTTAAACGGACCGGTTAGAAGTTATTACGAAAATGGGTTGATTGAAGAAGAATATTATGTGAAAAACGGAGTTCTGGACGGCTTAAGAAGAACATTTTATGAAAATGGCGGATTGAAAGAAGTAAAAACATACAAGATGGGCGTACTGATAAAAAATAGTAAGGTTCCATTTGACAAAAATTTCCGTGCTCCTGTTGAGGCCTATTCCGCCGGTAATCGGCAGTATGAATTAAGAAAAAAGGACGAATCCATTTTATGTGATGTTGATTTATGCCCCGCACCACTGGGTGGTTTAGATGATGTTTACACGAAGTTAAAATATCCCGAGCAAGCCAAACTATATGGACTCGAAGGAACTGTGATTCTTACAGCGCAAATTACGACGGAGGGACGGGCACAGGATATTCGTGTACTAAAAGCTCTTGGGCTGGGATGCGAAGAGGCTGCGATGAGTGTGCTTGCCAAAACCGAATTCTTGCCGGGTCAGAATAACGGGAAAGTGGTTACGAGTCAGATAACAATAAAATTCCCTTTCAAATTGGATGAACAGACAAAACTTGCTCAACTTTCCAGACGGGAAAAATTTGATACCGAGGCTTCAATAATCAAAGAGGAAAAAGACTCGCCAAAAGTTGAAACAGTTCCGGATGAAGCACTTATCGAAGCCAATAATTTTTCATGCAATGTTGATATTTGCCCGGAGCCGATTGGAGGCATGAAGGAGTTGATGAGTAATTTACAAATACCTTTGCAAGCTAAAAATTTAAGATTGAATGGGGATGTCGTCATCATCGCGGAAATAAACGAATTTGGTTTCGTTCTCAAAACAGAGGTAATTCAATCATTAGGTTATGGTTGCGATGAAGCCGCTGAAAGCGCTCTTTATAAAACAAGATTCAAAGCGGGTATGACGAATGAGAAAGAAGTGGATGCTATAGTGAGGGTTGTAATACCATTCAGACTCAGCTCTCGAAAATAAAGATGTAGAAAAGTTGCGACCGTCTCAGAATTAAAATTCAGGATTTATGAGACAGCCGCAATCCGAACATATTATTTTATTAGTTTTAAGAATTCACTTTCAATTGCTTTCCCGCGATTTCGTGCATACCAAAGATGAATTTTTTCCGTGAATTGATCTTTTACCATTCCTTCATTTTTCCAACCGATAATTAAATCAACTAATTCTTGAGGGCGAGGTCCCCATTGGAATAATTCATTGCCATCCTCGTCAAAAGCGACAATTTTAGGTATACTGCGTGAAACACCATTCGTAAGATATGAATCAATAATATCGAGATTATCATCGCGCCGTAAAATCTTTACTTCAATTTTTTCGTTTAATTCGGCCATTTTAATTATGTAAGGCAGAATTTGCGCCGAATCACCACACCAATCTTCGGTAATTACCATCCAAGTTTGTTTTTTATCTATTTTTTGAATTTGTTCTTTCAGTTCATCACTCACTTTGTAGGTTTTTTGAATTCTGGTTGAGCGGTGCAAATTCATTTTTTTGTATTCGTAATAAGTTTTTCCCTTCAGATCGAAGGACTCGGGATCAGTTCTATCAACATAATTTTTCCATTCGTCGAAATAGTCGGAGTACTCCAATCCATTTTCAAGCCTTCCATCTTCAATAAAAAAAGGAGTATTTTCAACTACATTTTCATCAATATTATTCATCATTATCCTTATTTTTCAATTTCAAAATTTGGTTTAATATCAACCGGCAGATCAGCTAGTTTATCCACTAATGTTCTCATTGAAGGAGAGTAAACAGCGTAATCGGTTATCATTTTTTTTGCGGCGTCATAGTCTCCAAGCGCTTGAATCATCAAAACTTCAGTAGCCAATTTCTTTAAAACCTCTTCAGCTTTCTCATGATTTACTTTCACCTTTTGTGTGGTTTCGTTGTATTCATACGCGCCATTTTGCAGCATATAGTTATAGATGATCGCGTTGCCGCCACCGTGAGCTTCCGAAATACCAAAACGGATTGATCGAAAAACACCGGCAAGAAATGTATGCCACATTTCATTTTCAAATTCCGCGGGATAAATGCCCTTTTCGATCATCAATAAATTGTTCCACATTCCGAGAATATCGGCCTTACATTCTTCCATTGTTGAATAGGTCTCTTTTAACTCTTTTTTCACTTCTGTCTTTGCACCGTTTTTAGAAATGAAACCGGGTCCGACTCCATGTGACATTTCATGCATCAAGGTGTGGTTAAAAAATCCTTCAAAAGTTACATTCGATAATTGGGATTCATCCATCACAATTTCGGCAATTGGTTTCATCAATTTTTCAAACTTGGCTTCATGAATATTTTTGAGCATCACTTTTTTCGAGCCTTTTGCTTTGCGAACTCGTTCATCATTTGGGAGATTAAACGCGAGTGTTTGAACACCGGCTTTTGTATCCCCTGCTGAAAAAACTTCTTGCACCACAACAATTGGTGATTCACTTCCTCGATCAAAATTCTTATGTTCATCGGGAATTGGAAGATTAGATTCCATCTCATCTAAATAATTCGCAAATATTTTTACCTTTTTCGATTCCTCGGGATCAACTATAGTAAGGAAGCTTTCGAACGCTGCTTTGTAATTAAACATCTCATCTTCATAAACTTCGTAAGGACCAATAATTACTTCGATTGTGTGGTCCTTCAAGTCCATCCAAGCCATATCACTTTCGTAATAATCATTACTCAGAAATGCGTAGGCTCTTGTTTGGAGGTATTTTTTTAGAGTTGGATTGTCAGCAAATTTTGCCGCTTCCTTTAATAAATCCGAAGCTCTGATTAATTCGGCTTCGTATCTTTGGGAATAGGGAACAGCAACTAACTTATCGCCATCTCTCTCAATCACTGTAAACTCGGATGTAAATACTGCTTCATCTTCAGGGTGTTCTTTTAACCAATTTTCGAATTCTTCTTTAGTTAAATCAGCAGGGTAATAATTTGCTCCTTTTGGTTTAGAATGACCTTCAACAAATGGTTTGTTGTGATCAAGTCTATCGAAAGGTCCAAACATGATTTTAAAATACTCGAGTTTTTGCTTATCCAAATCAGAAGCTGATTTTTCCAGCATCATTTCAACTTCTTCATTTTGAGCATAAACTTGATTCAGAAAAATATCATCCATCACTTTTGCGGCTTCGTAAAGTTTTTGTAAAACGATCTTTTGATTTTCATCCAAAAGGGTTTCATCATAATTCACATCTGTTTCGACAAAATTTGCAAGTTTTTTATCCATATCGGTGGGTTCCTCTTTGGGTTCGTTTTGACACGAAGTTAATACCAGGCTAAAAAAAAGAATAATAACTACTATTAAATTTTTCATTCCATCCTCTCTATAAGTTTTCAATACGTAAAAATAGAGATTTTGACAACAAGAACCATTTGTGAGATGTTGTTTAGCTGACAAAGATGCAAAAATTTGATATGATTTTTGAAAGTGAAAGAAGGCATGGATATTAACCCATGCCTCAGCAGATTAATCGAAATTTGCGTTTATAAAAGGCAGCACTTTAAAAGGCGCAGGATTATTTTTGGCGATATTTATCAAACCGATTTGAACGCCGTTCAAAACTTCCGCAAGATTAAAGAGGCCAATCGATAAACCTTTCTGTGTGCCATAAACTTGATTATATGCAGAAATTGAAACTCCCGTCATATTTTCAACTTTAGACCAAATTCCGGAGATGTTTAATCCGGTTAAATCGTATGATTCGGTTTTGTATCCGACAATAGAGATTCCGGTTATTGCTTTTTCAGAATAAATCTGACCAACTGCCAGTGAAAATCCGGTTATTTTGGCTTCCGGCGTTACAATTGCAACTCCACCAATATTTATTCCGGTTATCCCGGATTCGGAAACCAAAGCTATACCGCTAAAATTTAGTCCGGTAATTTCCCCTTGAGAAACAAGAGCAACACCCCCAAAATTAATTCCGGAAATATCACCTTGAGAAACTACCGCGATTGATCCATAATTTATTCCTGTTACATTTTCCTGAGAGACAACTGCCATTCCGCCAATGTTTACACCGGTTAATGCTTTCTGGGCGACTGTTGCTAAACCTCCGAAATTCAATCCGGTCATCTCGCCCTGTGCTACGGTTGCG
This sequence comes from Melioribacteraceae bacterium, assembly GCA_021739765.1. Lineage (GTDB taxonomy): Bacteria > Bacteroidota > Ignavibacteria > Ignavibacteriales > Melioribacteraceae > JAIPBD01. Next base: position 68,306 of record JAIPBD010000006.1, read on the forward strand.
AGTCCGCCAAAATTAATTCCCAACATATCACCCTGAGTAACCGTTGCTAAACCGGCTAAGCTTATTCCTTTCATATCACCTTCTGAAACATTTGCGAGTCCGCCAATATTAATTCCGGTCAATTCATCAAACGTTACATTTCCTGCCAAACCTAAATTAAATCCGGTGAGTTTTCCGGCTGAAGGAGCTAATCCTAATGAAATTCCGTTCACTTCTGAATTATAATTATTACCCGGTTTCCAGAAAGTCAGATTAATTCCATTAATTTTTTCGATTCCACAATCTTTAATATTGAATCGAAGACCGTTATGGACTTTCGAATTGCCAAAACTAATTCCGGAATTATTGGCTCCTATCAGGAAACTTGAAGTCGAACAATTTGAGCTATCAGACCATTCTTGCGCAATTGTAAATCCGGTGAATGTGGTGAAAATCAGTAAAAATAAAAGAGGCTTCCAGCTTTTCATATCTGCTCCGAATATATCAATTAAATAAACTACTCTTAAGACTCCTAACTTCATTCAAATGTTACATCAACTTGTAAAATATTTGGACTATTTCTGAATCATACGATGTATAGTTTAGTGGACAAATTTTCCGGAAATGATCGAATCCAACCATTTTTCGAAACTATTTTCTGGCATAATCATTGGTTTATTGGTTTGAAACCGATTGGAGGGAAAAATGAAAAAGATATTAGTAATCAGCGCAGTATTTGTAATTATGGCTTCAAGTTTTATCGAAGCGAATCCAAGAATCCGCGGGGGAGTGAATTTCAATTATTTTTATGCTGAACTATCTCCCTATGGTGAATGGATAGAAATTGACCGAAATGTAATCGTTTGGAGACCATATCATGTTTCATATTCTTGGCAGCCGTATACGAGAGGAAGATGGGAATACACAGCACATGGATGGTATTGGGATTCTTTCGAACCATTTGGTTGGGCGACTTATCATTATGGCAGATGGTTTAATGACGATTACTACGGGTGGGTTTGGATGCCCGGCTATGAATGGGGGCCATCGTGGGTTGAATGGAGATATAACGATGTATATGTTGGCTGGGCACCATTACCACCTTATGCTGAATTTCGTGTAAGTGTTGGAATCCATTTTTCAATAAACTGGCATTCTCATTATCGACACTGGAATTTTATAGCTTATAATCGATTTTGCGGATATGATGTGAGCCGTTACATTATTCATAACCGATATAATTCCGGGATATTTAATAAGACTAAATACAGAACAAATTATTATCAAAGTGGGAACAGAATTATTAACGGTGGTGTTGATCGAAGCTACGTTCAAAGAAGGGCGGGTTTCAGAATCGCCGAGAGAGAACTTGATTACGCAAGATCGGCAGACGATTACAGAAAGTCGAGAAATGATGGTCGAAATGTTATTAAAACCTATGTGCCAGATGATGATAATTTAAAACGAGTAAGAACGGTCGAGAAGTTTGATATTAAAAGCTCGCGCACCAGAACTTCTCTTAAAACAGACAAAATTACTCAACGTAGCTCATCTGTTGAAGTTGAATCAAGATCTCAAACTCGAGTTCCTTCAAGGGCTGCTGATTCAAAACAAAATGTAAGAAATCAAAGCAGAACAGAAAAAAATTATCAACAAGGAGCACAAATAGAAAGATTCAGCAGCAGAAAAGATGCCGGTAAAGTGAATCAAAGGAGTTATAATCGAAACGAAGCTCCACAAGTACAAAAACGTTCTAATACCGGAACAAAAGTACAAAGAGAGACAATTTCGAGAGCGCCGGCAACCGGCAAAAAGTCAGTATCGTCACCACAAAAAAGAGTTAATAAGTCTGTTCAAAAATCTGTTCAAAAATCAGCCCCAAGAACATCCAAGGCTGTTAAAAAAAGAAGGTAATCAAATTCGGTGCATTATCTCTTTTCAAAATACCTCTTCTTAAGAAGGGGTATTTTTTTTGATCTAAAATCCTTCTTCACTGATAATATAAGCCAGCAGCGTAATTGCTGCAGTGCCGAGTTGCATTTCTCTCGGATGAACTTCGGTCCAAATGTCATTTTCAGAATGATGATAATCAAAGTACCTTTGCATATCGGGAACGAATCCGATGAGGGCTTGGGCATTTTTTATTCTGCCAATATCCGCACCACTTCCACCGGGTCTAACCCAATCGATCAAAGTTTTGTTAAGGATCGGCAACCAGGATTTCATTTTGAGTATTTTTGAAGAATCAGCGGTAGTTGAGAACCCGCGGGGAGTAAAAGCGCCCCTATCTGATTCAATCGCGGCAACATGAATTTCATCTGAATTTGCGGCATATTCGCCATATTTTAATCCACCTCTTAAACCGTTTTCTTCATTCGCGAACAAAACACAGCGAATTGTCCTTTTCGGTTTGAGCCTTAATCTTTTCATGAGTTCAACTACTTCCATTGTTTGAATGGAAGGAGCGCCGTCATCATGCGCTCCATCGCCTTTATCCCATGCGTCGAAATGTCCGCCGGCTACAATAATTTCATTTGGGAACTCGGAACCTTTTATCTCCCCTATCACATTGAAAGATTCTTTGTCCGGTAAATTAATCGCGGAAGATTTTAGCGTTATTTTTAGATTTGGTTCGGTTCTAAGTGCTTGGCTTAAGAATTCGGCGCCAACAAGACTGATCGCCATTGCCGGAACTTTATCGAGAGAATCGACATAAGCACTCATTGCGCCGACATGTGGTACATCGTCCATTCTGTGAGTTGCAGAGCGTACCAGAGCGGCAACTCCACCGACTTTAGCGGCTTCGATTGCTCCTTGTGATCTTGGTTGCACGGCGATACCGTAACCTTTAAAAGTATTTACATGTTGATCTTCCCAGGGTTTATTGAAGAAGATTATTTTACCCTTTGCTTCATTTTTCCTCTCTTGCAACTCCTCAAAAGAGCGAACTTCCAAAATTTCGGCGGTTATTCCATCGGAATCAGTACCAACACTTCTTCCTAATGATGCAACATTCAGTTTTTTGTTGAGATGATCGGAGGAGCTTGAAATTTCACATTCTTCAATTTTTCCTCGCTCCCAATGTGGAACCATCACCGGCTGCATCCAAACTGAATCGAAATTCCATTCAATCATTTTTTGCTTCGCCCATTCCATTGCATCATACGAGCTTTCGGAAGCAGATAATCTCGAACCAAGGGCGGAAAGTTCAGGTAATAATCTAAATCCTTTTTGTTCTGTTAAAGAAGCAGAAATGATGGAGTCGGCAATCGAATTATAATGATCGTATGAGTGTGCTTTGAAATCTTGTGCAAAACTGACAGATGTTAATAGGAAAAGTAGAAGAAGTGTTTTCATCGAAATCCTCATAAATTGAGGACGAAGTTAACTAATGCGTTTAAAATAAAAAAACCCGTCCTCGAATTAAAAATAAATTAGTAAAACATACAAAAGAAAAAACAATAAAAAGCCAGATATTAGTCTATAATTAAACTTTTTGGTATTTCTTCAGAAAAAATAATCTGTTTATTATTTACTTTGTTTTAGTATATTTAACTACTAATTGTTACTTATCTGTTACCCAAAATATGTCAGTTAAAATTCGCACAAAAATATTGAAAAATGGAAATTCCTCAATTTACCTTGATATCTATTATAAGGGTATCAGAAAATACGAATTTCTTGGTCTCAGTTACTCTAAAAATGATAAAAATAAAAAGCAAATAAAAGAAATTGCTGAAAAAATTAGAGCTAAAAAAGAACTCGAATTAGGCATAGTCAGATATGATATCGATACAAATCTTCTCAGTGATAAACTAGTGATTGAATATTTTGATTCAAAGGCACTAGACAGGTCTACTAAATCCGCAAAATTAAAATTCCAATCTTTCTTAAAACAGAAACTCAAAAGGGATGATATTCCCCTCAATAATGTTAGTGATTCACTTTGCGAGGAATATAAAGATTGGTTATTAAAACAAGAAGGACTTTCGCAAAATACTGCATCAATGTATTTCACAAAGTTGAAAACGGTTCTAAATCAAGCAGTAAGGGAAAAACTGTTAAGCACAAATCCAGCGAAGTTTATTCGCATAAAAAATATTGGAAGTGAAAAAGTGTATTTAACTCTCGAGGAAGTGAGTCTTATTGAACAAACGGAAAGTAAGTATAGGGATGTGAAAGAAGCATTTTTATTTGGTTGTTATACTGGATTAAGAGTTAGTGATATAAAAAAACTCCGTTGGGAATATATAAAACAAAATAAATTGTTCTTTAGACAGGAAAAGACAAAAAATGTTGAATACCTTCCTCTAAACAAAAATGCAATCAGAATACTCGAATTACAGAAATCAAAAAATAGAGAATCTGAATTTGTTTTTTATTTGGCAAAGAAAAGTGCAAATGTCAATACTGCATTACGAAAATTTATAAAAAATACTGAAATTGATAAACATATAACATTTCATTCATCTCGACATACGTTTGCAACTCTCTGTTTAACTTGGGGAATGGATTTGTATAGTGTCAGTAAACTGTTGGGTCATAAATCAATTCAGAATACTCAGATTTACGCTCAGATCATAAATCAAAAGCTAGAACAGGAAGCAAATAAATTTCCAATAATTGAATAATAGTAAGTATGGAAAAATCCCAAGATCACTTAAATCAGCTCAAAAGATCTATTGCAAAAATGGAAGAATATGATAAAAAAGAACTATATGAAAAATTAGAAATCGAATTCAATGACCATATTGAGGTTTATAAGAATAGTGATCCCATAAAAAAGAAATCAAGGTTAATTAATTGGCACAAATTACAAGAATGCATTTATATAGAGATTGTAAATCTTTGGGAAAAGTTCGCTATTCCTAAAGCTATTGAAGGTTATCAAGAATTTATAAATCTATATTCTTCACAAACTCTTACTAATATAAAATTTAGATTGTTCTACGTTCTATTTAATTATTTGAATGATCTGATAGACAAAAACACTTCAAATGAAGACATTAAAAAACAAATTGATGGTTTTATACCATTCTTTACTTATGATGCCTTCAGGGTGTTCGATTTACAATTTGCGCTAACTTCCTTGAATGAGAACAGTAACGAAAAAGTAATTTTTCAAAAAATAGAGGACATGAAAAGAAGTGAAAAAAAACTTAGTAAATTTGAAGGAAAAGCAATTCCTAAATACAAGCTAGATGGATATGAATCCATATTCAAAAAGAATGATAAGTATAGAGAAGATTATGGCAAGGATAATTTTAGATCAATAGCATTTTCAGTTGCATACAAAGAATTAAATTTAATACATACAAAAGAAAAGCAGAACTTTTATAAGAACTTTTTGTACTTCAAAAACTCACATCAAATAAAGAATCATAAAGAATTCGAAAATTTTGTCTCAATTACGAAATCGGACAATATGTAACACTCCGTAAGTAAGACATCTCCTTAAATATTCTTGAATTAGCAATAATTCAAAAACAAAGGAGATAACATGAAGTTACCCAGTCTTACAAAACTTTATCAAAAATTAGAAGAAATTGAAAAGGTTGTTAAGTATCGGAATATTACATTCATCGATATTGATCAAGCCTCCTTATTACTGCAACTAAAAAAATCATACCTATATCAGTTAGTCCACAAAAATCAACTTCCATACTACAAACCCAATGGAAAGAAGATTTATTTCAACAAAGCCGAACTAAATGAATGGATAAATAACTCAAAAATTCATTCTGTTGATGAAATCGAAAACGATTTTATCAACGGACATTTATTAAACAAAAATAACCGGGTGAGTCAAGGCTATTAACTGCCTTTACTCATCCGGTTTTTTTGTTTTCGCAATGCTGAATAGTCGTTCTTGACAATATACAGATAACTGCGGAATCACATAAAACCGGGGGGATTTTATGAAGATTACCGAATTAGAAAAGCTTAAGAAAAGAATTAGACGTAAAAATGATTCTTACATAATAGCCTTAGACATGCTTAAAAAATTCAATGAGGTAGGTCTCAAAGACGGTAGATTAAAAAAGAAAATAGAAAGACAGCTAAACTGTTGCTCATTTTTAGAAGTGTACTCAAATGACGAAACCAGAACTTGGTTCTGTGGACAAAAAACATGCAGGCTTTGTAATTCAATTAGAATGGCAAAATTATTGGGAGTCTATAAAGAACAGGTCGAAAAATATCAGTTCAACTATCATTTATCACTAACCATGGAAAACCTTTATTGTAAATCGGAAAAGGATGAGCATGGAGTTTATTCACTAAACTACAAAAATGAAGAAATGACAATTTCAAAAAGAATAGATGAGATGTTCAAATTCTGGCACAACTCTATGCTATGTAAACTAGATATTTATAAGAAATTGACAAAAGAAGTGAATTTCATTCGGTCATGGGAAGTAACATTTAATAGAGTAAATTCAGTTCACCCGCATTTCCATTTATTACTGGTATCGAATAACGAGGATTCAATAAAAACGCTTGGAAATCTAATTATCATTTATTGGATTAAATGGTGGGAGAGAAGAAAAGTAAGATGTGTAAATGAAGCTCAGAAATTAGAACCCATAAGAAAAACAATATTAGAGAATTTCAAATACTGTCTGAAATTATCGGATATTAAAAACAGCAATGCCTTAAAACTAATCGAATTATTAAGAGCAACCGATAGTAGAAGATTATTCACTCAAAAGGGATTTATGTCTGAATCAAAGCTTGAAGATATTAATAAACGAAATATATCAGATATTGAAGAAGTAAAGAGAAATGTACTCGAAAGTGCTACGAAAATTCACAAACTTCATTATTCGAATGAAATTGGTGGTTATTACTCTGAATCAACAGGTGAATGTTATATTTAGATTAAGTAATTTCAATAAACTAATTATGAAGATATTATGAAAATAAAGAACTATAAAACCATTCAAGAACCCTATATGGATTTCTATTTTAACGAAATTGTATTTGGAAACCTTAATCTCATCGTAGGGTTTTCTAGTTCAGGTAAAACTAGGTTGCTGAATACCCTTTTTAATTTAGGTGTTTCTGTATCTAGGTCTGAAATTACGCATAGAGGAAATTGGGATTTAGTATTCACCATCAAAGAAAAAACTTATTCATACAAAATTAAGGCTGAAGATATAGAGCAAGGCAAACCAAAAATTGCGAGTGAAGAACTAAAAGATCTAAGTGCAAATAAAATGTTGATTCAAAGACAATCTGGGAAGTTTTTATTTAATGGTGAAAAAATGCCCGAATTAAAGGAAAATGAATCAGGCATTTCAATTTTACAAAACGAACCTGAAATAAGACCAATCTATCAATCTTTTCAATCTATTATTAAGAGGAACTTTTCTACTGGCGATAAAAATTATGCTGAAATGTTGGCACCAGAAATGATTAACCATAATGTTTCAAATTTAATTAAGAGTGAATATTTTAAGATGCAAGACATTCACAAATTTAGAACAAGTCTCAATATTGCTCTATATGCCCTTAAGATAAAGTTTCCAGTTAAATTTATGCAATTCAAGAATTTCCTTTTGGATCTCTTTGATTCATTTATAGATTTAGACATTAAGGATATTTCTGAAATAGTTGAGGATAGTAAAAATTTTGATGCACCAATCTTGTGTATTAAGGAGAAGGGTATTGATAAATGGATCCCAATCTACGAACTCTCATCAGGAATGCAGAAAGTGATCATTATTATGACCGATGTTCTTACAACCGGAGAAAATTGGATTTATCTAATTGATGAGTATGAAAATTCACTCGGTCCTAGAATTATGGATTTTCTTTTCGATTGGATTGATTTCACTGAAACAAATATTCAATTAATAATCACTACACACCACCCATACATAATCAATAAAATTCCTCAATCAAACTGGTACTTGTGCACAAGAAATGGAAAAGAAGTTAAATTTTATTATGGTGAAGAGTTAGAAAAAATAATAGGGAAGTCGCATCATTCTTCCTTTAATAAACTTTTAAATAACAGTCTATACGGCAAAAAATTTTGATGAATATTTACTTCCTAGTCGAAGGCAAGAGTACCGAACCATTAATTTACAAGAATTGGATTCGTTTCGTTAATTCAGAGTTTAAAATTGTAAATAAACTCGAAGAGGTAGAAGATAACACAGTTTTTATATTTTCTAGTGGTGGATACCCATCCTACCTTGCTGATATCCGAGCAGCAGCAGAAGATATTAAAGAATTTAATAAATTTGATCTGCTTGTAGTCGGAGTTGATTCAGAAGACATGAGTTATGAAGAAAAATATGAAGAGATTGATAATGAGATAAAAAAAAATAATCTACAAATAGATTATAAAATACTAGTACAACATTTTTGCATTGAAACTTGGGCACTTGGAAATAGAAAATTTTACAAGCGTGCGCCAGAGAGTAAAACTCTCTTAAACTTTCAAAAAATATTTAATGTAGCTTCTAAAGACCCAGAACTGCTTCCCCCTTATGAAAGTTACAATAGATCACAATTTGCAGAAAAGTATCTTAAAGCTATGATTCGAGAAAGAAATAGTAGACTTTTTTATAAAAAAACAAATCCACATGTAATAGCTGATGAAAGTTATTTCAGTTCGTTAATAGATAGATATGAGAAAACAGATCATATCAAGAGTTTTGGAGAATTTGTCAAAATTTTTAAGAAATGATGTTATCTATTTGTTACTAGAAATTAGGTAAGTTCTTTTAAGAAAAGGTCTTAGACCTCTCTGAGATCATTTAAAATAAAAAAGCCCGGCAAAACCGGGCTAACATAAAATCAACACATACTAAAATAATTATCTGACTTTAATAGCACCTGCCTGAATTTGTTTTGCAAGTTCAGCGGTTCCATTCTTTGAAATAGTTCTTAGAGCTCGTGCACTAATTTTAACAGTAACGTACTTATTCAATTCTTGAACCCAAATTCGCTTTTTATGCAAGTTTGGAAGAAATCTTCGTTTCGTTTTATTATGAGCATGCGAAATATTACTACCGCTTATCGGTCTCTTTCCAGATAGTTGGCAAACTCTCGACATTCTATTCTCCTATTGATCATCAAAATTACAAGACAACAAATATAAAATTATTTCTATCAAATAAAAATATTTTTTTAGTGAGTTTGACCTCTTCTTGCTAATTCTCTATCAAGTAAGAACAGCGCAGATTTGTTATCTTCGATAAATTCAAATCTATCAACAATCTCTGTCACAGAAGCAATTTCTTCTACTTGTTCATCAATGAACCAACTCAAGAAATTACGAGTAGCGTAATCATCTTCAGTTTCCGCTTGTTTTGCCAAGCCATGAATACATTTTGTTATGAATATTTCATGTTCTTTTGACTCTGCAAAAACTTCTTTCGGATTAGTCCATTCAAATTTTGGCTCTTTGATAGCTCCAAGTTTTACTCTTCCGCCGACATCATTAACGTAACCAAGAATTTTCATGGCGTGTTGATATTCTTCATCAGCTTGATGTTTCATCCAAACAGCCATTCCGTGGAAATTCGTAGCTTCAAAATACGCCGACATTGATAAATACAAATAAGATGAATACAACTCTTCATTTATTTGTTTATTTAGTGATTCATTCATTTTTTCACTAATCATCATGATATTTTCTCCTTATTTTTCGTTTTTATCATTTTCTAAAATATCTAAAGTGGGTTTGATAGGCAATTTATAATACAGCTGAATGTAAATTATTACTTTATGAATTGAATCCATCACCTTATCTGCATAAATTAAAAATAATATTGTAATTACAAAGGCTCTTAATGAAATCAATCCTCATACTTTTAATAACCGCTTCCATCAGCATTATTTCGGCTCAGAGCAAAAGTATACATTTTCAGCATATTCAAGAATTTGGCAAAACATTTGATTCTGATATCAATGCTCTTACAAAAGTCAACTCTGAATTCATCCCGACCGAGAAAAACTTAACGCATCAAATAATGGGTTATTTACCGTATTGGGAATATTTGGACGGGTCCGCTTCAACATTGCGGTATGATTTGCTGACACACATAGCAGCGTTTGCCTTTACAATTGATGACACCGGAAATGTCGGTCTTCCGGTATCATGGCCGTGGACGGAAGTTATAACCACATCCCATGCAAACGGGGTTAAAGTTTTAGCGTCTGTTTTCTCTAATGATGTTGACGTTATAAATTCTGTACTGAACAGTAATCAACATACACAAAATTTTATACTGCAAATTGATCAGATAATCAAAAATTACTCTCTGGATGGATTAAATGTAGATTTGGAAGAATTCAAACTTTCTGATCGGTCGGCACCAATCGTTAATTTTATGAAAGCGCTCAGAACACATTTTGACCAAAATCTTCCCGGAAAGGAACTTTCATTTTCCACGCCAATTATAGACTGGGATAATGCATGGGATATTCAAGGAATTGTTGATCAGTGTGACTATGTGAATGTATTATCCTACGATTTTTACGGATCGTGGAGCTCGACAACGGGCGCAGTTGCTCCTCTCGGACCTTCGAATGAAATTAGTATCGAGTGGGCTATTAACAGAGATTATTCGAATATTGATCATTCAAAAATTTTTCTTGGTATTCCTTATTATGGCGCTCATTGGACAACAGAAACAAATGAAGCCGGTTCAGAAGTTGAGAACTTTCTTGCATCGACTCGATATCATGAAGCGAGAACCTTAATTCAAGAATTTAGCATTGTTCCGTTTTGGGATTCCAAATCACAGACTCCATGGTTCGCATGGGAAGATACTTCATGGAATCAAATTTGGTATGACGACGAGGAGAGTTTGGAATTGAAGTATAATTACTCGAGATCAAAAAATTTTGGCGGAATAGCTATTTGGGCACTCGGATATGATAAAGGAAAATCAGAACTCTGGGATTTACTCGCGCAAAAATTTGATCCGGCTGTTTCTGTGCAAAGCGAATCTGTTAAAATACACTCATTCAGACTGCTGGGGAATTATCCAAATCCATTTAATCCAAGTACAACAATCCAATTTGATCTGCCTCAGGCCTCTGAAGTTTCGTTTGAAATTTATGATCTGTTAGGAAGACGTTTATTTATCGAAAGCAAATTTTACACTTCACGGGGAAGACAGAATTACAAAATCGATCAGTTGTGGAATTTCCCTTCCGGTAACTATTTTTACGTTATAAGATTTATTGATGATAAAGGTAAGTCGAATTCCTTAAAGGGAAAAATGACCCTCCTCAAATAAAATATCCGAATAACAGAAATAGAAAAAGTGAAATAGTTCCTGTAAATAATGCATACGGCAGTTGAGTTTTTACGTGATCAATATGATCTGTTGCCGAAGCCATTGAACTTACAATTGTTGTATCCGAGATTGGTGAACAATGATCACCGAATACACCGCCGCTTAAAACCGAAGCTATAGAAAGTGAAAGATTTGCATCGAGACTCTGAGCCATTGGAATTCCGATCGCTATCATAATGGCAAAAGTGCCCCAAGATGTTCCTGTTGAAAAGGAGATTATGGCTGAAGTAAGAAACAAAATTGCCGGCAACAATTGTGGTGTAATAAAATTTTGCGAAACTTCCGCCAAATAAATTCCGGTTCCAAGTTTATTTGCCGTATCACCAATCGCGAACGCGAAAACCATTAGGAGCGCAAGCGGTAACATTCCGCTCATTCCTTTCATAAATATTTCGTTGTAATCGAAAGGTTTGAAAATCTTCTTCCTGGTGTAATAGAGCATTCCGCTTGATATGCCGATAATTACGGAAACGAGAACCGAAGTAGAACCGGATGAATTCTTAAGTGACTCAAATATCAACTCTTTAGTTGAATGGAATGAATGAACGTCAATCTCTGCGAATCCGGTGTAAAATAGAACTATCGGCATAAATAACACGGTTGTAATAATCGGGATCAGCATACTTTTTATTTTTGGATCAATATTGTCCGATAAATTCTCGGATATTAAATCATTTGAAATTGATGGAGTAGAGCCGTCATTAAGCAGTTTCCCGGTTTTCAAAACTCTTAATTCGGCAAATTTCATAGCACCAAAATCTTTTCCCGAAATGATAATCCAAAGCAGAAATAAAATTGTTAAAAGCGCGTAAAAATTAAACGGAATTGAGAGCAAAAGTAATGAAAGCGGATTATCCAAATTTTGCAGTGCGAGTAAACCTATTATAAAAGCTCCCCAAGCGTTAAATGGAACAAGTACGCAAGAGGGCGCGCAAGTTGAATCAACTAAATAAGCCAGCTTTTCGCGGGAAATTTTAAGTTTATCGAATATTGGACGGAAAAGGGTTCCGGTAGTTAATACGGAAATATTCGTTTCAATAAATAAGAACATTCCCGAAGCAACTGCCATCAGCTGTACAATTTTTTTGGGATCACTTCTGTGTTTGGATTCATAATTCGACAAAAGTGAAGAAATTGAATTGTTAAATCCTCTAACACCGCCGGATTTTTGAATCAATGATATTAAAACACCAACGAGTAAACTAAAAATTATGATTCTTGTGTTGCCGGCATCGGAAAACACATTTACAAAGACAGAGATTGTCCCAAATATGCTGAGAATAATATTCCACTCATTTGTGACTAATACTCCAAACCAGGTTCCGACCAAAAGGGAAATAAAGACTTGCCTCGTTTTTATGGCAATAATTATTGCGATTAACGGGGGAAGCACAGACCAAAAACTGTAATGTTCCATAATTCTCGTTTTTGTTGGTAAATCTAATAACGTATATTTGGTGCTAAATATAACTAATTCATTCCAAGATAATCCCGGTGTGAAAATGAAAAAAATGCTCATCATACTATTTGTTTTAAGTTCAATTTTAGTTGCGCAGAAAAACGAAAGCGACTTTTTAACCAAATTCGAAAAATCTGATTATTTAGAAACAGATCGATATCAGGAGTCGATGGAATATTTTTCCAAATTGGCTGATGAGTCAGAATTTGCAGAATTTATAACGTTCGGTGTTTCACCGCAGGGAAGAGATCTTAAAATTCTGATCGCAAATAAAAATAGTGAGTTTGATTTAGACAAAATTAAAAATTCAGAAAAGGCAATTGTCCTTATTCAGAGTGGAATTCACGCCGGTGAAATTTGCGGTAAAGACGCATCAATGATTTTGATGAGGGAGATATTAATTACGAAGGAGAAGGAAGCATACTTAGATAGTCTCATAATTCTCGTGATTCCAATTTTTAACGTTGATGGTCATGAAAGATTTGGAAAATACAATCGACTCAACCAAAACGGTCCAAAAGAAATGGGATATAGAGTAACGGCTCAGAATCTTAATCTAAACCGTGACTATATGAAGGCCGATTCCCCTGAAATGCAAGCTTTGCTTAAATTATACACAAAAGTTTTACCGGATTTTTACATCGATATTCACTCAACAGACGGCGCTGATTATCAATATCATATAACTTACAACACACAAAAATTTCCAAACTTTTACAAACCAACCGTCGAGTGGATCAAATCAGATTTTATTCCCTCGATAGAAAGTTACGTTAATGAAAATGGATATCTCATTTCTCCATTCGTTTCTTACGTTCAAGGTGATTTCAAAAAAGGAATCCGCGATTGGATTGCATCCCCACGATTTTCAAACGGGTATACGGTATTGCAAAATCGACCGAGCTTACTAATTGAAACCCATGTTCTTAAACCTTACAAAGAACGAGTATTCTCCGCAAAATACTTGACCGAAGGCATTCTTTTAAACTTAAGTAAAAATCGAAGTCTTGTAAAAAAATTAAATAAAGATGCGGATCTTTTTGCACTCGAGAATTTCGGCGCCAAGAGAAATCCTTATCCGAATCAATTGAAACTTTCGCAAAATTCTACACAATATAATTACAAAGGAATTGAGCCTGTTATGAGCGAAAGTCCGATAATGGGGACACAGTTCAAAACATATAGAGCAGAAAAAGTTTCTGTTAACGTTCCTTATTATGACCTCGGTTATATTATTAGCAGTTTTAATGTGCCTGCCGGTTATTTGGTTCCAAAAGAATGGGGCAATATTGTCGAAAGATTAACACTGCATGGAGTTGATGTAGATACCGTTCAAGAACCCACTGATCTGGAAATAAAAGAGTATGAACTTGACAGTGTAAAATTCGCGTCACGATCGTATGAAGGTCGAATCCGTTGCGATTTCCAAGTCTATTCCAGAACTAAAAATTATGAAGCACAGCCGGGTGATTACATTATTAGAACAAACCAGCGCGCTGTTGGAGTAATAGTTAATTTGTTAGAACCTGAAGGAGATGATTCTTTTGCAAAATGGGGATTTTTTAATTCCATTTTTGAAAGGAAAGAATATTTCGAACCTTATGTTATGGAACCGATCGCCAGAATAATGATGCAAGACAATCCGGAACTTGCGAAAGAGTTTAATGAAAAATTAAAGAACGAACCGGAATTCAAAAACGATCCTTATGCCCGGTTGTTTTTTTGGTATGAACGGTCGCCATATTACGATAGTAAATACAAAATTTATCCTGTAAAAAGATTGTTGAATTAAAAATCATTCATAATGATTAAACTTGAACAAGTAGAAATAAATTTCAACGGTGATTTTAGAATACCCAAATTGAGTTTGGAATTTGAAGAAGGAAGTACCTCCGTTTTAATCGGCCCCAGCGGCTGTGGTAAATCCACAATATTGCGTTCAATAACCGGTTTGATAAAAACTGATGCAGGAGCCGTTCATGTTGACGGACAAACATTAACATCAGAGAATCTCAATATTATAAGAAGAAAAATTGGATACGTAATTCAATCCGGTGGATTATTTCCTCATCTGACTGTTGAACAGAATATCTCAATCACCAACAACAATTTCAATTATTCGGATGGTCTAGTAAAAACCAAAATTAAAGAATTGTCCGATTTGACAAAGTTTCCGCTCTCCGCATTGGAGCGGTTTCCAGCACAGCTTTCCGGCGGACAGAGACAAAGAGTAAGTTTAATGAGAGCATTGTTTTATGATCCAAAATACCTTTTACTGGATGAACCTCTTGGCGCTCTTGATCCTCTTATCAGATATGATCTTCAAAATGAATTAAAGGAAATATTCAAAAAATTGAACAAAACTGTCGTGATGGTAACACATGATTTGAATGAAGCAATCTATTTTGCGGATAAAATAATTATTTTGAAAGAGGGTGAAATTGAACAGACCGGTAATCCGGAATTTATTATTCGAAATCCCGTAAATGAATTTGTTACAAAATTTATAACCGCACAAAGACCGCATAAGTAAATGAAAAGAATAATTTCAACTATGATAATTGGCGTGCTGTCGCTTTCGTGCTCTTCACCGGAAAATTCGACAATTAGGATTGGTTCGAAGAAATTTACCGAATCGGTAATAATAGCGGAAATTGCAACACAACTTTTAAACTACAATGGGTTCAAATCTGTTCATTTAGATCAACTCGGTGGAACCAGAATATTATTTAACTCATTGTTAAATAACGAATTAGATGTTTATCCGGAATATACCGGAACAATCATTAAAGAAATTCTGAATGAAAAAAACATCACTGATTTCGATGATTTAAAAAATGAACTGCGATCACTAGGAATTGGAATCACAGAACCTTTAGGATTCAACAATACGTATTCGATTGGTATTCTGACTGAAACCGCAAAAAAGTATGAAATAACAAAAATATCAGATCTACGTAATTATCCTGAACTTAAACTTGCCTTTACAAACGAATTTATTGATCGGGAGGATGGATGGAAAGGGTTGAGAAATCATTACGATTTAACCAACTCGAATGTAACCGGAATTGATCATGATTTAGCATACAGAGGACTGAAGTCCGGCTCAATTGATATTATCGATTTATACTCAACCGATGCCGAAATTGAATATTACGATATTCTGACTCTGGAAGACGACCTCAATTTTTTCACCGATTACAATGCGGTTTTACTCTATCGAATAGATTTGGTAAAAATGGACAATAATAGAATAAATGTACTTCGTAAGTTGGAAAGTCGTGTTGATGAGAAATCAATAATCGGGCTTAATGCTTCCGTAAAATTGGGTGGTGAAAGTGAAAAGTTAGCGGCGGCTTTGTTTATTAATAGAGAGTTTGAGATAAAAACGAACATAAATGAAGCAACAATCATCGATAGATTGTTGAAGAATACTTGGGAGCATTGTATTCTGGTATCTATCTCGTTGCTTATGGCGATAATTATCGCGATTCCGTTGGGTATTTTATCGGCAAAATCTAAGAAATTAGGTGGAACAATTTTGAATTCTGTTGGAATTATTCAAACTATTCCGTCCTTAGCATTGTTAGTATTTATGATTCCGTTATTTGGGATCGGATTTGTGCCGGCGATTGTGGCATTGTTCCTTTATTCGTTACTTCCCATAGTTCGGAATACTTACACCGCACTAAAAGGAATTGACAGAGATGTGATCGAATCGGCTGAGGTTTTGGGTCTGGATAAATATTTTATTCTCAGAAAAATTGAACTCCCGATTGCGTCCGGATCGATACTTGCCGGAATAAAAACATCGGCTGTTATCAATGTAGGTACCGCGACTTTAGGGGCATTAATTGGGGCCGGTGGATTTGGTCAACCAATTTTGACGGGAATTAGGTTGGATGATACTTTGATGATTTTTCAGGGAGCGATTCCTGCAGCACTTTTGGCAATCTTAGTCCAGTATATTTTTGATTTAAGTGAGAAAATATTTGTTCCAAAAGGATTAAGAATAAAATAAAAGATCATCCAAAATATTATTCCAAATTGTAATTTTTAGAATTGATTGTTAAATTTAATAAATAAAGAACCACTATGAATAATTTACAAAACGAGACAGATTTAAGAGCAAA
The DNA here is from genome assembly GCA_021739765.1 of Melioribacteraceae bacterium. Classification (GTDB taxonomy): domain Bacteria; phylum Bacteroidota; class Ignavibacteria; order Ignavibacteriales; family Melioribacteraceae; genus JAIPBD01. Next base: position 85,198 of record JAIPBD010000006.1, read on the forward strand.
ACTAATTCAAGATTTTCAACGGGTTCGGAATTTTTCGTTAAAGATCGTTGAACCGCTTGAGACAGAAGATTTCGTAATCCAACCGATGCCCGATGCCAGTCCCACCAGATGGCACCTTGCACATACAAGTTGGTTTTTTGAAGCTTTTCTTCTAAAGGAAGTCTTCCCGAATTATAAATCCATCGACGATAAATACAGCTATTTATTCAATTCGTATTACGTTCAAATCGGAGAACGATTTTACAGACCGAATCGAGGATTGCTTTCCAGACCTACAGTTAAAGAGATATTGGCGTATCGAAAATTTGTTGATGAACAAGTTCTTGATTTTTTGACAGACGCAGATGAACCCACTCTTCAAAAGTGGTTAGTAGTGATGAATATCGGTTTAAATCACGAGCAGCAACATCAAGAATTAATACTTACTGACATAAAAAATGTTTTTTCGAACAATCCGCTTTTTCCCGTTTACAACAAACTTGAATTAAAAGAAAATTCCAATCTTCCACCAATTAATTGGATCGAAGTGGAAGGCGGCGTGAGAGAAATCGGTTATAACGGGAGTGATTTTTTTTACGATAATGAAAAACCGGTTCACAAGGTTTACTTAAACGATTTTCAAATTGCGTCCCGGTTGATCACAAACGGTGAGTATATCGAATTTATTGAGGATAACGGCTACTCCCGACCTGAACTTTGGCTTTCGAACGGAATGGCTGATGTGGAATCCAAGAATTGGAAAGCTCCGCTATATTGGGAAAAAATAGGGGATGAATGGTGGAATTATACTCTTCAAGGATTTCGAAAAGTTGAACCAAGTGAACCTGTTACTCATGTAAGTTTTTATGAAGCCGACGCGTTTTCTCACTGGGCCGGTTCAAGACTCGCAACCGAATTTGAATGGGAAGCCGCTTCGTCTCGTTCCCAATTGACAGGAAATTTTGTCGAAAACGGAAACTTTCATCCTTCACCTGTGCTGAATTCAGCTGACGGAATTCAACAATTGTATGGTGATGTTTGGGAATGGACAAGGAGCGATTATGCGCCGTATCCGGGTTACAAAATTCCTCCCGGTGCGATTGGTGAATACAACGGCAAGTTTATGTCAGGACAGATTGTTCTCCGCGGCGGATCATGCGCAACTTCAAAGACACACATTAGAAATACTTACAGAAATTTTTTCCATCACAATGCACGCTGGCAGTTTTCCGGTATCCGGTTAGCTAAAGATTTGCAATAAATCCACTCTAAAAAATGAATTCAAATACAGAAGATAAATACGCATTAGAACTGCAACAACTTATTAACGGCTTATCATCGAAGCAGAAAAGAATACCAAGCAAATATTTTTACGATGAGAAAGGTTCGAAATTATTTGATAAAATTTGTGAGCTTGAGGAGTACTATCCGACCAGAACAGAAATGAAAATAATGGAAGATAATATTCTTGATATCGTAAAAATCTTTGATAAGAACTCATTATTTATTGAATTCGGGAGCGGTAGCAGCTGGAAAACAAAGTTAATATTGAAGCATCTTCAACAACTTACGGCTTATATTCCGGTAGATATCTCGGAAGAACATTTAAATAATTCAGCGCAGGAGTTGAGGGTGATTTTTCCCAATCTCGAAATAATTCCTATAGCTGCCGATTACACTCATCCCATTAGATTTCCGGAATTGAAGAGCGAAGTATCAAAAACCATAGCTTATTTCCCCGGTTCAACATTAGGAAATTTTGAAGAATATGAAGCAATTGAATTTTTGAAAATGGTTGCTGAAGAAACCGGAAAGAATGGCGGCCTATTGCTCGGAATTGATATGGTTAAAGATAAAAAAGTTTTGGAAGCCGCTTATAATGATAGTGAAGGAATTACAGCGGAGTTTAATTTGAATATTCTTCAAAATATAAATGAACTTTTTTACACCGATTTTAACCCGTCTAATTTTGAACATAACGCTTTGTTTAATGATGATAAATCTCGAATTGAAATGCATTTGATCTCAAAAAAAAATCAAACAGTAAGTTTGGATAATCTGCAATTTCCAATTTTGAAGGGGGAATCTTTGCTTACCGAATACTCCCACAAGTATACAATGGAAATGTTTCAAAAAATCTGTTCGGGAATATTCACTATTGAAAAATTTTGGACAGATGATAAAAAATATTTCAGTATTCTGTATCTTTCTGTTATATAAAAACTTAAATCTAGCTGCCAATGACCTCATACAGAGGAAAATATGATATTCCGTGGAATTTCCTGGTTGCTATTACCGCAAGCTATATCGCACTTTTTATTCCGCTAGATCTTGTTTTTAATTTTCACGGCATACAGATATTTTTCTATTCCAACCTAATTGTCACATTAATATTTTTTCTTGATATCGGTTACAACATAATCCGCTACAAGAATTGTGCTCACATTTATTTTAGTGATAAAATTAGTTGTTTAGATGAATATTTTAAGTCCTGGTTTATCGTTGATCTGATGGCCGCGATTCCATATGTTTTCTTTTTCGACGCTGAATGGATTCAACTGCTGCGACTTCTTAAACTGATTAGAGTTGCCCAATTTATGGCCCGCTGGAGAAGACGAGAAGTGAAATATGCGAGTTATCTCGCGCTAAGTTTTTTTGGATTTTGGACGGCAATTTCAGCTCATTGGATAAGTTGCGGTTGGCTTACACTCCACGGAATTGACACGAATTTGGATCATTTGACCAATTATATTGATTCTTTTTACTGGACGGCTACAACTTTAACAACAGTCGGATTTGGTGATATCGTGCCAAATAGTAATTTTCAAAAGATATATGCCATTTTTGTTGAATTTATGGGAGTTGGTGTCTATGGTTATTTGATTGGTAATATCGCGAGTATCTTGTCCAAATCCGATCCGGCTAAAGCAAGATATTTGGAGAATATCGATAAACTGAGTGCGCTCGTCCGGTACAGGAAAATTCCCACCGATTTACAAAAAAGATTACAGGATTATTACACATACATTTTTAACAAAAGACTCGGATACGATGAATCGTCATTTATTCATGATCTGCCGGATAACCTAAAAGTTGAAGTTTCGCTTCAATTAAAAAAAGAGGCCATTGAGAAAATCCATTTGTTTCAGAATACTAATGATGATTTTAAAAGAGAAATTGCGCTGCATTTAAAACCGTTGGTATTAACTCCGGGAGCTTATGCGTTTAAAGAGAATGATGAAGGTCACGAACTTTATTTCGTAGTTAGCGGTAAGCTGCATGTTGTAGTAACTACGGAGGAAAAAATCGTTGCTAATTTGGATGAAGGTGATTTCTTCGGTGAGATCGCTTTGTTTGAAAATGTGAAAAGAACGGCAAGTGTAAAGGCACTCACTTATTGCGATCTGTATCAATTAACAAAAAAAGCGTTCGATTTTGTTGTTTCCAAACACCCTCTTATTTTAAAACAAATTGAAGATAAAATTAAAATTCGCAAGAAAAACACGCTGCATGAGACAAAGGAGGATTAGGCAATCAACATTAAAAATAATTTAATGAAAGGCTTTTTTGCCTCAGCCCAGTTTGTTTTATATTACACAGTCATCACGTTGTTAGTCCTGGTTGTTTTCAGATTTATTCCTCCTGCAACCACCGCGTTCGTAATGCAGAAATCCGGGTTGAGTTTTCCGTATTTATCATTTAAGGAAAATATTAAAAAAGACTGGATTGCAATGGAAAAGATTGCTCCAACCATTCCGCTCGCAATTATAGCAGCCGAGGATCAAAAATATTTTGATCATTGGGGGTTTGATTTTCAAGAAATCCAGAACGCTGTTGACGAATATCAGAAGAAAAATCGGTTACGTGGTGCCAGTACAATATCTCAGCAACTGGCTAAGAACATGTTTCTTTCACCAAATAAAAACTTTATTCGCAAAGGGTTTGAGGCGTATTTTACTTTTATAATTGAACTTGCTTGGGACAAAAAACGGATAATGGAAGTTTATCTGAATTCAATAGAATTAGGAAAGGACGTGTATGGAGTTAAAAGCGGGAGCGAGACATTTTTAAATAAATCATGCTCTTCGCTCAGCCGATATTCTGCGGCAAAACTCGCTTCACTAATTCCTAATCCAGTTTCTTTGATAAAGAATCCCAACAGTTCATACATGTTAAAAAGAGCCGAATGGATAGAAAAGCAAATGTCACAAATTGGTGGTGAGGAATTTATAAAAGCTAATTTGTACTAGATTTTTGACATTTTGAGCATGTACATTGTTCATAAATTTCATCATATCCATAGTCCATTAAAATTTCTTCACCCGAATAAATTTTTCGTTTTGCGATTAATTGAAGTGTATTTGTATCGCCATCAGTTACTTCACAATTTGGATCACAATGATGATTTATGAATTTGATTTTATCGGTGCCAGCCGTATCAATATAGTTATTACCATTCCAAAAAATATAGACGTTGTTTTCTTCTTCCTCCCTTCTTTCACACTCTTCACCGGAAATAACTTCCCCTTCAATGAACATAATAAGTTGTCCGGCAGATATATTCTTTGAAGCGAATATTCCTTTTCCGTGAATCGCGGAGTCTTTTACAACGATTGATGATTCTAAATTCTGCAATGTGACGCCCTATTTTACTCGGTATAGGTCAGAGCCTTTTTGAGAATTTCGTCCATTTCAGATTCTTCGAGGATCGGATAATTGTACTTGTAACCCGAATTTTCAGAATCTCGCTGGTAGGAAAAACTTTTTACGACATTATCTTCACTATCATAATAGATAATTTGTAGAATGCTGTATCGGCGAAGTTTTTTATTGATCAGATAGTATGTTTTTGTTTTCTGTATATCATTACTAATCGTTTCAATAACAAGCGGTTGTTTATGTTGATAAAGGGTCCAAACGAAAATGTCATCACCTTTGAACTTATCGATACCATCGGTATTTAAAGAAATTTTGTCGTTGCCCAAATCTAAAACATCAATCCATTTATCATTTTTATCCTGCGCAATAATAATGCTGCCACTAAAAATCATAAGAAATAAAATCAATTTTTTCATCAACTCTCCAAATAACAAAAATATTATCTACGAAATTATAAAAGGAATCTATGATTTGAAAGCGCTCTTTTTGGTTCTACCGTGTTTTATTCATTGAAAAATGCATGAAATTTTCTAATATTGGATTAATTGTCCTCTATAAAAATGAAAAGGGTAGAAATGATAATTTCCTTATCCGTCTGGTGGTTCCTTTTAATCATCATTTTAACAGGGGCAATCGCCCATTTAATTTTGTCAACTTTAATTTCTGCGAGAAGCAGTCAGGAAGAATCCTCAGAAATTCTGATTGAGAAACTGGAATCCGAAAATGAAAAACTGCGCAAAGAGATAACCGACCTTGAGACAGAACTAGCTGATCTGCAAAAATCCGCTTGATATATAATTTCCAAATAGATTGATTGAAATTGATACTACTTCAAAAGGGGAATCCTCCATTGGCAATAATAAAATTTCAATCGTATATTTACCATAAGTTTACCAATTCGGTTCTAAATGATTGATTACCGATTAAAATTAATTTTGCTAATTCTCACTATAACTATCTTATCCTGTTCCCCGCAATTATCAGATCAGAAGGATAATAATTCATTAAAGCTTACTCATGTTTGGTTTAAGCAAGCAAATGTTGATCTCGGAGCAAAAATTTTAATTTTATCCGATTCAAGTGGTTTCGCAATTTCGAGAGGGAAGGGGGAGGATGTACCCGGGCGGCTGTATGAATTCCAAAAAGATAGATGGGTCTCAATTTACGATTTCCCATATTCAGATTTCCCAATTATATCAAATTATCAAAATTCGAAATTGTGGTTCATGATTCATCAAACCCATTTTGGCAATTACAAACCGGAATTACTCGAATTGAGCATGGGTGAATTCCAAATCATCGAGCTTCCTAAAATTATGTGGGATAAAACAGACTTTTCGATGTGGACTGATATGGATGTCATAAATCCGAACTCGGTCTGGTTGGTCGGACAGCAGGGTAATATATTAAAATATGACGGTACGAAATGGAACGAGGAAATCAGCCCTGTTAAACGACAGGAAAAGGAAAACTTTTCGAGCGGAGATTTATTATCGATTTCGATGGTGAATGATTCTTTAGGTTTTGCGGTTGGCAAAGCGGGAATTATCATTCAATATTCTCATGGAAAATGGATGCAGTTAGAATCTCCGACTCAAGTTCGATTAAACAGTATTGAAATGTTCGATAATAATTTCGGCATCTGTGTCGGGGATAGAGGAACCATTTTAATTTATGACGGAAATAAATGGGCGCATTCGGAAACCGGCCTGAGGTACAACTTGACCTCTGTTAAAATATTAGATAATAAGAAAGCGTACGCGGTTGGAGATAAATCAACATTGTTGCGGTTTGACGGCAACTCTTGGCAGCGAGATATTTCAATAACAGCGCATGAAGACTTCTTCAATGATATTTCAGTTAAGCAAAATGGAGAATCGTCAGACGACATTTGGATAATCGGTTATAATGGAATTTATACCAATTCTCGCAATTTCGACTTTTCATTTACTAATATCTCTGCCCAAATAAATTTGCAAAGTAATGGCCGGTGCGGATTGCTTTATAATTTGAATGGTGAAAAACTGCCGAATCTCGGAATCATAACAGAAGAGGCTCCCAATTATATCTATAAAAATCTTGGCGATTGTAACTTTTCCACAATATCACTATCTGAAAAACTTGCCCGATCTATTAATTCATCCGCAATGGCAATTGCTGATTATGATAATGACGGTTATAAAGACATCTTGGATATCGTTGATGATTTGAACTTTAATTACGCATTTGGGGAATCCGATAATGAATTCAGAGTGGTTGACGCGAAATCATTCATCCCGTTGAATTATATCAATTACAACTCTCGGCAAATTAATATTAACTCAGCGGATTTCGATAACGACGGCAATTTGGATATTTATATAAACTGCAGTGAAGGAAATGATGCTTTATTAAAAAATGACGGCGCCGGGAAATTTGAAAATATTATCGAACAATCCGGGATTCAAAAATACGAGGACAATAATTCCTTTGGCGTTAGTTTGAGTGATTTTAATAATGATAATTTAATCGATATTCTGATTATTTATCGAAACATGATCGAGAATAAAAACTTATTCATTTTTCTGAATAATGGGGATTTTACCTTTCGCCAAATCGAAACTCCATTTTTTTATAACACAATATCACCAAATACACATTCTGTTATTTCAAAGGATTTTAACAACGACGGTAATTTTGATCTTTTTATCTGCAATAACCAAAATATTCCTCAATTATTCTTGAATGACGGATTTGCTAATTTTAGAGAAATTCCGGCTGACTCAACCGGTTTTGATTTTCCGGTACAATTGTTAGAGCCTTCAAATGGAATAATTAACGCCGCCGATGTTAACAATGATGGATGGATCGATATTTTTATGGGGAACACAATCTATCTCAATTCCCCACAACTAAAGTTTCAAGAGGCCGGTCGTCATATTGGACTTGAGTTTCTTGGCAACCCGTCATTTGGTGATTTAGATGACGATAATGATTATGATTTATATATCGGCAGCTCAATTCGGTCGCTGGGGGAAGGTAAACGGTCAGCAATTTTTAGGAACAACCTGGAAAAAAATAATTTTATTTCGGTTTTGATAAGTGCAATTCAAAGTAATAGAGATGGAATCGGGACAAGAATAAATTTAATTGAAGCTGGGCAAGATTCTTTAGTTCAAAGCCGATTGCTTAATTTGGGAGACGCTCCAATAACACAGTCAAATATAAACAAGGCCATCTTCGGCGTTGTTGAAAACAAAATTTATGAACTTGAAATAATTTTCCCCTCCGGTATCGTCAAAAAGTACGAGAATTTAAAATCCGGAAGCCGGATAATCGTCAACGAGAAATCGATGTTGGGCGCAGTTACGGATCATGCGCTAAATTCATTAAAAAGATCTGTACTACGTTTCAAGTATTCGCTCGAGATTTACAAAATACTAATTGTCATGTTTGTTTTATTACTGACAGTCAAGTCTATAGCAAAACTGAAGGCATATATTTTATTAAAAGATTTTCGATTCATTACTCTAACTATTCTTATTTATATTATACTTATTCATATAACCATTAATCAATCTGCGATCCAATCGATATTTTATTCTACATCCGGGTTTATTGCGTTTATTGGACTTTCACTTTTCTTAGCGGAGAGGAGAATCCAGGAAAAAGAGAGCAAATATATTTCGCATTATAAGTTGTTGGAAATCCTTGGAGTTGGCGGAATGGGTAAAGTATTCAAAGCCGTTGATACAAATAAAAAAGTTACCGTGGCTTTAAAAGTGCTAAATCCAACTTTGTTAAAAGATGAGGAAAACAGGAAACGTTTGCAGTCTGAAGGCCGGCTTCTATCCGAATTGAGTCATGAAAACATTGTGAGCGTTTTTGAGTACGGGGAATCCAAAGAACACGCATTTATAGCTATGGAATATTTGGAAGGCGGTACATTGGAGGAATATCTTCAAAAAAATTCTCCTCTCTCCGAATCCGAAATTGTTACAATATGCCGGCAATTATTAACCGGCTTGGAGATGATTCATGAAAAAGGAGTGATTCATCGCGATCTAAAAACTCAAAATATAATGTTTGATTCAAACCACAATTTAAAAATAATGGATTTTGGGCTATCAAAATCACCCCTTGTGTCCACAATGACATCCCTCGGTACAGTTGTTGGAACACTCGGTTTTGTTGCACCGGAACAAATAACAAATATAAATATTGACGAACGAACTGATTTATTCTCTTTTGGTGTAATACTTTATGAAATGCTCACCGGGAAACTACCATTTAGCGGGGAGAATGAAATGGCGCTGATTCATTCAATTTTTAATACGATACCTTCTGAACCCATTCGATTAATCCCAACAATATCTTCAAAAATCAGTAAATTGTGTATTAAGTGTTTAGAAAAGGAACCGGACAAAAGGTATAATTCTGCAATGGAAATATTAACTGAGCTTGAAGACCATGATTAACTCGAATTTAGACCTAAATGATAAACGACAAAAATTGAATAAATTACTCGGTGAATTTCTGAGTGAGACTTCCTCAGATTTTATGAAAATTTCGGCACTGGTCAAAGACGATCCGGAATTAAAAAAAGGAATTGAAAATCTGTACAAGAAGTTATTAGACTATAATAAAAAAATCAGCGCATCCTCCCAAAGTTTTATTCAAGCTTTTGAAATATTTGAGAAAGAATTAAACAAACTCAAAATTGAAAAGAAAAGATTGGAAAAATTATATTCGTCCGGGATATTGTTTCAATCTGAAACTGATATGCGGAAATTGATGCAAGTTTCAATCGAAACTGTAACCAAAGAGTTGTGTGCGGATCACGGATTTATTGTGCTTGTGGATAATAATTTTCAAGTCGATAATATTGTTGGAGTAAATCTGGATCCGGAAAATGATCCCGAGCATAAAGAGTTCAGTAATACTATTATCAAAAACACTCTAACTTCTGCCAAGCCGTTAAAAATTGATAATATGCAAAACGCTTCGGATTATGCTTGCCATGAAAGCGTTGTTTCTTTGGGACTTACCGCGGCGGTTAGTGTACCATTAAAAAACAATGATGAAATACTCGGTGTTGTTTATATCGACCGTAGAAATCAAACCGAGGCTTTTAAGGATTCTGATTTAACTTTTCTGATTTCTTTCGCTAATCAAATTGTAAAAGGGATGATTGTTTCGTTAGAGATTTCAAGTCTTGAACAAAAAATCGCCCATAAGGATTCGGAAGATTATAAAAACCTCAGATTAAATTTCCGGTCGGATGACATAATCGGAACGGGCAAAAAATTGTTCAGTGTTTTAAAACTCGCTTCTAAAGTTTCTAAAAGTGATGTTTCAATATTACTGCTTGGCGAAAACGGAACCGGAAAAGATCTATTGGCCCGGGCGATTCATAATAACGGACCGAGGTCAGAGAAACCGTTTGTTTCGATTAACTGCGGTGCGATTCCGGGCGATTTGCTTGAATCGGAATTATTTGGATTTGAATCGGGGGCGTTTACTGGAGCAAACAAGAGCAAACCCGGCAAATTGGAAATCGCTAACGGAGGCACAGTTTTCCTTGATGAAATTGGAGAGATGAATATTAATCTTCAGGCAAAAATTTTACGAGTTCTGCAAAATCGGGAATTTGAAAGATTGGGAAGCGTTGAAACTAAACAGATTGATGTGCGGTTTATAGCGGCCACAAATCGAAATATTGCCGAGATGCTGGCTGATAAGACATTTCGCGAAGATCTTTATTATCGGCTGAAAGTAATAGAAATTAAAATACCTCCACTACGAGAAAGAAGGGAGGACATTTCCGAATTAATCAATTTTTTCATTGAAAAACATTCCGATGCCGACCAGAATTTTGAAATAACGAATAATGCTCTAAACGCTTTGATTGGTTATGATTGGCCGGGAAATATAAGAGAGCTGGAAAATACAATTCAACGTGCGATAATTCTTGCAAAATCAAACAAAATTGATGTTGAAGATTTACCGGCAGAAATTCTTGGCAATGATTTTCAACTTCAAAATTTTGATTATGATCTTACACTATCCGAAGCAGAAAATGATTTTCGCAGAATGTATATTTCTAAAATCATTAAACAAACAGATTCCAAAGCTGAGGCTGCAAAAGTGCTTGGAATAAATCGGTCGCACCTCCACAAATTGATCTCGCAATTAAATATTAACAATTAGTGTCGTTATAAAACAACAATTTTTGCTCACTTGTTGCAATAATGCGACACACGATTCTAAATCATTCCTAAAACAAATTAAATCAATTGGCATAAGAATTGAGTTCTATAGTGAAATTATAATTGCGGTAGGGTAAGCTCGGTAGTCAAATTGGATTGCCGGGCTTTTTTATTATTTGCCCGTAAGCCATAAAAATTATTAATTTCTTTCATTATTTTTCTATATTCCACCGTTAAATCTGATATAAAATCTTAATATTTTCCTAATAAATCCGAGAGCAAGATGGAAGAAAATATTGATCTTGAAATGAAACTCCCAAAAGTACCGGATATAGAGCTTGTTGCTCTCGAAGGCCTTTCTTTGATGGGCGGCCACCTTGGGATTTCTGAAGATAAAATCGGTGAAGCCAAAATGGTTGTAACAGAAGCAATTATTAATGGTTTGGAACACTCCGGTGATAAAACGCCTTATGTTACGGTTAATATAAGTATGACAAAGGAGAAGCTGACAATTTTTGTTGTTGATTATGGTGAAGGTTTCAAACCGGAGAGTATTGATGACCCAAATATCACAGAGAAACTACACAGTAATGATAAAAGAGGTTGGGGGCTGAAATTAATGAAATCGATGTCGGATGATTTTATTATCGAATCCGGGAAAAATGGCACAAAGATTACTATCATTAAAAATTTAGTTTAAAGGATATATCGAATGTCTTCAGAATTTAATCTCAAATCAGAACAAAGAGATAATTGCATCGTTGTTGAAACCACCGGTTATATTAATAATATTGGCGGACAAAAATTAGTTGAGGAATTTTCTAAACACCATAATGAAGGAAATAAGAATTTTGTCTTCAACTTAGCACAATCCAAAATTGTTAATTCAATTGGAATTTCATTCCTTATCGAGGTGATAGAGAAATTAAACGATACCGGCGGCAAATTGATTTTTTCTAATTTGGATCCTACGATTGATAAAACTTTTAATATTATGGGATTGTTTCAATACGCACAAAAAGCAGACGACGTTGAATCGGCCCTAAAATCCTTCTAATTTTTAACCTCGAATTTGTCTATGGTTGATAAAAACTATCATGACTTGGTAGTAAAATTAAGTTTGCAAGTTGAGTCTTTTCAAGAAGGATTTGGAATACTCGCTAAATCTTCATCATTGAGGGAATTAGCTCAGAATTTTAATCATATACTTCGTGGCTCTCTTCTCGTCATTGATAGTTCGCTCTATTTTCTAAACAAAGGCAATAAAGAGTGGAAAAAACTCTATGGCAAAGAGATTGACACCGAAGAGATAAATGAATTTCACAATCAAAAATTAAATTTTGATATAGTTTTTACAGATCATAAAAACTATAAAGCGGCAGTATCTATTCCGCTGTTAAATGGATCTCACTTTCTGCTTTTCCTCGGAGCAAAATTAGATAAGTCGAAATACAATGACACGGACAGAATATTAATTCAAATTTTCACTCAACTACTTGATAATTCTTATCAAGCATTAATTAATAATCAAAAAGAAAAAAATCTCGTATTTGAACTAAATAACAGAGTGCTCCAATTAAATTCGCTTATCGATACAGGCATTGAAATAAGCAAACTCCAGGAATTGGAAAATCTGTTTAATTTAGCTTTGGAACGGGCTGTAACAATCACTGATGCTTCATTCGGGCTTTTATGTATTGAATCGAATGTATCCGGGAAGCAGGTGTTTGTTTTCCCCGAAGGATTAAATTCGGGTGCAATTGATGATGTCGAATATTCTATCTCAACCGAATTGCTCTACCAAGAAAGAAAGTATACTTTCCGCCTCGCGAATAAAGAAAGCCGAAATGGATATGTGGATTTCGATCAAACTGATCGAATGTTGCTTGATGCTTTCGCAAGGCAAGTTCTTGCGGCTGTTGAAAACCAACATCTTCACAAAGAAGCAATCGAAAAGGAAAACATTAAACGCGAACTTTCTGTTGCCGCTGAGATTCAGGATCGCATTATTCCCAAAACCTTGCCAATTATTGAAGGATATGAGTTGGCAGGAACAAATCTTTCATCTAAGGAGGTTGGCGGCGATTATTATGATTGCAAGCACTTGAATGATGGACGAATCGCGCTTATTATAGCTGACGTCGCAGGTAAAGGAGTTCCCGCGAGTTTATTGGTCAGTACACTAAACGCGACGCTGAATGCTTATCTTGAGATGGATATTCCGCTTCCCGACCTTGCAAAAAAAATTAATACTGTGGTTTATAAATCATCGCCCTCCGATAAATTTATAACTTTCTTTATTGCGTTGCTCACACCCAAAACCGGTGAATTGGATATGGTCAATGCCGGTCACAATCCGATTTTAATTCGTAAAAAGAATGGGGAATTGGATAAAGTTGAAGCCGGTGGAGTCGCTTTTGGCATGTTTGATATGGGACTTCCGTTTGAAGGACAAAAAAGAATTTTTGAAAAAGGTGAACGAATTTTGTTATACACAGATGGTATTCCGGAAGCGATGAATGAAAATGAAGAGGAATACTCCGATGAACGTCTGGAAAAATTTATGACTGATCGTTTTTCAGAATCTGCTGAAGAATTTATGAGTGCTCTAATTTCTGATGTGAAGTCATTCACAAAAGAAACTCCGCAAAGTGATGATATCACCGCACTTTTTATTGAAAGAAAATAGAAAGTCGAAAAAAGAACAATTAAAAATTAATGTATTATTCTCTCTAAGGAGGAATTAATTGAAATATAAATCGGTTTTGCTTTGTATTTTTTTCGTCGGCTTTTTTTTTAACCTATATAGCCAGTCAAACTATCAATTTGAGTCTATTTCTGTGCCCGAAGGATTGGCAAATTTAAGCGTCCTTGACATTTATCAAGATTCCTTTGGTTATATCTGGTTTGGGACACAAGATGGATTAAACCGCTACGATGGTATAAATATGAAATTATACCGTGAAGATCCTAATAATCTGAAGTCGCTGAAAGGTAATCTGGTTCTCAGAATTTATGAAGATTCGACAGGACAGATTTGGGTCGGGACAAACGCGGCACTCAACAAATACAATTACGATACGGATGACTTTGAGTCTTATTTTTATGAAGAGAGCAATTCAACGCAATTTTATAATGGTATCACAGAAATTTATGAAGATTCACAAGGTATTTTTTGGGTAGGAAGAGCATATACAGGATTAACATATTTTGACAAAGTAAACGAGGAATTTGTATTTATTGATTCAAGTGCCTGGAGGTCAGAAAACGTTTTTGCTATTTTTTCCATTAGAGAAGATTCGTTAAACAATTTATGGTACACGGCCGGTAATTCGTTCGATCAATCGGGAAAACTATTTCGATATGAAAGGAAAACCGGGGAGATTACGAATTATACAGATTCTTTACTTGTTAATGAAAATAATGTTGGAGTCGCATTACGAATGACCAAAAACTCGGGAAATCGAGTTTTTTTCCATGATCACAAAGGTCATTTTTTTGAAGTACTTGCCTCGAGCGGTAAATTTAAATCAACATTAATTGATCCGACATCAGTTCTGTTCGCCTCCTATCAAGATAGAGACGGTGAAATTTGGATTACTGCCGTTAACAAAAATGGCTCATTTCGATTTAATCCTGATACTGATGAGAAATTATTTATAACAAATGATCCTTCAAATGAAAACTCTTTACCACGCGGAAATTACATTTCGGCATTTGTTGACGATGCCGGTTTAGTATGGTTGGGCTCATCAGATAAAGGTGTTATAAAATTTGATCCGGCAAAAAGGAATTTGAATCCTTTTAAAATATTTAAAAAAGGGAGTGAAAATGAGGAAGCTCTTGAGATATTTGGTGTTACTGAAGATATAAAAGAAAATCGTTTACTGATCCTGACCCGCGATGGAATATATGAGTTTGATTTAATCATGAATCAAGCTAAAAAAAGCGATTTGAATTCTTTATTCGGAAAAGGGGAAAGAATAGGTGAATTGTTTTTAGATGAAGAAAGAAATTTATGGATCGAAAAGATAAATCAAGGTATTTTAAATTATAATCTTAATACAAAATCAAAGAAATTTTTCGAATATAATTCCAAAGATAAAAACGGATTTCGGTTTAATGACGTCCGTAGAATCGCTGGTGATTCAAAATCAAATATCTGGTTCGCATCTGACTGGGGAGTTATTAAATTTGACAAAAAAGAAGATCGATTTAAAACATTTACTCCAGTGGGAGATACCAGTTACTCAATGGAATTTTTTAATGAAATTGAAAAGCTTCGAGCGCAAAATCGTTTTTATGAAAAGATTACCGGAATTGGAAATGATGCATCAATCTCTAAAAAATTCAAAGTGGATAAAGCCGGGACTTTTCTGATTACTTCAACCGGAGAGATGTTCAGTCGTGGCAACAATGCCGGGGTCTACGATTATGGTTTCCTCACAGACTCAAAAGGAGATTCAGTTTGGGTTTATAATCAGAATAAAAGTCTCCATGCTGGGGGTGATCCAAAGAACAGTATATTGACTGAAATCATCAAACTACAGCCGGGGGAATACCAACTTAATTACATTTCGGACGACAGTCATTCGTACTTAGAATGGAATGCTCCGCCACCTTTGTATATGGATAGTTACGGGATTGAGTTATTCAAACTTTCCGAATCAGAAGCGATTTATTTTGAAAATGAGTTAAAGGAAAGAGGCGTTTTACCCGGAATTGTGGGACGAATTGTTTCATCAATTTATGAAGACAGCAAGGAAAGAATTTGGATTGGTACTCAGCAAAATGGATTTTCAATCATTTATCCTGACGGTGAAATTAAAAATATTAGTTTGATTGATGAATCTCCGCTCGGTTTTAATGCGGATAATGTAACGGATTTTGCCGAAAGAATTGACGGCAAAATTTGGATAACAACTTTGGGGGGGCTGGTACTTTTTGATCCGGATACCGAACAAAAAAAATACTACACTTCCTCAGATGGTTTGGCGACAAATTATCTCATTAGAATATTACCGTTCAGCGAAAACAATTCTTACTGGTTAAGTTCACTTAAAGGTCTAATTAAATTTTACAATGAGGACCCGAAGGATAAGTTGACATTCATTTCCTACGATCTTAAAGATGGAATACAAGACTATAATTATCATTTCAATTCAGCACTAATCCTTTCCGATGGAAGATTATTTTTCGGTGGAACAGGCGGATTTAATTTATTCAAGCCAATCGGTATAAATTCGGCCCCACCTAAATTGGTGATTGATGAGATGAAAATTTCTAATAGGACGGTTGTTCCAGGGGAGGATGATTCGCCAATCAGTAGTCACATCTCCACTCTCGATTCAATTTATCTGGATTATTCCCAGAACGACTTTTCATTCGAATTCAATGCATTGCATTTTTCTCGTCCGGAAAAAAATAAATACGCATACTATTTAGAGGGGTTTGAAGATGATTGGATTTATGACGATAGAAGATACGCGACTTACACTAATTTAGATCCCGGTGAATATAAGCTTAGGATCAAGGCTGCTAATTCAGATGGTGTGTGGACCGAAAAACCGAAAGAACTTTTCATTTCAATCGCGCCACCCTGGTGGCGAACGAATTTGGCTTACTTTATTTATGTTTTATTTGGAATCACTGCTTTCGTGGCATTTGATCGAATTCAAAAAAGGCGAATTTTAACTAAAGAAAGAGAACGACAACAAATTCAAGAAGCTGAATTACGTGCCAAAGCAGCCGAGGCTGAAGCAAGAGCAATTGCGGCCGAAAATGATAGAAAAACAAAAGAACTGGAAGAAGCGCGCTCATTGCAGTTAAATCTTTTACCGGATCGATTGCCGAACCTTCCCAATCTCGACATCGCCGTTTATATGAAAACAGCAACTGAAGTCGGTGGTGATTATTACGATTTTTCGGTTTCGGTGGATGGAAGATTGACAGCTGTAATTGGTGACGCTACCGGTCACGGATTAAATGCCGGAACAGTTGTAACAGTTACAAAAAGTTTATTTAATACTTACGCCGAAAATGATGATATACTTTTAACGTTCAGAGAAATATCGAAGTGTTTAAAGGAAATGAAATTCAAATTTCTCGCGATGTGTCTAATGCTTTTGAAATTTAAAGAAAATGAATTGGAATTATCATCTGCCGGTATGCCTCCCGCATTGATTTTTAGGAAGGCAAAAAATGAATTGGAAGAGCTTTTGATTAGGGGAATGCCACTCGGAGCAACAAAATCTTTTCCTTATAAAACTGTAACAACCGAATTAAATCCTGGTGATACAATACTTTTGATGAGCGATGGATTCCCGGAATTAATGAATCCGGAAAAAGAATTACTGGGTTATGACAAAGTGCAGAAAGTTTTTATGGAAAACGCCGAGAAATCACCTGAAGAAATTATTACGGAATTAAATATTGTTGGTGATAAATGGCGAATGGATAAAGAACCTGACGACGATATCACATTCGTTGTTATAAAAATGAAATAAAACTTGATATTTTATCAGATCTTCAATTACTTCCGATAATCATGAATTTAGAAATCGGATAATTATGCACAAAATTATTTGCATCGGAGAGGTGCTTTGGGACGCTTTGCCTCATGGATTATTTCTCGGAGGCGCCCCGTTTAATGTTGCCGCTCACCTAAAAATGTTGGGCGAGCATTCGGAAATGATAAGCCGAGTCGGGAAAGATACACTCGGTGATCAAATAAAAAAAAGAATGAAAACCGCGGGGTTATCGACCGAATATTTACAAACCGATCTCTCCTATCAAACCGGAATCGTTGAAGTTGAACTTGATACAAACGGTAACGCGTCTTATGAAATCGTTCAACCTGTTGCGTGGGATTTTGTAGAAGTAAATAAGAAAGCACTCAACTTTGCTAAAAATGCGGACGCAATAATTTTTGGATCACTTGCTCAAAGACATCCGATTACTGAAGAGGCAATTCACAATTTGCTCGATTTGAAAAAATTTAATGTTTTCGATGTAAATTTACGCCCTCCTTTCGATGAAGAATTAATCGTTCGACGTTCGCTTCAAAAAGCGACACTGGTAAAACTGAATGACGATGAAGTGAAAGTTCTTTCAAAATGGTTCAAAATTTTTGATGATCACCATCAATTCTGCAAACTGTTATCCGTTAAATTTAAACTTGATGGCGTTTGTATTACACGAGGGGCTAACGGCGCGGCACTTTTTTATGAAGGCAAATTTTACGAACATCCCGGATTCAAAGTTGATGTAAAAGATACGGTCGGCTCCGGCGATTCGTTTTTAGCCGCATTGTTAAGCAAACTTTTAAACAAAATTAATCCGGCGGAAGCACTTGATTTTGCTAATCGTGTCGGAGCTTTTGTGGCGCAGAATAACGGAGCAACTCCGAAATTGAATTTCGATATAATTGAAAATATTGGCAAATAATGGCTAATCTGAATTACGGCGAAATAAAAACACTGCTCGAAAAAATTCTGATTAAATATGGATTTAGCAAGACCGACGCAGACTTAACTTCGGAAATTTTTACCGATAATACATTTTCCGGCGTTGCTTCTCATGGCGTAAATCGTTTCGCCGCGTTTATCAAACTTGCGAAGGAAGGTTTTATCGTTCCCGACGCAAAACCAAAATTGATAAAGTCTTTTGGAGCCTGGGAGCAATGGGACGGTCAGCTTGGTCCGGGACCGCTAAATTCCTTGCTGATAACCGATCGAGTAATGAAGTTAGCTAAGGAAAATGGAATCGGATGTGTTGCTTTGCGAAATACAAATCATTGGATGAGAGCCGGCACGTACGGATGGAAAGCAGCCGAAAACGGTTTTATACTAATCTGCTGGACGAACACGATTCCGATTCTTCCCCCCTGGGGAGCTAAAGAATCAACAACGGGAAATAATCCATTCGTGCTTGCTGTTCCACGAAAAAATGGACACGTAGTTTTAGATATGGCTTTATCACTATTTTCGTACGGCAAACTTTCTTCTTATCGGCGGGAAGGAAATCAACTCCCTTTTATCGGGGGATACGATTCGGATGGTAATTTAACAACCGATGCCGGGAAAATTTACGACGCAAAACGCCCCTTACCGATCGGTTACTGGAAAGGAAGCGGACTCTCACTGCTCTTTGATTTGATTGCTACGATTATGTCCGGTGGTAAATCTACTATGGAACTCGGTCAGTCGGAAACTGACAGCGGGATGTCTCAGATTTACATTGCACTGGATCCTTCAAAATCGATGAGTGCCGAATCTATCGATAAAATCGCGGATGAAATAATTAATTATTATAAAAGTGCCGAACCGGAAACGGGAGAGCAAATTTTATATCCGGGAGAAAGAGTAAAATTGAATCGAGAAAAATATAAACGAGAGGGTTTTGAAATCGATGATAATATTTATTCTAAAATCACAGATCTTCTCTAAAACATTCTCGAATTTTATTGCCCATTCATGAATTAGTGCTTAAAATTGTCTTTTGAATTAAATGTTATGGTGCTTCGATGAAAAATTTCGGGAAATTTGTAATACCGCTATTATTAATAGTTTTTGTAGGAAGTATATATTTATTTTATTTTTCACCCGTTCGCGGACTCGGTTCATTCTCAGATATTGATCCTGAAAGCCATGCTCAAAAAGAATTGATGGTTCAATTAGTTAAAGAGGATGGCATTTCATTTAACGCGGATAGATCAAAAGCGATCTTTTTTGTTGCGGATAGAAGCGGAAGAAAAGTTCGTGTTTCTGCTCCTGCCGATTTACCAAAGGAGTTTTCAACAGCGGAATTAATTACAATTTTGGGCCATTTTCACGGCGAACAATTCGATGCTGTTTCAGTGGATATTGAGCGGTGATAATGCGAATCTAAGAATTGAAAGTAAAAAGGCTTCGACTGAATTTCAATCGGGGCCTTTTTTTTGCCAAGTTCCGCAACTCTTTATCAAATGTTTCGATCACAGTAATGAAATTGTAATTCTTTTTCATTTTGATAACTCAAGAATATCTTACCTTATTAATAATCGAAACTTGTCAATAAAAATTACTTTGCTCATTTATTGGGCGA
The DNA here is from genome assembly GCA_021739765.1 of Melioribacteraceae bacterium. GTDB lineage: Bacteria > Bacteroidota > Ignavibacteria > Ignavibacteriales > Melioribacteraceae > JAIPBD01. The sequence continues at coordinate 105,108 of JAIPBD010000006.1, forward strand.
AAACACTATTTTTACCTTCCATTTACTCAAAACAAGATCAGAAGTGTAATGCTGGGAAGAGTCCATAAGATAGAAAGCAAAGACTACTATGTATTTAGTGGTGAAAAAAATATTGTTCGATGTTCCTTAAGAGGCATATTTAAAAAGGAATACAGCTTGAAAAAGGATAAACAGTATAAGCTGGATATTGTTGCCGTTGGTGATGTTGTCGAGTTAGAGACAAATGCTGACGGAACCGGCGTTATTTACAATATTCATAAAAGGAAAAATTATCTATCGAGAAAAGCTCCAAGAATTAAAGGAGCAAGTTATCGTGGCGAGCGATTAGAACAAATAATCGCTTCAAATCTCGATAATATTTTTATCGTTGCTTCCGTGAAAAATCCAAAATTTAACAATCGATTGATTGACCGAATCATAGTTGCCGCCGAAAGTTCACACATTGCTGTCCATATAATTATTAACAAAACCGATTTAGACAAAAAAAGGGACTATAAAGGTTGGGTCGATATTTACAATTCTCTGGGTTATGAAGTGATTCCTACAAATAAATTTTCAGATGAAGGGATCGAGAAAATTCTGACTGCCGCCGAAGGAAAAACCAATATTTTTTGGGGAATGTCAGGAGTCGGTAAATCGACGATCTTAAATCGGGTTTACCCACAATTAAATCTTAAAATCGGTGATATTGGCGAAAAAAGTGGAAAGGGCCAACACACTACCGTAACGGCGGTAATGAACCTGATTAATGCGAACACGGCTGTTATTGACACACCGGGAATTAGGGAAATTGATCCTTACGGAATAACTCAGGAGAATCTTGGACACTACTTTGTTGAATTTGAGGAATTTATAAATGAATGCCGCTTTAACAGTTGCACACACAATCATGAACCGGGTTGTGCAGTTCAAGATGCATTTAACGATAACTTAATTACAGAAGAACGATTTGAAAGTTATTTAAACATGCTCGACAGTATTGAAGATGATATGATTTTTTGATCCTTTAAGATTCCAGATAATCTTTCATATCGTGAATAAATTGTCTCACGGCGGAATCGGGAACTCCATCTCGATGCAGCGATTTTAACCTCATATCACATTGATCATTTACATAATCGATGATATACAATTTCCCTTCCTCAGTAAGGGCGAATTCTGACGAGAAATAATCCATTCCCGTAATCTCAGCAATTGTTGAGCTTATATTGATAATTTCATCAATTATAGATTGATTTACGAGATGTAAGTTGTCTTCAAAATATATGTGTGTTTCATCATCCCATAAAAAGGGAATTACGTTTTCAAATGAATAAAAAACGCGAAACCAGGCTTTAAACTCACCAAGATTTATTGCTTTTATTTTTTGTTGAGCTATAATCCGGTCGTCGTAATATTCTTTTCTCAAAACTTGAATATCGTTAAAATCCTTAGCATTGGTATTAACACCATCTCCTCCACCTGAGTAGTAACAAGGTTTAATTACGAAAGGTGAACCAAGTTTATTTAGAGAGGCCTTACTAATTTTTATTTCCGGTTTTGTTTCATAAGTCGGAAAAATAATCGAAGGCGGAACTGATACGCCGGCTTTTAATAATTTCTCGTGCATTTTCGCTTTATCGATCGCGTTATCGATTAAATCATATTGATTAATAATATAAGTTTCTTGTCGGGTGATAAGATTCGCAAGCGCGGAAAATCTTTCATCCTCATCAGAAGCACGATCCAAATAATTATCGAAATAAAGTTCACCCCGTTCAATCAAACCATAAACTTCATCTACATTATGAAGCGATACAAGAAAGGTCGTTTTTCCGAAATAGTGAAATATTTCTTCGATCATATTTATAAAATCGACGTCATAAATCCATTTATGTGCAATACCGAGATCAAATCGCATAATGAAACTAATTTTGTTTTATTTTGTGCAAAATATCTAAACAAATGCTCGTATGAAACTTTTACACTTGTGATTGCAGCGGGCTGTTGATATTTTCTTTCTTCAATTTCCAAAGTTATTATGTATAAACGATTAAAAATTATTCTGTCCCTATACGGGATACTATTTGTTGCGGCCTGTTCAAGCGGTTCAAGAATCGATCCTTCAACGGAGCGTGATGAATTTATTGCTGATTCGCTGAAGAAATTTCAATATGCAACGGAGAAATTCGTTGATGGTTCCATGGATGAACTGAGAGGTGATTATAGCTCGGCAGTTGTAAATTATCTTGAAGCACTCAAGTATAATCCTGATGCTGCGGTATATTTTTCTCTCGGTAAAAATTATTTGAGATTAAACAAAATTCCCGCGGCTATTAAAAATTCACAAGAAGCAGTATCCCTCGATCCATCTGAGTTAGAGTATAAATATCTTCTCGCGGAGGTTCTTTCTGCGGGAGCGCAATTTGATTCTGCGGCAGTTGTGTTAAATAAAATAATTGAAACCGATTCACTCGAGTTTAATGCATATTATCGATTGGGTGAAATTTACGAATCGGATAAACCACTTCGCGCTTTAGAATTGTATGAACGATTAGTTGAATTATCAGGACCGGAATGGACGGTTCTTACCCGAATGGCCGATTTAAACGAAAGGATGGGCAATATTGATCAAACGATCACCACAATTGAAGAGCTTCTCGAGATTAATCCGTCTAATCTGCAGCTGGAAAAGTTGCTCATTGATTCGTATTTAAAATCGAACAGGCTTGAGGTTGCTGAAAAACAATTGGAAAGCGCGATGGCCCTTTATCCTGATGATTTTGACTTAATTAAACTTAAAGCAGAATATTACGCGCGTAATGACGAATGGGCAGAATCAGCCGGCGAATATCTCAAAATTATTGATAATAATAAATTTCGTGAAGATGAAAAGGTTAGAGTTGGTTCTTTATTTCTCCAGGAAGCTCAAGAAGACAGCAGTCTAAATCCATTTGTCGATAAACTTTTTGAAAGAGTTGTTGCGGATTCTTCTAATTGGCAGTTAAATGCTTTTCTTGGTGAGTTGGCATTAAACAAAAAAGACACTACTCGCGCAATTAAATTGTTTAGTGATGCCGCAAATACGGCGGAATGGAACTCACAATTATGGATAAGATTGGGGATTCTTTTGTTCGATTCCCAACAATTTGAAGAAACTACCGCGCAAATGACAACCGCTGTTGAGAAGTTTCCGGATGAATTTGTCATCAATATTTTATTGGGTTTGTCGCTCTCGCAAGAAAACAAACAGGTTCAGGCCGAACCGTTTTTACAGAAAGCGTTGGAACTTAACCCGAATGATATCACCGCGCTTACTGCGCTTGGATTTGCATTAAATCAGATGAATAAAAATGATGATGCTTTAATATACCTTCACCGCGCACTCGAATTGGACTCGCAAAATACGCAAGTACTTGGTATGTTGGGATTGATTTACAATTCACGCAAAAAATGGGAATTGAGTGATAATTATTATGAGAAGGCTCTTGGAATTGATTCTACGAATATCGTTCTGTTAAATAATTTTGCGTATTCGCTTTCAGAGCGAGGAATTAAATTAGAACGAGCTTTAAGTATGGTTTCCGTTGCTGTGGAAAAAGAGCCGGACAACAGCGCTTATCTGGATACAATTGGTTGGATTTATTACCAGATGGGTGATTATGAACTTGCCAAAGAGTATATAGAAAAAGCTATTGATATTGATGGTGACAGCGCTACTCAAATTGATCACCTCGGGGATGTTTACTTCAAACTTGGGGATAAAAATAAAGCTATTGATTTTTGGGAGAGAGCATTGGAGCTGGATCCAAAATTAAAAGAAACCGAAGAGAAACTATTTAAAGGTGCTTTGTGAAAAAAATTGTTAATGCCGTTTTACTCATTTTGTTACTGGTCATCGTTGATTCATGTGCTCCCGCGAAGCCTGAAAAAGAAGAGGCTGAATTTTCTCCCGACCGTATAATGGTTAAAATGGAATCCAACCGTAGAAAGATTAAAACTTTTTACGGAAAAGGTGTTATGGGCGTAAATAGTCCAGAGTTTTCTGCCAAAACTAACTTTGAAGTTCGTTTGGTTAAACCGGATTCGATAAGATTATCTATTTCGGGGCCATTAGGTTTCGACATTGCGGAAGCCCTGGTTACAAAAGATGATTTTACTTTTTATGATGTTTTAAGGAACAAAGTTTACACGGGCAAAAATAGAGAAGGTGTGCTTCGCGATGTTTTCAAAGTTGATTTTTCATTTGATGATATAATGGATGCTTTTGCCGGTGCTGTGAATTTGACGGAAAATTTGAGAAAAATTCCGGATGAGTTCAATTCTGACAATTCTTATTTCTATTTCAATTATAGAAATCCATCGGGAACAAATACTCAGTATATAGTCGATCAAAATGATTTAGCGATTAAAGAATATTCTTTAACCGATAGCAATAACAAAAAAATATTTGAAGGCTTCTACTCTGATTTTCGATCTTTTGAAGGATTACCACTTCCGTACAAAGTTATAGTGAAAAGTTCACGTTACGATCAAAATTTAGATATTGAGTATCGACTGATTGAAGTGAACAAACCGGTCAGCGGACTTGTACTAAAATTGCCGAAGGATGTTGAATACATCGAATGGAAAAATTAAGATTTATATTTATACTAAGTTTTATTTTTGCGAGTTTAATTTATTCGCAGTCATCAAACGAAATAAAGAAAAAAAAGGCTGAGTTAACATCACTACGCACTGAAATTGAATCGTTAAAAAATGAATTAAATTCAGCCTCTGCTAAACAAAAAGAATCACTCGCCGCGCTCGAAATTCTTTCCAAACAAGAATTATTATTGAATAAGTTGATTTCCAAACTTACGAATGAAGAAAATCTGATTCGAGAGAATATCAAAATTCTCAATGAAGAGATACGATCGGCTGAATACAGAATTAGCAATATTAAAGATGCCTATTCGCGATATATTTTGTGGATTTACAAAAATGGAGAAAAAAAATATCTGGAATATTTGTTCAGCTCGGAATCGGTATCGCAAGCACTTGAACGTTATAAATATCTGGAATATATCACTGACAAGAACCAGGACGTAATTTCTAAAATCAAAACCGCAAAAGATAGTTTGACTTCTTACAAAAATGAATTACAAATCGAAGAAAAACGAAAAGCCGACCTCTTGTTGACTAAAATAAACGATCAAGCCTCGTTATTTAAGAAGAAGGAACAACGATCGAAGCTTCTTACCACACTTAGAAAAAATCAAAAAAATATTGAATCTGAGATTAAACAAAAAAGCGTCGCATTCGAATCCATTAAGGGAATTGTTGAGAGGTTAATAAAAGATGAAGAAGCAAGGCTCTCAAATGAAAGTAAGAATCGTGTAAAGGCGCCTAAATTCAACTACAAGAAATTTGAGAATTTTGCGGAATTGAAAGGTGTGGTTAATTGGCCGGTTAATGATGCGACAATCGTACGTTTTTTCGGGAAGAATAAAAACAAAAAGTTAAATACGGTTACCATGAATTACGGAATCGATTTGAAGGTTGGAAAGGATCAATTTGTAAGAGCAGTAGTTGAAGGTGTGATTTCGGCTATTGATTTTATTCCGGGATATGGAAGCGTTCTTATAATTACTCACAGGGACAAATTTCGATCAGTTTATGGCCATATTACCGATTTGAAAGTAATTGAGGGCGAAATTGTAAAATCCGGACAGGTAATCGGTTCGGTAAACGAGAGTTTGGAAGGCAAAATTTTTCACTTTGAAATTTGGAAAGGGAGGGAGAACCAAAATCCAATGAACTGGTTAGTTAAAAAATGAGATTCATGACAAAACACGCATCAAATGAATCTGATGCAAATTTCAGTTTTGAAATGCGGAAGAAAAGATTTTCGTTGTTCCTCAGGTTAATCAATAAACGAAATTTGAAACAGCCTAAAATTTTGGACGTTGGCGGTACGGAAACATTTTGGAATCTTATGAATTCTAGCTTAAAAACAGATTTTTCTCCTACCTTGTTCAATAAACATTTCGAAAAAAAATTATCAGACGATCCAAGATGCATTCAAGGCGACGCAACAAATTTATCGATTTTTTCTGACCAAGAATTTGATGTAGCCTTCTCAAACTCTGTGATTGAGCACCTGGAAACATTTGAAAACCAAAAGAAAATGGCTGATGAAATTCAAAGAGTCTCTCGATTTCATTTTATACAAACACCTTCTTTTTTTTTCCCTTTTGAACCTCATTTTCTATTTCCCATGTTTCATTGGTTGCCCCTAATAATTAGAGCGAGGCTTCTTCAATATTTTAATTTAGGTTGGTTCCCCAAAACCAAGAATTTCAGCGACTCATTGGATATTGTGAAAGAAATCAGATTATTATCCAGATGGGAATTAAAAAAACTATTTCCGCACTCTAAAATTTATTTTGAAAGATTTTGGGGACTTACAAAATCCTATACTGTTTCAAACTTATAAAATGTTCATTACATTTTAGCAAATCCAGATCATGAATTTAAATACTCCGAAAATATCTATTTTAATTAAAAATGGCGGTTACCATGGTTTATCGACATTAGTTGATCGGGGTACGTTTTTCCTAATTTTTATAGTAATTGGCAGATACTTTGGGGAAACCGAGTTAGGGAAACTTTCTACGGTTCTAAATCTCGCAAATGTATTGCAGACGATTTCCGATTTCGGATTATCAGTTTTAATTCAACGAGAAAGTAGTCGGAATCCCGACGCGACATTAATATTGCGGGATAGTTTTATTGTTAAAATATTTTCTGCCATTCTACTTTATCCTGTAGTCTATTTGTATGCGCTGCAAATTCCCGAGATAAGTATTTATTACTTTACCGGAATTTACGCCTCGGTCGCATTATTTGGGTTTACGGGACTTTTCTTTCAATACTTCGCCGGTGTCGGAAGAAACAAGGAATATTTCGTATTCCAATTTATTCCTAGAATTTTGATACTTCTTTTATTTTCCCTCATGATTTTCTTAGGTAATGAGAACCTTATACTTGCTGTCTTTTTTATCCCTGCAATGCTTCAATTAATTCTTGTTTTAACATCCAAAATCGATAGAAATAATTGGTTCATTGAAAGAATTGAGATAAGAGAATTTACTAAACGTCTGAAAAGATCGTATCCGATTTGGCTGGGACTCATTTTTGTAATGGGATATGATAAGATTGACGTTCTGATTATTTCAAAATATCTGGGTTTAAAAGAAGCTGGAATTTATTTTTCATCTTATACATTAATCAAAAGTGTAATAGTCTTCACATCATTTTATTTGGTCTATTATTTCTCTCAACTATCTAAAACTTACGTATCAGATAAAACCGAATTTAAGTCAAACGTCAAAACATCATTAAAGATTTCGCTATCACTTGGAATTTCACTTGTACTTTTTTTCAATTTATTTGCCGAAAGCCTTTTGTCGCTATTATACGGTGAAGGATTCGCGCAATATTCTGATGTACTTCAGCTGCTTTCAATTGCGGTGATATTTATCATCTTAAATTACAATCTTGGAACAATATTAAATGCGATGGATCAATCAAAAATTCCCATGTATGGTGGTGGAATTGCTTTTACTTTTAACCTAATTGCGAATCTAATTTTTGTTCCACTTTATGGGTACATGGCTGCCGTATATATAACAGTTTTAACGGAATTGACTATGACCACCTTTTTATTTATAAAACTTAGCGCCAGATGGAGAAATTTGAGATGAAATCTCTTCTAATTTTTGGCCGATACCATTCAAAAGAAAATCTGGTTGGCTCTGAAAAACTTGTTAAGCGATATTTTGAAAATTGGCCGAGAAGTGAGTATGAAGTGATATTTATTGATTTTTTCTTCGGATATAAATTATCGATTTTAGCGGATAAACTTTTTGGAAGAGAGAATCTACAAAAAGGGAAAAACGCTGTATTTGTTCGTCTTGGCCTTGTTAGAATTATACAATTAATTCTAAACAAAAAACCGAAGTCAATCCTTGTAACCGGATTGGAAGGTTACGCAACCGCCGCTATTTTCGCGAAGTTGTTTGTTGAGGTCAACATATTTTATCTGGTGAATGGACTGTACCGATTTGAGTTAAAAGAGAGTATGTGGGGTAAAGACAGATGGTTTTTTAAATTGAAAAATAAAATTCTTGAAAGTTTATTAATTCATAAAGCGGACAAGTTGATTGTTATGTCTGACTCGGTTAAGCAACAACTTTCGGACATTTACAAAATAAAACTCACAAAAGTATTGTTGCATAAATTAGGTGTTGATGAAGTCTTTTTTAGTCTTCCGCTAAAAAATAAAATCAGCAAAGAGTTCCAAATTATTTACACAGGCGGACATGGAAGAGAATTGAAGGGATTTAGTTTTCTGATTGAAGTTCTAAATGAATTACGGTTTCCTGTTCAACTCTCGATCTGTGGTCCGGTTGAAAGTGTTGCAAATTTTGAGGATGATTGCGCCAAGTTCGGATCGCACATAAGCTATAAATATTTAGGATTTCTAAATGCCTATCAGCTCGCCGAAGCATATAATGACCAGAATTTATTTATACTTCCAAGCAAGTATGAAACTTTTAGCATAGCAACACTTGAAGCCATGGCGGCAGGGTTAACTGTTATAGTGTCACAATCTGCCGGAGCTTCCCGATTTGTAGTTAATGGCGAAAACGGGATCCTTTTTGAGTTTGGTGATAATAAAAAATTGGCGGCTATCTTAAAAGACTTGCATCAAAATGCGATGGAGCTTTCACCAATCCGCGTTAAAGCCCGTTATTCAATGGAGGAATTTCGGTGGAAGAATGTAACGTCCGAATTACTTGATTCACTTAGGGGAAATAAGTGAACTTAATCCGGTTTATTAAAAATACGATCTTTCTTTTTTCGTCATTCTGGATTTGGCTGATTTTAAAGTTTTTTAAAAATCCCCCAAGTGAGGAAAAAGGCAAACCGGAAATCTTATTTCTGAATCTTGGTCAAATCGGCGATTTGGTTATCAGTTCACTTCTATTTTCAAATGAAGAAAAATTAACGTCGCTCTATAATTGTACTTTCTTGATTAAAAAACCTTATTACAATCTCTTCAATGATTATTCAGGAGATATCAAAATAATTGAAGTAGATATTAAAAAATATAAGATTAATCCACTTTATAGACTTATAATTTTGCAGAAACTAAATCGAAAGGGATTTGAAAAAATAATTAATCTGACCACAGGCAGGGGGCCGGTCTCAGAAGAATTGGCATTAATTCCAAGAGCCCACTCACGAATTAGAACTTCGATGGACAGTAGATATTTGGGAAAATCATATACCAAATTGTGCGATAAGTATTATAATGACGATTTTTCAAACGGGAGTATGAATGTTTTCGAAAAAGAATTGAGCTGTATAAAATACCTCAATCAGGCTGAACCTATCGCGCGGACACAGCTGTTTATCGGCAGTCAAACTCAAAAAAACGTTCGAAAATTATTAAACGAAGCGAATGTTTTTAATGAGTTTATTAGTATCAATCCCCTAACCGATTTAAAAACTAAGGAATGGGGAATTAATAATTTTAGGAGTCTTGTTGAATTGTTGATGACCCGGATGAAGCATGATGTGTTACTTCTTGGGACTGAAAGTCAGAGGAATAAACTTGAAGAAATCGTAGAAATAAACCGAAATCGAATACATAATTTTGCCGGTAATACGTCTTTACTTGAAAGTTCGGCAATTCTACAATTTAGTTCCTTGCATATTGGAAACGATTCCGGATTTACACACATCGCAAAATCCTTACAAACTAATTTTATTTGTTTGCTCGGTGGCGGATCGTTCGACCAATTTTTTCCTTATAATGTTAGCGAGAAGGACAATTATCTATATGAAAAATTGGATTGTTTTGGCTGTGATTGGAATTGTATACACGATACCGTCTATTGCATGAAGTTTTCAGTGGATGATGTGATGAAAAGGGTAAATCTTATTTTGAGTTAGCTGATATATTAGTATAAAATTCGGAATACTCTTTCAGCGTATTTTTAATATCAAAATTCGATTTGATGTGTGCCTTTGATTTTTCGATCAAGTTTTTTCTTAGTTTATCATCGTTTGATATAGTTAAAACCGCTTTGACAATTGCTTCAGAATCAGCTGGATTTATAATCAATCCTGTCTCATTGTTAATTATAATCTCCGGTATTCCACCAATTTTGGAACCGATAACCGGAATTCCGTAATTGATAGCTTCAATAAGCACAAGTCCGAATCCCTCTAACTGAATTGCCGGCAAAACGAGTAAGTCAAACAAAGAATAGATATCACGTTTATTATGTAAATTATTTCGAATTTCAACCAGATGTTTGATTCCGGAATGGGTGAGGTGATCTTCGATTAATTTCTGAAGACTGCCTGAGCCAACTAAAACTAATCGGAATTTCGGATTTATTCTCGACAATTTTTCAAAAGCTTCAAGCAAATATTTAATTCCTTTTACTTCTTCAAATCTTCCCACAAAACCAATTCGATAATCGAACGAAGTTTTTATCGGGGGTGAGTTGTTGATTTCAATTCCGTGATTGATTCTTGTTATTTTACTCTTAAACTTATTCCTAAACGAATCTAAACTTGTGGATTTACTTACAGTAATTATGTGATCAGCCCATAATAACTTTGAGAGAAAATCGTTGTATCTGTTATGCGAGGTGTAAAGAATAATTGTGTTCGGCGAAATAATTCTAATGATGTAAATGAAAATTAGGAAAAATCGATGGTGGTAGTTTATAATATTTATTTTTTCTGTTCTGAGGATCGTGATAAGATTTATAAGGTTGATGAAAATATTTATCAAATTATAAGTAATATTTTTTTTTGACTTGAAAAATCGAAGTTTATTTGTGGAGATTAGCTTTGGGTAAAGAGGTCCATCTTGCGCGAAAAAATATATTCTGTCGAAGTTTTCCTCTAATCCTTTGAAATAATCTATCGTGGAAAGTTCTATTCCACCATAAATGTAAGATTTGAATAGATGGAGAATTCGAGATTTACCGGGAGCCATTTTTAATGATTTTTTTGAGAATAGTACTTATAAAGTAATAATTTGCATTTAAATATCTCCTCCATAATCTTCTTGGTTCTTGGATAATTCTAAATACCCATTCAACCCCGGATTCATAGATCCATTTAGGCGCTAATTTTGCGTTACCGGCGATAAATTCAAAAAAACCACCTACACTAAAAATACATTTCACCATCAATCTGTCTCTATTCTCATTTATCCAAAATTCTGATGTTGGGATTCCCATACCCACAATAAGAATATTTGCACGAGAATTATTTATATCAGCAATAATTTCAAATGATTTGCTTCTGTCAAAGTATCCATTATTCCATCCTACAATTTGAATTTTCGGATATTGTTTTCTCACATTGGCAACAGCCGTTTGTAAATTTTCCTCCGTAGTTCCAAGAAAGTATACCCTTATTTGCTGCTTCTCGATATAACGAGCTAGGAACTCCTCAAAAAAGTAAGTGAACACCACTTTTTTGATGTTTTTACCCGTTAATAATTTCACTGCCCATACAACACTTTTTCCATCCGCAATTATGTAATCTGCTGAGTTGAAAGTATCCTTAAACCCAGGTTCGGTGTTAATTGTGTGAAATGAATGTGAGTTCAGATAATGAAATACTTTTGTGCGTTCATCAGATTGAAGAGATCTTAATATCGCAGTAAAATACTCATCTGAGTCTTTAATATTGATGAAAGTATCGAAAAACTGAATTTTCATGAATTTGGGAAATATCCGGTTCAATAATAATTTTGCAATCGGAAAATAGACAATTTTGGTTCAATCCAAAAATTAGTTTTTGGTATGTTGGTGAGAAATAAATGATTTGTATTTATCAGAAATAATGCATCTCGTAGTTTAATCTTAATGAATATATAGATATCTTATATAACAAGAATTCAATTTTATTAAGGAAAATGATGCAATCATTAAAATTATTTCTTTTGTTAGTTCTATTCTCTTCAGGTAGTTATTACTCTCAAGTTTCAATATCCAACGAAAAAGTCAAAAGCAGATTATACTCTTTTGAAGTTGAAACAAACTTTAATGAATATTCTCTTCTTGGGAAATCTAACGGTAGTAAAATCATTAAATTTGATAACTACCTGGACGAAAGCAAATCCACCTTTTTCACATTACCAAGAAGGGATGTTTTTGTTGCAATTCCACCAAACAGCAAACCAACTGTTAATTTTAGAGTTCTGGAAAACGAAACTTTGGATGCGCTTCCGCCCGTTAACCCGGTGCTAACCCAAATGGATAGTGAGACAATCATTTATAAAGAAGCGGGGGAATTTAATCTTGAAATTCCACCGCAACTTGAAGTGAAAGGTTACTTGTGGCTCGGAGACAATTATGTAATCCATTTGAGTCTTGGAATTTTTCAACCAGATACAAAATCCAGATCAACAGCAAAAATAATCAAATACATATTGGATCTGGAATTTCCAAATAGCGTTCAATTTTCATCGGACTCAAATATAGCAACCGGCGATGTTCACCCTCTAATTTTAAATAAAAATGCGGCCGCCCTTCTAAAATCTAAAAGGGAAATAGAAGTAGCCGAAACCGACTCATGGATAAATTATGATCAGGATTATTTGAAATTTTCGGTAGGTGAAGATGGAGTTTATAGAATTACCGCGCAGGACTTAACTGAAAATGGAATCAGCACGTCGATATCATCATCTACTCTAAAATTATTTAATCGTGGTTCCGAAGTAGAGATATTTATAGACGATAATGGGGATGGAACATTTAATGCAGACGATTATTTGGAGTTTGTCGCGTTCAAAAATTATGACGGCAACCATCGTACAGTAAATGATTTTGATACGCCGTATAATGAATATTTAAATCGATACTCAGACTCCACCTTTTTCTTCCTGACCTGGAATGGTGGGAATGGCAAAAGAATGGATGCAGTTAAAAATGCCAACTTATCCCCAGTTGATACTGTCGATTATTATGATAAAATTCTTCATTTTGAGGAGAATCCATGGTTTGATTTTACTCAACGTGATTTGGTGCGTCGTCAAAATCCGGATTGGCAGGAAAATGAAACATGGAACTGGTTGAACCAAAGCGTTCAGACTCGAAATCTCAATTTTACTGTTGAGAACTTATATCCTGATCGAACCGCGAAAGCTTTTGTAAAAGGGCAAGGCAGAGCAGGAGATGTTATATCCGATACTTATAATTTGGTTCTGCGAGTAAATAATAACTCAGCAGCATTGGATTCTGCAAGATTTGACAGATATGACAGAATTTTGCTTACCGGGGAGTTTTCTTCAAATGAATTGATAAATGGTGCGAATAAACTTAAATACACTTCCTTACCAACCGCTTCAACCTTAAATTGGTCTTGGATCGATTGGTATGAATTAGAGTTTCCGGTTTACGCTTTGGCAGAGAATAACACATTACATCTGCAGTATCCTTCACTAAAAAATGATGTCGTTGGGGTTGTAAAAATCTCGAACGTTACTACCACCGGTAATTCGCTTTATAAATTCTCAACTTCTGGCACTTTCAGAGTCAGTAATACTTCGTATTCGAACAGTACTTTAACATTTGCTGATACTGTAAAAATAAACGATCACTACTTTTTAGCTACGGATTCTACGGTTCTAAAGCCAGAATTCCTAGAAGTCAAGAAATTTAAAAATCTAAGAAATTCCGGTAACCAAGCAGATTATTTAGTGATCACTCATCCGACATTGTTAAACGCTTCGGCGGAATATGCCGCATTTATTGAAGATGAGTACAATGTAAATTCGTTTGTCTCAAATATTTTCGACATCTATGATGAATTTTCGTACGGTTATCCCGAACCGGAATCTGTTAAGGAGTTCCTTAAAGCAGTTCACCAAAATTGGCAAACACCGCTGGTATCAAATGTTGTATTAATAGGTGAAGCAAATTGGGATTATAAAGGAAACGTTACTTCGAGGGGAATCCCGAGAATTCCAAACCTTGTACCCACCTATGGAGTTCCAAGCAGTGATACTTGGTTTACAATTTGGGATACAACGGGCGCATTTGTTCCCAATATGAATATCGGACGAATAGCCGCTTTAAATGCGAACGATATCAGCCATTATATGGAGAAACACAAAGCGCATCTCGCACGTCCTTTTGATGAAATTAACAAAAACTTTCTTTTATTTTCGGGTGGAAAGGGTGATAACCCAACTGAGCTGCGAACTTTGAAAAATGCGAATGATTATGTCGAACAGCTGATTCAAAATCGTCCGACCGCTGGAAATTCAACTCATTTTTATAAAACTACCGATCCTAAAACAGATTTTGGTCCATATACAGATCAGTTTATTTCATCAAAAATTGAGACCGGAGGTTTATTTATCTCATACCTGGGACATAGTGGAGTACAAATCTGGGATAATACAATTGTTTCTCCGGTTCAATTGCAAAATGAAACAGGAATAAAACCATTGATTACCGATTTTGGATGTTCCACCGCAAAATTTTCAGAACCCGAACTTAATTCTTTTTCTGAGATTTTCACACTGAGTGAAGAAGGGCAAGCAATCGCCTACATTGGAAATTCCTCCTTAGGGTTCATCTCTTCATCGACAATTTTTCCTTCTTTCTTTTATCCCAGATTGCTCAACTCGGAATCCAAAAATGTTGGGCAAGCCCATAATTTTGCCAAGTACGATTTATTACAAAATTATGGAACCAGTGGAGTTTATACCGCTTTTTCCCTTTGTAATACATTGATTGGTGATCCCATTGTTAATTTGAAAGTTCCGTCAAAACCGAGTTTAAAAATAACAAGCGGGGATGTTCAAATATTAGAATCCGGATTCTCCGAAAAAACAGATTCGCTTACCGCACTTGTACGAATCTTTAATTTCGGACAAGCACCCGAAGATTCGTTTAAAATTAGCTTTAAGCAGACCCATAATTCGCAGATCTTGAGTATTCAAGAATTTCAAAAAGTATTACCCAAAATCCAAGATTCCATTGTGGTAAAGTTCTCCGTTGAATCTCTTCCGGGTCAACATACGTTAAGCTTTGTTGTGGATTCAGGCAACGATATTGAAGAAATATATGAAGATGATAACTCGATTGACTATGGAGTATTTGTACCCAGTTTAGCACTAAAAACAGTTAAGAATAATTTATTTTATAATTCCAGGATTGATACATTCTTTATCGTTAATCCTACGATTGCGAATGAAGGCGTAACCGATTTACTTGTGGAATATGACACACTGAACTCGTTTGAGACTTCACAATCTTTTACAGTTCCAATCGATACATTTACAACTAAAATCGTATTTGAGAATCTTCTAAATGCACGCAGATATTATTTTAGAGTTCGAGATAATATTTCCGGCAGCGATTATTCACCTGTTTATTCCTTTTTCAACCGACCGGGATATGACTTCCTAATTGCCGATTCCATTGCGTTAGCCGGTATTAATACAAATAATTTGCAATATGATAGATCAAATGGTCTCATTTTGAGTGAAGATAAATACGTGATCGAAGTATTCTCCGGTGGATTTAATGATGGAGCAACCGCTATCGGTAAAGTTAATGGTACCAACTACATGGATTTACCGGATGAAACCGGACATCACATTGTTGTTCTCGATAGGGAAACTCTAAAATTTGAATCTGATAAGATATTTAATCTATTCGGAGGAGCAAGCGTGAGAGCTGATTACATCGCGCATTTAGATTCTCTCGATGATTCCAAAATTGTTCTGTTTGCAATTACCGATGAAGGTTCTTCAGGTTTATCGGCTGAGTTAAAAGCAAAAATAAAAGAATTTGGATCTGCAAAAATTGATAGTGTTGGTTGGAGGGCGCAATGGGCGATGATCGGGTGGAAGGGCGCGGCATCCGGAGCTGTTCCCGAAAAATATGCTCCTGCCTTTGGTGGGATCGTTAATATCGATACAACAATTATCAAGAAAAGAACAGAAGGTAAATTTGTAACACCCGAAATTGGACCGGCAACTTTTTGGGAAGAATTGCTAATCGAGGGTCAAATCCCAACTGATGCAAGTGTGACCTTCAATTTATTAGGTGTTAAAAATGATCTGAGTACTGATACACTAAAAACCTTTGCTGTAATTAATACCTCGATTGGGCTTCAGGATATTGACGCGAAGCAATATTCAAACTTGAAGATTGAAGCCGAATTAAAAGGCTCTTCAGATGGCGTATCGCCATCAGTTAATTCGGTTGGGATTAATTTTAATGAATTCGCCGAACTCGGTACAAATTATCAAGTTGTCTGGGTTACGGAAGATTCGATTTTGATTGGCGAAACAGCCGAGCTAAAATTTTATGTTTATAATTCAGGCGATGTAAAGGCCGATAGTATTCTGGTTAAGGTAAATTCTCAGTTCCCGAGCAAACCGATTGAATCAATCTATTCTGAATATATAAATTCGCTAAACCCAAACTCTCGTAAATTAGTCACGGTTCCATTCACTTCGCTCAGGGATTATGGTATCGCAACACTCTCAATAGAAATTGATGCAGATAATACAGTAAATGAGTATTTCGAAGACAATAATTTTTACACAACTTCGCTTGTTGTTAAGAATGAATTTGTTGTTCCTAACATTGAATTACAAATCGAGAACGGAAGCATATTTGACGGACAATATGTTAGCAATGAACCCCAAATTGATGTCACTTTAAGCGATTTTACTCCGATACCAATTTCAAAAAGAGTTAATCTCACAATTGAATTAAATGATCAAATTGTAGATACAAATGATATTAGCTATTCATTCTCATCTTCAAATCCAAAAGTTATGGCAGCCTACAAACCAAAGTTGGAAGATGGTGACTACGAACTAAAAATCTACGGAATGGATGCGCTTGAAAATCCTACTGATACTATTTACAGTTATTTTAAGGTTACCAACGAAGTGAAAATTCTTGATGTTTATAACTACCCCAATCCATTTTCGGATGAAACTCATTTTACATTTAAGTTAACGCAAATTCCTGATGAGGTGAATCTTAAAATATTTACGATAGCCGGAAGGTTGATCAAAGAAATTATTATTTCCAATGCTGACTTGAAGCATGATTTTAATAAAATCTTCTGGGATGGGCGAGATGACGATGGTGATTTAATAGCCAATGGTGTTTATATTTACAAGTTACTTATGAAAGTTGAGGACAAAACGGAATCCTTAACCTCTAAACTTGCAATTGTTCGTTAGAAAATATGAGGTAAATTGATGAAAAAGCTATTTTTAATAATTTTTCTTTCTGCATTTATTGGAATCAATGCACAAGATATGTTCTCCACACTAAAGCAGAATGAAGGTATGCTCGGCGGAGGAACCGGCGTTACATGGATTGATGGACAACCTTATTATCATTTAAGACTTTTCCCTGAATTCGCGTTTTCCAATTTTGGAATTGGATTAGATTTTAAAATTGAAGTTGGTTCGAATGGTAAAATTCGGTCTGAAAATTTTAACGAATTTTCTGATTATTTAAGCATTATCAGGTATGTAAGGTACGGTCAAAAAGGCGACCCGTTCTACGCGAGGCTTGGGGCTTTAGATTACGCGACTTTAGGGCACGGCAGCATCATGTACGCTTACAATAACAGTCCGAGTTATGACAAACGAACCATCGGATTGGCTTTGGATGCCGATTTCAGTGAATTTGGGTTTGAATCTGTTTATTCATCATTTGGAGAATCCGGTGTATTAGGTATTAGAGGTTATGTACGGCCTCTGCGCTTCACCGATCTGGGAAGTATCCCGATTATCGGAAGTTTGGAAGTCGGCGCGACTTATACCGGCGATCTTAATGATAATAGCGGAGTTCTCGCGGGGAATATTGACCCACTATCCGGAAATTTTGTAAGTACACGAGACACCGGCTCAGTCAATATAATCGGTTTAGATCTTGGTTTGCCAATTGTTAGAACATCTGCTTTTAATCTCGATCTTTATTTTGATTATGTGAAAATTTTAGATTTTGGAAGCGGAACAACCGCCGGATTAAAAATGGGATTCAACGGACTTGGTTTGGTGGATGTAATGGCAAAGCTTGAGCGAAGATTTAATGGTGATAACTACATTCCTTCATATTTTAGTTCTTTATACGAATTGGAAAGATTTCAAGTTTCCGGCGGGGCAGTAAACAGTAAAGTTCAGCAATTACTCGCTGCGCAATCAGTTGGAAATGGTTTCTACGGTGAATTGCTGGTTAGTTTATTAGGTACTTTTGATATAGTTGGAAGTTATCAAAGATTGGATAATGATTCAAAAAGCGGTGCGTTGCATCTTGCCACGGACGTTTCTCCCGACGACGGTAGTTTTATCGCTAAGGCCGGATATGATAAAGTCAGAATTCAGGGTGAATCAGATATGTTCAAACTTGATGACCGTTCGTATTTCTTCATTGAATTCGGGTATAAACCAATGTCTTATATGATCGTTTCGATGGTATATCATTGGACTTACACGCCGGTTAGAGACGCTGATGATAATGTAATAGATTACGCTCCGCAGAAGAAGATAGAACCCAGAATCAGTTTTGTTATGCCATTGGATTTTTAATTCATACAAAGCCCCGAAATTCGGGGCTTTGTTGTTTATATCTTAACTCTAAACAGAATAGAATATAATAATAAAAGATAATGATATCGGTTGATTGGAGTAAAAATGATCTCATACACAAAATATTTTATTAAATCTTTGATTTTCGTTTTATGTGTCGGAATGATTATTTCATGCTCGAGCACGAAGGACACAATAAATGAGCCCGAATTCCAACCACTCGAAGATGTTGAACCCTTCTCACAAAATGAGAAACTGGGTAGAGGAATAAATCTCGGGAACGCACTTGAAGCCGCCATTGAAGGCGATTGGGGCGTAACACTCGAAGAGTCATATTTCAAAGTTATAAGTGATGCCGGATTTAATTCTGTGAGAATTCCAATCAAGTGGTCTGCTCATGCCGAAGTCGATTCTCCATTTACAATCGAAGAATCCTTCTTTGCACGAATCGATTGGGCGATTTTAACTGCATTTAAGTATAATTTAGCGGTTATAATAAACATTCATCACTACGAAGAAATGATGTTGGACCCGGAAACGGAAAAGACCAGACTTTTTGCTTTATGGCAGCAAATTGCTGATCATTATCAAAAATATTCGCACGATCTTTTCTTCGAAGTGCTAAATGAACCAAATGACCAATTGACCCCCACTCTGTGGAATGGAATTCTAAAAGAAGCTGTTTCAGTTATTCGTTTAACAAATCCGGGCAGAACAATACTAATCGGAACCGCAAATTGGGGTGGTTTAGGCGGATTGAATGCGCTTTCTTTGCCTGCTGATGATAATATAATCGTCACCTATCATTATTATAATCCGTTTGAGTTCACGCATCAAGGAGCAGAATGGGTAGATGGTTCTGAAAGTAATTTAGGTACAAAGTGGAGTAATACACCCCAAGAACGGCAAGCTGTCATAAATGATTTTGATGCGGCAATCGAGTGGGCTTTCCAAAAAAATGTTCCCTTAAATATGGGTGAATTCGGCGCGTATTGGAAAGCAGATAATGATTCTCGAGCTTTATGGACTGCAATGACGAGTCAATATGCAAGACTCAAAGGGATAAGTTTCCACTACTGGGAATTTTGCTCGGGATTCGGAATCTACGATGTAACCGAATCAAAATTCAATGAAGAACTTTTAAACTCTCTTCTCCCTTCAAATTGAGAGATGAAGATCGTGCTTGAAAGATGGTATTCTGAATGCTAGAGAATTTCCTATTTATCCTTAACGTCGTGCTGCCGGTTTTTCTTCTTGTTATAATCGGTATTTTCCTTCGACTGATAAAGTTGCTAGATGAATCTTTTGTAAAACTCACATCGAATTTTGTTTACAAAGTATCGCTTCCAGTTTTAATTTTTCTGAAACTCCATAAAGTTGATTTTGGAAGAACCTTTGATCCGAACATGATTATTGTGATAATATTCGGGATTTTTACAACGGCATTTATTGCCTACTTAATAGCAAAAATATTAAAAATGAAACCCGAAGATGAGGGTGTATTTGTTCAAGGGGCATTTCGGAGTAATTATGCAATCGTTGGATTGGCAATTATTATGCGAATGTTTGGAGTGGAGGCAGTTTCCAAAGCATCTTTTTTACTTTTATTCGCACTACCACTCTATAATTTATTTGGTGTAATTTCATTAACTATTCCATTTAATTCTATCCGGAACACCGATTTTAAAAAACTGATTAAAGAGATTTTCACAAATCCTCTGATTCTTGCCGTATTCGTTTCCGCACCGTTTTCAATATTTGGCGTGGGCGTTCATCCTACCCTTGAAACAACCGGGAATTATTTGGCCGAGATCGCGCTTCCTTTGGCGCTAATTGGAATCGGAGCTTCATTTAATATCAGTTCGATTAAGTCAGCGTCGCAATTCGCTTTGCTTTCATCGGGGATCAAAAATATTTTATCTCCTTTGATAGTAATCCCACCTGCTATTTTGCTTGGAATCGAGGGAAATGATCTGGCAATCATTTTTATTATTTTCGGATGTCCAACAGCAATCGCGAGTTTTATTATGGCCGCCGGAATGAGAGGAAATATTAAATTAGCAGGAAATATTGTAATTATTTCCACTTTGGGGGCAATATTTTCCATGACTTTAGGACTCTTTCTCTTAAAATATTTTAAACTATTTTGAGCATCTTACTAATTTGAGATTTACAGAACCTAAGAAGGATTTAGCATGTTTTCAAAAGCAATAGTTCGGAAGCCATCTCGCAGTTTTGAGAACGGGATTACCAGTGTGGATCTGGGCAAACCAATTTATAAAAATGCTATTATACAACACCGGAATTACATAGATACATTAAAGGCGTGCGGATTAGAAATTATTGAACTCCCTCCATTGGAAGATTTTCCGGATTCAACATTTGTTGAAGATCCGGCTTTGGTTTTTGAAAATTTTGCCGTAATTACTCGGCCGGGAGCCGAATCAAGAAAAGGGGAGATTTTATTTATCAAACCGATAGTTGAAGAACATTTTCAAGAGGTTTACGAGGTGAAATCGCCCGGAACTTTGGAAGGCGGCGATATATTGAGGGTTGAAAATCACGTTTTTATTGGAATGTCGGAACGAACGAATGAATCCGGTGCGGATCAGTTACTCGAAATATTAAAAACGAATCAAATGAGCGGAGAAAAAGTTGAATTGCATGAAATATTGCATCTAAAAACCGGGTGCTCATATCTCGGCGACGGTAATATTTTAGTTTCACCGGCTTTGTTTGATTTTAAAGGATTCCATTCACTCAATAAAATACTCGTTGATAAAAATGAGGAATATGCCGCAAATTCGTTAAGAATAAATAATTTTGTGATTATACCTGATGGATTCCCCAAAATAAAAGAAGAATTGGATAAAATGGGCTACTTTGTAAAAACTATAGATGTATCAGAGTTTCGCAAAATGGATGGGGGATTAAGTTGTCTTTCTTTAAGATTTTAGGTTTATGAAAATTTAATTCAATTTCCGTCTTATTTTTCTTAACTTTTTCTTTGCTTCCGAATAAGAAGAATTTGAAATTGCCTTGAAATTATTTATTGATTCGCCAACCATCCGTTCAATTAAATTGCTCTTCCCAAATCTGTCCTTCGTCCAGAAATCATAAATAACATTTATCATCTCATCGGTTCTTAAGTAGCCGTATGACTTATGCGGATTGTGTTTGCCCCTGATAAAGTAATTATTGTCCACAACTCTATCGATTACGCGTACTCCTAATTTATTGGGCAAAAAATCATTTTTAAGTTCATAAATCATCGCGACCTGGTCCTCGAGGTCAGAGAAATTATACCATCGATTTAAGATTCCGGGAGGTGTTTTTAATTGAGTTCCGTATAGTTTGATATTAGCCTCTGCCGCAATTTTGCTTCTAACAATGGGCATTCCTAAAGGGGAACCAATTGTTATGAATGTGTCGATCTTTGCTTCCGGCAAGATGAAGGTCAATACATCATAAGCTATTATCGAACCCATTGAATGTGCAATTAATAAAATATCGTGATCCCGATACTTATTCAAAGTCCGGACAAGTCGTTGACGGATTTTGTCTTTTACCAGATGTTCGGAATTTTCACTTTCCGTTTGTTTCTCGCTATAATAAACTTCCAATTCATGAAAATATTTGTGAATTATTTTGTTTGTAATAAACGAAAAATTAATTGAAAGGTCGTCGTTTAATAGGATTTTATCCAACTGTTTGTCAATGAAATCAAGAATCTTTCTACGCAGCGGGTGGGATTTTCGCTCATAATTTTTTGGGGCTTTGCTGTAACGTTCTTCGATAAATAGTGGATTATCCGGATCTTTAACTTTTTCAGTAAGTGGTTCACCATTTAAAATATCCGCCCAATAGACCATCTCAATTTTAGGCCTTGTGAAATATTTGCCACCGGATTTTAATCCTTCCAGAATAGCTTGGCGCCACCATTTTGTAAGTGTAACCTGGTCGGGTTTGTTACCAAGACCATGAACTCCGATTATGATTTTGCTTCTATTCATAAGTTGATTTTTATTCCCCGGACAGTTTATCGATCATCCATGAAGGTCTGTCAGTTGTAACAGCATCAATTCCCCAAAACAGCAATTTTTTTGCGTGATTGAGATCGTTAACCGTCCAAGTATAAATTAATAAACCGGACTTTTTTACATTAATTATAAAAGCTTCGTCAAGTAACTTGCCTGCCCAGACATTTAGACCATCCAAATGATGCTCTTTTGCAAAACGTATAAGTCTATTTTTAGATGGGCCAAAAACCTTATGAAGCCACGTATAATCCAGTTCTGCCAGGTAAAGTACTTTTATCCTCGGGAGTTGCTTCTTTGCCTGAATCACAACTGACCGGTTAAAACTTATTATCTCGATCTGCTCATCCCTAAGACTTGATTGAGCTAAAATGTTTTTCAGAACCGGAATAGTTTCTTCACCGCTTTTAATCTCAATTATAAGTTTACCGTCGTCGGGAGCAGATTGTAATACTTCAATAAGTTTGGGAATATTCTGACCGCTCCATTTTTTTTCTTTCCACAATCCTACATCTAAATTTTCAAGCGAGGCGAATTTACTCTTTTTAATGGATCGATTTATGCCCGTTAGTTTTTTTGTATTGTAATCATGAAACACGATTATTTTTTTATCCAGTGTAAGTTGAACATCTATCTCAACAATTTTAACACCGCGCTCCCAAGCCAATTTTATGGAAGCAAGAGTGTTTTCCGGAGCTTCAAAGGATTCTCCACGATGCGCGATTATTTTGTTTTTTAGATCAAGGGAAGTAAAATGAGTCATGAATAAAATTTGGATGATTTGTGATTTTAGTCTACAATTTAAGTAAAATACTAAATTGTAATTAAGGTTATTTGTTGAATATTATGAGGTCTGCAAATGTTGATAGCAGAACCAAAGAACTTTTTCTCCGGCGATTTCAGAATTTTTGATGATAACAAGGAAATTGCTTTTCTTGATTCCTCTGTCTGGAAGGAATCAGCACAACTTAAATTTGAAAATGAAACCTACGAATTTAACCGTGAAAAATCTTTTTCGGGGTTATTCCGATTAATGTTGAAGGACAGAACATTGCTAAAGGCCGAAAAACCAAGTGCTTTTAGCAATAAATTTGAAATCGAATTTAAGGGTGCGCACTACACTTTAAAGAAGGGCTCTGTTTGGAAGCGGGAATTTCATATCTTGAAATCCGACAGGATAATCGGATCGATCAAACCTCTCGGTGTGTTTACTCAAAAAACAAAAATTGATTTGCCGGAAAATTGGCTGCCGATAACAAAAATATTTTTGTTTTGGCTCGTTTCAATCATTTGGAAACGAGAAAATTCAGCTGGTGGAGCGACCTAATTGTCAAAAATCTGTTTCTTATCTATGGATAATATGGATGGATTTGTCAGCGATGATGAAATTACCATTCCATTTTTTACCGAACTTGGAATCAACATTGAAATCCATTCTTGGCGCGCGAATTTGGATTGGAATTTATTTGATATGGTAATTCTAAGGACGACGTGGGATTATCAGAATTATGCCTCTGAATTCTTAAACGTTCTTGATAAAATACATTCATCCCGTGCCAATCTTCAAAACCATCTGGAACTTATTAAATGGAATTTTGATAAGTCGTATTTAAGGGAACTTGAAAAAAAAGGGAATACGATTGTACCGACAATATGGGGAGACCAACTTAACCGAACCGATATAAAATTATTCTATGAGCAATTGAATTGTGGTGAGCTTGTAATAAAACCAACGGTTAGCGCGAATGCTGATAATACTTTTAGACTCACTTATCATAAATTCGAAGAAAAATTAGAATCACTGCAACAGATTTTTGATGGTCGTTCGTATTTAGTTCAACCGTTCATGCAAAGGATAATTTCTCAAGGTGAATTTTCGCTTTTTTTCTTCAATGGCGATTATAGTCACACAATATTAAAAACTCCCAAAGATTTTGATTTTAGAGTTCAGGAAGAACATGGGGGAATCATTACTTCAGCAGAACCCGATTCCCAAATGATGTCTGATGCATTTAACGTGATAAAAACAATTCCATACAGTTCGTTGTACGCGCGGGTCGATTTTGTAAAGGATGACTCAAATGTAAATTATATTATGGAAGTTGAACTGATAGAACCTGCGTTATATTTTCGGATGGACAAAAATTCACCACGAAAATTTGTCGAAGCAGTACTTCAAAAATTGAATTAACAGAATACTGAGGAAGTTTGAATCCAAACGAGATTAAAATTTTAGAGTCGTGTACTTCACAATCCTGGGGTGGGATGGAAATGCGTGTCTTGAAAACATCTCAAGTCTTTATAGAAAGGGGACATGATGTAACCATCCTCTGTTTCCCGGATTCCCGGCTGCACTTCGAAGCACAAAAACTTAATATTAAATGTTATCCACTTAAATTTGCTAATGGTATTCATCTCACCGAAATCAAAAAATTAAGATCATCTATTGAGAAGGAGAAACTCGAAATTATTCATTCTCAATTTTCGCGTGATCTTCGATTTATTGTTCCCGCTCTTGGCAGAAAGAAACCCAAAATTCCACTCGTGCTTACAAAACGAGTCGGTTCATATATTTCCAAAAAAGATATTTTCCATAAATACCTCTATAAAAAAGTGGATTTGGTAACAGCGATTTCCAATGTCATTAGACAAAATGTAATCGATACATGTCCGGTAAAACCAGAAAAAGTTAAAGTGATTTATAACGGAATTAACCCGGAAGAGTATAAAAAAGCTTTCTCAAATCGAACACAACTTCGTGAGAAATTTCAAGTAGCCGGAAATTGTGTAATAGGAATGGCCGCGAGATTTACACCAGGTAAAGGTCATGAAACATTTTTGCAAGCGGTAAAACAAGTGGCGAACCTTTCCAAAAATCTAAAATTTTGGATTATTGGTGAGGAAAGTTTTGGTGAAGAGGATTATGCAAAACAAATTTACAATCTGTCCGATACCTTAAATCTTAAAGGAAATATCGAGTTTTTGGGCTTCCGAAAAGATTTGCCGGACTTACTCGCTGCGATGGATATATTGGTTGTTCCTTCTCACGCTGAAGCGTTCGGTAATATTGCGATTGAAGGGATGGCTGTTGAATTGCCGGTGATTGCTTCAAACACGGACGGATTATTGGATATAGTTATAAATGGAGAAACAGGAATCCATTTTACTCCCGGCGATTCGGGACAACTTGCCGATGCTTTAAATGAATTAATTCTCAATCCGGATAAAAGAAAAATATATGGAAAAGCCGGGAAGCGAAGAGTGGAAAATTTATTTGATGAAAAGACTCAGTTTGATAAGCTTGAAAAAATATTTTTGCAATTAGCAGGTAAGTAAAATGACAATTCCCGATAGAATCGATTTTCTAATTCGTTATCGTTTAAAATTCTTGCCCTCTTTTTTTAAAAAATCTTCAGAATTAAAGGAACAGTTTAGACAGATTTATTTCTTTCCGAATTTTCCTCACAAAAGAACCGTTATATATAAAATTTGCAGGAGACTCGGAATTAAGATTTTAATCAGTGAAAAAAATAACGAAAACCTCCAATTCTTTTGGGATGATAGTACCAATTACGAAAAGCCAATTGATAGTGCAAATTCAATAAATGCCGGGTGTACAAATATTAGTAAGGACTATGTGGATTCTATTTTTCGGAATGTTTTTGGTTATGGAGTGAATATCGATCCGAAGAATTACGAAGGGAAGTGTGTGATAAAATCAAAAGAAAATGCTCAGCATGATGGGAGAATTATTGATTGTCCAACCGAATTTGCTGATGATTCATTCGTTTATCAAACAATTTTGAATAATGAGGAAGATGATCTGGTTAAAGATATCCGTACTCCGATTTTTGGGAATAAACTGCCTCTTGTATATTTAAAATATAAAACGATGGAAAAAAGATTTACAAACGATATCCTCAAAGTTGAAGTAAAGCGCACTAATGAAATATTTAGCAGGGAAGAGGAAAATAATATTCTCTCATTCGCTAAAAATATCGGATTGGATTATGGAGAATTAGATATAATTCGAAACAAAGATGACGGTCGAATTTATATCATTGACGTAAACAAAACACCATGGGGACCGCCTGCAACTATATCTGAAAAAGACTACGAGTTCGTTCTGCAAGAAATGTCGAAAGCGTTTATAGAGGAGTTTCTTAATTAATGCCTATAAATATCGAAATTAAAGCAAGAGTTAAATCCTTGGTTTTGCTCGAGGAAAAAGTAAAAAAAATAGCAGATTTTGGCCCTGAGTTGATCAAACAAGAGGATGTTTTCTTTAAAACCGAAAATTGCCGGCTGAAATTAAGAATTTTTGATAGTGGAAAGGGTGAATTGATTTATTATAAACGCGCAAATACATTTCAATCAAAAGAATCAAATTACGAGATTTACAAAACAGAGAATCCCGAATCCCTCAGAGACGTTTTGAATAAAGCATACGGCTCAGAAATAACGGTTCGCAAGAAGAGAGTTCTCTACTTAATTGGCCAAACAAGGGTTCACCTTGATGAAGTTGAGGAACTCGGGGCTTTTATGGAATTGGAATATGTTTTAAAGAATAATGAAAGTAGAAAACAGGGTGAGAATGCAGTTACG
Source organism: Melioribacteraceae bacterium (assembly GCA_021739765.1). Lineage (GTDB taxonomy): Bacteria > Bacteroidota > Ignavibacteria > Ignavibacteriales > Melioribacteraceae > JAIPBD01. Next base: position 132,384 of record JAIPBD010000006.1, read on the forward strand.
CAACTCATGGAAACTCTTGAAATTAGTAAAAGTGATCTGATATCTGTTGCTTATGCAGATTTGCTTGCAAAAATTTAATTGAGAGAATCTAAAATAAAATCCTTTAAAGCACCGGTTGTCTCTAAATAATAGTCAGCTTCCATCCCCAAAACTTCATTCTTAGCATAGCAATCATACAACACCGACGCGACTCTCACACCTGCATTCCTGGCGGCTTTAATATCAGCGATCGCGTCACCAATCATTAAAACTCTGTCCGGATTTAATTCAAAGTTTTCAACAAAAAGGTCAATACCTTCACGCGAAGGTTTATGATCTTTAATATCGTCGCCAGTAACAATCATGTCGAAATATTGTTTTATCTCAAATTCTTCCAGTGTAATCATTGCGCTGTCCCTGCCCTTTCCGGTGTATATTGAAATCGGGAATCCGGATGATTTAATTGATTGTAATATTTCCGCAATATCATTGTGAAGAAGAGCTAAGGAATTATGATTTTCGGAATAAAACTTAAAATAATCATCCCGTGCCGAAGCATAATTTTCGCCCATGAAATCCTTTAAGATTACATCTTCAGTCGGACCGAACAACTTTGTAATTTCGGAATCAGAAAAAGATTCACCAAGATATTTTTGAGTAACAAATCTAAACGATTCAAAAATCAATTTATTTGTATTGGTTAGTGTTCCATCTACGTCAAAAATAAAACCGTCAAATTTAGACAAAATCAGTTCCTTGAATTAAATATTGTAACATCACCATTTAGATTAATAACCATAAATTTATTACTTTCCAATTTGATAACAGAATACGTTGGAGCAAAACCGGTAAACAAAATTTTATCGATCGTATAGTTTGTATTTACACGATATATAAAACCATCGGAAGCCGGAAAAAATTTTGTGCCGTTAAAATCGATGGTAGAAGAGGGCATTGAATCATAACCAAAATCAAGTTTCCTATCTCTTACCCAATTTCCGTTTCGCGAATCAAGAATATGAAAATGATCTTTTGCGCTTTTAACGTAAATAACTTTACCATTGTTCGAAATCCCGATGCTTTCATTTGCGTTGTAAGAATCTTTTACCCAATAAGAACCTCCGAGAAGTAAATCCATCGCGTAAACTTTTCCATCGCGCGATGTCAGGTATAATCTATTTTGATCTACAACAGGATAAACAAGAGTCGGCGCGTCTTTGGGATTATCGGTCAATTGATATTTCCACACAAGCCAACCATTTTTCGCGTCGATGCAATATAAATTTCCGTCACGGCTCGTAAAAATGATTTTATTCCCAACTTGATGCGGCATTCCCTCCACTGCATCTTTGGCGGTTTTATTAACCCAAATCTCTTCAAGCGTCTCCAGATCATAACAATAAACCGCGCCGCTCTCCGTTCCAAGTATAACAGCCGCGTTTGATTCGGATGATTTCGGAACCAGCAATTCTTTTGTTCCGGTGTATTCAAAAGCATAAAGATCGGAGGTGATTTTATGGTCAAACCCGATAGACTGCAAATTTAATCCGGTTGTGGCATCGAGGGTAAATAAATCACCACGAAAAGTTGCCACTGCCAGAAAATTATCCAAAGCGGCAGGTTTACCTGAGATCATACCGAAAGTATCAAACTCCCAAATGGAAGTGAATGAAGAATCGTAGGCGGTTAATAATCCAAATTCATCGTAAAGAAGTAATTTATCTCCATAGATCAACGGTTCTGAATGAATAGTTTGCTTTAGAGATAATTTCTTTTCGATTGAAACTGAACGGTCTTTAAATGACGGCGAGTTACTTGGAGAAAATTCAAAAATATTTTGCGCACTTGGAAAAATTATGGAATCGTTATTTTCATAAACTTTTATTTCATTCTCAAATATTTTTATCTCTTTATAAAAAGGTGAAGATGTATTGTTAAATACGATCTGATTTAAATTTTTAGCTTCTTTATCCGAATCAATGTAAGGATTTCGAACGGAGATTATAGCCCGGACATCAAATCCATTTAAAGACTCCAGTAAATTTTCGTTGTTATAAGGGTGTTGAGCAAATTGAAAATTTGTGAATAAAATTATTTTTTCATTTTTGCTGATAGAAAGAAGTTCTTTTTTCAGCCATTGTATAGACTCAATTGGTATAAAACCAAGTTCAGTAACCCGAGAGGAAGACGAAATCCCGATTAACCGGTATTGGCCAACCTTTTTTATAAAATTGTAATCTCCAAAATTTTCATAGAAATGGCTTTTTCCTGCTTTATTGTAGTTCACCTCGTTTTGACCGGCTAACAGAAGTGGAGGAACACCAAAACCGTCAAAAACAATTGAGGCCTCCTCAAACTGTGATTTGGTACCGCTCTCAGTGAAATTTCCCATGATCACATTTTGATTGATTCTCTCATTTGAAAGCGCCTTTAATAAAACTGAATCCGCTTCGTTGGATATTTGCGGACCGGAAATGTTTAATCCGAAAAGAACGCCAAATTTTGCTTCTTGGGCAAAAATAAAGGAGCTAAGTAAAAATGTAAGTAGTAGTGTCTTCATAAAAATCAATTATTTAATAACAAATGTAGTAATTATTGAACTGCCTTTTTAGCGTCGGCACAGAAACTTATACAATAGTATCGAGTAAAAGTTATATTGAGTCCGATATAAAGTAAATTGATATTCGAACCACCCTTACGTATATTTCACGCTTGTTATTTTTTGAGAAAAATGAATAAAATAAGAAATTTTTGCATAGTCGCTCACATTGATCACGGTAAATCCACAATTGCAGATGGATTATTGGAATCAACAGGCACAGTTACCGAAAGGGAAGCCAAATCTCAATTATTGGATGATATGGACCTTGAACGTGAGCGGGGAATTACAATTAAATCGCACGCGATTCAAATGCGATATAAATCGAATGCCGGTGATCAATACACATTTAATTTGATCGATACGCCTGGCCATGTTGATTTTTCATACGAAGTATCACGCTCGCTTGCAGCATGTGAAGGCGCTCTTCTTGTTGTTGATGCGGCGCAGGGAGTGGAAGCGCAGACTATCAGCAATCTTTATTTGGCAATTGATGCCGGACTGGAAATCATTCCGGTTATAAATAAAATTGACCTTCCTTCGGCAATGGTCGATGCAGTGAAGGGACAAATAATTGATCTTTTGGGATGTGAAGAAGATGAGATTATTTTAGCAAGTGCCAAGGATAGGCGGGGAATTCCTGAAATTCTTGAGGCTATCGTAAATAAAGTTCCTGCCCCAAAAGGTAGTGATGAAGAGCCGCTTCAGGCATTAATTTTTGATTCAGTTTTTGATGCGTATCGCGGCGCTGTTGCTTACATCCGAGTTTTTAACGGAGTTCTTACCGAAAAAAGTGATCTTAAGTTTTTTGCGAGCGGAATTAAATACCAAGCTGAAGAGGTGGGTATTTTAGGCCTTCGAAAAATTCGGACAAAAGAACTGCGTGCCGGGAATGTCGGTTATTTAATCGCAAATGTGAAGGATGTACATGAAACAAAAGTGGGTGATACAGTTACTCATTTTAAGAATGGTGCACCCAAAGCATTACCCGGTTACAAGGAAATTAAACCGATGGTTTTCAGCGGATTATATCCTACATCTTCAGAAGACTACGAGGATTTACGCGAGGCGATAGAAAAACTTCGATTAAATGATGCCGCTCTCACTTTCCAACCTGAAACTTCACTTGCGCTCGGTTTTGGTTTTCGCTGCGGATTTTTAGGTATGCTCCATATGGAGATTATCCAAGAGAGATTGGAACGGGAATATGATCAATCGATTGTAACAACACTCCCCAACGTTGAATACTACGTTTTTACTAAAACCGGTGAGAAATTAATTGTCGATAATCCTTCCGAAATGCCGGATGCGGCAAAGATAGATTACGTTGAAGAACCGTATATCAAAGCACAAATTGTAACACCCTCGGAGTATGTCGGAAGTGTAATGACGCTTGCGATGGAAAAGAGAGGGACGTACAAAAACACGCATTATATAGATCCGACGAGAGCCGATTTACAATTCGAACTCCCACTTTCTGAAATAATTTTTGATTTTTATGATAAACTAAAATCCATTTCGAGAGGATACGCTTCGTTTGATTACGAATTTATTGGTTACAGAGAATCAGACTTGGTTAAACTTGATGTAATGTTAAATGGCGAACCGGTTGATGCGTTATCCGTTATTGTGCATCGTTCTAAAGCTTATGAATATGGCAAAAAAGTTAGCTCGAAACTGAAAGAATTGATTCCGCGTCAAATGTTTGAGATCGCTGTTCAGGCATCTATTGGAACAAAAGTAATTGCGCGAACTACAATAAAAGCAATGCGTAAAAATGTATTGGCTAAATGTTACGGTGGTGATATTACCCGAAAGAGAAAACTTCTCGAAAAGCAAAAAGAAGGTAAAAAACGGATGAAACAAGTGGGAAATGTTGAAATTCCGCAAGAGGCATTTTTAGCTGTTCTTCAGTTAGAGGATTAAATTAGAGGCAAAATGAGTAACGAAAATAAAACAAAACGAAATCGTCCGACAGTTAAAACTCCTCAAGAAAAGATTCTCGAATTTTTCAAAAATCTTTTTTTTGCTGCAATTGCTGCTCTTCTTATTAAATCATTTTTAATTGAAACTTCGCGAGTTCCAACTCCTTCAATGGAAAATACAATTCTTGTTGGTGATTTTCTTTTTGTAAACAAGTTTATTTATGGCTCATCTTCCCCCAGAAATATTCCCTTTACGAATATTTCACTTCCATATTTTCAACTTCCTGCATTTGCAGACCCTGAACGGGGTGATATTGTAGTTTTTGAATTCCCCGGCTATCGTGATGATATGTACTCCGAAGAAATCCAAAATTATGTTAAAAGATGCATCGGAACTCCCGGTGACACAATTTCAATGACCGGTAAAGTTGTTTTTATAAATGGCGAAGAAATGCGAATACCAACGCATATCCAATATCGTCAGCCGGCTGTGATGCCTGTTGGTTATTCTGATCCTAACATTTTTCCAAAGGGTAAATCTTGGAATCGGGATAATTACGGCCCTTTAGTAATACCAAAAGAAGGCGATATTCTGGAACTCAATTTGGATAATATTGAAGGCTGGCGTACTATTATTGACCGCGAATTTGGAAAAAGGGTTGTTACAATTGAAGATTCAACAATATTTATTGATGGTAAAGAAGTCTCAAATTATACAGTACAAAAAGATTATTACTTTATGATGGGGGATAACCGCGACAACAGTTTGGATAGCAGGTTTTGGGGATTGGTGCCCAGAGACCTCGTAATCGGAGAAGCATTTTTTATATATTGGTCATGGGATCCAAGTATTCCGATGACTGACTTCGTCAAACTTCTAAGTTCGGTTCGAATAGATCGTTTAGCCAAACTCGTGCATTAATATTTTCATTGGATTATTTCACACTTTTCCTTTTCTTTTGAATTAAAAATCGAAATGAAAAAAATCACCGTTATTGTATTATTTCTGCTCTTCTTTTCACCTTCTCTATTTGCGCAATCGAAATATTTGATTTTTTTTGCCGATAAAGGAGTTTCCGAAAGTCAATCATTAGAAAAATCCTCTTCAATTTATCAAATGGCGTTTGAGTCACTTTCAAAAGAAAGTATTGATCGCCGAAAAAAAGTTTTGGGCGAGGATAATTTTATTCTTTACGAAGACCTTCCTATAAATAAAAAATATGTTGATAATATAAGCTCACTTGGAATTGAAGTAATTTATGAACTAAAATGGTTTAACGCTATTTCAGCCTTTTTAACCGATGAAAATATTCAACAGCTTAGTAGTTTTAGTTTTATAAAGAAAATCGAACCCGTACGAAAGTTTGTCCAAAAAGAACCAAAGATTTCAAAATTGTATCCGATAGCCAATCGTCCTATTAAATCGGCTCAAAGTGATTCGCTCGATTATGGACTCTCCGAAAAACAACTCTTATTATCTGATATCCCACAAGTTCATGCAATGGGATTCACCGGTGAAAATGTTCGGATCGGGTTATTAGACACCGGATTCAAATGGAAAAATAATAGCGGACTGCAGGGTGTGAAAGTCTTATACGAACGGGATTTTGTATTTAACGATCTAATAACAGAAAATGAAGATGAAGATCATTCGAATCAACATGATCATGGAACATTCGTATTATCCGTTATTGGTTCACAGCTAAAATCCGAAGTTATCGGTGCCGCGTATAATTCTGATTTTTTATTGGCCAAAACCGAATATATCCCTACTGAAACGCATACTGAAGAAGACAATTACGCCGCAGCTCTCGAATGGATGGAGGCTCTTGGTGTTGATATTATTTCTTCATCGCTTGGATATAGCGAATTTGACGCGGACCAAATATCTTATCTAATATCCGAAATGGATGGAAAAACAACAATCGTAACTCAAGCGGCGGAATTAGCATTCCGGTTCGGAGTTTTAACTATTTCTTCTGCCGGAAACGAGGGTGACGATGCTTGGAAAATTATCACCGCTCCTGCGGACGGTTTTAACACTCTCGCTATAGGCGCGGTTAACTCTAATGGAGAAGTTACCGGATTCAGTGGAAGAGGTCCGACGGCTGATGGAAGAATAAAGCCGGATATTATGGCTATGGGAAGTTCCGTTGTTGGATTGAATCCCGCCAGTGGAATTATACAAGGAAATGGAACATCACTTTCGGCTCCGATTGCTGCAGGTGTTGCAGCTTTACTTTACGAAGCATTTCCACATTTAAATAATCAGCAAGCAAGAGCTATTTTATTAGAATCTGGTGATCGGGTAAATAATCCGGATAACGATTACGGTTATGGAAATGTTTCTGCTATGAAGGCCATTGCATATCCCAATCTCGAAAAAATTGGCAATGAATTTAAGCTTAATAAAAGATTCGAAAACCACGATCAAATTGAAAGTGAATCGGTGGAAATCATTTATAGCATAAATGGCGTAGTTGAGAATAATAAAAAAATGACCATTATGTCTGATAATAGCTACTCCTTTACATTCCCACAGTTTCAAGGGGGTGATTCAATAAGTTTTCGGATAAATTATCTTAATGACGCGCAAGAAATACAAACCGAGCCTAAAACCGGTTATTACAGATTTATTTACGGTAAAAAAATCATTTATAACTTATTGAGTACTACCGAAGAAGAATATCCTCAAGATGACACAATTACTGTCAATTCAGTTTCGAATGTATTCCCAAATCCATTTATGCCAAGTATATACACCAACGCGAAGTTTGAAGTAAATTTGAAAAATGAATCTTCTATTTCGGGAGAAATATTTAATCTCTTAGGGCAAAGTGTTTGGCGCTTCGCGAAATCCGGTTTAGAAAGCGGAACGCACCTTATTCTATGGAATGGATTGAATAATTCGGGTACTAAAATTGGTTCCGGGGTTTATCTATATCGGTTCCAAATTGGAAATGAGAGTTTTGAAGGAAAACTTGTTGTAATTCGTTAAACGGAGAAAGGGCAAATTTTTTATGAACAGTAATGATGCCTCTGAATTTGTATCAAAAGTTTCTGAATTTTCTAAAAATTCCATAAGTAATAAAGAAGATTTAACAAGAATATCTGCGATTGTAATTAATAATGGATTGGAGCAAGAATTCGAAAAATTGGTTTTTAACGCCAAATTTCTTCAAGGTCTGCTAAGAATAATTAGAAACAAGGATAATTCAATCGATGCAGAATACTTTGAAAAAGTTACCGGTGAATACCACATGGGATTAGAAAAAATAAAATCTGGTTTGAAAAATATTCTATCCTATTCAGATGAATTCTATCGAAATATCTTTGAAGAAAAATATATGGAAATGACTCACAAAGGAATGGCAAATCTGACCGGCTTATGTGATGATTTAAGCTGGGTGAAAATGTTTCTGAATAATGAAAAACAGAAGGCAAATGCCCGCAAATGATGCGGGCTATTTAGCTCGTTTTAAAGTTTCCGAGTATTTTTCAGCAACCTCATAAACAGATTTACTTGAAATAAGATTGTAAATTCGATTTCTGAGTTCGGCCCATTCTTCATGAAGAGGACATGGACTCTCATCTGAACACTCTTTCAATCCTGTAACACATTTAAGATTGATTACCGGACCTTCGACACGTTCAACAATTTCCAAAATTGAACTTTTTTTAGCCAATTCGGTAATTTTAAATCCGCCGCCTCGACCTTTAAAAGAATCGACGTAACCATATTTCGCCATTCTTTGTAATATTTTGGCAAGGTAATGTGCGGGAATATCTTCACTTTTCGCAATTTCTGAGGACATAATCAAAGCCTCTTTTGGTTGTCGGGCCAAAAATAATATCGCTCTGATCGCATATTCGCCGGTTTTAGTGTAAATCATTTTTTCAGTCCCATTATAAATGTGAAAATAATAATTCTGGAGTTATTTATCCTATATAGAAATTAAGTAAATAAGTACTTTTTGTCAAGTTTTAGCAAGATTTATTAAGATAACACGTATTTTTTATGAAAGATTCCCCAATTTCGAAAAAAAAGAATTAAATTCGTCTTATCGTAGCAATAAAAGAAATCATTAATTATTTTGATTATTCTACTGTTAATATTGTGAAGAATGACCGGCTTTCAGTTCTTCATTTGTAGCGTCATTCAAGCAATTTATTTTTAATAATTTTTAGGATGCAAAAATGCCGAAACTATCCTTAAAAGTAAAAATCATACTTCTATCGGTTCTGCTTGCAATTATTCCTCTTGGTGTGGCTGGCGATAGAATGATAACAATTACCCAGGATGAACTCAAAAGTGCTGCAAATGATGAATTACGAGTAACAGCCTCGCAGCTTTCTAAAGAAATTGATGATTTATATATCGATACATGGCGAGCACCTTTGTTGTTGATAAAAAATGCTATTGATGACGAAAACTTGGGTGTCGCTGAAAAAGTATCGTTGTTAACTTCCACCAAGGAAGTAGTCGATATTATTGCTATTCAACTTACCGTTGAAGGATTATCCGAGCCCGTAATTATTATGCAGGATAGTATTAAAAATTTAATCGAAAATGCCGGTCTGAATGCACTCAACGTACTAAAAAAAGACACCAAACAAATTGCCGAGTATTTTGGGAAATCAAATGATTCCATTGGGAAGTTGAATTTCATTACTGAAGCTGATTTATGGGTGATTAGTTTAATAATTCCCCTCGAAAATAAAATTCAAGGTCGTTCAGCAGTCTTATCGGCAATTATAAATTTAAATCGATTGAAAGAAAGAATTGTTAACCATCCGTTTACTAAAACGGGTGAAATCAGTTTAGTTGATAGAAATGGTAGGAAAATATTTGATAAAGATCGCGTCGAATTGATGGATTATCAAATTGTAAATACAGCTGTAAATATTCTTGAATCCGGCTCCAGACCGATTGGTATTGAGCCCTACATCAGACCAGATGGAACGGCAATGCTAGGTTCATATTCTTTCCCGGTTTATTTCGACTGGGCAGTAATTTCTGAACGTACCGAAGCGGACGCATATCTTGCTGTTGCTGAAATGTTCAACTCTTTAATTTTATGGGTTGTTATCGGTTTAACACTGGCCATTCTAGGCGCTTTTCTTCTTTCTCAAAGAATAAGTAAACCGATTTTAATGATTGGACGCGTAGCGGAAAAAGTTGGAACCGGAGATTTTAACATTCGTGTTGGGGAAATTAAATCAAAGGATGAAATTAAAGACCTCGGTGATAGGATGAACGGTATGATCGAGGGCTTGCGTGAAAGGTTTGAATTACAGAAGTTTGTTTCAGGCAGCACAATGGATGCAATCAAGATCGCGAAAGAAGGCGGGATGAAATTAGGGGGAGAGCGAAGAAACGCAACTGTTTTCTTTTCTGATATTAGGGGATTTACAGCATTTTCCGAGAAGGTTGAACCGGAAGTGGTAATCGAAATGTTAAATACTTATCTGAGACACCAGGCGAACATCGTTAAAAAATATCACGGCGATATTGATAAATACGTTGGAGATGAACTTGTTGCTGTGTTTAAAGATGACGATATGGTTGAAAATGCGATGAGAGCGGCCGTCGAAATTCAGAAAAAAATAGCGGAATTGAATGAAGACAAACCCGAATGGAAAATTGGAGTTGGTATCGGTATTAATACCGGTGACATGGTTATGGGAGCAATGGGCAGCGAAGATCGTATGGACTTTACAATTTTGGGTGATAATGTTAATTTAGGAGCGAGATTATGTTCTGCAGCTAAATCTTATCAGACTATAATCTCTCAAAATTCGTATGACCAGATAAAAAATATAAATCATTTTACTATTGAAAAATTAGTGCCCATTCCCGTTAAGGGGAAAGAAAAACCAATTCAAGTCTATTCTGTGATTGATATTAAAGACTAAATTGTGATTACACCAAAAGGCTGATGTTGTTTTTTAAATTTGATTAGATGATTTTTTTTGGTATTAAAAATGCTCAAAACTCGAGGAAATAATTGCGAAGAATAAGATATTGTATCCCATTTTTGATTTTCCCAATTTTATTCGTTTTTGCACAAAGTAATGGATTGGAATATACTTTTAAGAAAGGAGATAATATTCGAATTCTTGCAAAACAGTATTTGGGTAATTCTAATCTTTGGGAAGAAATATTAAAAGCAAATAACTTAAGTAGTGTTACTGATATTAAACCTGGAATGAAAATTATCATTCCTTCAAAACAAATCAGTGAGGCCGAAAAGGAGATCATAAAATCAAAAGAATATATCACCAAAGCCAATAAAGCCGGTGCAAAACTTTTTTCCCCGATACTAATCGCCACCGCTATTGATATGCAAAATCAATCACTGATGATGAAAAAAATAAGTAATTGGACCGAATCAATTTCATATTCGAAGCAAGCCCAATCAAGTGCTGAGGAGGCTTATTCAGAAAGTCTTGAGAAAAATGATGTTAGCATAGAAGCTGTTTTAAATGACAGAAAGGGCGATGTTGAATCCCGAACTGATGTCGATCTACTCTGGCAAGAAACCCCATTGTATGCAACCCTTTCCGAAAAACAAAGAGTACGAACATTATCGGATTCTTATGCAGAAATATTATTCAGAGATGAAAGTCGTTTAAGAATAAATGAAAATTCTCAAGCTGTAATTCAAAAAATGAGATATAACGTCCTTGAAAGTAAACAGGAGTCGAGTGTTAGTCTTGTGGAAGGTGACATCTATGCGCTTCTTGCCGGAACCAAGCGAAAAAAAATGGATATCGAGGTAAAAGGTGTTCAAACAGATATAAATTCAAACAACTTTTGGGTAGATAAAAAAGGGGACGATGTAAGATTTGCAAATTATGACGAAGGTGAAATTACTGTCCAGGCCGGCGGAAAGACTGTAATGCTTGGGCAAAATAAAGGAACAATGGTCGGTCGATTTGGCGGTCCGATCAATCCTGAGGATTTACTTCCGGCCGTACTGATAAGCTCTCCCCAAGATAATGCCACTGCATATAAAACGAACAAATCGAGGAGCGTCACTTTTAAGTGGAATAAAATGGAAGGAGCTGTTTCATATTGGTTGGAACTAGCTTACGAAAAATCCAATTTTCAGCAAATTGTTCTCAGTCGATCGAATATTCGTGACACAAGTTACACTTTCCAAAGTACGATTGTGGATGGGGTATATTATTGGAGAGTGGCGGCAATTGATGGTTATGGATTTCCCGGAGTTAAAAGTGAAAGCCGGTTAATTAAAATTTTAACCGACGAAAGTATGCCGTTCCTTTATATCAATTACCCAAAGGAGAGGGAGATAGTACGAGAAAGTGAAATAAAAATTATTGGCGAAGTTGAGAATGACTCAGAATTAAAAATAAATGATAAAAATGTACAAATAGGTAATATTGGGGATTTTAATTACAGCTTAAGTCTTGAGCCGGGAATAAATGAATATTTGATTTCTGTTAAGGATTTAGCCGGAAATGAAAATCTTCAAAAACGATCAGTGATTTATATTCCGAAACAAGATGTTCAGTTTTCTTCTTCAAATATTCAGAAGTCAAGTGATAATAAGATTATTTCACGAGGCGGTGGGTTTAATTATTCGGGATCAACTGTTCCCGCATCAAGCGTGAAGTTAAAATCACAATCTACAAATTTCACTTCCTCAGCGATTAGCGACTCAGCCAAAGGATTATTTTCTGTAGCCGCTCCGCTCGAAAAGGGCGAAAATAAATTTAACGTTAGCGTATTAACACCGGCAGGAGATATTAAAGAAGAGGAAATCTTAGTTACTGTCGATAAATCACCGCCAATTTTTGAGTTCTATAATGATTGGCCCGAATCTATTAAAGAAAATGTTTTCAAGATTTATGGCGAACTAAATGAAAATTCAAACTTGAAGATTAATAATGAAGAAGTATCGCTGATCGAGAATAAATTTAATTTTAATCTCAGCCTTAAAAAAGGAATAAATCCAATACTCATTGTCGCTACCGATAAATTTGATAACACAACTGTCGTAAGTAAAAACGTTGTTTTTGACAATGCTCCTCCGGTGCTGGATTATAAAAGTATTAAAATGAAATCGGAAGGATCGAATATTGAATTGAAATTTCTTGCTTCAGATGATTCCCAAATCGATAAAATTGCACATTTCGAATTGTTCGACGGTACAAAAACGATAAGAAGTACGGCAAAATTGGAGCCGGAAGGAGTGTACTATCGCGCAATTATTTCTGTACCGGATATTAAAGGATTATACAAAATCAAATCAATTACCTTGATTGATAAATACAAAAATCAAGAAACTTATATCTTGAATTAAACTTAAGGGAAACATGAAGCGATTCATTTTATTAAGCCTACTTTTTCTTGCAGTATCAATTTTTGCTCAAGAAAGCGTGAAATTTGTAACTTACGGTCCCTCCGCTGCTACGAAAGAAGGAGATAACGATCACTATCAAATAATATTTTTTAAGGTCCCCACCGAATTGGCCGATAGTTTTTTTGTTAGAATCTATGATGCCGATGTGGGTGACAGAAACGATACGCGATTTGGCGATTTTGATTCTCGCACCAGGTTTTCACTCTACGGCGGGGCAGGCACTTATTCCAAAATTTTCGGTGATACATCTTTAATTACCGAAATGAAAACTTCCGGTAAACTCATTAAAACCGAAGAATTTGGCAATGATCCGTTTAAAGATAATAAGTGGTACAATTTCCAAACGCTGAAAGCTCCTGATGGGGAATCAATAGATGGATTCAGTTACTTCAAATTAATAGTTGAAGGGATTTCAGGGGATGACGCAAATATTTTTGATCTGACGATTTCAACGGATGAAAAGAAGAATATTCTGCCGAATAACTCGGAAATATTCAGTTTCTATCCATCCATTCGCCTTCCAAATAAAGGGATTTATGCTGAGCTTAGATTTTTTGTAAACGAAAATATTGACGCTGTGACAGTTCATAATTTCGATTTGGCATCCGCAAATTTAAATGTAGTTACACCTTTCAGATCAAATTTAGCTATTCCTTCATCACGTCAAGATGAATGGCTTGAAGGAACGGTTGAAATTCAAAACAATGAAAAGAACAACATTAATGCACTTATATTTGAAGGTGGGAACGAAATCCCTAACGATGCCACTTTTTATTTAACCGATCAAAATAAATCTCTCATACCCGTAAAGCATCCAATTTACATTCATAAACCAAATAACAGACCGATTCCAAGCGCATCTGGCAAAATATTATCCGATTGTTACACAGTCGTTTTTGATGCCTCAAATTCAAGTGATAGAGATGATGATGCTTTGGATTTCTATTGGAAATTTGGTGACGGTTCAACCGGCGAGGGTGTTCGTATCGCGCACACATATCCGGAATTAAAAGATTATCAAATTGAACTTATCGTACGTGATGGCTCCGGTCAAGTTGGAAACAGTTCATTATTCAATTTTAGTGTAAAACTTAACAATCCTCCTCAAGCTGATGCTGGGAATGATTTGACTATTGCACCCGGTGCCATAGTGGAATTTTCCGGCATAAATTCTAAAGATGTCGACGGTTCGGTAATAAATTATGTTTGGGATTTTGGAGAGGGAACCAAGAAAGAAGGGCTTACTGTAAATCATATTTATCAAAATACCGGCAATTATAAAGTCACTTTGCGTGTTGAAGATGATTCCGACAGTCCATGTAATTTTGATACAGATCAAATAAATGTTTGGGTAAATGCTCAACCATCTGTTGATGTTGGCGATGATATAATTGGTTCTGTGAATGAAGAATTAACATTTAATGGAAGCAGAAGTTCTGATAGCGACGGTGAACTTATTAATTATGAATGGGATTTTGGGGATGGATCGAGCGGTACCGGTGAAATCACAACTCACAAATATTCCTCGCCCGGTTATTATAATGTACAGCTTACTGTTTATGATAATAGTGGAGTTAGTAATCAAAGCGCCAGCGATAGGTTGACGGTATATGTGAATGACAGGCCAAAAGCATTTGCCGGGAATGACAGAGTTGTCGCCGTTGGTGAATCGGTTTCTTTTAACGGATCGAATTCTACCGATGATACTAAACTGATTGGCTACGATTGGGATTTTGGAGATGGAAATCAATCTTCGGGTGTTGCTGTATCTCATGCTTATGAAAAACCTGGTAAATACATTGTAGAACTTACTGTTACTGATGATTCAAAATCGATTTCGGATAAATCCTCGGATGAGTTAACTGTCGTTGTAAATTTCCCGCCTATTTCAGTCCCGGGAGAAGATATGTATGTTTCACAAAGTGTTGTTCAGTTTGACGGCTCAAAATCTTCAGACGAAGATGGCGAAATTGTGGCTTATCTGTGGGAGTTTGGGGATGGTCAAACAAGTAGTGAGCCAAAACCATTACATACATACAATTTACCTGGAACTTACAATGTCAAATTATCGGTTACAGATGATTCAAAAACATCCACTCAAACGACTTCAAACCAAATGATGGTAATAGTAAATGCTCCACCGGTTGCAAATGCCGGCTTAGATAGAATTGCGATGCCGGGTCAATCCATAGATTTTGATGGTTCGGGTTCTGTTGACTCAGATGGAAATATTGAAATCGTTGAATGGGATTTTGGTGATGGAGAAACCGGAACCGGTTCTAGTGTCAGCCATTCTTACAAGGATCCGGGAATTTATCTTGTTGGATTAAAAGTTGCGGATAACAGCGGTCACAACTCTGCAACAGATTTCGATTATCTCACTGTGAACGTGAATGCCCCACCGGTAGCTATAGCAGGCAACGATATTATTACAGCGCCCGGTATGGAAGTAATATTTGATGGCTCAAACTCCTACGATTCTGACAATGAGGTTACTTCTTTCGAGTGGAGTTTTAGCGATGAGTTATACACTTCAAAATCAGCGTCGATGAAACGAAGCTTTGAAGCACCAGGTATATATACAGCAAAATTAAAGGTATTTGATAATAGTGGAGCTGAAAATCCCTATGCTGACGATGAATTAACGATTTTTGTAAATAATCGTCCTCAAGCTGTTATCGGTGAAAACATCCTTTCATGTTCCCCGGTAATTTTCTTCGATGGTTCCAAATCCGTTGATGCGGATGGCGACGCGCTGATTTATACTTGGGATTTTGGTGATGGAGAACAGGGAGCAACGGGCATAAATGTTTCACACACCTACAAAAATAGCGGAACGTTCCCCGTAATTTTAACGGTCGATGATAACAAGGGATTGCCCAATTCAACTCATTCCTATTCGATTGCTGTAACCATAAATGAACCGCCTATCGCGAATGCGGGTGATGATAGAACGATTTGTGCCGGGGATGTTGTTTTATTTGACGGAGGAGCTTCCTCCGATCCGGAAGGTGGCTTAATAAAATATTATTGGGATTTTGGTGATGGAACGAAGGCTGAAGGGCTAAATCCTACTAAAGTTTATGATGTCGGAGGAGTTTTTCAAGTAACTCTTAGCATTAAAGATGATTCGGGACTGGAATGCAATTCTGATATGGATCAGATGGTTGTAATTGTCGCAGAGTCGCCGGTAGCTGATGCGGGCGAAGATCAAGTAGTCTGCGCGAATTCTCTCGTTCAGTTTAACGGATCGAAATCCAGAGATTTTGACGGAGTAGTAAATAGTTATACTTGGGATTTCGGAGACGGAAATACGGGCGGCGGTGTGAGTCCGACACATGTTTACACCGAACCCGGGACATACAGAATTCTATTAACAATTACCGGTGATCTGGTCGGCGATTGTGACAATACTGATAAAGATGAGGTAATAGTTACGGTTCAGAAAGCCGGAAAAGCAGATTTCGATTACAAAAGATTTGTTGAAGTTGGTGAAGTTGTAACCTTTGACGCCTCCTCATCCTCAGGAGAAGGAGCAAGTATTATCGAATACAATTGGACCTTTGGAGATGATTCCAAAGGAAATGGTAAAGAAGTAGATCATGTTTACACAGAACCGGGAAAATATTTTGTCGGTTTAACAATCGAAACAGACTCCAAAGCAGAATGTTCAACGGTTCCATTTCAAGATTTTATAATTGTGAACGGAAAACCGATTGCTAACGCGGGCAATGATCGAGTTGTCAGTATTGATGAGCAAGTTGTTTTTAATGCCTCAGAATCTACGGATTCAGATGGATCTATTACTAATTATGAATGGAATTTTGGCGACGGATCGTCCGATTTTGGTGTGGAAGTTAAACATCGATATCGCGCAAAAGGCAGTTATCCGGTAATTCTAAAAGTTATTGATGATACTGATCTCGGAAATAATTTTGATTTAGATACTTTGAATGTAATGGTTCTAGAGCCAGAAGTTATTTCTATCTTAAGTAAAAATGAAGTCTGCGTTGATGAAGAAGTGGAATTTTCTGCTTCCGGTTCTTCGATAAATTCAGATTATAAATTTGTATGGAAATTTGGAGATGGTACAACAATAGAAGGTCAAACTGTTAAACATACATTTTCGAACACGGGCGAATATATGGTGAGTTTGACTACTGATGATAGCGGAAATATGCTGAAAAGTAAAACCAGATTTTCAAAATCGATAAAAGTGAACCAAGCCCCGGTTATTTTAACAGATCCATTGATTGAAGTTTGTCCCCATTCGATTATCCAATTCAACGCTTCCGGCTCAATAGATTATGATGGTGAGATTACTAAAATTGAATGGGATTTTGGAGATGGAAATAAAGGTGAGGGTGAGATAACAACTCATCAATATTCTGAACCAGGGATTTACGATGCAAAAGTTACGGTTTGGGACAATTCGAATTCTGATTGTAACGCTTCTTCCTCCGATATAAAAGTTGTAGTTAATTCTACTCCAATCGCGGTATCGGACTTTAATTCGGAAGTCTATACGGGAGGTGCCTACGATCAGGTATTATTTGATGCCTCCCGATCCTCTGATCCTGATGGTGATCCTTTAACATTTGTCTGGGATTTTGGAGATGGTGAAAAAGGTTTTGGCGAAAAGGTGTATCACAAATATCTTAAAGCCGGATTATACTTTGTAAAGCTGACCGCAATTGATGATAGTGGTTTTGAATGCGGCAAAGCTACCATCGAACATCAGATAGCTGTAAAGTCTAGGTAGATTTTAACCATAAAGAACGGTTCGATTCATCGAAATGAATTGAACCGTTACTTTGTTCTGACAATAATTGCTTCAAGTGTAATTCTTCTTCGGTGAAGATTAAAACCTCCATCTTTGGTTTAAGTGTAAAATCCTCGCTGATTATTTTTGTGTCAAAATTCGATAAACTTCTGTGCAGTAAACTCGTATGTGCAAATTCATAATTAATGAACAATGAGACATATTTTTTCATTTTTACGAAACGGGAATTTTTAATACAGCCTTCCGCCGCATGATAGTAGGCTTTTCCTAACGGACCCACGCCCAACTTAGTCCCGCCATAATATCGAATAACAACAATTAGTAGGTCATTCAAATCAAAGTGATTTATTGCGTTAAATAATCTGATTCCGGCACTTCCCTTGGGTTCTCCGTCATCGGAATATTTGAATTCACCGGTTTTTAATTTGTACGCGAAACAATGATGAGTTGCATTGTAGTGATTTTTTTTTAATTCGTTCAGTTTTTGTTGTATGTCGGATTCCGAGTCAAAATTGTAGGCTAAGCCGATAAATTCTGAACCTTTTTCTTTAAAATGGAATTCAGAATCTGATCTGATTGTTTTTATCTCTACTTCATTGCTCAATTTTTACACTCAATAAAATTGATTTTGATGTTGGCAGTGACTAAACTAAAGATTGTCCTTAAATAAAACTAAAGCATAAGACTTGGAAAACAAAATAATTATAAAAGGGGCCAGAGAACATAATCTTAAGGATATTGATCTCGAAATTCCACGCGATTCTTTCGTCGTGATAACGGGTTTATCCGGCTCCGGAAAATCTTCTCTCGCGTTTGATACAATTTACGCAGAAGGTCAGCGGCGGTATATTGAATCAATTTCAGCGTATGCAAGACAGTTTTTGAATTTGCTGGAAAAACCGGATGTAGATTTAATTGAAGGACTAAGCCCCGCAATATCAATTGAGCAGAAATCTACTTCGGGAAACCCGCGTTCAACAGTAGGAACCGTAACTGAAATATACGATTACCTAAGGCTTTTATTCGCGAGGGTTGGCAAACCGCATTGTTATAATTGCGGTCGAAGCATCAAAAAGCAGTCTTCGGAACAAATTATCGATACAATCTTAGAGAACTACAGAAGCAAAAAAATTCAAATATTAGCTCCCGTAATTAGAGGTCGCAAGGGACATTATAGAGAACTGTTCGATGATATTTTGAAAGATGGATTTATCCGTGTTAGAGTTGATGATGAGATACATGAGCTGACATCAGGATTTAAAGTTGATCGATACAAAATTCACGATATAGAAATAGTTGTCGATCGCATGACAGTTGAGAATAAGTACCGGACAAGACTTAGCGAATCAGTTGAAGTTGCATTGAATTATGGAAATGGCAGTGTAATTATTCACGATTCAAAATCTGATACAATTCTAAGTCGTGACTTTGCTTGCTCTCATTGTGGAATAAGTTTTCAGGAATTAGCGCCGAATTCTTTCTCTTTCAATTCACCATACGGCTCATGCCCAGATTGCGATGGACTTGGTGCGAAAAAGGAACTCGATATTAATTTGATAATACCTGATTGGGATAAAACGATTAATGAAGGAGGAATAGACGCGATCGGCAAACCCCGTGGAATTTGGTTTTTTAATCAACTCGAGGGTGTAGCCTCAACATTGGGTTTTGACTTTGATACACCGTTGAAAAAATTAGATAAAAATCAGAAGGATATTTTACTCAATGGCAGCGAGGAAAAAATTCCTTTTACGTATACCTATGGCGGCGGTAAATCTGTGGTTTATAAGCATAAATTCACCGGAGTTTTGAGTTATATTTTTCATTACTACGAAAACACTTCTTCAAATAAAATAAGAGATTGGGCTGAAGCTTACATGAACACTCTTACATGTTCATCATGCAAAGGGGGGCGGCTCCGGAAGGAATCGATGGCGGTAAAGTTTGGTGGAAAAAATATTTATGAAGTTACTTCACTTTCCATTGAAAAAGCTTCCCGGTTTTTTGATGAATTGAAACTTGATGAGCGTGACTCATTTATTGCGGAACAGATTCTAAAAGAAATAAATTCGCGTCTCGGATTTTTACTAAATGTGGGTTTGGATTATCTGACTCTTGGTCGATCGGCACGGACACTTTCCGGCGGTGAATCGCAACGAATTCGTTTGGCAACTCAAATTGGGTCTCAATTATCAGGGGTTTTATATGTTTTGGATGAACCGAGTATCGGACTGCATCAAAATGACAATATTAAACTTATCGATTCGTTAAAAAACTTGAGGGATTTAGGTAACACAGTTTTGGTTGTTGAACACGACCGTGAAACGATTGAAAATTCGGATTTCATTGTTGATCTGGGACCTCGCGCCGGGGAACATGGCGGCGAGGTTTGTTTTCAAGGTCTTACTTCGGAGTTATTATCAAAAGCAAATGGTTTTAATACACTCACGGTTGATTATTTGCATGATATAAAAAGAATCGAAATTCCAATTCAAAGAAGGGAGGGGAATGGTAATTCTATTCGTATAACTAATGCTTCAGGTAACAATCTCAAAAATGTTGATTTAGAAATTCAACTCGGAAAATTAAACGTAATCACCGGTGTAAGCGGTTCGGGAAAATCTTCGCTGATAAATGAGACTTTAGTAAAAATATTGATGAAGAAATTTTTCCAATCGAAAGTGGTTCCTCTTCCTTTTGATGAAGTTAGCGGATTGGAAAACATCGATAAAATAATTGAAATTGATCAATCACCAATCGGAAGAACACCCCGCTCGAATCCGGCAACATACACCGGAGTTTTTACATTTATTCGTGATTTATTCGCGCAGCTGCCCGAATCCCAAATTAGAGGTTATAAACCGGGTAGGTTTAGTTTTAATGTAAAAAGCGGAAGATGTGAAGAATGCCAAGGTGATGGTCTTAAAAAAATCGAAATGAACTTTTTACCCAATGTTTATGTAAAGTGTGAAATATGTAATGGTAAAAGATATAATCACGAAACCCTCGAAATTTTTTACAAAAGAAAAAATATTTCCGAAGTTTTGGAGATGACGGTTGAAGAATCATTGGAATTTTTTAAAGATTTACCCCGTATAAAACGAAAAGTGAAATCACTGAACGATGTCGGGCTGGGATACGTAAAATTAGGCCAGCAAGCTACTACACTGTCCGGCGGTGAAGCTCAAAGGGTAAAATTAGCAACGGAGCTAAGCAAAGTAAGCACGGGCAAAACATTGTACGTTCTCGATGAACCAACTACAGGACTTCACTTCGAAGATGTCAGAATTCTACTAAAAGTTTTAGACAAATTAGTCGACAAAGGAAATACGGTTGTTGTGGTTGAACACAATCTTGATGTGATTAAAGTGGCTGATAACATTGTCGATCTGGGACCCGGTGGTGGTGAACATGGCGGAGAGATAATAGTAACGGGTACACCCGAGCAGGTTGCTCAAACCACTTCCAGTATTACTGGAAAATATCTTAAAATAGAAATGGAAAGAAATAATAATCGGGAAGGAAGGTAAATGAAAACGACGGTAACTCAATTTAAAGCGTATCGTTCCGAAATGAATGATAAAATTCTTAATTCGGGATTTTCTGATTTCAAAAAATTTTTTGCGTTAGATAACAAAGCTTACATAAATGGCGCACTTCCATCAAAAATGAAGGAGCTGATGGGATTGACAGCTTCGATGGTTTTAAGGTGCAACGATTGTATACTTTACCACATCGATCGAGCAATCGAAGAAGGCGCGAACCGTCAGGAATTGATGGAAGCATTTAATATCGGATTGATAGTTGGCGGATCAATAGTGATTCCGCATCTTCGTTTTGCGATGGAACAAATGGATGATTTACTACCGGAAAATCCCGGGAAAACTGATGAAGTCTAAACTAGTCTTTGCAACGGGTAATCTTGGAAAATTAAATGAAGTAAAAGAGCTTTTCGCGGATAAGAATGTTCAAATTCTTTCAATCCATGATTTTGATGGAATTCCGGAAATTATTGAGAACGGAGAGACTTTCAGCGAAAATGCGTTTATAAAGGCGGATACTATTTTCGAAATAACTGGGCTTCCTACAATTGCCGATGATTCCGGATTAGTCGTTTTTCAGTTAAATGGTGAACCAGGTATTTATTCCGCGAGATATGCCGGTGAGAATTGTACGTATGAGGATAATAATCGAAAGATTATTGCAGCTTTGTCCAATTTTGATAAACCACATCTTGCCAAATTTGTCAGTTGTGCTGTTTATGTTGATAAATTGCACAGAATTGAATGCATCGGTGAATTAGAAGGAGAGCTGATTTCAGAATTCCGAGGGTCAAATGGGTTTGGTTACGATCCGATTTTTGTTCCTTCCGGTTCAAATAAAACTTTAGCGGAAGTTTCTTTGTTAGAGAAGAATAAAGAAAGCCATCGAGCAAAGGCTTTTAATAAACTCAAATTAGAACTAACAAAAAAAGAAATATTATGAAAAACCTTCGAACACTGCTTTACGCTATATTTATTGTGTTATTTGTTTCATGCGCGTCAGATGAAACGCCAACGGAAAACGGTGAAATTACCGGTGAAGTTACGGCAAGGAATTATTATCCGGGAGGAATCGGGAGCGCTTTTAATTATCGGTCAGATACGTTAAATATTGCCACTGGGAAAAGTGGAACTACAAGCACAAGGAGAACAGAAATCTCTGATTTTACGATTTTGGGTGATACAATTTTTACTCAGAACACTGAAGTTGAGTTTGAAAATCTTGGAGTGAACAATGTTGGATTGGATTTTCGCCGAACTGATTTCGGCATTTACATTCAAATTGATTCTATCGGGATTTTTGATTCATTAAATATTAACGATTCACTCAACATTGTGAATATAGATTTTAAAATTGATGATGAATTTATTGCTTTGTCCTATCCCTTTTTCCCCGGAAAATTTTGGTTCGCTTTTTTACTTCAAGTAAGTGTGCAAGGCTCGCCATTTTTCCCGATCGTAACGATTAAAGCTAATTATCAAGGTGAGGAAGAAATTTTCGTCGAGGCTGTTTCTGCAAACAGAGTTGCGGAAAAAATCAAATATACTACTGATATCATTTTGCCGGATCTTTCGGATTCTACCGGTACATCAGTTACAACACAAGAATTTATTACAAATGCTTGGTATGTGAAAAATATCGGATTGGTTCGATTGGAAGGCAGCAATATAATTCAAGGAATTTTAACGGGAGTGATATCACTTCCGACAAATTCAACAACCATGATGATTGATGAATTGACGTCTTACGAAATTAAATAACTATTTCTGCGCAATCACAACTTGCACGAGTCCGAATGTAAGCGAGTGATATTCGATATTTGTGAAGCCGGCCTCATGAAGCAGTTCTTTGAGGTCGATATTTTTGTCAAATTCACTTACCGATTCGGGCAGATAAGTATATGCCTCATTATCTTTTGAAATTAATCGTCCGATAGCCGGTAAAACTCTGTTAAAGTAAAACATGTAAAATCCACGCACCAATTTTGATTTGGGCAATCGAAATTCCAAAATGGTCACTTTCCCGCTTTCACGAAGTAATCTGTAAAATGACTTAAATCCTTCGAGAATATCGTAAAAATTTCGCACACCGAATGCAACAGTAATGTTACTGAAACTGGAATCTTTGAATGGCATCGCCTCAGCGACAGATTGAACTGTTCTGCCTTTAATTGCAGCCATTTTGTCCGAAAATATTTGCAGCATATTTGCTGATAGATCCGCGCCGTAAATTATTTGAACGTTGTGTTTTTTTGCTTCGATGGCAAAATCACCGGTTCCGCACGCTACATCAAGTAAAACGGAATTCGGCTCGAACTTCGTGAGAGTTAATGCTTTCTTTCTCCAGTAAAAATCAACTCCGGCACTTAGAAAATGATTTAAGAAATCGTATTTAGGCGAAATTGTATCAAATATTCTTTTAACTTGGGTTCTTTTATCCATAATGTTCACTTGCTATTAGAAATTGGAATTGCTAATTTTTCATCAATAAGAGAGGTGGAAATGAAAAAATATATTGACGCAATACGCCAAAAAGTATGCGCGATTTGTTGCGATTCTGACTTTGAAGGTAATTGCACATTGAATGAAAAAGAGATTTGCGCCGTTGAACATTTCCTTCCAAAAATAGTTGAATCTGTACAAAGTATCGAATCTGATGATATCTACGATTATTACCAAGAATTAAAAGCCACCGTGTGTAAAGAATGCCGAACTCAAGAAGATAATGGTAATTGTTATCTGAGAGACGATGTAAACTGTTCTTTGGATCGCTATTTCCCATTGATTGTGGAAACAATTCAGGAAGTTGATTCACAGTTAATTTAGACGAACAAATTCTTTTAATTTTCATACCTCATTGTAACTGATAATTACCTCCAAAAATTCCACTTTATCGAACCATAAAAAAAGTGATATAGGATAAATATATAATAAGTCCGAGTATATCATTCATTGTAGTTACGAACGGTCCTGTTGCAACTGCCGGATCGGCACCGATTTTTTTAAGGAACAGCGGAATTCCGGCTCCCATCATTGTAGCGGAAATTATTATTGTTAATAATGCCGCAGATAAAACTAATGAAAATCGAAAAGTTACAATGTCGAAGAATATAAATGTCGCCCCCAGTAAAATCGAACTGACCACAATACCATTTAGAACAGCCACCAAAAATTCTTTAGTCAATCTTTTAATACTGTCCCGAAGCCACAAGTCACTCGATGTTAAACCTCGAACCATAACTATCGCGGCCTGAGTACCTGAACTTCCACCCATTGCCATCAATACGGGTATAAAAAAGGATGCAACCACAAATTTGGAAAGAAAATCCTCATAGCGTGCGAGAACTACAACTCCGACTAATTCAACCGAAAGGGCAATTATTAACCAGGGCAAGCGAATTCGAGAAATTTTTACAATAGAGTCTGTTGTTTCCTGATCTTCGGATAAACCGGCAAGTTTGTTGATATCTTCTTCAGCTTCTTCTTGAATAACATCAACAACGTCATCAATTGTTATGCGACCGAGCATTCGTTTCCTGTTATCAACGACTGGAAGCGAGACCAAATCATATTTTTCCATCAGATTCGCCACTTCTTCCTGATCAATCGTTGGTTCAACGGAGATTAAATCTTCGTGGACTATTTTCATCAATGCCGTTTCCGGCGGATTAAGAATGAGGGAGGTCATTTTTATTATCCCCACCAATTCACGATTTTTCTTCAGAACATAGATCTGATAAATATTTTCAATTTCATCTTCGTACCGCCTCAGTTCTTCAATCGCATCATGTACATTCCCGGTATTAAGAACAGACACGAAATCGCTGTTCATAATTCCACCGGCAGAATCCTCAGGATATTTGAGTAATTCTTTTACATACTTTGAATCTTCAGGATCAATATTATCGAGAACATGTTCGGCAATGTTATCGGGTAGATCGCTGATCACATCGGTGAGATCATCGGTATCGAGCTCTTCAACCATGTTGGTGATTTTTTCAGCCGTAATATCCTGAAGCAGCTTTTCCCTAAGATTTTCATCAATCTCGGTTAATACTTCACCCGCCTGCTCATCTTCCAAGAGTGAAAAAATGAAATCCGCTTCATCAACTGCGAGGTGATTTATTATTTCAGCAATATCCGCAGAGTGGATATCACGCAAAATCGCTAATATATTCTTCGACTGATTATTCTCGACAAGGCCCGAAAGATTATCAAGAAGTTCCTCGTCAATTTGAATTACATCTTTTATTTCTGGCGATTGATTTTCACTTGCCATGGTAGTTCCTGTTGATGTGCTTATAGAGAAGAAAGAATTCTTCTATTGATAATTGTTCAGCTCTTTTTTGTAAATCGAGCGGAATTTCGCTTAGATTACAATCAACAAATATACTATTCCTCAAACAATTAATTATTGTTTTACGCCGGTTTCCAAATACTGTTTTTACAATTTTTTCATACAATTCAATTCTTGGTAAATCATAACTTGAGTTAAAGACATATTTCTCAACAGATGACCAAATTTTCGGTTTTGGATAAAACACATTTCTCGAAACTTTAAAAAGTTGTTTAATTTCGGAATAAGTTTGATAAAGAACGGATAATATGCCCCGACCTTCAGAAGATTCTTTTGATCGAATCTTTTCCGCAAATTCGAGTTGAACCAAAAATTGGCAATCTGAAACTTCATTTTGTTGATCTAATAACCAATAATAAATCGGAGTGCTAATATTGTATGGAATGTTTCCAATAATTCTTTTTGTCTTTCCTGGAAATATTTTTGATAAATCGATATCTAAGATGTTTTCATTTATGAAGTAATTCTCATCAAATCGTGTTTTTAACTCCGAAAAATTAATTTTATCTAATTCGATTCCTCTGTAATTATCACAATTTTCGATTAGTGATTCTGTCAGTGCTCCTTTACCCGGTCCAATTTCGAGAATGTAATCATCCCGATCCGGTGCAAATGAATCAACAATTTTACCAACGATATTTTGATCAATTAAGTAGTTTTGGCCAAGATTTTTCGATGGAAGATGAAATAAAGTCAAAAGGGTTTGCCTATATTAATTGCGATATTTATTTTAAGAAAAGTTTTATCGAAATAAAACAAGCATTTATTAAGGATAGGGATTATGGAAATTCAAAAAATCATTTCAGTTGATCTTGGCGGAACAAATATTCTTTCTGCACTAATTATAAACGGTAAAATCGAACATCGAGTCAAAATTCCGACCGATGTTACAGGAGGAGTTGAATATTTGGTTACTTCGATTGCCGGTTCTGTAAGAAAAATTATTGAAGAGACAGGGACGTCGGAGCAAGAGTTAAAGTCGATTTGTCTCGGTGTGCCTGGAACGGTGGATCCTTCTACCGGAATTATTGCCCATGCTCCCAACTTGGGTATTACGAATTATAATATCAAAGAAGCGTTGCAAAAAGATTTTAATGTTCCAATTTTAATTGAAAACGATGTCAATATAGCGGCTCTCGGAATTAAAGTATTCGAGTTCCAGAATGAAGTAAATAATATGCTGGTAATTTTTGTCGGAACAGGGATTGGAGGCGCTCTACTTTTTGATGGAAATCTTTATCGTGGTTCAAGCAATTACGCAGGCGAAATCGGTCATATGAAAGTAAATGAAGAAGGTCGATTCAGCGGTTCAAATAAATTTGGAAAGTCAACTTTGGAGAATTTGGCAAGCAGAACAGCGATCGTAAAAGCTATAAAAAAGGATTTAAAAAGAGGCGCAAAAAGTGTTTTGAATGAAACAACAAAACCGAACGAACGAATAAAAAGTAAAGTTTTATCGAACGCTTTGGATAGCAAAGATAAGCTGGTTACTTATCACATGAAAAAGGCAGCAAGGGTAATCGGAACAGTTTCAGGAAGTTTAGCGACTCTGCTAAATTTTGATACAGTTGTAATCGGAGGCGGGGTAGTAGAAGCTTCTCCAAAATTTATGATTAAACACATTCAGAAATCATTTCAAAAAGCAGTCTTGCCCGAACCCGGGAAAGATGTAAAAATTGTAAGTACGGTACTTGGTGATGATGCGCCGCTTTACGGAGGAATCGCTTTAACTGAAGAGTTTATTAGAGACTAAATTCTTTGTTTAATTCCTCGAGGTACAAGTTTTTTTCTTCCCATTTTTTGTAAAGAGTCTCTAACTGTGAAGATGTCTCTTTGTATCCAAGCGTTGTTTCTTTAATAAGAGTTGGATTCTCAAAGGTTTTTTCATCATTCATTTTTTTCTCAAAATCTTCTTTTTTAGATTCTAATTCTGAAATAGAAGTTTCTATTTTAGAAATTTCATTCATTAAATCTTTGGTGGCATTATATCGTTTATTGCGAAGTTCGGCCTCAATCCGTTTTTTCTCTTTTTTTGAATCTGGGTTTTCAACAATATCTTTGGTTTTAGTTTTAGCCTGTGTGATCGTTCCTTCGGTTAAATTAGTCTCTTCAAGTCTTTTCCGAAGATAGTAATCGATGCCGCCATGATAAAGCTTTGCGCCGCCATTTCTGATATCAAAACAGAAATTACAGATTGGCCTAACAAAGTCAATATCGTGCGAAACTATAACTAAATTACCCGAAAAATTGATCAAAGCTTCCTGCAGAATCTTTTTTGAAAAATAGTCCAGGTGATTCGTTGGCTCATCAAGAATGATAAAATTTGCCTTTTGAAGTAATAATTTAGCCAGTGCAACCCTACTTTTTTCACCCCCGGAAAGCACACCAACTTTTTTGAAAACTTCGTCTCCGGTAAACATAAAATTTCCGACCAATGAACGTATTTGCAAGACGTTATATTCTGAATTTGCTTCTGAAACTTCGTCTAAAATATCATTGTCGGGATTTAACTCTTCCGTAACTTCTTGTGCGTAATAAGCAATTGAGGTGTTCGCACCAATAATTATTTTCCCCGATGATAAGCTGGTTTTATTTGCGATAATTTTGGCAAGTGTTGTTTTGCCGGCTCCGTTTGGCCCAAGAAACGCAATTTTATCGCCTCTCGTTAATTTCAAATTAACATCCGAAAAAACGTGGGTTTTTCCATAGTTTTTTGAGGCGCCAACAATATCAAGCGGAACATCACCTATTCTTGGAGGTGTAGGGAAACGCAAATTAATTGTCGATGGATCATCAGTCAGTTCAATTTTTTCAAATTTCTCGAGCTGTTTAATCCTGCTTTGTACTTGCCTGGCTTTACTCGCTTTGTACCGGAACCGCTCAATAAATTTTTCAGTCTCTTTTATTTTCTTTTCCTGACCTTTTTGCATGGCACGCAGCTGGGCTTCGCGCTCTTCTTTAAAAAGTATGTATTTCTGATAATTACCATTAAAAAAAGAGATTTTACCATTAAAAATTTCTAAGGTTTTATCAGTTACTTCGTTTACAAAATTCCGGTCATGAGATACAATTAAAACAGCTCCTTTAAATTGTTTAAGATAATCTGTAATCCAGTTTAATGAATCTATGTCGAGATGATTGGTCGGTTCATCGAGCATTATTAAATCATGATTCTCGAGAAGAATTTTAGCCAATTCAACTCGCATCTGCCATCCGCCCGAGAATTCATCAATCAACCGAGAAAAATCCTTCTGACTAAATCCCAATCCTTCGAGCACTTTTTCAATTCTAGAATCGATTGAATAATATTCGATATCTGTTTTTAAATGTTCAATTTCACCGAGTTGCAGAATTAGAGATTCTTTTTCATTATCGGAAAGATTTTTGTCGGAGAGCGAAGTTTGAATCTCAAACTCTTTTTTATCGATATGAGCAACTTTTTTTAATGATGATCTGACTTCTTCGAAGACAGTTTTCCCTTTTAAATCGACAAATTCTTGACTTAAATATCCGATAGTTTTTAATTTATGTTTCTGTATAGCTCCACCGTCCGATTCTTCAAATTCATTAAGAATCTTCAGCAGAGTTGATTTGCCGGTTCCGTTCAACCCCACAAGCGCGATTTTATCGCCGATGTTTATTTTAAAGGATGACTCGCGGAAAAGGTATTTCCCGTCATATTGCATAGAAAGGTTTAGTACATCAATCATAGAGTAGTTACTTATTTATCACGGCTATTTTTGAAGAGGAGATACTTTTAGCTTCCGCATCGTAGGAGACAATGATGTAAATACCACTCGGAACAACTTCTCCTTTGAAATTTTTACCATTCCAGAATGCAAGATTTCCACCCGGGGAATCGACTGTACCTTGTTCACTATCATTTATAAGATCACCGCTTACGGATAGAATTTTAATGTCCGTATCGGCAATTAAGTTTGAAATCGTAATTCGTTTATTTTCATCGAATGAATATGGATTTGGATAAGCAAACAATTCTTGTATTTCCGTTTGAGGTGCAACGGCGGATGTTCTCAGACTTGTCATTCCAAAATCAGTTCCAATGTAAACCATTCCATTATTTTTATCTATCGCGATGCTTAGAATATTATTATTTGGCAAAGGTCTAATAATTCCATCAGGTGAGTAAGATTCATTAATATGCTGTATCAATGAAGAACCGTCAGGGGAAACTACAAAAATGCCTTCGGTTGTTCCGATCCATTTTCGGTCTAAGGGATCGACAGCTATGCATGTTACGGTTTGTTGATTCAATAGAATTTTATTTGTTATGCTGGCCTTCGGATTTGAAACACTAAAAATAGTATTCACTCCTTCCGATGTACCAATCCATAATTCACCACGTTTATCAATTGCCAAAGCACTTATTAAATTGCTGTTTAGCCCATCGGCAGTATTTATAAATCCGTATGAATCATCGGCTGTATTATCGAGTGTGTTGTTCTCATTAAAATAATAAAGACCGCGATCGCCCAGAAATACTGTAAACCATTTTGTGTTAAATCGATCAATTACCAAATGATCCAGGATTTCGTTGTTAGCTATAGTCGGATTATCAAATCTGAAATTGTACCAATTACTGTCGGCGGTAAGTACACTGAGATGTTCCCTTGTTGCTGACTGGTAATTCAATACCCAGAGATTATCCTTGCTATCTTTTTGCATTCCGGTGACTACGAGAAAATTCGGATCGTTCAAGATCCCTTGCATCGGGCTGTTCCCGGTATAAATTGTTTCAAAATCATTTTCGAAAATTCTGGTAAACCCTTCGCCCCAATTTGAAGCATATATTTCATTCGATTCGGAAATGTAAATTTCATAGAACCGGTTCGATCTTATTTGAGGAACATTTGCCGTGTTATAGTTTAGCCATGTTGTTCCGTCAAAATAATAAATTCCTTCTGAAGCAGCTCCGGAACCACTGCCAACCCAAACCCCTCCTGACTCGTCCACACCTATTCCATTAAAAGTATTCCCGGCCGGGGAATTTGGTGTGATTAATGAATCGTTTGTCAAGTCGTACAATCCATTTGTTGAGCCGATGTAAAAATCACCGGTTGCTGTTTGGCAGAAAGAAGTAAAATCACCGGAATTGATTGATCCCGCGGCAGTGTGGTCATTTAGGAAAAGTCGTGCTTTTGAAAGCGCAAAATATTCAATTTCAGAAACCGAAGGGAAGAATTGAACATCAATAAGACCGGTTCCCGCATAAAAGTCTATTCCGGAATAGGATAAAGTATTATTCGCGAAGCTAAGACTTTGGACACCGTTATTGGATGCGATTACATAATTCCCGTCATTATCCTCAATTATCGCGGATACTTCAGAAGCGTCAGGAAGATTAGAATTGTTGAGTGATATCCAGTTTCCCGGGGCGGAAAAATTTGAAATTCCCGACTTTGAAACAGCGATTCCTTCACTTGTCGAAATACTTATTCTGCTCTTTTTTGAAACAGATTTAACTTCGATCTCCGTAGTGAAATCACCGAATTTCCTTACTGTTTCGAGAAAGAAAAGGGAATTTGCATCAATTAAACTGAGTCCAAAATCCATTGCTACGTAAATAGTATCGTTCTTGTGAAAAAGGTCATTTATAGATTTTTGAGTTTTTTCGGTATTGTAAATATCAAGAATCTTAGCAACCGTGCCGTTTACCGGATTATATATATTGATAATACCTTCGCTGGTTCCGAACCAAATTTTGCCGCTTTCATCAGAGGTGACTGAAGTTAGATTTTGACTGCTTAAACCTTCCGATTTAGTTAATTGCCGGAATTCACCGGTGACTGAGTTATAACCAAACGCTCCACCATCCGTTGCTGCCCATAAATATCCGTTATCGTAAATAACATCTCGGATGTTTTCCTTTGCAGAGTAATTTTGCCAGTTCGTAAATTCTTGAGCGGAAAGATTTATAATTATTAAAAAGAATAATATGACAGAAATTTTCATGCTAAACCAAATGTGACTAATCATCAAAGTTATAATTTTTTTCGAACGCAAGATAGGGAATTTGGAAGGAATGTAATCCAAAGGTTATGCAGTATTTTTACTAATCATTTTCCTCATTGCTTCAACTTTAGAAGTAGATATAAAATATTTCCCTATATTATGGTAATCATCCTTTGCTCCACCGTGAAAATCGGAACCTCCGGATTCAAGCAAACAATATTGCTGAGTGATGCCTCTGTAGAATTTTACTTTATATCGATCATGAGAGGGATGCGTAACTTCGATACCGTCAATACCCCATTCAATCAATTTTTTGAGAATTGATTCTTTTAGGTTTCCCGGATGAGCGATAAAAGTCAACCCCCCGGCATCGTTAAGTATTTTGAATGCGCTTTTTGCGGAAACATGTATTTTCTGTTCGTAGGCCGGTCCAAAATCACCAATTAATTTATTAAATGCTTCATAGAAATTTTTGGTATAGCCTAATTTAAGAAGTGCCGAAGCAATGTGTGGACGTCCGATCGCAGAGTTTTGTGCTTCATTCTCAACATCTGTAATTGAAATATCGAAACCCAATTTGATCAATTTGTCGATAATTCTTTTTGCTCGGAAGTATCTTTCTTCACGGAAGAATTTCAAATATTTCAATAGTTCCGAATCATAATGATTTATAAAATAACCTAAAATATGAATTTCAACGCCGTCAACATTTGTGCTGATTTCAACACCCGGGATAACGTCAATTCCATATTTATCCGCGTAACTTTTTACTTCATCAATTGCATCAACTGTGTCATGATCGGTAATGCTAATACAAGTTAGTCCTCGGGAATGCGCCTTTTCTACAAGTTCTTTCGGAGTTAAAAAACCATCCGAGTAAACGGTATGCATGTGCAGATCAACTTTTCCCGAATGCATTTTATACGTAAGTTTCCTTGAACTTTTCATAGTTCATGATTCGGAGCTTAGAGCCTTCTAGTTCAATTAAACCTTTTTTAGCAAATGAATGCAATGTTCTTGAAATTGTTTCACGCGAAGTTCCGGCCATATTCGCCAAATCTTGCTGGAGTGGAAGTTTCTCAATTTCAACGACACCCTGTTTTATTTTCCCAACATCATTTGCAATTTCTAAAATAACCGTGGCAACTTTACCTTCGGCATCTTTTAGGGAAAGTGCTTTTATTTTCATATCGGCTTGACGCAATCTCTGGGTTAATTCAGTAAGAAGAGCGACTGAAATCTCAGGATGGTCATAAATTAGCTCAAGGAATTGGGCACGCTGAATAATGTAAACTTCAGAATCTTCAAGTGCGATGACTGTGGCGGATCGTGATAATCCATCTAATAATGACATTTCACCAAAAAAAGCAGACTCACTCAATATGGAGAGAATTACTTCACGACCATCGTTTGATGTTCGAGCAATTTTGACCTTTCCGCTAATAATCACAAACATAGCTGAGCCATCTTCCTCTTCCATTAAAATGACATTATCTTTTTTGTATGTTTTGCGGTTTCCCACTTTTGCTATTTTGGAAATAGTCTCTTCAGGTAAATCTGAGAAAATTGGAACATAGAGTAAAAAATTATCTAGATCCGACATCATTTAATCTCCGTTAAGTAGTATTCTTATAAAAATTTTGATTTGTGTATTATACCGGAATAAAATAAAAGATCATTTGCGCTTATTTCCTATCGAGGAATCAAAAGCCGCTGACCTAATCAATACATTAAATGACAATTTATGAAAGAATTATAACAGTATTTTTCATAAAGTATATGATGAACATAAAATTATGTAATAAAATACAATTTTTTGGCATCGCATTCATAATTTTAAGCATCATTTCAAATTGAAATTACTAAGAATAATTGGTAGATTCAATTTTATATTTTTTAAAAAAATCACGAGAATGGAGGATTAACTAAATGGCTGTTAAAGTTGGAATTAATGGATTTGGACGTATTGGAAGACTTGTTTTTAGACGAGCGGTGGAGCTGGACGGAATTGAAATCGTTGGTATCAATGATTTATTGGATGTTGATTACATTGCCTACATGCTTAAATATGACTCAACACATGGTTTATTTAACGGGGAAGTTTCTGTAGCTGATGGAAATCTGGTTGTAAACGGAAAAGCAATTAGAGTTACTGCTGAAACCGATCCTTCAAAATTAAAATGGGATGAAGTTGGAGCTGAGTATGTTGTGGAATCAACCGGTCTTTTCTTGACAAAAGAAAAAGCACAAGGCCATATTGATGCCGGCGCGAAAAGAGTTGTTATGTCAGCACCTTCAAAAGATGATACTCCTATGTTTGTAATGGGCGTTAACAATGAATCATACGCAGGCGAATCAATGATGTCAAACGCATCGTGTACTACAAATTGTTTGGCACCTATCGCAAAAGTATTAAATGACAAATTTGGAATTGAAACGGGATTAATGACTACCGTTCACGCGACAACCGCTACTCAAAAAACAGTTGACGGGCCTTCGAAGAAAGATTGGAGAGGTGGAAGAGGTGCAGGTCAAAATATTATTCCGTCTTCAACCGGAGCTGCCAAAGCTGTTGGTAAAGTTATTCCTGAGCTTAACGGAAAATTAACAGGAATGGCATTTAGAGTTCCGACACCTAACGTATCCGTTGTTGATCTTACGGTAAATTTAAAAACATCAACTACATACGATGAGATTAAAGCAGCAATGAAAGAAGCTTCTGAAGGTGATCTGAAAGGAATTTTAGGATACACAGAAGATCAAGTTGTATCAAATGATTTCCTCGGTGATTCAAGAACTTCAATTTTTGATGCAGGTGCCGGTATAATGCTGAACGACAAATTTGTTAAAGTCGTTTCCTGGTATGATAACGAATGGGGTTATTCGTGTAAAGTTGTTGATCTTGTTCTTTACACTGCTTCAAAATAATCTAAAAATATAATCTTTACGAAGGGCGGCTATGAAGCCGCCTTTTTTTTAGGAATTTATTAACGCGAGGGAAAAATGAACAAACTTTCAATTAATCAATTGGAGCTAAAGGGTAAACGCGCACTTGTTCGTGTTGATTTTAACGTTCCTCTTGATGAAAATCAAAACATTACTGATGATATTAGAATTACTTCAGCCTTACCAACAATCGAAAAAATTATTGCGGACGGCGGAAAAGCAATATTAATGAGCCATTTAGGAAGACCGAAAGGAACGGTTAAAGCCGAATTTAGTTTAAGTCCTGTAGCTAAAAGATTAGGAGAACTATTGGGCAAAGATGTGAAATTTGCATCAGACTGTGTTGGTGAAAATGTAGTTGCTCTTGTTAATTCTCTGCAGGATGGCGAAGTTGCTTTACTTGAAAATTTAAGATTTCACAGTGCCGAAACCGATAATGATCCGGAATTTTCGAAGCAATTGTCGGAGCTTGGCGATGTTTATATTAATGATGCTTTCGGCAGCGCGCATAGAGCGCACGCCTCAACCGAGGGAGTTACTCACTATATCGATCAATGCGCTTCAGGATTTTTGATGCAAAAAGAATTGGATTATCTTGGCAAAGCGGTCACGAATCCCGAAAAACCATTTACCGCAATTCTTGGCGGAGCAAAAATCTCCGGTAAAATTGATGTGATTCAAAATTTATTGCCTAAAGTCGATAACTTAATAATCGGCGGAGGAATGGCTTACACATTTTACAAAGCTCAAGGAATGGAAATCGGGCACTCACTTCTTGAAGAAGACAAAATTGAGTTAGCTAAAGATCTGTTAAAACAATTTGAAACAGCCAAAGCGAATGTTTTGTTGCCAATTGATGTTGTCGTTGCTCCAGAATTTAGCAACGATGCAAAGCAAACAGTTGTTAATATTGACTCAATTCCTGCCGATGAGCAAGGGTTGGATATCGGACCAGAAACGAGAAAATTATTTCAAAATGTTGTTCTTGAAAGCAAAACCGTTGTTTGGAACGGACCAATGGGAGTTTTCGAATTCGATAATTTTGCGCACGGCACTGATGCAATCGCTGAGGCACTCGTAACCGCCACAGAAAACGGAGCTTCAACAATAATTGGCGGAGGCGATTCAGCAGCGGCAATTAAAAAAGCCGGTTTAGAAACAAAAGTTTCGCATGTATCAACCGGTGGCGGGGCTTCACTCGAATTTCTGGAAGGCAAAATTCTACCCGGAGTTGAGGCTCTTACAAATATTTAATTTTTATTAAGAAACATTTCGCTTGAGAAGCAGTCTAATCAAATTAGGTTGCTTCTTTTTATTTATCTAAGATTATTTTAGATTTGACATTCATCATACGGATTTAAATAATGAGTTACGATTCAAGAGATTATTACCGTCCATCAGGCTTCGGCGGATTTTCATTTTTCCCACCGGTAATTAAAAACCTCCTCATCATAAATGCAGTTGTATTCTTCCTACAATTGATTACAGAGCGAATTGCGATCGAAGGCGGTATAGTTACAATAGAGCATTATATAACTCGCTATTTTGCGCTTATTCCGTTCCTCGATGGAAAAGTTTTTATTGATTCTTATCGTTATTTGGAAGCGGCATTTTTCCCCTGGCAAATTATAACGTATCAATTTCTGCATGGCGATTTTTCCCATATCTTTTTTAATATGTTCATGTTGTGGATGTTCGGTATGGAACTTGAAAATACTTGGGGATCAAAAAAGTTTTTAGTTTTTTATCTGGTTTGTGGAATCGGAGGAGCATTACTTCAGCTGATTCTTTCCGGAAATCAAGTGCCAACGATCGGAGCTTCAGGATCGGTTTTTGGTGTAATGGTCGCTTTCGCTATGTTTTTCCCTAATCGATACATTTTTCTTTATTTTCTGGTACCGGTAAAGGCAAAATATTTGATCGCATTTCTTGTTTTGATTGAATTTATGTCCGTGGGCAACATGAGCATTGTAGCGCATTTAGTTCATCTTGGCGGAGCGCTTACCGGGCTTTCCTTAGTTTTACTCGATAAGAAATATCATTTGAATGTCGATGGTTATTGGAGAAATCTGAAAGATTGGTACGATTCGTGGAGAAATTCGGGAGGCTCGAGCGACAATTTTAGAAAGCCTAAGAAGTCAATGTGGGCAAAACCAACCGTTGAAGAAGCCGAATACTTTGATATCAATGATAAACAATCTCGCTCTGATGAGAGTTATTCTCAACAAGAAATAGATAAAATTCTTGATAAAATTAGTGAAAGCGGCTACCAAAACTTAACGGAAAGAGAGAAAAGGATTCTTTTTGAAGCAAGTAAAAAAGAGTAGCAGTTTATTACTCGTCGTATACTCGATTGTAATTTTGGCTGGATTTAATTCTTGTTCAACAGACAATGTGGATTCGAAAAAAAATCTGGCCCGATTGTATTCAGACTTAATAATCGCTGAGGAAACTCGTTACAAAGGGATTGATTCTTTAACCATTATCAGAAACCAATTATTCGAAAAATACAAAATCGATGAAGAATTTTTGGATTCCAAAATTAAAGAGTATTCCAACAATTCAGATGAATGGCAAAATTTTTATCAATATTCTTTAAATTATTTAGACTCTCTCCAATCCGCTAAAACACTTTAGCTGTTTTTTGCGAGCACAATCCTTATTTCCGCATAAGAAAATTCGGTTGGTAGTTTTTGTTTTAACATTTTCAAATCCGAAATTCCCGATTTAATTTGTTCTTCTATTTTTAACCTTACTTTGCGATCAATCAAATAATCTATCGGCAGATCCGTTTGGTACTTAAGCATGGACTCAATTTGCATTGAGACTAAAGCCTCCGGGATTCTCAACTTCTGTGCGATTGCTTTTAGAGAATTTCCGGTTACAATTTCATTATAAATAGAAATACTTTCTTGGGGAAGATTCCCTTTTTTCACCTCGTCCGAAATCAGATCGCTGCTATCCAATTCATTAATTTTTTCCAAAACCTCGTTGCCAAATTTGTTAAACATTCTCTCGTTAAAACCGCCAATCTTTAGAAGTTGCGAAGCTGTTTTTGGTCTTACCCGGCTTATCAATTTTAAGATATCATCGGAACAAATTAATTGTGGATTTTGTGAGAATTTTTTGGCCGCTGAATTTCTGAGTGTCTTTAACTCATTAAAAAGATTTAAAGTTGATTCATAATCTTTCGAAGTGGAGGCGCCGGATTTGATAACCTTTGTCGTAGTGCCCTTTGAGAAATAGAAGTTTCCTTTTTTTTGAATCTTACCTTTATCAAGTAAATTCCTCAATTCATCTTTAATTTCCTGCCGGCTAAAACTATGGAGTGACCCAAATTCTTCGTAATTAAAGTATGGATTGGGACTATTGCCGATCAAAAAATCCTCAAAGTCAGAATTATTAATTCCGGTCTCAAATTGAGCGATCGTTTCTAAAATTTTTTCCTTTATATATTCGAAATTCTTCGGCAGTTTTGAAGTACAAACATCACACTTTCCACACTTGTATTGGTTCTTACTTTCACCAAAATATTTCAAAATGAACTTAAATCGGCACTGCTCTGAATGAACAAATTCCAGCATACTCGAAAGCTTTTGCTCGCTAAATTTCCAGCGTCTCGTGATCGCCACTACATCCAAATTTAGTTCATCAGGTTTAACACGATTTATTAGAAACTTAATTTCATTGTTATTACCATCCACATTCGTTTTGATAATGCCAATCGAATTAAGCTCATTTAACTGTGATAAAATTTGCTCCTGAGTTGAATCCAATTTTTTTGAGACAGCCGAGACATTTATTTTCGCGAAACCGGTAAAAGCCGAGCTTCCATATTCGCGCAGCAGAAAAAGGATTAAGTCTTGTAACTCATTCTTTGCGATTTTTTTGAAATATTGTTTTAGTTCATCGGTACTAAGCAAAAATCGAAATCCAATTGAAGTTTTATCGACCTGACTATATTTGAGAATTCCTTCATTTTCCAAAAAACTGATTGAAGAATAAACCAGCGGGTTTGCCAATCCGTTTATTTTACAGAGCGTTTCGAATTCCTCATTTAGGTAAACGGAGGAACCTTCTCCGCCTCCCAACGGAATTTCCGCAAAATCAGATAACATTTTATACACAAGTTTAACATCTCTTAAATCGGGGTGATTGAGCTTTATCAAAAACTTATGCGTTTGAACGTCCCTTTCCTCAAAGAGTAAATATGCAAAAGACTCGTCTCCGTTTCTTCCGGCTCTGCCAAATTCCTGGTAATAATTTTCAACAGTTCCGGGCATGTTATAATGGATAATTAGTCCGATATTGGATTTGTCAATCCCCATCCCAAAAGCATTCGTTGCGCAAATTATATTTAATTCTCCATTCAGAAAATCAGACTGTATCATTTTTCTCGCCTCGGTTGAAACGCCGGCGTGGTAAAATGTATTTTTGATATTGTTCATTGATAAAAACTCGGAAATTTTTTGCGCGTTTTTCCGTGTTGAAGTATATACGATGGTCGGCTTGTTGTGCTTCTTAATTAGTGAGAGAGTTTTGGATTTTTTGTTTTTTGTTTTTATAACATTTAAAAAAATATTATCTCGTTCAAATCCGAATACAAATTCTTTGACATCCTTTAATTGCAGTTGATTTTTAATATCCTCACGGACTTCGGGTGTTGCGGTTGCAGTAAAAGATGACACTTTCTCAATGTTTAAATCATCGATTACTTTCTTTATTTGCAGATAACTCGGGCGAAAATTATGACCCCATTCACTTATACAATGCGCTTCATCGATAAATAAATATTCCGGATCAAGTGATTTTAGCTGATCTAAAAACTCATTGCTCTGAAGTTTTTCAGGTGATAAATAAAGAATTTTGTATTTCCCGGATCGCAAATTTTTCAAGTTCTCGTTGATTTGTCGATAATCAATTGAACTATTGATGAAACACGCGGATTCATGCTTAATATTTAATCCTTCTACTTGATCTTGCATCAATGAGATTAATGGGGAAATAACGACAGAAATTTTGTCGCTTAATAAAGCAGGAATTTGGTAACAAATTGATTTACCAGCTCCGGTTGGCATAACAGCTAAAACCCTTTCTCCCTCTAGGATTGCATCAATTATTTGCTGCTGTCCGGGACGAAATTTGCTGTAACCAAATATATTTTGAAGAATATCTATTGTTTTCATAATTGGAAAATATGGATAATAAGTCTAATTAATTGTTTGAATATTCTTAGCATTTGCTAAATTATTTAGAATGTTGAATTGGAATTACAAGTTTAAATTTGTCAACTTATTCGTACTTTTATTATTAATTTATCTTTGGCTTTGCGACACTCAACCATTTTGTTCGAGAAAAATTGGAACTAAACCACAATGTTTAAAGAATCAGAATCCTGAAAATCCCAAACAACAAAATAGATACATATTTTTATTTATGGCAACTTTTGCGCTGTATTGATCGTCATACGTAAGTTGGCGGTTTTATTATTTATTAACCGGGCAAGCCCCTTTGGTGACGAAGCAAATTCACTTTAAAATTCTCCAACCAATTTCGTTGTTGATATCTTAAAGTTACCAAGTATGATTTAGAAATTATCCAAAATTTTGTAGATGATTGTATATTGCAATCTGAGCTAAGAGTTGAAAGGTTTCACGCAAATATACTTTTTATAAGAAAAAGAGAGATTTAATGAAAGCAGTTGAGGTATTTGAATTAACCAAAATTTATACAACCGGATTTGGCAAACAGACTGTCAGAGCGTTAAACAATTTCAGCATAGAAGTTGAAGATGAAACAATCTACGGACTTTTAGGTCCTAACGGCGCAGGCAAAACGACACTCGTTAAAATTTTATTGGGAATTACAAATCTATCCACCGGAAGCGCCAAAATTCTCGGACAAAATGTATCTGATTATACAATTAGAAAAGAGACAGGCTACCTTCCCGAAAACCACCGTTTCCCACCATATTTAAGTGCAGAGGAAGTTTTAAAATTTGTCGCTGAATCAAATGGTATTAACCCAAAATCGATAAATTCAAAAATCGACGAGTTGCTGGAAATGGTTAATATGACCAAATGGAAAAAGGCGAAAGTTAAAACTTATTCAAAAGGAATGATGCAGCGATTAGGATTGGCACAGTCATTAATCAATGATCCGAAGCTGGTGTTCCTTGATGAACCAACTGATGGAGTTGATCCTATTGGCAGGAAAGAAATTCGTGATATTTTGGCAAGATTGAAAGCTGAAGGAAAAACAATTTTTATAAACAGTCATTTGCTTTCTGAAGTTGAGTTGATTTCTGACAAAGTCGCGATTCTGAATAAAGGCAATTTAATCAAAGAAGGTAGTGTGGATGAACTCACAACTTCAAAAGAGATTTACAAACTTTCTTTTGACGGCAATGTGTTGGAATCCGACATTATTGATATTTCAAGTAAATATCATCTCGAGAGTCAATCTGAAAATATTTTTACGGCGAAATTGGAAAATTCTGAACAGCTAAATGAATTAATAGATGCGCTTAGAAAGAAAAAAATATTGATCAAATCATTATTGCCTCAAAAAAACACTCTGGAAGATATGTTCATATCACTCATAAACGAATCTGATAAGGAAGTAAAAAATGGATAATATTTTAGTTTTGGCGAAATACACGTTTAAGGAAGCTCTATCGCGGAAAATATTTTTAACGTTTTTTGCTGTCTCCTCACTGGTTCTTTTTGTTTTTCTCTACATGGCTGTTACAATTGAGAACTCGGCAATTTTTGAATTTTTTCGAGCTAATGACAACGCGACCGGAATAAGCGAACGAATTGCCGAAGCTGTTCAGGGTGGAATCACATTTTATCTTTTTGCCGGCGGATTGTTTCTATCAATTTTTTCTGTCTCTAGTTTTATTCCTAATATGTTAGAAAAAGGAATGATAGATGTTTTACTTTCAAAACCTGTATCGCGGGCCCAAATAATTATTGGCAAATTTCTCGGTGGAACAGTAATTGTTTACGCGAATATTATTTATGTGGTTGTGGGATTCTGGCTGATTGTCGGACTAAAATTAGATACGTGGAATTTTTACTTTTTGCTGACGTCATTTGCCATTACATTCACTTTTATGGTTCTGTATGCGATGATTATACTCACAGGTATTTTGACCAAGAGTTCAATTCTGGCAATGATAATCTCATACTTAATATTTTTCATTCTTTCCCCGCTTTTAGCCGCAAAGGATAATATCATCGGGTTATTTGAAAGCTCCACATTGGAAGTAATTCTCAATTTTTTCTACTACATTGTTCCGCAAACAGCCGAACTTGCTCAAATTACAAATTATATATCCACAGGAACATTCGAATTCGATACACTTCCAATATTTGTATCCTTTTTATTCATGATTCTTAATCTTGCCGCGGCCATTTTCATTTTTAATAAAAAAGATTATTAGAGGTCTCGTTTAATCGGCATTTTTGATACATTTGGGTGGTATAAAAATTGAAGTGCAACAACATTTTATCACTCATTTATTGAATAAACCGGAAAAATAATGGCCGAGAATAAATTAAAGCTTGAAGATTTATTAGGAAATGTTAAGAAGGAAACAAATTTAGACAGAATTGATTATGTCGCGATAATTGGCGCGGGAGTTATGGGGCAAGGAATTGCTCAATCAATTTCATCCGCCGGAATTGATGTATTAATAATAGAAAAAGATCACCATCACCTCGATGAAGCCCGAATGAATTTGGAAGAGACCATGAAGCGGGATATTTCGCGCTGGGCCATGACTAAGAGCGAAATGAAATCGATCTTGAGTCGAATCGAATGGTCCCTCGAAATGGAAAGTTTGAAAAATGCTGATCTTGTAATTGAAGCCGTTGAAGAAAATTTTCAGTTAAAACGGTTAATTTTTAAGAAAATGGATGATGTTGCCAAACCGGATACCATCCTAATCTCAAACACATCCACTTTAAGCCTTACAAAAATCGCCGAAATCACGAATCGTCAGGATAAAGTAATCGGTATGCACTTCTTGAATCCGGTTCCAAAGGTTCCTTTGGTAGAATTGGTTAGAAGTATCTACACTTCAGATGAAACGGTTTCACGGATTAAAAACTTTGCCGCGAAAATTGGCAAAACAGCGGTTGAAGTTTATGAATATCCCGGTTACGTCACCACCCGGGCAATCGTTCCACTGCTAAATGAAGCCATGTATATTTATCTTGAGGGAATCGCTTCCGCCAAAGATATAGATACAGCGATGAAACTCGGTTACGAATTTCACATGGGACCACTGGAGATGGCAGATAGTATGGGATTGGATGAAGTTCTTGCATGGATGGAACAGCTCTGGAAAACTCTGGGGGAACCACGGTACAGACCATGCCCGATCTTACGTAAATTAGTCCGAGAGAGAAAACTGGGTAAAAAGACAAATGAAGGATTCTTCAAATATGACACCAATGGTAAAATTTTAAGTTAAGGAAACAGTAATGAAAGTATTAGTTCTTAATTGTGGTAGTTCGTCAATCAAATATCAATTTATTGATACTGATAGAAAATTTGCTTTGGCAAAAGGACAAGTTGAAAGAATTGGGATGGCCAGTGCCGTTCTAACTCACGAACCCCACAATCGTGATAAAATTAGAATTGTAGGTGAAATTTTAGATCACACCATAGCGATTGAATATGTGCTCGCGGTTATGCTCTCGCCAAATCACGGAGTCATAAGAGACAAAAGTGAAATTGACGCGGTTGGTCATAGAGTTGTTCATGGTGGTGAAACTTTCAGCGGTTCAGTTCTGGTTACAGAAAAAGTGATGGACGCTCTAAAAGACAATATTGAATTAGCTCCATTACACAATCCGCCTAATATTCGCGGGATTGAAGCTGCAAAAAAACATATGCCCGATACACCACAATGCGGTGTTTTTGATACAGCGTTTCATGTAAAAATGCCTCCTCGCGCTTATTTATATGGAATTCCCTATGAACTTTACCGAAGACATAAGATCAGGCGATATGGATTTCATGGTACCTCGCATCGATTTGTCTCGCTTCGTGCCGCAGATTTAATGAACAAACCTTACAATGAATTGAAAATAATCACCGCTCATCTTGGAAACGGCGGAAGCATGGCCGCTGTGAAATTTGGTCAATCAATTGATACGACAATGGGTTTTACACCTCTTGAAGGATTGTTAATGGGAACTCGTTGCGGTGATATGGATCCGTCCGTTATTGTTTACATAATGGGAAAGGAAGGGTTAAATCTCGGTGAAGCAAACACATTAATGAACAAACATAGCGGGCTTGTCGGATTAAGCGGAGGCAGTTCCGATATGAGAGAAATTGAGGAAGCCGTTGCCGAAGGTGATAAAAAAGCTAAGAATGCATTCGACGTTTTTACATACAGAA
Source organism: Melioribacteraceae bacterium (assembly GCA_021739765.1). Taxonomy (GTDB): domain Bacteria; phylum Bacteroidota; class Ignavibacteria; order Ignavibacteriales; family Melioribacteraceae; genus JAIPBD01. Next base: position 176,295 of record JAIPBD010000006.1, read on the forward strand.
TAAAAAAATATATCGGTGCTTATGCATCGGCGATGGGTGGAGTTGACGCTGTTGTATTTACCGGTGGAATCGGCGAAAACTCTTCGAACGTCCGTAAAGCTGTTTGCGAAGAAATGGAATTTATCGGTATAGAACTCGATGATGTTAAAAACGAAAATGCGAAAGGTGAAATGGACCTTTCAAAAGATAACAGCAAAGTTCGAATACTCAGAATTCCGACTAATGAGGAATTAGTGATTGCTATGGATACCGAACAAATTGTAAAAGAGCAATTAGAATCGGCTTAATTTAATTAATTATTTTGAACGACAAATCCCGTCATTTTGGACGGGATTTTTTATATTTAAAAATGGACTTTGATATGTCTCTTGAGGCTTTTCTCCTGGCATTTATTCCTCTTTTTGTGGCGATTGATATAATCGGCACATCTCCAATCTTTCTTGGGTTTACCGAAGGACTTTCGGACAAAGAAAGAAAAAAACTTACTTATGAAGCACTCGCGACCGCTCTCGGCGTGGCAATGGTTTTTTTAATCGGTGGAAACGCCATTCTTAAGTTTCTCGGAATCACAATTAACGATTTAAGAATTGCCGGTGGAATTATTTTGCTTACACTCAGTATAAACGATATTCTTTCTTCATCAGAAAAACGCAGAAACCCCGGCACAAATATCGGTGTTGTCCCACTTGGGATTCCGTTGATTATGGGTCCCGCAGCACTTGCCACCATTATGATTTTACTTAACAAACATGGATTTCAGATTACAATCCTTTCCTTGATTACCAACTTTATTATTATTGCGGTAGTACTGGTAAACGCGAAATTTATTACTAAATTAATCGGTGAGGGCGGCGCAAAAGCTTTCGCGAAAGTAGCTTCGCTTCTCCTTTCGGCCTATGCGGTAATGATGATTCGTGAAGGAATTGAAATTGCGATTCAAAATTTAAACAGGTGATTTATGGATCTAAAACTAAAAGATAAAGTCGTGCTGATAACCGCATCAAGTAAAGGTATCGGAAGGGCAACGGCAGAACTTTTTATAAAAGAAGGCGCTAGAGTCGCGATTAGTTCAAGTAATGAATCTAACTTAAAATCGGCTGTTGATGAAATTAAACGTTCATTTAACTATGAACCTTTTTGGAATATCTGTGATTTAAACAATTCCAAAGAAATTCAAAATACATATAACCTGGTGAAAGATCATCTCGGAGATGTAGATATATTGGTGAATAATTGCGGCGGTCCTGCCCCGGGATTATTCGAGGATTTAACAGATAATAAATGGGAGCACGGATACGAGCAAGTATTGATGAGCGCTGTACGATTTTCAAGATTAGTTCTTCCTTCGATGAAATCAAGAAGATGGGGAAGAATTATTAACATCACATCTCTTTCAGTTAAACAACCGGTTCTGAATTTAATGCTCTCTAATTCATTCAGAAGCGCGTTAACAGCGTTTGCAAAAACATTGAGTCAGCAAGTCGGTGAATATAACGTCACCGTTAACAATGTCGCTCCGGGATTTACACTTACGGGAAGGTTGTACGAGCTTGCAGTAGAACGGGCGAAAACATCGGGCAGTTCTCATGAACATATCCTTGCGGAAATGGCAAATGAAGTTCCGCTTAAAAGACTGGGCAAACCGGATGAGGTTGGCGCAATGATCGTTTATCTGGCTTCCGAACAAGCAAATTATATCACCGGACAAACAATTGCTGTTGATGGCGGTGTTATCAAATCAACTTATTAAATATGAACTACGAATTGTTTCTAAATGAATTTAACAAAAGCTGGATTGAAAAAGATTTCGAGAAGCTGAAATCTTGCATGCACCAAAATGTTGTGTTTCTTCTTCCTGATTTAATTACCGAAGTGAAAGGAGCGGATAATTGTACAAACAGCTATTTAGAATTTATGAAGGTAGCCACAATCAACACCTTTTCGGAAAAAGAGATACTTGTTAATGAATTTAAAAGTTCAGTAACGATTAAATATAGTTTTGAAATTGATTACGAAATTGATTCTGTTCGATACAAAGAAACAGGGCATGAAATTCTCGTTCTCGAAAAATCCGAATATCAACCAAAAATCATTTGGAGATTACTTCTAAACAAATAATCCCCAACAGAATAACAGAATAATCGTTTCGCGAGTATTCGGTTGAAAAACTGCTGGCATTCTTTGCTATGGAAATGCCGAAAAACATTCCACATTTTAGATCAAATAAAACAGTATATTTATAGTTGAAAAAAAATGATTAAAGCAGAATCCGAAAGATTAAAATCCCTCACGTCCCACAATCAAACAGATCTTTCTAAAATTCGTTTAAAAATTGATTCACAAAAAATTTTAATTGATTAAAAGACAAAGGGAAATATGTCAAGTTTTGAAGAATTAGGACTCAATAGCAACCTTATAAAAGCTATTACCGAAATGGGTTTTGAAAATCCGATGCCGGTACAAAAAGAAGTTATACCATTTTTACTCGGCGAAGGGGAAAATGATTTAATCGCATTAGCACAAACCGGAACCGGCAAAACCGCCGCTTTCGGTTTACCAATAATTCAAGAAGTCGACGGAAGTAAATCAACAATTCAATACCTCATCCTCGCTCCAACCCGTGAACTTTGCATGCAGATAACAAAAGACCTTGAATCATTCTCTAAGCATAGTGCCAGAGTTAAAATTGTTGCCGTTTATGGTGGCGCAAGTATCGAGACTCAAATTAGAGCCATAAAAAACGGAGCGCAAATAATTTGTGCGACACCGGGAAGATTACTCGATTTAATTAAACGAAGAGTTGTAAAACTTGGTGGTATAAGAACTCTGGTTCTTGATGAAGCGGACGAAATGCTTAATATGGGTTTCAGAGAAGACCTCGAGGAAATTCTTGAAACCGCGCCAAAAGAAAGAAGAACTCTTCTATTCTCAGCGACGATGCCAAATGAAATCAGAAAAATTTCATCCAACTATATGGTTGATCCGAAAGAAATTACAATTGGAAGAAAAAACGCCGGTTCCGATGATGTTGAACATTTTTGTTATTTCGTTCATGCGAAAGACAGATATGCAGCGCTAAAACGACTCGCGGATTTTTACCCGGGTGTTTATGGTATCATTTTCTGCAGAACTAAAATCGAAACCCAAGATGTTGCGGATAGATTGATTAAAGACGGATACAACGCGGATGCATTGCACGGCGATCTTTCGCAAGCTCAGCGTGACGCGGTGATGAATAAATTTCGTATTAAACATCTTCGTTTATTGGTCGCTACAGATGTGGCTTCACGAGGACTCGATGTAAGTAATTTATCACACATAATAAACTATAATTTGCCGGATGAACTCGAAGTTTATACACACAGAAGCGGTAGAACCGGAAGAGCGGGTAAAAAGGGAACTTCGATAATTATTGCTAATCTGAAAGAAAAAGGTAAGATCAGACAAATTGAGAAAAAGCTTAATAAACAGTTTATTATTTCAGAGATTCCCGGTGGAAAGGAAATTTGCGAAAACCAACTTTTTCATTTTATTGACAAAATGAAAAACGTTGAAGTTGAGGAGAGTGATATATCTTCTTTTCTTCCTCAAGTTTATAAGAAACTTGAAGATCTGAGCAAGGAAGAAATAATTAAAAAGTTTGTCGCGCTCGAGTTTAACAGATTCCTTGACTATTACAAATCGTCATCTGATTTAATTTCTCCAAAAGATTCGCGTAGAACCCGTGAAACGAGAGATTCTCGCGAAACTTCTTCGGCTGACGCGTACACGAGGTTCTTTATCAATCTTGGTAAAACCGACGACTTAAAACCCACGACTTTGATCGGTATGATCAACGACTATACCAGAAGCAAAAGTATTGATATAGGGGAAATAGAGATCCTGAGAAATTTTTCTTTCTTTGAAGTTGATAACCAATTTTCAGATCTTGTGCTGAATTCATTCAAAAGAAAAAATTTCAAAGGGCGCGATATTAATATTGAAGTTGCGGAGCGTAAAAAACGAACGCTCCAAAAACACGAAAGAGGTAAAGCTCAATCCGGAAAAAGAAGACACACACCTAGAAATCCAAGAAACAATAATTTCGATAGAAAAAGACGCGGTTAGTTTCTAATTAGTCAAGGAGTGGGACTCTCTCATTCCTTGAATTTTCTCTAAATCCTAAGATTTTGCTCGGGCGATTTATTAAATTGGATGTGTCTAAAAATAGCAAGCAATCTTAGAATTAAAATTTTAAAAATTAATTTATTTCTCCATAAATAGGGGACAGAGGAAAACATGATAAAAGAAGCCGAAATATTTGTCAATCCCGACAAAATTAATGATCACGAGTACCAAAAGTATATCCTCGCTAAGAAGATGCAAGTACAAGTTGAAGATATCCACTCGTTCAAAATCACACGTAAATCTATCGATGCAAGAAAACACCCGGTTTTCCGTTTAAGAATTGCCGCATTTATGGGTAATGATAAACCCGAGGTTTTCACTCCCATCGAATTCAAAGAAGCGGAAAAAAACAAAAGAGTAGTTATAGTTGGAGCCGGTCCGGCCGGAATGTTTGCCGCTTTGCGAATTTTAGAATTAGGCATTAAACCAATTATTGTGGATCGTGGCAAAAATGTTCGCGATCGAAGACGAGATTTACGCGCCATTCAACAAGATCATATTGTTGATCCTGATTCTAATTATTGTTTCGGTGAAGGTGGGGCGGGAACTTATAGCGATGGCAAACTCTACACTCGATCTGTAAAACGGGGAAATGTTGATCGGATTTTAAAATTGCTTGTTCAGCACGGAGCGCAGGAAGAAATATTAATTGACGCTCATCCTCATATCGGTTCTAACAATTTACCCAAGGTTGTTGAGTCAATCCGTGAAACAATTTTGAAACATGGCGGCGAAATTCATTTTGAATCGAAAGTAACTGATTTTATTGTTGAAAATAATACGATTAGGGGTGTGATTGTAAACGAAAAGGACGAATTTTTAGGGGATTCTGTAATCCTCGCAACAGGTCATTCGGCGAGAGATATTTATTATCTGCTCCACAAAAAGAATATATTAATAGAGCAAAAACCTTTTGCTATGGGTGTTAGAATTGAACATCCGCAAGCATTGATCGATTCGATACAATACCGCACAGAGAAACGTCATGAAAATCTTCCCGCTTCAAGTTATAACCTCGCTTGTCAGGTAGATGAGCGCGGTGTTTATTCATTCTGCATGTGTCCGGGAGGAATAATTGTTCCCGCTTCAACTGACAAAAACGAATTGGTGTTAAATGGAATGTCCATTTCTCGAAGAGATTCACCCTTCGCAAATTCGGGAATTGTAGTTTCAATCGAAGAACGGGATTGGAAAAAGTATAACCAATCGGGAGTTTTTGCCGGATTAGCGCTTCAACAAAGCATAGAAAGAAGAGCCTTTGAAGCAGGCGGTAGAACACAAACGGCACCCGCGCAACGGGTTACAGATTTTGTGGATCGCAAGGTTTCTTCTTCACTTCCCGAAACGTCGTATATTCCAGGCGTAACAAGTGCTGCATTGCACGATCTTTTCCCCGGATTTATCGGAAAAAGATTGAGAAGAAGTCTTATCGTTTTTAATAAAAAAATGAAAGGATTTATATCCGAAGAAGCACAAATCCTTGCTGCAGAAACCAGAACCAGTTCGCCAATTCGAATCCCGAGAGATAAAGAAACTTTCGAACATCCTCAGATAAAAGGATTGTATCCGGTTGGAGAAGGAGCGGGATACGCGGGCGGGATTATGTCGGCGGCAATTGATGGAGAAAGAGCCGTTGACGCGATGATGGTCAAACGGTAACAACCGATTTTTTGCGTCTGTTTAAATATGGTTGGTTTGGCGTAAATTAATCTAAGAGCGAGAACTAACTTGATCTTTCGCTTTCATCACTAAAGCGAATGTTTTTCAATTGTTTTTTCCTTTTTTATCCTCCTATGATTGATTTAGCTAAATTAGGATGTTTTCTCCAATTTTAATAGTGAATGTTTATTTTCACTTCTTTGTTCACTATATTACAAAGCTTCATTATGTAACAAATCGAGTCCCAAATGAGTAAAAAATACGATATTGCAATTTTAGGCGGAGGCCCCGGCGGATACGTTGCGGCTATTCGCGCAGGTCAGCTTGGATATAAAACCGTAGTTATCGATAAAGATAATTTAGGCGGAATTTGTTTGAATTGGGGTTGTATTCCTACTAAATCACTCCTGAAGAATGCCGAATTATACGATTTGATGAACAATCATGCCGGAGAATTCGGAATCAAAGTGGATGGATTATCCTTTGATTTCAATAAAATTATAAAAAGGAGCCGAGGTATTTCGGACAGAATAACTAAAAATGTCGAAATGCTTGTAAAGAAGAACAAAATTGACCGAATTCGTGGATTTGGAACGTTAGTTTCCCAAAACGAAATTTCCGTTGTTGATACTGATGGAAAAGAAATCGAGAAAATTTCGGCGGATAAAATAATCATTGCTACCGGAGCTCGTCCGAGAATTTTACCCAATATTCCCGTTGATAAAGAGAATATAATCACCTCCACCGAAGCGATGAATTTACCAAAGCAACCTGAAAGTTTAATTGTAATCGGAGCGGGCGCGATCGGAATCGAATTTGCATATTTCTATAGTGTTCTCGGCACAAAAGTTACCGTTATTGAAATGTTGGATAATATACTTCCAATCGAAGACAAAGAAGTTTCGCAGACATTAGAGAAAAGTTTCAAAAAACGTAAAATCGATATTTTTACAAACACCACCGTCGAATCCGCTGAAGTTAAAAAGGGTAAAGTGGTTGTAAAAATCAAAAACGATAAAGGCGAACAAACGCTTGAAGCGGATAAAGTTTTGAGCGCAATAGGCGTTACCGGAAATGTTGAAGGCATCGGACTCGAAGAACTTGGTATTGAACTTTTCAAAAACCACATCAAAGTTGATAAAGAAACTTATCAAACGAACCTCGAAAATATTTACGCGATTGGTGATGTAATCGGCCCACCATGGCTGGCTCATGTTGCTTCAGCTGAAGGAATTCATTGTATCGAAACAATTCACGGAATGGAACCGCCTTCAATTGATTACAATTCTATTCCGGGCTGTACTTATTGCCAGCCGCAAGTTGCGAGTATTGGTTTAACTGAAGAGAAAGCTAAAGCTGAAGGATATGAATTAAAGATCGGTAAATTCCCGTTTATGGCAAGCGGCAAAGCTTTCGCGACCGGTGACAGGGAGGGATTTGTGAAAATGATTTTTGACGCGAAATACGGTGAAGTTCTCGGAGCACATATTATCGGGCACGAAGCGACAGAATTAATCGCGGAAGTGGGAATCGCAAAAACTCTGGAAGCGGATTTTGAGGCAATTGTGAAAACGATTCACGCTCATCCGACTCTATCCGAATCGATAATGGAAGCAGCAGCACAGGCGTATGGCGAAGCAATCCATATTTAGAAATATAGAATATATTGATCTTGGCGAAATTTCCTACAAACAAGCTTGGGATCTCCAAAAAGAGGTGTTTGATCTCAGAGTAAAAAAAGAGATCGGAGATACTTTTTTTATGTTGGAGCATCCAAATACTTACACTCTCGGTAAAACCGCCAGCAAGTCGAATTTGGTTGGTGACGCGGAGTTTTTGGAAAAAAATAAGATTTCGGTTTTTGAAATCGATCGTGGTGGAGATATCACTTATCACGGTCCCGGGCAAATTGTCGGTTACCCGATTTTAGATTTGAACGATTGGCAAAAAGATACGCATAAATATTTAAGGGCAATTGAACAACTCATTATCGATACTTGCTCTGATTTTGGTATTGAAGCCGGTCGGAACGAGAAATACACCGGTGTTTGGATTGAAAATAGAAAAATCGCGGCTATCGGAATAAAAGTAAGTCGATGGATTACAATGCACGGGTTCGCTTTTAATGTGAACACTGATCTTGGATTGTTCAACGGAATTATTCCATGCGGAATTAATGATAAAAAAGTTACTTCGCTGCAGAAAGAATTAGGTAGAAGAATTGAAATTAGCGAAGTGAAAGCAAAATTGTTAAAGAATTTCAAAACGGTTTTTGGATATAACGAAGCCACGAATAGACATGAAAAAAGAATTTTGGAATTGATAGAGAATTAAGTCCAGGGAGGCACATGGCACAAAATACTAAAAATAGCAGTATTGAAATTGTTGATAAAAATAACGGTAAAGCTCCCACCGGAAAAATTGATCATCTTGGTGGAATGACCAAAAAGGAGCTGATGAACGTTTTACGTTTGATGCTTCTTGCAAGGACAATCGACAATAAAGTTTTAAATCTACTTCGACAAGGAAAAACATTTTTTCATATTCCCGGCATGGGTCATGAAGCTACTCAAGTTTCATTCGGCCTTGCAATGAAGCCAGGATATGACTGGGGATATCCCTATTATCGTGATATGGCTTTTATGCTTTCGCTCGGTTTATCCGTTGAAGATATTTTTCTCCACATGCTCACCCGTGAAAACGATCCTCTATGCGGTGGTCGCCAAATGCCCTGCCATTGGGGATCAAAAGAATTTAATGTACCGATTCAATCAAGCCCGACCGGAACACAGTTTTTACAAGCTGTGGGCGCGGCAATGGCTAATCGGAAAAGAGGAAACGATGCGGTTGTTTATGTAAGCTCCGGTGAAGGTACAACGAGTGAAGGCGAATTCCATGAAGCCGTAAATTGGGCTTCACGTGATAAACTCCCCGTTATTTTTGTTATACAGAATAACAAATGGGCAATTTCCGTTCCGGTTCAAGGTCAATCCGGTGGTAAAAAGGCATCGGTTGCTGAAATGATGAAAGGATATGAAAATCTTTTCAGGCAGGATGTTGACGGCTGTGATTATTTGAAAATAAATGCCGCAGCTCAATCGGCGGTTAAATACGCGCGACAAGGAAAAGGTCCCGCTCTCGTCGAGGCTCATACCGTAAGATTATTCTCCCATTCGTCATCCGATGATCAGAAAAAATATCGATCACAGGAATCCCTTGAAGAAGACCTTAAAAGAGATCCTATCGAATTATTTTCCAAAAAATTAATCGAAAAGAATATTTTAACAGAATTAGCTTTTGACGAGTTTAAGAAGGAAATTCATAATCATGTAAATGAAGCAGCTGATTGGGCTTTAACTCAGCCCGAACCGAAAGCTGAGAACGCAACTCAATTTGTACTTGATGAAAGTGGTAAAAGTGAAACTCTTCAATATGAGAAAACCGAACCGCATGGCAAACCGACTGTAATGGTGGACGCGATTAATCACGCTTTGCATGAAGAGATGCAAAGGAATGAAAATATTTATGTTTTCGGCGAAGATGTTGCGGATGGAAAAGGTGGCGTATTTACCGCGACAAAAGGGCTTTCGACAAAATTTGGAAATGAACGCGTTTTTAATTCGCCTTTAGCCGAAGCAAGTATTGTAGGCGTGGCAAATGGAATGGCGCTCTCCGGACTTAAACCCTGTGTTGAAATTCAGTTTGGGGATTATATCTGGCCGGCATTTATGCAGTATCGGGACGAAATGGCCATGATTCGTTATCGATCCAATAATCTTAACGAATCTCCTGTTGTAACCAGAGTCGCAATTGGTGGATTTATTCATGGCGGATTATACCACAGCCAGAATATCGAAGGATTTTTTGCTCACATGCCCGGGATTTTAATTGCTTATCCTTCCAATGCGGCTGACGCGAAAGGTTTGTTAAAAACAGCTCTTAGACTCAATGATCCAGTGCTTTTTTTGGAACATAAAGGATTGTACCGCCAAAGTTATGCTTCCGCTCCGGAACCCGACGCAGATTATCTGGTGAAATTTGGGCACGCGAAAATTGTTCAAGAAGGATCTGATCTTACTATTGTAACTTATGGGGCGATGGTTCACGAATCAAATTTTGCGGTTAAAAGATTGGAAAAAGAGGGATATTCAATTGAACTTATTGATATACGCACAATAAATCCTTTAGATGAAGAGACAATTTACGCTTCAGTCAAGAAAACGGGTAAAGTTATTATTATCCACGAGGATACGATTACTGCCGGATTTGGCGCAGAAATCGCCGCAAAAGTTTCAGAAAACTGTTTTGAATTTCTTGATGGCCCGGTCAGAAGAATCGGAGGTGCCGATACACCAATTCCGGCTCATCCCAAACTTGAATTAGCGGTCTTACCAACGAGAGAAAAAATCTATGATACTCTCAAAGATCTGCTTCTGTATTAATTTGATTATGGAGAATTAAAATGAAAATTGATGTAGTTATGCCGAAAATGGGTGAAAGTATTAATGAAGGTACTTTAGTCAAATGGCATAAGCAAAAAGGCGACAAAGTTGAACGCGATGAGATAATTTTTGAGATTAGTACGGATAAAGTTGATACTGAAATTCCTTCTCCTGAAGCCGGAACGTTAGTCGATATTAAAGTATTCGAGAATGAAACTGTTGAAGTTGATACGGTTGTCGCAATTATCGATACGGATGGGGGAGCGTCGGTTGAAGATTCTCCAATCGAACCGCGAGAAGAAAAATCGGACGATGAAAATAAAGTTGAAGAGGAAAAAACTGAGGAAATTAAATCAACTACTCAAGTTGGTGGTGAATTAATTGATATCCCAATGCCGAAAATGGGCGAATCCGTTATGGAAGGAACCATAATTAAATGGTATAAAAAAGTTGGTGAAAAAATTGATCGGGATGAAACAATTTTTGAAATCAGCACGGATAAAGTTGATACGGAAGTTCCATCACCCGAAGCCGGAACATTAGCCGAAATATTGGTAAATGAAAATGAAACGGTTGATGTTGGAACTATTGTCGCCCGAGTTTCAAAAAGTGGGGGAATTGTAAAAAAGGCGGACACGGCGAAAACTGATCAGCCCAAAACTGATAAACATGAAACCACAATAGAATCAGTAAAGATTGAAAATCCTGAGCAAACTGCAAAATTGGACACAAGCTCATCAAATAAATTCTTTTCGCCATTAGTATTAAATATCGCCAGAAAAGAGAATATTTCGTTGAAAGAACTTGAGTCCCTGAAAGGAACTGGAATTGGTGGTAGAATCAGCAAATCAGATGTTCTTTCTTATTTGAAAAACCGAACCGAAGCACCGCAAAACTATTCACAACCCCAAAAAACAGACACTAAACCTCGAACTGAAAAATCCGAAAATAAAAGCGGTGAACTTGTTGAAGTTATCCCGATGGATAACATCCGTAAACGGATTATGTATCACATGGTGAACAGCCGTGATACTTCGGTGCATGTTACAGCGGTTCTTGAAGCGGATGTTTCTAAAATTCATAATTTCATCAAAGCAAATAAACAAAAAATGATGAATAACGATGGAATTAAGCTGACGTATATGCCGTTCATTTCATACGCCGTAATTAAGGCTTTAAAGGAATTCCCTTTTGTGAATGCCACAATTGAAGAAAACAACATCCTATTGAAAAAATATATCAATTTGGGAATTGCTGTCGCGGTTGAACCGAATGGATTGATCGTCCCGAACATTAAAAATGCTGATGAAAAAAGTATCCGGGGATTAACAAAGGCGATCGGTGTTTTAAGCGATAAATCTCGAAATAAAGGTTTAACTCCTGATGATATTATGGATGGAACATTTACCATTACTAATTATGGAGTTTTTGGTTCATTGTTCGGTACACCAATCATTAATCAACCGGAAGTCGGAATTCTTGGTGTTGGTGCAGTAACCAAAAAACCGGTAGTCGTAACTGTCGATGGAACTGATTCAATAGCGATTAAACCAATGTTATATTTATCCCTTAGTCACGATCACAGATTGGTTGATGGGATGCTTGGCGGAAAATTCTTGAAATCGATAAAGGATACTTTGGAGAAATTCGATACGAACTTAGTTTAGTTCACTTAGAACTGTAATTAATAATAATTGAATAAGTAAAAAATTTAATAGAAGCAAAGACTGAATTATTATGAAAAGATCAATAAATAAGTTTCAACTAAAATATGGTGCTGAAGCTGAGAAGAAACGTGGTGACCTGGGCAAAAGGCCGGATTGGTTAAAAGTCCGTTTGCCAAGCGGAAAAAATTATACTGATGTACTTGAATTGATGCGTAAATCAAAATTGAATACGGTTTGCGAAGAAGCTCGCTGCCCAAATTTGGCTGAATGTTGGAACAGCAGAACGGCGACGTTTATGATTTTAGGAGATACATGTACGCGGAGCTGCGGATTTTGTAACGTGAAAGTCGGGCTCCCCACAGAACTTGATTGGGAAGAACCGAAAAGAGTTGCCGAATCTGTGCTTCAACTTAATCTCCGGCATGTGGTTATTACTTCTGTAAATCGAGATGAACTAGAGGATGGTGGTGCGGCAATATTTTCAGAAACCGTAAAACTAATCAGACAATCTTCACCAGATTGCACAATCGAAATTCTGATTCCCGATTTTAAAGGTGAGATTCATGCCTTCGAAAAAATTATGGAAAATCCTCCCGATATTTTAAATCATAATATGGAAACGGTTGATAGATTGTATTTTGCCGTTCGACCGCAAGCAAAGTATCAACGAAGTTTAGACCTTATTCGATGGTTTAAGAACAAAAACCTGAGAACAAAAAGTGGAATTATGGTTGGTATTGGAGAGAAGCCGGACGAAGTTGTTAAATTAATGAAAGATTTACATGACCATGGATGCGATATAATGACCATCGGACAATATCTGCAGCCTACAAAAAATCATTTGCCGGTGGATCGATACGTCACTCTCGAAGAGTTCAAAATGTTCAAAGATGAGGGATTGAAAATGGGAATGCTGGCAGTGGAATCTGGTCCGCTCGTGCGTAGTTCCTATCATGCTGATAAGCATGCCCGAACTTTAGAGAAAGCCAGTTAACTTAACCGGGAGATTATATCCATTCTTTTCGTTTGAATATAATATGATAGAATGACAATAGAAATTAAGGAAGTCACTTCAAAATCAGATCTTAAAAAGTTCATCAATTTTCAGTACGATCTTTACAGAATGAACGTAAACTGGGTGCCTGGTCTAAAATCTGATGAGTGGACGACGCTCGATAAATCAAAAAACCCTGCCTTCGAATTTTGCGATGCTAAATATTGGATTGCATTGAGCAATAATAAAATTGTTGGAAGAATTGCCGGAATTATTAACCACCGATACAACGAAAAGTGGAATAAAAAAGCTTGTCGTTTTGGTTGGTTCGATTTTATCGAAGATCCCGATGTCCACGAAAAACTACTTGATACCGCTGAAAATTGGGGAAAAGAACAAGGAATGGATGAAATGCACGGTCCACTTGGCTTCACCGATATGGATGGTGAAGGTATGTTGGTCGAAGGCTATGAAGAAACCGGAACGCTCGGCGCGCTTTATAATTTTCCGTACTATGTAAATTTTATGGAAACAACCAAATACAAAAAGGATGCTGATTGGTTGGAATACCAGATTGATTTGCATGATGAAATACCCGAAAAAATAGGTCGGATTTCTGATATCGCCATTAAACGAAATAACCTTCGTCTGTTTATCGCGGATAAACCAAAAGAACTGCTCCCTTTTGCAAAGGATATTTTTCACTTGATTAATTTCGCTTACAAAGATTTGTATGGATTTGTTGAATTAAGCGAAAGGCAGATAGATCAGTATGTAAAACAATATTTTGGCTTTATAAAACCGGATTTTGTGCCCGTAGTATTTGATAAACACAACAAATTAATTGCTTTTGGAATCACCATGCCCTCTTTGAGCAAGGCATTCCAAAAATGCAAGGGGAGCCTTTTTCCGTTTGGATTTATTCATGTATTAAGAGCTATCAAAAAAAATGATTCCGCAGATTTATATTTAACCGCGGTTCATCCTGATTATCAGGACAAAGGTGTAAATGCGATAATAATAAATCATATCAATAAAACATTCCATAAACATAAAATTCGCTGGGTGGAGACAAATCCTGAGCTTGAAATGAATGAAAAAGTAAGGTCGCAATGGAGGTTCTATGATGCAAGGCAGCATAAACGCCGAAGATGTTATAAAAAAATATTGAATTAGTTGAAGAATTCTTTCTAACATTAACAATGCGAAAATTATTATTCATTATAATTTTATTTCAACTAAACCTCACCGCCCAAAGTCTGGCTTTTCGTGATCAATATAGAAAGTTGGAGATTTCGCAAACCCCAATTCCAAAATCACTCCCTTATTTTTCTCCGGTAATTGATAGCGATATTATTCTAAAATCAGCGTTAGCAACCGAAATTGATTATACAAAACTAAGTATCATCGGAGGAGTTACACTTTTAGGAGGTGTCAGCGTTCAAGTTTATCAAGCTAATGCATGGTGGAGTTCAGGAAGAAGGAGTTTTCACTTTGTTGAAGATCTTGATTACGCCTTGCTGATTGATAAAACCGGTCATTTTTATGCGACCGCCATTTTGGCTTACGGATTTTCAGTCGGCTTAAACGGTTCGGGAGTTGATCCCGAAAATTCTGCGATTTACGGTTCGGTTTTGGCTATGGCATGGCAGACTTTTGTAGAGATTAATGATGGTTTTGGTGCACAATGGGGCTTCAGCAAAACAGATTATTATTCAGATATTCTCGGAGCCGGATTTCAACTTGGGAGATATTATTTTCCGTTCCTTAAAAATTTTCATCCTAAGATGAGCTACATTCCAACCGATAAATTAAAAGATGGTAAAACCAGAGCAATTGTAATCGACGATTACGAAGGGCAGAAATATTGGATGGGGATAAGGGTTAAAGAACTGTTGCCAAAGTCGATCGATAAATACTGGCCTTCAATTCTGATGCTTTCGGTCGGAATGGGAGTGCAGCTCTCCGATCCTAATAATCGCCGCCGGGATTTGTACATCGCTTTCGATATTGATACCGAACAAATTCCGCTTTACGGACCAGTCTGGAGTTTTGTTAAAAATTCATTAAACTGGTTACATTTCCCAATGCCCGGCATTCGGGTTACAAATGGCGTTACCTTTTTTGGATTTGTATATTGAGTGCTAAATAAGATAGATTATCCTTTATTGATTTACATTCGAAGTTAATTTTTTGTATTTTAGTTCTGCTTGATCAAAAGCCGGCGAAAATTCTCATATTTTCGGCCCGGCTTCTCAATCTTGAAAACAGATTTATCAAGTTCAAAAAAAAATATTGTTTTACGGAAAAATGTTGGGTTAAACGGCTAAAATCAAATTGCGATGTTTTTAAATAAGTAGTTAACCTGGCACGATTCTTAAATGTTCTTTAATCAGGTGGAAAATGAGAACCCTTAAGATCGATCAAATAATCATTTGTGGAATTATTTTAACACATTAATTTTGTGAAAGGCCGTAGTTTATCTGCGGCCTTTTTTGTTTTAAATATCCGGGAGAAATTTATGGCAAAAGTAAAAGGCGATATAATAATTGACATTGAAAAATGTAAAGGCTGCGAATTGTGTACGGACGCTTGTCCGCAAGATTCATTAGAAACAGCCAAACAAGTTAATTCGAAAGGATACTTGTACATCGTAAAGATTGAAGATAATTGTACGGGGTGCACTAATTGCGCGTTAGTCTGTCCCGAGGGGGCAATCACAGTCTACAGAAAAGTTAATAATCAGAAAAAAGAGATCGCTAAATTCAAAAATATTACAAACGATATAACATTGACGGTGAACGAATGAAAGAATTAAAGTTGATGAAAGGGAATGAGGCTCTAGCCGAAGCCGCTATTCGCGCCGGCTGTGATGCTTATTTTGGTTATCCGATCACACCTCAATCGGAAGTTTTAGAATATTTAAGTCGGGAAGCCGATAAAAGAACCGGAATGGTAGTGCTTCAAGCTGAAAGTGAAGTCGCTTCCATTAATATGGTTTATGGGGCTGCCGGAACGGGAAAAAAGGTTATGACATCATCCTCGAGCCCGGGAATGAGTTTAATGCAGGAAGGAATTTCATACATCGCTTGCGCTGAATTACCGTGTTTACTCGTTAATGTAAATCGTGGCGGTCCGGGTTTGGGAACAATTCAACCGGCGCAAGGGGATTATTTTCAATCCGTAAAAGGTGGCGGACATGGAGATTATCGTCTGATCGTATTGGCTCCGTCCACGGTTCAAGAAATGGCGGATTTTGTTGAGCTTTCATTTGAACTCGCTTTTAAATATCGCAATCCTGTTTTGATTTTAACTGATGGCGCGCTTGGTCAAATGATGGAGAAGGTTGAATTAAAAGTACAAAAGGAACGAAAATTCGAGGATCTCGGCTGGACAACAACTGGAAGAAATAACGGCAACGGTCGCGTGATTACTTCATTACATCTTAAACCGGACCAAATGGAAGAAATTAATATTCATCTTCAAAAAAAATATAAAACTATTGAAGAGAATGAAGTTAGAGTCGAATCGAAGAACTGCGAGGATGCTGAGTACATCATAACCGCATACGGACTGGTTGCCCGAATTTGCAATAAAGCTGCTGAACTCGCGAGAGAAAAAGGGATAAAAGTCGGCGTTATCCGCCCTATTACATTATTCCCATTCCCCAAAAAAGAAATCAAAGAATTAACAAAAAACGCAAAAGGAATTCTTGATGTTGAGATGAACGCCGGACAGATGGTTGAAGATGTCCGTTTAGCCGTTGAAGGAAAAGTCCCCGTTGAGTTTCACGGAAGGATGGGAGGAATTGTTCCATCCCCCGAAGAAATTCTTGAAAAATTGGAAGAAAAATTTATCGGAGGTGTGGTATGAATGAACGAAGAATGCTGGACGACCAACATTTTGAAACAATGATTGAAGAGGAAAGTATTTGCACTTCATCGAATGTTGTTTACGACGCGCCTCACAAAGCCTTGTATGATACACCGATGCATTACTGTCCGGGCTGCGGACATGGAGTCGTTCACCGATTACTTGCCGAAGTTTTTGAAGAAATGGATATTATTAAAGAGGTGATCGGAGTTGCTCCGGTCGGTTGCTCAGTCCTTGCGTATAATTATCTCAATATCGATATGTCTGAAGCGGCGCACGGAAGAGCCTCTGCTGTCGCGACGGGAATAAAAAGAGTGCTGCCCGATAAATTGGTCTTTTCTTATCAAGGTGATGGTGACCTTGCCGCAATCGGAACAGGGGAAACAATTCACACATGTAATCGCGGCGAAAATATTTTAATACTTTTTATTAATAACGGAATTTACGGAATGACGGGTGGACAAATGGCACCTACAACTTTGCCGGGAATGAAATCTACAACGTCACCTTTCGGGCGTAATGTAGAAACGATGGGTAATCCGCTTAAGATAACTGATCTCGTTGCTCAATTGCCGGGGACTGTATACGTAACCCGCCAGGCAGTTCATAAACCGGTAAATGTTCGCAAAACAAAAAAAGCAATTCAAAAAGCTTTTGAATATCAACAAAACGGCGGAAAAGGAACATGTTTTATTGAAGTCGTTTCAAATTGCCCATCAAATTGGAAGATGACTCCGCTCGATTCTAACAAATGGATGGAAGAAAACATGCTGCCGTTTTATCCTCTCGGCGATCTAAAAACACCAAGCGGAAAGGAGAATTAATATGACTGAAGAAATTATTATTGCCGGATTTGGTGGACAAGGGGTTTTAACAATGGGAACCATACTTTGTTATGCCGGAATGATGGAAAATAAAGAAGTTAGTTGGATGCCATCATACGGGCCCGAGATGAGAGGTGGAACTGCGAATTGCATAACCATAATCAGTGATACAAAAATCAGCTCTCCCATAATCTCCAAATGCGATACGGTTATAGCGCTTAATCAACCATCGGTCGAGAAATTTGAGGACGCTGTTAAACCAAATGGTTTAATGATTTACGAAAGTACAAATATAATTGAACCACCGACCCGAAACGATATCGAAATTATTGGAATTGCCGGTGCCGATGAAGCAGCAAAAATGAAAAACACAAAAATCCTAAACATGATTATGCTCGGCGCATTTCTCGCAAAAAAACCGATTATTGAATTGGAAAATATTCTTGCCGGACTTAAACAAGTCCTCCCCGAAAGATATCATCATCTCCTTCCTCTGAATGAAGATGCGATGAAAAGGGGAATGGAATTGGCTAAAGCAGCCGGTGTTACTGCCTGATTCTTCTCAATACATGCCATTTCTTCAAGAAATGGCATGTCTGTCTAATAACTTTTAAAATATCCTAAGTCTCCCCGACTGTTGCGGTCGAATTCGGACTCGTTTTAGAGTTCGATATAAAAATCCTAATTGTAATCGAATACCTAACCGCAAAGGACGCGAAGAAGACGCAAAGATCGCAGAGTTTCAGAAGATCTTAATTAAATGACTGTAACCGCGACCTTCACAGTACTCGGTTTAGAAATCCAGGTTTACTCGGAGGGCAAAGACCATTCTTTACACTTAAACTCGCAAACCATTTTATTGATAGTTAAGATCAAAAACTACTTCAAAAAATGGGGCGGAGAAGAAGAACAGATTTAACTGATGAACATTTCTTTTTAGTTACTGCTACTGATTTAACTTTACTAAAGTTTCATTGATTGAGTCTAGGGAGAGTGAGGCTGTGTTGAAATAAAGTGATAGAATCGATTTGATGTGTGCTGAGTTCATGTGTCAAAGCGTGGGCTTTGACAGCCGAGGAATTTGTATCATATGCCTCAAAATTGATAGTTTGTGTTTCATATGCGGTAAATTCTTTAGGACTTGGAAATGCTGTGGGAGTTGATGAAAGACCCACACCAATGAATCCGCCATTACTGCCATTTAAGTTATTTCTGGC
>JAIPBD010000007.1 GCA_021739765.1 Melioribacteraceae bacterium
AAATTTCCTTTCCGAAATTCGTGACGAAGGAAGAGACAGTTTATCAATTTTTAACGATTACTTTAATGATTGGCAAAACTGGCCGGGTGATAAAGGCGCTCCATTTGAAGATATCAATAATAACGGTGTTTACGAACCGGAAATAGATATTCCGGGAATAAAAGGAGCTGATCAAACAATCTGGTTTGTAGCCAATGACAGAGATAGCACACTGACAATAAATTTATACGGTTCCGAACCATTGGGATTAGAAATGCAAGCTACTATTTGGGGTTACAATGTATCGGGCCCGGTTGGAAGCACTCTCTTCCGACGGT
This sequence comes from Melioribacteraceae bacterium, assembly GCA_021739765.1. Taxonomy (GTDB): domain Bacteria; phylum Bacteroidota; class Ignavibacteria; order Ignavibacteriales; family Melioribacteraceae; genus JAIPBD01. The sequence goes on from JAIPBD010000007.1 coordinate 318, forward strand.
TTAAAGTCACAAACAAATCCGATCAATCCTTCCAAGAAATGTTTATCGGTTATTGGTCAGATCCGGACTTAGGAGGCGCCGGAGATGATTTTATAGGATGTGATACTTCACTTTCACTTGGTTTTGCATACAATGGAAATGATTATGATGCCCAATACGGATACCAAACTCCTGCTGTTGGATTGCAGCTAGTTGAAACTAATTTTTATGATCAATTCTCTTTTAAAAGCAAAAGTTCGAATTTATTTAAAGCAAATTCGGAGCAACCTAAAATTTCTTCACACATATTTTTTATTGGAGGAGATCCGGTTTATTCAGATCCAGTTCTCGGAGAATATATACAAGGCAGCATAACGATGTATAAATATTTGAGGGGACTTCCTTATTACGACTATGAAAATTTTATCGATCCAACGACCGGTAAATCGACGAAATATTGTTTGAGCGGAGATCCTCTGAACAAAGAAGGTTGGATTGATGGTTTAGTCCATTCTCCAGGAGATAGAAGACAAATAATTTCCGTCGGTCCATTGGAAGTGAAACAAGGTGAATCTGCTGAATTAACTTTTGCCATCAGCGCAATTCAAAAATCTGCTAATTTAAAAGCTGTTGAAGCGTTAAAATCGTTTGCTGAATATTTGAGAGAATCATACAAAAACTCTGAATTTGTAAATACACCGGAAATAATTTTACCGGAAATCCCGGAGTTTTCAATTGAAAGAGGAGACGGGGAGTTTATCATCAAAATTGATAACCTATCCAAAATAAATCAAAGTATAGAATCATTTGATAGAGATGGTGTAAAATTCCAGGGTTATAAAATTTATCAATATGCTTATGAGGACTTCTATTCTTCGATTTATGAAGCAGAATATCCTAAGATTCTAATTAAAACCATTGATCTGAAAGATGGGATAACAAATATTAACGGACAAGTTTATAATTGGGAAGAGCATTCCTATTCGGAAAATCAACTGCTTCATTCTGGCACGGATTCAGGAATTCTAAGGGAAGTTACAATTCCGATTGATTATCTCGAGTCCAAAAATTTTATTAATGGAAGAAGTTATGAATATGGTGTCACTGCGTATGTTTATTCGGAATCAGGTAAATATAATTCGGAAATCGAAACTCAAAGCACGAAGAAACATATTGTATATCTCGATAATAATCACAATTCACGATTTAGAGATTTAATTGAAGTTGAACATTTGACCGGAAATGGGAATGGTTCTGTTAGAATTTTTGTAGATGATCCCGCAAATTTGAAAAGTGAAAATTATCAAATATCAGTTCAAGTAAGTGAAGAAAAACGGGAATGGGTTTTAAAATATTTACCGAGTCTGAATTTAGCTGCAGACCCTCAAAATAAATGGAATAATGAAGAGATTTTTAGGGTTGATGGACTTTTAATTAATATTAACTCGGAAGCCGGCTTAAATTATGTTACGGAATATGATCAAAATGATGAAGTTGTTGATTATCGTGTTGGGATGCTAATATTGTCTGATAGCGCTAGTTCTGGATATGTTATCCTCTCAGAAAATTTTTCTCAATTTTACTTTAATACCGATACAAATATTTATGATATGCATAACTATTGGGGTAGAGATGACGTCATCATTAACTTTAATGATTCTTCATTGGTTTGGGATTATAAAAAGGAACAAATTCTAAAAGATAATCTCTCAAACCAGAGTTCGAGAATGCCGTTTGCGGTTTATAGAATTGATTATGAATCCGGTGTAAAATATAGACTATTTGTTGCAATTCAGGACTCTGATAACGATGGTAAATGGAGCGTAGATTCAAATTCACAACGAACCGGTGAATTTGTAATACCAACTTATGAACCGATTTATGCCTATCAAAGTTACAATGCAGATGGTGTACCAATCAGTTACGAACCAGATAACGAATTTGCCTACCAAGCCCAAAACGATCTTTTCACTTCAGCCAATTCAGCGTTTGGAAGAACGGTCGGTGAATTTGAATACCCTTTTGTATCCGGAATATTGTTCGGATTGCCAACACCCGAAGCAAAGTTACCAATCGGAAACAAAATAATATTTGCGACCCGTAAACCTTTTTCGGAGGAGGATGTTTTTGAGTTTTCGACTAAGGAACATTATGGGAGACCGGAGAATCCTTTTGAGGAGAGCTTTCTTTTACTCCAAAATTTCCCGAATCCATTTAATCCGAATACGACGATTAAATTTTATGTCGATAATGACTCCGATGTTAAAATCTCCGTTTACGACATTCTCGGACAAAGAATCTCCATTGTTTTTGAAAATTTTGTGAAGAGGGGAACGCATTACAAAGAATTTTTCGGTGCAAACCTTAGTTCCGGAGTTTACTTTTATACTTTAGAAGCAAACGGGCAATTGATGGATGTGAAAAAAATGATGCTTTTGAAATAAACTAATACAAAGTCCAACTTTTCTAGAATTACCTTTAATTTTTAAAAGTTGGACTTTTTTATTCATCCTATTCCCGTTTAATCCGACTACATCAATTTATTATTCTTTGCCGAATGATTCTGATGTTAAACCCGGATTATGCAATAGATTTTTATACAACAATATAGAAATTGAGATTACACAAGATAAAAGCAGACTTGCCCCGATTTACTCGCTCTTAGGGTTTTCACCAAAAAGGTGATTAGTAAAAATGTGGAAACGCTTAGAGCGAGTTAGTCGAATTTGCATTAGTGGTTTTCTAATGCAAATTTTGGGTTAAATTAACTATTTACAATTCGATTGGTAAAGAAGTAGTTCAGTTGGTAAATGAAAACAAATCCGCCGGAACTCATACTGTAACTTGGAACGCTGCTGATAAGGTCGGAACTAAAGTTTCAAGTGGCGTTTATTTCTACAAATTAACCAGCGGTGAGATTGCGGAATCGAAAAAAATGATTCTATTGAGATAGCGACATTTGTCGGAATTGTAAATAAGAATTATCGTTAATTGTTCTTTTTCCCAAGAATTACCAGATCCGAAGAATTATTTTCATCGAAAGGATCCATTTTTAATGAACCGAAAAACTCAATTTTTGATTGTAATTCTAAAACTTTTGCGACTGTTGCCTTTTCATGGGGAAATATCGGAGTAGAAATCAACTTGCGGTTGTTCGGGTTTTGCGTCTCATAAATCAAAATATTGAATTGAAGCCTATCTTTATAAAAATCATAAAACCGAATGAAAGTTTTCCCCCCGTTTTGCGTGATATTTACAATTCTTTCCTTTTCATTTAGAATTTTTGTGTAATTCAGAATTTGTACCAAAAACATTCCATCTTTTTTTAACAAATTCGATATTTTCTTCAAAGATGTATTTAATTTTTCATTTGGAATGTTTGCTAAAACGTTCCCCAGACAAATTACTCCATCATACTTTTCATCAAATTCAGGTGGGATCTCATCAAGAGAGTAATTGAAAAACTTAACAGACTGCGAAAATTTCCTCACATTGATTTCTGCTTTTCCAATCATTTTTATTGACGGTTCAAATCCGTCCGTTTTTACTCCAAGTTTGGAAAGAGCAATTGAATCAACTCCGGTTCCGCTTCCAATATCAGCGCAGGACATATTTTCCGGCGAGAATATATTTCCGAGCAGTTTTGATTTGTTTTCAACACTTTTATCAAAATTTATCATCTCGTCGTAATTTTCCGATAGAGAAGAATAAAATTCATTGTTTTTCATAATTTCCCAGTTTATAAAAAGATAACTTATTCCGTTATTCGAAATATATAAAATTAATAAAGCAAAGAAAAAAAAGAAAACTACTAATTTTAGAGTAAAAAGAGATTTTTAATTTGACAAAGGAGTCGGTTTGTAGTAATTTTTAATCAGAGTTTTAATTCTGTTTATATGAGTAATAAATGCCACGGAAATATATAAAAAACACAGAAAAGTCCATTCAACTTTACAGATCGATAACCCAGATCCTCTTTATATTGATTTGTATTTGGATCGGCATCGAGTTTTATCTTTTCACTAAGTTTATTGAATCACCCGGTTCTGCGGTATTTGTCGAACGTCCGCCCGGTGCCGAAGCGTTTCTACCAATCAGCGCGCTGATGAGCGTCTATTATTTTATTCAAACCGGAATAATTCATGACGCGCATCCTGCCGGATTTTTTATACTGATTGCGGTTATCGCTGTTTCATTAGTTTTCGGTAAATCATTCTGTAGCTGGATCTGCCCGATTGGAACGCTTTCGGAATATATAGCCGACTTCGGGGATAAAATTCAAAAAAAATTATTTAAGAAAGTCTATCGATTACCACGCTGGTTGGATTATCCGCTCCGTTCGCTGAAGTACCTTTTGCTCGGATTTTTTGTCTATTCAATATTTTTCACCATGAGTACGATTGCTTTAAGGATGTTTTTAGACAGCCCTTACAACTTGGTTGCTGATGTCAAAATGTGGTATTTTTTCGCGGATATTTCGAAAACATCACTAATTGTAATATCGGTTCTATTCTTTCTTTCCATTTTTATCAGAAATTTTTGGTGCCGGTTTTTATGTCCATACGGCGCTCTTCTCGGAATATTTTCTTTGTTGAGTCCGCAAAAAATTACACGTGATCCGATTTCGTGTATCGATTGCGCGTTATGCGCGAAAGCTTGCCCTTCCAATATAAAGGTGGACAAAGTAAAAACCGTCTTCTCGGATGAATGCTCAACATGTATGAGTTGTGTGGATGTGTGCCCGGTAGAAGACACGCTGCAATTAAAATCAGTTCCTTTCAAACGGGTGATTCCCAAAAAGCTAATTGCGTTTGGTGTATCAATTTTGTTTCTTACAATAATTACCGTGGCAAAAATCAGTAACAGTTGGGAGAATAATATTTCGCCGATTGAATACATAGATCTTCATCAAAACATCCACAGTCTCGGGCATCCGAGAAGTACAACAGAGCTCGACGAGCTTAATAAGAAAGCAAAACAAATGCACACTCCTAAAGAATTGGAAATAACAAATGATTAAAAAAATAATGAAGAGAATTCTTCCACCTCCCAATTGGAGGTTTCCGGTTACACTCCTAATGGGATTAATGACCGGCATTATTATTTATACACTTTATATCTCAAACGCGGTTTCATATTTATCCGATGATCCGGAGGCATGTGTTAACTGCCACATTATGGCTCCGCAATTCGCGACCTGGGAAAGGGGAAGTCACGGAAGGGTTACTACCTGTAATGATTGTCATGTGCCGCATGATAATGTTATAAGAAAATATTATTTCAAAGCTTCGGACGGGCTTAGACACGCAACGATGTTTACTCTAAGAATGGAACCTCAAGTTATCCAAATTAAGGAGGCCGGTCGGAACGTTGTGCAGGAAAATTGTATTCGTTGCCACTCAAATTATCTTCATCCGGTTTCTTTGCGTTCAACTAACGCAAAAGGAATTTATGAAGATAAAACACAAGTTTGCTGGGATTGCCATAGAGCAACACCACACGGAAGAGTGAACAGTTTGTCGTCCGCTCCTTATGCACGAGTTCCGGTTGCCAGAAAATCAACTCCGGAATGGATTCAAAAATTAATAGAAAATGAAAATTAAAATCGAAGGGAAAGCGATGGAAAATCAATCAAAGAAAAAATCAGCAACCAACTGGATTCTATTTTTCAGTACAGTTGTTGTCGTATTTGTTTTAGGAATTTTTGCTTCCTCCATCTTGGAGAGGAAATCTGAAGCTCAGTACACTTTTCAAATGATAAAGCCGATTCCGGCTGATGAAGCGCGTAATGAAGTGTGGGGCGAGAACTTCCCGAGAGAATATGAAACGTATCTCAAAACACTTGACACCGATTTTGCCAGCAAACACGGCGGTTCGAAAATGATTGATTATCTGGAAAAATATCCTGAATTAGTTGTGATGTGGGCAGGATATGGATTCTCAAAAGATTATAATCAAGGTCGGGGGCATGCATACGCGATTGAAGATATTCGGAATACATTAAGAACCGGTGGAAATGAAGTTAGTCCGATGCCCGCAACTTGTTGGACGTGCAAATCTCCCGACGTTCCTCGTTTAATGGAAAAAATGGGACCAGCAGAATTTTATAAAGGAAAATGGATTGAAAAAGGACATGATGTTACAAATCCAATCGGATGTAAAGATTGCCACAACCCCGAAACAATGGATTTGCAAATTTCCCGTCCCGCACTTGTTGAAGCATTTGAGAGACAGGGCAAAGATATGTCTGAATTTTCGCGACAAGAAATGCGCTCGCTTGTTTGCGCTCAATGCCATGTTGAATATTATTTTAATAAAGAAGTAGTTCCTGGTTCACCATACCTTACTTTTCCTTGGGATAAGGGATTCAGCGCCGATGATATGGAAGAATATTACGACGAAATGGAGTTTTCGGACTGGACTCATGGTTTGAGTAAAGCTCCGATGTTAAAAGCGCAGCATCCCGATTTTGAATTGTTTATGACCGGAGTACATGCCCAAAGAGGCGTTGCCTGTGCGGACTGCCACATGCCTTACAAATCAGAAGGCGGTGTCAAATTCACTGATCATCATATTCAATCTCCTTTGGCCAATGTCGCTAATTCATGTCAAGTTTGTCACAGAGAAGAAACTGACCGTTTAATCAAAGATGTATATGAGAGGCAGGATAAATTGGAAGAGTTAAGACATCTCGCCGAATCGGCGCTAGCCAAAGCACATTTGGAAGCAAAAATTGCATGGGATAACGGAGCCGCAGAATCTCAAATGAAAGATGCTTTGCAGTTAATCCGTCATGCACAATGGAGATGGGATTGGGTTGCGGCGGCAAACGGATTAGGTTTTCATTCACCAACCGAAGCCATGCGTGTAATTGGAACCTCAATTCAAAAATCCGAAGAAGCCAGACGTGAATTAGCTGTGATTCTGTTAAAATTGGGTGTTGAGTACCCGCCTAAACTGCCCGATTATTCAACAAAAGAAAAAGCTCAGAAAGTTATCGGTTTGGATATGAATTATCTGAATAAAGATAAAAAAGAATTTTTGGAAACCACTGCAAAAGAGTGGGACAAAGCAGCATTGGAAAGACAAGGTACACTAAAAAATTATTCTGGAAAATAAGTTCATTTACGGAGATTTTAATGAAAACTAAGATTTTGATATTGGGTGTTTTATTTCTCGCTCTTACAACGAATTCGTTCGCTCAAATTGAATCAATAATTACCGGACAGATCAGAGCCAGACAAATCATGGACGATCTTGATTTTAATTCGAATACTAATATGTTTTCTTATGCCGAGCTCAGAACGCGGCTTGGAATTGAATTAATCTCAAAAAGTGATATCAAAGCATTTTTTCAAATACAGGATTCCAGAGTTTTTGGTACGGAGGCGAATACTCTTACTTCGACAAAGAATTTGGATTTACATCAAGGATATTTTTCGATCAAAAATTTGCTGGATCAAAATATAAATCTGAAAATCGGAAGAATGGAAAAAGTGCTTGGGAATCAAAGACTTGTTGGTTCAGTTGGTTGGAGTAATGTTGGAAGAAGTTTTGACGGAATTGACATTTATTATCCCGGCGAAGCTGTCGATTTAAATCTGTTCAGTTATAATATAACCGAATCGTTTTTAGCCGGAGACTCGTTGGATAACTTGTTTTACGGTTTAACTCTGGATATAAAATCATTCGAAAATTATTCCGCTTCGGTATTTGTTTTGGCTTTGGATGAGCATCTGACAGATAATGATTTGTACACTTTAGGAACACAGATTAATGGAAATTTGGGAAATTATAACCACGAATTGGAGTTTGCGTACCAACTTGGAAAGGGTTTCGGTTTGGATGTGAACGCGTTTATGTTTGCCTATAATGGCGCATTTAGTTTTGGCGGCGAGTTAAATCCGAAGTTAAGTGCGGGAATTGATTATTTGAGCGGAGATGATGATCCGGCAGATAATAAATATAAAACGTTTAACACATTGTTCGCCACAAATCATAAATTCTATGGTTACATGGATTATTTTATTAATCTGCCATTTCACACCTACAATCTTGGCTTAATGGATGTTCACGCAAAATTTGCGTTATCAACTTCAAAAGTTTCTACAATTGGGGCGAATCTGCACATATTTAATTCAAACCAGGACTACACATTATCCGATGGCGCAAAGTCCAAAAGTTTCGGAACAGAGTTGGATATAGTAGGAAATTTCAATTATTCGAAAAATGTTAATTTTCAAGGTGGGTTTTCTTTCTTCGCACCGGGCGATATTTTTAAAGAACAAAAAGGAAACGATGTTTCGCTCTGGGGCTTTTTGATTGCTCAAGTATCATTATAGATAAATTAAAGTTGAGTGACTTTGCGGTCACTCAACAATTTGAACTGATTTAACTGTTTTCAACCAATTGATGAATTTTCTTAACAATTCCTGTCAATCCCATATTTTTGCCCATCGATAGTTCTTTTCCGAAAATTTTTAGGACAATATCAGCATTGACTTTTAAGATTGTCTCTTTGCTTTCACCGGAAATCGAATCAATTAGAATTACAGCCAAAGCTTTTGCGGAAATTCCGCTCGGGCTTTCAACCGCGATATAAATATCAAAATTCTCGTCGACATTTTTAATTGCCCAGACGTACGCTTCGGATTCACAATACTCAACTCGATGTTTTTTATCGAATGGCGGAGTGGCAATGTTATCGGGAATCGGTTTATACTTCTCGGCAAGTTCAATCAAATATTGAATCTTGTCATTTTTATCTGTTAAAAAGGATAGGTCATCCAAATAATTTTGCAGTTTTTGTGGAGAACTCATGCTTATCTCTGAACCGGAAGGCCGACAGAATTTCCCCATTCCGTCCAACTTCCATCATAATTTTTTACGTTTTCAAATCCGAGCAAATATTTTAGCACAAACCAAGTATGGCTGCTTCTTTCGCCGATTCTGCAATAAGCAATCACTTCATCGGATTTATCCAAACCGATTTCTCCTTGGTAAATTTTTTCTAATTCTTCAATTGATTTAAAAGTACCGTCCTCCGGATTTATTGCCCTTGCCCAGGGAACATTTGAAGCTCCGGGAATATGTCCGCCGCGTAATGCACCTTCGTTTGGGTAATCCGGCATGTGCATTCTTTCACCCGAAAATTCTTCGGGACTTCTTACATCGACCATCGGCATTCCTTTTTTTAGATGCAAAAGCACTTCATCCCTAAACGCACGAATTGAGCTGTCATCACGGTTGTTCGCTTTGTAATCTGATTCGGGATACTTGGGAGCTTCTTTCGTAATTTCACGATTCTCTTTCTCCCATTTCAATCTTCCGCCATCCATTACTTTAACATTATTGAAACCAAAAAGTTGAAAAACCCAGAAGGCGTAACAAGCCCACCAGTTATTTTTATCTCCATAGAACACAACCGTTGTATCATTGGCGATTCCATTTTTCCTCAAAAGTTTTTCAAAATCTTTTTTCCCGATATAATCACGAACTAATTGATCATTTAAGTCTTCGGTCCAATCGATTTGAACAGCGCCGGGTATATGACCTGAGGGATATAAAAGAGGATCTTCGTTGGATTCAACTATCCTAACCTTTGGGTTATTCAGATTTTCAGAAACCCATTGAGTAGATACTAATACATTTGAATCCAGTTCAGTGGTTTTATTTTCTTCGGACATTTTAATACCTTTCTATTTTGTGTAAATAACACATTATATCGCATTTTTAGTTCAACTTAATAACTTTGGCAATAATTGCAAGGCTAAACATGGACAAATCCGTTCGGAACTTATTTCCTATCTCTATATATTTAGCATCAAAATGTATTCCAATCAACATATGAACGGTTATGAGAAAAAACAAAGTAATATTATGGGCGGTTCTAATCATCGTTTCATTAACTGTAACAATATATTATTCGCTAAGAAGAGTGGATGTTAAGGAAATGGCAACTAATTCTTCGAACTTAATCTTTGCGGATAATTCAAGTTTCTGTGCGACAGAACTATCAAATCTTCAAAAAGACAATTCTCAAATACTCGGATTAGTTGTAAATGACTTCATGCATGGCAAACCATTTACGGATACCGAGAAGCAAACAATCGTGGAACGGGTTCCGATAAATTCTACCTCGGTTTATGTTGCTTTAAGAAAAGATGGGTACAGAATTAATGATGCGTGGGGTGACGGGAACAATTGGTTTGAAGCCCTTTTGAATGCGATGGAATCCGCAAAAACCGGTGAAAGAATTAAATCGTTGCTTGGTGTTAATGCGGTAGAAATTGCTTTTGCCCAAAAATCAGAGCTTGTGTCCAAAGATGATTTTGAGAGCTGGAGAGATTTTCGATCAAATATTAATCGTGGATTGATTGGGTTGGAAATCGAATATAAAAATCAAAAAGCGAAGTTTTCGCCTACATATTCTATTGCGAGTAATCGATCAGTCGATAGGTTAATTGAAGTCTATTCACAATCGATCAAAGTTGATGAACGTTTTGTGCTCGAAGAGGGAATTTTTAGAAAATTTGAGGCTATTCAGGCTTTAGTCCATTTTACCGAAGAACCAAAAGCATACTTCATGGAACGAGGAAATACGTTGGTTGAATTAGAAAATGTCGATCAAAAGTCGGTAGAACGATTTGGAGAACTTGCTTCCGGTTGGCTTGAAAATAATATCGATTTCGATGGAAAGTTGACTTACAAGTATTGGCCGAGCAGTGGAAAAGAATCGAGCGCGAATAATATGATCCGCCAGTGGATGGCAACCGTTGCTCTCGAAAAATCTGCTATGGCGAGTAAAAGAACAGAATTATGGGATAAAATCGAAAAAAATATCGATTACAACCTATCCCAATTTTACAAGAAAGATGGTGAATTCGGAACTATTGAATGGAATGAAAAAGTGAAATTAGGTTCACTTGCGTTGGCGGTCTTAGCAATAATTGAACATCCGAATCGCGATAAATGGAAAGATTATGAAGACTCAATTTTGAAAACCATCTATTCGTTGTGGAATGAGGACGGCTCGTTTACCACTTTTTATAAACCGGAAGGAAGGAATGATAACCAGAATTTTTATCCGGGTGAAGCTCTGTTGCTACTCTCGGAAATCTATAAAAAAGAACAAAACGAAGAATTACTGACAAAAATTATGAATTCATTCCGTTATTATAAAGAATGGCACTTAGACGAAGGAAACCGGAATCCCGCTTTTATTCCCTGGCACACTCAAGCATATTTTAATATTTATCAAATAACAAAAGAAGAAAAGTTAAAGGATTTTATATTCGAAATGAATGACTGGCTAATTCCGGTTCAGCAGTGGGATGCTGATTCCGCAATATGCGATATTCAAGGAAGGTTTTATGATCCGATGAGACCGTTTGGTCCTCCTCATGCGTCTGCGACCGGGGTTTATCTTGAAGGCTTAATCGATGCTTATGAACTTGCTTTGGAAGTTAAAGATTTCGAGCGCACAAATCTTTACAGAAGAACCATCAAAAGAGGGTTGAGAAGTGTTCTGCAACTTCAATTTTCGGATGAAATCGACATGTTTTACGTATCTCATAATAAACGAAATCTCGTTTTTGGCGGTCTGCGCACAACTGTCTACGATAATGAAATCAGATGTGATAACGTTCAACATTGTTTGATGGCGGCTATAAAAATAATTGGTTCTTTTAGTGAATTCGATTATAATTAGTATAGTTGTATAGATCAATAATTTGAGAATCAATGAAAATCGTTTATACTTTTGTTTTATCTTTTTTAATAAATTCAATTTTTGCACAAGTTGAATTTTCCTCTTCAAATCTGCCCATTATTAAAATAAATACTTTCGGTTCTGAGATTGTGGACGAACCCAAAATCGATGCCCAAATGGATATTATCCACAATGGCGATGATTCAACAAATTCAATCGATGATTACGCCAATGTATTTTCGGGGAAAATCGGGATTGAAATTCGAGGTTGGAGTTCCCAGCAACGATTTCCGAAAAAGCAGTACGCTTTTGAAACCCGTAAATCCGATGGAGAAAATCTTAACGTTTCTTTGCTCGGTTTACCTTCTGAAAATGACTGGATTCTATCGGCGCCTTATTCAGATAAAACTTTGATGAGGAATGTGCTCGCATACAAAATTGCTAACGATTTGGGTGGATATGCCAGCAGAACGAAGTTTTGTGAATTGGTTCTTAACGATGAATATATGGGTGTTTTTGTTTTAATGGAGAAAATCAAACGGGATAACAACCGAGTAAATATCAAAAAACTGACGGAGAACGATATTGACGGGGTTGATTTAACCGGTGGTTACATTATCAGAATTGATAAAGATACTTTAAGTAACGAACTTAATGGATTTTACTCAGAATACTTACCTTATGATAATGCCTGGCAAAAAATATATTATCAATACTATTATCCAAGTGATGACGATATCCTTCCAATTCAAAGAGAATATATTTATGATCATATGAATCGATTTGAAACGGTTCTAAATAGTAAAGATTACAATGAAATTTTTGGTGGAGTTTATGATTATATCGATATCAATTCTTTCGTAGATTATTTTATTGTAAATGAAATCGGCAGAAATATTGATTCATATCGTTTGAGTACATATTTATATAAGGATAGAAATGATGTTGATTCTACACTAAAAGCCGGTCCGGTTTGGGATATGAATTTGGCTTTTGGCAATGCGAGATACAACGATGGCGAAAAAGATTTTGGGTGGCAAGTTGATTATTCGGGTACAAGCCGTTATCAAAATCCATTTTGGATTTCAAAATTGTTTCATGACCCTTTAGTTTTTAATAAAATATCGCAAAGGTGGAGAAACTTACGAGCCGGTAAGCTGCATGTCGATTCCCTAATCCAATATATTGAATCAACCGCAGCTTACTTGAATGAAGCACAAGAAAGAAATTTTAAACGCTGGCCGGTGCTTGATACTTATGTTTGGCCTAATTTTTTTATCGGGGAAAATTATCGTGAGGAATTGGATTTCCTGGAGAGTTGGCTAACGAAAAGAATTGACTGGATGGATTCTCAGCTTGACTCATCCCAAACAAACTCACTTGTTGTTTGGAAGGAGCCGGATAGTTCATCGGTTCAAATAACGCCGAATAAAGAACATCTATTGCCGTTAAGTTATTTCATCGACGATTACTCTGAAATTGATCTTATCAAATTTTACTCAAAAGATCCGGATCTAAGAGTTTGGCATTATGAAGATTCGGTTGTATTGGAATCTTCAATAGAGGGGAAGTATATAATAAAAGGAACCGGCTGGTATCGTAACGAGTTAGTTGAACTTTCTAAAGAATATATAGTTGATGTCGGATCAATCACTTCAATAGAAACTTCGGAAGCTGAAATTACCGGATTTAGTCTTGCACAAAATTATCCAAACCCGTTCAATCCAACAACCACAATAAAATTCAGCATACCTGTACCTTCGGACTATCAGTCAAGGCAGACAATACTACGAATTTTTAACACCCTCGGTGAGCAAGTTGCGGAATTGTTAAACCAAGAATTGGGGAGTGGGGTTCACACAGTTCAGTTTAACGCGAGTAATCTTTCTGGCGGAATATATTTCTACGAACTAACTGCAGGGGAATATCGGCAAATCCGTAAGATGATTTTGCTGAAATGACAAAACCGACACAATCATAAAATTTATTTCGGTTTATCGGGATGATTCGTTTTTCGCTGAAAACTATAAGTCTCAGATTTAAATATTTGCAATACGATAGCTCTTTCCATAAGTATGTATAAAACAAACACCAAAAGCAGAAAGGAATATAAATAGTTATAAATAAACGGTGGATAATCATTATAAAAGTATACGGCATAAGTAATAGCGGTTATCCAGAATAAAAATGCGCCATGCCTCAACCAAGTTTTACTCCCGTCAAATAGAAAAAATAGAACCAACACCGAGTAATAATACCTTGTTGAAACGAACAACAGATTGAAAAGAAGCAATCCAAAAAGCAGCATAGCGTTAACGTTGCTTTGCTTATACATTACCGCGAGAAGCATAAGTAGTATAAAACTGAGGCTTAAATAATAGTAAACTCGTAAATTGTCAAACTGTTTTCCCTTTGCGGAATAGGGTATAAATTCATCATCCCTCGTAATATCTCCGCTGTACATGAAGATATGTTTAAATCCAATTCTGTAACCTGCTGATGATTCCGTGTGAACTTCCATGTTATTTTTAAAAAGGAGCCAATTCTCAAACCCCCTTCCAAAATCAAAAGAGAGTAGAAACAACAAAATGATAGATATCGAATAGACCTTGAAAAATTTGTAAATGTCGGAATCAATTTCTCGCTTTTCGATAAAAATCAGAATTCCCTTTACGATCAATCCAATTGCAAATATTGCCGGAAATATTCGGATCATCGTAGATAAAGCCATAAATACCGCCGCAAAACCATACTTTTTTCTGTATAGCAGACTTATTGATATTATCAGATATACTATATAATCAAATCTAAGCAACGAACCACCCATGTGTTCATAACGGTTTGGGAAGTTTACACAGAAGAAGATGAACGCGATTAACGTATTATTAATACCAATTACTTTCGACAGTATGAAAAAAGCTAAAATGATGAGAATTATGTCAATAAAACTGAATAATAAAAGGGTGGTTGTGGTTAGAGGAAAAGTGTTAACGAAAAACGAGATTATAAAAGAATAAAATGGAGACCCATTATAACCTTTATCTCTTAAAAGTCGCTTCCAATAATTTTTTGAAGTGATCGAATTGAAAACGGCAAGATCATCGATGAATTCCTTTCTGCGTTCGGGTGTGAAAATGCCATTAAAATTATGGTCTTTTATAACTTCTTCTACACTAACAAATCTGAGAGTAGATAAATCTCTGATTTTCTCCACTTCTTCATAATAATTATGAGATTCCGAATCGAACGCAACAGCACATTCATACAAGTTTTTATATCCCAGTTCCTCAAAATATTTAACACCCATAATTGTATGGAACATATCCCAGCGATGAATATAGCTGGGTTCTGCGCGTGACGAATAAAAATAATTTATCGCGGCTATCACAGAAATAGAGATCAGAAAATATCTGATGATGGAATTACGTTTTGATTGTATGACGAGTTTTAATTTATTGTTCTTGGAAATCTGAATGACCAAATAAAATGGCAGCCCAAAGGCAAAGAGTATGGAAATGATAAATTGTACTTCGGTTGATATTGTAGTCATTGAATAAATCCTTTGCGAATCCTTCTAAAAGAATCAAAAATACATAAACAGGATTAAATATCTAAAATCTGAGCGCATTCTTTTTTTATGAGTCATTCGGAAGTCTATTCTGTTCAATATATACTTCCCTAGTAGCTAATAAGGTTATAATTTAGAGCGATTTATCAACTTTTCCCATTTCAATAGTTACGCAAGCGCAGGGAATATTGATCGTGAGAACCAAAGCGTAATCCTTCAAATTTTAGTTTTAGACTTCATTTCCCAATCAATTCTGTATCAAAATGGGATACGAATAAATAAATCAGTCTCAAATCAAGCCATCTCATAATGATACAGTCCTTCTAAAAAGTATGATTTTAGCCCAAATACGTGGATAATAAGACTGGCACTCCTTTTGTAATTGTAGTCCATTGCAAAAACAATATTTACATTATTAAGGAGTTACAACATGAGACAAGCACAACGATTACTTTTGGTTTTGTTGTCAGTTCTATTTTTCTCAAGCAGTTCTTTCGCGCAAACAAGCGTAGATGTAAATGGTTATACCTTTACCTTTAATGGTGCAACCATTTCCAATGGAAATACTACTTTTTCATATACAATTACAGCTTTAGGAACAGCAGCTAAGGATATTTCACATTTTAATTTACAGATGTGTGAAGATATCACAAATTCTGATATAGTAGCGGTTTCTTCAGGTAGCAGCTGGGATTTAACTACAGATCAAACAACTCCTGATATAGATTGGTACGGTTTAAAGTTTGATGAAGGTTATGGAAAAAACTCTCAAACACCAAAAACATTTTGGGTTACACTTGCAGGTGAATGGAGTGTTGCTCCAGTAAATGTTGGTTATAAAGCAGGCAGCCAAAATCAAGGAACAAACGGATGGTACGGATCGATAAATGGTCCAAATTGTTCTTCAGGTGACGGCGATGGAGATGGTGATGGCGATGGCGATGGTGACGGAGATGGTGATGGCGACGGCGATGGTGATGGTGATGGCGATGGTGACGGAGATGGTGATGGAGATGGAGATGGTGACGGAGATGGTGACGGCGACGGAGATGGTGATGGCGACGGAGATGGTGATGGTGATGGTGATGGTGACGGCGATGGCGATGGCGATGGTGACGGTGATGGAGATGGTGACGGTGACGGTGATGGTGACGGTGATGGCGATGGTGATGGTGATGGTGACGGAGATGGTGACGGCGATGGCGACGGTGACGGAGATGGTGACGGAGATGGCGATGGTGATGGTGATGGAGACGGCGATGGTGATGGTGATGGCGATGGTGACGGAGATGGTGACGGAGATGGCGATGGTGACGGAGATGGTGACGGAGATGGCGATGGTGACGGAGATGGCGATGGAGACGGCGATGGTGATGGTGACGGTGATGGTGACGGTGATGGCGATGGTGATGGCGATGGTGACGGCGATGGAGACGGCGATGGTGACGGTGACGGTGATGGAGATGGCGATGGTGACGGTGATGGAGATGGCGATGGTGACGGCGATGGTGATGGTGACGGTGACGGCGATGGTGACGGTGATGGAGATGGTGATGGTGACGGTGACGGTGATGGAGAGGGCGATGGTGACGGCGATGGTGACGGCGATGGTGACGGCGATGGTGACGGCGATGGCGATGGTGACGGCGATGGTGACGGTGATGGCGATGGTGATGGTGACGGAGATGGTGATGGCGATGGCGATGGCGATGGTGACGGAGATGGTGATGGTGACGGAGATGGCGACGGTGATGGCGACGGTGATGGCGACGGCGATGGTGACGGAGATGGCGATGGTGACGGCGATGGTGACGGCGATGGCGATGGTGACGGAGATGGTGATGGCGATGGTGACGGTGATGGCGATGGTGATGGAGATGGAGATGGCGATGGTGATGGTGACGGTGATGGCGATGGCGATGGTGACGGCGATGGCGATGGCGATTTCGAAATCGAAAAAACTGTTGACGATTCTTCACCGGAAGATGGAGACAATGTTACATTTACAATTACTTTCACAAATAATGCAGATGAAGCAGTCGATAATGTATCAATTTCAGATGTATTAGCTGAAGAGTTTGTATATGTATCGGATAGTCCATCTGCAGGCGATTACGATGAAGTAACTGGCGTTTGGGATGTCCCATCAGTTCCTGCTAATTCATCAGTAACTTTAGAAATAACTGTAACAGTTGATTTAGATATTCAAAATGTTAGCACGATTGACTTTGGGATAGCATCAGATTACAACTTATTTGTGCTTGAAAACTTAACACAACCTTCTTCAGATACCGAAGGTAGAGTTGCTGTTGGTGGAGATGCAAATTTAGGTAATTATAGTGTTGGTGATAAATTAACGGTTACCGGAACAGACGTTCTAGTAGTAGACGGATTTTTAAGCTATACAAGTGGCGCGGTATTCTATGGTAATGTTGTTTACGGTGACGGAACTAACCTTCCAATAAATCCTGTAAGTATTGATGGTGCCTTAATCGAAGACGATAACAGAATCGATTTTGGTGCAGCAGCAACTTATTTAGAAGGGCTTTCAACTAGTCTTTCTGCAAATGCTGCAAACGGCTCAACTGTTTATCAATGGTCTGGTTTAACACTAGATGGTTCTGATCCTTATTTGAACGTATTCTCAGTTAGTGGTTCAGATTTAGCTTCAGCTACAAGCATGACAATCAACGTACCAAATGGTTCGGCAGTACTGGTAAACGTAAGCGGAACAAGCGTAGTTGATTGGAGCGGTGGTTTAACGGTAAACGGAACACATTACAGAAACGTAGTTTATAATTTCTACGAAGCGGAAGATATTACAATTCAAGGTATTAATGTTACCGGAACAATCTTAGCCCCATTTGCGGATGTAACATTTACAACAGGTGTAATTAACGGACAAATGATTGTTGAGAATTTTGAAGGATCAGGTCAAATGAACGACCAAGGATTTATCGGAAACATTCCTTCAGATTTAACATTGATCAATACAGCAAATATTATCTCGCCTGTATTCGATAACAACTCAGCAAGTGTTAGTTTGAGTATTACCGGTGATTCAAATCAAAATAATGGTGGAAACAACGGTGGCGAAGGAAATGGCGGAAACGAAGGAAACGAAGAAGGCGACTGGGTAGAATACGGAAGCTTTATGAGTGGTAAAGTTGTTTGGACATTTGCTTACACATCAACCGGAGATTTATTAGCCGGAACATTGGGTGGAGAAATCTTCAAACAAGAAAGCGGCGAATGGACAAGAATAAATGAAAACATGGACGCGGTAGGATTTGTATGGTCAATCGAAACAAAGAATAACGACAATAAAATCTTTGCCGGAACAGAAAAAGGTGTTTATTACAAGAATGGCACAAACGGAACATTCACTTTGGTTGGCTTAGGTGGAAAAGATGTTAGAGCTCTTGAGATAATCGATAATAAAATCTATGCTGGAATCTGGGGAGATGGAATCTACGTAGCAAACTTGGGTGACTTAAATACATGGACACAAGTAAGTGGTTCTGAAAACATGATAGTTCACGCACTTAGTGAAAGAGATGGTGAATTAGTTATAGGAACATTCGGAACCGGTGTAAGTCTTTATGACGGATCAACTTTCACAAACTTAAGTTTACCTTACGACTTCGTTTGGACATTGGATGTAAACAGCGATGGAGAAATCTTCGTTGGAACTTACGGTGGCGGAAGTTACATGTACGACGGAAGCTGGACACACTTAAGCAGTGGAATGAGCGCAGCATTCATTTACTCAATCGCAGTCGATAATAACGATAACGTATTCGCGAGTTCATGGGCAAGTGGAGTATTTATGTTGGCAGCCGATAACGCGAAATCCGGAGTTTCAAACACAGCTTGGAGTTCATTAGGCTTAAGCTCTTACGGAGTAAGCTCAGTAACAACCGACGCAAAAGGAACAATCTACATCGGAACTGATGATGGTAGAGTATTTGCGAAGAGCGCACCAGGAAGCGTAACCGGTTTGAACGATGAAATTGGAGTACCGGAGGTTTATGAATTGAACCAAAACTATCCGAATCCTTTTAACCCAACAACAACAATCAGATTTAGTTTAGTTGACAATGGTTCATATCAATTGAAAGTATACAATATAATCGGTGAAGAAGTAGCACAACTGTTGAACGGCGAAATGAATGCCGGAACACATGAAGTAAACTTTGATGCAAGTCAACTTTCATCCGGAATGTACATTTACAGATTAACCGGAAATAATGTAAGCATCACAAAGAAAATGATACTTACAAAATAATAACAATGGAAACATTGAGGTAAACAGCTGATTCCAGCCAGCTGAATTAAACCCCCTCTCCCCGAGGGGGTTTTTTATTTTTGATCCAAAGTAACCAAAAATGAAATAATGCCAAAGCTGCCGTCATTGCCACACAGCAAAACCAGACTAATAATTCCTATTAAAGCTTCTCCCCTTCTGCCATTCTGTCACAATCCAATGTTAAATCATTTCAATTCTCCAAAAAAACCTTGACATCTCCATCCGAAACCACTATTTTTCCATTCAGTGGAGCGAAATACAATGAAATTCCCAAGATTTACCAAGGATATCCAAGCATAAATGTTTATTGGCAGTTACATATACTCAATCGACCAAAAAGGAAGGGTCAGCATTCCGGCAAAGCTACGAAAATATGTGAAGCCGGAAGCGAACGATACTTTCGTCTTAACACGAAGTTCAGAGAAGTGCATAGACATTTATCCTTATGATTTCTGGCGTGTTCTGGTGGATGAAAAACTCGCGAAATTAAATATGTTCGATCCCGAGCAAGCGATGTTTGTAAGGATGTTTTTACAAGAGGCGACAGAAGATAAAATGGATTCACAATATCGCCTTAGTATTCCTAAAAAATTGATCGACCACGCAAATGTGGAAGGCGAAGTTTTTATCCTCGGCGCGCTTAATAAAATTGAGATCTGGAATCCTCAAGTTTATGAGGATTATACTAAAAAACAGGGTAAACCGTTCGAAGAGGTAGCTAAAGAAGTAATGAACAGAAGGGTGTAATGAATGAATTTCATACCCCGGTTCTTCTAAAAGAAACTTTAGAATATTTTATCACAAACCGAAACGGTTATTATTTTGACGGCACTTTGGGTTTTGGTGGTCATTCAGCCGCGATATTGGAAAGTCTTGAAAATGGCGGAATTCTGATCGCGACGGATAAAGACAAAAAAGCTTTTGATTTTTGTAAAGATAGATTTGTTGGTGATAGTAGGATTCGACTTTACAAAACAAGTTTTACTGATATTAGAATAATTTCTAAAATAGAGTTCATTGACATTTTTGACGGCATCTTCGCTGATTTGGGGGTTTCCTCATTTCAGCTGGATGATAAAAACTCAGGGTTTACTTACCGCGATGATGTTCCACTCGATCTTCGAATGGATAAATCCAAAGGAATACCTGCATGGAAGTTGTTAAATGAGCTTGAAGAAGAAGAAATCGCCAACATCATATATAACTATGGTGAAGAAAGAAAATCGAGATTATTTGCAAGAAAGATTATCGAAACGAGGAAAAAAGAAAGTTTCAAAACTACCGGGCAACTTAGAAAAATAATTGAAGGTTCGGTTCCATCACGATTTGAAGGCAAAACTTTATCGAGAGTTTTTCAAGCATTTAGGATTTATGTGAATAACGAGTTGGAAGAACTTGAAAATTTTATTGACCGGAGTGTCGAATTATTAAAACCGGGTGGAAGGATTGTTTTCCTTACATATCATTCGCTGGAAGACAGAATCGTAAAAGATAAATTTAAGTACGAATCGATCGATTGTATTTGTCCACCGGAAGTTCCGATTTGTGTTTGTGACAAAGAAAAACGACTTAACGTTTTAACCCGGAAACCGATAATTCCTTCTGCCGAAGAGATTAAATTGAATAAAAGATCACGCAGCGCAAAATTAAGGGCTGCAGAAAGAATATGAGCAAAAAGAGAGAGTCACTTTTTAAACATGTATTAATGACTGTGCTGATAGTAGCACTTTCCCTTTTTGCTTATGTATTTCTTATTGAGGAAACAAAAAGAATTAACCGGGAAATATCTAAATCTATTGAGATTCTTGAAGCAAAGAAAAGTCAATATGAAACAAAATTTGTTGAGTATCAAAAATTAACGGGCGAGAACCGAATTACAAAAATCGCTCAGGAAAGATTGAATCTTGTTAGAAATATGAAAACATCTCAAACTATAAATATCGATTCAAATCAAATTGAACGGCTTAAAAAGTTAGTTAACGAAAAATATGATTGACGCACGAGTAAAATTAATTTCATTTTTTATTGTAACGGGATTTCTCGTTATAATATATAACCTCGTGCAAGTACAAATTGTTGATCATGAAAAATATAAGTTCTTCGCGGAAAGACAACAGAACAAATCGTTCATCGTTAAAGCGGAAAGAGGATTGATTTCGGATAGGAACGGTGAAGTTCTTGCTTACACAAAAGATGACATTTCATACTACGTCGATTCCAGAATGGCCAAAGATTCTGATATCGAAAAAATCGCTTCAAAATTTTCTGCTGTTTTTAACAAACCAAAAGAATTTTATGTAGAGTTAATACAATCCAATTCTAAAAATGTCTGTATTGAAAAAAAAGTTCCGAAAGCGAAAGCCTTGGAATTAAACGGATTTGTCGCAAACGGATTTTTCAGCAACCAGGATTTCTCCAGAGTTTATCCTTACGGAAGTCTGGCATCTCATCTCGTTGGATACGTTGATTACACAAACCGAGGCATTAATGGAATTGAGAAGCATTATGACGATAAACTTCAAGGCTCTGATGGTTCGAAATGGGTCGAGAGGGATGTTCTCGGAAGAGTTATTTCTGTCAATAAAGATCAAACGGTCCCTCCTCGAAATGGCAATAATGTTTATCTTACAATAAATAAAACTTATCAGAAAATTTTAGAAGAAGGAATTAGTCAGGGTTTACAAGAATTTGGAAGTGATTCGGCAGTTGGTATAATTCAAAACCCTAATACCGGAGAGATTTTGGCAATGGCCAGCTTTCCAGCCTACGATCCTAACAATTATAATCTATTTAGCAACTCTTCACGAAGAAACCGGGCTATCACTGATACATACGAACCCGGTTCTACAATGAAAGCAGTTTCATTTTCTATAATGATCGAAGAAGGATTGATAGACGAGAAAAAGATTATCGATACTGAAAATGGGGAATTTACATATCACGATGTAAAAATTGCAGATACACATCCTGAAAGACGAATGACAGTGCGGCAGGTTCTGGAATACTCAAGCAACATCGGAATGGTAAAACTCACTCAGAAACTTGATGACAACGTACTTTATAAATATTTAAGAGATTTTGGATTTAATAATCCAACATCAATTGATCTACCCGGAGAAGCAAAGGGATATCTGAAAAAACCTTCATTGTTTACCGGAATCTCAAAGCCTTACATTTCAATCGGCTACGAAGTTTCGGTTACACCTCTGCAGATGATCACCGCATTCAGTTCTTTAATTAACGGTGGTATTTTGTATGAACCTTTCATTCTAAAAGAGATGGTTGACGAATCCGGCAGGAAAATAAAAGAGAATAATCCGACTGTAATAAGAAGAATTATCGGCCCGGAAACTTCAGAGCAAATGAAAGATCTTTTAGTCGGTGTAGTTGAAAATGGTACCGGAAATTTAGCAAAGCTTGATAATGTTCTTGTCGGAGGGAAAACCGGAACATCGCAAAAATTGATTGATGGCAAATATTCAAAAGAGAAATACAATTCGTCATTTATTGGTTTTCTGCCCGCCGAAAATCCGAAAGTAGTTTGTCTCGTTTATATAGATTCTCCTAAAAGGGGGAAATATGGCGGAAAAGTAGCCGCTCCTATTTTTCAGAAGATTGCGAGAAGATTAGTTGAAGCCGATAGAAATTTAGTACCGGATGAAAGTAGAATAAACAGAACTAAACATTATATCGATGAATTCATCGCAGATTTTAATGACGATGAAAAAATGAGTTCAGTCGCAAATCCCGGTGAAATTCAAAAACCGGTAAAAAAAGAAGTTCCGATTCAAAAGTTAAACGTAATGCCCGATTTAACAAATCTTACAACGCGTGAAGCCATAGCAAAATTGGGTGAGTTGGAGTTAAAACATAAAATTATCGGAAGTGGGAAAATTGCATCACAAAGCATAAAAGTTGGGGATAAAATTGAACCGGGAATGCTTTGTGTTTTAAGAGCCAAAAAGAAAGAACTAAAATCGTTAAAAATTAATTGAAAAATCTCGCGAAAATATTGAATTCCGTTCGGACAATTCAAGTGACCGGAAATGCGGAAAAAAAAGAAATTCAGAGTGTGGTAAATGATTCCCGCAAGGTTAACGCCAATTCTGTTTTTGTGGCTGTTAAAGGATTTCAAACCGACGGACACAATTTTATCAACTCGGCAATTAGTAAAAACGCTGCGGCAATTGTTCTGGAAAACGATAATAATTTCCCGGATTCAATTTTTGCAAATCAAAATATTGTAAAAATTCTTGTTGAGGATAGTAGAACAGCTCTGGCGGAAATATCAGATTCGCTTTTTGATTCTCCTTCGAAAAAATTAAAGTTGATAGGTGTAACCGGAACGAAAGGTAAAACCACAACAACTTATTATGTAAAAAGTGTTCTTGAAAATGCGGGATTAAAAACCGGTCTTATCGGAACGATTAATAATCTCATTGGTGATAAAAAAGTTGAGGCAAAACGAACTACTCCTGAATCGAATGAAATCAACAGTTTGTTTGCGGAAATGATTAAAGCCGACTGTAATTCTTGCATTATGGAAGTTTCATCGCATGCACTAGTCCTTAAACGAACTCATAAGCTGGATTTTGACGGAGCAGTTTTTACAAATATTACTTCGGACCATATGGATTTTCATGAAAATTTTGAGAACTACCTCGAAGCAAAAAGAATTTTATTTGAAAATCTAAGCGAAGCTTCATTTGCTTTGTTAAATGCTGATGATAAAAACTGGAATCGATTATCCGAAAATTCAAAAGCGAGAATTCGAACTTATGGATTCGATGAAAAAGCAGATTATAAAATTTCTAATCTTGAATATGATCTGAATGGAACAAAATTTTGTATTGAATATGATTCGCGGCGAGTGAATGTATTCACAAAACTGATAGGTAAATTTAATGCTTATAACGCAACCGCGGCTTTTGGTTGTGGAATTGAACTTGGATTTGAACCTGAAAAAATTGTTAAAGGAATCGAAAATAACCCACACGTTCCCGGCAGAATGGAATTAATCAGAAATAATGGTAAACGAGTGCTGATAGATTATTCGCATACTGCCGGTAGTTTAAAAGAAGCGCTTCTATCAATAAAACATATTAACACGGAAAACCGTCCGGTTTATACGGTTTTTGGCTGTGGCGGCGATAGGGATAGAACAAAACGTCCGGAAATGGGAAGAATCGCAACAGAACTTAGTTTCAAAGCAATTGTTACTTCAGATAATCCCAGAACCGAAGATCCTAAAACAATAATTGCGGATATACTAAAAGGTATTAAATCGAATAACTATGAAGTTTCAGTTGACAGAGAAATGGCGATTAAAAAAGCAATTACCGAATCGGAAGATGGTGCGGTAATTCTTATAGCGGGAAAAGGGCACGAAGAATACAGCGAAGTAAATGGAGTAAAAACTTACTTCTCCGATAAACAAACAGCTCTAAAATATTTGAATTTGATTGCAGAATGAAGTTAACACTCAATGACATATCGCAAATCCCAAATGCGGATATCTTAAATGCTGATAAATTTACCGGCATTTCATCAGTTTTTATTGATTCCCGAAAAGTTAAAAAGGGAGCTATGTTTGTCGCGATTGTAGGAGAAAAATTTGACGGACATGATTTTATAAATACCGCAATTAAAAACGGTGTCTCCGCGGTTGTTGTTGAAAAATCCAGAAGAATAAAATATTCAAGTCTAAATATAACGGTTGTCTCCGTTGATGATACAACACTCGCTTATGGTGATATCGCCAAAATTTGGCGAAGAAAAAACAAAACTAAAATTATTTCAATTACCGGCAGTAACGGAAAAACATCAACTAAGGAGATTCTGACAACAATATTGGAGCAAAAGTATTCTGTTGATAAATCTGTAGCTAATAATAACAACCATATCGGCGTTCCGCTAACCATTCTAACAGCAAAAAAATCTGCTGATTTTTTGGTTGCCGAACACGGTACAAATCATTTTGGTGAGATCGAGTATACGGCAAAAATTGCTGAACCGGATTACGCGTTAATCACGAATATTGGAAATTCACACACAGAGTTTTTGGTTGATAAAGAAGGTGTCTTCAAAGAAAAAAATGAACTGTTTAACGAGTGTATAAATAATGGCGGGTGGTTATTCGTAAATACAGATGATCCTGTTCTTCTCAAAACTAAACCGAATTATTCTAAAATACTTACATACGGATTTAAAGGGAAACCGGATGTAATGGGTAAAATTACGGCGGTAAATCAAAATGGAAATTCTGAGATAGAAATATGCTATAAGAACAAAATAATTAACACTAATATACCATTGCTCGGCAAAGCGAACGCGCAAAATTTTCTCGCGGCTTGCGCAATCGGGTTGAAGATTGGTCTTAATTCGAAGCAAATTTCCCGAGGTGCGGAAAAGTTGCAAGATGTTAAAGGCAGACTGGCCATAATTAAAGGCAAAAAGAATTTAGTGATAGATGATACATACAACGCAAGTCCCGATTCATACAAGGCGGCGCTGGAAGTTATTAAATCAATCAAAAATTTTAGAAAAAAAATAGTGATAGCGGGCGATATTTTTGAATTGGGGGGCAATTCAAAGCAAGAGCATAAAGATTTGGCGAAGTACTTCACTAAAGTAATTTCCAAAGTGTTATTAATTGGAAAAGAGATGAAAGTGCTGCACACCGAATTATCGGAGAAAGGGATTGATTCAGAATATTTTCAAAAAAGAGAGCAATTGTTAAAATCTCTGAAAGAGTTTGATTTTACAAATAGCGCAATTCTCGTAAAAGGTTCTCGCGGTATGAAGATGGAAGAATTTATCCACGCAATTAACTAGAGAGAAACATGTTTTATTATTTGTTCGATTATATAAATCAAAAATTTGCTCCCCCGGGTTTCGATGTTTTCCGGTTCCTCACATTTCGGTCTATGATTTCCGCGATTACGGCGCTGTTTTTAACATATTATATCGGTCCGAAACTGATCGCCTATTTGAAAAAGAAACAGATTGGTGAAGAAATAAGAGAGGATGGGCCAAAATCGCATTTTTCGAAAAAGGGAACTCCAACAATGGGGGGATTGATAATTCTCGCTTGCGTTTTTATTCCCGTCATTCTCTGGAGTGATATTAAGAGCGTTTATATTCTTATTGTTCTGGTCGGCACACTATTACTTGGTTTAGTCGGTTTTCTGGATGATTATCTGAAAGTAATTAAGAAATATTCCCAAGGTTTAATTGCAAACTATAAATTGTTGGGACAAGTAATTGTTGGACTTGGCGTCGGATCCGCAATTTATTTCTTACCTGAGTTTCAAAATTATAACACTGAAACAACATTGCCATTTTTCAAAAATCTGAACTTCGATTTTTCATTCTTTTATGTTCCGGCTGTTATCTTTATAATTACTGCGACTTCCAATGCTGTAAATTTGACGGATGGATTGGATGGTTTGGCAATCGGAACAATGATAATTGTGATGCTTGCTTTGGCAATTATGAGTTATGTATCGGGAAACGTTATTTATTCGGATTATTTAAATATAATCTATCTCGATGGTTCAGGAGAACTTACAGTTTTTATCGCGGCTTTAATCGGCGCGGGGCTAGGATTTTTGTGGTTCAATTTCTATCCGGCTCAAATTTTTATGGGTGATACGGGGTCTTTGGCATTAGGTGGAGCATTCGGAATAATTGCGATTTTGATTAAGAAAGAGCTCTTAATTCCGATAGTTGGTGGAATTTATTTCTTGGAAACTGTTTCAGTGATAATCCAAAGATTGTATTTCAAATACACGAAGAGAAAATATGGGGAAGGAAAAAGAGTTTTTAAAATGGCTCCGATTCATCACCATTTTGAGCTTCTCGGTTGGACAGAACCAAAGATTGTAATGAGATTTTATATAATCACAATAATATTGGCAATTATAAGTTTAGCATCATTCAAAATCAGATGACAGACTATACAGATAAAAAAATATCGATAGTTGGAGCGGAACGAAGCGGAATTGGCGCCGCTAAATTGTGCAAAAAAATAGGCGCTATTCCATTTGTCAGTGACTCCGGTGATGAACAAAAATTATCAAAACGATTGGGAGAATTAAATACTTTTGGGATAGAGTACGAATCAGGCAGCCACTCCGAACGGATTTATGATTGTGATCTGATGGTTCTAAGCCCTGGTGTTCCATCTTCCTCCAAAGTTGTTAAAAACGCGCTCGATAAAAACATAGAAGTGATTAGTGAACTTGAGTTTGCTTCATATTTCTGCAAAGCAAAAATTATTGGAATAACCGGTACAAACGGCAAAACTACTTCAACGAAATTATGCGAACATACATTTTCCACAGCGGGAATAAAGTGTTTTGCCGCCGGCAATGTTGGATTAGCCTTTTCCGAAGTTGTTCTGGAAGCCACAGAAAATGATGTGATAGCTCTGGAAATTTCAAGTTTTCAATTGGATCACATCAAAAAATTTCGACCTGATGTCGCGATAATTTTGAACATAACACCAGACCATCTTGATAGATATGAAAACAATTTTATGAAATACGCGTCGGCAAAAATGCGAATTACGGAAAACCAAACTCATGACGATTATTTCGTTTACAATAGTGATGATAATATTATAAATACGATGATTAGCGGGGTAAAAGCGGTAAAAGTACGATTCGGATTGAATGAAAATTTACACGAAGGTTGTTATATCCTTAATAACAAATTTCATTTTGAAGAAAATAAAAAAGACCAAGAAATTATTAGTGTGAAACAATTTGCCCTTAAAGGAAAGCATAATTATTTGAACGCGATGTCGGTTATCGCAGCCGCTAAATTGCTGAATCTAAAAAACACCGATATTAAAAAAGCAATGCAGACATTTAGCGGTGTTGAGCATAGGTTGGAATTTGTGAGAGAGTTAAACGGAATTTCATTTATAAACGATTCAAAGGCAACGAATGTCGATTCAGTTTGGTACGCGTTGCAAAGTTTTAAGAATCCGTTGCGATTAATTCTCGGAGGAATCGATAAAGGAAATGATTACGAACGAATCGCGGAACTCGTAATAAAAAATGTGGCCAAAATATACGCGATCGGGTCCTCCGCAGAAAAGATTGAAAAATTTTTCAAGGATAAAGTTGAAGTTGAGTGTTTCACGGATATGAATATTTGTGTGAACAAAGCATATCAAGATTCAAAAAAGAATGAGGTCATTTTACTTTCTCCGGCGTGTGCGTCATTCGATATGTTTAATAATTATGAGCATCGCGGCGAAGTATTTAAAGAAATTGTAATGAGTATTAACTGATGAAAACAGAGGCTAGAACATTAATCGCACTTTCGGGGTTGCTCATGATTATGGGAGCTCTAATGGTTTTTAGCGCGAGCGGAACTTATAGTGTCTTTAAGTTTGACAGCATTTATACACTGTTCAAATCTCATGTCGGCAAAATGATAATCGCGGTCGTCGCGATGATTTTTACCGCAATGACCCCATATGAATATTATGAGAAATATTCGAAAAAAATCATGCTTTTTATCATCGGCATTTTAATTCTCACACTGATATTCGGTTTGACAAAAAAAGGTGCAAGCAGATGGATCGATATAGGAATTATCAGATTTCAACCGAGTGAGCTGGCAAAAATATTTTTAATTGTTCATCTGGCGGAAATGATAAAACGAAAAGGTGAATTAATTCAAAATTACAAAAAG
Organism: Melioribacteraceae bacterium; assembly: GCA_021739765.1. Taxonomy (GTDB): domain Bacteria; phylum Bacteroidota; class Ignavibacteria; order Ignavibacteriales; family Melioribacteraceae; genus JAIPBD01. The sequence goes on from JAIPBD010000007.1 coordinate 29,592, forward strand.
GGATTTCTCTTTTTTCTCATTTGGATTTTCGGAATCGCGTCACTCGTGTTATTACAACCAAATGTAAGTACTGCGTTTATCATTGTTTTAACCTCATTTCTGATTCTGTATGTCGGCGGTGCGAAATTTTTACACGTATCCGGAACCGCAGTTTCCCTTGGCTCGATTGGCGCGATGGCAGCAATGATTTTACCTCATTCGCGAGCTCGTATACTTGGTTTTGTGAACAGTATAATGCACGGGAGCGAACCTAACATGCAAGTAAATCAAGCAAAGATTGCTCTCGGGAGCGGTGGATTTTGGGGAGTTGGGATCGGCCAGAGCAGGCAAAGTGATCTGTTTTTACCGGAATCATACGGCGATTTTATTTTTTCAATTCTTGGCGAGGAACTCGGATTAATCGGCGCCTTCGCGATGATTATAGTCTACCTGTTTGTTTTCTATGCGTCGATCAGAATAGCGAGATGTACGAGTGATAAGTTTGGGCAAATGCTCGCATTCGGATTATCAATTAATCTAATTCTCAGCGCATTGATCAATATGTCGGTTGTTCTTGGTGTAATTCCGACAACCGGGATTACACTGCCATTTGTAAGTTTTGGAGGGACATCAATTATTGCGTTCAGTATATCCGTTGGAATATTGATAAATATAGGTTATCAAAATTATCGTAAATCTGAAATAGTGCCAATTATATTTTGAAAAATATAGATTCTAAATATCGTTTCCTTTTTGCCGGTGGTGGTACAGGCGGGCATATTTTTCCGATAATTGCGGTGGCTGAAAAAGTAAGGGAATTGCTGCCGAATTCGGAAATACTATTTGTAGGAACGGCGAATAAAATAGAATCAGAAGTAGTTCCCAAAGCCGGATTTAACTACAAATCAATCTGGATTAGCGGGTTTATCAGAGGAGAAGTTTTTCAAAATTTAATGCTCTTGTTAAAAGTGCCAATTTCATTAATTCAATCATTTATGATAGTTCGAAAATTGAAACCAGGGGTTGCTGTTGGTTCAGGCGCATATGTTTCCGCGCCGATTATTAAGGTTGCAGCGTTAACCGGTTCAAAAATTGTTTTACTCGAGCAAAATTATTTACCCGGAATTTCCAACAAACTATTACAAAACGATGCAAGTGAAATTCACACAACTTTTGAGGAATCGATAAAGTTTTTTAAGGATAAATCGAAAGTAAGAGCGACCGGAAATCCAATTCGAAGCGAACTCAAATTGATTGATAAAAACGAAGCAAAAGTCAAACTCGGATTTAATCCTGCAGCAAAGTTGATTTTGGTAATGGGTGGAAGCGGCGGATCGTTTTTTATTAACGAAACAATTAAAAAAATATTACCGCAATTAGTTTCATTAAAGATTCAAGTAAATTGGCAGACAGGAAATCGTTATTACGAAAGTTACAAGTTGGCGGGTAATGAAAGTGTGAAAATATATCCATTCTTTGAAAATTTAGTCGACGTGTATTCTGCAGCTGATTTGGTAATAGCGAGAGCGGGTTCAACAACGCTTACAGAATTATCGGTACTGGGTTTGCCTACAATACTTGTCCCTTCTCCAAATGTTGCAGGTGATCATCAAAGAAAAAATGCGAGATCACTAGAAGAAAAAAATGCCGTCAAAGTGATTGAAGAAAAAGATCTTTCTTCAAATTTATTTGAATTGATTTCAAATACAATTAGTAATAATGAAGTTTTGGAAGAGTTAAAAGAGAATATTAAACATTTTGCAAAAAAAGATGCCGCCGAAACTATCGCCAAAAGAGTGATAGAATTGGCAGGGGCAGCATAGGAAAATTGAATGATACATCGTGTAATTAAAAACATACATTTTGTCGGAATTGGTGGAATCGGAATGAGCGGCATCGCCGAAATATTGCTTAATCAAGGATTTAATGTCTCCGGCTCCGATTTATCCTCAAGCGAAATCACGGAAAGATTTGCAGAAATGGGAGTAAAGATTTTCGAAGGACACAAGGCCGAAAATATTGAAGATGTTGATGTTTTGGTTTACTCGTCAGCGGTATCAATTGAGAATCCAGAAGTAAAAGAAGCTATTTCAAGGAAAATTCCGGTTATAAAACGAGCTGAAATGCTTGCTGAATGCATGCGAATGAAATATGGAATCGGAATTGCAGGAACACACGGAAAAACTACTACCACTTCGATGACAGGATTAGTCTTAACAGAAGGAAATCTCGATCCGACTATTATTGTGGGGGGGAAATTAAGCGGACTAGGCGGAACGAACGCTAGGTTGGGGAATAGCGATTACATTGTTGTGGAAGCCGACGAGTATGATCGGACGTTTTTAAAGTTAACTCCGAGCATTGTTGCTATCACGACACTTGAGACTGAGCATCTTGATATTTACAAAGATCTCGATGATTTAAAAACCTCATTTATTGAATTCGCGAACAAAGTTCCATTTTACGGATTTAATGTATTGTGTTTGGATGAGCCAAATATCCAGGACATAATTCCGTTCATCAATAAAAAGATTATAACTTACGGTACAACATCGCAAGCTGACGTTCGCGCTATTGATATTGAATACAACGCCTACAACAGTTCATATACCATTATTTATAAAGGTGAAGATTTAGGGCGTGTTGAACTTCAGTTGCCCGGTAAACATTTGGTTAAAAACAGCCTTGTGGCATTTACTATCGGTAAAGAATTAGGCGTTGAAGTTGATATAATCAAAAAATCACTCGCGGCATTTTCGGGTGTTTACAGAAGGTTCGAAACAAAATACAATAACGGAATTTTGGTGATTGATGATTACGCTCATCATCCGACTGAAATTAACGTAACACTCGATGGAATTCGAAATGGATGGAAAAGAAGATTGATCGCAGTTTTTCAACCGCATCTTTACTCACGAACAGTTGATTTTCATAAAGAATTCGGCCGTTCATTCTTGAATTGCGATATCTTCATTTGCACGGATATTTATCCGGCACGCGAAAAACCGATTGAAGGTGTAACCGGTAAAATGGTTGCAGATGCGGCTTCGAGTTACGGCCATAAAAATGTTATTTACGAACCGGATAAAACAAAAATTCCGGAGTTGATTAACTCGCTTACCAAAGATGGGGATATTGTGGTTACAATGGGAGCCGGTGATATCTGGAAGTATGGTGAAAAATACGTGGAAATGTTGAACTAATAATGATGAAGAATCTAAAAAAAATATTCGGCCTATTATTTTTTGGAAGTTTACTTCTGCTGGTATTCTTTATCTCATTTAATGTTGAGTTAACCGAAAAGCCAAAAATTCAAGTGATTGAAATTGATGGAAATTTTCATATGTCGAAGGACAAATATTATGAATTTGCCAATTTGACGAACCGAAAAGAATATCCGTTGTTATCAACAAGTTTAATTAAAGACCGTTTCGAGAAACATCCTTATATACATCGCGCAGATGTAAAAATGGATCGTTCCGGAAACGTCTATGTAAAATTATTGGAAAAACAGTTTGAAGCCTTGCTGTTTCTAAAAGAAGATCAATATCTGATTACTACCGAAATGCAATTGGTAAAAGTATTGCCTTTTAGCAGAGCGATTAATTATCCGGTTATCAGCAATCCTAAAATGGCGGAAAATTCTGCTAACAATTTTGTATCTAAATCAAGTGACATTGTAACCGGACTTAAAATTGCATTCGCTTTGAAACTTTTAAGTCCTGTACTATATGAAGGATTGGCTGAAATTGATTTGAGAAATGGGCGCGATATTCTTCTAATCTCCTCGCTTTTCGAATATCCGATTGTGGTTGGTAGAGGAAACGAGATCGCTAAGGTGGCCTATTTTAATGAGTTATGGAAAAAACTTTCCGAGAATAAAATTAATGATGTTTTGGAATATGTTGACCTTCGATACGACGGTCACATTTTTCTTGGTTTCCCAATTGATGAAACCAAAGACGGAGATGCTGCATGAGTGATAAATATGTTGTTGGGTTAGATTTAGGAACTACCAAAGTATGCTGCGTTATCGCGGAACGAAAAGGAGACCGCAGCGATATTCTCGGATTTGGAGTTTCTCCTTCGGAAGGGCTCAACCGAGGATTGGTAGCTAACATTGCAAAAACAGCGGAAGCAATAAAAGAGTCGGTCGGAATCGCGGCCAACCGTGCGGGAATTGAAGTTACAAAGTTGAATGTTGGAGTAGCGGGCGAACATATAACAAGTCTTCGCCATCGAAATTACGTTACAATCAGCAATCAGGATAAAGAAATTGCGCAGGAAGATTTAGATAGATTAAAAGCTGATGTAAGAACAATTAGAATTCCTTCTGATCGGCAAATTCTACATATCATTCCCGAAGAATACTTTGTTGATAATCAAGGCGGAATAGAAAATCCGATCGGAATGTGCGGATCAAAACTTGAAGCGACAAATCATGTGGTTCTCGCATCAATTCCGGCAATTCAAAATATTAAAAAATCTGTCGAGCGAGCGGGCTACTCCGTTCGGGATTATATCCTTCAGCCGGTGGCTTCGAGTCTCTCCGTTTTAGAAGAAAATGAGATGGATCTTGGTGTGGTTCTGATAGATATCGGCGGTGGAACAACCGACATTGCGATCTATCAAGATAAAAGCATTAAACATACCAAAGTTATCGGTGTTGCAGGCCGGCAAGTTACAAATGACATCAGGGAAACTCTTGGTGTTGTAACAGCCGACGCTGAAAAATTAAAACGTGATTATGGATACGCTTGTGAAGAAGCAATTATAAAAGATCAGGAAATTATTATAAAAGGTGTTGGTGCAAGAGGTGATACAACTATTCCAAATTCGCTGTTAACACAGATTATCAGCGTAAGAATGCACGAACTATTTACAATGATAGATAACGAGCTTCGACACACAGGGTTTAAAAATAGAATTAAAGCCGGTGTAGTATTGACCGGCGGCGGCGCGTTACTACGAGGTGCGACAGAATTAGCCGAAGAAGTATTCGGTATGCCAACACGATTGGGAGTGCCTCTTTCATTGGCTGCGGGCTTAGCGCGAGAAATTGAAAGTCCGGAATTTGCTACGGTAGCCGGATTGATAAAAGGAATTCCTGGAAGTACTTCATCTGAAAATATTATTGATGAAGAAAAACCAATTAAGAAAAAGCAAGGCCCAAAAGGCAAAAAACTCAAAGGTGTTTTGAGCAACATCAAAGAATTTTTTAACGAATTATAAATCCACAACAAGGGAGGTATTATGCCCCGATTCGTAACATTAGATCAGGACGAAAAAATGTCCGCAGTACTTAAAGTAGTTGGAGTAGGCGGAGGCGGATGCAACGCTATCAACAGTATGATTAAAAGAGGTTTGAACGGTGTTGAGTTTATTGCCGTCAATACCGATGCTCAAGTTCTTGAATTGAGCAAAGCCGATCACAAAATTCAGGTCGGAAAAAATATTACAAGAGGACTGGGAGCCGGAGCAGATCCAAATGTCGGAAGGCAAGCGCATGAGGAAGACCGTGAAGCATTAACCAAAGTGCTTGAAGGAAGCGATATGGTTTTTGTAACAGCGGGAATGGGCGGAGGAACCGGAACCGGCGGAGGTCCGATAGTTGCTTCAATAGCAAAAAGTATCGGCGCGTTGGTAATCGGAATCATTACTAAACCTTTCGGTTGGGAAGGTAAAAAAAGAATGATTAATGCCAACGAAGGAATAAATGAGCTTCGTCAGTATGTCGATAGTTTGATAATCATTCCGAATGAAAGATTATTGAACATTTTAGATAACACAATTTCCGCTTCAACAGCGTTTGACAAACCAAATGAAGTTTTGTATGAAGCGACACGCGGAATTGCAGATATTATTACAATCCCGGGAATAATTAATGTGGATTTTGCCGATGTCCGTTCAGTAATGAATTCCAGCGGTGAAGCATTGATGGGATGCGGAATCGCAAGTGGTGAGAATCGGGCTATTGAAGCCGCTCAAAAGGCAATTTCTTCACCATTGTTAGAAGGTGTAAATATAAAAGGAGCAAAAAACATATTGTTGAATGTAACAGGCTCCGAAAATATGACAATGCAGGAAATCGACGAAGGTAACAAAGTTATTTATGAAGCTGCCGGCGAAGAAGCAAATGTGATTTTCGGTTGGGTGAACAAGGAAGAAATGAAAGAATATGTTTCCTACACTGTTATAGCCACCGGATTTGATTCACAATCCAACAGAAAAAAATCGCATTTGGATGAACATCTAAAAGAGAAAAATGAGATGGAACAGAGAGAACCGATCAAAAAGAAAAAAGCGGTTGGTGATTATCCGATATATGGGGGTAATTCCTACGAAAATTCTGATGATTTAAATGTCCCGACATTCTTCAGAATCAACAGATCCAAAAAGATGAACGAAGAAGAAAATGACGCCACCTCAGGATTTAAATATGATCAGATTGATGCTTTTGAAGAGGGAGATTCTCCCGTTAAAGGTAAATCCGATGATAATGACAAGGGCGATAACTCTTCATTTTTACGAATGATGATGGACTAAAAAATATATTTCGATATGGGTTGATTGTTTCACCTTGTTGTGGAAAATAGGGGAGTAATTTATATTCTGGAAACTTTCAGCCCATCTTTTATTTAATAATATTTACCCCTCCGAATAATTTAAATATCCTTAAGCGTTTTACTTATTCGAAAAATTACTATTTTACTAATTACTTAAAAATCTACTATGAAAAAATTACTCTTCATTTTATATATTTTCTTGGCATCAAGCCTATTTGCTCAAATGGAGCAAGTTGGTTGGATCGCAAAATTTGGTGTTGCAGGCGGATTTACTCCGAGTCTCGTGATGCCGAACCTGGGCCCGCTAAATTCGCAAATCAAAAATTTTGGCCTTGATGAAATTTCGAGCAACGGAGTTTTTTCTTACGGTGGTGCGGGATATGTTTATGTTTTATTTGTGCCGAATCTCAGAATCGGCGGAATCGGTTTCGGTGGATCATCGCTAACTGAATCAAATATCGGTGGTTTGAATCGAAAGGCTGAATATAATTACAGCCTTGCCGGTATTACTTTGGAATATACTTTGCCATTTATCAATAACATGGCTGTAAGTGTTGGAGCGATACTCGGCTCGGGCGAGGTGGAAATAGATCTTTATCAAAATCAAGGAAATGCTGATTGGGATGATGTTTGGACTGATTTTAATGCACCGAACAATACCACGAATCGTCAACTCAAAAATAATTTTTATACAATTACACCAACTTTAAATATTGATATTCCGGTCAACCGTTTTATTGCTGTCAGGGTTGGAGCCGGTTATGTAATGAGTCTCTCGGATTCTTGGACGGTAGATGAGTATTGGGAGCTTAAAAATGTTCCGGATGATTTAAACGGTAATTCGTTTTTCCTTCAAACCGGAGTTTTTATCGGATTTTTTGCTTTTTAGGAATTTATGAAAAAAATATTAGTAACAGGCGGTGCCGGATTTATCGGCAGTAATTATATTAATTACACACTCACACATCGAGATGATGTTGAAATCGTTAATCTTGACAAATTAACTTATGCCGGAAATTTAGAAAATTTAAAACCGGTTGAGGGTAAAAAGAACTATCATTTTGTTAAAGGCGACATCACAAATAAAGAACTTGTTGATTATATCTTCAGAAAGTTTGAAATCAAACACGTGATAAATTTTGCCGCAGAATCGCACGTTGATAGGAGCATTCTCGGCTCGGAAATATTTTACTCAACAAATGTTATCGGTACGAATGTTTTGCTGGAAGCTTCACGTCGATTTGAGGTTGAGCGGTTTTTACAAATATCTACCGATGAAGTTTACGGCAGTCTCGGACCCGAAGGATTTTTTACTGAAAAAACTCCGCTTGACCCAAGCAGTCCATATTCTTCAAGCAAAGCCGCAGCGGATATGATGGTTCAAGCTTTTCACCATACCTACGGAATGCCGACATTAATTACCCGTTGCTCAAATAATTATGGACAATTACAATTTCCCGAAAAGTTGATTCCCTTGATGATTATCAACATAATGAACGATAAAAAATTACCGGTTTACGGTGATGGCCTGAATGTCCGCGATTGGATTTATGTTTATGATCATAATCGGGCTGTGGATCTTGTGATGGAGAAAGGGAAACCAGGAGAGGTTTATAATATTGGTGCCGAACGTGAAATGAAAAATATTGAGATTGTTAAACTTCTCCTAAACAGTTTGGGTAAAACCGAAGATTTGATTGAATATGTAAAAGACCGTCCCGGCCATGATCGCAGATACGCGATTGACGCGAGTAAAATCAAAAATGAACTAGGATGGCAACCCGCTTACGAATTTGAAACCGCGATAGATGAAACCGTAAAATGGTACCTCGATAATAAACCGTGGTGGGAAAACATTTTATCGGGCGATTATAAAAATTACTACAACTTACAGTATGGAAATTAAGATTTTGTCTAGATTTTTAAGATTTGTCATATTTCTAACATTGCTATCAATGTCAACTCTAAAGGCACAAGATATATCTGAATATGCCCAAAGTTCTTCGCTGGCGGGCTTGAATATGATCGGAGTTACAATTGGCGGCGAATTTATTATTACCGGATCATTTCCCGCGTCTTCAACTGAACGTTTAGATCAGTTTGTTACCCGAATATTTAATCAAGGGAAAGCAAATATTCTTGCTACAACCAGGGAAAGAATTGATCAGCAATACCTTGCAGAGTTGGAAACTACATACCCCCTTCGCGATATAAAACTTGTTAGGGCAAATGGCGAAGAACGTATTATCGATTTACTTAGATTCCGTCTTACCGGAAATTTCGAGCACAATCCATATTTGCTTAATGATGACGTGATAATTTTTCCTGCTGTCGATATTGAAAGAAATTTCTTTACCATCGCTGGCGCAGTGAATTCTCCGGGTACATTTCAATTTGTTGATGGCGATAAACTGAGTGACGCGCTTTTCTTTGCCAGAGGAATTAACAAAGCATTTGAAAAAGTAGAATACGCAGAAATTTCAAGACTTTCGTTCGATGGATTTTCGGAACAAATTATAGAGGTTGCCCTCGAAGATGATATTGAATTAGTAAGGGGTGATAGGATAAATATTCATGCCGATGAAACACAAAGAAAAGAATTTTCCATTCTGATTGAAGGTGAAGTGAAAAATCCCGGTGAGATTTTTATCAAAAAAGAAACAACTTTACGCGAAGTATTATTAAAGGCCGGCGGATTTACTGAAAATGCGGATTTAAGAAGAGCGGAATTAATTCGTGGTAAAAGGAATGAAATTTTCGCCAATCCGAACGATCCCAGAAGATCTGTATTTAGTGAGAGTTTTGAGTTATTAATGATGCAGAGAATGGCTCACATCGATAGAGCAGATTCAGCGCAATTTCTTGTCGATAACCGATTGAAATTTTCCAGAGCTAACGGTGTAATTAAATTTGAAGAAGCGCTCGATGAAAAGAGCGAAGCTTCTACATTTCCTGTTCGGGATGGTGACTATATTTTCGTTCCTCAGCAGATTGATCTCGTTTATGTTTTCGGACATGTGGGTAATCCGGGGTATATCGATTATAAAAAAGAAGCGGGTTATAATTATTACATCGAACAAGCCGGCGGAATCGGGCAATTTCCTCTCGGTGATTATTATTTGATTAAAGCTAAATCACGCGAATGGATTGCTCTGCACGAAGATGAAAACACAGAAATTGACCCCGGCGATTACATTTGGATTCCAAAAGAACCATATAAAAGTTTAGATTACTATATAACTCGAATAGCGAACTACACCAGCATTTTAGGAAGTGTAGCAACAGTTATTCTACTGATTACCCAAGTGAGTAAATAAATATGGCAGAATATAGAGGATTTGATGTGCTGGATTTTATTATCTCATTGCTGAAATTAAAAAAACAACTACTGCTAACGTCTATTTTAACACTCGCTTTATCATATACTTCGGTCTATTATCTGATTCCTCCTCAATATGATTCAAACGCTCTTATCCTATCTTCAGCAAACACCACTTATGGTCCGATTGGAGCTATTGGTAAGGATATCACAAGCAGTTTACCCCTATCCGCTCTTGGCATAAGTTTCGGAGAAAATGAGAATTATGATTTATTCACGACACTCATCTATAGTAGAACGAATTTAGATAAAATGATTGAAAAATTTGATTTGATGGATGATTACGGCTCTGAAAAAATGAAAGATGCCCGCAAAACATTGATGAGTAATATCGAAGTTGAAATTACTCCTGAAATGGCATATTCAATTAAAATTCGATCAAGTTCACCATCTAAAAGTGTTGAGATGGTCAACTATTTATTAGCTTTTGTGAATGATGAAGTTGTAAGCTTAAATGTTCGTAAATCTCGCGAAAATAGAAAATTCCTTGAAGAGAGATATAGTGAAGTTCAACTTAAATTAACTCAATCTGAAGAAAACATGAGGATTTTCCAAGAGAATAATGGTTTATATGAAGTAGAAACGCAGATCGCATCTATGATTGAATCTGTGGGCTCACTTGAAAAGGAACTGATTCGAAAAGAAGTCGAAAAATCTGTGATCAATAAAATGCTGAGTGAGGATAATCCCAATTTGGAAAGAATCGAAATAGAGTACAAAGAGTTGGAAAAGAAATTAGCTGATATTCGTTTGAATGGAACAAAAAGTAAGATTATTTTACCTCTAAATACACTTCCGGAAAAAGCATTGAGTTACATTAGAATTTACAGAGAAATTCAAATTTACAATGCAATGTTGGAATTTTTAATACCATTATACGAGCAAGCGAGATATGAGGAGATAAAGGATATTCCTGTTCTTCAAATAATAGATGGCCCGGTTGAAGCCGAGAAAAAAAATTATCCCCCACGAGTCCTTTTTGCACTAGCTATCACATTTGTTTTGATGTCGCTTATTGTGATTTTCTCTTTTGTTAATCAACGATTAAAGATGAGCAACAACCCCAAAATTCTGGAAATACGCAATGAGATGAAATTTATTGGCAAATCAAAATAAAGTTAATGAAAAACTTAGATTCCACTTTCTCTCAGAATAAACTCCTTCTCGCTCCTTTAATTCTTATTGGAATATTTACACTCACTACCGTTTTTCAATCATTACCTCCTAAAATTCATTATTGGGTTATTTTAATATCCCTCCCTGTTATCGTTTTTACATTGATAAACTATATGGTTGCTCATTTTGTATTAGTATTCGCCTTATTTATAAATTTTCAATATAGTTTTTATACACCTGCAACCATTATCGCTGGTGCATTACTCCTCCCATTTATAATCTCTTACACGAAGATTCGGTCTGAGGACTTCAAAAATCCTCTCACATTCTACATAGTTCTATATGTTTTATCAACGTTTCCATCTTATTTTAATTCAGTTAATCTGTTTAAGACGATTCTTGTAAATTATAATCTTCTCGTATTTTTGATACTATTTTTTCTTGGACTTATAACTTATAAATCCGAAAAGCTTATAAAAAATACATTCTATATATTTTTAGTCTTTGTTATAATTAATGGATTCAATGTAGTATTTGATGCTGTATTTTTGCAGGAGCGGGCATTTGGTTTTGCCGGTATTATGTCAACGGATTATACCGGAATATGCATTGCTGTTCTTGGAACGGCACTCCTTATAAATTATTCCAAACGAAAAGTAGTATTGGCATTACTTTTATTATTTCTAATCGGTGTTTCCATTTTTACTCAAACAAGAAGTACATGGTTAGTTATAATATTGCTCTTTGGCATCATTGGAGTGTATCTGTTCATCAAGGGAAATGAGTATCAAATTCAAAAAAAACGATTAGTGACCTATGCCGTTCTAATTTTGCTTTCTACATCCATTATTTATTCCTTAACCTTAGTCCTAAATCCAACTGTTGCGACAAGAACTGAACAAGTTAATCAGCTGGACCAGGTTATTGACAAAGAAGGAAAAGTGAAAAATTCTCTTGTGTCGCGATTTTTTATCTGGCATACGAGTTTTAATGCAATAGCGGAGCACCCAATAATTGGAATCGGTTCTTATTCATTTCCATTTTCAAATCATTTATACTATACAATTCCCGAATTTTTATTTGAAGATTACGTGAAAAACAATTCTCCACATGTCGGATATCTTGCCGTGCTAACCGAGACTGGCGTGGTTGGTTTGCTTTTCTTTGTTTTACTGATATTTAACCTAATTAGATTTGGAATTGAAAATGTTAAAATGGCATCGGACTCGGAGCAGAAAAAATTCAATTTACTCATTTTCGTCCCTCTTTTATACCTCATTATTTCGTTAGCGACGACTGATGCATGGTTATGGAGACAAGGTGTAGTTATACTTGCATCTGTTGCGTCAATAAATATGTGTATTAACAGAAAAATTTCTGTAAATATAAGTTGATATTATGAATAGAATAAAAAAATATTACATTAATCACATTAGTAAGAGAATATTAAATCGAAAGAGTGAAGAATTTGTTCATAGATCACCTTTCGGATTTAAATTAATTCTAAATAAGAAACGCGCAGTTGACACAGATTTTTATTTGAAATTATTCGAATGGGATACTTTAAAATATTTTGCTAAAGTTATCTCGAATGCTTATAGTTTTGTTGATATAGGAGCAAATATTGGTTTGTATACATTGCTCGCTGCACAAAAAATGTCCTCTGAGGGGAAAATTCATAGTTTTGAACCATCCGATTGGGCACATTCACGGCTTGAAGAAAATATTAAGATTAATGCTTTTACAAATGTTACAGTAGTTAAAAAGTGCGCCGGTGATATTAATGGAGAGGCTAAATTTCATATTACCGATGATGACGCTTACAATTCAATCGGCAGTTCGCCCATGAATACTGTTAGAAAAGTGCTTACTATTCCTCAGATTAAACTAGATGATTACCTTGACCAGAATCAATTTGCATCAGTAGATGTGCTCAAAATAGATACGGAAGGTGCTGATTATTTGGTTTTAAAAGGTGCCGAAAGGTTATTAAGCCAAGAAGGTGCACCTGTCATTTTCTTTGAATACAATAGATCGGTACAAAACGGTTATTCTTATAAAGTTGATGAAATATTAACTTTTTTAGAAAATCATGAGTACAATGTTTTCGAACTTTCTAAAAACCGATTGGTAAAGTTTGATAAAACCGTGAGTCATGCAAATGAGTTAATCGCAGCAAAATCTTTTGATTTACTAAATAAGAATTTCTGAGATAATGCAAAAAAAGCATTTTTTAAATTCGTTTTCAGGTGTAGTGCAACTAATCCTTTCAACATTATTAATCTTTATAACTATCCCAATTTTTAGAAATGAATTAGGACATGAACAATATTCCCTTTTCGCATTGATCATGGTTCTAGGCAATTTTAGTGTATTTGTTGATTTGGGATTGAGTTCGGTTTTGGTTAAGTACCTTTCTGAGCAAGGACAATCGCAGGAATCGAATGATGATATTATCACAAGTCTGATTAACTTGATGATTATCGTCCTACCCATAACTATCTTAGCAATTATATACTCTAACTTTATCATGAATTCTATCTTGAATATCCCTCCTAATCAAATAGGAAATATCATAGATTTCTACATTTTCATTCTCATTTCAAATGGATTTATGATTCTTGGACAAGTAACAAGGGCTGTACTTGATTCCTTACACTTGATATTTATAGTAAATAATCTTCAAAGTTTATTAAATATTTTGTATTGGGGTGGAATTCTTGTTGTTGTAATTACCGGAGGCAACTTAAACTTAATTGGATTGGCAATATTTATAGCGACCATTCTATGGTTTTCATTGCAAGTTTATTATGTATTAAAGTATTGGGGCAAATTTAATCTTGAAACAATATCTCTGCGATATATAAAAAGCTCGAGAAAACAGTTTACATACAGTCTTAAAATATATACAAGTAGTACAATTGGATTTTTTGTTGAACCCTTTTCTAAACTGCTTTTAAGCAATTTTATCGGATTAGATTATGTCGGATACTTTGATATCGTGTTACGTATTAAGAATCAGATTTGGCGTTTGTTTTATAAATTGATATACCCAGTATATCCGATAATCGCGAACCTCAAGGAAAAAGATAGGTTAGTCAATGTAATTTCTGTAACTCAAAGAGTATTAATATTAATTCTATTGCCTTCTCTAATACTTTTAATAATTGTATCACCGGCGTTTATTCAGCTGTGGATTGGTGCTGAAGTAAACTTAATTAGTTGGTCGATCATATTATTAGTTACTGCAACCGCACCGGCTTTAGTGACAGTTCCAATTTATTTCTTTCTGATTTCAAAAGATCTGGCTTCCAAAACGATTTACTTACAACTTGTAAATGTGCTTGTTAATATTGTACTATTTTTTGTTCTAAAAGAACATTTGAATTATTTTGCAATCATTCTCAGCAACTCTTTGGCGTTGTTTTCTTCATTTGGTTTAATTATTCACTATCAAAAAAGATTTTTAGGTACGTATACTATTATTGATAGGAGAGATTTTTTTTCTCTCCTAAAAGTGGGACTAATTTTATTATTCGTTGGTTATTTAGTAAGCTACTTATTTGAAGCACCTATTCTGAGAATAATTAGCACCACTTTAGTTCTCGCAATTTCTACAATTGTTTTAGTCAAATACTTCAATTTAGTCAAATCAAAAGATATTGATTCGATTATTAGTTCTGAAGCAAAGCTTAACCATTTACTGAAAAAAAATCTAATTCAGAAAAATTAAGTGATAACATGGAATTCAATTCCAATGAATAAAATTCTGACGATATCAATTATTACCCCTTCATTCAATCATTCAGATTTTATCGAGGACACGATCACATCTGTTATAAATCAAGATTATGAGTACATTGAACACATTGTTGTTGATGGAGGTTCGACTGACAGTACCATTGAAATTCTTAAGAAGTATGATGAATTAAAATGGATTTCTGAAAAGGACAACGGCCAGGCCTCCGCAATTAATAAGGGCTTTAGGATGGCTACCGGTGAAATCGTTTCGTGGTTAAATTCAGATGATTATCTTGCGCCAAACTCAATCACCAAAGTTGCCAAGGTGTTTGCTGAAAAACCCGAAATCGATTTTGTGTATGGAGATATTATTTATGTTAATAAGGGCAAATCGACAATCGAAGAAATAATTGGTGAGAAAATAAACTATGACAAACTATTAAGAAATCCGGACATCGTTCGTCAACCAAGTACTTTTTGGAGAAAATCTGTTCTGGATAAGATTGGTTATATTGATGAAAATCTGGAATTAGTTATGGATTATGATTTTTTTCTAAAATTATTCAAGAATTTTAGTTTTGAATATATTCCGGTCACATTAAGTTATTACCGTGAGTACAGCGATACAAAAACATCAAAACAGAACAGAAAACAAGTAATGGAAATTCTAAAAGTAATTTCCGGCCATACGTTTTTTTTCTCACCAAAGCTTTTATGGAAATTAATAAAGAGATATTGGCAATAGGTTCAGCGGCCTGAAAGTCCCATGAAGTCAAATCAAAAAAAAATACTAATCCTGGACCACGATCCCCAAATTACGGGTTCAAGCGTAAGTCTTAAATATGTTCTGAGACATCTCGCTAACAGTGGCTTTCTATTAATTCTCTACACGACGAAAAATGAAATTAATGAAAAATACTTTTCAGGAAATTCACTGAAAGTTGCGAGACTGAACAAAATCTACAATCTCAACATTCACTTCAGTTCAAAAACATCATTTACATCCTTAGTTGGAATTTATTCGGGTGTCCTATCTTTATGGCGATTTACTGCCGGAATTTTTCTTTCAACTAAAATAATGATTAAAGAAAAACCGGCACTTATTATTATCAATGAATACGTTTTGCTCCAATTCGGAATCATTCCGAGAATATTTGGGATACCAGTAATTGTATATGTTAGAAGTCGATTCCTATATGGGCCATTTGGTTTGTTTTCTAAATTAATCAAACAATCCTTGCTTCTTTTTGCTGATGAATTGATTTGTATTAGTGAGGTTGAGCAAAACCAGTTCGGAAATTCAAAAAAAGCGAAAATTGTGAGAGAGTTTGTCGAACATCCAAAATTGACAGACAAGGATCAAGTTGGTGAAAGTTTTGCAAGAATAAATATCCCCCAGGATCAAAAACTCATTATAAATCTTGGAGGGATAAGTCACTTCAAGGGCACGTTTATTGCGATAAAGGCTTTTGAGATTGCCGCCGAGACTTTCGATAATATCCAATTGTTAATTGTTGGTGGCTATAAGAAAGATGAGAAGTATTCGATGGAATTGATAGATTATGTTAAAAAATCAAAATTCCCTGAACGAATTCACATATTAGGATATGTCGAAAAGGCAGACAGTTTATTTACAAATAATTCGATTCTTATTTCAACTAATCTGGATTCACATTTTCAACGACCGATTATAGAAGCCTGGGCAAAAAGTGTCCCTGCAATCGCATCAGATACTTTGCATACGAAAATGCTCTTTAATGCCGGTGAGGACTTACTAATGTATTCCAAGCAAGATATTAATGACCTTGCCCAGAAATTAAAAACACTACTTTCGGACGAAACCCTCAAGCAGAAAATTGTTGAAAACGCAAAAATATCTTTGAAAAAAAACTACGACGCTGAGTATAATTTTCAAGCACTTTCTGATATTGTTCTTAAATATGTGGGACGGAAATAATATGTCAGTTTCCACTACTGCACTTATCGATGTTTCAATTATTATCGTTAATTACAACTCCGTGGAATTGCTAAACAATTGCCTCAATTCAATTTACAAACATAGTGATGGATTCAAATACGAAATAATAGTTGTTGATAACGGATCGACGAATTTCCACGAAAGCGATCTTAAAAAAAATGAGAATACACGGATTATTATTAATGGTGTAAATCTTGGTTTTTCGAAAGCGAACAACATTGCATTGGATCAGGCAAAAGGAAGGTATACTCTTATATTAAACAATGACACAATCTTTCTTGAAAATTCGATCAAGCGGTTAATTGAATTTTCTGAAAAAGATAGCGTAAGAAAGTTAATAGGAATCCAATTGTTAAACGAAAACCGGTCATTTCAGCAATCGGTTTTTAGAACTCCCGGAGTCCTTAATTTGCTTTCTTCAACCTTGTTTCTCGACCAATTATTTCCCAGATATCAGAGATTTAGCAAATATGATTTGCGGGCGGAAAAAGTTAATACTACAATTGAGGTAGATTCAATGATCGGTGCATTTTTGTTTGCTGAGACAAGCGCTCTTAAAGAAATTGGTGGATTCGATGAAAATTATTTTTTCTACCACGAGGATACGGATCTTTGTAAAAGATTTTCTGAGAAGATAGGGAAAGTATTATATTTCCCTTCAACATCTATTATTCATATTGGTGGAGCAACAACAGCCGATTATAATTGGTTCAGAGAAAAAAATAAGGCACTTTCGCGACGTACTTTCGTCAAAAACCATTTCGGTTTATTTTCCAAAATTTTGCTTTTTATAATTTTATATGCCGGTCTGATTCTAAGAATACCCCTCTTCTTATTAATTGGCATTTTTACGCTGAATAAAATGTATTTACTAAAATCATTTTATAATTTTCGTCTTCTCTTTATTTAGATGGTCACGATCCGATGTTTTCAAAAATAAACCTAGTTCTCGATAGCTTAAAACGCGTAACTCCTCACCAGGCTTTCTATATCTTTAAAAACAAAGTGCTCAAATTGCATTACTCGGGAATTAATAATCTCAGAGATTTGAAGCTAATAGATTCGAATTTGGATCGCTTCAAGGAAACATCGAAGCTCTGCCTTATTTTGGGTGATGTGGATATATTTAGATATGGAACTGAGGATAATCGTTTTAACTCGGATTATAAATGCGATTTAAGAGAAAAATTAGATGCGATTAAATCGGAAGGGAATTCTTCGTCAATTGCAGCTTTATGGCGAGAGACGGAAAACTTCGAAATGAATAATAATTTTCAAAGATTTTATCTTTTTAAAGAAGTCGCTGATGATTTGAAATTTGATAATCAGTTGAAGGTCAATCTAATATTGGAATGGATAAAATTCTCACCGCCAAAACCAAATATTTCATGGAATGCATTTAATTGTTCGGTCAGGTTGATAAATTGGGTGAAGATTTTAATTTCGGTTTCCGATGATTATGAAATCTCTAAAGAGGATTTCTATACTATATCCAATTCGATTTACAAACATATCCAGATCATCCGCCAGAATATTGAATACCATATCCCGGGCAATCATGTGCTGATTCAATACTTCAGCATTTTTTTCACTTTAACTTTATTTGATAATTGGGACTTTTCCGAAAAATTAAATGAGATATTTGAGAAGAACTTCATCGAGGAATTTGAAAAAGAATTCCCTAATAGGCAATTCCATTTTGAACATAGTTCTCATTATCATATTCAAATAATATTAATTGGCATCTATTATTACATAATTTCAAAAAAGAAAATGGGTAAAATTCCTGCCAATATTGTAAAAGAAAGATTGCTCGATATTAGCGAATTAATGACCTTCTTTAAAATCGGAGACGATAGATTAGTGATGCTCGGGGATAATTGTTACCCTTTCTTCCATGATTCATTAAAAAATGATTATCAGAATGTTTTTGCACTATTTAAATATTTGGAATTTGACCTAAACAATTCAACGAATAAAGTAATTATTCGAGATCCTTACATTTTTTGTGCAAAAGGCAATTCAAAATTAATCTATGATGTTGGATTAATCGGATTAGAACAAAATCCCGGTCATGGACATGCCGATATTCAGAGTGTAATTTTTTCAGATAACGATAAACCAATATTTATTGATCCGGGTACAAGAAATTATTCCAATAAAAAAGATGATATTCACGTTAAGAAAACAATTTCACATAATACTTTATCAATTGATGGGGAAGATCAAGCTCTTAATTGGGGCTTTTTTAGGTGGGCTTATTTACCGACAAGGCCGGTTTTCAAAATTGAGGATTTTAACGATTCGTTAGTAATAAAATCCAGTTTTCATGGCTTCAAACATCTCGGTGGAATTACACATTCGAGGAATATTGAACTGATGGAGGGTAAACTGAGTATTACAGATTCAGTCCCTAATTTAATTGACAAAAACGTTGAGCTAAATTTTATTTTGAATCCCGAAATAATCTGTAAAACTGACGATAATTGTATGATTTTTAATTTAAATGATCTAAAATGGAAATTAGAAGTTGGCTCAGCTATTCCGCACAGATTTAATATATCTGAAATTTCTATTTATCCGGAGTATGATTTTCCGGTTCATTCAAATAAAGTTCAAATTTTATTTGAGAGCTTTACCGGAGATTTTCATTCCCAAATAAATTTTCAAAGAATTTTATGAAAAAAAAATATTGGATCACCTGGCATCACCAAGCACGATCTAGATTTCTTGCAAAAGAGTTTAATCTCGAATTAAAAGAATGTTTTTATAACAAAAATGTTTTTCAGCGACATTTTTACAGTTTCTTTTGGACTATAAATATCCTTAGAAAGGGAAAACCGGATGTGATTTTCATCCAACTTTCATTTCTACTTTCTATTTTAACTGTACTTTACAAGAAGCTAAGCTCCAAGGAAATAAGGGTGATTGCTGATTGTCACACGAAAGCACTCAGAAGAACTGCAACCGGTTTTTTAGGAAATATTTTTTGGGAAGTTAAAAAATGGACTTTTCGTAACATTGATTATTCAATAGTCTCCAACGATGGTATGAAATCCGACATCGAAACGCTTACCGTGAATTACTGGATATTACCTGATAAAATTCCGGATTTTCAAATGACTGAAAAAACTAACCAAGATTTATACTGTGTTTATATAAGTTCATTCGCTGTTGATGAACCAATCAAAGAAATTGTTGAAATGGCAAGATTACTCCCCACTAAAATTACTGTTTACTGGACCGGTAAAAAACCGGATAGTGTGATTCTTGAAAATCCACCTTCAAATTTGAAGTTGACAGGTTATACTTCGTATGAAGATTATGTGAATTTGATAACGAATTCTCAATGTATAATTGGTCTCACTACAGAGGATGATTGTTTACAATCCGGAGCGTATGAGGCTTTAGGTGTTGAAGTTCCGATGGTTTTGACTGATTCTGAAGCCCTAAGATCATTCTTCGGCGATTCTGCGATTTACACTGATCATAAGCCTGAAAAAATCGCAAAAGCAATAATGGAAGTAATGGAGAATAAAGAAGAAATGATGCCTAAATTACAACGTATTAAAACTTTGCGTAATGCAGAATTTGATGAATTGAAAAAAACGATTGTTGAATATGTTAATAACTGAAAATTTAAATAAATGAAACTTCTTTTCCTCCTACATTTTTTCAAGCCTGAATCTTGCGCGGCAGCCATTCGATTAAATTATTTTGTAGATCAAGTGCGAAACTCCGGAATCGATTATGAAATCTTAGCTCCAAAACCAAACTACCCGCATGGCAGGGTTTTCCCGGGATTTGAAGGGGGAATCATTCATGATAAAGAGAACTATGTCACGTATTTACCGATATATTTACCGCAGAAGCCATCAGTAATCGGTAGATTTTTATCTTATTTCTCATATTCTTTAACCGCATTGTTCTATACACTTTATAAATCCAAAAATTTTGATGTGATTATCAGTTCTTCGCCTCCAATTTTTACGGCCTTCACGGCGGCATTTTTATCGAAATTTAAGAAGAAAAAATTCATTCTGGATCTGAGAGATATTTGGCCGGACATCGGTATCGAACTCGGAATTCTAAACAATAAGGATATTATTTATTGGCTGAAAAGAATGGAAAAATTCATCTACAATCGGGCCGATAGGATTATTGTAACAGCAGATGGGGATCGTAAAAATTTAGTTGAAAAGGGAGTTCAGGAATCAAAAATTGAATTAATTTTTAATGGCGTTGACACCGCGAAATTTCGACCTCTCTCGGAAGAAGAAAAAAAACTTATCAGAAAAGATTATAAGCTCCCAATTGATAAAAAGATCGCTATTTACTTTGGGTCATTAAATCAAGGGATGAACGATATCGAGCTACTCATTGATGTAATTCTTAACTCCGCGAACAAGAGTGAAGAAATTTTCTATGTGGTTGTTGGAGATGGAGAAAACAAAACTGAAGTCTTATCTAAAATTGGTCACTTAAGCAACAATCTGATAATTGAGAATCTCAATCATACAGAACTCTCCCGGCTTGTTGCCTCGTCGGATATTTCCCTCGTCCCGAGAAAAGATATCCGAAAAGACACCGGTGGAAATATTCCCGTAAAGTTGTTCGAAAGTTTAGCCGCTGGAGTCCCGGTTGTTCTCTCAACCATAAGTGGAACTGAAATTGAAAAAATCTTCACTGAAATAGGTGTCGGGCGAATAGTAAAATCCGGTGACCCGGAAGCCTTTAGAGAAGCAGTGGAATCTCTCATCACTGATACTGAATCTTCAAATATTGGAATTAAGGCAGGGGAATATGTCAAAATTAATTTCGATAGAATCAACGAAAGCAAGAAATTTTTAAATATAATTAGAGACTTAAAAATTGACTGACATTACAATAATAGGTGCGGGAATTGTCGGCCTCTCGACCGCTTTTCAACTATTAAAAGCGCAACCGAAACTTTCGATCAGAATTATTGAAAAAGAATCTGATGTTTCAAAACATCAAACCGGGAATAATAGCGGTGTTATTCATTCGGGAATTTATTACAAACCCGGAAGTCACAAAGCGGTTAATTGTCGCAAAGGGTATCAAATGTTGTTGGACTTCTGCGATCAGAATGACATTAAATATGATATTTGCGGCAAAGTAATTGTCGCTGTCGATGAATCTGAAATTGATTCGCTTAACAATATTTACCAACGAGGAATCGAAAACGGACTACAAAATTTACAAATATTGGAAGCGTCCGAATTAAAAGAAATCGAACCTCATGTCAGCGGAGTGAAAGGAATCCGCGTTCCTCAGACCGGAATTATCGATTATAAAGTTGTGTCACAAAAATTAAAAGAGAATTTAGAGCGACTCGGGGTGGAATTTAAATTTTCCGAAAAAGTGATCGAGATTCAATCGGTAGGCGATATTCTCGTAAAAACCGAAACCGCGGAATATTTATCCAAAGCATTGATAACATGCGCCGGACTGCAATCCGACAAAATCGCTCAAATGACAGAACCGAATATTCAGTTCAAAATTATACCATTTCGGGGGGAATATTATAAACTGACCGATGTTTCCAAACATTATGTTAATAATTTAATATATCCTGTTCCCGATCCGAATTTCCCATTTCTCGGTGTTCACTTCACTCGAATGATCGATGGAGCTGTTGAAGCAGGCCCGAACGCAGTATTTGCGCTTAAAAGGGAAGGTTATAAAAAAACCGATTTTAACTTGGCGGATGTTTTCGAATCCTTTGCCTGGCCCGGATTTAGAAGTGTAATAAAAAAATATTGGCGGACCGGTTTAGGTGAATTTCACCGCTCTTTCAATAAAACGGCTTTTGTGAATGCTTTGCAGAGATTAATTCCCGAAATCCAAAAGAGCGATCTGCTTCCGGGAGGAGCTGGAATTCGCGCGCAAGCTTGCGATAAATATGGTGGATTATTAGATGATTTTTATTTTGTGGAATCGAAAAATATAATTCATGTCTGTAACGCGCCTTCACCGGCGGCAACATCATCGCTTTCTATCGGTGAAACTTTAGCCGGGAAAGCTCTCAAGAATTTCCACTTAAACTAATATTTAATCATTATAATTCGGTTTTAATTTTCCCAAAATTCGTTTAAAATGATCGAACGTTTAGAAAAAATCCTCGTTTTTGGCATCGATTTTTTGATGATAAACCTTGCTTGGCTGCTCTATTACTATTTTAGAGTCGAAACGGGTTGGTTTGCAATTTTTACTCAGCCTGAACTTTTGCTGCCGATGTTCGTTCTTTACCTCTACTGGTTTATACTTTTTTTCTTTGTGGGGATGTACCAAAAATGGTTCGCGGAATCACGTTTTGATGAACTTTCCAGACTTTTTAAGATTACGGCAGTCGGAACTTTTATCCTCTTCTTTTTAATTCTTTACGACGACTTTCAAAGCGGAGTTACATCCGAAATCCGTTTTTTCATTTTTGTCTACTGGGGAATTTTGCTCGTTTCTGTCAGCTTCGGACGATTGCTCGTAAGGAGTATTCAACGAAGACTGCTAATAAACGGGATTGGCAGGCACAACGGCGTAATTGTCGGCTTTAATCCACGAGCATTCAAAATTCATTCGAGTTTGAAGAAGCATAGAGCTTTGGGAATTGATATTGTAGCTTACCTTGCGGTTTTGGATAAAAATCTTAACGCTTCAAATGACGGGATAAAAGTTAAAGGCAAAGTAGAAGATTTATCAAAACTGATCGATGCTGAACATATCTCAGAGATAATTATTGCGCTGGAAAAGCACGAAGAAAAGGTACTTTATAAAGTAATTCAGTTCTGTGACGGCAAAAAGGTCAATATTAAAATTGTCCCCGATTTGTACGAAATTATCAGCGGTCAGGCGAGAACAAATCAGATTTATGGCTTTCCGCTAATTGATATTATGCCGCAGTTAATGCCGGCGTGGGAAAAGAAACTTAAAAGAATTTTTGATTTAGTGATATCGTTCTTTGCGCTGGCAGTAACCTTCCCGATGGTTATTTTAATTTCTGCCGCGATTAAACTTGATACCAAAGGACCCGTTTTTTATAAACAAAGAAGAAGCGGCCTGAACGGTAAGATGTTCGATGTTTATAAATTTAGATCGATGGTTGAAGATGCAGAAAAACTATCCGGGCCTGTCTGGGCAACCAAACATGATCCAAGAATTACGAGAGTTGGCAGAATAATTCGAACAATGAGACTGGATGAATTTCCTCAATTCTTTAATGTTTTAAAAGGCGAAATGAGTTTAGTAGGACCAAGGCCGGAAAGACCGTTTTTCGTTGATCAATTGGCAAAAGAAATTCCTTTGTACAAAAGGAGGCTTTCGGTTCGCCCCGGTATAACCGGCTGGGCACAGGTAAAGCATAAATATGATGAAGACCTGGACGATGTAAAAATGAAAGTAAGATATGATCTGTTTTATATTGAAAACATGTCACTCAGAATGGACATGAAAATTATTTTCAGAACCATATTTATTATGCTTTTTGGGAAAGGACACTTCGATTAATATTGAAAATTAAATTAAAATAATATATTCTTTCATTCAGAAAATAAGGTGTTTATTGAAAGCGTTACTTATAATTCCCACTTATAATGAATTAAATAATATTCAAAAGCTTCTTCCTGCGGTGCTGGACAGGTATCCGGGGTTGGATATCTTAATCGTTGACGATAATTCGCCTGATGGAACAGCAGATTACATCAGAAAATTTATGGAAGATTCGACAAGGGTTAAATTAATTCAACGAGAGAAAAAATTGGGTTTGGGAACCGCGTACGTGCGTGGATTTCGATATGTCATTGATCATGGCTATGATCTCGCGCTTCAAATGGATGCCGACTTCTCTCACGATCCGAATGATATTGCAAGATTGCTCGAAGCAGCAAAAGAATATGACCTGATAATTGGAAGCAGATACATCCAAGGTGTAAATGTTATCAACTGGCCGATGCAGCGATTATTGCTCAGTTTTTTCGCCAACAAATATACAAGTATAATAACAGGTTTACCGATTAATGACTCAACCGGCGGGTTCAAATGTTTCCGTGCGGAAGTATTGAAAGCGATCGATCTTACTAAGATTAGGTCAAATGGCTATACATTTCAAATTGAAATGAATTTTAAAGCGTGGAAAAAGGGTTTCCGGTTGAAAGAAGTTCCGATTGTATTTACCGATCGAGTTGAAGGCACGTCAAAAATGTCAAAGAAAATTGTTTACGAAGCGATGTTTATGGTTTGGTATTTAAGATTTAGGAGCATACTTGGAATTTTAAGATAATTATGATTGATGTTTCAGTAATAATCGTAAATTATAATGTTAAAGAATATCTTCAAAATCTTTTGCTCTCGTTGGAACATGCTTCGAATAATCTCAAACTTGAAATTATTGTTGTTGATAACAATTCGGATGACGGCAGCCCGGAAATAATTCAGCAAAAATTCCCATCCGTTAAATTCATCCTAAACAAAAAAAATGTCGGCTTCGGAGCGGCAAATAATCAGGCAATGCAAATTGCCGAGGGAAAATATTTCCTGCTAATAAATCCCGATACGATCGTAAAAGAAGACACAATTGATAAAATGTTTCATTTGATGGAGAATAATCCTCAAATTGGATTAGCAGGCTGTAAAGTTCTTAATCCTGACGGTTCGTTGCAATTGCCCTGCCGTCGAAGTTTCCCTGGTCCCTGGACTTCTTTCACAAAAGTTTCCGGCTTAAGTACAATGTTTCCAAAATCAAAATTATTTGCCAGATATAATCTTACGTTTTTGGATGAAAATAAAAGCTATGAAGTCGACGCCGTTTCAGGTTCATTTATGTTTTTTAAAAAGGAAGTATTCACCAAAATCGGCGGTTTTGATCCGGTATTTTTTATGTACGGCGAAGATTTGGATTTATGCTTTAGAGTGCAGGCTGAAGGTTACCAGGTCTATTTTTTCCATGAGACAGAAATTATTCATTATAAAGGAGAAAGTACAAAAAGAAGCAACCTCGACGAAACAAGAATATTCTATGATGCGATGAAACTGTTTGTAAATAAACATTTTTCCACCTCAATTATTACCAAATCCTTGCTCTCAATAGCAATTACTTTACGAAAGTTGCTCACTTATTTTAGAGTGAATAGTCTTATTCTAATTCCGGCCATAATCGATTTTATACTATTTTCATCCTCGATGTTCCTGGCTTCAAAAATATATACACCGGCAAATTGGAGAGGATTTCCACCGGAAATTGTTCCGCAGATATTTTTTCTTCCCGCGATATTTCAGGTTTTGGTTTCAGCTTTTTGGGGTGTGTATAAAAAAAGGGAAATATCAGTTTTAAAGTTTGTTTCAGCTGTGCTTATCGGTGTAATAATTCTCGCGTCATTTACATTTTTCTTCAAACAATTTGCTTACAGTCGAGCAGTTTTGTTAATAACTTATGCGCTTTTTACAGTTACATCATTTTCTTGGCGGACTATGCTAAAACTTTTTTTCAAAGTTGGCGCCAGCGAAATTTCAACGCAGAGAACACTTATTGTCGGGGAAAGTAAAAAAGCGATTGAACTCCATTCTAAAATCATTCAATCCACAAATGATATACACCACATCGTGGGATTTATCGCAAAAACAAGAATTAATATCGGTGAATTGCTAAACGGAGTTCCAATATTAGGATCCCTAGACAACATCAATAAAGTAATTGAGGAGAAAAAAATTGACAAAATTATTTTTACTCCGGGTGAAATTGATTTTACAACCATATTTTTTATTGTCGCGAATTCCAGCCGATTAAATGTGGATTTTATGATTGCCGGAGATGATCAAAACTTCCTGGTCGGGAAATCCTCAATTAATCTTCTAAACGAAGTTCCTTTGGTTAAAGTGCATTATAACATATCCGAACTTTCACAGAAAATTATTAAAAGGTTTTTTGATTTTGTGATCTCAATAATTGTTTTAGTTTTTGTCTTTCCTTTTTTATTTTTGATAAACTTGGTTAAACCAAAGGAAAATAACCTATACTCGATAGTCAGAAAAACCCCCGAAGTACTTTTAGGAAGGAAAAGTTTTGTCGGTCCTGAAAAATCGTCTTACCTTGGGGAGTTATTTCTCGGCAAAATTGGACTTACCGGATTGTGGTTCACGGAGAGTCTGAATAAAGAGAGTAGCAAAGAAATTGATAAAATTAATATATATTATGCACGAAATCAGAATATCTGGTTCGATATTGAGATTTTGAGCAAAACATTAATGAAAATTTTACTTAAGTCGGAGAGATAATGGCAAATGTGACACTGGATTTTGAAAAACCTATCGTTGAACTTGAGCGCAAAATTGAAGAGATGAAAAGCTTTGAGGATAACCTCGACATTCAGTACGAGATTAATAAATTGGAAGAAAAAGTTATTCAGTTAAAACGTAACGTTTACAAGAATTTAACAAGATGGCAGCGTGTTCAACTTGCGCGCCATGCCGAAAGACCGTACACACTCGATTATATTTATTCCATGTGTGATGATTTTATCGAACTGCATGGGGATCGTTTATATAAAGATGATAAAGCAATGGTTGGAGGTTTCGCGAAATTGGACGATATGAAAGTTATGATTATCGGACAGCAAAAAGGCCGTGATACAAAATCAAATCTCTACAGAAATTTTGGAATGGCAAATCCCGAAGGTTACAGAAAAGCGTTGCGACTTATGAAAATGGCGGAAAAATTTAACGTTCCGGTAATCACTATGCTGGATACACCTGGCGCGTATCCAGGTATAGAAGCTGAAGAAAATGGCCAAGCTGAAGCAATCGCGAGAAATTTACTCGAAATGAGTCGTTTGAAAGTTCCTATCGTTGTGTGCGTTATTGGTGAAGGCGCAAGCGGCGGAGCACTGGGAATTGGTTTGGGCGACCGGATATTGATGCTCGAAAATACATGGTATTCTGTTATTAGTCCGGAATCCTGCTCAAGCATTTTATGGAGGAGTTGGGAATATAAAGAGCAAGCAGCGGAAGCTTTAAGATTAACCGCTGAAGATTTGTTGGAACAAGGTATTATTGATAGAATAATTCCCGAACCTCTGGGTGGAGCGCATAAAGACCATCAATATATGGCCGATACATTAAAGACTGCGTTAAAAGAAGAAATTCTTGAATTACAAAAAGTGAAACCGGATAAATTGGTTGCAAATCGAATAAACAAATTTGGAAATATGGGAGTTTTCGAAGAGTAGTTTATGGTAATTCATGAAACTAAAATTAGGGTCAGGTATGCAGATACCGATAAAATGCAATTCGTTTACAATGGCAAATACTTAGAATATTTTGAAGTTGGAAGGACTGAATTGCTTCGTTCTACCGGTCTCGCATACAGCGAACTTGAAAAACTTGGATATCAGCTTCCATTAAGGGAAGCCGGTCTTAAATACAAAAAACCAGCAACTTATGACGATTTACTTGTAATTCGTGCAATCGTTAAAGAATTATATACCGCTAAAGTAAGAATCGAATACCAAATTAGAATTGATGGTTCAGACGAGATAATTTGTGAAGGATTTACCGAACATATGTTCATTACCGCGGATTCTAAAAAACCAACACGCCCTCCACAAAAATATGTCGAGGCACTTTCGCATTTCTTTGAGTAATTTTGACATTCCGTGTTATTTTTGTTAGATGAGAGATAAACTCAAACAACTTTCCAAAGAAACCGCTTTGTACGGAATTAGTACCGTTGTGGGAAGGTTTCTAAACTTTCTTTTAGTTCCATTCTACTCAAATGTATTTTTAAGCGGCGATTTCGGTATATATGCAAATATTTATGCCTATGTCGCGTTTTTTAATATCGTCTATCTCTACGGTATGGAAGCCGCATATTTGAAGTACGCTTCATTGGAAGAAGGGGATTCGAAAAAGAATATCTTTGTATCGACCTTTTACCCTTTATTTCTCAGCTCAATGATCTTTTCCTTTGCAATTGTTCTGTTTTCATCCGGTCTTTCAGATTTTTGGAGAATTCCCGCTGGATTAGAATATATTGTGTACTGTATTGCCGGGATTCTACTTTTTGATACCTTAACGGCTATTCCTTTTGCTCACCTTCGGCTGCAACAAAAAGCGCTCAAATTCTCCCTCATTAAAATTGGAAATATTACAATTAATCTCACATCAAATGTGATTATGATTGTGGTATTCGATTTTGGAATTGAAGCGATATTTTTGAGTAATTTAATCGCGAGTTTATTCTCAATTCTACTTTTGATCCCCGAAATCCTTGTTCAGTTAAAAGCTCGATTTAATAAAGAAAAATTCAAGAAAATTTTGAAATTTGGAATTCCATATCTTCCTGCCAGTCTTTCGGCGATTATGGTTCAAGTAATTGATAAACCAATTTTAATGGAAATTGCGGGTCCGGAAGCAACTGGAATTTATCAGGCAAATTATAAGCTTGGTATTTTTATGATGCTTTTTGTCTCGATGTTCCAGTATGCCTGGCAGCCATTCTTTCTAAATAATGCCAAAGAACCAAACGCGAAACAAATTTTTTCAAAGGTACTAACGGCATTTGCCAGTATTTCGGGTATAATTACGGTTTTTCTATCTCTTTACATTGCCGATATTGCGACACTTAAGTTCTGGGGGAGGTCTTTGATTGGAGCCGACTATCACCAGGGGCTTGTAATTGTTCCTTTAATATTACTCTCATATTTTTTTCATGGGTTGTACGTCAATTTTACAGCAGGCATTTACATTGAAGAAAAAACAAAATATTTGCCGTTAATCACGTTTTCGGGAGCGGTAGTAAATGTAATTACCAACTTCATTTTGATTCCACAAATCGGATATCTCGGCGCCGCGATAGCTACTTTAATCAGCTATTTGGTGATGTGTATTTACATTTATCTGATATCGAATAAATATTATCCGATCGAATATGAATTCTCTAAAATTGTTTCGATTATAATAATTGTCTCGACGGTTATAACCATTGATTATATCTTGATCTATAATGATATCTCTACATTTCTTTTACAAACATGTCTGTTTGCCCTTTTTGTAGGGTCATTATTTATAACAAAAATTCTTCGGAAAGAAGACATCAATTTACTTTTCAACCGGGTTATCAAAAAATAATCCGCGTAAATATTCTTCCACAGATTATCAAGTTGTAATTCTATTTTCTGCAATATATTTTAGAGTAAAAATCGTAGGGACATGAAAAAAGTACAAATTCAAATAAAACGAATAGATCAAAATTTTAACGATATAGAAATTCCATTTTACGCATCTGAAGGAAGTTCCGGGATGGATATCCGTGCCGCCATAAACTCGGAATACATCCTTAAGTCTGGCTCAATTGGATTAATTCCTACAAATTTGATGATGGAAATTCCACTTGGATATGAAATCCAGGTACGACCACGCAGCGGATTAGCAATCAAACACGGAATTGGTGTTCTAAATTCACCCGGAACCATTGATTCGGATTACAGAGGTGAAGTAAAAATAATCCTATTCAATTTTGGGAAAGAGGATTTTGTAATTAACAGGGGTGACAGAATAGCTCAGATTGTGATTTGCGAAGTTATTCACGCTAATATCCAACTAACTGAGGACTTGAGCGAAACCAAAAGGGGTGCCGGAGGATTCGGGCATACCGGTAAACAATAAATTTTATGTCAGATTTTATTCATCTTCACAATCATTCTCATTACAGTCTCCAGGATGGAGCGGCAACTGTTGATTCGTTGGTTCAAGCAGCTGTCGATAATCAGATGCATGCAATTGCTCTAACCGATCATGGCGTTATGTTCGGTGCTTCCGAATTTTACAAGAAAGCAACTAAAGCAGGAATAAAACCGATTATCGGGATGGAAGCCTACATTGTAACCGATGGAAGCCGGTTTGAAAAAGGCGATAAAATTTCCAGCAAAGCGCATAACCGAAGCAATACAAATCATTTACTTTTACTCGCAAAAAATAAAACAGGTTATCAGAACTTAGTTAAACTTGCTACACTTGGTCAAACAGAAGGATTTTATTACAAACCAAGAATTGATATTGAACTTTTAAGACAAAGAAGTGAAGGATTAATCTGCACTTCAGCTTGCCCGATCGGACCGGTTTCACCTCACTTAATTAATAATGATTATAAAAAAGCGAGAGAGATTGCGTTAAAATATCATGAAATATTCGGTGATGATTTTTACCTGGAAATCCAAGATCATTCGCTTGAAATTGAACAGCCGATATTGAAAGGTATGCCAAAACTTGCCGAAGAACTCGGTATAAAATTGATCGCTACCAACGACACACATTATATCGATCGAAAGCACGCGATTGCCCATAATATTTTAATCCAATTGGGAGATAAAACCGGTAACGCCGATTATCAAAAACTTCGGTACAAAACTGACCAGCTGTTCTTTCGTACTTCCGATGAAATGAAAACCTTGTTTAAAGGTTATAAAGGTGCTATTGAAAACACTTTAGAAATTGAAGAAAAAGTGAACGTTGACCTCAGCTTTGAAAAATTCCATTACCCGTCATTTCCAATTCCTAAAGAATCCAACGCCGCTGATCTTGAAGATTATTTTGAAGAACTCGCCTGGCAAGGCCTGGATAAAAAATACAAGAAATTAGATAGCCAGGTAAAAGAAAGATTTGAATATGAAGTGAAAGTTATCCGGGATATGGGATACTCCGGATATTTTTTAATCACCCAAGATTTTATTAACGCGGCAAAGAAGCGGGGTATTCCCGTAGGTCCCGGAAGAGGAAGCGCAGCCGGAAGTTTAGTAGCGTACGCTCTCGGAATTACAAATGTTAATCCGCTCGAATATGATCTGTTATTTGAGAGATTTCTAAATCCGGCAAGAAAATCAATGCCCGATATTGATGTTGATTTTGCTGATGATCAAAGAACTGAAGTTATAGATTATGTAAAAAGTAAATACGGTGAAAATTCCGTTTGCCAGATTATTACCTTTAATAGGTTGTCATCGAAAGCTGTTCTTCGCGATGTTGCAAGAGTTCTAAAAATACCAATTCCAACTGTTAATAATATTACTAAATTTATTCCATCCAAATTCGGCAGAGTTTTTACTATCGACCAAGCTTTGAAGGAAGTTCCGGAATTAAAGTGGGTATTGGAATCTAAAGATGAAAAAATAAAAGAACTTATAACCTATGCTCGAATATTGGAAGGCATGAATAGAAATGCTTCCAAACATGCTGCCGGTGTGGTAATCGCCCCTGGTGAAGTGAGCGATTTTGTTCCGTTGGCTCGAGCCGGAAGTGAAACTGATATCGTAACACAATTCAATATGAAAGAATTGGACGATGCAGGTCTGCTTAAGATGGATTTTCTCGGGTTGAGAACATTAACCATCATCCGCGATACACTTAAACTTGTGAAACAAAATCGAAATGTTGATATAAATATTGATGACATTCCGCTGGATGATGAAGAAACATATAAGCTTTTTTCACGTGGACAAACTACTGCCGTTTTTCAGTTTGAATCTGCTCCGATGAGGGAATATCTCAAAAAATTAATTCCGACAAGCGTAAAAGATCTCGCGGCCATGAATGCTTTGTACCGTCCGGGGCCGATGGAATTTATAGATGAGTTTATCGAAAGACGACACGGCAGAAAAGAGATAGAATACCAACATCCGATTCTTGAATCAATTCTTAAAGAAACATATGGCATAATTGTCTATCAAGAGCAAGTTATAAAAATTGCCAATCTTGTCGGTGGAATGAGTCTTGCCGAAGCCGATCTGTTAAGACGAGCAATGGGTAAAAAAGATTTAGCGGCAATGGCTGAACAAAAGAAGAAATTCACTTCCGGCGCGGTCGCCAATAATATCCCGCAAAAAATCGCCGAGAATATTTTTGAGGTAATTGATAAGTTTGCAAATTATGGGTTTAATAAAAGTCATGCGGTTGCTTATAGTATTGTCGCTTACCAAACAGCATATTTAAAAGCGCATTACTTACCGGAATTTTTAGCGGCTAACCTTACAAATGAATTTGGCAACGCCGATAAAGTTACAATTTTTCTCGATGATTGTAGAAAGTTAAAAGTTAAGGTACTTCCTCCTGATGTGAACCAACCATCGGCTTTTTTTACCGTTCAAGATGGAGAAATTTTATTTGGCATGTCGGCCATCAAAAATGTTGGTGTTAATGCCGTTCGTGAAATGGAAAAAGCAAGGGACAAACTCGGCAGGGATTTTACGAGTATTTTCGATTTTTGTAAGAATGTGGATATTTCGCTTGTAAATAAGAGAGCGCTTGAAGGTTTGGTTTTAGCGGGAGCATTTGATAATGTTAATCCGAACCGCGCATGGAATTTTCGCGCAATTGAATTAGCATTGAATTACGGTAACAAAGTTAAAAGTGCAATTAAATCGAGCGCGGGAAGTTTATTTGGTGATGAAGTTTCTGAAACTGATTTCGAAGAACCCAAATTATTTGATGTTGAATCATGGTCTCATGATGTGAATCTTGCGAAGGAAAGGGAAGTTCTGGGATTTTATTTAACGGATCATCCGCTAAGCAAATTTGAAAAAGAATACGAATCATTCGCTGCGATTCATCTTGGCGAACCGGAAACTTATATCGAAGGTGAAAATTCAATTCGTGCATGTGGAGTTGTAACCGATGTAAAAACAAAAATCGATAAATCAAACCGTCAAATGGCGTTTTTCAAACTTGATGATTTCTCGGGCTCTTGCGAATGCCTTATGTTTGCTTCGGTTTATGAAAAGTACGGACAGTACGTTCAACCTGAAGCTACTATAATGATCACCGGCAGATTGGAAAGCAGCGGCGACGCTGTAAAACTTCATGCCGAAGAAATTATGCCTCTCAATGAAGCTCGAGGAAAGCTTACTAAAAAGTTGCTAATCGTTCTTGATGAAAAAGTGCATGATGAAGAAACGGTGGCAAAGTTGAAAAATTTGTTCGAAGAGTATTCCGGCAATATTCCGGTTTTTCTATGCGTCATGAATAAATCCTCACGCCGTGAGTTTTATATTGATCTTAAAGTATCCTTAAAAGATAAGTTAATTCAACAATTGGAAGATTTAGTTGGTCCTAATTCGTTTCAGTATTTAACAACTTAATCGATTGCTAATACTAAGTCTTATTCTTAAGTTTGGGGAATTCTAAAATAGCGGGAAAATTATAATGGAAGAAAAAAAATGGGCTCTCATTCTTGGTGCGTCAAGTGGCTTCGGTGGTGCTTCTGCCGTAATGCTTGCCAAACAAGGATATCATATATTAGGTATTCATCTTGATCGTCAAGTTACGATGCCGAACGTAAATAAAATTATTAAAAAGATTGAACGTACCGGCCACAAGGCGATCTTCTTTAATGCTAATGCTGCCGATTCGATAAAACGAAATGACATTCTTGACGAAATAAAAGAACGGTTTGCCACCAAAGAGCATCCATACGTACATGTGCTGGTTCACTCTTTAGCCTTTGGAACTTTAAAACCTTATATTTCAAAAAATCCTATTGATTGTATTAGTCCTGCTCAAATGCAGATGACAACGGATGTAATGGCACATTCGTTAGTTTATTGGACTCAAGGATTGATACAAAGGGATTTATTTGCGAAAGGTGGAAGAATATTCGGGCTGACAAGTGCCGGTTCTCAAACTGTTATAAAAAACTATGGTGCGGTTTCTGCTGCGAAGGCATCATTAGAATCTCATATTCGCCAACTTGCAGTTGAATTAGGATTTATGGGAATTACAGCTAATTCAATTATGGCTGGTGTTACAGATACTCCCGCTCTTAGAAAAATTCCCGGGAATGAAGCAATGCTCGAAACCGCCTTCTTAAAAAATCCCGGAGGCAGATTGACATCACCCGAAGATGTTGCAAATGTAATTTCATTGCTCATTAAGCCCGAAGCTGATTGGATTTCCGGAAATGTTATCGGGGTTGACGGCGGAGAGTATATTGTAAATTATACTGGAGAGAAAGTAAGTGTTCCCTTCAAATAAATAAGGTCCTATTATATGGAAGCTTTCAGCTTTAGTGAAGAGCAAAATATGCTCCGTGAAATGGTAAAAGATTTCACAAATAATGAAATAAAACCAATTGCGTCAAAAATTGATGAAAATGAAAAAATTCCCGAAGACCTGATTAAAAAATTAGGAGAACTTGGGGTGATGGGTGTTTCGTTTCCCGAAGAATATGGTGGCGGGGGATTTGGCGAACTTGGGTATTGTATCTGCCAGGAAGAAATTGCTCGGGGATGTATGTCTACCGCGACCTTTATTGGAGCCCATCAATCGATTGGTTCGAATGCGATTTATATCGGCGGTACCGAGGCACAAAGAAAAAAATATCTTGAGCCGTTGGCAACCGGTGAAAAAATTGCCGCATTTTGTCTAACCGAAGCACAAGCCGGATCGGATTCATTCAATGTAAAAACCAAGGCTGAAAAAAATGGTGACCATTGGATAATTAATGGTGAAAAATTGTGGATCACAAACGGTGGAATTGCAGATACGGTATCGGTTTTTACTCGTTCCGAGAAAGGGATCACGGCTTTTATTGTTGAGACCGGTTGGGATGGATTTAGCGCGGGTCCGCCTGAGAAAAAAATGGGTATCAAAGGAAGCATGACTAATCCGATAACTTTCGACAATGTAAAAGTACCGGAAGAAAATTTACTTGGTCGTGAAGGTCGAGGTTTTCTTCTCGCCATGAAAACTCTTGATGCCGGAAGATTGGGTCTTGGCGCGGCATGCCTTGGAGCTTCTAAAGAATTGTTGGAACTCTCGGCGAACTATTCCAAGCAAAGGAAACAGTTTGATCAAAACATCAGCAATTTTCAAGCCGTGCAATTTATGTTGGCAGAAATGGCGGTAATGATTTACAATATGGAATCAATCGTGTATAGAACAGCTGTTGATTATGATCTTGGAAAAAGTATTTCACAACAATCTGCTATCGTAAAATATTATTGCTCTGAATCTTTGGATAAAATTGCCGATTTTGCAGTTCAAGTGCATGGGGGAATGGGTTATTCGAAGGAGTTACCCATCGAACGATTTTATCGTGATTCAAGAATTAATAAAATTTTTGAAGGTACAAACGAAATTCAAAAATCAATCATAGCGCACGATGTTATTAAAAGAAACGGAATATGGAAAATTTAATAAATTAGTTAGGAGTTATTTTTTATGAAACCAATTACATTTACAGACGATAACTTTGATGCAGAAGTTATTAATTCAGATAAACCGGTTATTATTGACTTTTGGGCAGCTTGGTGTGGACCTTGCAGAATGATTGCTCCCATTATAGAAGAGTTGGCAGAAGAATATGACGGCAAAGTAAAAGTCGGAAAATTAGATGTTGATCAGAATCAACAAACATCTATTAAATATGGAGTTCGCAGCATACCTACCGTGCTGTTTATTCAGAACGGTGAGGTTAAAGATTCTATCATCGGGGCTGTTCCCAAATCACAATTTGTTGATAAACTGAACGCACTTTCAAATTAAATTGAGTTTAGTATCTCCCGAAAAATCTCATATATTTAGGACTCTATTTTGCTTTAAGGGGTAAAGTTTACTCCTTGACAAAAGAGAATAACTGAATTATTTTCTAAATGCGATAAAAAGGGAGTTTTTTTGAAAGGAATTAGCAGTAATTCAATGTTAATTCTTGATTAAATTAATGTATTCTTATATCTTCAGAAGTTAATATCGTTTATAAGCGTACTTTTACATTATACACATAGGACGTATAAGAAATGAAAAAGTTTAATTATCTAAAAAACATAAAATGCACAAGGAGGTGAAATCGCTTGCTTTAGAAAAAAGTTACCTTTTTGTTTAACCCATTCATAATTAATTAATTCACAAAAAAGGAGAGAAATATGCACCGAAAATTTTTTCAAGCTCTTTTATTGCTGACCTTAGTGCCGTTCTTATTGTTTGCTGGCACAAAGGGAAGGATCAAAGGTAAGGTTCTTGACCTGGAGACCGGTGATCCTCTAATTGGTGCTAACTTAATAGTAGTTGGTACTAATTATGGAACAGCAACAGATGCAAACGGTGATTTCGTAATTCTTAACTTAGATGCCGGCGTTTATTCTGTTCGCGCATCTTACCTTGGTTATAAAACAATTACAGTTACTGATCTTCGGGTCAATGCTGATTTGACTACCGAGGTCACTTTCGAACTACCTCCCGATGCCTTCGAGGTAGAAACAGTTGTTATTAAAGCTGAAAAACCACTTATCCAAAAGGATGCAACGTCTTCCGTAAGAATTGCAACCAGTGAGGATATTAAAAACCTACCGGTTAGAGGCGTTACTGCAGTTATTGCTCTGCAAGCCGGTGTTGTAAACCAAAATGGACTTCACTTAAGAGGTTCACGTTCTGATGAAGTTGGCTATTATCTCGACGGAGTTGATATCTCAAGTCCTATAAGCGGTAGCCGAACAGTTTCTATTTCACCAGATGCTGTTGAAGAAATTGCGGTTGAAACCGGTTCTTACTCAGCTGAATTTGGTGGAGCAAATGGTGGTATTATTAGAACTCAATTACGTACCGGTACAACGGATTACCACGCGAGTGTTGAGTATATAACTGATAATATCGGCTTCCAAAGCTTCGATGATTTTTACCAACAAGATGGTACAAGATTAGGCGCCTACTGGTATGGTAGTTCTGATTTTAGTGCTGTTCTTAGTGGTCCTGTCCCGATGCTAAAAAATGTTAAATTCTTCTTAAATGTGAGAAGTGTATTTGACAAAGATTTTAGCAAAAGAGGATATTCAGGATTTGACTATGGATATGTTGGTGACGGTCTTGCGGATCAACCAGAATTGAATGACTCACTTTGGATGGTACATCCTGAAGGTGTTCGTTACAATAATGGTGGCGGCAGCTATAATATTGCCGGTACGGTAACAATGGATTTCAATCCAATCACACTTAGAATTGGTGGAACATTAACTTCATCAAGAAATAATGCTGCAAGTTCCAGCCCTTACTGGCTATTAAATAATAGGGAAGGAATCACGGACGGACTAAACAACTCTATCAGTTTGAAATTAACTCATGTATTGTCAGCAAACATGTTCTACGAAGTGAATGCTGGATATACATCTAATTGGGGTCAAACTTATGATGCTCACTTAGGAAGAAACTTCTGGGCTTATGGCGATAGTGTTGCTAACGCGAATGCCGGTGTTGTATGGAACAGAAGAGCGAGAGAGAGTGCTACAAACTGGACTGGAAGATATAGAACACCAAGAAGCTATAATATCTATGGTTTCTCATTTGCCGCTCCCGGAGCAACACCTGTTAATTACTCTGAATTCGATCAGAGTCAAATTTCAGTCAATGCTGCGTTTAGTTTGATAGCCGGTAAAAATCATACCATGAAAATTGGTGGTGAATTCAAACAATTTACATTGAGAAGCTACACTGTTGGTTCACAATCTACTTTTGCTAATAACCTTGATCAAGGACTAACAAAAGATCAGATTCTTTATCAATTCGGTGTTAATAACTACGGTTATGACATTTATGGCGAAAAAACTGATGAAGATGGATTTTATGCTCCTCACAAACCAACTTTTGCTAGTTTCTTTATTCAAGATAGAATTGAATTTACAGACATTATCTTGAAATTAGGTCTTCGTTACGATTATATAGATATCGATAACAAGGAATTTGTTGATCCTTCAAGACCTGAACTTGGAATTGGAACAAACCATAACCAAGGCAATTTACTTGAAGCCGGTTTTAAAGATGTTCCTACTTTTAGTGCAGTTAGCCCAAGAATTTCAGTTTCATTCCCCGTTACTGACAAAACCGTTTTCCACGCCGGATTCGGAAAATATGTTCAGCAACCTGGTTTGAACCAAACGTACTTAGGTTACCATGCATTAGCTTATAGAATTGGTGGTGGATTCTTCTTCAGCGATCCTGATGGCGCGAACATTCGCCCAACAAGAAAAACTCACTATTCTGTAGGTTTCAGACAAGAATTAACAGACTTTATGGCATTTGATCTTACCGGTTTCTACGATGATATCAAAGGTCAAGTCTATTTTGATACTCAAGACACAGACAGAAACTCACCTTATCAATCTTATAACATCAAAGCTAATGGTGACTTCGCAACCACAAAAGGTGTTGAAATTACTTTGAATATGAGAAGATATGAGAGAGTTCAACTTAACGCTTCTTTATCTTTCCAAGATGCAAGAGGTACCGGATCATTCCCTAATGGTAATGCCGGTATAGTTGGTGCTCCACTTGATGGTGTAACTGTGTTCAGACCACAATATGTAAGTCCTCTGTCATTTAACCAATCAGTATTTGGTTCGGTAAACTTGGACTACAGATTTGGTGCTAACGACGGTCCTACTTTCTTACATCAATTTGGTATTAATGTTTTGGCAACATTTAACAGTGGTCATCCTTATACTAGAGGATTTGGAGAAAGCAGAAACTTTGACACCGATAGTCGATTCCGTCAACCACTTGAACCATTAAATGCTTCAATAACACCATCTCAATTTCAAGTTGACTTAAAAATTGACAAATCATTCGAAATTATGGATATGCTAAACGCTAACGTTTACGTTAGAGTAGTAAACTTGTTCGATACAAGATCAATCGATTTTGTGTATGGAAGAACCGGCGCTCATGATGACGATGGTTGGATAAGTAATCCTGACTCAGGTCAAAAACAAGTTGAACAATATGGTCAAATCTATGAAGACATTTACAGATCTTTGAACTTTGATTATAATGACTTTTTTGGTCAAGCCAGACAAATTTACTTAGGAGTAAGGTTAGAATACTAATATGATTTTTTTAACAGTTATTCTACTATTTAAGAGGAGTTTAAATATGAAATTAACTAGATATTTAATGGTCTTTTTCCTGACGCTCTTCCTCATATCAGAGGCGAATATTGCCAAAGGTGTCAAGGGTGAAAGACGCAGCGGGACTGCAGCTTTACAAAAAGCTGATGGTTCTCCTGTTTATACACATTTTAATATAAACCAAATCTCTACTTGGATTAAAAACAACGGTGAAACCGATATCAATCCAAATGGAAATTCCGGTTTAGTATATCCGAAAGGAAGTAACCAACAAGCTGTTTTCCAATCCGGTTTAGTCTGGGGCGGTAAAATTGGTGGTGAGATTCGTGTCGGTGGTTCTACTTATCGACAAGGTCTTTTACCAGGTGCGGTAGTTGGAAGCGGTGCTACAATTGACCGTGAAGATGACGCAGCAGCACATGTACGTATTTACCGTGTAAGACCTGATTGGGCTGAAGGAAATGTACAAGCTGAAATGAATGACGAAGGTGTGTCCGCAGCTGAAGTTAGAGCTCAATACGAAAAAGACTGGAACGAATGGCCGGCTTCTTATGGCGCTCCATACGAAGATGTTGATGGAAATGGTTCTTACAATGCTGATACTGATATTCCCGGTTTTCCCGGTTCAGATCAGACAGTATGGTTTGTAGCTAATGATGTTGATCAAGCTCAAGCATTATTTATTTACGGATCTAACCCAATCGGTCTTGAAATGCAAGCTACCGCATGGGGTTATAATTCTAACGGAGCTCTTGGAAATATGTTTTTCAGAAAGTTCACTGTTATTAACTATAGTGGACAAGATATTTCTGAAATGTATTTCTGCTGGTGGTCTGATCCTGATGTTGGTGGTGCCGGTGATGACTTTGTTGGTTGCGATACTACACTATCATTAAGTTACTGTTTCAACGGTGGTGCTAGTGATGCTCAATATGGCAACACCCCTCCGGCTGTCGGATTTGACTTTTTCCAAGGTCCGATCGTAGCAGGAACAGCAGCCGATACCGCTGTATTTAATAATGCAAAAGTTCCCGGAATGAAAAATCTTGGTATGTCAGCTCACTTCTTCTTTATTAACAGTGATCCTGTTTATACAGATCCAAGTTTGGGTGATTATCAAGAAGGTACACTTCAAATGTATAACCTTTTCGAAGGTAAAGTTAGTACAACGGGTGTTCCTTTTACTGATCCTACAAACGGAAAACAAACTGCGTTTGCTTTAGCCGGTGATCCTATCACAAATCAAGGTTGGGTTGATGGTATCCTTCACTCACCTGGTGATAGAAGACTTGGCTTGGTTTCAGGTCCGTTTAATATGACGGCTGGTGAAACTCAAGAAGTAGTAATTGCTGAAATCGCTGCCGGTGCTTTCGGTAATGTTGATAGATTAGGTGCGGTAAGTTTGCTTAAGTTCTATGATAGAGAAGCTCAAGCAACTTATGATAACTTCTTCAACGTTCCATCTTCCCCAACCAGACCAGCGGTTACAATTGATGAATTTGATCGTGAAATATTACTTAGTTGGTATCAAGATGATGCGACTGTAAAAGCTACAGAATCACATAATGACCTTGGATTTGAATTCCAGGGATACGTGATTTATCAATATCCTTCAGCAAGTGCCTCGCCACAAGACGCAAGAATCGTTGCAACATACGATATTGTTGATGGTAAAGGTAAAATTGTTGGTGATGACTTTGATACTGATGGTGGAGTTGTTGTACCACAAGTTCTTAAATTTGGTTCAGACTCCGGAATTAAAAGATCTATTTCAATTACAACTGATATGTTCACTGCCGGACAATCGCTTAATAATGGCACACCATACTATTTTGGTGTAACAGCTTACGCGGTTCATGAAGATCCGTTGAATGTACCTTTGGTACTTGAAAATTCACATGAAATTATTGAAGCAATACCTCAAACTCCTGCTCCTGGAAATAGAATTTCTTACGAAACTTCTACAGGTCTGTTTGCTTCACAAACAAGTGGTTCCGCTAATGCTACAGTTGAATATAACATTGTTAATCCAACCGAAACAACAGGTCATGATTACAAAGTATGGTTCAACGAGCAACATTATTATTTCGGTACGGATGGTGAATGGCACTTTACTAATTATCCTGATTCAATTGGAAAAGGACTTAGCAAAGATCTCGCAGGTTCATCACTTACCGGACAATCTTATGTCACGGGCGCAACTACCAGAGACCTTGTCTTCACATTTAACTTAGCAGCATCATTCTATTCGTATTGTGATGGTGTGAAGTTGATATTCCCTAGCGGAATTCAAGTTTTGGGTTCTGAACCCAGTGGAGCTTCGGGAAACACCCCTGGTGTTTACAGCTCGGTCGATAACAGTGTAACATGGGGAAGTCCTGATACATCTTTAAACGGACCATTCCATGGTGGCGAAATGTTAACAGTATCTGTTGCTGCTAACTTTACTTTGCCGTTAACTCTTGATTTTGAAGCCTATGATGATGGTTGGGGCGCAGCATATGCTCCATATTATGGTGCTTCTGATAGTTTAGCACACACAACCGGTCAAGTAGTGATTACGGAAGAAGCATATTTCTTCAAAACTGAACAACATTGGAATCTTCGTGATGAAACTCTTGGTGTTGACGTGCTTGAAGATCAATTACTTCTTTCTCCAAGTGATATAGATAAAGCATCTTCTCCGATAGTTGATGGAATGCAAGTTTATGTTACCGGTAATTACGAGGCACCGATTAATTTCTTGAGCGTTTCGCTGAATGAGGAATCTTCAACGACTTTCTCAACTACCTATGGTTTTGCTGATCCCGGCATAGTACTTACTAACTACACAGTATTTGGTGGTGTGGTAACCAGTTGGGCAATCGATAACTTTGGCGTAGGAACTACGGAAATTGATCAGCTACAACAGGACTATGAAATACGATATACCGGTGTATTTGACGGTGGAACAACTATAAATGGAGCGACTGTCTATCAAGTTATTGAAGGCGGTTCTATGGCTACTTGTTTTAGAGCAGTCAGTGGTGGAGCATTAGCGACACATCCGTTGAATCCAAGTCCCGGAACAGCTGCACCGTTCTTGATGAGAGTTCCGTTTGAAGTTTGGAATGTTGCTGATCCTGACAATCCTTACCAAGTAAATGTTACTTTCCGTGATCGTGAAAGAGATGGTACGGAAGATCCATTTTATTCTTGGAATCTAGACAGTAGAATGTATGTTCTATTTGTAAATACTCCATACGATCCTACTCAAGTAATTCAAGTTGATGGCGGACCAGATGCGCTTAATGCCGATGCAACTTGGGTTATGGTATTTAAAAAATCAAATTATGCCGTAGGTGATGTTGTAACAGTTCAGTATGCGAACCCAATTCAGCTTGGGAAAGATGAATTTACATTTTCCGTTGACGCACCTGTGTATTCAGTTGAATTAGAAAAAGCAGATGTTAAAGACATTAATGTATTCCCGAATCCATATTATGGATTTAACTCAAATGAAATTAACAAATATCAAAGATTCGTTACTTTCAATCATCTTCCTGAGAAAGCGGTTCTTAGAATCTTCAACCTTGCAGGTCAATTGGTCAAAACAATCCAAAAGGATGATCCTTCACAGTTTCAAAAGTGGGATTTAACTAATGAATCAGGTTTACCTGCAGCGAGCGGATTGTATATTGCTTACATAGAAATGCCTGATTTAGGTGAAACAAAAATACTTAAGTTCGGGGTAATTCAAGAACAACAAGTATTAGATAGATTCTAAAATTTTAATTCGTAAGGAGTTAGATGATGAAAAAAATAAAAATAATTTCAGTTTCATTACTGGTGTTCCTCCTTGCTGCGGGCGATATGTTTGCGGGCGGAGGTGCAAGAAATGGTACTGCCGGTGGAGTTCAATTGCTAGTTCCTGTTGGAGCTCGTGGAATTGGTCTTGGCGGTTCAGTTCTAACTAGTACAATGGGCGTGGATGCCATTTATTGGAATCCGGCCAACATTGCCCGAACATCTTATGGTTTAGATGTTGTGGCATCTCACATGTCTTATATTGCTGATATTGGTGTTCAATATGCAGCATTTGCAACTAAAGTTGGTGACTTGGGATCAATTGGTTTAAGTCTTAAATCATTTGATATCGGAGATATTGAAAGAACCACTAATGCTAATCCTGATGGTTTCGGCTCCACATATTCACCACAGTTTATAACCATTGGTCTATCATACGGTAAAATGCTAAGTGATAGAGTTTCCGTTGGTGTGAATGTTAACTATGTTAGTGAAAGAATCGATGTTGTTAGCGCAAGCGGTTTTGCTTTCGACGTTGGTGTAACTTA
Source organism: Melioribacteraceae bacterium (assembly GCA_021739765.1). Lineage (GTDB taxonomy): Bacteria > Bacteroidota > Ignavibacteria > Ignavibacteriales > Melioribacteraceae > JAIPBD01. The sequence goes on from JAIPBD010000007.1 coordinate 73,574, forward strand.
TTCTGATCTTGCTGATGTTAACGGTCTTACCATGGCAGTTGTAATCAAGAACCTCGGTGCTGAAATGCAATACGATGGCTCCGGTCTTTTCACTCAAGCAGAAGCTTCAACAGGTAGAAGAGGCGAAGAATTCTATAAAATAGAAGCAGCTTCATTCCAGTTACCTTCTGTTCTTGAAATTGGACTTGGTTACACAATGGATATCAACGCAGAAAACGCTCTTAACTTTTCAGGCGTATTCACTAATAACAACTACTGGGAAGATGAGTATAAGTTAGGTGCAGAATATGCATTTAATGATCTTTTCTTCTTAAGAGGCGGTTATTTACTTACACCTGAATTAGATTCAGAAGATATCGTATATGACTTACACTTCGGTGCCGGTCTTAATTATGATGTTGGTGGTCTTGCTCTTCGTTTTGACTATGCATATTTGCAAACTCAATACTTTGATGCTAACCATATCTTCGCAGTTGGTTTAGGTTTATAGTTAAATATAAACTGAATAAAGCCCTTCCATTTGGAAGGGCTTTTTTTTTGTCTGGTACTTGTATTGTTATTGAATGTTAACGATATTTTTTTGAGTTTTACTTTATTGTATTAATGGAGTTGGAGGGAAATATGAAAAAAGGATTACTAATATTATTGTTGCTGGCATCAACTCTTTCTTTGTTTGCTCAAGAGTTTCGTTTTGAATTTGATTATGCCAGATTTAAATACGACTCAACTTCATCTTTTTTAGAAATATACTATGAATTTAATCAAGCTGATCTTACCGTTTATGAAGAAAATGGTCAAGCTAAAATTAATGGTACGATAAACGTAGTTATTAAGAATATTGAATCGGGCGAAGAGTTGTTAAATAATGACTGGAACGTTGTTAATGATGTTCAGAATCAAGGAAATGGGGCTGAGGAACGAAGACTGATTGGCCTGATTGAACTCGTTGTGCCTGAAGGTAGTTATAATTTAGCTGTTACCGGTTTGGATGCCGTTGACCCCTCAAAAAGGAATAAAATAGAAGAGGTTATTGAAATAATACCGTATATCAATTCTGAAGGATCAATAAGCGATATACAATTAGCAACAAATATTCTTACAAATTCTCAAAATACAGAATCCTTGTTTTATAAAAACACATTGGAAGTAACTCCAAATCCATCAATCCTATATTCTGAAAATTCTCCCGTTATGTTTTATTATTCCGAATTCTATAATACCGCAAGTTCGGGCAAGACTGAACCTGTTAAAATTGAAAAATTGCTCTACAATAGTATTGGTAACTTAGTTTACAGCGCGACGAAAGAAATGGCGAGAAGCACCAGTTCGCTGGTTGAAATAGGTCTCGTCAACTTGAAAAAATTACCGACTGATACATACAATTTTGTTTTATCAATGGCTGATACTGCAAAAAAGACCGCTTTAATCTCCTCAAAGAAATTCTTTTTATACAATCCAAGTGTTAAAGATACCACGGATCGGCGCAGTATTGCCTCAAGTTACTTAAGTAGTGAATTTGCAGTTTATACAGTCGATGAATGTGATGAAATGTTTAACTACGTTAAATACATTGCCGCACCATCAGAAAAAGATCAATTTGAAAAACTTGATTCATTAGCGAGTAAACGAGAATTCCTGTACAATTTTTGGAAAGTTCGTGATCCAAATCCGATTACACCTGTAAATGAACTTAAAGATGATTATATGCAAAGAGTTAACTACGCAAATCTTAATTTCAGAACAATGCAGAGAGCGGGTTATAAAACGGATCGAGGCCGCATTTATCTTCTTTATGGAGAGCCGGATCAAAGAGATATGTACCCAAATGAATCAGATAAAAAACCTTATGAAGAATGGTTCTATGATTCAATTGAAAGTGGTGTATTTTTTATTTTCGGAGATGTTTCCGGATTCGGCGATTATGAGCTGCTGACTTCAAACAAGATCGGCGAGTTACGTGATGATCAGTATGAGAGACGCATTAACCAAAACTAATTAGATGATCTCGAAAAAAATAGAGTATTTGTTCCTAAGGTTTTTGGCATTTTTAATCAATCTTTTTGGTTTTAAAAGTCTTTCTGCTCTTGCGAAAATAACCTCATTTGTATTGTTTCGAATACTCAAAATTCGTCTATCAACCGTAATCTCAAACTTAAAAACAGCTTTTCCCGAGAAATCAGAGTCCGAAATATTTTCGATTGCAAAATCGAATTATTACAATGTTTCTCTAACCATGTTAGAAGTATTGTACGCTTCAAATGCAAGCAGGGATTTTCTTCATAATTCCATTACACCGGACAATCCGGAATTTTTATGGAATGCGATAAAAGAGAATAAAGGAGTGATGCTTGTAACTGGCCACTATGGCAACTGGGAACTCGGGGCTATTACCGCCGGGTTATATCTTGATAAAAAAATAAGCGTACTGGTAAAAACGCAATCTAATGAATTTGTTCATAAATGGATGACTGAGTTCAGGGAACGTTTCGGAAACGTTGTGGTGCCCGTTGGGATGGGCGTCAGAGGCATAATTAGTGTTCTGCGGGAAAAAGGTATAGTTGGGCTGGTCGGTGATCAAAGGGGGCCTATTGATGGTGAACGGGTCAAGCTCTTCAACCAAGATACGGCAATATTTTCGGGATTAGCAGATATTACAACAAAATTTAATATTCCACTCGTCGTACTATTTGCCGAAAGAACAGCTCCATTTCGATTTAACGGAATTGTTAAAGAAATTGATTATAGAAAAGTATCGGATGATAAAGAAATCCAAAGGAAATATATCAATACCGAATACATGAAAATTCTCGAAGAAACTGTCCGCAATAAACCGGATCAATGGTTTTGGATGCATAAAATCTGGAAGTATTAATCTTTTTGAAAAAAATACTAATTATACAAACTGCATTTCTTGGCGACGTGATATTAACTTTGCCTCTCGTGCAAGCAGTAAAAGAAAAATATCCCCATTCTGAAGTACACTTTCTAACACTACCTTCGAGCAGCCAAATATCTGAGGCGAGCCCGTTTATCGATAAAGTTATAGTATTTGATAAAAAAGGAAAAAACAGTTCTTTAATAGCCACAATTAGGTTTGGATTAGATTTAAAGACCGAAAAATATGATTTGGTTATTTCTCCACACAGGTCGTTCCGCACTGCATTAATCGTGAAGATGATAAATAGCAGGGAATCAGTGGGTTTTGATAGAGCTTCTCTCTCTTTTATTTATTCAAAAAGAATTAAATACAGAAAGGATTATCATGAAGTAAAGCGCAATCTATCTCTTCTTTCTGATCCGCTATTATTGAAAAATTGGAAAATTTTCCCTGAGATAAAAACTGACAAACTTTCGAAGGAAAAATTCCCATTTATGTTCGGCGAAAAACAGAAGATTGCCTTAGCACCAGGGTCGGTCTGGGCAACTAAAAGATACCCGATCGAATATTGGCAGAATATCGCAGGCGAATTGCAAAAGCCTGAGGTTCAATTAATTTTATTGGGTAGTGAAGCAGATTCAGAAATTTGTGAAGCGATACATTCAAAAAATGAAAAGATTATAAATCTCGCCGGTAAAACGAATTTATTGGAAACTACTGCAATTCTAAAGGAGTGCGATTTATTAATTTGCAATGATAGCGCACCAACTCATCTCGCAATGGCAGCAGGAATTAAAATAATAACAATATATTGCTCAACGGTGCCGGATTTTGGTTTCTACCCGTATAGTGATCGAAGTTATACGCTAAGTTTTGATGATCTTGAGTGTAAACCTTGTGGAATTCACGGACATGAAAAATGCCCGATAAATACATTTGAATGCGGATATAAATTAAAACCCGAAACTGTTCTTGATAAGATTAAAGAAACACTTTCCTAATCCATCATAAATTTATTAATTTGGTAAAATTATTTACTAAAGAAAAGTTTAATGGGCCTTTATAAGTTAAAAGACATCTGGAAATCCTCTGTTTATATAACTCCAAATCTTCCTGTTATCAGCACCAAAAGATATAAGGTTCCTTTCCTGAGAATACTTGCGTATCTTGGTTTTTATACCTTTTTCGTTGCAATTGTTGTTATTACGATTCTGACATTTACCGGAGCAAAAAATTTAATCTTTTTCATGGAGAGAAGTGAATTAGAAAATCAAAGTGTCAGAATCAGAACAATGGAAAAGCAAATCTTATTCCTATCAAATGAATTGAAGAATGTATCTGCTACTAATCGTAGTTTGAAATTTGCTCTGTTGTTGGCGGACTCACTCAACATCGATACAAATTCGACAGTATACGATTCATTAAGAATACCAAGTAATGAAGCTTTCGAACAAGAAGGTCATGTTTTATCAGGATTCTTTAATTTGGTCAGAAATTCCTACAATTTTTTTACTTGTAATTACGAGGACTCAACCCAATATTATATCAGTCCGGTCTCTGAAGTTTTTATCACAAATGGTTTTGCACCGGAAAAAGGACATACCGGAATAGACTTTGGAGTTAAGGCAGGAACACCTGTGTATGCTGCCTTGGGTGGATTAATTATCTTTTCGGATTACACAATTTCGGATGGATATAAAATTATCATCCAACATAATTATGATAATTTATCTATTTATAAACATTGCTCAGAAGTTCTCAAAAAGGAACGTGAGTATGTCATTCAGGGGGAATTAATCGCGTTAAGTGGAAATTCAGGATCAAATAGCACCGGACCGCATCTGCATTTTGAAATTTGGGAAAATGGTCGTCCGATAGATCCGCTTGAAGTTGTTATTAATCTTAATTAGGAGTGAATTTAATGTCAAAAAAAGGTGATGCTCAATACTCGGAAGATGTAAGTATTATTAGTTCGAGTGTAAAACTTGAGGGAAAATTATATAGTCAGGGAAATGTTAGAATAGATGGAGTTATTATTGGCGATGTAACCGTAAACGGTAATTTGACAATTGGTGAGGCTTCCAAAATCGAAGGAAATATTAAAGCTAAAAATATTACTATCAGTGGAAACATTCTAGGCTCAGTGGATTCGGCGGAGAAATTAATTATCGAAAAGTCCGCATATCTGAAAGGCGATATTATAACTCGTGTGTTGTTGATTGATGAAGGCGCGCAATTTGTCGGTAACTGTACAATGTCTAATACAAAAGATCATCATGATTAATTTATATGTCATCATTTAAAAAAAAGGATAATCATGTTTCATCTTCATTTCAGCAAGCAGGACCCTATCTGGGTTTAGGAACACAGTTAGCCGCGACTGTTATTTTAATGTTCTTTTTGGGAAAATGGCTCGATGACAAATATGAAACAACCCCGCTTTTTATCCTGCTGCTATCTTTTTTAGGTGGAATTGCCGGATTTTATAATTTTATCAAACGTGTTATGGAATTAAATAAAGATGATAAAAAAGATAATTAAACCGGTTTATTATTTCTTACTGATGGTGTTTGTCTTTTCGTTGTTCGCGATAATAATGCAACCTTTCGAAAATTTCGATTCTCTCTCCCTACTTTTAGCTGTCATCATAAACAGTATAAACTTTGTTGTTGCCATCAAACTTTTCGATTCAGCGATCGGAAAATCGAATCAAATTTATCTTATTTACACGCTTGGAGGAATGGTTGGCAGACTTTTTGCTATGCTAATATTAATATTATTAGTAATACTCTTCTTGAATATTGATAAATCTACTTTTATATTACTCTTCTTTATTTTTTATTTTTCTCTACTTTCCTTAGAGATAGTATATTTTTTAGAGATTGCCAAAAGCAGAGACAAAACGATAGATAATGGACAGTGAAATAATTTCGGATTCGTTAAAGGTTGTAGCCCAGGAGGCCACAAGCAAATCGAGTGATACCAGTTGGTTAATGCACCATATTTTGGATGGAAGAGAGTTAGAATTTCCTCCTTTTGGTGTCATCCACTTGCCTGAACTTCATTTATTTGGTTTAGACATTTCAATTACCAAACACGTAATTTTTATGTGGATTGCGGTAGCTTTGCTTGTCGTTATTTTCAAATTAGTTTCGAATGGATATAAAAAATCAATTATTCCGAAGGGCTTAACAAACTTAGTTGAAGTTTTGGTCGTTTTTGTTAGAGACGAAATTGCTCGTCCAACCATTGGAAAAGGATTTGAGAAGTTTCTTCCATATTTGCTTACGGTGTTCTTTTTCATTTTAACTTGTAACTTTTTGGGATTGCTTCCTTACGGTGCAACCGCGACAAGTAATATTGCTGTAACAGCCACTTTAGCTGTGATATCATTTTTGTTTATTCAAGTGGGTGGAATGATGCAAAATGGTGTCTTTGGTTACTTCAAAGGTCTTCTGCCGCATGGTTTGCCGGCATGGCTTCTTCCGATTATGTTGGTTGTGGAGCTATTGGGATTATTTACTAAACCATTTGCTTTGGCAATAAGATTATTTGCCAACATGACTGCCGGCCATATTGTGATTTTAGCTTTATTGGGATTGATATTTATCTTACAAACATATGTTGTTGTCCCGGTCTCAGTAGCTTTTGCGCTTTTTATATATTTATTGGAAATTTTGGTTTCATTGATTCAGGCATATATTTTTACAATGCTGTCTTCGCTATTTATTGGAATGGCAGTTCATCAGGAACATTAATAATAAAAATAATCATTACGGAGGACTTTAATGGACTTTGCATATTTAGCGGCCGGATTCGGTGCCGGTTTAACAATTATAGGTGGTGCGTTCGGTATAGGTAAATTAGCCAGTTCGGCGATGGAAGCTATCGGTCGTCAACCTGAAGCTGCTGGGGATGTTAGAACATCTATGATTATTGCTGCGGCTTTGATTGAGGGTATTGCCCTTTTTGCACTAGTAATTTGTATTCTTTTAGCATTAAAATAAGCTAAAGAATTAAACAATAGGATTGACTTAGAATGGAATCTATTTATCTAAATACATTGGCATTTTCTGCCGGTGGTCAAGGTAGTTTATTGGATGTAAATCCGGGATTAATTTTCTGGACAGTTATTACATTCATCTTTCTTTTCTTAATTCTGAAAAAGATGGCTTGGAAACCGATTCTTACTTCATTAGATGAAAGAGAAAAATTAATCCGGGAATCGTTGGAAAAAGCTGAAAAAGCAAGAGAAGATGCTGAAAAGCTGATCCAAGAGAATCAAGCCAACTTCGCAAAAGCTGAAATCGAATCTCAGAAGATAATTGATCAAGGCAGGGAATACGCTGAAAAGTTAAAAGCACAATTACTTGAAGATAGTAAATTGGAAGCGAAGAAGATGATAGATTCAGCTACCGAAGAAATTGAAAGAAAAAACAAAGAAGCTTTTAACAATTTGCGTGAAAGCGTTGCCTCGATTGCGATTGATGCGGCAGAGAAAATAATTCGTGAATCTCTTGATAAAGAGAAACAGAAAACTTTAGTAAACAAATACTTAGAAGATTTATCTAAAAACTAATGAGTGTATTAAACATATCCACACGGTACGCGTTAGCATTTATGGACTCATCCAAAGAAAAGGGTATTCTGGAAGATGTTTCTAAGGATGTTGAATTTGTCTATAACACTTTTTTAGGTTCAAGCGATCTTAAAAAGTTTATAGTTAGCCCGGTTATCAAACAAAGTCTCAAAGCTGATTCCGTCGAAAAGATTTTTAGTGGAAAAGTTAACGATACTGTTATCACCTTCTTGAAATTTATTTTGAGCAAGGGCAGGGCACCACATCTTATTAGTATTTTAAAAAGATTTAAGGAAATTAGTGACGAAAGACTTGGAATTATGGATGCATTTGTAAGCTCATCTGTTGAACTTGATGAATCTCAAAGAAAGTCATTTTTGAGTTTATTGGAAGCTAAAACCAATAAAAAGATTAGAACTCATTTTAAAAGTGATTCAAATTTACTCGGTGGCTTTATGATTAAAGTTGGTGATACGGTTTATGACGCATCTGTAAATCATCAACTCGAAACTCTCAAGAAAAATCTTCTTGGGGAAGTAAAATAAATTTTAATCAAACTAGGAAATTAAAATGGCGGAAGTAAGACCCGATGAAGTATCAGCGATTTTAAGAAAACAATTATCGGGATTTGACAGCGAAGTAGATATTTATGATGTAGGAACCGTATTACAAGTTGGTGATGGAATAGCTCGGGTTTATGGTTTATCAAAAGTGATGGCGAGTGAGTTGATTGAATTCCCCAATGGTGTAACCGGTATGGTTCTAAACCTTGAAGAGGATAGCGTTGGTTGTGTGCTTTTCGGTGATGGAAGCCTTGTTAAAGAGGGTGATACCGTTAAACGAACCAAACGTGTAGCTTCGTTCCCTGTCGGCAATGCAATGCTTGGACGTGTGGTAACTCCCCTCGGCGAGCCTGTCGATGGAAAAGGTCCGATCAACTTTGATAAATATATGCCGATTGAACGCAAAGCGCTGGGTGTTATTGCTCGGCAACCGGTTGTTGAACCCCTCCAGACCGGGATTTCTGCTGTTGACGCTATGATTCCAATCGGTAGAGGTCAACGTGAATTGATAATCGGGGACAGACAAACCGGAAAAACTGCAATCGCTTTAGATACAATTATTAATCAAAAATTCACCCACACTGAAGAAGCAAAGAAAAATGGCATTGACCCTGTTTATTGTGTTTATGTTGCGGTCGGTCAAAAAAGTTCTACAGTTGCGCAAGTGGTCGCAAAATTAGCGGAACAAGGTGCTATGGAATATACTACAGTAGTCGTTGCCGCGGCTTCTGATCCTGCCCCGCTGCAATATATTGCGCCCTATTCCGGTGCAACCTTAGGTGAATTTTTTAGAGATGCCGGTAAACATTCTCTTGTAGTTTATGATGATTTATCGAAACAAGCTGTCGCATATCGTGAATTGTCTTTGTTATTGAGACGACCTCCTGGTCGCGAAGCTTACCCGGGAGATGTTTTCTATCTTCACTCGAGATTATTGGAAAGAGCGTCAAAACTTAGTAAAGAGCTTGGCGGAGGCAGTTTAACCGCCCTTCCTATTATTGAAACTCAGCAAGGTGATGTATCGGCTTATATTCCGACAAATGTTATTTCAATTACTGATGGCCAAATTTATCTCGAACCAAATCTTTTTAACGCCGGTGTGAGACCCGCAATTAATGTGGGTATTTCAGTTTCCCGTGTGGGTGGAAATGCTCAAATTAAAGCAATGAAAAAGGTTGCCGGTTCATTAAAATTGGATCTTGCCCAATATCGTGAATTAGAAGCTTTCGCAAAATTTGGTTCTGATCTTGATAAAGCGACTCTTAGAACACTTTCTAAAGGTGCGAGATTAGTTGAATTGTTAAAACAAGGACAATACTCTCCAATTCCTGTTGAAAAGCAAGTTGTAGCAATTTTTGCCGCGACCAACGATTATTTGAAAGATATTGCAATTGAAGACATTGCAAAATTCCGGCATGATTTGATGGAATTTGTTGAAGTTAAATACCCCGAAGTGTATGAAGATATTAAAACAACTAAGACTCTGAACGATGAGACGGTTGAAAAAATTAGAAAAGCGGCTGAAGAATTTACAGCCAAATTCACAAGAAAATAGGATATTTCCTTAATTTTTGGGAAAACCAATTACTGAAAATTCGGTGATTGGTTTTCGTGTAAATTGGTGGAGCATTATGGCAACACTTAGAGACATAAAAAGAAGAATAACCGGTGTAAAAAACACTCAGCAGATAACGAAAGCTATGAAAATGGTTTCTGCCGCTCGGTTAAGACGAGCTCAGGAAAATATTATCAACGCCCGACCCTATGCCCAGAAATTATCTAAAGTTTTGAGTGATTTGTTGGCCACAGAAACAAATACCGGAAATCCGCTTCTTACAGAGAGAAAAGTAGAACGGATTGCTTTGGTAATGGTAACTTCCGATAGAGGACTTTGCGGAAGTTTTAATATGAATATTATACGTACCGTGGAAAACTTAATCAAAGATGATTATAGTTCTTTTGTCACAGATAAAAACTTAGACCTTTATTGTATTGGTAAGAAGGGAGTTGATTATTTCAACTCAAGATTTAACAATGTGGTTGAAAAACACAGTGGTATATTCCACGATTTAAATTTCGAATTTGCCTCGGGATTGGTGAAAAAATTAACAAACCGATATCTAAATGGTGAAATCGATAAAGTAATCTTGGTTTATAATAAATTTTTATCCGTAATACAGCAGGATTTACGACAAGATCAAATGATTCCTGTAAAACCATTTATCGGTGAGCCTGAAAACGAAAAATCAAATGAATCTGAATTTATCTTTGAACCGAATAAAATTGATATTATTGATTCATTAGTTCCTCGGCATTTAGCAACTCAGCTTTGGACTGCACTACTTGATTCTTATGCCGCAGAGCTTGGTGCACGTATGACCGCTATGGATATGGCGACTGAAAACGCCAAAGAACTGATTAGAACATTACAAATTACTTATAATAAAGAACGTCAAGCAGCAATAACAACCGAAATTTTGGAAATTGTCTCCGGCGCGAATGCGTTGAAAGGATAATAAGAATATTGGTTTTATCAAGGAATTTTTAGTATTTTTTTACACGGTCGGATATGCTTGAAGATTTAACTCAAAAATTTGAACGAGCCCTTAAAAAAGTTACCGGACAAGGGAAGTTAACAGAGAGTAATATTTCTGATACTTTGAGAGAAATCCGGCGTGTTCTTTTAGATGCTGATGTAAATTACAAAGTCGCAAAAGACTTTATGGATGATGTAAAAGTTAAAGCTCTTGGTCAAGAGGTATTAACTTCTGTTTCTCCGGGACAACTTATCACTAAAATAATTTATGATGAGTTGACCGAATTAATGGGCGGACAACAAAGAGAATTATCAATTAATCCTTCGGGAACAACGGTTATTCTTTTGGTCGGTTTACAAGGTTGTGGAAAAACTACTTTTGCGGGTAAGCTTGCAAAAAGTCTTTCTCAAAAAAAGAGAAATGTTTTGTTGACAGCCGCTGATGTTTACAGACCTGCGGCAATTGATCAATTGAAACAATTGGGAAATAACATCAATGTTCCCGTTTTTACGATTGATGGAAGCAAAGACGTTGTAAAAATATCTCAAGATTCTATTGCTTATGCGAAGGCAAATAATCTTAATACCGTAATTATTGATACAGCTGGTCGTCTTCATATCGATGAAGATATGATGGACGAAGTTTCCAGAATTAAACAGACGGTTAAACCGAACGAGACTCTATTTGTAGTTGATTCGATGACCGGTCAAGATGCAGTTAATTCTGCGAAGGCTTTTCACGATAGAGTAGATTTTGACGGCATTGTTCTTACAAAACTTGATGGAGATTCTAGGGGAGGTTGTGCTCTTTCCATAAAAGCTGTTGTTAGCAAACCAATTAAGTATGTTAGCATGGGAGAAAAACTCGATTCAATTGAGGTTTTCCACCCTGATAGGTTAGCTTCACGAATTTTGGGTAAAGGCGACATTGTATCTCTTGTAGAAAAAGCTCAAGAACAGTTCGACAGCAAAGAAACTGAAGATTTAGAAAAAAAATTTCTTGCTAATAAATTTGACTTTGATGATTTCTTAAAGCAGATTAAAATGATTAAGAAAATGGGATCTTTAAAGTCGATAATTGCGATGGTTCCCGGTTTGAACAAAGCAATGAAGAATCAAGAAGTTGACGACAAACAACTGGTAAAAGTTGAAAGTATTATTCAATCGATGACAATTGCGGAGAGAAAAAATCCTAAATTGTTAAATGGTGGTAGAAGAAAAAGAATCGCCAAAGGTAGTGGAAATTCTATTCAAGATGTGAATAGGCTGATTAAACAACATGGCGAAATGAAAAAAATGATGAAGATGATGAATTCGAAAGGTGGAATGAGTTCATTAGGAAATCTTCGAAACATTGGACTTAATTAAAACAAAATAATAGGAGAAATTAATTGGCAGTCAAGTTAAGATTACGAAGGCTTGGGAAAAAGAGACAACCAATTTACAAGGTTGTTGCTGCAGATGCTCGTGCACCAAGAGACGGTAGAATTATTGAAGCTTTGGGAAGTTATAATCCTAAAACTGATCCAGCAACGGTTGAGATTGCTGAAGATAGAGCATTATATTGGCTTGGAGTTGGCGCACAACCTACGGCAACAGTTAAAAATTTATTGAGTGCTCAAGGGATTCTTTATAAAAGAGAGTTGATGAATAAAGGTCTAACAGAAGAGGAGATTACCTCTAAGATTGATATTTGGGAAAAAGAAAAAGAAGCTAGATTAGAAGCCAAAAGAAAAAAAGTTGAGAAAAAACAAACCGCTGCTCCTAAAGTTGAAGAGAAAGTTGAGGAAACTAAAGAAGTAGTTGTCGAAAAAACAGAAGATCAACAAGTAATTGAGGATAAGTCACCGGAAGTTGAGGGTGCTGCTTCCGAAAAACCCGATACCGAAGAAAAGAAAGAAGCATAGCAGTAAATCTGCTTGAGTTTATCTCTTTTCGTGCTGGTGTTGGATTCCTTAAATTAGGTGCCCCTTTTTCTAATTTATTAAAAAGGTACAATTATGAAGGAATTCATCGAATTCATCGCTAAACACCTCGTTGATAATCCAGATGGAGTATCTGTTGAGGAAACTAAACCCGATGAAAAAACTATTGAGATGACCTTAAAAGTCGGTGCCGAGGATGTCGGGAAAGTTATCGGCAAACAAGGTAAAACAGCTCAGGCAATGAGAACATTGTTGACTGCAATTGCTGCTAAAGAGGGAAAAAGGGCAATCCTTAAAATTCTCGATTAATATTGGAATCTTACTTTCTTATAGCTGAAGTTTCCGGTACTTTTAATAGAGATGGTTCCCTTGTTTTGAAGTCTCATTCGGATTTTCCAGAAAGATTTTCCGAATTGTTAGAAGTATTTTCTTTTGTATTTGGCGGATATAGAAAGTTTGTTGTTGAAAATATGTTTTTCTCGGGATCAGATCCAATAGTGAAATTCAAAAATTTTGATTCACGAGAAGATGTGCTTTTTTTAATTGGCAAAAAATTATATGTGGATGAAGAGAGGCTCTTTAAAACAGAAGAGGATTCCTATTTCATCCACGATCTGATTGGAAGTAGTGTTTTTGTTGAATCGGTGTTCTTTGGAAAGTTGGTTGACGTTTTATCATTGCCTGCCAATGATGTGTACGTTGTAAATAGTGAAAAAATGGGCGAAGTAATGGTACCGGTTTTGAAAAAGTATTTTAAAGAATTCATTCAATCTGAAAAAAGGTTAATATTAAATCAAATATTTTTAGACGAATATGAGAATTGATATTATTTCAGCTGTACCCGATTTATTACTCAGTCCACTCAATACAAGTATCATCAAAAGGGCGCAGGATAAAAATCTTGTTGAGATTTTTGTACACAACTTGCGCGATTTCGCAAAAAATAAGCATCGGCAGATTGATGATAAACCATTTGGTGGTGGAGCGGGCATGCTTTTGATGCCTGAACCTTTTTTTCTTGCAATCGAGTATTTGCGGAAAGATAGAAAATACGATAATACAATATTTACAACACCGGCGGGAAAAATATTTGATCAGGGCTACGCGAATAAATTATCTTTGTCAAAGAATTTATTGTTTATCGTGGGACATTATAAAGGAATTGACGATAGAGTTCGGGAATATTTTGCTACCGATGAAATTTCAATCGGTAACTTTGTTTTATCCGGTGGTGAATTGCCCACGCTTTTAATAGTTGATTCGATTGTACGATTAATACCGGGTGTATTAAATGATAGTGAATCGGCTTTGAACGATTCTTTTATGGATGATCAAAAAATTGAAGCGCCCAATTATACGCGACCGGCAATTTTTAACGGGATGGAAGTTCCGGATATTCTTCTTAGCGGCAATCGAAAATTGATTGAAGAGTGGAAAGAAGAAAAATCGAATATGTTAACTGAGAAATGGAAAAAATTAAATAGCTTGGAGAAATAAAATGGACAAATTAAAAGAACTGGCCGGAACAATCGAAAGAGATGATTTTCCTAAGTTCAAAGCTGGAGACAGAATTAGAGTACAAGTAAGAGTTATTGAAGGGGACAAAGAAAGGCTTCAGTCATACGAAGGTGATGTTATTTCTATTAAAGGAACCGGAGCGACTAAAACTTTTACTGTTAGAAAAATTTCAAGTGGAGTTGGAGTTGAAAGAATATTCCCATATAACACTCCTAGAATTGCAAAAATTGATCTGTTAAAAGAAGGTAAAGTTAGAAGAGCAAAACTTTACTATCTTAGGAACCTTTCAGGTAAAGCCGCAAGGATCAAAGATAAAAATCTTAGATAAAAACAGTAAGCCGCTTTCGGGCGGCTTTTTCTTTTATGAACATCTATATTCCACCTAACATATTTTCCGCTATTTTGTCACTCTCTTTACCCGATGATCTAAAATCGAATATTATCGTAAAAGATTCATCACTCATCGCACAATTAATTAAGGAGGATGAATCCGGAATTTTGCTTCTTCCTTCAATAGATCTTATTAAGAACAGGGAATTGTACGTTTCAAGAAATTACGGTATCGCTTTTGATGGAATGCTTTCAAACAGCTATTTGTACTTTGCAAAGAATGAAACGCTTTTTGAAGAATTATTCTTATATGGGGATGTGTCGACGAATGATATTATTTTAACTAAAATACTATTTAAAGAGCGATATAATATTGATGTAAAGATAAGTTTGGAAACAAAATCTCCCAGCTTTGGCGACCGGAATTATTTGATCTGCGGAAATGACAATCTTTTTAATGGGTACTATTCACAAGGAATCAGCGTTGCCGATGAAATTGCGGAATTAATTGATTTCCCGTATGTGAATTATATTTTCGCGGCGAAAGAGAAGCAGACAATTGTAAATTTCCACGAAAAAATTACCGATAAACTCGATATTAAAATCGAAGACAATATCGCAAGTTATCTTGAAAAAATGCAGTTGGATAAAGAACCTTCGAGATTTATTACGGAAAATATTAATTCAATCTATTTTCAGCTATTGGAAAATGAAATCGAAGGTTTAGATGAACTTTTGAAGCAAACTTATTTTCATGGGATCTTAACCGATCTGTTCGAAATAAATTACGTGGGCAAGGTTATATAAGGATTTGCGAGAAGGAAGCAGCGAGATGATCTCCCGCTGCTTTTCGAAATTAATTCTCCGTACTTACATGAGAAACAGTGAGTACATTTTTATTAGCTTTCATTTCATTCAACATTTCAGATGATGCAGCTTTATCAAGTTTCATTGTGCAACAAGCAACTACTCCGCCATCAAAAATAATATTTTCCATTTCTTCGATATTAATATCGTCCTGACGAAGTACATCAAGTACCGATGCCAAAACACCCGGTCTGTCGTAATGCTTAACAACTAATTGATAACTTGTGGGTGTTTTTTGCGCTCTATTTATCCAATGAGCGATAACACCGCTCTGGATAAAGGTCAGAATAATTTTAACCGTTTCTTCGGCGACAGCGTTCTGAGCTTGCTCGGTTGAAGCTCCAATATGATGTGTTACATAAACGTTGTCAAGTTCCATTAATCTGGAATGAACTTCACCCGATTTACCGCTGGGCTCGTCACTAAATACATCCAAAGCGACTCTCAGTTTTTTAGATTTGACAGCTTCGATCAACGCTTCTTCATCAATTACACCGGGACGAGAAGTATTAATAAGATAAGCACCATCTTTCATGTAGCTGAGCATTTCTTTGTTGAATAGATTTTTCGTTTCAGGGGTTTCGGGAAGGTGAATTGAAATTACATCTGCAGTAGGCAGCATTTTACTAAATTCATCAAATGTTTTAACACCGTAACCTTCAATTCTAGAAATATCCTTTGCATAAATACTCATCCCGAATTCTTTAGCTCTTTTGGCAACTTCTCTCCCGATATTTCCGTATCCGACTATTGCTAAAGTTTTTCCCATCAAACCGTTTGCTTTGGAATATTCAGATTTGTTCCAAATTCCTTTTCGAAAATCGGAAACGTTATCGGGAATTCTCCTATCAAGACTAAGCATTAAGCCAATTGTAAGTTCGGCGACGGCAACTGCGTTTTTACCGGGACAATTTGCTACGTATACACCTTTTTTGTTTGCCGCTGCAACATCAATATTATTATAACCGGCTCCGGCTCTAATAATCAGATTTAGTTGTTCCGACTCGTTAATCGTTTTTTCATTAACAACAGTTGATCGTACAACAAGAATATCAACATTTTTCGCTGCTTCTGCCAAATTATCAGCGTTTAGACCCGGCTCAACTATCACTTCAAGATTGTTACGCCTTAATTCTTCAATGTAAGCTTCCGGAAATTTGTCCGCTATTAGCACCTTCGTCATTTTATTTTTCTCCATTGTTATTTATCATTGGTAAATTCATATTGTGTAGCATAGCATTGTCAATTGCACGATCATAACCGGCATCGGCGTGTCTGGCAATTCCCATTCCCGGATCGTAAGTTAAAACTCTACTCAGCCTTTCTTCCGCCTCTTTTGTACCATCGGCAACAACAACCATTCCCGAATGAATCGATTTCCCGATTCCAACTCCTCCTCCATGATGCACAGAAACCCAGCTTGCACCACCAACCGCATTTAGAAGAGCGTTTAGAATTGGCCAATCTGCTATCGCGTCACTGCCATCTTTCATCGCTTCTGTCTCTCTGTTTGGGGAGGCGACTGATCCGCAGTCCAGATGATCCCGGCCGATAACCAGTGGTGCTTTTACTTTACCATCCGCAACCAGATCGTTAAAAATTTTCCCCATTTTGGCTCGTTCACCGTATCCCAACCAACAAATTCTGGCGGGTAAACCTTGAAAATGAACTTTTTCTTGAGCCAGTTTGATCCATCGAATCAGCGCTTGATCTTCGGGGAAAGCATTAAATATTGCTCGATCAGTTTCATAAATGTCTTCAGGATCACCTGACAAAGCCGCCCATCTGAAAGGACCCTTGCCGTCGCAGAATAGTGGCCGGATATATTCAGGAACAAATCCGGGAATATCGAAAGCATTATCAACGCCATTTTCCTTCGCTTCTCCTCTTATATTATTCCCGTAATCAAAAACAACAGAACCAAGTTCCTTAAACTTTAACATTGCTTTCACATGCTGGCAAATTGTACTGCGTGATTTTTCGATATACTCGGCAGGATTCGATTTTCTCAACTTTAACGCGGTTTCGAAACTCATTCCCATTGGAACATAGCCATTGAGTACATCATGCGCTGAGGTTTGATCGGTTACAATATCAGGAATGATATTTCTTTCAATAAGTTGAGGCAGAATTTCTCCTGCGTTACCGACAAGTCCAACGCTTAAAGCAATATTGGCTTCTTTTGCGTTTAGAACTAAATCAAGAGCTTCATCAAAATCGAAAGTCATTCTATCGATATAACCGGTATCAATTCTTTTCTGGATTCTTGATTTATCGACATCAATTCCTAAAAATGCAGCTCCGTTCATAGTAGCGGCGAGTGGTTGCGCACCACCCATTCCGCCTAATCCGGCGGTTAACAGCAATTTACCGGTCAGGCTGTTATCAAATTTTTGCCGGGCGCATTCGGCGAAGGTTTCGTATGTGCCTTGTAAAATTCCTTGAGTCCCGATATAAATCCAGCTGCCTGCAGTCATCTGACCGTACATAGTTAATCCGAGCGCTTCCAGCCTCCTAAATTCATCCCAATTTGCCCAATCGGGAACGAGCAAGGAATTGGCTATCAATACTTTAGGAGCGTTAATATGCGTTTTAAAAACAGCGACGGGTTTTCCAGATTGAATGAGAAGCGTTTCATCATTTTCTAACTTTTTGAGCGATTCAACAATTTGCAAGTACGCTTCACGATTACGGGCAGCTTTTCCCGAACCTCCATAAACGATTAGTTCATTTGGGTTTTCGGCAACATCAGGATCGAGATTGTTCATTAACATCCTGAGTGCGGCTTCCTGAACCCATCCTTTTGTGTTTAATTTAGTACCTGTTGGTGCTTTTATTATCTCAATCATATTTAATCATCACTAAAATGATTTTGAATTATTGATTTATACTGACTATGAAGCGATTTGTACATCCATTTTTTAAGGAACCAGGCTTTCTCCATTTGGGCCGCAAGGTGTTTTACATTTTCCTTTAATTGATTAACCAGAATTATTTTTTCGGCCTTTGTCAGTTTTATGACATCTTCGCCGGATTCAAGTTTAGCCTTTAGAGATTGTAAATTTTTATTTTGACCCTGAGCGCCTTCCTGAGAGTTGAATTGGTTAATCATTTGTTTGGTAAAAGTATTTAATATTTTTAATTCACCAGAATCAAACTCGTAGTTATATTTTTTGAATAATGTTTTTGCCATAGATTTATTTTATAACCAGAAGTTCGTTTTTAATTTCTTGAAATCCCGGTTTTATTACCTCGTATATATATTTTAATCGTTCATTATAAGGGATGAAAGCAGATTTCATCGCGTTGATGGTCATTTTCTCAATATCATTTATATCAAGTCCCCACAATTTTGCGGCGGTCTCGTATTCTTTTGATAAAGTTGTATCACTCATCAGCCTGTCATCTGTATTTAAGAAAACCCTAAATTTTTGCGTGAATAAATCGTGAAAAGGGTGATTTTCCAGCTGATCGATCGCTCCTGTATGTACATTGCTAAGCAAACAAATTTCAAGCGGGATTCTTTTGTCGAGAATATATTGCGCCAAATCTCCCATTCCGACAATGTTTCCATCTTCGTCATAATAAATATCTTCAGTCAGCCTTGTTGCGTGTCCGACTCTATGTGCGCCGCAAAATTGCAAAGCTTGCCAAATTGATTCCTTTCCAAATGCTTCGCCTGCGTGAATTGTAATATTAAAATTTTCACGTTGAATAAAGTTAAATGATTCAAGATGATTTTTAGGAGGATATCCGCCTTCTTCACCGGCAAGATCAAATCCGACAACACCTTGGTTACGGAAATTAACGGCTAATTCGGCAATATTTAAATTATCCTTAATATTTCTCATACCACAAAGAATTAAACCGTAACCGACACCAAAATCCTTTTTCCCTTTTTCCAATCCGGTAATTACCGCATCCAGAACTTCGTCGTAGTATAAACCTTCCATTGTGTGAAAGACAGGGGCGAAACGAGTTTCGATATAGACAACACCGTCTTTTTTTGCATCTTCGAGCATTTCATAAGCGATTCTCTCGAGGGCCTCACGTTTCTGCATCACAGCAATTGTGTGTTCGAATCCTCGTAAATAGTCCTTTAAATTACCCTTATTTGCTCCTTCAAAAAACCAATCAGATAATACTTTCGGGTCTTTTGTGGGCAGTTTATCATACTTGTATTCTTCTGCCAATTCGATAATTGTTTGCGGTCGCAAGCCTCCATCAAGGTGATCATGCAGTTGTACTTTCGGTAAGCGTTCGATTAGTGTTTTAGTTTCCAAAATATTCCCATTTTTTAATTCAAAATTATCCCATTTGCCAAGTAAAAGCAAACAAGATAAGTGTTGGGAGTGATTAATAGTATCTTATAATCCGAATTTAACCTTGACTAAAGTGATTATAATTGGTTATTTTTCCATGATTTATAAATCAAAATTATTTAGGAGAAATAATGAAAAGACTATTAGCTTTTGCCATCATTGTAAGTATGGCCTTGGGGATTACAGCATTTCAATGTGGTTCCACTGAAATGACATCTGCAAAGCTTTACATTCAACAAAAGAAATTTGATAAAGCAAAAGAATCGCTCGAGAAAGAAGTTGAAAAAAATCCTAAAAATGATGAAGCTTTTTATTTATTGGGAACAGTCGAAGCTGAATTAGGTAATTACAATAATATATTAGAAAACTTCGACAAAGCGCTTGAAATTAGCACAAAGAATAAAGAAAAGATCGAGATGGCTAAACTTTCATATTGGGGAAAAAATTACAATATGGGAGTTTCGAATTTTAGCCGTGGAACAAACGTAAATGATAAAGATTCAGCTGCCACATATTTTAATAAGTCTGTAGAAGCTTTTAAAACTGCGATCGCGTTTCAACCGGACTCAATGCAATCATATCAGAATATTGTTTACTCCTATCTTAATCTTGGTAAAACCGAAGAGGCAATACCTTATTTAGAGCAAATTATTGAAAAAACCGGCTCCGAAGATTCGTACATACGTCTGGGTCGTATTTACTTTAATCAAGGTGAAGAAGCCAGGGCAGCGGGTGAAACGGAAAAATCTGTTGAGTATTACAACAAAACAATCAATCTTCTTGAAAAAGGAAGAGAAGCAAATCCATCAAGTATCGATATATTAAATGTTTTATCATTCTCATATTTAAGACTTGACAAAATGGATGTGGCTTTGGAATCATTCAAATCCGCGGTAGATCAAGATCCGGAAAATGTTGAATACAGATATATTTATGGAACGCTTCTGTTACAAAATAAAGATTTTGAAAAAGCTTCCATGCAATTTGAAAAGGGTTTGTCAATTGATCCGGTTCATGAAAGTTCAATGAGACAATTAGTTGCCGCTTATACCAACTGGGGAATTGAGATAAAAGATGCATTAGAAAAAGAAGAAAATTTTGATGATAAATCATATTTGGAATATATTGAGAAAGCTCTGCCAATTGCCGAAAAACTCGTTGAATTAAAGGATGCAAGCTCTGACTATTGGGAGTTATACGCAAAGGTTTTAACAAACCTTGGCAAGACCGATGAGGCAAAAGAAGCATACGCTAAGGCTGACGCATTAAAATAATATTGTATATTAATTAAATTTAAACCCACAATTCATTTTTTTGAGTTGTGGGTTATTTTTTTGGAGTAAAAATGGAAAACAAAAAAGAAATTAAACAGCAAATTAATATTGAACTTGGGGATAAAGAAGCCGAAGGGATTTATTCAAATTTAGCTATTATAACACATTCGCCGGCTGAGTTTATAATTGATTTTACCAGGGTTGTGCCTGGCGCGCCTAAAGCAAAAGTTCATGCGAGAATTATCACCACACCGCAGCATGCAAAAATGTTTATGCATGCCCTGAAAGATAATGTTGATAAATATGAATCAAAGTTTGGGGAAATAAAAATCGAAGGAAATTCACATCCGCATTTGGGGATGATCAATCCCAATAAACCCGAAAACATAAATTAATGTTTATCGCTATTTTGTCAGCATTTTATTAAATTCTTCTTTTATTTGAAGGGTGATTGACCGGTTTGAATATTAGATCCATATATAAAATAATTCTATTCCTATTTATTTCCTCTCTGGGTTTCGGTCAGTCACTATCCTTTATCAACTATACGGTTGAAAGTCATGGTCTCGCCCAAAATTCGGTATTTTCTATTTTTCAGGATAGTCGTGGATTTATATGGTTCGCAACCGAAGGTGGTCTATCAAAATTTGATGGAAGTGAATTCCGAAATTATGACGAAGGATTGATCGACAAAGATATTCTTTCTATTTCAGAAGATTCTAAGGGAGCCATTTGGGTTGGTACTACAAAGAATCTAACTAAAATAGTAAACGATACCATCACGAATTACACAATCCGCGGACAGGTTGTAAATAGCTTCTCCGATGCTCCTGATGATGATTTTGATTTCGTATATGATATAGTCGAAGACTCTAATAATACCTACTTCTTTACAACCCGCAATAATGGCGTCTTTACAATTGATTCCATGGGATTTCGACCCTATGAAATACTGGCTGACGTAAAATATACTCGAGAATTTATTATTGATCAAGGCCATGGATTATGGATTACTACGGAAGGGAATGGCGTTTATTCTGTAAAAGGAGATGAATTGACCAATTACAGAACTTCAGATGGTTTGATCTCTGACTCAACGTGGTCAATTCTTGAACTGGAGAATGGGGAAATTGTTATCGGATGTGTTGATGGATACACAGTTTTCAAGGATAATAAATTTGTCCAGCCAAAAAATGTCCCAAGTTATATGAATGACCGAATTTCCGCAATTGTAGAAGATAAGGACGGAAATTTGTGGTTTGGTACTTATAACAATGGTTTAGTTTTTTATGATGGTTATGAATATCAAAATTATGGCAGAGAAAATGGATTACCGAATGATGTTGTTTACAGCGCTATTGAAGATTTACGCGGCGATTTGTGGATTGGTATGCAGGATGGAGGCGCGGCTCGATTGGCCGTTGAAAAGTTTAAGGTTTATTCTAGCAAGAACGGTTTAGCCGCCGATAACATATTTAGTATACTCAGAGATTCCGGTGGCGACCTGTGGTTTGGTCATCTTGGTGAAGGCATTTCCAGAATGACGGATGATGGGGTAGAATTATATAATACTGAAAACGGATTTTTAGATAACGGAATCCCG
This sequence comes from Melioribacteraceae bacterium, assembly GCA_021739765.1. GTDB lineage: Bacteria > Bacteroidota > Ignavibacteria > Ignavibacteriales > Melioribacteraceae > JAIPBD01. The sequence goes on from JAIPBD010000007.1 coordinate 95,969, forward strand.
ACGATGATCGAATCCCAAAATGGAGATATTTGGATCGGGACTATGAGCGGCTTAGCAAGATATAGAAATGACAAATTTAAGTATTATGACCAAAGCGATAGCCTTTTCAGCTCCTTGTTTGTACTCTCCCTACTTGAGGATTCACAAGGGAAATTATGGGTTGGCGGTGAAGGTGGAATAAAAATTTATGATCCCACCACTGATAAGTTTATTGAAGAACCTCGTTTAAGAGAAATTTATTCGGATAACCCGGAAATCTGGGTTACTAATATATATGAGGATAATAACGGATTTATCTGGTTCTCCACATCGGATAAAGGAGTTTTTCAATACAATGGAAGAACCGTTAAACGAATTGGTGTTGAGAATGGGCTCCCATCCCCTTATGTATTTCAGGTAATTCAAACTCCGGATAATACCTTTTGGTTCTGTACTGATCAAGGATTGGTAAGATACGTTGATCAGAAGGCGACAGTCATAACATCCTCACAAGGGTTATCGAATAATACATGTTATTTCGCATTATCCGAAAAAGACTATTTGTATATCGGAACCGGCAACGGAATTTCACGACTCGCCTATCTTGATTTCGAGTCTAAAGGCAAAGATGCTTTTAAGATTTATAATAATCGTGATGGAATTGCCGCATCGGAAATGAATATGTTCGCTTTTCACAAAGACAAAAACAACAATCTTTATTTTGGAAGCAAAAACGGAGTTACAAGTTTTAATCCGAATGATGTTCCGAGATTTTTACCTTCAAATGTATATATCAAAAAAATCACCATAAGTGATGATGAATCCGATAAAGATACATTAACAAATATTGAGCTTGAATTAGATTACACTCAAGACAATCTTACAATTGAATATCAAGCAATCGTTTTTACATCACAGGAAAAAATTCGTTACCAGATCAGATTGGATCCGTTGGATAACAGACCGAGTGAAACACAGATTAGCGAGGCATCCTTCCGGTCGCTGCCTGCAGGGGATTATACTTTTAGAGTAAAATGCTTAAATGCAGATGGCATTTGGAGTGATGAAGAGACCACATTTAGTTTTATTATTTATCCACCTTTCTGGGAAACATGGTGGTTTAGAACAATAATAATTTTAGCACTTGTTTCCGGCGTTTATTTATTCTACGATGCTAAAACAAAACAAGTAAGAAGAAGAAATATTGAATTGGCAAACATGGTTCGTGATCGTACAAAGGATCTTGAAGTTCAAAAAAATAAATCGGATGAACTTCTTCTTAATATTTTACCGAGCTCGCTTGTGCATGAGCTAAAATCACATGGTTCAGTAATTCCGAGAAAGTTTAATAGTGTTTCGATTCTTTTCACTGATTTTAAAGGATTTACGCAAACTTCATCAATATTACCCGCCGATAGATTGGTTGATGAACTAAATGAAATATTCTTTGGGTTTGATCAATTAATGGGGGAATTTGAATTAGAAAAACTTAAAACTATTGGAGATGCATATATGGCTGCGGGCGGTTTACCTACCGAAACCGAAGATCATGCAATACGCGTGACTCTTGCAGCTTTAAGAATGCAGGACCTAATTCTAAAAAGAAATGAACATGCCGCGCTCAAATGGGAAATGAGAGTGGGAATTCATACCGGAACGGTTGTAGCCGGAGTGGTTGGTACTCGTAAATTTACTTACGATATTTGGGGTGATACGGTTAATATTGCGAGCAGGATGGAAAGCTCGGGTGAACCCAATAGAGTAAATATTTCAGCATTTACTTATATGTTAATTAAAGACTATTTTGAATGTGAGTACCGTGGAAAGATTGATGCCAAAGGTAAAGGCGTGATGGATATGTATTTTGTTAACGGAGTGAAGGAAAAAATTCATCAAGTTTACAATTACGATAGTCTGTCTGCATAATAAGCCAACTTATCTTTTTTTGCATATATTTAACCTAAAATTGTTACATTTAGGTCTACAGTCTGAATAATGATCTAAATCATACCCTATATGTGATTTTAGATACATTATCGAATACATACTATTGACATTAACTCCAGTAATAATAAATTGGGAACAAGAAAAAATAAATCATTCAAAGAAGGAAAATAACAATGAAAAAACGAATACTATCATTTATTATAATATCTATGCTGATATCATCAAGCTCAATATTTGGGCAGGCTGATACAGTTCATTACAAATTCTTCATGCAGAAGAAAGTACAATTTTTGGGTAGCTTTGATGTTGAGGTTTTCAGTGGTCACTTCATGGAGGGAACATTCTTCACAGTTCCTGAAAAGTCACTAGCTACTGTCGATCCCGATCTAGCTCCGTTTGATGCGTATTACGATATGATTGAAGGCGCATCTTGGGGTTTGGAAGATGGAGCTATCGACAATGATATTACATTAAGAATTTACGTTCGTGAACTTGACGCGACAACTGGGGCATTTGCAACTTTTGGTTCAGGTGCAGACACTCTTTTCAATTATTTTGAAATTAGTGTTACCGAGCACGTACCCGGTGGAGATGTAATTTACGGAGTGGACGACGATTATTATTTCAAAAATGATAAAGCCTTCACATTAGATATACCTATTAGCGGTGCTCTAACATCATTTTTACAATCAGTTGGATTGCCAATAAACTTAGCACAATTGGCATTTACTTATATCGTTGGTCCGGCAGCAAGCGCTACATTTGTTGGTGCCGGCATTGAAACCGTGCTTACAAACGATACATTTGGTTTCCGAGCTATCCACCTTTCAAAATTTGGTGGTGGTAGAGGAAAACTGGCCACAGGTATTGAAGAGAAATATTTCGAAATTATTCCTGATGATTATTTGTTAGCCCAAAATTATCCTAATCCATTTAATCCTACTACAACAATTAAATTCTCAATTCCGAAACAAGAACAAGTTTCATTGAGTATTTATACGGCTACGGGAGAATTAGTTGAAGAATTGATTTCCGGTCAAAAAGCTGCAGGAACCTATGAAGTCACATTTAATGCAGAAAATCTTGCATCGGGTATCTATATTTATAAACTTAGAACAGCATCGACCGACTTAAGCAAGAAAATGCTTCTTGTCAAATAATTCTAATAATTCTTATATTAGCCGCAGTATATACTGCGGCTTTCTTATTTAAACTAATTGCAAAGAGGTAACTAATGAATAGTAGGAAATGGATTCTTCCACTCTTAGTATTCTCAGTATTATTATTACTTCAGGGCTGTTTTGATTTGCCCGAAGACCCAAAAGCGCCTAAATGGAATATTGCATTTAACGCTCCCGGGACCGATACAACAATTACTATCGGTGATATTATTGAGGATGATTCCACAATAACTACTCGAGATGAAGGCGGTGTTATAGGATTGTTATACTTTACGGATACAACATCCATTGAACCCGTTACAATTGATGAAAATTTAAATATTGACAATTTTTCCACTACATTCGGTCAAAAAATCGATGAGATTTCGATTAACGCAGTCCCTGCCGATTCGGTTAGTGTCGGTTTATCGGATTGGGGTAAAACTCCCGGTAATGCTGTGGCATTCGGTGAAATAGCCATTTTCCCGGAAATTGATTTTCCGGTAATCGATGAATTCGAAGAAGTAGTTTTTAAATCCGCTACTCTAAATGTGAAAGTAACAAACAGACTTCCTATCGATATTGACATTCAGAAATTTGAATTAGTAAATAAAGGCGATGGTTCGATCATATTTACTGATACATACACAACAAGTGTCGGTGCTCCAAATGGTGGCGGACTCAGACTCACCGCATCCGGCGGAAGTCAGTTGATACCAATTGACCTTGCAGGCAAAACATTAACGAATCAAATGAAATTTGTTGGCGCGATGGCCAAACCAGGCAATGATGTAGTTGATCTTGATCCTAATGATGCTGTTACGGTTACTTCTGAGTTTGATAATAATAGTTTAGTTATAGAGTCCGCGAGAGCGGAATTACCGGCTCAAGATCCTTTCCAAGTAAACGGACAAGTTTCTTTCGCTGATTCCAATAAAATTGAAGAAGCAATTTTGGAGTCCGGAGTTTTAGATTTTACTATCGATAATAATTTTGATATGGATTTAACACTTGATTTAACCCTGCAGCAGTTATTAACGCCTCAAGGTCAGCCTTATAATACAATTGTTAATCTACAAGCTAATCAAAAGGGAAACACTGACGCGACTATAAATGATTTAAGCAACTACAGCATCTCATCAGGAGTTCCAAATACAACGATGGATGCGTTTAATTATGACATTACCGTTACAGTGTTGGGATCACCTCCTGGCCAAACTTCTGAAATCTCAATTCAGGATAGCATCGCGGCAAGTATCGATTTCCGAGATGTTACAGTTCGTTCCTTCAAAGGTAAAGTCGCACCATTCTCTTTTGCGCTGGACCCAACCAATTTTGAAATGGATTTTGGTGATCTAAATCAGCAATTACAATTTGATCAAATCAACTTTGGTGATCCGGAGATTTTAATAAATCTCGTTAATTCGGCAGATGTTGAAGCGGCGATAGACGGAAATGTTACAGCCTCAAACGGAACTGCTTCGGAAGATCAGGTTATTGCTCTAAGTTCAACTATTGGGGCTAAACAAACAACAACCATTGATCTTAGCGCTGATTTTAAAAATGCTTTTACAAATTTCAGAAACGGATTGCCAAATAATTTCTCCGTAAACGGAACTGTAACCGGAAATCCAAACTATGAAACGGGTACAGTTACAAATAAAGACTCGGTAAAAGGGGATGTATTCCTAACGCTGCCGTTGGATATTGGTATTAAAGCCGGAACATATATTGACACGCTTGAATTGGATAGTGAGTCTGATTCAATAATTCAGGATATAACGAGCGCTACACTAATTATGGAAATCACTAATGCTATTCCTGTTGATATACGATTTAGCGGAACAGTACTTGATGAAAATGATCAAGAAACTCTTGACGTTCCTCCATTAAACTCGGTTATTGTTGATGGTTCCACGAGTGCGGATTACATATTTATCCCTGCTCCAACTGTTAATAGCTCCGGAGTGGTAATCGCCGAAGCTACTGTTAAAGAAGAAATCAGTTTAACCGGTACGCAGATTGATGCTTTCCTTAACGGGAAAAAATTAGCTATTAGGTTGGAACTGATGACATCGAATGCGGATGCCACTACCCCGCCTCAACCGGTTAAATTTACAACCGAAAATTGGATAAAAATTAAGGTATGGGGTAAAGGAGATTTACTAGTTGACTTGGAATAGGGAAATTAAAACTAAAATTTTGGAGAAATTAAAATGAAGAAATTAGTAATACTGGTATTTCTAATTTTGGCTGCAGAGATCAGTGCTCAAGGTGTGGGATCGATCGGTGTTTCCGATGCAAGATCTAATTCACTTGGGAATTCATATACTGTAACCTCTCGTGGAGTTTATGCTATTCACAAAAACCCCGCAAATCTTGCTTTACCTTCTGATGAAACGATTCAATTAGCAACGGTTTTTCCGCTTCCGAATCTTAATTTTGCGGCTGGAACCGACTTTATGACATTAGAAGATATCAATTATTATTTTGGCGGAGTTACCGGTCCCAACGGACAAACCGTTGGAAGATTATTAACTGATGCCGATAAACGAAACCTTGTTTCATTGTTTGATGATGGCAGTAGAATGAGAGGAAGTGTCAATCTTAATTTATTCTCACTTTCGGTAAACGCCGGGGAAGATATCGGTTCTTTCGCGTTTTCGATTGGCGATCGAATTTCTGTTTCTGCGGATATCCCTAAAGGACTCGTTGAATTTGCGATGTTCGGAAACGAAACAGGAGTTGAATATCAATTCAACGATTTGAATGCAAGATCTTGGTACTTACGTGATTACTCGCTCTCGTATGCGCGTCAAATAAATGATCTTATCCCTGCATTGGATATCGGTGATTATATCGAAAGTTTGACAGTGGGAGTAACTCTTAAAATGGTTCAAGGGTTAGCTTATACTAATATGGATAGAATCGATTTATCGTTTGAAACAAGAGAATCTGATAATGCGGTTCTGTTAAACGCGGATATGGTTTACAATATTGCGATGTCCGAAGATTTTGGAATCGAATGGGATTTCTTGGATGATAATGAAGTTGTTGAACAAAACATCGGTCCATTCCCAACGCCTGCCGGAAGTGGATTTGGTTTTGATTTGGGAATTTCGGGACAAATAAATGATGTATGGTCGTTTGGATTCGCGTTAACTGATATTGGAAGTATAACGTGGGATCAAAAAGTTGTTGCGTACACCGCCAGCGGTTCATATTTAGTTGACGATGTCGCTCAGGACAATCTTGGTGATTCTATTGAAAATGCTCTCGAGTATGAAGGAAATTATACCGATGCATTTACAAGCTCTTTGCCTTCTTCTATGGGATTGGGCGTTGGTTTTAGACTCGATCGCTTTTTAGATGGATCTTTCCCCGGGGAAATGACGATTGCGGCTGAATATCATCAAGGATTTAACGATATGCCGTCAAATACTACCAAACCAAGATTCTCACTGGGAATGGAATGGTTGCCGACATCTTGGCTGCCAATCAGAACAGGTTTTTCATTCGGTGGTCGTGAGAATTTCAGATGGGGAGGAGGATTCGGACTAGATGCCGGATTCCTTGAATTCAATTTTGGTACATCTTACTTACACAGTATCGTTGGCGGAAACAGTGTTGGTCGTGTAGGATTCTCAATGGGAACCAGATGGAAATTTTAAGATTATTTATTTACTCTAAGTAAGTTAATAATCCCAAAAAATAGAAAAACTATATTTGCAAACCAGGCTGTAAGTAAGGGGTCTAAAACACCATTCTTACCGAAAGCCTGGCTTATTTTCATAAAGACCAGATAGACAAAAGTTACCAACAGACTTATTCCGAACTGCAACGCCAAACCGCCTTTTCTTTTATTTGCGGAAAACGGCAATCCAAATAAAACCACAACCAAAGATGCAAATCCAAATGAGATTCTGGAATGATAAGCAATTAAAATTCTGGTTGGATCATTACCGGAGGCTAATTGATCATCTGCGTAATTCATTAATTCTGTCAGCGACATTTCTTCAGGTTTACTCTGTTTTCTTAAAATATCATCAGGTAAAAAATTGAGATCGCGTAAAGTATCAGATTGACTTTCGACAATGGTTTCATAAATTCCATTAAATTTTCGTTCTATCACCTTTGTTAAAATCCACGCAGAGGATAAAGAATCGTAACTCATTTTTAAAGCATCTTTTCGTGCAATCATAACAGTTTTGTCAGCCTCTGAGAACTGCTGAATTGAAACATTGAAAGCTTGTTGGTTCCGGTTATTGTAACTGGTTATAGAGACAATTCTAAACTCACTATCTTGAAATAATATGTTGCTGCCCGAAACAGCGAGGTCTTTTTTCATGTAATTTCGTTGAATATAGACGAGTTCTTTATTTGCTTCAGGTACAGTATAACCTCCAAAATATATGGCCCCAATGCTCACCAATACAGAAGTGATCAGAAATGGCATCATAAATCTGTAGATACTTATCCCACCAGCTTTAATAGCGGCGAGTTCATTTTGATTTGACAACCGGCCGACTGTGAAAATACATGCAAGAAAAACTGCGACAGGTATCATCAATCGCATTATTTCTGGAATAAAAACAACATAATATTTCAAAATGAAGTATGTGGGGACATTTTGATCGATAAAATCATCAAGATTTTCCATCAAATCGATGATTACAAAAATCACCAAAAAGGCGAGTAAACCAAAAAGGATGGTTTGCAAAAACTGCTTTATCAAGTATCTGTCAAGAATTTTCATCTGAACCAACATTGTTTCTAAAGCTTTTGGGAATTATTCGGGATAAGAATGAAAAATCCAATGTAACCCTTTCTTTTGCAGCACGAACAAGTAGAAAAACTCCTAATGCACCCAAAACAAAATTCGCGCTCCACATTCCCCAGAATGGCGAAAGCAATCCACGATCCGCAAGTTTTTCGCCTCCGATTAAAAATGCCCAATAAATCAGAAAAAACAACAAACTTATTCCTGCCGCAACACCAAATCCACCTTTACGGGTCATGGTACCCAATGGCACACCAATTAGAATAAAGACAATTATCGCACCCGGGATCGCGTATTTTTTATGCACTTCTACCCAGAATTTGTTGATCTCCTTGTCTTTGTATTCGACTCTTAAAATCTTTTGTTTTAATGTCGCGAACTGATTCTTAACTTTTTCTTCAGCTCTAATTAGAATGTGGTCTTTGTTATTGTTATCGAATCGTCGTTTTTCATTTTCCTTTACAAAATCGTATTCAAAATGTTGTGCGAATGCCTTCTGATATTCCTCTATGTAATGATTTTTTTGGATTTCTAAACTATCGATTATCAACAGAATATCTTGGGCGCCAAGTTCGCGGTCACCTCTTCTGCCGCCCGGAGTTGATTGTTCGAAGGTAAATTGCGAGCCATCCATCGCAATTTTGTGTTTTTCAAATCTTAATCTGCGATAAATTTCTCGTGTTTTCATATCGCTTTCATGGATTTCTCCATCTACCAAATCCAGAATAAGTTTTTTTTGATTTTTGGCGAAATAGATTTTACCACTTTTTGCTGTAACAACACTTTTTTTATTGAGACCGGAATCATCATATATTGTTAAATCTTTTAGTGTATTGGATTCCTGTTCAATATCCCGGGCCAAGATCGAATAATTTCGAACCTCTTGAGAAAATACACCGGGAACCAACGAAAGTGTCGGTTTCTTTCTGCTGATATCCTGCATCAAAATTCGAGCAGCATGATTGGCATTCGGATAAACATAATTGTTAAACTGGATTAATAAAAAACATAAAAATGCGCCGGCTAATAGAGGCGGCATTATCATTTTATATAAACTAATCCCCGTGGCTTTAAAGATGGCAACTTCATTATCGTGCGCCATACTTCCGAATGCCATCAATGTCGCCACCAAAACTGCCATCGGTACAACCAATACAACCATCCAAGCCAGATTATAAGCAATCAATTTTGTAATTAACCAAAATCCAAGTCCTTTTCCGACAAGCCGGTCCGCGAATTTCATCAAAAATTGCAGTAAAAAAATGGAGATTAGAGTCACATTCCCAAAAAGGAACGGGGCAAGATGATTTTTTAATATATATCTATATATTATCATTTAATTGTATATACTCATTAATCAGCATTAGAATGTTATTAAACAACAGTTTTAATACAAAGTGCCTTGAATGGGTAAAAGGATAAAGTTAACTTGCATAGCTAATCTTAAATCTAATAATTAAATGGTATTAAAGGGAGTTTTAAGGTGGAAAAAGTTATTAATTATATCGAAAAAAATCAGGATAGGTTCATTGAAGAGTTGAAAGACTATTTGAGAATACCTAGCATTAGTACGTTGAAAGAAAATCAACCGCAAATTAAGGAAAGTGCTGAATTTATTGCAAATCAGTTAAAAACTATTGGTATGAAAAAGGTTAAAGCGTATAAAACCGCCGGCAACCCAATTGTTTATGGTGAATGGATGGGCGCTAAGGGTAAACCCACGGTATTAATCTATGGCCATTACGATGTACAGCCAGTTGATCCGCTTGAGCTGTGGAAAAGTGATCCTTTTGAGCCTGAAATTAGGGATGGCAAAATTTATGCACGTGGCGCGAATGATAATAAAGGGCAGCATTTCGCTCATGTGAAAGCTGTTGAGTCTTTATTTAAAGTTAACGGCAAACCTCCGGTTAATATAAAATTTGTGATCGAAGGAGAAGAAGAGATTGGTAGTGAAAATTTAGAAATATTCTTGAACGAGAAAAAAGATTTATTAAAATGTGATGCTGTAATGGTTTCCGACACAAGCATGCACGCGCCTAAAACTCCAACGATAAGTTATGGATTAAGAGGATTGTGTTATATGGAAGTTCAAATTACCGGTCCGAATCGCGATCTTCATTCCGGTTCTTTCGGTGGAAGTGTTGCGAATCCGATTAATGAGCTTTCGAAATTGATCACTAAGTTGGTCGATGAAAATGGGAAAGTTACAATTCCTAATTTCTATAAGGATGTTATTGAGCTTTCTGATGCTGAAAGAGAGCAGTACAAAACAATTAAATTTTCAGAAAAAGCGTATGCAAAAGATTTAGGAGTAAAGGAGCTTCAAGGTGAAGGAGGTTATTCTACCCTTGAAAGACTTTCCGGAAGACCTACATTGGATTGTAATGGTATTTACGGCGGATTCACGGGTGAAGGTGCTAAAACTGTGTTACCATCGACCGCAACGGCTAAAATAAGTATGCGGTTGGTTCCAAACCAAATCCCGAAAAAAATTGCTAAAGAATTTGAAAAACATGTGAAATCGCTTGTTCCGAAAAGTGTGAAAGTAGAAGTACGCGCATTACACGGAGGTTTACCTTTCTTGGTACCTTTTGATGATGAAGTGATGCAAGCTGCGGCTGAAGCCACAACAAAAGCCACCGGTAAAAAAGCAATATTTACACGTGAAGGCGGATCAATTCCTATTGTTGTTGAGTTTAATAAAATATTAAAAGCGCCTGTAGTTTTAATGGGATTGGGATTGGATTCTGATGATATTCACTCACCAAATGAACATTTTTGGTTAGAGAATTTTGAATACGGACTAAAAGCTTCCGTTTACTTTATGGAAGAAATGTCTAATAGATAGAAATCGTTTGAGGAAAAAGAATGGAAAAGTTAAAGTTCTTAGCTTATGTTTTACTGCTTGCAATATTTTTTGCTTGTGGAGGAGATGGATCCGAAAGTGGGGATGGACGTTCTAAAGAAGCGGATGTGGGTGAAGAAGGTGAAGACGTTGCAAGAAACGTAGGAAAACAAGAAGAAATATCTTTGCGAAATTTAGAGATCGAGCTCGAGCAGCGCGGTGGTAAAATGGGACCATGCGATACTTTGGCATTAAGGTTTCATATAAGGGATAATTATCCTGCGGGAACTTACTTAGTTGAAGAAAATCAATCTTTTACAATGTCCGAAACTCAGTTTTCGGTAATTTATGAAAAAGAGAAAGATATTCAATACATTTTTGCGCTTGTTGCCAAATCTAAGGATGGGGAGCGGCTGATAGAAACCAAAAATGTAGTCGGGTATTCTTCCAGCTTTGTAAATCTTGACAGTACAAGACTTGGAACGGCATTCTTTTTCCTCAGTCTATTTGAATGCAACGGGGATGGCACATTTACGTTGCTTTGGGAGTACGAAGTTCCGATGCACGGCGGATTTAACAGTATGAAGCTTAAAAGATGGAAACCCAAAAAACTTCCATATATCCAATTAAATTTTATAGATGGAATTATTTCCGGTTATCGAAATTACAACTACTTTTTAGTTGATGGAATACGAAATAAACCTCATTTGATGGAGACCTACGAAGGAATCGCGCGGAAAAGAACTATGACCGATGTAAACAAAGATTCCTATCCCGATTTTTTCGAGTATCGTTATCAGGATACCGTAACTTATGTTTATGAGCTGGATTCTATTCCATTTTATTGGGATACAACCAAAAGTCTCTATGTTACTAAATTTACTTCGCGTTGGTTCAGGCCATATTAATTGTTAAAGGAAAATCATGTTCGAAAGCATTTCAGAATTTATTAAAAAGACATACCCGAATTTGGAAATAGGAAAAAACGGGAATGTTGATAAATATTTTTCAGTTAAGCAGGAATATGATCTATTCATTCACGGCGCGGGATTAAGGGATGTTTCTGATCTTAAAATCTGGAAATTAGTTGGACCTGATTCAGTTGATTTTCTTCAGCGAATTTCAACAAACGATGTTAAGTCCACTCTCCCGAGTCATATTAAAACCACCATTTTTACAAATGAAAAGGGAAGAATATTAGATAGAACTTTTTTTGTAAATAAAGGTTCCGAATTTCTATTGTATGGAAGCCGGAAAGATGATTTACTTTTCCACTGGCTGGATAAGTATTTAATTATGGAAGAAATAAAAATTGAAGATGTTACGGCTCATTATTATTCGTTAGAAATTATTGGCCCACAATCATCTTCATTTTTAGTTTCACTTTTTGGGAAAGAAATCGAAAATATAACGGATTACTCAATTCTATCCATTGAATTCAGTAATTATCAAATTGAGGTTCTTAAACTTTTCCGAATTGATGACGAACCGGTTTACCGGATGAATATACCGATGGATTTTGCTCAGGAGTTTTTAGGTGAAATTTTGGGGAATCACAGTGTGTTCGAAGTCAATTTGGTTGGAGAGAAGGCTTATAATGCTTTTCGTATTAAGAACGGATTACCGGATGCTCCCAACGAACTGAATGATAATTTTAATCCACATGAACTAAATATACTTGCCGATGTTAACTTCAAGAAAGGATGTTATATTGGTCAAGAAGTTATCGCAAGATTGGATACTTACGACAAGGTTCAAAAATTCTTAAAAGGTGTTATAATTCATACTGATAACGGAAATTTGGTAAACTCTAGCGATCTTTATGATGTATCCGGGAATATGGTTGGGAAACTAACAAGTTATTCGGATTCAGAACTATTTGACAAAAAAATTGGTTTAGCCATAATCAGAAAACAATTTATGGAGAATGGTACAAAGTTACGTTTGGGCAAAGATGGAGATTCATCCGTTTGTGTGACTGATTTACCTATAAAAGTATGAAGATATATACCAAAACCGGTGACGAAGGTAAAACTTCGCTGTTTGGCGGAAAAAGAGTTTGGAAAGATGATTTAAGAATTGAAGCTTATGGAAATGTTGATGAATTAAACTCCCTGCTCGGCTTAGCGGAAGCCGAAATAACTCAAACAGAAGTTAAAACTATAATTCATTCATTACAAAACAGATTATTTGATCTTGGTTCAGACCTTGCATCTCCTGTTCACGAGGGCAAAAGCTATTCACATATTCCGCGAATCAATAAAAGTTATTCAGAATCAATTGAGAAACTTATTGACGATTTAGATTGTAAACTTGATCCATTAAAGAATTTTATTCTTCCGGGCGGAACGAAAGGAGCTGCCATTTTACATAATGCTCGAACTGTCTGCAGAAGAGTCGAACGGTCGATAATAAAACTTGATCGAGAAGAAAATATCGGTGATGAAATAAAAGTATTCATTAATCGAATCTCGGATTTTTTATTTGTACTCGCTCGCTATGTAAATAAAATTAATGGAATTGAAGATATTGCTTGGCAGAAGGAAAATGTTGTCAATCAATAAAAAATCTTTATATTTGCTATCCTCATTCGGGGGTGAAATTGGCTTCGACGGGGATATTCGTTCTTTGAACTGCGCACCGTGTTATCCGTAGACACGTTAAACGACGGTACAAAAACTAAATGGCGAAAATAACTACGCTTTAGCTGCGTAATTTAATACGTAGCCGTTCCCCATATCCTCTCGTATCGGGATTTGGACGAACGCCGCTTGATACGATAGCTGATTCGAGCTTCCGAGTAGATGACGCGAAACCTAAATCGGGATAGAGTTAAAATATCGTGTTCGCTAGAGCTTTTAACTTGAAACTAAAATGTGAACTATGTGTGTAGACGTTCTCTGAAAAGTATTTTCGGACGCGGGTTCGACTCCCGCCACCTCCACTACTAAATCCTCTAACTTCTTATAATGCAACGACTTACAGCGGTTTGAAAATTAGTCCACACGGTAGTCCACACGGTAAGATGTAAGCGATTTCAGATATTGTCCTAAAAATCTTCCTTTTATTCTTATCCTGAACTTTTTTATCAATTCAAGCCGCAGGAATTTAATAGCGGATTTCTACTCTGAATTAATTCCACCCTCCCAACCACTTCAAATAATATCTAAATTATTTTTGAGTGAATATGATGTATCAATTAACCCGAAAGGAAAAACAACTTTTAATTTTTCTCTCTAAATATGAGCACCTCACCATAGATCAATTAACATTGCTCAACAAAACTGGCAAAAGAATTATTCAAAAAAGGGTGATGATTTTAGAGAGAGCAGGTCTTCTTTCTAACGATCAACTGATTTGTAATTCAAACCGGGGTCGCCCAAGTTCTGTTTTATTTTTATCTGACAAAGGACAAAATGTATTAAAGGCTGAGGGTATCAAAATCAAGGAGATGATTCCGACCAAAAACAAATCCAATAAAAGAAAAGATATCAACCATCAGCTTCTAGTTAACTGGTTTAAGATTTACCTAACGAATCTGACATCAGTGATCGAAGATCTCGAACACGATTTTCACGAAGACCTTGAGGCTAAACTAACAGATAGTTCAAAAGATAAATTTTCATTAAACTTGTACGATATTAAATTTTTTATCCCGGACGCAGTTTTTGTCATGGACAGCAAAAAGCAAAATAAGAGTCTATTATTTTTTCTTGAAGTGGATATGTCTACCGAGACAATATCGAGCAACAAAAACAGTACCAATACGATTGAAAATAAGATTAAAAATTATCGGGAATATTTTACCAACAAATCCTACAAACAGTTCGAGAAAAAGTGGAAAACTAAATTCAACGGGTTTAGATTACTTATTCTAACAAATACTACTAAGAGAAAAATCACACTGGCTAACCTAATTAACTCAGAGTCCTCGAATGACTTTATATGGGTAACAGATCAAAATCTTTTGCACGAAAGAGGAGTAGGGTCAAAAATATGGCTTCGAGGTGGAAGAAAAAATTCACCGCTAGGATCCATTCTGGGGCCAAACTTAGCCACACTTAAATAGTATTCCTTTTCAGATCAAGCTTCTATTCCAAAAGAAATTCATATCAAGAATATCTGTTTTTCAGTTTCCCCTTTGCTCGTTTATTCATAAAAAAAGTTCGTTAATTGCAGATATTTTGTTCATTTAACGAACATTAAATACTCAGCTAAATCTATACAATAAAACAACTTACAGAATGTTCGCTAAATCGACTATATAATAAATAAGAATGTAGAATAAAGAATAGGGCTTAAGGTTAAGATTGAATTTGATATATCGTAATAGAAGCAAATTAGTAGAATGTAATTATTAAAATTATAAAAATGGAGCAATACTGAATCAATTATTTTTTAATGGATTGTGTTCTAAAGACAGCTTGATTTAGGTAGTGAAAATAATCTGTGTAAATGGTTTCATCCCTATCAGCGTAGTGATGCGAGGAGCGAAACGGAGCTGATAGGGATTTCGGCAAAATTTGTTGCCGTCAAATAATTATTTTTGTAACCTTTTACACCGAGCTTTAAATGAAACTTACACCAGAAAGAATCAAACGCCTCGAAGAAGAACTCTCCAAAGCCAAAACCTACGGTGACCTCATGGGCAAGAATGGGGCTATCAAGAATTTAATGAAAGAAGCTCTTGAGAGTATGCTTGATGCTGAATTGACCGAAGAGCTTGGATAATGAAAAGCATTCTTCTTTGGGCAGCAATTCCGGTAATTCAAGAAACGGACATTCCAGAAAATCGATAAAATCAGATAACGGTTAGATAGATCTGCGAGTCCCTCGAGATCGCAATGGAGAGTTTGATCCGGTAATCATCAAAAAGTATGAAAAAACATTGGTCCTATCGAAGATAAAATTATTTCGATGTACGCTAAAGGAATGACTACCCGAGATATCCAATCGCATGTTGAAGAACTCTACGGACTGGATTTTTCTCCAACGTTAGTTTCGAATATTACTGAGAAAATTGTTGAGAAAGCCAAAGAATGGCAAAGCCGTCCCCTTGAAGAATTCTATGCTGTTGTATTTTTTGATGCCATTCACTATAAAGTGAGAGAAGATGGCAAAGTGCGCTCTAAGGCTGCTTATAGATGCTTATCAGTAAATATGGAGGGAAAAAAGGACTTGCTGGGACTTTGGGTTGGAGAAGCTGAAGGAGCTAATTTTTGGCTTTCAGTATTGACCGAACTAAACAACCGTGGAGTTAAGGATATTCTGATTGCATCGGTCGACGGCCTAAATGGATTCCCGGAAGCCATTGAATCTGTTTTCCCAAAGTGTGAGATCCAACAATGCATAATTCATCAAATTACAAATTCACTGAAGTATGTTGCTTCTAAAAATCAGAAAGAGTTCGCTAAAGATATGAAGGCAATTTATACTGCTCCGCCTGAAGATGGTGCTCTTACTGAACTTGAAAACCTTGAAGATAAGTGGGGAAGCAAATATCCTTTGCCGATAAATTCTTGGAAAAAAACTGGAATAATTTGGCTGTCTTTTTCAAGTATCCCGATGAGATCCGACGAATGATTTACACTACGAACGCTATTGAAAATGTTCATCGTCAATTTAGAAAGGTCACTAAAAATAGAAGCCTTTTCCCAAATGATGACGCTCTAATTAAAATGTTATATCTCGCTTATAGAGATATCTCTAAAAAATGGACACGGCCAGTTAGAAACTGGACCTTTATTATTTCTCAATTATCGATTAGATTTGAGGAGAGACTCAAAAACGTTCTCTAAAGAATAAGACCATTTACACAAATCTTTTTACAGTCTCTTACACTCGACTATTGGTTATTTATCTCCGGTTGAATATGAGAAATTAACTTAACTAACTTGATTTTTTGTCTACTTTATGGGGTAAAGATCAATTTGGAGTCTACCCACTTATTGGTACAAAAACCTATATGGCAGTTGCAGATTTTGACAGCAAAGACCCAAGACCACCAATTGACCTAATTAAACTTGCGGAACATTATGAACTCCCAGTATATCTGGAGAAAAGTGAAAGCAAAGGATTTCATGTATGGATGTTTTTCGATAGGGAAGGGGTATCTGCAAAAAAGATCAATATTGTGCTTCAATATTTACTGGGAGAACTAAATCTTAAACACATTGAAATATTTCCAAAACAAGACCAAATTATAAACAATAAGCAATTTGGGAATTTTATAAACACACCATTATTTGGTAAATATCAAAATGACTCAAAAACAAAATTCGTAAAACCCACCATAAACACTCCGGTAATTGAAAACCAGTGGCAATTCTTAAAAAGCATCAAACGAAACACACAGAAACAAATAGATGAAATAATTGCTATCAATGAATTAGGGGATCAAAACCCATACCCAAAGAAACATCCAGAATCAAAGAAAACTTATGGTCTGCCTCCGTGTATGCAAAAAATATTGGAAAACGGAGTAACTCAGAATCAAAGAATAGCTTGCTTCCGTCTCGCAACTGCATTAAAAAAAACTGGACTCTCCGAAGAACACTCACTCAAAATCCTAATTCAATGGAGCCACAAAAACAAACCGCAAAACAGACAGAGGATAATCTCAACAAATGAAATAATTGAACAAACCGAGTGGGGATACAAACCCAAATACAATAGTTATGGTTGCGAAGATGAAGTAATAAAATCATTCTGCTCATCAGAATGCAACATCCAAAGGAAATTCGATTAAAAAATAATTCCATCATCCTAAGCCCTTCTGACAAGATCCTAAAATTGAAACAAATTGCTCGATTCTACCAATATGAACCATAAATAAACATTGACTTCAATACAGAAGGAACTTCTCATGTCTGATCGAAATTTAGTGGTTATAGAACTGGAACAACTCTTCACAATAATCAAAGATACACTCAGGCAAGAAATAGTAAATAAAAATCAAACTCCTCAAAAAGGACTTATGAACTTCAAAGAAACATGCGAATTCTTGAGAATTCATCCCTCAACACTAAACAAATTGAAAGTGGAAAACAAAATCCCATTTAAGCGTCTAGGGAAAATGAAAAAGAGAAAATCCTAAAAACTCTATTGAGGGATATTATAACAAGAGAAGGAGACATTCATATTTGAACTATCTTTCCCCATGTGATTTCGAAAATTATCAATTAAGTTAATGACTTAACTCAGTGCACTCTTTTGAGGGGGCAGATCAATATATCGGTAGCAGAATGTATCATTCGCACCCCAGCCTATATTTCTTATAGTTTTAAGCCATATTCGAACTACAACGCTTCTCCTTGTCCAGAATTTGTTTAAAGCAAATAAACACTATTGCCATTGTGGATTCTATTCCCATTTTTACTTAGTTTAATACTTTAATTTTGACTTTTGGATATTAATGACTCCGGAGCAGAAAGCACGTCAAAATATCGATGCTCAGCTTATCTCAGCAGGCTGGCAAGTTCAATCCCTTAAAGATTTTAATCCTTCATCAAACTTTGGAATTGCTGTAACCGAATACCCAACACAATCCGGTAGTGCTGATTATCTCTTATTTGTTGACCGTAAACCTGTCGGTGTAATTGAGGCGAAGGCAGAAGGGAAGACTCTGAGCCAGGTACATGATCAAACAGAACGATACGCAACAGATAAACTAAAGTATATCGGCAAAAAAGAAGACCTACCTTTTCAATATGAATCAACTGGAACAGAAACTTACTTTACCGATGCTCGTGATCCTTCACCAAGGCAGAGAGAAATATTTCACTTTCATAAACCGGAAACTCTTTATGAAATGTTTACTCAAGGAACTGCACTCCGATTAAGATTAAAAACTTTTCCTCAATTGAATTATGATGGATTAAGGCAGTGTCAGATAAATGCTATTACAAATCTAGAAAACTCATTTGCAGAAAATCATCCACGCGCGTTAGTGCAGATGGCAACCGGTGCCGGTAAAACTTTTACTGCAATTACATCAGTGTACAGGCTGCTTAAGTTTGCAAGGGCTAAGAGAATCTTATTCCTTGTCGATACAAGAAATCTAGGCAAGCAGGCAGAACAAGAGTTCCAAGCATATAAACCAAACGACGATAAAAGATTATTTACCGAACTCTATAATGTTCAGCGGCTGCAATCAAATTTTATTGATCCATCCTCGCAAGTATGTATAAGTACAATTCAAAGAATGTATTCAATTCTTAAGGGCAAAGAACTTGATGAGAGTCTAGAAGATGATTCGCCGTATGAATCCAAACTGATAAAGAATAAAATTGATGAAGTCGTCTATAACGAAACAGTCCCAATAGAAACATTTGACTTCATAATCATCGATGAATGTCATCGTTCGATTTATAATTTATGGAAACAGGTTCTAGATTACTTCGATGCATTTATGATAGGGCTTACTGCAACACCGGATAAAAGAACATTCGCATTCTTTAATGAAAATGTTGTAAGTGAATATACACTCAAGGATTCGATATCAGATAAAGTAAACGTTGGTTATGATGTTTATACTATTGAGACAGAAATTACCCAGAAGGGTGCTGAGATAAAGGCTAAAGAATATGTCGATCTGCGCAATAAGCAGACCCGTAAAAAGGAATGGCGGCAGCTTGACGATGAAATTAAATATGAAGGTACTCAGTTAGATAGGGATATTGTCAATCCAAGTCAGATCAGAAATATTATCCGTGAGTTTAAACGAATCCAAAAAGATGTATTCTTCCCTGAGCGCGGCGAGGATAAGGAAGTGCCTAAGACTCTCATCTTTGCAAAGACAGATAGCCATGCGGAAGATATTGTTCATATAGTCAGGGAAGAGTTTGGCGAAGGAAATGACTTCTGTAAAAAGATAACTTACAAAGTACAAGGAGAAGACCCGGAATCCGTTCTTCAGCAGTTCAGAACCGCATATAATCCACGTATAGCTGTTACAGTTGATATGATTGCAACAGGTACAGACGTAAAGCCCATAGAGGTACTAATCTTTATGCGCGATGTCCGGTCAAGAAATTATTTCCAGCAGATGATAGGACGAGGCGTTCGTTCACTACTAAAGGATGATTTGCGAAAAGTTACTAACAGTGCGAAAGTAAACAAAGAACGTTTTTATATTATTGATGCAGTCGGTGTTTTCAAATCTGTTAAAGTTGATTATCCTGTTGTTGATAAAAAACCTACTGTCCCTCTCAAAGATTTAATGAAAATGGTTATGCTGCAGCCTGATGAAGATACTGTTACTTCTCTTTCATCCAGATTAACAAGATTAGCAAAACAAATTTCTGATAGTGACAATGAAAAGTTTAAGGAACTTAGCGGTGGTAAATCAATTGAAGATGTAGCAAACGAATTAGCCGATCTTTATGATCCTGATTTTCAATTTGATGCTGCTGTTGAGAAGTTTAATCTGCCGGAAGATACCGAACCGACCGAAGAACAAATACGATCATCAGTTAAACCAATAATTCAATCGTCTGTTAAACCATTTGACAATCCAAAACTCAGAGACTTTATAGAAACAGTCCGGCAAAAAGTTTATCAAGTGATAGACACAGTTAATATTGATAGAGTAACTTTCTCCGATTTTGATGAGAAGGCAAAGGAGAACGCTGAAGCAGTAATAGGTTCTTTCAGAATGTTCATCGAAGAGAACAAAGATGAAATTATTGCTCTTAAGATTTTATACAGTCAGCCGGAGCGGAGAAAAGAGCTTAACTACAAAATGATAAAGGAACTAAAAGAGATTTTGAACAATGCGCCTTATCATTTATCAACCGAACAGATTTGGAATGCATATGGTAGATTATATCCGGCAAAGGTGAGCGGCACAACCGCACAGAGAATGTTAACCGATATAATTTCTTTGCTACGTTTTGAACTAAAGATTGATGATATGCTTATACCTTACGGAGATATTATTAACCGCAATTACCGCGATTGGATGTTTAAGAAAAATGCCGGACCGGTACAGTTTACAAATGAACAAGTTGAATGGCTGCGTATGATAAAAGAACATCTTGTAACTTCTGTTAGAATAGATAAAAAAGATTTTGACTTCTCACCGTTTGTGGATAAAGGCGGACTTGGAAAATTCTGGAAGGTATTCGGTAACGATACAGAAAGACTTTTGGAAGAAATAAATGAGGAATTGGCAGCTTAACAACTATTTTATAATTCAAAGATTGAGTTTAAGATGAGAAATAAACACTTAACTGAGCTAAATGCAGATGGGAGAAAATTTTTACGTGAAGAAGTTTTTCCTAAGATGAGGTCAAGAAATGCAGTGTTGTTTATTGGAGCAGGAGCTTCAGTAGGCGAAAAAAAATATCTTTCATCAGAAATTATTTCGTATCATAGTGCTCTTGAAGGATTGGATATTGATGAAACTGATATCACTAAATATGTCGATATTCTAAGTTCATTGGCAGATTTTGATAGGGCCAAATTTGATGATTTTATTAGTAGTATATTGAGAAAATTGAAGCCTACAGCTACTCATAAGATAATCCTCTCAATTCCTTGGAAGGAAATTATTACAACTAATTTTGATACTGTCATTGAGCAAACATTTGATTTAATTACAGGCACACCAAATGAAAACTTACAAGTAAAAACAATTCACAATCTAAATGACTATAATTATGTACCAGCTAATGAAGAATTAAAATACGTAAAATTGAATGGGTGTATTTGTGATAATACTAAATATCCGCTAATTATTAGTTCAAAAGATTTTGAATCTGTTCGTCCTTATCACAAACAAGTTATTAAAAGCCTCCAAAATACTTCTCACAAAGTTATATTCTTAACAATAGGTTACGGTTTTAATGATAAATTCTCAGAGAAATTATTTGATTATTTTAATTCATTTAACGTGAGAAAGAATAATCCGATTTATAGAGTTGATCCTAGTATAAAAAAAGAACTTTTACCTTATTATGAAGACCAAGATTTTTCTATCATAAAGTTAAGTTCAGAAGATTTTTTTAATGAATACAATAAATGGATAGAGGAAACTGATGGAAATACGACTCTATTTCGAGATAGTGATTTTAGAGATAATAATAATACTTCAATATCACTTTCACATCTATCAAAACTGAATATAGCGGATAACATTCTTCAGTATGGCAAAAATTATAAGAGAAATTATATAGATCCCAAAGATTTCTACCTGGGTAAAGAACCTAATCTCAATATTATAATGGGGGAATATGATGTATCATCAAAAGATGTGATTGATAATGTACATCTTGAGTTGAATAGGTGTATCGAGGCAAACGATAGTACGTTAGTCCCTGTACTATTACTCACTGGCAGATACGGAATAGGAAAAACTACAATTATGTACAGAGCAATCCATGATTATGTTTTAAAAGGTGGAGGTAAAGCTCAAGCGTTCGAAGTCCTTAATCTTGATAAAATAAAAATCTCAGCACTTGATGAACTATTTAAGAAAACTAATGCTGAAATTATTCTTCTAAATGTAGATCATATCGAAATTGATAGTGCATTTAAAAATTTGATAAAATTCCGTAACGAGCTCAGCATTGAGCAGTTTGCAGAATATAAGGTGATCCTTATTTCCTCAATAAGAGAGAATATACTGCAGAAACATCTCTTGAGAAAATCCTATAAATCTATTAAGCAAATCGAAGTTTCTAATAAACTGGATGAAGACTTAGCTGGTGAGTTAATTAAAAAATTAGAGTCGGTTAAATTATTGCGATTTCGTGACCAGAGGGAAAAACAGAAACATATCAAGAAGATACAAAAGGAATACAATGGTGAGCCTTTCATCGCACTTACAAATCTGTTGGATAATACAAATCACAACAGAATAATAATTGATGCATTTAATCAACTAAGCGAACATACTAAGAAAGCTGTTATTTACACTTCATTTTTGCATAGATTCTCATTAATGATGCCTAGTACTCTTTTAAGAAGATTGGTGGGGCTTGAATGGGATGACTTTATACAAAAGATAATCACATTTGATAGCAAAGGGTTGCTTATACAGTTTGAAAATCATTCTTCTGGTGTTGAACCAGATATTTATTTTCATACACCTCATCAGTTACTTGCGGATGATGTTGTTAAATTATTCTATCCAAAAGAAGATAGTCGCTTTTACATGTATGTCGAAATTATTAAAAAAATTGAGGTTGGACTGAGCAGTGCAAAACTAATTGTAGATTTATTAAAAGGATTGCGCTTGAGTGAGGACTTATCGCAAGAAAAAATTAATAAACTGTTTGATTCATGCCCACAAGAATTAGAATTAGACCCACATTTTATGATTCATTATAGTCTTAACATACAATATAGATATGAAGAGAAATCGATAAAGAAAGCACTTGAGAAAATAACTTATCTTCAGTCAGTATTGGATTCAAGAAATCATTTCTTAATTCATAGAAGGGCGACATTAAATTTTCAATTAGCTAAACTGAATTATGATCGAGAAAAAGAATTAGACAAAACACTAGAATATATAAAAGAAGCAAGGGATCTCTTTAATCTCAAACTTATAATCGATCCGTTTAGTTCATACAGCTATATTAACTTTGTACAAATGGAAATTTGGTATTTGTCAAAAGCTAAATTAAATCGAGTTGATGAACTTAGACAGATTAGTATTATTGAGGACTTAATATCTCAGGGTGAACAAAAGGCATTTGAAAATGTGCATAATATTTCAGAGTTGAGAAAAGATCTGAGTCGTATTATGACTGTAGAAATGGGTAAAAATGAGGAAGAAATTCTTAACAACCTCGATGAAATGAAATTAGATAGTAGGTATGCAGCTTATGCATTTATTCTTGAGTTTTATATTTATGAGAAAAAAGATGATAAACCAAAATTGGAAGAAGTAGTAAATAATCTGAATGAATATATTCATCTTGATGAGGTTGCAAAAGTTTTATTTAAATATTACGGTAAAAATTTACACCAGTTTGAAAATCGAATGATTTTTGAAAAAATTGTTAATAATAATAAAAATTTAGAAAAACAGTATCCTGTTTTATATCACTATTACAATTATGTGATAGAAGCTTACAAACACCACTTCTCTTTGTCCAAAGATCATCTGTATAGTTTGCGAGCAAATTTCAAGTACCTCAACCCTCAGCTCACTGAAGTTTGGCGTAATGAAGTAACTAATGAGCCAGAAATATTTGAAGGAATTGTCAAAAAAAACAAGTATGGCTCATTTAAAGTAGCTGTTGTTGAGTTAACACAAACGTTTGGATTAAAAAAATCTAGTTATAAGAACATTGATTTATCTTCAAACTCCAAGCATAAAGTTAAACTATATTTTTATTTAACAGGAATTCGCGCAGAGCTAATTAGTTAAATAGAAGGAATGACTTTTGTAATTTATGCATTTTTATAAAAACCTAGATCATTTTACTATTATCGTTATGGGTCAATCTCCGCCATCCTCAACTTACAATGAGACTGGTGTGGGATTGCCATTCTTTCAAGGCAAATCAGAATTTACCGATTTACATCCGGTTCCAAAGAAATGGTGTTCAGAACCGAAAAAGATTGCACAAGAAAATGACATTTTAATGTCAGTCAGAGCTCCGGTCGGAGCTACCAATATGGCAAATCAAGAATGTTGCATTGGGCGTGGTTTAGCAGCAATTAGATATCCTGATTGTCCGAAGTACTTATTGTATTTTTTACGTTCGATTGAAAATGAATTGGATAACCTTGGAACAGGTACAACTTTCAAAGCGATTTCGGCGGGAACATTAAGGAATTTAGAAATCCCTCTCCCACCACTCCCAGAGCAACACCGCATAGTAGAAAAAATAGAAGAACTATTCAGCGAACTAGACAACGGAATTGAAAATCTCAAAAAATCAAAAGCGCAGATAAAAACTTACCGGCAAGCGGTACTTAAGTCCGCGTTTGAAGGAAAACTGACACAAGATAAAAGAACAAAGATAAAAGATAAAAGTGGGGATGGTGAGCTGCCGGAGGGCTGGGAATTTGAAACTGTAAATGATATTTCTGAAAAAATCGTTGATTGTTTACATTCGACACCAAAGTTTAAAGAATCAGGCAAATATTGTGTTGACACAACTTGTATAAAAAATGGGCAAATATTATTTGACAAAATTCGGTTTGTTAGTGAGGAGACATATAATGATAGAATAAGAAGGCTAAAGCCTAAGCAGGGTGATATATTATTTGCCCGCGAAGGAACTGTAGGTACAGCCTTAATTGTTCCTCGTGAAATAGAATTATGTCTTGGTCAGAGAATGATGATGTTTAGACCTCGCAAGGATATATTGTCGAAGTATTTTATGTACTCATTACAATCACCTCAGTTTGTAAAGCAATACAAACCTCTTATTGGCGGTACAACGGCACCGCATTTAAACATTAGAGATATCAAAAAATTTCAAATTCCAGTTTGCTCAACTCAACAACAAACCCAAATCGTGGAAGAAATCGAAAGACGTTTTTCGGTTGCTGATAAAATGGAAGTAGCGATAGATGAAAGTCTTAAAAAATCAGAAGCACTCCGGCAGTCAATCTTAAAGCAAGCGTTTGAAGGGAAGCTAGTTTAGCTAGTGTTAAATTCTCAAAGATTAATTTGGATTTTATAGGGAGTTATAAGGGAGTTGATAAGGAGTTGAACCGGAGAAAATAATTATCAAGGATGGATCAAATTTACTGCGGTTTTATTATATTAGCAGTAAAAACGATCCAAGATAGGTGATGAACGAAATAGTAAAATATATTGAAGAAAAAGGCGGTTATGCTACAATGGGCGAACTTCGAGAAGCCGGCTTCCACCCAAGAGATATCCGCAAACTTGTTGATGAAAACACTATTGAAAAAGTTAAGGCAGGTCTATATAAAATCTGGGAATCAATTGATGATAGTAAAATTAATTCCGGATTTATTGACATATGCCGGGCAAGTGAACGAGCTGTAATTTGTCTGTCATCTGCACTCGCTTATCATGAACTAAGCACACTAAACCCATCGCAGATTTATGCGGCTCTTCCGAAAACTGAAAAACCACCGAAAATTTCTTATCCGCCAGTTAAATTTTATTACTGGGATAAGTCAATCAATGAACTAGGTATAGATAAGATAAAAACAAAAAGCGGAATAGTGAGAATATACAATAAAGAAAAAACTGTCTGCGATATGTTCCGGTATCGGGATAAACTTGGTGAAGATATTGCTTTTGAAGCACTTAAAAATTATCTCAATCTGAAAGAAGCCAATCTTAATAAACTGCGTGAGTATTCCGTGAAACTGCGTATTAAAACAGTTCTGCAACCTTACATAAAGGCAATTGTTGGATGAGTAAAGAAAGCCTTATTACATCTGTTCGCCAGAGATTGAATAAAATTGCAAGGGAGAGTCAGGTAGATTTTAATGCTATACAATTGCGGTATGTTCAGGAAAGGTTTTTGTACAGGCTTTCTAAATCTACATATCAAAATGCATTCATACTAAAAGGAGCATTGCTGTTTTTAGCTTATGATATGCCGTCATTAAGACCAACTAAAGATATTGATTTCCTGGGCTCCAACTTAACCAACGATGCCGATGAACTAGAAGAGATTATAAAAGAGATTTGTGCAATTGAGGTAGAAGACGCGGTGGAGTTTGATTCTGAATCTGTTGATGTTGAAAATATCACAATAGATCGTTTATATCCCGGTCTAAGGGTAAAAGTAAATGCTTACATGGGAAGGGCAAGGATTACTCTTCAACTGGATCTAGGATACGGAGATATAGTTGTTCCGGAACCTGTAGAAATTGAATTCCCGCAGCTGCTTAACTTTGATGCACCGAAGATTCTGTCTTATTCTCTTGAATCAGCTATTGCTGAAAAATTCGAGGCTTGTGTTAAACTCAATTTTAGTACAAGCAGAATGAAAGACTTTTATGATATCTATAAATTGGCTTCACATAATTCGTTTGTCTCATCAAGATTATCAAAGGCTATTGCTGAGACTTTTGAACAACGAGGTACATCTTTGGATGATAGGAATATAATATTGTCCGATGATTTTAAGTCCGATAAAAAAAAACAAACTCAGTGGAAAGCTTTTCAGAATAGAACCGGACTACATGCTAACTTTGATTTTCCGGAAACGGTTGATAAAATAAAATTATTCCTTGAAGGGTGTTTAACTGAACAAGAAAAACTTACAAAATGGAATTCAATAAATTGGCAGTGGGAATAAAAGGAAATACTATTTCAGCAACTATTCGGAATTTCCGAATAGTTCAACAGTTGCAGAAAATGTAACAGTTAATATTTGTTTCATAAATACAGGTTTATAATGACATCATCTTCTATAGTTTCTAAAGTTTGGAACTACTGCAACATCCTTCGTGACGACGGTGTCGGTTACGGAGATTATCTAGAACAGTTAACATACCTGCTCTTTCTTAAAATGGCTCATGAATATTCTAAGCCGCCTTTTAATAGAGAGACAATAATTGATAAAAAATATGATTGGGAATCCCTTACTAATAAGACAGGTGCAGAGCTTGAAGTCCACTATGTAACTCTGCTAAGTGAACTCGGCAAGAAGAAGGGAATGATAGGGGAGATATTCTTTAAGTCACAGAATAAAATCCAAGATCCTGCTAAGCTAAAAAAGTTAATTGACTTGATTGACGGAGAGAACTGGCTTACGCTTGAAACCGATATCAAGGGAGATATATACGAAGGTCTCCTCGAGAAGAATGCAGAGGATACGAAGAGCGGCGCCGGTCAATACTTTACTCCTCGAGCGTTAATTAAAGCTATGGTTGAATGCACCAGGCCGGAACCAAAGAAAACAATTGCTGATCCGGCATGTGGTACTGGAGGCTTCTTCCTGTCCTCATATGAATATCTCAGTAAATTAAAATTAGATTCAGAGCAAAAGGAATTTCTGAAGTTCAATACCTTCCGCGGATGGGAGATTGTGCCTAGTGCGGCAAGACTCTGTTTAATGAATCTCTATCTACATAACATAAGTGATATAGAAAGTGATCCGCCTATTATGCGGGAAGATAGTTTACTAAGTAAGCCCAAAACAAACTATGATTATGTATTGACCAATCCGCCATTCGGTAAAAAGAGCAGTATAACAATTACCAATGGTGAAGGAATTCAAAAACGGGAATCGCTTTCTTATGAGCGACAGGATTTTTGGGTAACTACTTCCAATAAACAATTAAATTTTGTTCAGCATATTGTTTCGATGCTAAAGCCGGATGGCAGTGCCGCAGTAGTTGTACCTGATAATGTGTTGTTTGAAGGGGGAGTAGGAGAAACCGTTCGCAAAAACTTATTAGCTAGTACAGATTTCCATACAATTTTAAGATTACCAACCGGTTTATTCTATGCGCAAGGAGTCAAAGCAAACGTGATCTTCTTCGATAACAAACCGGCTAGTAAAACGCCTTGGACCAAGGAAGTCTGGATATATGACTTAAGGACAAATCAGCATTTCACCTTAAAGACAATGCAGATGAAATATGATCATCTTGAAGATTTTGTTAAATCCTATAATCCAAAGAATAGACATAAACGTACTGAAACAGAGCAATTCAAGAAATTCACTTACGATGAAATAATCGCTCGCGACAAAACGAACCTGGATATCTTTTGGCTTAAAGATGAAAGTCTCGGAGATACCGAAAACCTTCCTGATCCCGATATTTTGGCGATGGAGATTGTTGAAAATATTGAAGCTAGCTTGGATAGTTTTAAAGAGATAATCCAAAAGCTGGAGAGACTGTAAAATATTTTGTGTAAATGGAAGTTGCTAAGTAGAGCCATCAAATCAATTCTCAAAATAAATTGAAGAATTACGAAAGAACAATAACCCATTATCTAATCGGCATCGTCTCTTCCTTCCGATAACAGATAATGTTTTTGATAAATCTCCATAAGCCAGAAACAGCATTTTTTTGAGTGCATCATCATTAGGAAAGAGGCTCCGATTTTTAGTTACTTTTCTAAACAGTTGAGGGACAGAGTCAACGACATTTGCTTATTTGAACAAACACAAGAAGGATTACCGTAAGAATATTGCAAGCAATATCCGTAATTTGTTATAAATAAAGGCTTTAAGTACCCACAGCAGATAAAGACTGAAAGAAACATCATGAATACCTTCTACTAAGAAAATCTAGATAAAATCCAAATAGCCCAAGAGTTAAATCCTAAGCTGAAATATAATCCTAAACTCAACCACTTAGTTTGCAAGAAAAAATTGGAAAGAGTAGGAAAATATAGAAGATGGAAAACCGAAACCTTGTAGTAATAGAAACCGAACAACTTATAGTGCTAATAAAAGAAGCAATTAAAGCAGAACTATCCAATAAAAACGAAATACCCCAAAAAGAACTCATGAACTTCAAAGAAACATGCGAATTCTTGGGAATTCACCCCTCAACGCTAAACAAATGGAAAGCAGAGAATAAAATTCCATTCAAACGCCTGGGGAAAAGAGTTTTCTTTGAAAGAGAGAAAATCCTAAAAACTCTAAAACAGCCAGATCATCTTGCTGGATTCAGAAAGAAAGCAAATTCAAATAGCTATGGATGAGTCGTATATTTCGACCGAATTCAGAAAAGTGAGATAAATAATTTGTTTTTATTATTTGCAATCTTGACAAACATATTTAAAAACACTAATTTCGTAGTAAATAATGCACAAACCTTTGTGCAAAAATAAAAATTTGAATGTAACATTAAAAAATATCGCTGAAAAAACCGGTTGTTCGGTTTCGACAATCTCAAGAGTCTTGAATAAAAAAGGCAAGCAGTTCCGTATTAGCAAAGAAACACAAGAATTAATTCTTAGGACGGCTGAAGAGTTGGATTATAAACCTAATGAATTAGCCAGGGGGCTACGTCTTAAAAAATCGAACACGATTGGTCTATTAGTTCCGGACATATCAAATCCATTCTTCGCACATGTAACCCATATAATTCAACAGTATGCATATTCTGAGGGTTACACACTAATAGTTTGCAATACAAACGAAGATATAAGTCTAGAGATCGACCATATTGATTTGTTGAGGAGAAAGGGAGTTGATGGATTTATTATTCTTCCTGTGGGCACGGAAAGTGCTCATATAAAAGAACTCGCGAACCGTAATTTCCCGTTCGTTTTGATGGATCGAATTTTCGAGAATTTAGATTCAAATGCTGTGGTAGTCGATAATCAGAAAGGCTCTTATCAAGCCGTAAAACACTTGATAGACAACGGCCATACGAGAATAGCCATCATTCAAGGCCTAAAAAAAACTTCTACAAATTCCGCAAGATTAAAAGGTTATTCGGAGGCGTTGAGAGAGGCAAATATTGAATTAGACGATCGATTAATTGTTGGTAATGATTTCCGAAGAGAAAACGGATATATTGAAACTAAACTATTATTAAAACGTAAAGATCCACCGACGGCTATTTTTTCAACGGGTGATTTAATCACGCTTGGAATTTTGGAGGCAATGTCCGAGGAGAGTAAAAGTATACCAAAAGATATATCGCTTGTTTCATTCGATGATATTGATTATGCGCCTTTTCTTGTTGCACCTTTAACTTCCGTAAGGCAACCAAGAGATTTATTAGGGAAGGTAACACTAAAAATGCTAATAGACGATATTAATTCGAAAGGAACTAAAATAAAGGAAAAAATGGTTCTGGATCCTAAATTGATTCTGCGAAAATCAGTCCTCAATTTAAGATCAAAGAATCCTGAATTTTCAGCCGTTTATAGCGGATATTAAAAAAAATGAGAAAATCGCACAATCGTTTGTACAATTTCTAAAAAGTGAGATAATAAGTTGAAGAAATTAATTATTCTAATCATAGTTTCAATCATATTCATAAACTCTTGTGGCGGAGATGAAAAAAATGATGATAAAAAAACCGTTATATTTTGGCATAGTTTCGTTTCTTCGACAGTTCCCGCTTTAAATGCATTAATTGAAGATTTCGAAAAAACTCATCCAGATATTAATATTGAAGCGCAATACATTCCATCTGGTGATGCACTCGTGCAAAAGCTAATCACATCGATACAAAGTGAAACCGCACCTGACATTTCGTGGCTTCATGCCCATTTTATGGAAGATTTGGTTCAAGCCGATGCAATTTATAAAATGGAAAAATTTATAAAGGGACCAAATGGAATTAGTGAAGCAGATTTAAATGACATCTATCCGGCTCTTCTTCAATATGCTTCCTGGCGGGGAACCCTTTATAGCATGCCTATGGAAGCCACTAACCTCGCACTTCTTTACAATAAAGATATGTTTAGAGCTGCCGGACTTGATCCCGAAAGACCTCCCCAAAATTGGGATGAGTTAGTTGAATATTCTAAAAAGCTTACTTTCGATAAAGATGGTGACGGTAAAAATGAACAGACCGGGTTGTTTCTCCCTGTATATCCTGCCGCAGGCCCACTGAGTGGTTGGATGGTTTGGCAGTTTCATCCTTATTTGTGGCAAGCGGGGGGGTATAAAATAAACCTGGCACAAACAGAGGTTATTTATAACGATGAAGCAGGCATTAAGGCACTTAGACTCTGGAAAAAAATATATCATGATCTTGATTTGAATGTATTTACTTCTGATTACGATGTAGCATTTGCTTCACGCAATTTAGCAATGGCGATGGATGGACCCTGGAATTTGCCTCGGTACGAGGAAATTTTGACCGGGATGGATTGGGCATTTGCACCTTTACCCTCAGGACCCGAAAAAAAAGCTACAATAGTTGGTGGCGAATATTTAGCGATATTTAAACAAAGCGAGCATCCTGAAGCCGCGTGGGCATTTATTAAATGGATCATCCAGCCCGAAACTCAAGCTAAATGGGCAATGACCTCAGGTTATTTACCGATCAGGAGAGCTGTGAAAGAAGTCCCTGAATTCAAGCAATATTTAGAGGATAACCCAAACTTCAAAGTATTTATTGATCAAATGGAATTTGGTCAAGCTGAACGACCTATTGATTATGGTGGCATGGAGATAATGAGGCACATTGCTGACGCGATCGAAAAATCAACCGTCGGGAATCAGGACGTTCAAGAGGCATTGAATGAATCGGCGAAACTATCGAATAAAGTGTTAAACGAAGCGAATCAAAAACACAAATGACAAAAACTGAAGCATTAAATAGTAATTCGGTGCAAAAATTGGTATCGCTTTTTAGATTCTCCAGGAGTTCTCGCGGCGGAATGCACAAGAAAGATGGAATAAATGCAGTCTTTTTCCTTACCCCTACAGTGATCATATTCCTCACATTTATTCTATTCCCAGTTGTTTTCTCATTCTATCTTAGTTTCCATGAATGGAATATGTTTAGCAATGAAGCGACTTTTGTCGGATTTGATAATTACACTAAAATGTTTCAAAGCGAAGAGTTTTGGAGTGTACTTAAAAATACCGGAATATTTACTTTCGGCACAGTTCCACTAAATATGGCTCTCTCACTTGTGGTTGCCATTGCTTTAAATAAAAAAATTAAAGGCAAGAAATTTTTGCGAACAGCATTCTTTGCACCTGTTATAATTTCACCGGTGGCTGCAGCTGTGATTTGGAGATGGATTTATGACCCAAATTACGGACTTCTAAATTATGGAATTAGTTTTCTCGGAGTCGGATCAGTGAATTGGCTGAACGATCCAACTGCCGCTATGTTTGCGCTAATAATAATGAGTGTTTGGAAAACATTCGGGATAAATATGGTACTATTTTCTGCCGGATTACAGGGAATTCCAGAAACATATTACGAAGCGGCAAAAATTGATGGGGCCGGTAAATGGGCACAATTTTGGAAAATTACTTTGCCATTGTTAGCGCCGACTACCTTCTTCATCATGATTATGTCAATGATTAGTTCATTCCAAGTATTTGATTTGGTTTACGTTCTTACTTCAGGTGGTCCGTTGGGAAGTACTAAAGTACTCGTATTCTTTGTTTACGAATATGCATTCAAATTTTTTGAAATGGGATACGCATCAGCTGCTGCTTATGTTCTTTTTGTAATTCTTATTGTACTGACAATGATTCAGGTTCGATATATGAAAAATAGAATACAAGGTTCATTCTGATGAAAAGCATAAAGACAATAAATATGGGCAAATCCGTGATTAAGCATATTTTGATTTATTCGCTCGCATTCTTAACTCTAGCCCCCTTCATCTGGATGATACTAACATCTCTAAAAGATATGTCCGACATTTTTGTTTATCCACCTAAATTTTTACCTACTGAATTTCATTGGGATAATTATAAAAAAGCATTTGAAGCCGCACCCTTTGGGAGATATTACTTTAACAGTATTTTTGTGGCTTTCACTGTAACTCTGGGGCAATTGATAACTTGCTCAATGGCCGCTTTTGCATTTGCAAGATTAAAGTTCCGAGGTCGAAATACTCTCTTCTATTTATTTCTCGGAACAATGATGATTCCATACAATGTGACTATGATTCCAAGTTTCTTGGTCCTTTATTGGTTAGGTTGGATTGATTCTTACTATGCCTTAATCGTTCCCGGATTAGCATCTGCTTTCGGTACATTTTTACTCAGACAATTCTTTATCACGATTCCAAAAGAGCTTGAAGAAGCTGCATATATTGATGGTGCTACTAAGTTACAAGTCTTAAGAAAAATTATTGTTCCACTCGCAAAACCAGCTTTGGCAACTTTGGCAGTTTTTACTTTCATGGGAGTATTCAACGATTTTATTTGGGCTTTAATTGTCATAAACTCCGAGGATATGCAGACAGTTCAGCTCGGATTGGCAATTTTTAGAGACAGATATTTAACTCAATGGGATCTGTTGATGGCTGGTTCGGTGACTGCAGTACTTCCTATTCTTATTGTATTCTTTTTTGCTCAAAAATACTTTATCCAAGGTATAACCCTTAGCGGACTAAAAGAGTAATGAAAATAAAATTAATTAAATATCTTCTTATTTTAATTTTAGCACAAACCTTTGTACAAATTTGCGCAAAATCTGGGGATATCCCTATCAGTAGTACCGGAGATATACAATTTTACGTAGATGACGCTTCATTTTACAACTTTGATTTAATTCGATACGAAATCTATTTGATGGTATATGCCGATCAACTAGTATTAACTGAATTTGAAGATGGTCAAACTGCTGAGATTCAGGTGAAATTGACTCTAAAAAAATCAACCGGGGAAATGGTAGTAAATGATCAATGGGAAACTAAAGCAAGCATCGTTGTTGATTCAAACTTTCCCGGAAACATGGTCATTTATGACGAGTCCATTTACACTATCGAAGAGGGACAGTATCATTTAGAATTAGAAGTAAGTGATAAAAATAGCAACAGAATTGGTGTGGCAAGAAAACTAGTACAAATTCAATTAAATGATGATCAACCAGTATTTTTAAGCCAAATTGAATTTGTATCATCCCTCGAAGAAAGCACAATTATGCAAGGAATTTTTAAAAAAGGAAAATTTACTATCACACCAAATCCCTCAAGACGCTACGGATTATTGAATCCAATGATTTATTTCTATTTCGAAATTTATAAACATAATTCTAATGAATCAGATCAGTTCGAATTCAATTACAAAATAGTCTCTGATGCGGGAAGAACATTAAGGTCATTCGATAATAAAGTCAATATTATATCAAATTCTGCTAATGGAATTCCTAGCGGTTTTAATGTTTCTGCTCTTCCATCTGGAATTTATGATCTCGTGATTAATGCAAGCGATGCTGCGAATGAGATCAGTACAAAAACCAATCGAAAATTTGAAGTAATCCAATTGGATTATGCTTCCAAGAAAACACTCTTGACTGAAGATAACGCGGAAATGTTTGGAGAGATAATAAGAATTATTGGTTCAGAAAAAGATTACGATTTTTATTCCAATTTGAATTTGACTTCAAAAGCGAGGTTCTTGATTCAGTTTTGGCAGAATAAAGACACTTTTCATTCAACTGATGAAAATGAATATTTAACCAGAATAATTGAACGGTATAATTACGCGAACAAGAATTTTTCGTGGGGAAAGCTCAAAGGTTGGAAATCCGACCGGGGTAAAGTGCTCCTTAAATTTGGAATGCCCGACAATATTCAAAGATATCCATCTGAGGGCTCATCATTCCCTTATGAAGTATGGGAATATCAAGAGATGCGAAATTACATCTATGTTTATGGTGATCTCAGAAATGATGGAAGATTTACACTTCTTCATTCAACAAGGGAAGGTGAAATCTACAATCCTTTATGGAGTGAAGAATTAAATAAAATGTAACAAGAATGTTCTCAATAAAAACGAGCAACAGTAATGAGTAAACTTAAAATTATATTATCAACCAGCTTGGTTGCAATTGTTTTCCTTTCAGTCATCCCTTCCTGTAGTGAGGAGGATGCCAGTACGGCTCCATATGTAGGTTCACCCGTCATGTCAAATGTTTTGGTCGAGGAGGCATCTTTCGAGCCCAGAATAACTTGGTTGGGAGGTTACGCCTCGGTATTGGCTGTTAATAAAGGAACAAAATCTATACTGGATACATCTCTCATCTGGTTGATTAAAACAGAAGGTAATAGTCTAAAATATCCGGTTGAATTTGGTGTAACGCCGACTGGTGCTACAGATATCACTTCAAATTACGGTGGAATAAAAGTAGATAATTTAGATGAAGATGAGAGTTACTCTTTTTGGGTTATGAAGGAAGAAATTTGGAATCAAATTTCAGCTCAATCGGGCAAGGAGATTGTAATCGATTCATCTCTGCAAGCTGCTCAAGTTGTTGTATCCACAGATTCGATCAAACTTTCCACTGAGTATTTTACAAGTTACTCAAAAGACCTGGATGTGTTTCTTAATATAGCCGATATAAGCACATTTGGTCAGTTAGGAGTGATTTCAGTTACAGAAGATTTTAGTGATAAACCTATTATTAGTTGGACTATTACTCAATCAGGCGTTAGTGATACTGAGATTTCTGTAATTGGAATTTGTGAAGGCTCTCAATATGATCCAGGCAAAACAATTTGGGACGTTTATTCGGAGGCTGATGACAATGGTTCCACAGTTTATGGAACTGTTAATGTTATTAAATCCCCGTTAAACGTAGGGGATACATTTGAACAAACCCGGGCATTCGTCCCTTTCGATGCTGATGGATTGGAGAGAAATAAAACTTATTACATATGGATCGCTAATGATATTTGGGACGGTGAAAGTCGGTTAAGATTTGCAAAAGGTTACGCCTACGCAACATTTAATACTAACTGAAAATTTTATGAAACTTGGGGCTAAAATGTATTATAAAAATTTTATTAAAATTTTGATTGGTCTAATCCTTACATCTAATCTCTTTGGCGGGACACCATTATCAAAATCTGCTTCGAGTGCTAGATATCTATCGTTGAACGGATTGTTTATAGCTGGATACGATGGAGTAAATAGTCTCAGAATTAATCCAGCCGGATTAGCAAAATTAAGCGGCAAGGGATTTGAATATTCACTCTTTGGTATGCTATCTCAACGTGAATATGTTAAACCTGGAGCAATTTTACATAAGTCATTTAGGGATGAAGATATTAGTTATAGTCTCGGGGCATACTGGAATCTTTCAGAAAATATAGTATTGGCTTTAGACTACAGTAATTCAATCGATTATAAAATTAATTGGCCTTTTGCGGTTTATATAGCCGGTGATTCAAGTTCGGCGATTCTTGCGTTTGATCATATGAATGAATATTCAACCACATCAATAAATCCGGCAATTGCAATTCAGTTCGGTGAGTTTTCCATCGGATTTACTCTTAATGCAATCAATATAAAACACATGCTTGCATTCTATCAAGGAAATAAAAATTGGGAAGCCAGTGAAACTGGAATCGCAGCATATCAACTAAGAACCGAAGCAGAGGCTTGGGCGTTTGGCGGAACTTTAGGAATTCAAGGATCAATAAATGAAAAATTAAAATTTGGTGTATTTGTGAAAAGCGCAATTACTACAACCTTAGAAGGGAATTCTGAGAGCAGACTTTTTGCCGATCTAGATTCCACGGATTCAATATCGGATGTAAGCACAGACTTTGAATCACCTTGGGTTCTTGGTGCCGGAATCATTTATGAATTAAATGAAAATCTTAACCTAAATGTTGATGCAGTTTATAAACTCTGGGGAAGCA
The DNA here is from genome assembly GCA_021739765.1 of Melioribacteraceae bacterium. Taxonomy (GTDB): domain Bacteria; phylum Bacteroidota; class Ignavibacteria; order Ignavibacteriales; family Melioribacteraceae; genus JAIPBD01. The sequence continues at coordinate 132,898 of JAIPBD010000007.1, forward strand.
CACAGGCATCCCAATCATATAATTATTCTAATCAACTATGGGAAAATCGACTATCTGGCGTTGATTCACTATCCGGTTATAAAGGAACAGATATTCCTTTGAATTACGACAATGCATTTGAATTCGGAGTAGGTCTGGAATATGATACAAAATCAAACCTGGTATTAAGAATTGGTTACAAATACTCCCAATCCAAAAATACAGTTGCAACTTACAACTTTCTGAATCCATCAGTGGATGAACATTCGCTTTCATTGGGTATAGGATTTTGGTTTGAAGACCTTTATACAGATTTGGGAATTGTATACAACCGAGGAATTGAAAAAGAGATATCAGAAAATGAAAATTATTTCTTTCCCGGTCGTTTTAGCGGGGACTCGTATGTACCTAGTCTAAATATTCGGTATCAGTTTTAATTTATAGCATTAGAGCTATAAAAACAATAGCAACAACAAAAAGGAGGAAGTGCTATGGGCAACTTGAACAAACACTATTTATGGATTCTTTTGCTGATTTTCTCAATTTCCACTACAGCTCAAGATTATGAAAGGCTGATGGTATCTGTTCCCAAAGTCGATTCAGGAGCTATCACAATTGATGGCGTAATGGATGAAGCGGAGTGGGAAACAGCTGGTAAAGCTGATCTGGTTACTAGCACCGGATATAATATTTGGGCAAATAAATATTACCGGGAATCATTAGCTGAACCTGAATTCGATGAACTATATGGAAGAATGCTCTGGAACAATGATACGCTTTATGTATTCATCCATATCGATGAGTTCGTAAATGATTCAACAGGACTTTTCTTCAACGGTAAATGGGCTGCTGATCAATTATTCGTTTCAATATCAAATCAATTGGGAATTGAGATGAAAGGATGGTATGACGGAAATGGCTATGCCGCTCCTGAAGGTCCTTATCATCTATGGATATTAGGTGATCAAGTTACATTAAACGGTGGCGACACAACCTACGTTCCTGATGAATACAGAGGATGTCCGGAAGATTCATTGATGACTTCACCGGATCCATCACAATTCGTTCGCTCAGCAGTGAAAATTGATGAGACTAACGGTGTTATGGATGTTGAATTAGCGATTTACAATCCAAACGTAGCGGCTCAAGGTAAAATCGGATTCAATCTCGGTGGAAGTAATGGTTCACAAGCAGCATACGATGAATTTTTTGATGCTTATCAATATTACACATGGCAGCCGAGCGTTCCGAATGATCCATGGGCGGCACCTGCTGGAGCAGACCCTGGCTTTTATAATTTAGCATCATCGAGTCACTGGGCAATCTTGTATTTTGAACCCGGTAATGATGATATTCTAAGAGAAGTGGTAGAAGTACCAAAGACTGATTCTGGTGCGGTTCAAATTGATGGTGTAATGTCTGAAGCAGCATGGGATAATGCAGGTGAAGTAAATCTTATTACAAGCACCGGTTACAATATATGGGCGAATAAATATTACAGGGAATCTTTGGCTGAGCCCGAATTTGATGAATTATACGGCAAATTACTTTGGTATGAAGATACTCTTTACGTCTATATGCATATCGATGAATTTGTTAACGATTCAACCGGACTTTTCTTCAATGGAAAGTGGTCGGCAGATCAACTTTTTGTTTCTCTCTCAAGTAATCTTGGACGAGACATGATGGGATGGTATGACGGAAATGGTTATGCTGCTCCCGGCGGACCTTATCATCTTTGGATTCTTGGTGAAGATGTTACTCTCAATGGTGGCGATACGACTTACATACCGGATATCTGGAGAAGTTGTCCCACAGATTCCCAAATGGTAGCTCCAGATCCAACTCAGTTTGGTCGTTATGCAGCAACAGTTGATCCCGCTACAGGAATATGGACAGTAGAAATGGCTATTTATAATCCTCACGTGGCTTACCAATCTTCTATAGCATTTAATGTTGGTGGAAGTAATGGTTCACAAGCAGCATACGATGAGTTTTTTGATGCTTATCAATATTACACATGGCAGCCGAGTGTTCCAAATGATCCTTGGGCGGCACCTGCAGAAGCAGATCCAGGATTCTATAACTTGGCAAATTCCAGCAGATGGGCAATGTTGAATTTTGTTGATGAATTAACTGTGGGAGTAAATGATGAACTTGATAATTCACAAATTCCGACAAGGATTGAGTTGCAACAAAACTATCCAAACCCATTTAATCCAACTACCACAATAACCTATAATATACCTGAAGCATCAAATGTTTCCATTAAAGTGTATGATGTTCTGGGCAAATTAGTTGCGAATTTGGTGGATAACCAAATGATTGATGCCGGGGTCCATCAAGTTAATTGGAATGCAAAAAGTTTATCCAGTGGAATATATTTCTATGAGTTAAGAGTAGAAAATGTTGTTCAAACTAAAAAAATGATGTTACTAAAATAGAATAGAACGGGACACAGTACGAAAGTACTGTGTCCATTTTTTCCCGAATTTTGGATATAAAGAAATGAAAATGAAAGCTGCTTTATTGCACGGAGCTCATGATTGGCGAATAGAAGAAATCGATTCGCCGGTAAACAATGATGATGAGTTGTTGATTTCGATCAGAGCTTGTGGTGTATGTCATTCGGAATTGCATCAATGGGATGAGAAAATACCAACATTGGATTACCCCCGCTTTATCGGACATGAAGCCGCCGGAATTGTTAAACAATCCGGTAATAATATTAAAAAGTTTAAAAATGGCGATAGAGTCGGAATCTGGATTTTCGGCAAAGGTTTTGCCGAAGAAGTAACAGTTAAGGAAGAACAAGTTTTTCCACTCGCTGATGATATCTCATTTGAGGAAGGTGCACTTGCCGAACCGATTTCATGCACAACTAATGCTCTTTTGAAAACCAATTTACAACTCTCCGATACTGTGGCGCTAGTCGGTACTGGTTTTATGGGTTTAATACTCTTGCAGCAATTGAAGCATCAAGGAGTCTCAAAAATTATTGCCATCGATGTGCGAGATGAGATTCTTGAAAAATGCGGACAATTAGGCGCAGAATATATCCTCAATCCAATGAAAGTAGATGTAGCCAGAGAAATTAAAGAATTAACCGACGGCAGAGGGGTAGATGCTGCATTTGAGGTTGGAGGCGTGCAAGGCACTCTTGATTTGGTTCCCCAAATTACGAGAATGGAAGGTAAGGTTGTGATTTTTGGTTATCATCCTGGCAAAAGGATTATTAATGATCTTGGTTACTGGAACTGGATGGCTTTCGATATCATTAACGGACACTTCCGTAATATGGAAACCATTTTAGATGGTGCAAGAAGAGGAATGGATATGGTAAATACAAAAAAAATAGATATGAATACTCTCATAACGCATAAATATAAGCTTGATGAAATTGAAGAAGCTTTTTCGGCTGCCAAATATAAACCGGATGGTTTTATAAAATCGGTTATCACTATTTAAAATAAATTATCAGTTAATCAAAATAAACTGATGGAACTACAATGAATATAATTGATAGTAACAAAGTCAATCTAATTAGAAATTATTTAATTATTCTTTGCATTCTTTTCCCTGCAAATTTTCTTTTAGCCAATAGTGGGAAAATATCCGGGAAAATAATTGATGCCGAATTCGGCTCACCTCTTCCTGGAGTTAATGTTGTAATTGTTGATGATGATTTCGGTGCAGCTTCCGATATGGAAGGTGATTACTTTATCTTGAACATTCCTCCGGGTAAATATGATTTGAAATTCTCAATGGTTGGTTATAAAACCATCATAATGCGAGATGTCGAGGTAAGCAGTAATCACACAACAATAATTAATGTTGAACTTGAAGCAACAATTTTAGAGGTTGGTGAAGAAGTCGTTGTTATGGCAAACAGACCGCTCGTGGAAAAAGATCAAACTTCGACCCGTCACTTTGTAAATGCAAAAGAAATTTCATCACGACCGGCTCAGCAATTAACAGAAATATTAAACACTCTGCCCGGTATTGACCAAAATGCAGGCGGTGAATTGGTTGTCAGAAGAGGTTCACTCGATCAAGTTTCATTTTTGATTGATGGTATAAGAGCCAGAAATCCACTCGATTTTGAACCTTACACAAACATTAACTTAACATCAATTCAAGAATTAGAAATTATAACCGGCGGTTTTAATGCTGAATATGGTGAAGCAAGATCAGGTGTTTTTAATATTGTTACGAAAGATGGAACCGATAATCTTCAGTTTTATGCCGAAGTAAGATGGACTCCTGCGGGACTGAGACACTGGGGAACTGCATTCTACGATTACTCAACCACAAGATATTGGGAGAATACTCACGCCCGTCATCAGCAGTGGTGGGTTGATCATCCGGATCAATGGGTCGATCCGACCGGAATACCAGGCAATGATCCAAATAGCTCTTGGACTCCAGAAGAGGCCTATCAAGATTACATGAATACGCATCAACCTTTAAACGATTATACAGATAGATCGGGATACCAGACCGAAATTTCTTTAGGAGGGCCGATGCCATTCAATAACATGTACTTTTTCTTTTCAGGAAAATTTAGAACTCAGCCACCAGTTACGGGAAATAGCTATAGAGAAAAAGGATCTTGGGTTGACGGTACAGGCAAAATCACTTACAGAGCTATGAAAAATTTTAAATTTATGCTATCCGGATTTTATGGTGAGGCTAATACAAATCCGGGAATGGAATATATGAACAGTGGTTGGGTTTTTGGGCATGGATTGGAGAACAAGTATGCTCATTATGATTTTGATGGCTATCCCGAAAGCAACATTAATGGTCAAACATTTCAGTTTACACACGTGCTCAGCCAAAGCACTTTTTACGAATTGAAATTGAACCGCGTTTTTAGATACAGAAGTACATCGGTTTTTCCAGGGGATGAACTTGGTTGGGAAGAAGGTGTGCCTGTCTCTGATCGATTAAGAGCTTACGATGAATTTGGCAATCCGGTACCCGGTGGATTCAGCAACTTGATTGGATTACATACAACAGGTTATTTCTATAGAGGTAACGACGAAAACTTGGACTGGACTCTCTCGGGCGATTACACAAGCCAAATCAATAAAAGCTGGCAGTTAAAAGCTGGTGTAGATTTTACATATTACACGCTTAACCGTTTTCAGGAAGCAAAAGCATTCACTGCGATTGAAGATAAAACCTATAATCCGTTTGAAGGAAATTTATATGCACAAAGCAAACTCGAATTCGAAGGCTTAATTATTAACGTAGGGTTTAGATATGATTTCTACAATCCTAACGACAGAAAATTTTTAGATGTTTACGATCCATTCGATGTTTATACCGCGCTTGAAAATGGAAGGGAGCCGGAACCGGTAACTATGGAAACAGAAACTTTTGGACAATTTTCACCGCGTCTTGGAATCTCACATCCAATAACAGAAAATTCTGTATTGCACTTTTCCTATGGGCACTTTTTTCAAAGAGCAGCTTTCGGAAACTATGGCGAAGGAACCGGCGGTGATGCAGACGGGCAAGCAGTTAGCGGGATTTTGAATACTTATGTAGTTGAATCTGATGCAGGTTATAATATTCCCTACAATTTGGGAAATAGAGACCTCAAACCAAGAAAAACAGTTGCATACGAACTTGGTATCGAACAAAACGTCGGGGGAATAGTCGCCGATATTACCGCATACTACAAAGATATAACAAACACGATTAGATCAATAACAGTAATTACTCGTTCAGGCGGAAGATACTTAACCACCGGGAACGGCGATTACGGTGATGCTAAGGGGATTGAAATCTCAATCCGAAAACCTCTTACCGGCTTATGGGGTGGATACCTAAATTACTCATGGAGCACTGGAATTGCAGGCAGATCTGGTGACCCGGATGTTATTGCCCCGCCAGAATCAGATATTCAAGTTACCCGTGTGCAGGATGTGGGCGATTTCATCTTATATGATCCGGCCAGATTGAAATTCGGATTAACATTTTTTATTCCCCGGGATGTATCATTCATGGGCGGTATATTCTCAAACACACAAATTGCATTAGATTATCAAGTCTATTTCCCACATGAGAGAATTGCCAGCCATGTATTTTCTGATGCCGGAATGCAATATATCCGAACTGCTGATAAAAATGCCGACCTAAGAATTAGAAAAGAATTTGATTTCGGATTTATTCGGCCTGCATTTTTTATCGAAGTAAGAAATTTATTCAATGATACATGGGCGAATCTTGATGCGGTTAAATCATCATCGCCGGAAGACAGGGTAAGATTCATTAATTCGGGATTTTCTACATTTCCTGATACCAAAACAAATGGTGCACCTTTTCCCGATGTAATCCAGTACAGAAACCTACCGCGCACAATAACGTTCGGTCTGGTAATTCAATTGTAATCTGATAAAAAGAAGCGATCAAAGTTATGAAAAAACTAAATAGCGCAATATTCATTATACTTTTATTCTGTTCTCTCGAAACTAACTATGCTCAGAATATTTCCGGAACACACACCAGAGGTAAACTCTGGGAAACTATTTATAATTATGGATTTATTGGGGACCCGGGTGCTTGGGATTATTTGCAAGTTACCGGAATTGGTTTCTATCCGGGTTTCTCGGGTTATACATTCCCGACGGATGAGTTTCAAGCTAATGGATTTATTACGGATGCTAATTTCCATAATTTTAGAACTGGACCATGGATTATCGCAAAAGATGCTCAAACATTGGTACCTCCGGCTTTTACGCCAGAAACAAAAGATTTCCTTTTGTACCATGCCTCTTTAGCAACCGGAGACATGGGAGTTCAAACAAATATTCCACCATTTCAATCAACGGATAACTTTGTTGAGTCTGCCAATTTTGATCCTCTTTTCCCAGAAGAGGTAAACTATACAACTTTTCATACTGCTACTGGAGTTACGGTAAAGCAAAGGTCAATGGCTTGGAGTTTCCCAGGATATGACGATTTCATTATTTACGATTATGTTTACAAGAATACTGGCAAAATAGCTCTTCCCTCAGTTAATCAAGTCATGGATTTAGAGCAAACACTTGATGAGGTTTGGTTTGTATTTCACAGTGGGATTCAGGTATCCACCAAAGGAAGAATCAATTTTCATTATGATTCGGATTTTCTCTCGTCAACTGCTCCGGCTGGAAGTTTCGGTTGGCATCCCGGGGGCGGATATACCGATTATTATGCTGTTGAGAATGACGCAGTCGATGGAAAAGGATTGCTCTATTATAGTCGAGATTACAATGGAGGATCTGAACCCGTCCCCTGGAATCAACATGGTGTAAAAAGTAATTGGCAGGATTTATTGAGTATCAAACCTGAATGGGGTGTTGAATTACAAGATCCTTCGGCATTTGGTTTTGTTTTCTTGTACAGAACTCCACCTCCGGGTTCAAATGGGGATCCTTTTGATGCTGACCCGACTCATTTTAATATTTATAGTGATGAAGGTGATAAATTTGGAGGCAAAACTGTTGATTTTGAAGGATTTGGTTTAACTACTTTTAGTCAGGAAGAAATCTATCAATTCGCAACTCATGACTACCGTCCTAATAATAGCGGAAGAAATTATAATTGGTACACTAGCTCTTTTGGACCATACACTCTCGCACCGGGCGATTCGGTACGAATAATTGTCGCCGAGGTTGCAGGAGTAATGGACTTATGGGATGTGATTATGGGTGATCCAAACGGAAATTATCCCGACAGCACAATTTCTGCAATTAGAAGGAATACACAAGCAGCGAGAAATGCAATTCAATGGGGAGTTGGTGCAACTGTAAACGGTATAAAGATAGCTGCTGATGTACCCGAATCTCCACCTGCTCCGACGTGCGTAGCCCGAAATGCTTCAATCGGGCAAGATTCGGCTATTATTGCTATTCAATGGAATAAATTGGCAGAAGAGGTCGAATTTGTTGATGGATCGGGAAGTGTATTTTTCGATGGTGCATTTGATTTGGATGGTTACAGAGTTTACAGAGGCATCGATAAACGTGGAATCTGGGAATTAATAGAAGATATCCCTCGCGCTGAATTTGGTAAATATTATAATGCCGAAGCAGAGATGTACGAATTTAGAGATACAGGCTTACAATTTGGATTCGAGTATTATTACTATGTTCAGGCTTATAATCAGGAACCTGGTGACTGGACGTCTGCTAACGGAACTTTAGTTGAAAATTTGCCTGAGTTAGCCAGCTCGGATAAGAATAGAACACCGCTAACAGCTGCGCGTCCAGGTCCAATTGATTTAAATACAAAAAGTTGGGATGTTTTTGTAGCACCAAATCCATATATCGAAGGAGATCCAAATCATAGCTTTGGTGAACCAACTCCAAGAAAAATTGAATTCCGAAATTTACCTGAATCAGCCACAATAAAAATATACAATCTTTCTGGTGATTTAGTTCGCACACTGGACCACGGTCCGGATGATTTGGGGAATTTAAGTGGAAGCGCCGTATGGGATCAAAGGTCTGATTCTGGGCTGCTTGTTTCACCGGGATTATACGTCTATGTAGTCCGATCAAATACCGAGGGAACTAGTGGAGAAAAAACTTCGGGTAAATTTATGATAATAAGATGATTCAATACGCGGAAGAAAAAAGTAATAAGCGGAGGATAAAAGTTTTGAAAAGCATAAAGCTTATAGTTTGTTTTGCATTACTAAGCACCATAACCGTAGATGCTCAGTTTAATAAATCCGGAAGAACTGTTTTGCAGTTTTTGAAGATTGGCATTGGAGCCCGGCAAGTAGGGATGAGTGAAGCAAGTATTGCAAGCGTTCAAGATGCAAATTCCATATTCTGGAATCCTGCTGCGACTACAGGAATTGAGGGTATACAAACATCGTTCACCTATACAAGTTGGATTGCTGATCTTAATATAATGAGCGGCGCTGTTGGCATTTCGTTAGATCAGATAGGAACTGTTTCACTGAGTTACATTACACTTGACTATGGTGACATACCGGAAGCTCTTACAACAAGTGCATCCGGCAATATCGATACCAGAACCGGATCCTCATTTTCAGGAAGTGATTTAATGTTTGGGATAGGTATCGCCAGAAGTTTTACCGATAAACTTTCAATTGGTGTGAATATAAAATACATCCGCGAGGATTTACATGTCTATTCCAGCGACCTCTGGGCATTTGATGTCGGAAGTTATTTTGACACAAAATGGAGGGGTATAAGAATAGCTATGAGTGCTCAGAATTTTTCAAGCCAAGCCAGATGGCTGTTCACCAAAGAAGAAGAACAGCAAACATATGAACTTCCAATTGTTTACAGAATTGGGTTTTCAATTGACATTCTAGGTGGAGAAAAATTATTTCTCGGTGGCGATCCTGATCAGCACAAACTAACATATAATATTGATGCAATCCATACTAATGATTATGCGGAAAGATTACACATGGGATTCGAGTATGAGGCATTAAATATGCTTTTCCTCAGAGGTGGATACAGATTTAATTATGAAGAGGGAAATTTAAGTGCAGGTATTGGTTTCAAATATCAAACTGATTTGCTGAACATTAATGTTGATTATGCTTATGTGCAGTATGACTTCTTGGAATCACCGCACCGAGTAAGTGTATCATTATCTTTCTAATATATTTAATGGTAATTGATTTTAAATACTTCCAAAACCCCGGATTGAAAATAGGAGAAATTCTTTAATGAACTTTGCTAAAGTACTAGTAGATGGTGAAAAATTAACAAAAGATAATTTTGCTGAACCGCCAAAAGCGATGGGCGTTTTGCCCTTCTGGTTTTGGAATGGTGAAATGGATGAAGATGAAATGAGATGGCAAATGAAGGAATATCATTCGAAAGGTATTTCCGGTTTGTTTATACATGGTCGGTTTGGTGAATCCATCGGTTATTTGTCAGAAACTTGGTTTGAGCGAACTAAACATGCGGTAAAAATTGCAAAAGAAATCGGGATTGATGTTTGGGTATACGATGAAATGAACTGGCCAAGCGGAAGTGCTTATAGAAAAGTTCCTAAAGAAAATCCTAAGTTAAGACAAAAATATTTGGAAATGGTTGCATTACCTGTACCCGGTCCGATTTTTACATTTCTCGAAGCAACCGATGATAGATATGTAAACACCGGCGATTCAAAACCTATCGTTGCTTATGCTTGTTCTGAAGAAGAATTTGAAACAAACTTGAATCCAGATACAATAATTGATCTTACCCCAAACTTATCGTTCAACGCCGTTATTCCGTGGGAAGCTCCGAAGGGAAATTGGCGTTTACTTTATTTCTTGGAAAAAGAAATTGACTATTACATCGATGCCTTAAATCCGGATTCAACCAAAAAGTTTTTAGAAGAAACTCATGAAAAATACAAAGAGGCAGTTGGAAAAGAATTCGGTGGAGTAATGCCGGGATTTTATACTGACGAACCGGCAATGCATTACTATCATGTTGGTATGCAAAATCAAGTAATCCCTTGGACAACACAGATGTTCAAAATATTCCGAGAACGAAGGGGATATGATTTGAAACCATATCTTGCCGCTCTCTTTTTGGATATGGGTGAAAAAACTGCACAAGTACGTTATGATTTTTGGAAAACTTTAACTGAGCAATATTCAGAGTCGTATTACAAACAAATCCGCGAATGGTGTGAAGCGAACAATGTATTATTCACCGGACATTTACTGGGTGAAGAATGGATTTGGATGCATGCGCGTTGTGAGGGAAACATATTCAAACACTTAAAATATATGCACATTACTGGTGTAGATCATCTTTATCCAATTGTTGGCGGAAAAGATTCAGCAAGCCAACACGTTGCATTAAAAATTGCAAGTTCAGCAGCTCATCATTATGGAAGCAATCAATTGTTATGCGAATCAATGGGCGGAACTTATTGGGATTGTACACTCGAAAGAATGAAGTGGATTGCAAACTGGGAATATGTTCTCGGGGTTACAATTTTTAACAACCATGGTTATCATTATTCGATTGAAGGTGAACGAAAACGTGATTGGCCTCCATCTCAATTCTATCATCATACATGGTGGAAGTATTATGATCACTTTGTCAAATATATGTCACGTTTGGGACATATGCTTTCTGCCGGTAAACACATAGCAAAAGTTTTAATGCTTTATCCGATTAATAGTGCTTGGACAAACTATAAACCAAGTGGTCCGTCTGATTTATTCAATTTAATGCAGTCCGATTTTGACTACCTAACAGATTTACTTCTAAGACTTCATTACGATTTTGATTACACAGATGAAGATATTTTAGCCGAAGCGGAGGTAGTTGAGGGAAAACTTAAAATTAATCAAGAAGAATTTTCCGTAATCTTTCTTCCGCCAATAACAGCTTTACAGCAGAGTGCATTCGATAAATTGCATGAATTTGTTTCGGAGGGCGGAACGGTAATAGCAGATACAGTAATTCCGAGTGCTCTGCTTGATGCCAAAGATGAAAAATCAGTTGATAGTATTAAAGAACTATTTGGCAAAGATCCGGCTGATTTATTAAAGCATTTGAATAACGGTACATCATTTAATGTTAGTAAAGTAAGCAGCATCGGTAAAGGCTCGGTTTATTTGTTCGAAGGCAAAGGATTATCGAAAGAAAATAAAGAAGCGGAAATCAAAAATTTAATGAATGAAGTACTAACTCCTGATATTACTATTAGTGAAGAAGAAGTATTCTATCTTCATAGAGTAAAAGACGAGCATGATTTATACTTCTTAACTAATACTCAGCAAAAGAATCTAGGCGAAGTTGAGATTACATTTGAGAAAGTCGGAACACCCGAATTGTGGAACCCTGAAACCGGGAAAATCGAAAAGATGAATGTTTACTCCGTTGAGAACAACAGACTCAAAATCACATTGCCTTTTGATTCAACTCAATCTCACTTTGTAATTATTAAAGATGAACTTGAAAAACCATATGTAACAGATAGTAATTTCACAGTTACTGAAGTATCTGATAAAATTGTGAGAGGTTATTCAAAAGAAGGAATTACAAAAGCTGAATCAAAAGTTATGACTCAAGCGGGGGATAAAATTGTTAGTGTGGAATCATCACAAAAATTGAATGATATCAATTTGGATGGCAATTATTCATTCGATTTCACTGATGACAATGTTCTTTGCATTGGCAAATACAAAATGACGATGGATGGAGATTCACTGAAAGCAGATGAAATAATTAAAGAAGATTATGATGATGGTTCTTGGCTTGATGTAACAATGGGAGCATGGGAAATGCAGCTTCCACAAGAAAGAGATGAAGCAACCTACCCCATTACACTTTGGTATCGAACTTCTTTTGAAATGGAAAAAGTACCTGAATGCCCGAGAGTATTAATTGACGGATTCAGTGGTAAAGAATACACAATGTTTATAAACGGAAACGAAATAAAAGATAAAGGCAGAAGAAGTAAGATTGATGCAGAGATTAAGGAAGTCGATATAAAAGACTTTGTTCATGAAGGTGAAAATGTTGTAGCGATCAGGTTGGTTGCTGTTCGTAGAACAGATGGTATGCTAGATTTACTCAAGATAGTCGGTGGTTTTACCTTGAATAAATATGATAATTCTTATGCAATTGGTGAAAAAGTAAGTAAAATAGAATTGGGTGATTGGACGAAGCAAGGTTATCCTCATTATTCCGGAACCGGTATTTATACTACAGAATTTGAATTACCTCAAGAGTATCTAAGTGGTAAACTTTTCTTAAATGTTAGCTGTGGTGAAGATGTTCTCGAAGTAAAAATAAACGATGGTGAATCAAATATTGCTCTCTGGAATCCATATCAACTTGATATTACTGGATTAGTAAAAGAAGGTAAGAACAAAATAGAATTTCAAGTAACGAATACATTAATAAATATGCTGGAAGCGGTTGAGAAAGAATCTGGCTTATTCGAATCACCGGTGATTATTCATGCACCGGAGTATAAAATTGAACTATAGTACTGTGGAGCCTAAAAATGAATAAAGAAGGTATTCTAGTTGTTGGCAGTGCCAATATGGATCTTGTTGTAACGAGTGAAAGATTTCCAAAACCAGGTGAGACAATTTTCGGAAGAGGATTTGAAATGTTCCCAGGTGGTAAAGGGGCTAACCAAGCCGTCAGCTGTGCAAAACTTGGTGGTGTGACTTACTTCTTGGGTAAAATGGGTAATGATGACTTTCATGATTTACTGGATAAATCTCTCTCTGAAAATGGTGTTGATGTTAAAGATGTAATTGTTGAAAAAAATGCACACACAGGTGTCGCCTTGATTAGTGTGGATGGTAAAGGTGAAAACGAGATCATAGTTATCTCGGGAAGTAATATGATGTTCGAAGAAGAAGATTTGTTGCTAAACAAAGATTACTTCTCAAAAGTAAAAGTGGTGTTAACACAATTAGAAATCCCAATTAATACAGTGGCTCTTGCTGCTCGATTAGCAAAAGAGAACGATTCTATTTTTATACTAAATCCGGCTCCAGCTGCCGAACTTCAAGATGACCTCCTATCAAAAATAGATTATATAACACCTAACGTGTCAGAATTAGAAATATTAAGTGGTCAGACAATATCCGATAACTCCTCTGCTGAGCAAGCTGCAAAAGTTTTATTAGAAAGAGGAGTTGCAAACGTAATTGTTACAATTGGAAAAGAAGGTTCCCTTTTAGTAAATAATGAGCGGACGGTACACTTTGCTACACAGAAAGTAAATGCGGTTGATACAACAGCAGCAGGTGATAGTTTTAACGGTGCGTTGGCATATCTTTTATCGATTGGTAAATCCATTGATGAAGCTATTCATTTTGCAAATTGTTCTGCCGCTCTTTCGGTTACAAAAGCTGGAGCTCAAAATTCGATGCCAACTTTTAAAGAGGTAGAGGCATTACTCTAATTATTGATAAATGTAGGAGAGATTAAAATGAAAAAGTCGGGAGTTTTAAATGCACCACTTTCTCATATAATTGCAACGATGGGGCATACTGATAAATTGGTTATTTGTGATAGCGGATTACCAATTCCTAAAGATGCTTATGTTGTTGATTTAGCGTTAACAAAAAATATTCCCCGTTTTATTGATGTGTTAAAGGTAGTACTCGAAGAATTAGAAGTAGAGAGGGTAATTATAGCAAAAGAACTTGTCTCGGGGAATAACGGAATGTTAAGCGAAATTAAAAACTTGCTGCCTGGAAAAGAGTTTGAAGAAGTTACACATGAAGAATTTAAAAGATTAACTCGTGAAAATGGCGATGTAGCCTTTGTTCGCACCGGCGAAGCTACCGCATTTGCAAATATAATTTTGGTCTCGGGTGTCACATTTGGATAACTCAGATTAAATATTGGATGAGAATAATTTATTTCGATATCGATTCATTGCGACCTGACCATTTGGGATGTTACGGCTATCATAGAAATACCAGTCCTAATATTGACGCAATCGCAAACGAAGGGATACGTTTTACTAATTGTTATACTTCCGATGCACCTTGTGCACCTAGCAGAAATGCTTTATTAACCGGACAATTCGGAATTCATAATGGGTTAATTGCTCATTCAGATACTGCCGGTGATTTATTTAAAGAGGGTAAGGGACGTTGGTTCTTCTCCCAGTTAGGGGATTCATGCTGGGCTAATCAATTTAGAAAAGCCGGATTAAAAACAGTAACAATTTCACCATTTGCCGAACGACATTCTTCTTATCAATGGTATGCCGGATTTAACGAAATGTACAATACCGGCGGAATTGGAGAAGAAGGCGCTGAAGAAATTATGCCTATTGCAAAAGATTGGTTGCAGCGCAATGCAAAAAATGATAATTGGTTTTTACATATTAATCTTTGGGATCCGCATACACCATATAGAGTCCCGGAAGAATATGGTGAACCATTTAAAGAGGATCCTTTACCGGAATGGTACACGGAAGAGGTAAGACAAAAACATTGGAAAGGAGCCGGATCATGGTCGGCTCAAGAAGGTTTAGGTTACGGAGAAGAACATCCCTATAACAATCCCGAAAAGTATCCTCGTCAGCCAAGTCAAATTTCATCAATCGAAGAAGCACGTAAAATGTTTGATGGTTATGATACCGGAATTAAATATGCCGACGATCACATTAAGATGATTCTTGATGAATTAAAGAAACAAAATGTATTTGAAGAAACGACCATAATTATTACCGCAGACCACGGCGAAAATTTAGGTGAACTAAATATTTATTACGATCACCAAACCGCAGATTATGTCACTCCAAGAGTACCGTACATAATTAAATGGCCTGGAATAACAGAAGAACTAAAAGGAAAAAGGTTTGATGCACTTCATTATCAATTTGACTTGGGAGCAACATTAGTTGAGTTTGCCGGTTCAAAAACTCCAAACAACTGGGATGCAAAAAGTAATGCAGTTAGTATAAAAAAATTAAGTGATGAGGGACGAGATTATTTAGTTCTCTCGCAAGGTGCTCATACTTGTCAGCGTTCGGTAAGATTCAGTGATTATATCTGTATTCGTTCGTACCACGACGGTTATCATAATTATCCTGACTTTATGCTCTTCAA
Source organism: Melioribacteraceae bacterium (assembly GCA_021739765.1). Taxonomy (GTDB): domain Bacteria; phylum Bacteroidota; class Ignavibacteria; order Ignavibacteriales; family Melioribacteraceae; genus JAIPBD01. Next base: position 148,457 of record JAIPBD010000007.1, read on the forward strand.
CATAAAAGATGACCCGCACGAACAAAGAAATTTAGCCGAAGAAAAACCCGAATTGGTAGACAAAGCGATGAGATACTTGGAAGAATGGCATGGTGAAATGATGCGGTCTGCAAAACATCCCCATGACCCAATGTGGTTTGTAATTAATGAAGGCGGACCGATGCACACACGCTTTGGATTGAAAGAATATATCCAAAGATTGAAAGATACAGGTAGAGAAGATCAAGCTAAATTAATGTTAACTAAACATCCGGAAATATTAGAGATTGAATGAAATATAGAAAGTTTGGGAAATTAGATTGGCAGGTTTCTGAGATTGGTTTCGGTGGATGGGCAATCGGAGGAGGATGGGGTCCGCAAAGCGATGCCGAATCTATCAAAGCGCTGCATCGAGCAATTGATCTAGGTGTAAATTTTATTGATACTGCACAAGGTTACGGTGACGGGCATAGTGAAGAACTAATCGGGAAGGTACTAAAAGAAAGAAGCGAAGAGATTTTTGTTGCAACGAAGGTTCCACCAAAAGAATTCGATTGGCCGCCTAGAATTGATTACGATGCGCGAGAAGCTTTCCCGAAGGAATACATTATTGAAGAATGTGAAAAATCTCTAAAACGATTACAACGTGATTATTTGGATGTTTATCAGTTTCATACATGGTCAACAAGATTCAACGCTCAAGTTGAATGGTTTGAAGCTTTTGAACAACTAAAAGAAGAAGGTAAGATCAGAGCATCCGGAGCATCGGTACCTGATATTACACCCTATTACATTATCGGAGCTCTGGTAGAAGGGAAAATCGATTCAATACAATTGATATATAATTTGTTTGAACAGTTTCCGGCTTGGAATACATTAAAAGTTTGTAAAGAACTTAAAATTGGAGTGATTGTTCGTGTTCCATTTGATGAAGGAGCTTTGACCGGTAAGTATAATTTAGGAACAACTTTTCCTGATGGCGATGTTCGTCAGCATTATTTTAGAGGAAACAACTTAAAACGGACAATTGAAAAAGTTGATCAGATAAATAAATACAAAGATGAAAATCATCCAAAATTAACCACTGCCGATTTTGCACTGAAGTTTTGCTTAAGCAATGAAGCTGTCACTACAGTAATACCCGGTATAAGAAATTTTAACCAAGCAGAGATGAATACATCGGCTAGCGATGGTAATTATTTTTCAAATGATGAGATAAAAGCTTTAGAAAAATTTGCTTGGCGTAAAGATTTTTGGAATGAAGAATTTGAATAAAAGTAAACTAATACAAACGGAGAAAGCACAATGAAAAAACTACTGATTATGATTTTTACCGGAATGCTGCTGATTTCATGCAGTTCTGAAGGACAAAAAGCTAAGACTGAAAAATTGATGTACGATAAACTTCTTACCAAAAATTCAGCCGAGTATTATCATATGCCTTTAGGTCTCTGTGAAGATTGGCCTGAAGAAACTACAACTCGTGAAATTTACGTGAACGATTTTGATTTATTAAAACGATCCAATATTGATTATCTCAGAATATCTTTTGGCTGGGATGCTATTGAATACGAAAAAGATAAATATGATTGGCTCTTTTGGGATGATTTTGTAAAAACCGGTGTTGATGATTATGGTATTACAATGATTCCTTATGTTTGTTATACCCCCGCTTGGAATTCAACCGAACCGGCAGATTCAGCTCTCTATTGGAATGTTCCTGCTGTTGATATGGAGCAATGGGGCGAGTTTATGTTCGATTTAGTAACCCGCTACAAAGATCGTATCAAGACTTGGGAATTGTGGAACGAACCGGATATTTGGATTTACTGGAGAACAGAAGATGTAGCACAATTTGCCGAATTTACTAAAATCGGTGCAGATGCTGTAAAACGTGCCGATCCGGAAGCGAAAGTTGTTTTGGGTGGTATCGCATATAAACCTGAATGGATCGAAGCATTATTTAAAGATCATGGTGTTAGCCCATATATTGATGTTGTTAACTGTCACAATTATTTCGAAACTTGGCATGAAAATCCGGTTGAAGAAATAACCGATTATATAAATGATGTATATAATGTTGTTAAAGAATATGGTAATAAGCAACCGATTTGGATGGCTGAAGTTGGATACAGTACATTTAAGCAAGGTTCAACAGTTTCCACATCTTATTCAGCTTATTACGATTATGAACACAAACCGGAATATCAAGCAGTTGATTTAACAAAAAGAGTTGCATTGGTTAGATCAACCGGACAGATAGATGCAATGGCTTGGTATGAAATTAAAGACCTTCCTCCAAGTGACGAAGTGATTGGAGATATTTACAATAATAAACACTTAGGTATAGCCTATGCTGATCATTCACCTAAGCCTGCAAACAAAGCATTAATTTTTGTGAATGAACTTTTAATGCAGCCGGTAAAAAGTATTGACGAAAAAGTTACTTCGAATGCAAAAGAAGGAACTGACAGCCGCTTTGTAGCTTTTGAAAGAGAAAATGGCGACATGATTCTATTCGCTTGGCTGCAGACAGTTCAATATGATAAACGAAGTGATGATAAAACCGGAGCCGTGAAAGATGAAAGAGTTGAAACTATTACCTATACTCTTCCTTCTGCTCTAAGTGGTTCGGCTACTCTTTATGATGCTGTTGGCAACCATCAAGAATTTAGTTCAGTTGAAAAAAGTGATAATCAATCTATGCTTAAAGATGTTACTCTTAAAGGTGGCGAGATAGCTGTTATCGAGATTAAAAAATAAGTAATTATAAATTAATCCACGACTTATGTCGTGGGTTAATGATAAGAAAAATATATAATAACCGTTTCAACGGTTTATGAAAAATGAATTATCAATAAGTCGGAAAGTTAGGATGGTAATAAAACCAAAACAAATAACCGAAGACAACTTTAAGAAATTCGGAAAAGTTGTTAAGTCACCAAAAAGTGAACCGACAGCTCAAGCAGTTGATTATAAATTCTGGTCTGATATTGCAAACTATGAAATTGATGGTGCTACTGAGATTGGAATATGTACTGTCTATAAGCAGCCCAAAAATATTATTAATGGAATGGAGAGACATTTATTAACGCCCGAGATACTAATCCCAATTGATGCACCTTTTGTATTACCTCTTCTAATAGAGGGAGAAGAGGAAGATGCCTCGGAAGCATTCCAAGTTTGTATTGGAGAAGTTGTTGTAATTGATATAGCTGTTTGGCATGGAGCATGTCTTCCTGTTGGGAAGGATGCTTCTTCATATTTTGTGATATTTAGAAAAGGTACACCAAAAGAAGATGTTTATAAAAAAGAAATAACTGAATTCGAACTTCAATTTTGAAAAATAAATACGGTTAATATGACTACTACATTCGATGCAGATTCGTTAAGAATCAATTTTGCAGAAGACTTTTCTATTGATGGTCTTTTTATTTTAAATGAAAGCACAAAGGTTTGTGCAAACGGGAATCAAAAAATTGTCATCCGTACGCGCGATGCAGTTTCCGATCCGGTTGTACTCGAGAAAATTACCTCATCTGAGGTTAAAGATGATTCTGTAACTCTAAATTTTGAGGATGAAGAGAATTCTGCTCAACTCAAATTCATCAAGAATGGGAGAGGAATAAGAGCGGCAATTCACGCTAAGGCTGCTTCTCCAATTTGGTTAGTGGAGTGGCAAATTAATGGATTTAATTTTGAAGAAGTTCTTGTACCTGCCCTCGGCGGACAACAAATCACTAAAGAAATGCCGAAAGGGAAAACACTTTCTTACAAATATCCATTTTGGTGGAATTCTCAATTTGTAATTGGTAAAACTAATAGCGGTGGAATAATTCTCCGTTCGGAAGATAAATCAAATGATCTTAAACTACTTCGAGTAACAAAGGAATCGGATAGTTTTGCGATAACATATGGATTTGAAGCTCCTGCTCCATTGATTTCCAATGAACTGCAAAATGAATTTATTATTGAAGGGTTTGAAGGAGATTGGAAAAGTGGCGTTGATCTTCATAAAAACTGGATGAAAGAAAACTTCGATTTAGTTAATTACAAAAATCATCCTCATTTTCCTAAATGGATGAACAACATAAATTTTGTTTTAGAATTGTGGGGTGCAAGAAAAGGCCAGAAGGCTCATCATACTTTTGAGCAGATGATTGATAGAATAAATCAATGGAAAGATTTTCATAAGCCAGAAGAAACCTTACTTTATTTACCCGGTTTTGCTCAAAATGGCGTCGACTCAAAGGCTCCAAATTATGACCCAAGTGAACAATGCGGCGGTCCTGAAAAATTTGGTGAACTGATTAAGACCGCGCATGAATTGGGTTACAGAGTAATGATTCATACAAATATTCTGGCAATGACATTTGTTCATCCCAAATACGAAGAGTTTAAAAAGTTTATAACTCGCGACCCTTGGGGAAGAGAGCTTACCTGGGGTTTGGATATTGACGGTGACTGGCTTCCCGAACCTTTCTTTGCATATATGAATCCCGGCTATAAAGAGTGGGGTGATTATATGACAAAAGTTCTAGGAAAATTAATCGATGAATATAAGTTGGATGCTGTTTTTGTAGACCAAACATTGCTGGCGTTTAATAATAGTGATGGTCCTAATTTTATAAAAGGTATGCACGATCACATCAAGAGATTACAAGAAGAATTTCCACACGTACTTTTTGCCGGTGAAGGTATAAATGAAAGAGTATTACCGAGATTGCCGGTTGTGCAAATACATGGTATAGACAGTATTGCCGAAGTACATGGAATGGATGATAATGTACAGTGGCGAAATGTGCATCCAATTTCATCTTACTTGTTTGGAGACTTCACAAAATTTACTGCTCATCTTTTAACAAAGCACACATCTGATCCGATGTTTAAACTTCAAGAAGAATCTTACGCTAAATTAAATGTAATACCTTCCTTAAGTTTATATGGATATGAGCAGGAAATGGATACACCTGAAACCTATAAAATGATTCGAAGAGCGAAAAAATTAAATAAGGTATAAGTATGAAACGAATAAAAACTGCAGTCATCGGCTCTGGATTTATGGGCGGTGCTCACATCGAAGCATTGCAAAGAATCGGTGGGGTTGATGTAGTTGCAATTTCTTCAGACGATCGACCTTCTGCGAAAGCATTACAAGAAAAATACTCTATTGAAAAATTTTATGAAGACTGGCGTGATGTAATGACGGATGGGGAGATACAGGCGGTGCATAATTGTACTCCGAATTTTCTTCACTTTGAGATTAATAAAGCAGCAATTGAAGCGGGTAAGCATATATTCTCAGAAAAACCGCTAACTCTAACTTCCAGAGAATCTCAAGATTTGCTTAATCTTCTTAAGGAAAATAATGTAGTCAATGCAGTTAATTTCAATTATAGGTTTTATCCATTAATTCAAAATGCCAGGGTAGAAATAGAAAAAGGAAATTTAGGAAATCTTTATTTGGTTCATGGCAATTACTTGCAAGATTGGCTCTACTTCGATACGGATTACAATTGGCGATTAGAAACCGAACTTAGCGGAGTTTCAAGAGCTGTGGCAGATATCGGATCTCACTGGTGTGATTTGATTCAATTTGTAACTGGACATAAGATTAATCGTGTTTTTGCCAATCTTATTACAATCCATACTAAACGTAAAAAGCCCACAAAGGAAGTTGAAACTTTCGAAGGTAAGGAAGAATCGGCTTCTACTGATTACAACGAAATTGAGATTAAAACGGAAGATGCAGGTTCAATATTAATTCAATTAGAAAATGGTACTCAAGGAGTATTTACCGTTTCACAGGTGAGTGCAGGAAGAAAAAATCATTTTAGTTTTGAAATTGACGGAAGCAAAAAAGCTATTGCTTGGAATCAGGAAAGACCTAATGAAATGTGGATCGGTTACAGAGAAAAACCAAACGAAGTCTTGATAAAAGATCCATCGTTGATTGATGAAAGTGTTCGAAAATATGCTGCATATCCAGGCGGGCACCCTGAAGGTTATCCGGATGGTCCCAAGAATTCCTTTGCTAATTTCTATGATTTCATTCGCAATGGGAAAGATCCAAATAAAGATCATGTGGATTTCCCGACGTTTGCCGATGGACATGTCGAAAATAAAATTGTTGAAGCAATCATAAAAAGTAATCAAGATCAAAAGTGGGTTGAAGTATAAAAGGAATTTATACATAAAGATAAACGGAGTTAAAATGAAATTAGGTTACATCACAGCTTGTTTCCCAAGTTTGAGTTTGGAAGAAATGGTGAAGTGGTCTGCGGATGCGGGTTTCAATACCCTTGAACTTGCAGCATGGCCGGTTGAAAGCGATCGAGATTATCAGGCCAGACAGATAGATGCCGCGAACTTTACTGTGGACGATTCAATCAGGGTGAAAGATTTATTTGCTGAACATAATATGGAAATTTCCGCGATGGCATTCTACGAGAATAATCTGCATCCGGATTTAGAGAAAAGAAAATACAATATCAACCACTTAAAAAGTGTAATTGATACCGCAGAGAAACTGGATGTTGAACTTGTTGGGACTTTCGTAGGGAGCACACCAGATAAGTCTCCTGCCGAAAATATGAAAGAGATTGGGGTAATATTCCGTGAGATTTTAAAATATGCTGAGGACAAAGGGCGAAAAATTATGATCGAAAATTGCCCGATGGAAAACTGGGTAAAGTTTGGTCTTCCCGGAAATTATGCATATTCACCCGAACTTTGGGAAGCAATGTTTAACGAAGTTACGAGTGATAACTTTGGGCTTAACTTTGATCCTTCACATCTATATTGGCTTGGTATCGACCATATTGCAGCATTGAGAGAATTCAAATCAAAGATATTCCACGCTCACGCTAAAGACACGGAAATATTAGATGACGGCGTTTACAAATTTGGAATTTTCGGTGAGCAAGTAAATCCCACACCATGGAAATCAGGCTGGTGGCGTTATAGAATGCCGGGCTGGGGCGAAATTGATTGGCAGAAATTTATTTCTGCTTTACAGGAAGAAGACTATAATAAAGTGCTTTCAATTGAACACGAAGATCCTGTTTGGGAAGGTTCAGTTGAAAAAACTAAGAGAGGTTTACAACTGGGATTAAAACATTTATCTCAATTTGTGATATAAAATTTTAAGGAGTTTTTAATGAGAAATTTATTGAAAGATAAAAATTATGTCCCATTCGGGTCTCAATACTATAGAGCACCATCACCACATAAAGAAGATTGGGATAGGGATTTAAAACGAATGTCTGAATTAGGATTCAATACGGTTAAATATTGGATTCAATGGCGGTGGAATAATCCGGAAAAAGGCGAATATTATTTTGATGATATTGACGAATTAATGAACCTAGCGCAAAAGTATAACTTAAAAGTTATGCTTAACACAATTTTTGATGTTGCCCCGGCTTGGATCTATAAAGAGTACTCAGATGCCTCTATGGTTACTTTGAGTGGAAGGAAAATTGGCCCTCAGTCACAACCTCATCGGCAAATTGGTGGACTTGGCTATTGTTTTAATCATGACGGAGTTATGGGACATTTTTATGAATTTCTGAAAGTGGCGATAGAAAGATATAAAGATCATCCAGCTTTAGAAATTTGGAATGTGGGAAGTGAACCAGAACTAACTAGCAGCATGGCAGAAATGAGAGATTATGCCAATGATCTTAATAAAATGGGTGACATGCTCTGCTTCTGCGATAACTGTAAAACGAAATTTCGAAAATGGTTAAGCAGTAAATATGAATCTCTTGAAGAGTTGAATAGAGCATGGAATAGAAATTATAAATCATTTTATGATGCTGAGATTCCAATAACCAGAAACACGTTTAATGATATCATCGATTGGAGAATGTTTTTTGTCTATACGCTTGGTGAAAATGTTAAGAAAAGATTTGAAGTGGCAGAAGAAATTGATCGAGGCAAACATCCACTAATGTGTCATCATGTATTTATTCAAGGGTTCCCGGTAACTTCAACTGCGAACGATCCTTGGAATGTTGGACAGTATGGTGACCTCCACGGATTTACCCAGATGGATGATGCGGCAATGATCGATATACTTCGTTCATGCGCAAGAGGCAAGCCTGTAATATCCGCCGAAATGTTAATGTTGCCCGGCTATACTTTAGATTTACCAAAATTAATCACCGCAGATGATATCAAAAAGTTTGTATTCAGCGGTGTTGCTGGTAATCAAAAAGGGTTTATTTTCTGGCAGTATAAACCTGAGATTCTTGGAAGAGAAGCTCCGACATGGGGACTCTCGTTTCTTGATGGTCATGATACCTCCCACTTAGAGAGTTATGCTGAAGTTGGAAAAGTTCTTCAGAATAATGTTGATTTGGTAATGGACGGCCAACCGGAAAAGGCAGAAGCAGCCATTATGTACAATCCCGAAAATCAAGTGTTCGCATGGGCATCAACCGGTAAAGAGAACAGTGCAACAGATTCAATTCTCGGAATTCATAAAGCGTTATATGAAAGAAATATTACCTGTGATTTTCTACATCCAAAAGATTTTAAAAAGGGGGAACTTGATAATTATAAAGTGCTCGTAATTCCATTTCCATATTTGATTGATGAAATGATTGCTAAACAAATCAAAGATTGGGTAAATAAAGGTGGTGTTTTAATAAGTGAAAGTTATACTGCCGGATGGAATAAAGAAGGGGGACATCATGAAAAAATAGTTCCCGGTTATGGATTGCATGAGGTATTTGGACTTAAACAAAAGGAAGTAGAACCATCCGATGAGAATAACGAGGTGGAAATTGAATTAACCGTTGATTTATCATTTATCAAAAAAGGCACAAAAGTTACTGGAAGTTTTGTTAAGGAGACTTTTGAACTAAACACTGCCGAACCTTTAGCACAATTTAATGATGGTAGGCCGGCAATCACAATAAACTCTTTTGGTGATGGTAAGGCAATTCAAATCGGGTCCTATACGGGAATGATTTATCACACAAAAGGTTTAGATGAAAACGGAAGACTTTTCCCATCATTAGTTGAATATGCTATTAAGTTAAATAAACCAAAAATTGATGATGATATACGAGTAAGAGTCGACACATTAAAAGATGGAAAAACCTTGATGCTTATTCTTCAAAATAAAGAAGATAGGGAAGTTAGTTCCAAAGTAACCTTTAAAAACGATAAGGCTGTAGAGTTGACAGAGCAGTTCACTGGTGAGAAAATAAAACTTAATCAAAATGAGAATGATATTTCTTGTGAGTTCAAACTAAAAGCTAAAGAGGTTAAGGTTTACTGTGGGTAAGTTTTCGCTTCCTTCTTACAATTGGACGGGATATGTAAAACGCAATTTTTTTCTCAACATTTGGGATGGAGCGATATTCGCATTTGCAATGAATTTTGTCGCATTAAATACCGTGATTCCTGTGTACGTAAAAAAAATAGGCGGCACAAACTTAGCCGTTGGACTTATCCCTGTAGTTTGGGTTATCGGTTTTCATTTACCACAGATTTTTACAGCTAATTATGTAAGACGTCAGCAGTCAAAGAAAAAAGTTGTAATGTTGACGGCTTTAATGCAAAGACTGCCGTGGTTATTGTTATCAATCCTAAGCTTTTTAATTATTTATAAAATAGATGCAAATTTAGGGCTTATCGTTTTTTTCTTAGGTTTTCTACTTGCCTCTGTTGGGGGTGGAATGAATTTACCAGCATGGTTTGATTTGCTTACTAAAATTACTCCGACTCATATCCGTGGAAGGCTTTTTGCCTTTAGAGTCACCCTTGGTGCAGTGATGGGCATTTTCGCAGGGTACGCCGCAAAGCAAGTTCTCGATAATATTCAGTACCCGGCTAATTTTTCTCTCCTTTTTGGAATTGCCTTTCTCATGATGATGATTTCTTATTTGTTTCTTGTTCTATTGAAGGAAGAAAAAGTTAATACTGCTGCTAAATCAATTCACTGGAAAGAATTTTTAAAAAGTCTACCGCACATCTTAAAAAGCCAAGTGAACTATCGCAATTACTTAATTGCTGATGTACTTATGATATTGGCAGGTATGGCTAATGCATTTTATACTGTTTATGCTTTTGAAAAATTTAATCTTACATCAGGATATGCAGGTGATTTTACAATCGTAATGATGATTGCAACTGTTTTCGCTAGTCTCGTTTTTGGTTTGCTTGCCGATAGATACGGACATAGAATTAATTTGTTTTTTGGAGCACTTTTTACCTTTATTGCGTGCATACTTGCCATATTCATTCAAACTCTTGAACTATACTATTCAGTATTTGTTTTTTCTGCAATGACTATAGCACTTATCCAGGTTTCGCGAATCACAATTGTAGCCGAACTTTCTCCACAAGAAGAAACTTCTACTTACGTCTCTTTATCAAATGTAATTACTGTCCCTTTTGTGCTATCGGGAATTTTTGCCGGTTGGCTGGCTGATATTTACGGGTACATTCCTGTATTTGTAATTGCCGGTATCTTTGCGGCATTGTCCGCTTTTTGGTTCTTATTTATAGTTAAGGAACCAAGATTTCATGGAATATCGAATTGAGTAAGAAATGAACAGAAGAAATTTTTTGCGAAATACAATTATTGGCGGGGTTGGTGCTGTTGCAACTACTAACTCTTTAATTTCGGCGCCGACAATCTTTACCAAATCCAAGGTTCAGCAAAACACTTTGGGAGGGGAACTCTTGTTTAAGCCGGTTATTATTCAAAAAGGCAAAGGTCCGCATATTTACGATTTGGTATGGGCGACTGACAAAGATTGGGATACTTTTTATTCAAACATTGCATTGGATTCCAAAGGGATTAGAATTTCAGATTCAAAAGGCAAGAAGAAATTTGGAATTAATGCCAGATGGAATGTAGAAGGATTCGGATACACAAACATTACTGCAGACAATGGTGGGATACTCTACGAGCTTCCGCCGGAAGGGAAATCACATGAATTTATTCTTCATTATGAATTTGCAAAAAGTAGAGTAGAAAGAAATGCGAGAAGGATAGAATTACACTCAAGCAATGGTTGGAATCCATCTACTGAAGTTGCAGGGCTCCATGCATTTTCTCAAACTCTTTTTGAAGATGCTACGAAATATAAAAGTGATGAAGTGAAATGTGCTCAGCTATCTCAGCAAAGTTTGATGTATGCTCTCTGGGCCTCTGAAAAACTGGAACTAGATAAAGCAGATTATGAAATTGAAAAAATGGGAAAACGTAAAGACTTCTTTATTGGTTGTGATGCTCGCGCGTTTTACCAGATGGATCAGGATATATTTTTAGAAAACTTTACGCAGTTATTTAATTATGCTAATATCACTTTCGTACCTCAAAGCAATAACGCAGTTAACCGCGATTTTGAACCGCAGATGGGTAAGCATAATTATGCAATTCGTGATCATTTAGTTGATACACTTGGTGAATATGGAGTGAAATCGCAAGGCAGATTACTCTACTGGTTTCACGATTGCTGCATGCCAGATTGGATGCGTGGAATGAGTTATGATCAATTACTTAAATATGTTGATAAAAATACAAGAGAGGTAGTTGGGCATTTTGGAGAAAGAATGTATGCCTGGGAAATGGTTAACGAGCTTCATGACTGGGCAAATGAATTTCATCTCGATCATGAACAGATTAGCGAAATTACCGGAGTTATAACTGATGTAGCAAAAGAAACTGTTCCTAAAGTAAAAAGAACAATCAATAACTGCTGTCCCTTTGCCGAATATGTCGCTATGAAAAGTTATTCAGGTTCGCCGGCTGTTCATCCGCAAAGAACTCCGGTTCAATTTACAAGAGATATTTTAGATGCCGGAATTGACATCGACATAATTGAACAGCAGATGTATTACCCTTACAGAGATTTGCAGGATACAATTATGCTAATTGAACGCTACGAAGAATTCGGTAAGCCGATGCATATATCAGAAATCGGATGTCCGGGTGGTCCCACAGAGTATTCAGTGAAAATGACCGAGCAGCCATTCCCACCTGAAGAACCTTATCTGTGGCATCATCATTGGGATGAAAATACGCAGGGCGATTGGATTGAACAGATTTATACTTTGATTTACAGCAAGCCTTACATCAAAGCGGGTAACTGGTTCGATTTTGTTGAACCACATTCTTATATGCAAAATGGCGCTTTGTTAAAAAATATAAAAGGTGAAAAGAAAGATTCGTTTCACAGATTTAAGAAGGTTGTTGATAAACTAATTTGATAAATTCTATTTAATTAAGTAAAATTTAAAATGAGTTATAACAAGGTCAAACAAAGGAATGCAGCATGAAAAGAAGAAATTTCCTTAAAAATACAATGGTTACCGGTGTAGGACTTACAGTCGGTGCAAGTTCGTTGATTGGAGCTCCAACAGTGATTACGCAAAAACGAACAAATACTAATACTGAGAAAGGACGATTAGTATTTAAACCGGTATTTGTTCAAAGCGGTAAAGGTCCACATTTACTTGATTGGGCTTATGCTTCGGATCATAATTGGGATGCATTCCATTCAAATATAACCGCGGATAATAAGGGAGTCGTGGTCAGCGATACAGAGGGAACAGAAAAGTTTGGGATCGACATACGCTGGCACGTTGAAAATTTCGGATACATTTTTATAACAGCAGATAACGGTGGTGAATATTATACGCTTCCCGAAAAAGGAAAAACTGAAGAACTAAACCTTAATTATGAATTAGCAAAAAGCAGAGTTTATAGAAATAGAAAACGCAAAGGGAATTTTGAACCTTCGAGAGAAGTCGTTTCATTACTTGACCTTTCCGAAGAACTTTTGGAAGATTCAAAGAAATCTAAAGACAACGAATATAAATTTTCGCAGCTTGCTCAAAGTTCGCTTTACTATGCGATGGTAGCAGGAGAAAAGCTGGAATTGGAAAAAGCAAATTCAGCTATTCTTAAGGCCGGTTATCGTCCCGATTTTTTTATCGGATGCGATGCACGTGCGTTTTATGCAATGGATTCCGATTTGTTTATGGAACGTTTTACGGAAGCTTTTAATTATGCGACGATTACACACTATTTGAACAGCAGCTATTATCAAGACTTTGAACCGGTGGAAGGTAAAAAGCAATTTGGCTTGAGAGACTTCGTTTTAAATGAATTAAAGAAAAATAATATTACTGTTGAAGGCAGACCTTTATTTTATTTCTATAAAACCACTACACCGGATTGGCTGCGGAATAAATCATACGATCAATTATTAAAATATGTTGAATCTCATACAAGGGAGGTTGTTAGTCATTATGGCGATAAGATGTATGCGTGGGAAATTATAAACGAAGCGCATGATTGGGCAAATGAACTTCAGCTTAAACCTGAACAATTGGTTGAGGTAGCAAAGTTAGCTTGTGATGTTGCAAAGGATACTAATCCTAACGTTCACAGATTAATCAACAATTGTTGTCCGTTTGCAGAGTTTGTTCAACTGAAAAAATGGGGTGAACTCGATGCGAAATATCCTCAAAGAACTCCAACTCAATTTATGCGAGATTTAGTTGAAGCCGGAGTGGATTTTACTATAACAGGTCAGCAAATGTATTTCCCTTACCGCGATCTGCAGGATACAATCATTATGCTCGAACGCACAGAGCAATTTGGTAAACCTGTTCAAATAACTGAGGTGGGAGCTTCATCCGGTCCGACAAAAGATTCTATTAATTCAGGTCGTCTTGATTTACCAACCGAACCCTATATCTGGCATCGTCATTGGGATCAAGATCTCCAAGCAGAATGGGTTGAAGGACTTTACACATTGATCTACAGCAAACCTTATATGGAAGCGGTTAACTGGTATGATTTCGTAGATCCTCATTCCTGGATTAAGGGAGGCGGTTTACTCGAGTCACCAAAAGGTGAGAAAAAGGAAGTCTTTAATAGAATTATCGATTTACAAAATAATTGGAAATCACTCGGAATAAAAAAAGGATAATAATGAAACGAAGAGACTTTATAAAAAAATCGAGCATTGCCGGTGTGGGTGGTTTGGTTACGGCAAACACAATTTTATCAGCGCCTACAATTTTTACAAAACCAAAAGTTCCCCAAAGTACGGAAAAAGGAACAGCAATCTTTAAACCTTATATTGTTCAGGAAGGCAGCGGTCCGCACTATGGAATGGTAAAATCACTTAAAGAGCTTGGAGAAAAAGATTGGGCATTCCCTCAATGGGCTTTCGCGAGTGATGAGAATTGGGATGCGTTCTACTCAAATATTTTTGCGTACCCGGATGGTGTGAAAATTTCGGACTCTGCAGGTCGTGAAAAATTTGGTGTTGATGTCCGCTGGAATGTCGAAGGTTTTGGTTTCATTTATATGACTGCCGATAACGGCGGTGAATATTATGAATTGCCTTCAATTGGGAACGAAAAACAGTTTAATCTGAATTTCGAACTCGCAAAATCACGACTCGTAAAAAATCGTGAGCGTTACAATAAATTTATTAAAGAAGGTTATAAACCGGAAAAAGATATCAAAGCATATCTCGATTTGAGTGAAGAATATTTTCACGATGCGAAGAAGGTTCCCAATGACGAATGGAAGCGTGCTCAGCTTGCTCAAAAATCACTTTATTATTCAATGTGGGGTGGTGAAAAACTTGAACTGGATAAAGCTCGGAAAGATGTAATTTCAAGAGGTTATCGCCCGGATTTCTTTATCGGTTGCGACACTAAAGGATATCCACATATGGATAAAGATTATTTCCTTGATATGTATAGTGATGTTTTTAATTACGCAACTATCACTCATTACTTGCCACGTTTTGAACAAGAGGAAGGGAAATACACTTATCTCGATAGGGATGAGCAAGTACGTGAACTGAAAAAAAGAGGCATTACAGTAGAAGGACGACCCATATTTTGGTCAACCGATTGCTGCACACCACAATGGCTGAGAGATAAAAGTTATCCTGAATTACTAAAATATCTCGAGCGGCATACAAGAGAGGTTGTAAGCCACTACGGTGAGGATATGTATGCTTGGGAAATTATTAATGAAGCACATGATCCCGGTAATCCGCTAAAATTAACTCCCGATCAAATGGTTGAAATTGCCGGTTTGATTGCAGATGTAGCTAAAGATACAAATCCAAATGTTCATAGATTAATAAATAATTGTTGCCTTCAAGCTGATTATGTAATGTTGATGGATTGGAGCATAGTTCCTGAAAGGTATGATATTATCACGCCGCATCGGTTTATAAAAATGTGCCATGAAGCCGGAGTTGACTTCGATATAACCGGACAGCAGCTCTATTTTCAATATACCAACAGGGACCTCGCAGATAATATCCGCATGACCGAACGATTGAAAAAATACGGACGACCGGTTCAGATTACTGAAATTGGTACGACTGCCGGACCGACGAGAGAGTCAATAATGTCGGGTGAAGTTAGTTTGCCCGAACTTCCATATCCATGGCATCGACATTGGGATGATGAATTGCAGGCTGAATGGATGGAACAGATATATACTATACTTTATGCTCAGGATTGGATAGAAGCAATCAATTGGTATGATTTTGTTGATCCCTACTCATTTATTGATAACGGTGGATTTCTGCGATCGCCTGAGGGACCACTAAGACCAATCTTTAAAAGATTGAAAAACTTACAGAAAAATTGGAAAAGTTTATAATTATTGAGGGCTATACCCCCGGAATTCAAGTGTGCCAATCTCTTACAAGAGAAGAATTCCGGGGACCTCCCTTATTGAAAGGATAAAAAGGAAATTTTAGTATGAATCAAACAAAATTAATATTCAAACCACACTTCGTCCAAAATGGAAAAGGACCGCATATCGACAATTTTGTTTTTGCATCCGATAGATTTGGGGATGTTTTTAAAACCGATATTCAATTCACAAGAGAAGGAATCGAAATCACCGATGCCGCAGGTGTTAAATTCTTTGGAATCAACCTCCGTTGGAATGTCGAAGGGTACGGATTTTTATTTATTGGAGCGGATAATGCAGGTGATTATTATTCATTCGAAGAGAGCAAAACCAAATACTTCAATCTGAATTATGAATTGGCTAATTCTCGTGTAAGGAGAAATGAAAATAGGTTCTCCAAATTTTCGCATGAAGGATTTATTCCCTCCAGAGAAGTTGATTCTTTGCACACACTTTCATTTGAATATTTAGAGAATGCCAAAAAACATCTTTCTGCTGACGAAGAACTCTGTGCGCAGAAAGCACAAATTTCATTAAAGCATGCCCTTTGGGTAAGCGATATTCTCGAACTTGAAAAATCTCAATTTGATGTTGCAAAAATTGGTTATAGAAAAGATTTCTTTTTCGGTTGTGATACTAGAGGATATTTTCAGATGGATGAGAAAATATTCTTTGAGCGATTCACTGAATTATTCAACTATGCAACAATAACTCACTATTTAAAGGGTGATTTAGTCGATTTTGAACCTGAAGAAGGAAATAAAAAATATAAAGAACGTGACAAACTCCTCGATAAACTTTTAGACAAAGGAATCACGATTGAAGGGCGCCCTCTTTTTTGGGTTCACAAATGGGTAACACCCGATTGGCTCAAGAAAAAATCTTATAAAGACTTATTGCGGTATGTGGAAGATCACGTACATGAGGTTGTTTCACATTATGGTGATAAGATTAAAGTTTGGGAAGTTGTAAATGAGATGCACGATTGGGCAAATGAAATGCAGCTTGATCATGATCAGACTATCGAATTAACTAAAATCGCCTTTGATACAGCAAGAAAAACAAATCCTGATGCACAATTGCTTTTAAATAATTGCTGCCCATTTGGGGATTATGTTCAAAAGGGCAAATGGCATGATATTGAAGCGAGGTATCCACAGAGAACTCCACATCAATTTACCAAACAACTTATAGAAGCCGGTGTTGATTTTGATGTCATCGGGATACAAGTTTATTTTACCCATCGTTCAGCTTCAGATCAAATATTACAAATCGAAAGGTATAAAGAGTTCGGTAAAAAGGCTCACTTAGCCGAAGTCGGCGCTCCATCTGTGGGGATTAAACAAGAATTTAACGAAGATGAGAGTGGAAGTTATTCGCAACATCCCTACGAGTGGCACCGGCATTGGGATGAAGAACTTCAAGCTGATTGGCTTGAATACACTTTCACTTATGCTTACGGCCAAGAATTTATTGAAGCCTCGAATTGGTATGATTTTGTGGACCCGTATGCATTTTTAAAACATGGCGGAATTATCCGTTCACCCAAAGGAGAAAAGAAAGCTGCGGTAGATCGCTTGTTAAAATTACAACAAAAGTTTAAATATCTCAAATGAAAGGAAATCACATGAATACAAATCGAAGAAATTTTGTCAAGAAAGGGTTGTTTGCTTCCGCGGCAATTACAGCATCGCCGATCATAGGCAATGCATCAAACATATTTCCTTTAACAACCGGCGCGCTTGAAATAAAGGCTTATCCTCACACCTGGATGGGACAGCCTACCTGGGTTTATCTAACAGATGAAAATGCCGACCCATTTAAATCCTCAGTAAGATTTAATTTAGACTCGGTAGTGATTGATGACCCGACTGAAACTTTGGGAAGAAGGTTCGCAATTAATGCAATTTGGTTTGTAGAAGGATTTGGCAATATTGTACTTGACGCTACAAATGGCGGTGATTTGTATGCCATTGACGATTTCCCTAAAGGCTCAAATCTTAATTATGAATTTGCCAAATCTAGAGTAGTGAGAAATCGTGAAGTTAAAAAACGATATGAAAAACTTGGTACAAAATTTTCATCGGAAGTAGAACACCTTTCATCACTCGGTGAAGATCTATACGAGAAGGCGGGTAAACATTTAGGTGATGGTGAAAAAAGTGGTGAAATCGCCAACAAGGCTTTGAATTATATTCTCTGGGCAGGTGAAAAAATTGAACTTGAACACGCTAGGCAGCAGATAGAAATTCAAAATAGAAAAGACGATGTCCATTTCGGTTGCGAATCACGGCAATATATATGGGCAAAATCTGAAGATTTAACAAAACGGTTTGCAGAATTATTCAACTTCGCCACAGTCACTCATTACGTGTGGGATACCTGGTATCCACTATTCGAACCAAAAGAGGGTGATCATAATTTTGGAATTAAAGATGAAATTGTGGACTGGTTGACTGAGAATAATATTCAAATTGAAGGAAGACCTCTATTTTGGTTTCATCCTGTCGTTACGCCGGATTGGTTGAAAGAAAAGAACTTTTCGCAACTAAAAGATTATGTTAAAAAGCATACAGAAGAAGTTGTAGGTCATTATGGTGACAAGATTAGCAGTTGGGAAGTAGTAAACGAATATCATGATTGGGCTAACATTCATGGGCATACACCCGAACAGATTACCGAAATCACAAAACTTGCTTGTGACACCGTAAAAGAAGTTAATCCGAATGTGAAAACACTTATCAATAATTGCTGTCCATGGGCAGAGTACGCTGCTAGGGGCAGATATGCAAGATCAAAAGAACAAGCCGACAGACCATTGCGTTCTCCAAGAAAATTTATGGAAGATTTGATTGAAGGTGGAGTCGATTTCGATATACTTGGAATTCAAATATATTTTCCTTACAGAGATTTATCTGATATCGCTCGACTACTTGAGCGTTTTGATAAATTTGATAAACCAATTTATATAACTGAAATAGGTGCAACTGCCGGCTACTATGAGCAAGGAATTAAATTGGATGAGATTGATATCAAAGATGCACCATACGATTGGCATCGCAGGTGGGATGAAGAACTCCAAGCTGATTGGCTCGAAGAAGTATACACGATGTACTATTCCCGAAAAAATATCAAAGCTATTAACTGGTATGATTTTTCTGATTTTAGACCGTTTATTCGTCACGGTGGATTAGTTAGAGAAGATGCGTCACCCAAAAGGTCTTTTTACAGATTAAAAGAACTTCTTGGCAAATGGGGAAGGTTACCAAAATCTTAAAAAAAAGGAATTTAATGAAATTACAATTATTGTTAATCTTGTTTTTACTATTCAATTTATATTCCCTTGGACAAGGGATCACTCTGCATAAACATGATGCTATAGTTTGGAGCGTTGATCAGGTAATTAATGGATCCGTTTCTGGTAGTTTTTCTCCACAGGGCAATCTTATTCTTAATGGGGAACAGATAAATTTCAATATCTCCAATAATCATTTCTCGATTCCGGTAATCTTACAGGAAGATGAAAATATAATCGTTGTTGAAATTGATAGCTCTGGGGAAAATGTGAAATCGGATTCGTTAATTCTTACACTCGGATATGATTTGCTGCCTGATGTGAGATTAACGCCAACTGTCTCTGGAAATCAAGTAACTATTTCTGCGTCGGTTGTTGAGAATCCCAAACAGCTACCGATAGAGTTTTATTGGTTCACCGATGAAAATAATCCGTCTGAAGTAAGCATTACAGGTTCTGATTCTAACGCGACTGTTTTATTTCCCGGCGAGGCAACTACAGGTGAATATTACTTCAGATTGCTTGTAACTACTTCTGAAAGTGACACGGCATTCTTTGGCACCTATGTAACTGTAGATTCAAATTCGATAAAACCCTTCAACATCAAAAATGATTATTCAGCTTGGATCGATTCCGCGATCATTTATGAGATCACACCTTATATATTTACCCTGCGTGAACAATTCTCTCAAATTACGAAGAAACTGCCCGAGATCAGAGAAATGGGTATTAACACAATTTGGATACAACCGGTGATGCGCACGGCTTATGGCGGTCAAGGCTATGACATCACAAATTATTTCAAATTGCGAACTGATCTTGGAACTGAAGAAGAATTGATCGAACTGATTAAAACTGCAAAAAATTTAGGGATGAAAGTACTGTTCGATTTGGTACAGAATCATTCATCTATTTTACACCCATATGCAAAGGACGCAAAAGAATACGGGGAAGATTCGCATTACTACCATTTTTATAAACGTGATGATGACAATGCTCCATATTCTCAGCATTACAATTACACTTCGGAAGGATTTATGTATTACTTCTGGACTGACCTTGTGATGTACAACTACCAAAATCCGGAGGTTAGAAGATGGATGATAGAAGCCGCTAAGCACTGGATAAAAAAATACGACATAGATGGATACCGGTATGACGCCATTTGGGGTGTAAATGCGAGAGCACCGGAATTTGCAAAAGAGATGCGGTTGGCTCTAAAAAGTATAAAACCGGAAATATTGATGCTTGCCGAAGATAAAGCTACCTGGTCTGCAACTTTTAATGAAAGTTTTGATGTCGGATTTGATTGGTTCGCGGAAGAAGGGTGGGTTTCTCATTGGACTTTCCAAACATTCTACAGTGAAGCTTCTAACCCAACCATTTTTAATAGCAGCAACCAAAATAATCGAGCATTTCAGCTTAGAAATGCACTTACAAATTTTGGAAATGGATATTCACCAAACGCAAAGATTCTCCGTTTTATCGGTAATAATGACATTTACCATTTTATGACTCACCACGGTGAAGAGAGAACCAAGATGGTTGCAACGCTAATTTTTGCGCTAAATGGAATTCCTTTGGTGTATAATGGTCAAGAAATTGGTGCTCAGGGACATCCTTACGGAACAGAGTTTATCTTTCTCCCGGGACCGTCAATTAAAGCTCAAGACCCATATGGATTTTATGAACTTTATAAAAAATTGGCTGAAATCAGAACAAGCTCACCAGCTCTCTATAGCGAAAATTTTGAGGAAATCGATATATCACCCAACGATTTTACTTTCGCTTTCAGAAGATGGAATAATAATGAAAATGTGATTGGACTGATAAATATGGGTGATCAGAAGGTTGATGTAAATCTAAGTCTTCCCGTTGATGAAATGACTTTAGATTCTTCCGAATCATTCTACTTAACTGATTTAATCAATGGGGAATATTATCAAACTGATTTTGCCGGACTGAAAAATTTTTCCATTCCTATTGAAAAGTATAGAACAAGAATCTTTAGTTTGGCGGACACGATCGCAACTGTCGTATCGATTAAGAGTGAATCTGAAATTACAATTCCTAAAGCATTTTCGGTTTCTCAGAATTACCCCAATCCTTTTAACCCAACGACGAAGATAATTTACAATTTACCGGAATCCGGAAATGTTAGAATCAAGGTTTATGATTCAATTGGGCGGGAAGTGAAATTGCTTTTAGACAAAGTTGAATCGACAGGGACACATTTTATAGAGTTTGACGGTAGTAAAATTTCTTCCGGTGTTTATTTTTATCGTGTTGAATATAATAATCATCACGTAACCAAAAAGATGATTTTAATTGAGTAGGCAAGTAGATGAAGATTTTAATGATCGGCGGAACGGGATTTATAAGCAGCAATGTAGTTAAAAAGCTAATTGAGGAAGAGCATGAAATCACATTAGTCACGCGTGGTGAATCCGAGATAGAATTATTTGATAAATCCAAAGTGCAATTAGTTTTCGGTGATAGAAACAATAAAGATTTTCTATCTGGTTTGGTAAAGAGCAATACTTACGATGTTCTTTATGATATGATCGCGTACACCGAAAACGAATCTCAATTAATTGTAGAAATATTTGGTGGGAAAATTCCGCGATTGATTCACACCAGCACCGTCTCTGTTTATATGGTTTCGGATAAAATCAGAAATCCTATCAAAGAAGAGGATGATAAGCACTCTTTGATGGATTTCTGGGAACGTAACCCATTCGGGATGCAATATGGAATTGATAAAAGAAAATGTGAAGCTGTAATTTGGCAGGCACATAAAGAGGAAAAGTTTGAAGTCTCAATGATACGTGCACCTTATGTGTGTGGTCCACACGATCCAATGAAAAGGGATTACTTTTGGATTCAACGCATACTTGACGGCAAACCACTCATAATTCCTGGCAGTGGCGATTATGCTTCGCAGCATGTATTTGTTGAAGACCTCGCACAAGCTTTTGTCGATTTACTCAAATATGAAAAGAGTAAAGGACAGGCATATAACATTGCTTCGGAAGAAATTTTCTCCCTAAATGATTATTTGGATGCGCTTTGTCACATTCTAAACAATAATCCCGAACGAATAAATGTAGATTTAGATGTATTCGAGAAATTGCCTTTCAGCACTAGTCCTGAAGGTCATGCATTTCCTTTCAACACATATCGAACTGCGATCTTTAGTATTGATAAGGCAAAAAAAGATTTACGTTTCAAATCAACGGAATTTGAAAAATGGATACCAAAAACTATCGAGTGGTATTTAAATATTTATAAGAATTCCTCGGTTGGTTATGCAAATCGCAATGCTGAAGTTGTATTCGCCGAAGAATGGAGAAAGCGTAAAGCCAAATTCAAGGAGATCACTTTTGAATAAAATAGCTTTATTGATATCTCTTTGGGTTTTTATGCCAATAATAATTATCTCACAATCAAGCATTCCACTCGATGGAAAATGGTTTTATACATCTGATAGTAATTCATCACTGAATATTAACAAAATTGACCGACACGATTCTTGGTTGGAAGTTAATGTGCCGGGTTCATGGCACCTTTATTCAAAAGAATTGATGGATTATCAAGGAATCGGCTGGTTCAAAAAAGATTTATATATAAGTGATTTTGATGATGATAAAAGATATCTCATAAAATTTGATGCTGTTGATTATCTAAGTGAATTGTTCATCAATAAAAAGCCAGTTGGAACCCATGAGGGCGGATATACAAACTTCTCTTTCGACATATCAGACTACCTCTCCCAAGGTGAAAATGAAATATTACTGAGGGTAAACGATCCTCAGACTAATGAAGAAGGTACGGAGAATATAAGTTATTGGCACATCCCGCACGGAAAACAAAGCTGGTATGTTCAAAACAGTGGAATTTGGCAATCAGTTGAATTACAGATAAAAGAGAGCATTTTTGTTGAATATGTTCAGATCACAACAAAAAACTCGGGAGTTTTTACGATTTCCGGTCTTCTCAACTCAACACCGGAGCATCAGAAAAATCTTTCGATAAAAATTCGATCGCCTGAAAACAAAGACATTTTTGAACAGAAAATAAAAATTGTCGAAAGGCAATTCTCATTTGAAGGTGAAATACAAAATCCGTTACTATGGGGTTTTGATGAACCGAATTTATATACTGTCATTGCCAATATCGGCAATGATATATACGAAGATAGGTTTGGTTTCCGGGAGTTTATAAAAGAAAACGGGAAATTCTATCTGAATGGAAAACCGTTTTATATGATATCCGCATTGGATCAGAATTTCTATCCTGAAACTATTTACAGCAGTCCAAGCAAAGACTACATTAGAGATGAAATGATAAAAGCAAAAGAACTTGGCATCAACACCCTCAGATGTCATATCAAAATCCCCGAAAGGGCATATTTAGAAATTGCCGATGAACTCGGTCTTCTAGTGTGGTATGAGATTCCAAATTGGGATGTGTTTCACGAAAGTGTTAAATCAAGAGCCCGTTTTACATTTGATAGAACGCTTCAACGCGATTGGAACAATCCATCTTTAGTAGTTCTCAGCTTAATTAATGAAAGTTGGGGAATTGATTTAACGGAAGGGGATCAAAGGAAATGGCTGCTTGACGAATTTAACTACGCAAAAGAAAATGCGATCGGAAGATTGATAGTTGACAACAGCGCATGTTGGGGTAATTTTCATATCAAATCTGATATCAATGATTACCATATCTATTGGGCATTTCCAGAAAATCATAAAAAATTCTCTGAGCAAGTTAGAGAGATAAACACTCGTCCTAATTGGCTTTACAGTGAATATGGTGACTCTGAAGAAACAGGAGATGAAGTTTTAATGATTTCGGAATTCGGAAATTGGGGATTACCAAAGCTCCCTACTCAGAAACCATTTTGGTTTTCTCGCCCGTTTTATGACGATTGGATAACACTTCCCGAGGGTGTTGAGGATCGGTTTTATGATTATAAATATGATAGAATATTCGAAAACTACGATGCTCTTGCTGAAGAAAGCCAATTTGTACAAGCAAAAGCACTTAAATTCGAAATAGAAGAGATTCGCCTTGCGGAAAATATTCAAGGATATTGTGTAACAGAGTTTACAGATCTGAACTGGGAGGTAAACGGGTTGCTTGATATGTGGCGAAATTTCAAGTTAAATAAAGAAATTCTTCAAACTATACAAAAACCTGATGTGCTAATTTCAAGAGCTGATAAAATTAACTACACTTCGGGTGAACGTATCCATATTGAATTATTTTTCTCCTACTATAGCGGGGAAAAATTATCTGATTTGAAATTAAAATGGAAGGCAATGAATTATGATGCGGGGGAATTCAGAATAAACGAATCGATTCAATTGGCATCAGTACAAAAATTGGAGGAAGTAGAATTTTCAATTAATGAAATTGATTCACCACAAAAAATTAAAATAGATTTTGAATTGCACTCAGACTCAGAAAAAATTGCGGAAAATTTTACTGAGATATTTGTTTATCCCAAAACTAAAGCGGCTCCAATTTCAGATAATATCTTAATTACCTCCGAGATTGACGAAGAAATTCTAAGACAGATCGAGACCGGTAAAACAGTTTTGTGTCTTGCAAAAAATGATAAAGCGATTCCCGAATTTTTCCCATTCAAAATAGTATCCCGCGAGGGTGACTGGCTGGATGGAAATTGGGCTTCCTCATTAAATTGGTATAGTCCCGATCATCCAATATTTAATGGATTGGAATTCCAAAAATCATTTGGACTTGAAGCATTCAATATCTTACCGGGGTACGTAATTTCAGATATTCCTCAATCACAATTTGATGCTGTTCCCTCTGGATTGTTTATTGCCTGGGTTTATCTTAATTCCGGATACATTGCGGAATATAAATACGGCAATGGTAAAATTTTGATTACTACTTTCGATTTATCCAATCAAACAGATCCGTATTCATCAAATCTTTATAGCAACTTAATTACTTACATGAATTCCACTGCCTTTAATCCAATACATGAACTCAATTTAACTCCGGGGAAATAAAATGCATGATGTAAAGACAATAATTCAAGACGAATTAAATAAGAATGACGGAATACTAAGATTAAATCCAGCTTGGGTTGCTCGTGATTTTCTCCCACCGGGAAGAAGGTTCGGTTTACCCGAGGATCAATACGAACTTGGAGAAAGAGGCGGAATTTGTGAAAGATGGGTGGGTTCAACTACAAAAGCAGATAATAAAATTTCTGTGCCGAATGAAGGCTTAAGTTTATTAAACATTGATAGTGAAATAGAAATAACACTGAAGGATGCAGTTGCACTTTTACCGGAGGAAATTTTAGGAGAAGAATATTCAAAAAAATATGATGGTCTTAACCGCCTCCCTAAAATATTTGATTATAAGTATCGTTTGCCTTACCACATTCATCAAATGCAGCATCACGCTAAACTTGTAGGATGTAATTCAAAAGAGGAAGCATATTATTTCCCGGAAGGGGTTGAATTAGGAGAAGAAGCAGAAACATACTTTGGTGTTCATCCATACATTGCACAACAAAAAAAATATGATTTGCTTCTCTCGCATTTGCGGGATTGGAAAGATGATTTAATATTAAGTCATGCGCGTGCTTTTAAACAAATTCCCGGCGATGGTTTCCATGTCCCATCAGGTACATTGCATGCACCGGGGTCTGCATTAACGATTGAACTTCAAGAGGATTCAGATGTTTTTGCCATGCTTCAAGCAAAAACGGGAGGTAAAATTATTGATAAAGAACTTCTATGGAAAGATGTAACTGAAGGGGACAGAAGAGAAAAGGCAGAAAAAATTATTCTTGAAATGATTGATTGGGAAGTAAGTGGTGATCCATATTTTTACGAAAATCGCCACACACCACCAATTCTTATAGATGAGACTAAACAAGAAAAAGCCGCCGAATATTGGATATTTTATAATACTAATAAGTTCAGTGGGAAAAAATTGATCGTTGAGCCTGGTGGTAAATTCACAGGCTCAGACAAAGGGGTTTACAACATATTAGTCTGGCGAGGAAAAGGAACTTTTGGCGGACTGGAGATCGAAGGAGAAAATTTTGGAAGGGATGAATTATTAGTTTGCCATCGAAAATCCATAAAAGAGGTTGATATTGTAAACACGGGTGAAACTGACTTAATAATCTACAAGTTTTTCGGACCGGGAATAAATGACGTACCTATGCTCCCAGCTTACAATGAAGGATAAAATGCCAGTATTTAATTACAATAACGATGCACCTCCTTATGACAGTGAAGTCGGTATCATCGAAATTATAAAATTGCAATCTGAAGAACCCTATGAGATTTGGAATCATTATCGTAAAGAAAAATTCCTGATCGCAGAAGGAAAAGTGCAGATCAAAAAAGGTTCCGATTACAAGGAATATTCCAAAGGTGAAATTCATGAGTCCTCATCAAAATTACCCGTTGAGAGAATTTTATCTCTCGCCGAGAGCGTTGTTATCCGGGTTGGGGGAAAATGGGGAAATGAAGTAGGCAGTTGCGGAGTGTTTAAACTTTCGAGTAGTACAACACCAAAAAATATAGGTGATGAAACTGATTATGAGCGAAACACTGATTTTGACAATCATTTTCACGATTGCGATGAGTTTTGGATTTTTTATGAAGGAGAAGCAGAAATCGTAACCGAGGGAATTCGGTATTCAATCAAAGCCGGAGACTGTGTATTTACAAAAGCCGGCGATCATCATGATATACCCATTGTGAACAAATCCATAAAAGGTGCTTGGTTTGAAACATCTTTGATTGGAAAAAAGAGAAGAGGTCATTTATGGAATCATTCAACATATTAGGATGCTTAGATGAATTATAGATTACTTGGGAATTCTGGTTTGTCTGTTTCTGAAATTTGTTTAGGTGTAATGACTTTTACCGGAGCAGACGGATGGACACATTTAGGTGAATTAAATCAACGAGATGCAAATCAATTGGTGAACACAGCAATGGAAAGCGGAGTGAATTTTTTTGATACCGCAGATTTTTATTCTTCAGGTACATCGGAGAAAATGCTGGGAATAGCGTTGGAAGGAAAACGTAATGACGCTATTATCTGCACAAAATATGGTTTTGAAATGCATGAAGGCGAAAACGGAAAGGGCCTTTCAAGAAAAAGAACTATAGAAGCATGTGAGGATAGTCTAAAAAGATTAAAAACCGATTATATTGATCTTTATTTAATACATGCCTTGGATTTTGTCACGCCAATAGAGGAAACCCTCGAAGCTTTAACTCAATTGGTTGCCGATGGAAAAGTGAGATATATCGGTTGTTCAAACTTTCCATCATGGGTTTTGACAAAAGCGTTTTACGTTTCTGAGAAATACAACTACCAAAAACTTATTGCGCATCAAGCCGGCTACAATATTCTGGCAAGGGAGCTTGAACTGGATATAATTCCAGCATCGATTGAATTCGGAATCGGGACAATGGTTTGGGGTCCGCTACATGGAGGTATTTTAACCGGAAAGTATCGTGATAAGGCGAATTGGCCGATGAATACACGGATCAAAAAGCCCGGCGATCACTTGCCTTATGATACTGCACGTGGTAATGAAATATTAGATCAATTAGCGAAAATCGCCGAAGGAAGGGGAGTATCAGTGACCCAAGTCTCGCTAAATTATTTGCTCAGGAAAAATGGGATATCATCTGTCGTAGTTGGTGCGAGAACTAAAGATCAAATTCTTGAAAACGTGCAAGCTTCGGATTGGGAGCTGAATGATAATGAAATGAATCGTTTAGATGAAATAAGTGAACCGAATCAGTACTACCCGCACTGGTACTACAACAATTTTTGGACAGAAAATTACAAAAAATTTTATTTATCAAAGTAAATATAAAAAGAAGTATGGGGAATATTTTAGTCTTATATGACAGTGCCAGCGGCAACACAGAAAAGATGGCTCATTATGTAAAAAAAGGTGTTGAATCGTTTGGAGAAAATGAAGTAAGAATCATTAAGGTTGATGATGCTAAATATCTAGACGTCGAATGGTGCGATGGTTTGGCTCTTGGTTCTCCCACGAATATAGGAATTGTATCCTGGAAAATGAAAAAATTCTGGGATGAAATGGGAGGTGAGCTTTGGGGTAAAATAGACGGAAAAATTGGTTGTGCATTCTCTTCTCAAGGCGGCTGGGGAGGTGGGGCTGAGATCACCTGTATGTCACTTTTAACAATATTGATGAATTACGGTTTTCTTGTTTTTGGTACAACAGACTATGTAGCCGATAAATTTACTTTGCATTACGGACCAATATGCGCGGGTGCACCGAGAGAACAAAAAGAAATTGATGCATGTAAACTACTCGGCAAAAGGCTATCACAATGGGTATCAAAGTATATCGACCAAAAGGAGGTAAAAGTTAAATGAGTTTTTTCATTGGTTTGGATGTTGGTACAAGCGGGGCAAAAGCTCTTCTTATAAATGTAAAAGGGGAAGTGATTACTTCTTCTACAAATGAATATCCAATGTTTACTCCAAAACCAAATTGGACCGAACAAAATCCGACAGATTGGTGGGAAGCGAGTAAAAAAAGTATTAATGAAGTTGCCTCTAAAGTAAACAAGGATGAAATAAGAGCAATCGGCTTAACGGGACAAATGCACGGACTCGTAATTCTCGATAGTTCCGGAAATGTTGTACGCCCTTGTATAATGTGGAATGATCAGAGAACAATAAAAGAATGTGAAGAGATAACCCGCAAAGTCGGTTTTGAAAAGCTTATTAAGATAACCGGCAACCAAGTATTAACTGGATTTACAGCACCTAAAATTTTATGGATACGGAATAATGAACCGGAAAACTATAATAAAATTGCCAAGATACTTTTGCCGAAAGACTATATAAGATTTCGTTTAACGGGTGAATTAGCAACTGATGTCTCAGATGCTTCAGGAACATCTTTGTTAAATGTAAGGGAAAGACAATGGTCGGATGAAATCTTATCCACTCTAGAAATTCCAAAAGAATGGGTGCCCCAACTGTATGAATCAACTGAAGTGACAGGAAAAATAAAACACGATATTTCTGAAGAGTTAAATCTTCCTAATAATTTACCCGTTGCTGCGGGCGGAGGAGATCAAGCTGCCGGCGGAATTGGCACGGGAACGGTTGAAGAAGGAATTACTTCTCTTGTACTCGGAACATCGGGAGTAGTTTTTGCTCATACAGATAAACCGAGAATTGAGAAGGAGGGGAAAGTTCATTCGTTTTGTCATGCTGTTCCGGATGCTTGGCATATAATGGGCGTTACACTTTCAGCTGCCGGTTCTCTACAGTGGTACAGAAATACTTTTCATAAGGATATTGATTATTCTGAGTTAACCATCGAAGCTGAAAAAATTATTACAGGTTCCGAAGGTTTATTTTTTTTACCATACTTAAGCGGGGAGAGAACACCGCACCCGGATCCGAATGCAAAAGGAACTTTTATTGGTGCAACGGTAAGACATAATTCAGCACACTTTACCCGCTCCGTTTTAGAAGGAGTTGCTTATAGTTTACGTGATTGCTTTGAAATAAATAAAAGCTTAGGTGTGGAAACCAGTCAAGTTAGAATTTCGGGAGGTGGTGCAAGGAGTAAATTATGGATTCAAATTTTGAGTGATCTTCTCAATAGTGAAATTGTAACACCTTCCTCGACCGAGGGTGCGCCTTACGGAGCGGCAATTTTAGCTGCTGCTGCTACAGGGGACTTTAATTCTGTTAACGAAGCTTGTGATTCAATGCTCAAAATAAATGAGATAGCAACTCCGAATAAAGAAAACATCAATATATATGAAGATTATTACTCTATTTATAAAAATCTTTACAGTACACTTAAGAGCACTTTTGCTAATATTAGTAGCACTGTAGAAAGATATTCAAGTTAGTTATTAGTTTTATTATCATCAAAATATTACAAAGGTGAATTATGGCGGATGTAGTTCTTAAAAATGTAACAAAGGTGTACGATGGCGGAACCGTTGCGGTTCGAAGTGTAAATATAGAGGTTAAGGATAAAGAGTTTATGGTACTGGTTGGGCCCTCTGGTTGTGGAAAATCAACAACCCTTAGAATGATAGCCGGACTTGAAGATATGACCGAAGGGGAGCTTTATATCGATGATGAATTGGTTAATGACGTGTCTCCAAAAGATCGGAACATCGCTATGGTATTTCAAAATTATGCACTTTATCCGCATATGACTGTCGCCGAAAATATGGGATTCGGCTTAAAACTTCGCAAATACAAAAAAGATGAAATTAAAGAACGTGTACGAAATGCAGCGGAGATTCTCGGAATAACGGATTTGCTTGAAAGAAAACCGAAAGCTTTATCCGGAGGGCAAAGACAAAGAGTAGCAGTCGGGAGAGCAATTGTCCGCCAACCAAAAGTTTTTCTCTTTGATGAACCGCTCAGTAATCTGGACGCAAAACTACGAGTGCAGATGAGAACTGAAATTTCAAAATTGCATCAGCAACTCGAAGCAACTATGATTTATGTAACGCATGATCAAACAGAAGCGATGACGATGGGAGACAGAATTGTAATAATGAAAGATGGCGATATACATCAAATTGATAAACCTCTGCATCTTTACAATCACCCTGTCAATAAATTCGTTGCCGGATTCATTGGTTCACCTTCGATGAACTTCATCGATGGAAAATTAATAATAGAAGACGGATTGCGGTTTATTGATGATAAAAGGGAAATTAATATAAAAGTAGTACCTGACCATGAAGACCAGTTAAAAGAATATGTCGGTAAGGAAATAACTATCGGAATAAGACCTGAGGATATTCACTCTGAAGATTCATTAAAAAGTGACAAACGAGATAAAATTGAAGTTAGACTCGATGTAACCGAACCAATGGGAAATGAAATATTTTTATACTTTAAAATTAGTCAACAGAACACAATTGCACGAATTCCAGCTGTTAAAGAAACAGAACCTCAACCGGGTGAAAAAATGGATTTATATGTGGATGCAAGCAAAATACATTTCTTCGATAAATTGACCGAAGAAGCAATTTTAAAATAATTGAGAGGAATTATCAGATGACTACACTTGAAAAAATAAATATCAGTGATGAGCAAAAACAACTTTATCAAAAAAATGGCTTTTTCGTTTTGGATAAAGTGATTCCAGATGATGTATTGAAAACTTTGCGGACCGAATGCGATTCTTTGATTGCAGCTCAAGATACCGAAATGGAAAAACAAGGTGTGACCGAATTAAACCTCAGTAGAAAAAACAGTCGATACTTTGTATTTCTCGCATATAAAGAAAGAAAGGCTCTCGGCGAGTTTATTTTCAGCGACCTGATGGCGGAAATTTGCAAAGCCACAATCGGTGATAATGCACATTTATTCTGGGAACAGTTCGTTGTAAAGGGATTTGATAAAAAAGGGGCAGAATTTACTTGGCATCAAGATTCAGGGTATGTAGATAGTGAACACAAACCATATGTGAATTGCTGGATTCCACTAGTTGATGTTAATGAGGAAAACGGAACAGTTTATCTATTGCCCTACTCAAAAGCAGGAACAAGAGAAAAAATAGAACACAAAGTTATGGAAGGATCGAGTGATCGGGTAGGATACTTTGGTGAAGAAAAAGGAGTTCCCGTAATTGCGAAGGCAGGATCCATAGCAGTCTTTTCAAGTACTTGTTTCCACCGATCAGGACCAAATAGCACGGACGAAATGAGAAGAGCTTGGGCAATTCAATATTCACCCGAAGTCATCTACGAACCGGAGGGTTCACTTAAAGGATTGGATGAAAAATTTTTAGAGAATGGGATAAGAGTTAAATAGATTTTGTAAACCGTTGAAACGTTTAGAGTCTTCTTAGGACATTGGATTAACCCTCGAATTAATTCGAGGGTTAACGAGAAGACAAAAACATCCTAACCAGTTTAAGAAATTTAAGCTAAAGTAGGTCATAGATTGCAACAAAAAATTCTACTTGATACCGATATTGGATCAGACATCGATGATGCGGTGGCACTGGCTTATTTACTTGCAAATCCAAAATGCGAATTGATGGGAATAACAACCGTAACCGGTGAATCAACAAAAAGGGCAATGATGGCAAGTGCTTTATGCAAAATCGCCGGTAAATATATTCCGATTTACCCCGGAATCGAAAGACCCCTTATCCGTGAACAACTTCAGACGAAAGCTCAGCAAGCAAAAGTACTGGATAAATGGGATCATGAAACTAAATTTCCTAAAGGAGAAGCAATTGAATTTTTGCGTAAGACAATTCGAGGGCATCCGCATGAAATTACTTTATTAACGATCGGTCCTCTTACAAATATTGGTTTGCTATTTTCTATTGATCCGGAAATCCCTTTTCTGCTTAAAGGAATTTACACGATGGCCGGCAATTTCAACATGGAAGCAGAAGCCTACAGTGATGTCGAATGGAATGCCGAGGGTGATTTTCATGCATCTCACATAACTTACTACGCCAATGCAAAAAATCATCATTCGATAGGAATTGATATTACTTCAAGAGTTACTATGAATTCGGATGAGTTTGCGGAAATTTGTAATCATGATCTTCTCAAACCGGTGCTCGATTTCTCGCAAGTATGGTTCGAAGAATGGGATGCGATAACATTCCATGATCCTTTGGTTACTGCTTCAATATTCAATAATTCGATCTGTAAATTCGAAAAAGGACAGGTAGTTGTTGATTTTGAAAAAGAGAATAAAAAAGGATTCACTCATTGGTATCCCGGCAAAAAAGAAGGTAATCATTTAGTCGCAGTCGATGTGAACAAAGAAAAATTCTTTGAGGAATATCTTTCCGTTTTTGAAAAATGACTTTAACTCTGGAGAATGGATGAAAAAGTATCTCCGCAATACCTCGCTTTTACTAGTTTGTACGATTATAATCTTCTCTTGTAAGCATGACAATAACAATTCAAATGAAATTAAGCTTACATTTTGGCACAGCTTCGTTGCAAACACACATCCCGCGCTAAATAAACTTCTCGAAAAATACGAAAGTGAAAATCCAAATATTAATATAGTTGAGCAATACGTTCCTTCCGGAGACCCTCTGGTTCAGAAATTAATTACAGCAATTCAGAGCGGCACAACTCCTGACCTGGCTTGGGTGCATACTGACTTCCTAGACAAACTTGTTCAAGCTGACGCCATTTACAGAATGGAAAAGTTTATAAATGGAGCGAATGGATTTACCGAAGAAGAGTTTAATGATTTCTTTCCACAATTGATAAGTAACGCTAAATGGAATGATATTTTATACGCGATACCGATGGAAGCCACAACAATTGCGCTTCTTTATAATAAAGATTTGTACAAAAAAGTGGGACTCGATCCAAATCATCCGCCGCGAGATTGGGAAGAGTTAAAAGAGTATGCTCTAAAATTAACATTCGATTCAAGCGGTGACGGAAAAATGAATCATTACGGATTTTATGTGCCTGCTCTACCCGCATCGGGTGCTCTGAGTATTTGGATGCTTCTTCAATGGGAGCCATTTTTATGGCAGGCTGGTGGAGAGTTCTTGAATAAAGATCAGACCAAAGCAATGTTTAACCGGAAGCCTGGTGTGCAGGCATTAACCTTATGGAAAGAGTTGTATGAAGAAATTGGTTTTGAATCATTTTCCATGACACATGATATGGGATTTATTTCTCAAACTTGTGCGATGATTATGGATGGTCCATGGGATCTTCCGTCGCTTCGCAAAATAAATAATTTCGAATGGGGGATAGCACCTTTGCCGGAAGGACCGGATAAACGAGCAACTTATGTTGCCGGAGAACATTTAACAATCTTTAAAAAATCTGATCATCCGGATGAAGCTTGGAAATTTATTAAATGGTTTACTTCCCCCGAAATTCAAGCAGAGTTTTCCATCGAATCCGGTTATATGCCCGTACGAAAATCAACCTTGGAATTACAGTCTTATAAAGATTATTTGAAAACCGATCCTTATCTCGCAGCATTTGTCGAACAGTTTGAAATTGGTTATGCAAGACAAAATATTACTTACAAACGAGTTGAAATAAATCAAAGAGTTGCGGAGGCGATTGAACGGTCACTCAAAGGAAATGTTGATCCTAAAACAGCTCTGGATGCCGCTGCAGAGCAAGTCAACTCAATTTTAAAAAAAGTGAACAATAGATGAATATTAAAAACTTATACTTAACCATTATATTTTTCTCCTCTTTTATATCTCTGCAAGCTCAGTGTGGCTGTTTGGAGGATATCTTTGAAAATGACGCAGAGGGTAATTCACAGCAGATTATTAATCTATTTGACGGCGGATTCTTCACCGAAGGTCCCACAGTAGATTCAAAAGGAAATGTTTATTTCACCGATTTGACTTTCACTTCGGAAACCGGTAATGAACCGGGACATATCTGGAAATATAATCCTCAAACTAATGAGACAAAAATCTATCGCTCGCCAGGCAATATGGCTAATGGAATGATCATAAAAAATGATACCCTTTTTATTTGCGAAGGCGCGGACACAGGCGGAAGAAGAATAATCAAAACAGAGTTGAGTACGGGCAAGAGTTACATCTTAGCCGATGAATTCAACGGCAAGCGGTTCAACTCTCCCAATGATTTAACAATGACAGAAGACGGAATAATTTATTTTACCGACCCGCGCTACGCCGGAGATGAAATTATCGAGCAACCGGTTAACGGAGTTTACAGATTAATACCTAACGGAAAAGTAGAACTGATAATTGATAAAATTTCAATGCCGAACGGTATCGCGGTTACACCCGATAATAAAAAGTTGTATGTAGGATGTAATGATGAAAATGCTGATGATGCCAATCCTAATTT
Source organism: Melioribacteraceae bacterium (assembly GCA_021739765.1). Classification (GTDB taxonomy): domain Bacteria; phylum Bacteroidota; class Ignavibacteria; order Ignavibacteriales; family Melioribacteraceae; genus JAIPBD01. Next base: position 183,327 of record JAIPBD010000007.1, read on the forward strand.
TATTGCAGAGTATTTGATAGATGAGAATGGCGCAGTGGAACTTAATAAATACATAGCAAAATTTTTGCCACCAACGGGACCAGATGGAGTCAAACTCGGAAATGATGGACTCATTTATAGTGCGCTTCGTGATCCTTATAGACCCGGGATTTATGTTTACTCGACCGAAGGAGTGCTGATTAAAAAAGTCATCCTACCGGAAGACCCCAGCAATTTGACTTTTAAGAATGATTCACAAGATGTATTGTACGTGACCGCCGGCGGTAATTTATACCAAGTTGATCTTTATTTAACTAATTGAATTAAAAAAATGATTCAAAAAGCGATAACACTTCTTTTGTTGGTGATCCCAAATTTATTTGCCGCCGACTCACTTTACACAAATCCGGTTGCAGCGGACGGTGCCGATCCATGGGTTATTAAACATAATTCAACATACTATTACTGCTATTCAAAAGATGAAGCAATTTGGGTTAATAATTCAGATGATTTGATCTCAACGCTCCAAATGGATGGCATCAAAGTTTGGCAACCCGAAGACAGGAAAGCTTATAGTAAAGAAATTTGGGCTCCTGAATTACATTTTATCCAAAACAAATGGTACATCTATTTTGCGGCGGATGATGGAAGAAACGAGAATCATAGAATGTATGTTTTGGAAAGCTTAACGAATGATCCACTGGGCGAATACCAATTTAAAGGAAAATTAACCGATACAACGGATAAATGGGCGATAGACGGCACATTACTAAAGTATAAAGATAGATCGTATTTCATTTGGTCCGGTTGGGAAGGGGACATAAATGTTCGACAAAACCTTTATATCGCTGAAATGGAAAATCCATGGACAATCAAGGGTCACAGAATAAAAATATCTGAACCGGAGTACAGCTGGGAGAAAGTAGGTAATCCACTGATAAATGAAGGACCGGAAGTTTTAAGAAAAGGTGAAAATGTTTTTATTATCTATTCTGCAAGTGGAAGCTGGACGGACAATTATTGTTTAGGTAGACTGACTTTATCCTCAGAAGATCCACTCGGCAAAGAGGCTTGGATTAAGCATCACTCTCCCGTTTTTTCGGGCACTTCCAGTGTAATTAGCCCCGGTCATGCATCATTTACAAAATCTCCGGATGAGGGTGAAGATTGGATAGTCTATCATACGGCAAAATTTAAAGGCGCTGCGTGGGATAGAAATATTAGAATACAAAAATTCAATTGGAACGAAGATGGAACTCCCTGTTTTGGTTACCCCGTTGATAGTAATGTTCCCTTAAAGGGTCCCTCCAATAAATAATAGAATGGAATAATATGTTCTTGACTACACTCAAATTATTGATCACCCTCTTGTTCATTTTTTCAATTTCACCAGCACAGAATCAAACCAACTCTGATGAATTAGTGGTTGATTTGGTAAATCCTTTTATCGGTACAGCTAACGGAGGCAACACCTTCCCGGGAGCAGTTGTGCCCTGGGGAATGGTGAGTGTCAGCCCGCACAATGCCCCAGGTGCTCCATCCGGATACCTGTACGGTGAACCTTACTTTTACGGATTCGGTCATACACATTTAAGCGGAACCGGCTGTGCTGAACTTGGAAATATAATCGTAAGTGTTGCTTCGACTGATGGAAACCAAAATATAAACGATTTTCGAACCGCTTATTCTAAGGAATCTGCTTCACCAGGTTATTACTGGATTTATTTAGACGAATTTAAAATCAAAGCCGAAGTATCATCTTCGGAAAGAAGCGGAATAATTAGGTTTACCGCGGAAGAGGAAATAGAAATCGATTTGTTGATTGATGCGGGTAGAAACCTAAGTTTAACCGGCGGCGGGGAGATTGAAGTTTTATCTGTTAATGAAATTACGGGTTACAATATCAGCGGCGGATTTTGCGGAGAAGAGAATAGGAAGAATGTTTATTTCTATTCGCAATTAAATTATGAAGCAGAACAAGTGTCAATTTATCAGGATGAAGTTTTTGTTGAAGGAAAAAAATACTCTGTTAAAGATAAATCACTCATTTGCTCTACACGAATAAAAATTCGACCTGAAAAACCATTATTGATCAAAACCGGCATATCGTACACGAGCAAGGAAAATGCAAAAGTAAATTTGTTGACCGAAATGCCAGCTTGGAATTTTGAAAATGTTGTTGAATCTGCTCAATCAAAATGGAACAATGTCTTAAGCAGAATTGAAGTTAAAGATGTAAGTGAAACCAACAAGACTAAATTTTATTCAGCACTTTATCACATGCTTATACATCCAAATATTATAAATGATGTCACCGGTGATTATCCCAATTTTAATGAGCATAATACTTCAAATTATTCAGACCGAAACAGATACACTGTTTATTCACTTTGGGATACCTATCGTACTTTACATCCGTTTTTAACATTGGTCTATCCCGAGATACAATCAGAAATGGTTAAAACTATGCTTGATATGTATGATGAATCCGGCTATCTACCCAAATGGCCTCTAATCGGCAATGAAACTTATATGATGGTCGGTGATCCTTCAGTTCCGGTAATTGTGGACAGCTACGTAAAAGGCATAAGAGATTTTGATATTGAAAAGGCATACGAGGCAATTCTAAAACCTGTAACTCTTGGTGTAGGGGAAAAGGCCCCGCCGATTAGAGCAGCGTATCATTACATTTTGGAATACGGGTATATTCCATTTGATCAGAATATGCAGGATGATTGGTGGGCGTGGGGACCAGTTTCAACAGCCCTCGAATATAATTACGCCGATTGGACGATTTCAAAATTTGCAGGATTATTGGCTGATGAGAAAACACAAAATGAATTTTATGAAAGATCACTTGGATACAAAAATCTGTTTGATCCGGTAACTCAATTTATCAGACCAAAATTAAAAAGCGGTGAATGGATGGAGCCATTCGATCCGTTGGCAACCGAAGGTTCAGGTGATTGGGAAGGTTCCGGCGGTCCGGGCTATGTGGAAGGCAATTCATGGAACTACACTTGGTTTGTGCCACATGATGTAAATGGCTTGATCGAATTGTTTGGAGGAGAAAAACGTTTTGCCGAAAAGCTGCTCAGATCATTTGACAACGGGCAGTTTACGATCAACAATGAGCCGGACATTTTTTATCCTTACTTATTCAAGTACACGGAAAGTTATTCTCATCATACGGGTGAATTAGTTGAGCAAATCATGGATAATGAATTTGGAATTAACGAAAACGGTTTACCGGGTAATGACGATTGCGGTACGATTTCAGGCTGGTTTGTTTTTTCAGCGCTTGGTTTCTATCCCGTGTTTCCCGGTTCGGATGAATATGTCTTAAATGAACCATTATTTGATGAAGTTGTAATAAAATTAGATAAAAAATATTTTCCCGGTGATACGCTGATCATCAGAAAAGTGAATGGCGGTGAACGTGCAGTAATACTTAATGGGGAATTGATAAAAGAAAATTTTATTAAGCACACTGAATTAGTACAGGGTGGAGAATTGTTATTCATCATTCCTGAAGGAGTTGAAAAATGAAAAAAGTAAAACTTGGAATTATTGGAACAGGATTGGCGGCAAAGAACCTGCACTTGCCCGCGTTGAAAAAATTGAAGAACAAATTTGAGATTGTTGCGGTTTGTAATCACACAGAAAAAAAAGCTAAAGAATTTTCGCAAATGGCTGGCGGTGTTGCTGTTCATTTAGATTATAAAGAATTGCTGAAACGCGAAGATGTCGAAGCTGTGGATATTGCGCTTCCGATCAATCTTAACTTCCAAGTGGCGAGAGATGCAATTAAAGCCGGCAAACACGTACTTCTCGAAAAACCCCTTGCACGGAACCTGAAAGAAGCGAAAAAATTGCTTGAGTATGAACAGAACTCAAAGACTGTAAACATGGTTGCGGAAAATTTCCTCTATCGTAAAGTATTTAATAAAGCAAAGCAATTAATTGAGAAAGGAAAAATCGGAAAGCCTTATGCGGTGAACTGGAATTTATATTATCACGTATCGAGTGAAAATGATTATGGTGCAACTAAGTGGCGGCAAAATCATAAGTATCCCGGTGGATTTATGCTGGATGCTGGTGTTCATAATATTGCAGCTATTAGAATGATTCTTGGCGATTTTAAATTTGGAAATGCACAGATAACTTCAATTAATAATAAGATTGGTGAAGTTGATACAATGGTTTTCCAATTTCAACTGAAAAATGGAATACTCGGTACATACAATCTCTACTTTTCAGTTAATGGTCACTGGGAGGATAAATTATTAATCTTTGGACATAAGGGAAGTATTGAAATTAATACGAACAGATTAACTCTTAAGCGTGAAGGTAGAGAGGACAAGACAGAGGATCTTGCAGATGGACATGGCTACGATACTGAATTTACTGATTTCTATAATGCAATTGTAAAGGGTACTAAAGTAAATTATTCATTCAAAGAAGCTTTTCGTGATATGGAAATTGTTTTAGGGGCACTCAGAGCGGCGGAAAATAACAGACGTGTTAATTTTTAACCTATAGTTGCGGAAGTACAATTAAGGTAGTGTAAAAACATTTGTGTAAATGGTTAAAGAAGAAATTGAAGCTAAGTTGCGTGCAGCGTAGCGGAACGCAACTTAGCTTCGCAAAAATCGATCTTGAAAAGGTCGATTATTTTTAACAATTTCTTTAATCAAC
>JAIPBD010000008.1 GCA_021739765.1 Melioribacteraceae bacterium
CTCAGTTCATCTCAAGGGATTTTGCCGAGTACTTAAAGCAAGCCGGACTTCAGCATATCAGAACCTCAATTGCTTATCCGCAGAGTAATGGTAAAATCGAACGATATCACAGAACCATTCATGAAGAATGTTTAATGAACAAATCTCTGATCAATTTAGAAGATGCCAGAAAACAAGTTGCTGATTATATTGAGTATTATAACACCAAGCGACTGCACAGTTCTTTATATTATTTGACACCGGAAGATTTTTTATTTGATAGAATTGATGAGAAAATTGAAATCAGAAATACTAAATTAGTGCAAGCAAGAATTGCACGTTATGAGGTGAAAAATGTTAGCTGAAATAAAGACAGTTTTCCCTTAGCATTTTTAACTGAAATTCCATTTCTCGCTGAACCAATACAAAATTGCGCAACATTCATTCCTGCACCGATCAATAGAATAACTATTTTATTAAAATTGCTTTCTTCGTATCTGTAAAATTTGAACCATAGATTTGGTAAAAATATACGCCGGTCGGGTAGTCAGCGGCGTCAAATCTAATTTGATGAGAGCCTGCGGTTTTAATGCCCGTTTCCAATGTTTCAATTTCAGTCCCAACAGCATCATACACTTTAATTGTTATGTAATCTGTCTGTTCCAGTTCATATTTTATTGTCGTAACCGGATTAAACGGATTAGGATAATTTTGCTCCAACGAATATTTGAATATCCGATCTTTCTCAAAATCAACATCGACCACCGATGTATAAACTCCATTATCAATAATTGTTTGGTTTGAACTGAGCGAAACAAATTTGCCGGGTGGAGAAGACCATCCGTCAATTGTTTTAAAATCAATAATGTAATTCCCCGAAATTAAATTATCCATAACTGTTCCACTGCTCTGCCATACACCACTATCAATTTTCCACATTGCTCCTGCATCGATTGCTTCTTTTGGAGAAAGATTTATCTGAATTGAACCGGTAGGAATAAATACGGCATTAATAATAAGCTCAGCTTCTTCCTGGTTTGAAGGAGGATTACCACCGAATAACCAAAAATTGATATGTAATCTTTCTTTACCGAGCGGAGGATTCTTATCACCGGTGTAGTTCCATCTTTCTATCAGGTAATTGGAGCTTGGCAATGATGCGAAATGACCCTGATAACTTTGGAATATTATATTATTCGCGCTCCAGTTGAATGAGTGCGTTGAGTTCAAACCCGTCAAATTTAGCTCGAAATTTTTCTGACTATTTGAATAAGGAGGAGGTTGGATAGTGTACCAGCCGCTTTTGTTGGAATTATTTCCCCATTTCGAAAACTCAATATCTATCTCGCGTGAATCGTTCTCATAGAGGAATAAACCAACAACTATATTTTGATTATAGTTTTCCAAATCGCTGGAGACGTAGAATCGGTACTCTCCATAGCCGAATGATTGTTGGGCGTAAACTTCCGCACAGTACCATTTGTTACCTTCTTTTCTGATTTTTAGATGTAAAGCACCTGTGGAATCTACCCAAACGCTTTTAGAATCGTTTGACCAGTTGTTGGGACCAGGACCGCCGGTTCCGTTTTTGACAATCCACTCAATTCCGGAAAAATTTATTTTGGTTTGAGCTTTATTGATGGTGTAATATGTTAAAGCAAAAATCAGTACAAGAAAAATAAAGTTTAGTTTTTTCATAACTCTCAGAATTTAGTTATTAGGAAACATTCTCAATGCAGGAAAACAAACTAATTAATTTTCCATCCAATCGGAGCGATAATCACAACAAATTCGCCTTTTATAATCTTTTGGGACAAATCAATTATTATTTCACCCGGTAAACCTTTCCAGCATTCTTCGAAGGATTTTGTCAACTCTCTTTGAATTACAACAAATCTTTCAGGCATATATTCATTCAGTTCCGAAATGAGTTTTTCGATTCGGTGGACTGATTCGTACAAAACGATTGTCCTTTTCTCCAAAACGAGTTCTTTTAAGATTTTTTGCCTTCCTTTTTTTTGTGGAAGGAAACCTTCGTATGCAAATGAATCCGTTGGAATTCCGGAAACAGATAATGCGAGAATAGCGGCATTTGCACCCGGAATTCCGACTACTTGAATATTATTTTCAAGCAGAAAACTCACTAAACGCACTCCTGGATCAGAAATTGTTGGAGTTCCGGCATCGGAAACCAAAGCACCACTTTCCCCTTGAAGCAGTTTTTCTAATACAATTTTTGATTTACCGTCTTCACTCTGAGCATTAAATGAAACAAGTTTGTTCGAAATTTCGTAATGAGAAAGAAGTTTTCCGGTTGTGCGGGTATCCTCGCATAAAATAAAATCAACTGTTTTTAATGTTTCTACAGCCCGAAAAGTAAAATCAGCCAGATTCCCGATCGGTGTAGCCACTATAAAAAGTTTTCCAGTCATTAGATTTCCAAATTGTGGAAATAAGATTCGCGAATCTTACTTTCCCGGGTTGCATCAAATGTAAATTGAAAAATATAATAATTCCGAATTCAATTGTGAGAATAAAATGATATCTGTAAATAAAGAATACTGTCCGCAAAATCACAAATGTCCCGTAATTAATTATTGCCCGGTGGATGCGATTATTCAAGACAGTCCATTTACCGCACCAAGAATTGATGAACAAAAATGTGTTAAATGCGGCAAGTGCACAAAAGCGTGTTTTGTTTTCAGTTGTGATGATTGCAGCGGAAAATAATTCGATTAATTAATTTGGCCAAATACAATCGCGGAATTATTTGATCGCGAAAATCGAATCCAGAATTGTTCCGTCGACCCATTTAACAACAGCCACAACTTTTGATTTATCAAATTTGGGCTTTTCCGGTTTTCCGCAAAGCTGATCAACTTCTTCTTTGATCTCACCGATTGACTTAATTGGTAATCCGGATTTTTTTGTCGCTTTAATTAAATCCTTTCTTTTGGGGTTAATTGCGATTCCTCTTTCGGTGACGATTACATCTATTAATTCTGCCGGACCGACGAGCGTTGTAACTTCATCCACAATTACAGGAATTCGATCCCGGAAAGAGGGAATTGCCAAAATTGTACATTTGGAGAACAAGCAATTTTGCCAACCTCCGATTCCGTGTAATAATAATCCGTCAGAATGTGAGACAACATTCGCGTTAAAATTAACATCAACTTCCGTTGCGCCGAGAACAACAGCATCGAGCATAGATGCGAAGTTACCTTTGCCGTGATAATTGTAGCTCGTGAATGGGGAGGTATTTACATGATTTGGATTTTCTCGCATTGAACGAACTCCTTCAAGATCGAAAGTTTGTCCATCCAAGATATAATCCGTTAATCCTTCCTCAAGCATTTCAACAAGATATTTCGTGCTTCCGCCTCTAATAAATCGCGCTTTGATTTTCTTTTGTTTCATTTTCTCTTTTAAGAATAAAGCGAAGGCGAGATTTGTACCTCCGGCGCCTGCCTGGAATGAGAATCCATTTTTCACAATTCCGGCAGAATCTAAAAATTCGGCAACATATTCCGCGATCAATAATCTGTCGGGACTTTTAGTCACTTCCGTCGTACCGGAAACGATTTTTGAAGGATCTCCGAGCGAATCAACTTCAACAACATAATCCACATTATTTCCTTGAATTTGCCAGGGAAGACATGGAAATGGAACAAGATTATCGGTGGCTACAATAACATTTTCTGCGTAGATTGAGTCAGCCAACGCGAATCCTAATAATCCACATGCAGATTTTCCTCTGTCCCCGGTTGCATTGCCAAAAAAATCCGCGGTGGGCGCGGCGATTACAGCAATATCGATTTTTACCTCGCCGTCTTGAATTGCTTGATACCTTCCGCCGTGGGAACGTAGAACACCCATTCCTTTCATTTTTCCACGGGAAGTAAATTCTCCGAGAGGTCCGTTCATGCTTCCTTCTATGTGATTAATAGTTCCGTCCTCAAGATATTTTAACAAATGGGAATGACAGGGAAAAGACGCGCTCGGGAACCACCTCACATTTTTGATCCCCAATGAATGTATGATATCAAAAACTTGATTGGTGAGTAAGTCACCGTTTCGTAAATGATGATGAGTTGAAATAGTAATTCCATCTCTCAATCCGGCTTTCAATAATGCGGTTTTCAGATTTTTGACTAATTTATTTCCGTCTGTCGGATAATCCGAACATGATTTAATTTTGGGATTGTGCTTTCTTCCTTCAGGTTTATATCCATTTATCCCTTGATAGGGGATTGCTCCCTCACCGTTAATTTCATCGGGGACAAATCTTCCGGCGGCATTTTCCATTAACCTCATTTCTTCCTCAAAATTTGCATGAATATTTATCAATGCATGAATTTTCAACTTTCATTTCGCCAACTTTTTTCAATCAGCTGATTTTCTTCAGCAAGTTTTACAATTTTTAATGCACGTTTAACTACGGGTGGATCAATCATTTTGCTTCCTAGCGCAACAACTCCTAACCCTTTTTTCTCCGCCGCTTCAAACGCAATTGCTATTTGCTTCGCTTTCTCTATTTCTTTTTCATTAGGTAGAAATGCACGGTTTACGATTGGGATTTGACGAGGATGAATACAACCTTTACCTTCAAAACCAATTGATTTTGCTTCAAAAACGCTTTTCTGTAAACCATCCATATCGTTTACATCAGAAAAAACTGTATCGATGGCCTGTACTCTTGCGGCTTTTGCGGCATTCACAAGGGCCAATCTGGCGTACAGAGATTCATTACCTTCTTTGGTTCGTTCTACGCCAATATCCGCTGTGTAATCTTCCAAACCGATGGCAAGCGCGCAAACCAGATTGGAAGCCGTCGCGATTTCGTAAGCGTTTTCAATTCCTTGAGCGCTTTCGATAATTGGCATCAACCAGGGTTTGTGTTTCAGTTTTTTGTCTTCGCAAATGGAATCGATTTTCGCTGCCACTAATTTTAAGTCTTCGCCGGATTCACATTTGGGAATTAATATCAAATTTACGTTTTGAGGAATAATTTGCTCCAAATCTTCCAATCCCAATTCCCCTTGATTGATTCGAACCATTCTTTCGGAGGGGGAAAAATCTAAAAATCGGAGAGCGTTGCGGACTAAAATTCTTGCTGATTCTTTATTAGCCGGATGTACGCTGTCTTCCAAATCGAGTATAATTCCATCAGGTTTGTGTAAAGATGCGTTCGGGAAAAATTTGGGTTCGTTTCCCGGGAGATACAATCGAGATCTGCGTAATCTATTTTTATCCGTTGCGATAATTTTTGGCAAATTTGGTCCCGGTAAGTAAGCTTCGATCGGGTCATGCATGATTTTTCGATAAGCTGCTTCAAGTCTTGCCGAAATCGTAAAAGGGAGAGCGCCAAAATCATCAATACTTATATTCGCTGATTTTATTTTATAGAATTTGCAGAAATCAAGTATTTGACTTTTGATACTATTTTCAAAAAGCGAGGCGACTTTGCTTGAAATATTTAGCTTAATTCCTCCAGACTGCATAAGTTCGATCGTTATAAAACAATCCGATCTTGTGCCTTCAATATTATTACCTGCTGAAGCTATTAACTTTTCGGCCATTAGTTAATCACCAATTTATCCATAAAATCAGAGGCAGAGTATTTTTCACAAGAGAAAATTATTTCTTTCAATTCAATTAATCTTTCCGGTGAAAAATATGGGGAGGAGAGTGAATTAAATTTATTTTCGAGATCAGTCATTGTCATTGGTTCCATTGGATGACCTTTGGGATATTCAAGATATTCCTCGAAAAATTCACCCGACTTGGTTTCCACTTTTGCTCTCGATGGCTGCTTTGCAGGAAACATTTTTTCAAATTCTTCTGATGCTTCACCTTCAATTTTGTCGATCACTTCCCAAATTCGAGGATCTTTTAGCTTTTCATCGCTAAATGTCTCAGTGGTGATTTTTTTATCGACTACCGCCGCCGCTATACAATAGGGAAGCGAATGGTCTGCGGTTTCCCTTGATTCCGGTCGGTATTTATGCGGATCAAATAAGATATCACAAGCCCGTGCTATTGTGGTGATTGTAATTTTCTCGATCTGGTCATAGGTCAAATTATTATTGATCATCACTTTTAACACAGCAGAAATATGCGTGTGCGTTAGCGCTTCTGTCGGAAATGCTTTCATACTGCATTCCATAATTTTGAATGCTATTCCTAAATCACCTACGAGTTTATTGTAATCCCAATCCGGTTTATAAACATCCATCAAACCTTCTTTCCCTTCAAAAATTGCCTCAGTTCCCGTAAATCCTTTCTCGGCCATCAAAGCCGCGAAAACACCACTTTGAACCGCCATCGGATCTACCGTGTTTTTCATCATTGTTAACTTTCCGGCGGTCGGGCATCCAATAGTATGATTGTGTGAACCGCTGATTCCAATAGCGTTAACCATTTGATCAGCGTTTAAATCCAATATTTTACCGGCAACTATCGGAGAAACAAATTGTGTTAAAGTAGCATGATGCCATTTCCTTTCTCTAACTCCGGGCACGGCAAATTCACACATTCTTTGTTCGAATTCGTACCCGAGAACGATCGCGGTAATCACATCTTTCATCGATTTACCTCTTAATTCCGCAACTGATAAAGCGGCTGGAATAAGATCTGAAGGATGTGAAGGGTCTTCTTTCCAATAAATATCATTAAAATCTAATGCTCGAATGGCGAGTGAATTTACCAATGTTGCGTTTACTGCAGGAATTTTTTCACCAGACCCAATCAATGTCGCTTGTTTTGTTCCACCCATTTCTTGATAAATTTGGCGAATAATATTCACATCTTTCGTTTTAATCGCTCCATATGCGCAACCGATCGAATCGTACAAGAATTTTTTGGCTTGGTTAATAACTCTTTCCGGTAGGTCTTCATAATTAAGCTGAATTGCGTAATTCGCAATAATTCGAGAGATCGTTTGTTCCATGATTTCCCCGCAAATAATCGGTTATTGATCTATGAAACTTATAAAGAATAGATCGAATTCGCACGATAATAAGACTTGAAAATCGAAGATAACTACAGAAAAATAAAAAGTCTCGGCAGATTATTTATGACTCTGACCTTTCACTTTGAAATAGAGGTCGAACAGAGAAAGAATCTCTTCTTTGAATTCAAACGGATCGTACGTATTACCATCGAAAATTAACGAGAATTTTCTCGTATCTGTATTTTTGTGATGAATATCGTAATCTTCCGGTATTCGATTGTGTTTGAAGGTTGCACCTTCGTGAGCAGTTTCATCAATAATCTCGACTCTAAAAGTTTTTTTACTGCTGAGGATATCTTTACACAGTTTTACTTTTTCATCGCGTGAAGCCCGACTCAAAAACCGTTTCATCCCGGTTGAAGGGTCGCTTTTTTTAATGAATTCAAGAGTCGATGTAACTGTTGAGGCAAAATTGAAAAAATTATCTCCACTGATAACCATATCAAGTTGTTCATATTCACGGATAAGTTTTTCGTACAGGTTGCGAGGTGTTTTGAACTCGTGTAAGTATTTCATTTCCCACTCCATTTATTTGATAAAATAATTTCGTGCGAATATTTTAAGAAGATGCTTATGTACAATTAAAGAAATTTATTGAAATTGGCAACTGAAATCGGAATTGTGAAAAATTTATCGTAATTGTACGGAGTCCGTTTTAATAATTTATTGTTAATATGAGATTGCGAATTTGGGGATTGAGAAGATGGAGACAATATTATTTCTGTTGTTAGTCATCATTACAGTTCTTTTCTGTATGTTATTACAGGCATTTTATTTAACAGTTACTTCAGAAAATCGTTGTTGGAAATCATTGCTAAGAATGTTTACAAGAATTATTCCAACATCTGTTGTCACAATAGTAATTGGTATTGAGGTATATTTAGCCATCTACGAAAATGTATTCTATATTTCATTAATAATTCTACCTATAATTCATTATTTGGGATTAGTTATGTTTAGATCCAAATAAAAGGATATAAGGTCGAATAATAATCAAATTTGATTATTTAAAAACTATCTACTATTTTAACACGCATTATTGCTATTAATCCAAATTCAAGAGATTATATGTTAAAAGAAGAAGTAATTTCCAACGTTTTGCAATTTGTAAAAGAAAATAACGGCGATAATTATGATTATTATGTGGGAACATCTAACGATCCAGGTACAAAAATGTTCTCAATTCACTTAGTCCAACCTCTCGGCGGAATTTACAAGTATGTTAAACTTGATAATATTGAAGAAGCTTCGGAAACTAAAAAGCAACTCATTTCTACTTTTGGGTTTGACGGGCAACTCTCTGACGGATCCACAAAGTCTCAATATTTATACATTTATAAAAAAACTCAATCCAGTAAAGAATAATCTAGGTGAGGCTAATTTATATTCTTAATTAAAAATTTAAAGTAATTATACTGAGTCCGTTTTCGAATATTCTTATTAACATTTGTTTGAAAATAATAAGATGAGGAAAGAATGGAATTAATTTTATCAATAATCCTGGTATTTGTTTCTGCTTTTTTTTGTGCTCATTTGTTCGACTTAACCCTTGAAAATGAATTCAAAAACTTAACTATGAAACGAATTAAAAATGAAAAAGGGAGAATTGTATTGCCAATAATTGTTATCATCATATCAATAGTTTTAGAACTGTATTTGGTTTTGAGTTCAAGCGTGTGGTATGCAATAACTTTAATTATTCCAATAATTTATTTCGCTGGTATATTCACTATGAAGTCGGAGTAGTCAAATTAATTTAATGATCCAATTTTACATTTTTTGAGATAGCAAATTTTTCGAACGCTGATTTCGAGTTTTTAAGGTCGTCGTAACCAAAATTACTCAGACTGATTGTTTCGGTTTTGCCGGATTTCAGTTTTAGTTGTACACTTGTAATAAGGACTTTGATGGAATCAACATCATTCCAATTAACTTCGACTTTATCAAAGAAGTTGAAATAGGTTTTTATATTGTGCTCAGTTATTTCAATGCCATATTGCTTTTCGAATCGTTTGGTAAAAAATGACGTTACGATTAAAGCTGGTCCGATAAGCAGATAAAATTTTGAAAATAATTCGGCTTCCTCATATTGCATAATCCCCAATATCGTATAGATTATTCCCAGCAACAAATAGATATATTTCGAATATTTATAATGTTTGGGAGTGTTTCGATCTAATTTTAGTCTGAAATTTTCCATAGAATCTACTTGAGATTATTTCTAACCCAATCTTCTAATCCACCTGCTACAATTATTTCCTGAGCAGCTTTACCGATGGGTTGAAAATAAAAATCATTACCATCGATGTTAAGAACCGATTTCGTAAAATTCATCACCGCTTCATATCCGGTATTGATTGTTAGCTTATCTGAATCCAGTTTTGTTTTAAGAAAATCAACCAACTTGGGAATTTGGATAGTAAGAAATCCATTATTGATCGCGTTTCTGACATAGGTCGCTGAGAATGACCCACTTAAAACTACTTGAATTCCTTTATATTTTAAAGCGGTTGCTGCCTGCTCGCGCGAACTTCCGGTTCCAAAATTATATCCGCCGACAAGGATGTCGCCGGATTTCGCAATCTCGTTAAATTTTGCATCGTAGTTTTCCATAACTACCGAAGCTTGAAATTCGGGAGTTAAATCATCCTGATATGTGTATTTACCCGGAAAAATACCATCAGTATTTAGATTGTCCTGTGGGCAAAAGATCAAATTACCTTTAATTTCTCGCGGAAATCCTTCAATCAATTCCGCATCTTCGGTTGATTCGCTAATTCGTCTATTTTCTCTGATCGTAGCCGATATCTTTGAAGGTATAATTTCTGAAATTGGAGCATCAATAAATCCTTGTAATGCAGAATAAGCAACCACTTCCGGAGAGGCAAGATAAGCCAGCGCATTTTTGGAGCCCATTCGTCCTTTAAAATTCCTATTAGTAGCCGAGATTCCAATCTCGCCATCTTCTAATAATCCTGTGCCTAAACCGATGCACGGCCCGCAACCGGGAGGAAGTGCGATAGCGCCGGCGTCAAGTAAAACTTGCCAATCGCCTTCATTTTCTGCTCTTTTCTGAACCTCGCTAGATGCTGCCGCGATATAAAATTTCACATTTTTCGAGATTTTTTTGTATTTGAGTATGTCGGCAGCTTCTTTAATGTCTTCGAATCTGCTATTAACACAAGAAACGAGATAAGCTTTATTCACTTTTAATTTTTGATCTCGAAGTGCTGAAATTGGCGACATCACTTTTACCGAGTTTGGGCCGGAAACATGTGGTTCGATCGAAGAAAGGTCTATCGATAGTTCTTTAGAGTAAAATGCGTCCTTATCCGGTACAAGATCAAACATTTGTGTTTTTAGTGTTGCGAGTTTATCATGAGTGAGCCTCGGATTGGTTCCGCGTTCATCTTTTCTTTCCAAATCGGAAATTCTGTTCTCCAACCATGTAATTGTTCGAAAATCGATCGGAAATAGTCCGACTAACGCGCCCCATTCGGTTGTCATATTCGCGATTGTTAATCTTTGATCAACCGAGAGGTAATCGACTCCATCTCCACAGAATTCTATCGCATGGTTAAGAACTTCATCATTGTTGAAAAAGCCACAGAGAGCGATAATTACATCTTTTCCTTTTACTCCTGTATTTAATTTTCCTTTTAATTCAACTTTTACAGTCGGGGGAATTTGCCACCAAGTTTTTCCTGTTGCCCAAATCGATGCGGCATCGGTTCGTACAATCGGAGTTCCGAGAACGCCAAGCCCGCCATACATATTTGAATGACTATCCGAAGCGACGACCATTGTTCCTGGCCAAGCGTATCCTTCTTCACACATAATTTGATGACCGATTCCTCGTCCGGCGGGATAAAAATCCGCTCCCATTTCACGCGAGAATTTTTCAATATTCCGGTATTTCTCCAGATTTTTTTCGCTCGTGTCCTGAATATTATGATCCAAAGTATGAACGACTTGATTTGGGAAAGCCAGTTTAGTGGCACCAATTTGATGAAATTTGGGAATGACAGCTCCGGTATTATCGTGTGTCATCACATAAGCCGGCCGGATTGAAATAAACTCTCCGGTTTTTACTTTGTGAGATTCTTTTAGACCTAAAGCATGTTTCTGAACGATTTTTTCTACTAATGTTTGTCCCATAATTCTCTAAAATTTGTAAGTAAATACTAATCTGTAGTGGTTTTCGAATATCATTAACTGTTCTTGACCCATTTCAATTTTGTTCATGTCGGTAAATCCAAACCATGCTTCTAATCCAACACCGTATTTCCCAACTTCCTGATCTATTTTAATTCCCAGATTAACTGTGTTCGATTTGAAAAAATCTGATACGTCATTTTCAAACCATTCGCGGTTAGCGAACTGGTCGTCAATAGCCGAACCGTAAGCATCTTGTTTAGAACTGAATGCGTATTTGCCTTTTACTCCAATACTTGGACGGAATCCAATTAATCTGTAATTAATCAGAACCATTGTTCCGTATTCTATCGCATGAAAAGTATAATCATCCTGGTAACCATTTGGCGCAACGCTGCTTTTTCCTCCAAACTGAACATAACCAATAAATGGTTTCAGTGAAATAATTCTGTGAACGGGAAATTCATAAAACACTCGTGCCAGGGGGGCGAAGGTTAAATACTCCCGGGTAAATTCCGAATCTTCTAATTCATGGATAAGTTCGTTATTCCCAATTCCTAATTCTAAACCGAAACCCGAAAAAGGCTTTTGGACTGACTGTGCTCTTGAGATATACGAAGCGGAAAGCAAGATTATCGACACCCCGATTGTAAAATGATATTTTTTCATATCAAACATTTTTCCTTTCTAAATGGATCAAAGCTGACAAAATCAGCATGATGAACGATAATTGATTCTAAAGTTCGTTTTCCCAAATCGCCTTCTTTTGAATGAGTTGCGATTATATGTTGAACTTCAGCAGGAATATCGAATCGATCCGCAATCGCTAATCCGCTAAACGGATGACGAATCAAACTTCCGGCACTCGAAACAGATAACTCATTATTTTTTAATTCATATTCGATAAGTTTCCCGACATCAATCAAAATTGCACCGGCAATTAATATATCCCATTTTACTTTAAATTCATCCCCGAAATTTTTCTCCATTATTCTTGCCATTTCAATGGATAATTGCACTGCGGTTCTTTTATGATTCATAAATGAAATGTTGCACTTATCAGTTAATAATGAGAAGGGGATAACTTCGAGATCATCTGGCGTGAGAACGCTTTTTTCGAGGGCATATTCCCAACAATTATAAACTTTCTCTTTTAGCTCTTCATCCTTGATCAGTTCAATTTCAGGCCATATTTTTTTTAATTCAGAACGCATGAAAATCTCCCTAGAGTTTAGAAATTATCTCATCAGCCATTTCTTTGGTGGAAGCGGCTCCATTTTGAAGAACATCTTGTCTTCCCCTCAATTTCATCATATCGTAAGTTTTAACTTTTCCTTCTTCAATAACTTTTGCTACCGCAACTCTAATTTTTTGTGCTTTTTCCTTTTCTTGAATATGATCCAACATCATACAAGCGCTTAGAATCATAGCGATTGGATTAATTATCGGCGGATCAAAGGTTTCATATTTTGGAGCGCTGCCGTGAGTCGGCTCGAAAACCGCGACTTCATCACCAATATTCGCGCTGCACGCAAATCCAAGTCCTCCAACCAATCCTGCGAAACCGTCGCTGATTATATCGCCGAACATATTTTCCGCGACAATCACGCCATAATCTTCGGGATTTTTGGTCAGCCACATCATCTGCGCGTCAATATTTGTATCCCATAAATCGATATCTGGATATTCATCGCTAATTTCACGTGCAATTTTAAGCATCATGCCGGATGTTTCTCTCAGCACGTTGGGTTTCTCGCAAATCGTTACGTTTTTGTAGTTATACTTTTTCGCGTATTCAAACGCGGCTCTTATAATTCTGGTTGATGCTTTTTTGGTAACTATTCTGGTTGAAATTGCAAGTTCGTCGTTTGGAGTATCTTTGAAATTTTTCATTTTGGGATGAGTCTCGAAGGCATCCCTTACATTTTTCGGTGGGTTTGTCCATTCGATTCCGCCATAAAGGCCTTCGGTATTTTGTCTGAAAATTACAGCGTCCACTTCGGGCTCTTCAAATCCGGAATTAGATTTTCGAATAAAGTTCAAAGGATTACCTTTAAAAGCTTTACATGGCCGAATACAAATATCCAAATTAAAATGTTGACGCATCCCAACAATCGGACTGAAATAAACGAAGCCTTTGTCTCTAAGTTCGGGAGACAATTCTTCAGCAGCGGCATCCTTAGGTTTGCTTGTAATTGCCCCAAAAAGTCCGATTTTGTGTTCTTCAAGCAGATCAATTGTTCTTTGGGGAAGGGCGTTGCCTTCAGTTTTCCAGAATTCCCATCCGATATCTGCATGGATATATTCAGCTTCAAAACCCGCTGCTTTTAGCACACGAATTGATTCGGGAAGAACAACCTTTCCAATTCCATCACCGGGCATCGATACGATTTTTCTCATAAAAATATATCCTCATCTTATTGTTTTATAATACTATGCAAATTAGAGAGTAAGGTTTTGAGACGCAAGAAAAAGGAGATTGTGATAGGTCAGCACTATTACAATTTTCGATTTAAAGATCAAAATCCAGTTGAAAACTAAAACGATTATCCAATTGACCCGGAATCTCCGAATTCCCGCTGCCGAAGGAGTTTACGTTTGGTTTAAACAATTCTGAATATTTTAGGGATATTTTCATTATCTCAAGCGGATTGTAACTGACGGCAAAATACCATCGGAATCCTTTTCCGAACAATGGCGGATTGCTCATCACCCCCGGCAGATCGTTTTCAAATTGGTAAACTCTTGAATTATATGATTCGGTTTCAAAAAATACAGTTCGGAAATAAAATCGGAAGACTCCGGATAAGTTGTATCTGATATCGGATAAGATTAACCAACCTTTTTCATTGTTGCCGAAGGATTGTGAATAATTGACAAATTCGACTCTATTTCTTAAACGGAATCTGGGATTTATTTTATAATCAACCGAGACCCTAAAATTTTGCTTTTCGACATTACCTATTTTCTTCTCAATTCCATCCAAAAGTTCCTCTTCCTTCTCCTCAATTTTAATTCTTGCATTAAGAGAAAGCGAACTGGACAATCTGGTTTCATAATTTATTAAGTAATCATGCCCACTTGTTGGCAAAGTAGAGGAAAAGGTTGAAGAGGGGAAATTGTATAAATCATAATAAATATCAAACTCGCCATACTCTGTATTTAATCTCACACCCGAATAAAAACCGGTTTCGTTTGCCGTGCCGTTTCGTTCCCCAAAACCATTCGAATATAAACCGAAATAATCAAACGGGTAGACCCGTAAGGAGAAAATCAGTGATACATTTTTAACGAGCGCCAACATCACGTTATTGATCGTCGCGGTGTTGTAACCATCAGAACTGGTCTCCCCGGAAAAGTAAATATTGTTCAGGTCAAGAGAATAATTAACCGAATACCAATTAAAAAAATCTGAATCGGGTAAATACCTTTCCGAAGTTTCCAATTTTTTATCGAATTTGGTATTGAAATAGAGAAATTCTGTTTTAAAATTTTTGTAAGGGTAATATTCTAAAGCTAAGCCTGAAGAGACAACATTCGTGTTATTTTTTCTGCTGATTTCGTTTTCGGTTCGGTGCAAACCGGATATGTTGATTGATGAAAAACTATTTTGGTCGGATAAAGTAACATCTGCTTGATTTGAAGAATAGAATGCCGCAAGTCTAACGCCGTATAGTTCTTTTGAAAACGCTATTCCGCGAAAAAATTGACTTTCGTTTGATCCGGAATATGGACGCAAAATTCTACTTTTTCGGTCCACAGTATTTATCGCATCACTTCCTTTTGAAAAAGCATAAGGACTCCAAATTGCCAATCCTTGTCCAAATTTAAATTGAAAATTTCCGAGAATGAGGTTATCAAACGGCAATATTTTTTCGAACGATAGCGCGAATGAGTGAAAATCTGAGTAGCTGGATTCTCCCACATCTTTTTCGATTAAGGCATACAATTTTATTCGGTCATCGAATTTAATCTGCATTCGATTATAAGATGCTAATCTTGTTCCTTGATATTTGCCATTTAAAAATCCCTGCTCAATTTGAGCATCATATAAAATCCGGTTTCGTAAAATAATGTTGATATTACGCGGGTCAACCTTTGTAATTGGAATATCGATATCTTTTTCATCAGAGAAATAAACAAAAGGCAATACTTTTTCCAGCTCGCTGTTCGGAACATCAGGAACGTTATAGATCGCTCTTTTGAATGTGAAAAAACCGTAATTATCTCGAAACGCTATTATTTTTGAAGCTACGGAATTATCAATAAATGGAATCTGCATCAATTCTTCAACATCCGCGCTGTTGATATCTATCTTATTCTCAATAAGATATTCGATTTCTTCAATCAGCTTTGAGTCTTCAATATCGATTGACGAAGATTCAAGCAGATCATAAATATATTGATTTTCGCTTATTGTAGAATCAATCTGGGAGAATACGGCCGTTGAAAAAAGTAGAAGAAACCATGTCAATTTTACAATCGAAGTACGCATTAGAATTGCGATCTATTTTTTGTAGCAGTCGATCGAAAGTCGAATTCCTCAAAATGAACTAATACTCCTGCTTGATGAGTTAAACCGAGTTCGATATGTTGGAAGACAGAATAATCGACTTGGAAAATGGAATAATTTATTCCAATTCCTCCCGAATACGATTTTGGTTCGCTGCTGAATCCAACCCTAAAAGTAAAATATTTCAGGGGAGAGTATTCTGTTCCGTAATTAAAAGAAACATCGTGGTCAAGATCCTTTTCGAGGGTGAAATTAACGGATAATGCTTCCAATGGTTCATAACTAATTCCGGATGAGTAAACAACGGGCAGATAATCCTCTTTGGAATACCCGCTTCTGGTCAGGTTATCAATCGCGATCGCAAAACTGATATTTTCCGAGTAATGGAAAACCGAGCCAATCAAAATTGTAAATGCGCTGGTGTTGCCGTAGTTTTGAATTTTGAGAAAATTGTACTTTAAGCTGATACCCGCAAACACACCGTTTCCCAAATAATTTGAATAACCAAGGATAATCTGATTTTCTTTGTAGAGTTCGAATCCATATGTTTTAAACCCGGCGGCAAAAGAACCAAATTTTGTATTTTCATGATACGCCCCGTATGCATTTGCCAGTTCCGATAAACCAAATGGAGCAGGGGAATAATAGACTCCAACTTCACGCCAATTTAATTGCGAAAGACCTCCGGGATTGGAAAATAGTGTAAATACATCATCTGCTTGTGCAAGCCCGGAGTGCGAAAGTCCGATCTGCCGGGCACCCGGTAAATTTTGAGAGGAAACAATAAAGGAACAAAAAAGTATAATAATCACTATAAAACGAATCATAATTGTTTCACCAATTGTTATAAAGGCCGCAAATTTCTATTTTGCTATTTATCAATTAAAAATTCCGAAAAATCCATTATGAAAAAAATCATATTAATATTTATTCTTTGCCCGCTAATTCTAAATGCTCAAGAACTTCGGGCAACGGTAAAAGCCACTTTTGAACAATTGCCAACCTATCCTAAGGAGAGATTGGTAAATTTCGCCAATGAAATTGAAGCTTACATGAATAATACAAAATTTACTGATATTGATTGGGCAGATGAGGATAGAATTAAGTGTGATTTTAACATTTTTTTTACAGCCGGTTCGGAAATTAATCGTTATGCGGCACAAATTGTGATTACAAGTCAAAGACCGGTGTATAATTCCGAAACAAATTCCTTGATGCTTAACGTAATGGATAACTCATGGCAGTTTGAATACGAACCCGGACAAGCGATGTATTATAACAGCTCTACATTTGATGGATTAACAAGTTTTCTCGATTTCTACGCGTTGATAATAATTGGATTGGATATGGATTCGTATGAAGAATTTGGCGGCAATATTTATTTTAGTAAAGCATTTGAAATAACCGCACTCGGCGCGAGCAGTAAAGATTCTGAAGGTTGGGAAGTTAACAGCAGTTCTTACAGCAGAAGGGGTTTGGTCGAAAATTTGATGAACGCGAATTTCGAACAGTTTCGTCGGGATGTTTTTAATTATCACTACAATGGATTAGATTATTTTTTCAAGTATCCAAAACAAACACATAAAATGATTGTTAAATTAGTCGATAATCTCTACGAAAGTATTGATTCGATTGATCCCAGAAATGTTCTGCTAAATGTATTTTTTGATTCAAAAAGCGGGGAAATAATCAGATACTTAAAGGGTTACAACGACCCATTAGTTTTTGAAAAATTAAAAATAATTGATCCGCCGCATACATCGAAATACAACGAAGTTTTAGATATGATGATAGACTAAACCTTCATTTCAAAAACTCGATAGGTTTTATAAGCTTCACCTTTCATCATTTCCGCGCCGCGAATCATCATTTCGTTGTCTTCCAAAATCCAGCTTGCTTCTCCTTGCAAAATGCCAAGGTTTTCAGCTCGTTCCATGCATTCTTTATAAAGAATTGCGTCAATTCCTTTTTTCTGAAATTCCGGAATTATGCCCAGAATGATAATCCGAACCCAATCAATTTTTTTCTTCTGTGTAAAAAGTTTTAAGAATCCGAAAGGAAAAAGTCTGCCATTCATTTCTTTAAAAATTCTATTATAATCGAGCATCACAAGCGCGAAACCAATCGTTTCATCATTTATTTCGGCGAACAAAACCAAATTTGGTTCAACGAGAGGTTTTAGGTCGGCTGCCATCGTGTTAATTTCTTCATCAGTCATTGGAACAAATCCCCAATTTGGCTGCCACGCAAGGTTGTAAATCTTTTTCACATGCTCCAATTCATTATTGAATTTTTTCATATTAAGCGATCGAATCTTTACATTTTGTCTTTTTTGAGCGATTTCGGCTACACGGAATAATTTTGATTGGGTTTTTAATCGAGGATTTTGGATATCAAATGCAAAAAGATCTTTCGCTTTCTCCAATCCGTAATTCTCGAGCAAATCTTTGTAGTATCGGGGATTATAAGTCATCAAAAGTCTCGGAGAATCATCAAATCCATCTATTAATAACGCATATTCGTCATTTGACGAAGGATTTGCTGGTCCGCGCATGTAGGTTAAACCTCTTTCCTTTATCCAGTTCTTTGCGGTATCGAGTAATTTATCCGCGACTGCTTGATCATTTATACATTCAAAAAATCCGAAGAACCCAATATTTTCGTTGTGTTCAGAATTATGCAAATCATTTTTAATAGCTGCGATTCTTCCCACAATTTTACCATCCCGTTTTGCGATGAATAAATCCATCTCGGCATGTTTGAAGAACGGATTTTTTTTCTTGTTGAGAATTTTCTTTTTATCGAATAATAACGGCGGAACCCAATGCGGATCCCCTTTATAAATTTCCCACGCAAATTTTAAAAATTTTGAGATTTCAGAATTTGTACTGATTTTATTTATAATTATTTCACTCATCTCAGTCCTCAATAATAGATGCAGAAATTGTACTCAATTGTAGAGTTTTAATTTTCGATAACTAATTAAAGCAAGTTATCAAATGAAACGGAATTATGCGATATGATTGGGAAACAATTCCTATAACGTTAAACTTTAATAAATATTCTTTTTTTATAAAAAATCCACATTATTCCCAACCAAATTAAAACGTAAAATAGCGCCCAGAAAAGACTCGCGTTTACGGGATCAAGCCAGCTTAAAAACATATTTTGATATAAAAATTGCTGAAGCGAAGAATACGAATTGGAGGAATTTTGAATCAACCATTCTCCCATTCCTATTGCGACCAGACTTGAGAGCATATAAACCGTAATTGCATTTGAACCGTATACTTGAAAGGGAAGTGCCCATTTTTTATAACCAAGCACGTCGATCGTCCAATAACAAAAAGCAAGAAAGTTTAATGCTAATCCACCGGTATACAATACGTATGAACTTGTCCACAAACTTTTATTTATCGGAAACCACATATCTAAAATGTAACCGGCTACCATCAAAATCGATCCGTAGAAAAACATCCATACAGTTTTCTCTGTTTTATTTTTTTCACTTCGTAAAAGATGCCCTGCAAGAATCCCCAATATTGTAGTCGATATTGCAGGAACGGTGCTCAATATTCCTTCCGGATCCCATACTTTGGAATAATTCCAAAGGTGACCGCCAAGCAACAAATTATCAAGCCATGCCCCCAAGTTCGTTGCGGGTTCAAGATTCGCAGGACCTATTCCCGGAACAGGTACAATTGTCATAAGTAACCAATATAAAAGTAGTAATCCGATTCCTATCCACAGCTGCGTTTGTTTGGCCGTTTTTAGAAATAAAATAGAAGAAACTAAATAAACGACGGCGATCCGCTGCAGAACTCCCGGAATCCGAATAGTATCAAGTTCGAAATAGGGGAATGTGTTTAAGATTAAACCTAAAACAAATAAGATTATACTTCGCTGAAAAATTTGTTTAATTAGTTTTTGATGGCTTTCACCTTCGTTTTTTCTTTTTGAAAGTGAAAATGTTATCGCAACTCCAACAATAAAAAGGAAAAATGGAAAAACTAAATCGGTTGGTGTGCAGCCGTTCCATTCCGCGTGTCGAAGTGCCGGATAAATATTCCCCCAATCCCCGGGATTATTTACAAGAATCATCCCGGCAATAGTGATTCCTCTAAATACATCTAAAGATATTAATCGTTGAGATTGGTTAACCTTCATATTGTGTTCCAAATTCCAAGGCAAATAATAAAATGAAGTGATCGAAATCGTAATGTTATCAAAAGGATGATTTGTTTCAGGTAAAAAGAAAACCGCCATCTAAAAGAAGATGACGGTTAAATCATTAAATCAATCCTAATTCAGTTCCGATTTTTTTGAAAGTATCAATAATATAATCCAAATGTTCGTCTTCGTGAGTTGACATATAACTGGTTCTCATCATTTGTCTGCCTTGAGGAACACCGGGCGAAATAAATACATTCACAAAAACACCTGCGTCGTATAACATTTTCCACATTTTGAATGCTATATCATCATTGCCAACTATAACCGGTACAATTCCGGTTCTTCCGTTAACAATATTGAATCCGGCATCACGAAGCGATGAGCGAACTTTCTCGGCGTTTCTGACCAATTGAGTCACTCTTTCAGGTTCGGCTTCCAATACATCCAAAGCGGCTATTGCAGCAGCTACGGAGGAAGGAGTTGGAGACGCGCTAAAAATCAAAGCCGGAGCATGGTGTTTGATATAATCAATTACTTTTGCGTCTCCGGCAACAAATCCGCCCAGCGAAGCAAAAGTTTTGCTAAATGTTCCCATTGTCAAATCTACATCATCAACCAGCCCGAACTCGCTTGCCGTACCTCTTCCGCCTTTACCGATAACGCCAACGGAATGAGCATCGTCGATCAATATTTTCGCGTTAAAAGCTTTAGCTAATTCAACCATTTTCGGTAATTCGACAATTTCACCGCCGGTGCTAAATACTCCGTCACTAACAATCAATTTTCCCGCATCTTTTGGCACTTTGTTCAACACTCTTTCCAAATCTTGCATATTGTTGTGTTTGTAACGTAATAATTCCGCAGTCGCGCCTCTCGCCATCAAGTTTGCGGCAACTATACATGCATGATTATCCTTATCGGAAATCACATATTCACCTCTCTGAACGAGGGTTGGAATAATACCTTGTCCGGTTTGATAACCGGTACTAAATAATAAAACAGCTTCTTTCCCAAAAAACTTTGCAAGTCTTTCTTCAAGTTCCACGTGTAAATCGATAGTTCCCGTTAAGTATCTTGAGCCTGAACAACCAGTGCCATATTTGTTAATGGCGGCGATTGCGGCTTCTTTAACTTTGGGATGTGAAGTTAAACCAAGATAGTTGTTCGATCCGGCCATAATAACTTTACGACCTTCAATTGATACAACAGGTCCTTCATTTTCTTCAATTGGTCTGAAGTATGGGTAAATTCCAAGAGCTTTAATCTCATCTGCCCTTGTAAAATCGTAACATTTCTGAAATAGATCCAAAATATTCCTCCTAGATCCTATATTAATCAATAAAAATACTATTTTTGAATACAGAACAGAGCAAACTATTATAATATTGTTTCAAAATCAAACTTAACATAAATTTTACATAGCCTATGAAAAATGCACCAATATCTGTAGTAACAGGTGGATCCGGATTTGTCGGAAGTCACCTTGTCGATCTTTTAATCGAGAAAGGACATGTTGTCCGCTGTATAGTTCGTGAATCGAGTAATTTGAAGTGGCTCGATAATAAAAATATCGAAATATTTAAATCCGGGTTATTTGATAAAAATGGATTGAAAGAAGTATTAAGGGATGCGGATTACCTTTTCCACGTCGCCGGAGTTGTAAAATCTAAGAAAAAGGAGGGTTATTATTCCGGTAACGTCGATACAACAAAAAATTTACTTGAAGTAATTGTTGAAGAAAATATCAAAATAAAACGAGTTTTAATTGTTAGTAGTCAAACGGCTACCGGTCCCTCAAACTCGGAAAAAGCCAAAGCTGAAGACGAAACTCCGAATCCGATAACAACTTACGGCAAATCCAAAAGAGCGCAGGAAGTACTTGCGCTGAATTATTCCGACAAAATACCGATTACAATAGTCCGCCCGCCGGCTGTATATGGCGAACGAGACACCGAGATTTTCCTAGTTTTTAAATCTTACAATCAAGGATTGATGTCGATGGTAGGGTTTGATGAAAAGCGATTAAGTCTCGTTCATGTTTCGGATTTGGTAAATGGAATTTATTTAGCAGCGACTAATGAGTCTTCCGCCGGGGAAATCTACCATATCGGCTCGGATGAATTCTATTCATGGCCTGAGATGAGTAAATATTTTGCGAAGGCTTTTGGGAAAAATGCGTTAAAAATCCGGTTACCACATTTTCTCGTTTATGGTGTTGCTACTGTCGCGCAATTTTTCGCAATGTTCAGTTCAAAACCCGCAACGTTTAATCTTGAGAAAGCAAAAGATTTTGTACAGAAATACTGGACTCTAAACGTTGATAAAGCGAAAAAAGAACTTGGCTATAAACAAAATATGCCGATTCAAGAAGGGGTAAAAAGAACGGCCGATTGGTACTTGGATAATAATTGGCTTTGAACAGATTCTTTTCCCGAATAGAATAAATGGGTAAATGATTTTGGGGAATCACCACTTCCGAAACCCTTGCAAGCTGCCGAGAAATTAGAATCATCAAGCAAATCTGCGGCTAATTTTTCCTCGAAATCTTTTTTGTGATCTTCAAAAATCAGAATGCTTTTGATTTCTGCTGACGCTAAAGTTGTTAGATGATCGATATGCCAATGTCTTGTTTTTTCTTTCTTTAGATGCCGTTTCAAACGAAAACCAAGATTTTTTTGAGCGCTCCCCACGTAATAATAATACCCGTCATTAAATTCAATATGATTAAATTTTTTGATTCCTACCGTGAAATTGGAAGGGAAGAATATCTCAAGAATGTAAATCCCGGATTTTAGATCAGTTATTTTTCGCACCTTCTGCTATCCAGGTTTTTATTCCATTCCTCTGAGATTCATTTATTGGAGTTACCGGATAAGTATAAGGCGGCATAACCTCGGCACCATTTTGTCCTTCGATCGCCCAAACCAGTATGCTGTTATCGGGTGAGCCCGGAAAAACAATTAACGGATTTGCGGTAGTTAATGCCCATGATGTTAAAATGACGCTTGTTTCCGAGGAACTTCCATCGTGGCACCCGCTGGAATTACACTTAAAATCGAATATCGGTTGAATATGCTCCGAATATTTTACATCAGTTGGCGGAATGTAACGATTATCAATTTCACTTCCTGTCAATGTATCATCACATGAACTAAGGCTTATTAAAAAGGTAAAGGCAAATACAATTAAACCAATATGCGGAAATGTATTTTTCATAAATTAATCTGATATTAACAAAGGATTAGCTTAAAATTATCTTATTTTTGAAGCAATTATTTCTTGCAAACTTAAGAGGAAATCGAATGAAAGCCAAAGCATTAATTTTTTCCCTCCTGCTGGTAACTTCAACAATCTATTCGCAAAAAAGTTTGATTCAATCCGGTCCGATGGTTGGTTATTCACAAATGATGGAATCAGTTGTTTGGATACAAACAAATGAGTCCGCTGATGTAAAAATGAATTATTGGCTAAAGGGGGATTCCTCACTTAAAATGAACAGTGAATTAATCACCACGAAAAAACAAACCGCATTTACCGCCAAATTACTTGCGGATGACGTTAAACCCGGAAATACTTATGAATATGAAATTGTAGTTAATGGGAGAACAGTTGATTTTGATTATCCGCTGGAGTTTCAAACTCAAAAACTTTGGCAATGGCGTGGAGACGCTCCCGACTTTGAATTTGTTATCGGAAGTTGTTTTTACGTGAATGAACCGGATTACGATCGACCCGGGAAAGGTTATGGATCAGAGTACGAAATTGTTCAATCAATTCACGAAAAGAATCCCGACTTTATGATTTGGCTGGGTGATAATATTTATTTGAGGGAAGTTGATTGGAACTCAAGAACCGGAATTTTGCACCGGAATACACACACGCGATCACTCCCGGAATTGCAGCCGCTCTTGGCTTCAACTCATCATTACGCTATTTGGGATGACCATGATTTTGGACCGAATAATTCAAACCGGAGTTTTTGGGCGAAGGATTTAACGCTCGAAGCATTCGAACTTTTCTGGGCTAATCCATCTTTCGGTGTAAATGGAAATCCTGGAATTACTACTTATTTCGAATGGGCGGATTGTGAATTTTTCCTTCTTGATAATCGGTATTACAGATCACCTCAATATAGAAAAAATACGGAAAGGGAGATTTTTGGAGAAGAACAAATCGAATGGTTGATTGATGCGTTAAGTTCAAGTTCGGCTCCTTTCAAATTTGTTGCGATGGGAAGCCAGTTTCTAAATCCTTATGTCGGATATGAAAATTATTCCACTTATTCCGCCGAACGAGAAAAATTACTCAATTTAATTGAAGAAGCCGGAATAACAGGCGTGATTTTCTTTTCAGGTGATCGTCACCTTTCAGAAATTTCAAAATTGGAACGATACGGAACTTACCCGCTCTACGATATTACTATTTCTTCATTAACCGCCGGCTCAAATACATGGCCGCCGGAAGCAAACTATTACAGAGTGGATGGCACTTTGACGCAAAAACATAATTTCGCGATGTTAAAAGTTACCGGTCCCCGAAAAAATCGTTTGCTGACAATTAAAGACTACGATAAAGACGGAAATGAACTTTGGAAATTCGAAATTAATGAAAACGATTTGAAATAATTGCGAAATGTGATGGTCTTTGCTATCTTTACAATCGCAAAAAGATGGGGCTATAGCTCAGTTGGGAGAGCGCTTGACTGGCAGTCAAGAGGTCAGCGGTTCGAACCCGCTTAGCTCCACTTCAAAAAGTTCGATTTTAGTCTAAAATCGGACTTTTTCTTTTTTGAGTGAAATGAATTAAACATTCTTCTACCCTGTTATTTCTGCTTTTTTTGTACCCGGTTGATAGCCATCAGATAGTTCAATTTTGGTAAAGTAATAAAAATTGAAAAACCGGTTAAAAGGAGTAAAGAAATCCACTCCCAAATCTTCAACCATTTTTCCCAAATCAAAATATAATATTTGGAATTCGTTGCTTTTTAGTTTCGAAAAATATCATTTAAGTTGTGCCATTTTAGCATCAATACTTCGATGAGAAATTCGTCGGTGATGAGAGCAACTAAATTTATCATATAATTCCACTACACATTTTATTTGGAATGGAAACGAATAAAGTTGATAGCAACAATATTGCAATCGAAAATTATTTTGTGTCAATCATCGAGATTATTTTGCTGATTGTATTCCAATTCCTCGCGGTAACCGAAACTCCCAGGCAGCGTTCTACTTTCGCAGCTAATTTAGAACGACCAATTCCTTCCGGTGCAAATAAATAAAATACTTTTTCGGTTAGTTTGAATTCTTCGGATTCTGATTTAAGTTTTAATATTTGTTCGAGGTCGGGGACTTTAGAAGGTTTGCTGAGGAAGAAAAAATGCAACAATTTACCTGTTTCTACGGGGAAAGGATTGTTATCAATCGTTTTTTTCAAATCGGCAGAACTGAGGATCAATATTTTGGGTTCAAAACCAAATTTATGAAAAATGTTTCGGCTGATTTCATAGGCCAATTGGTTTGAATCAAATTGATTAGAACTGAATGTAACATTTCCGCTTTGAATATAAGTTTGAACATTCTCAAGTCCCATTTTTGCCAGAACTTCGACTAAACCTTTCATTGGTAGAATATTATTTCCACCAACATTTATTCCCCGAAAAAGAGCAATGTATGTTTTCATTGAAGTCCCTTTCTGAAATCGTCCATATTCTTGATTTTATTTCAAGATTTTTCCAAGCAAAGGATGTTCCTAAACTTGGCAAACCATCTTGCGATATTTTAAGCAATTCCGGTTCCGGAAAATGAAAAATTTGTAAATCACGAAATCCTGACACTATAAAATCTATTCAGGATCTAATCATCAAACTTTGGATAAAAATTATCTGTCAACTCCATTCCGGGAATTGAGTTTTATTTAAATCTAATTTCGCGATAGTTTTCATATCGGAATCGTCCAATTGGAAGTCAAAAATATTTAAGTTTTCTTTCATATGTTCTTTTTGAGATGATCTTGGAATAGCTACAATACCTCTTTGGTAATGCCATCTTAAACTTACCTGGGCGTTATTTTTATTATACTTTTTCCCGATAGCCGCCAAAGTTTCATTGCTGAAAATTTGATTTCTTCCTTCTGCCAAAGGGGACCAAGCTTGCATTTGGATGCCGGATTTTTTCAAGTAATCAAATGCTTTATTTTGGATATAAAAAGCATGAGTTTCAATTTGATTTATCACCGGCTTAATTTTGCTGCTTGCCATCAAATCGTCAAGTTGATCAGGTTCAAAATTACTTACTCCAATGGCTTTTATTTTACCTTCCTGATACAACTCTTCCAGCGCCTTCCACGATCCTTTATAATCTTCACGCGGACGATGAATAAGGTACATATCAAGATAATCAGTCTGTAATTTCGAGAGGGAAGTAGCAAAAGCTTTCTTTGTATTCTCATATCCATGATCACTAACCCAGACTTTAGAACTGACAAAAAGTTCTTTTCGATCGATGCCGCTCTTCTTTATTCCAAGCCCAACCGCATCTTCATTCCCATAAATTTTTGCGGTATCAATCAGACGGTAGCCGAGTGAAATTGCATCTGCCACACATCGTTCACCGACAGAACCTTTCAACGTATTTGTGCCAAATCCCAAAATTGGCATTTTTACACCATTATTTAGCACGATATTTTCGATTGAACTTTTTTGTAGTGTAGAACTACCGATCCCAAAAAGTCTCGAAGTACCGGCGCCCATTAAAACTGCTCCTGTTGTCAAAATCGAGCCGGTTTTTAGAAAGTCTCTTCTATTTAACTTCTTTTTACTCATTTTTTGCTCCGTGTATCATTAATAATCTATTTTTTATGAATTTGAATATCAGCATTTTGTCTCAGTAAACTTATCTCGTTCTTGAACCCTCTTTCCTTCGAAGTATTGATTATCTGCATCCCGGAAGCGGAGCGCCGATTAATAAAACTAAACTAACGTTTATGCACCCGCTGATTAAATATCAGCAATATCACAAGTTGAGTTACCGGCTAAGCTCATTTTAATAAATTTATTGCGGATTATATGTCACATTCTCAATCGGTTAAAAATTCCGCTTACACATACAAATAAAATAATGAATTAATAATAAACATCTAAATGAGTGATTTTCCCACTTCCACCCTTAAAATCAAGCCCGAATTGAGATTCCGGTTTTGTTCACAGAAGTTGGTGAGAAGCCTTTTAAATACCAACGTAAGTATCAACTTAAATATCAGTTTTTATTAATATTTAATTTCCTTCTACTTATTTCCCATTTTTTCTTCGCTAATTTCTGCATATCAGCGTCCGTATCTTTTTCATCCATGATTTCCAATCCAAGTATTGTCTCTATTATATCTTCCATTGTGGCTATGCCTTGCATTCCGCCATGTTCATCAATAATCAAAGCCATATGCTCCTTTTTCATTATTAATTCTTCGAATAATTTTGGAATTGAAAAACTTTCATAAAAAATAATTATAGATCGTTTTACGGATTTAATTCCTTGGTCACGATTCTCTTTAGCCAGTTTTTCAAGAACATCGGATTTGAGCACATAGCCCGTTACATTGTCAATATTTCCCGAATAGACCGGGATTCTGGAATGTTTCATGTATTCGCTTCGTTTAATGAACTTTTCAAGTGAAATATCTTCGGGCGCTGATACAACAACGGTGCGGGGTGTCATAATAACCCGTACTTTGAGAGTGCTGAGTTTAATTAAATTATCAATAATCTTACTTTCGCTCTCTTTTAATACGCCTTCTTTTCTTCCAATATGAGCTAAAGCGACGACTTCTTCCCGGCTCATAGTCTGAGTTTTTTTACCCTTCGATATAATTTTCGTTATAAATTCCGAAATCATCACAAATGGATATGAAATATAAATCATAACCATTATTACAATCGCAGTAGGTAGAGCCAATTTTCTCCAGTAAACAGCTCCAATTGTTTTGGGAATAATTTCCGAAAAGAACAAAATTAGAATTGTAAGAACAGCGGAGATTAAGCCAAAATATATTTCACCAAATACATGAACCGCCTGAGCACCTACACCGGCAGCCCCAACTGTATGTGCAACTGTGTTAATTGTTAATATTGCCGCCAACGGTCGATCGATTTTGCTCTTCAGATTTTTAAGATATTTTGCCGATGCTTTTCCTTCCATCTCTTTCATTTTGATAAAAGGTGCCGATACCGACAAAATTACAGCCTCAACAATTGAGCATAGGAAGGAAACAACGAGAGCTAAAGTCAAATAAAATAAAAGCAGTGCCATATTTACATTTATTGTGTGATTGAATTTATAAAAGCGATTATGAAAAGAGAAAGATCAAGGGTTCAATTTAGTATTGCCTTTTGAATTTAACGACCGCTCAACTATTATTTGGATTTAGACTGATTCTCTTTTTCAACTTCCAAAGCTGATATTCTTTTTTCCATTTCAGCCAATTCACTTTCTAATTTCGACCTACTTTTTTGACCACGAAGTTTCCGGGCGATCCAATCCGGTAATTCCAATAGTTCTAATACAACCAGCAGTATAACGATAGTGAGAATAGTATAAACAAGGTTTTCCATCTCCGCACCTCAATTTTGTTATTATCTTTCCACTCTATTTGGCTTAAGTCTTCCTTTTGCCGTTTTAATCTCGCTAAGCTCTCGCAAACTTTTTAGTTATTGGAACCATCCCGAATTCGGTGTTTAATTCGTGTTGTTTGATTTTTCTAACTACGAATTTCTAATCCATTTTATCAGTTTTAATTGAATTATAAATTACGATTTCCACCGGTGATTAATCAGCATGATTTCATACTACTCAATTTCAGTTACGATATCGCAAGTAAATTTAGAGTCGGGTTGAATGGTTTTTAAAGTTGATTTTTGTGTTAAATCGAGTGATTCCTCCTCATGATCCGGTAGTCCCAGCCAGGGTTCGATGCATATAAAATCAGCGCCTGGTTTCGACCACAAAGCGAGATTCGGAAACTCCTCAAATCGAACAACTATCCCTTTTTCCTTATCTCTTCTGCGTAACCGAATCCAATCGTAATCAATATCAGAAAAAATCAAAGCATCTTCGTTAAATAGCGTGTCGGAAAGTTGAAGTATTCCTTCGTTGCTGCTAATTTTTCGTGTATGATGCGTGAGTAATCCGGATTCGCCTAATGTGCCGGCTTTAAGTTCATTTTGGGTGGGGAATTCAATAACATAATCCTGCAGTTTCGTATTTCCACTCAATGGACACGCGTAAGCCGTATGGCCGCCGCAAGCGAATTGCATTGGAACCGTGTCCCGGTTTTCAACTATATAACTCATAGTTAAACGATTCTCATTTAACGCGAATTCAACACTGAACGAAAATTTATACGGATACTGTTTTAATGTTTGCTCCGAACCGTTAAGAACAAATGCGCATTTTGAAGCTCCAAAGCTTCGGAAAATAAGCTGATCGTTGTTTCTGATAATTCCGTGCTTGGGCATCGAATATTCTTTCCCGTTAAAAACTACTTTTTCTTCTTTAATTTTGCCTATTGCAGGGAATAATACAGGGGAACTGCTTCCCCAAATTGACTTGTTGAATTGCCAAATATATTCCTCTCCGGTTGTTTTATTTTTTAGAGAACGTATTTCAGCTCCGATAGATTCGATGGCGCAAATTAATATTTCATTTTCGATAGTGTATTGCATAATTCAATTAATTAAAATGTTTATAAAATTAGATTTTCTACAAGAATTAGATTTCGTTATGAGTTAAACAGTCTCCAATTATAAATGAAAATTTTCCTCAATTCAATTAGGCTGTTAAGCTTATTTATTCCGCGATTTCGATTAGAATAATTAACCGCGTTATATAGACTATGAATTTCAAAACACTTTGAGCCATTCTACTATCCTTTAAAGAGCGAGAAAAATCGATTCTTTAACATTATTTTATTGCTGACTTTCGTACTCTCTCCCTTGTTTGCGTGTGGAAATGGAACTGATGGAATTTCAAAGCCCAAAAAATCACACAACTCCGCAAAACCATCCCCATTTTCCCAACATAACTCTATAAAATCATTCTTTCGATTTCTAAAGTAATTTCGGACATCGGTATTGTGCTTCCTATAAAAATTGAGATGTTCCGTTTTATGCCTGTGGGGATAACTGAAACCATACGCGAGTTTCCTGCAATGTAAACTCGGGTCTGTTTTTAGTGAATGTTTTTTCAGACTTTTTAACCATGCTTCTTCTGATTTTCGGACCGTTAAAATGAATTTACTTCCCGGATACAGCTTGTCGATTTCTTTATAAATTAAAGGCCAAGGCCAATCTTCAAACAGATCAAACTCGCTAACTTTTTGATTGATTCGATCGAAATTATTACTCAAAACATAATCTTTAAGTAAGCGTCTATTAACACCGGTACATCGCAAACCAAGGATTTTTCCGCATTCACTTAAAGTAGTTGTTCCGGTTTTATTTAGACCAATCCCAAATATTTTTATTCTGTCGTCGGCTGCACTCATTTCAAAATTTTCCAAATAATATTTACATTCTCTTTTTTTAAGAATGGGCTCACATTAAGAACTTTTCGGATGATTCACAAGATTGGCGGCTTGTTCTATTCGGCTGCCATTATCATTTTTCCAAGCCGGCATTTAATGTAAAACGCGGTTAATTTATTTTTACGGCTTGTTGGTTGTGGTTCGGTAATCAAATTTTTCCAGGTTTACTTTTATAAGATCTTGTGTGATTTGATTTGATAGATCGAATCTATCACCTGTCCATTCTTTTATTTCATTTCTCAATCTACTTTTAATCGATTCATTTTTTCGTTTTGGAACGCAAAGAGCTATTGATTTTTTTACCCCGAGTATGATGCTCTCCCTATTCTTATTATGCAAACCGGAATTGTTATTAAGGGAACTTGAGAAAATAAACGGATTAAGAATTCGTAATTTATAGTTCAAAAAATGGTCGCGCTTCGCATTAATCCTTTTGTCAAAATTTGGATTTTCATTCGATAGGTCTGTTTCTAAAAAATCACCTAAAGTCTTTAGAAACGCGGTTTTATCGGAATCTAACAATTCGTATGGGATAACTAATACATTATTTTCACCGAATCTGTCGTAGTAGCCCTGTATAAGGAAATGATACTTTATATGCGATGGTGAAAACCCGGGTCGTTTACCATCATATTTAATATTTAAATACTTTTGCAGACTATGAGTTCCTCCGGTTGACAAGTATTGAAAGTAATTAGATAGAATCCATGAGGTTTGTTCTCGAATTACAATTAAAATTTTTGAATTTGGAAATGACTTTTGAATTCTTTGAGCAATAACGTAGGAATCAAAACCGGAACTGTGCGGATTGCCTGACAATCTTTCATGAGAAATAACCGGAATTCTGTTCCCTCCATTCATAAAATTTTGAGAAATTTCTTCAAAATTCTTCAGAATGGTCTTCTCATTATTATCGAATGAGCTTAAAAGATAGCCTTCTTTATCATAAATAAAATCTGTCGCAAGTGTACTTTTTCCTTTCTTGTTTTTTGAAACGGGTACAAAATTTTTGCTTTTTGAAATGAACAATTCATTTTGCATCCAACTTGTGGC
The DNA here is from genome assembly GCA_021739765.1 of Melioribacteraceae bacterium. GTDB lineage: Bacteria > Bacteroidota > Ignavibacteria > Ignavibacteriales > Melioribacteraceae > JAIPBD01. Next base: position 31,464 of record JAIPBD010000008.1, read on the forward strand.
AGTTTTATGATAACCGATGTGAAATAAAATATTATTCATTTATGTCCCGTTTAACAACCGCCAACGAATGTTCAAGTCCGACTGTTTTTATCACTCCGATTTTGCAGGATGAGAAGATTTTGTTCAACTTATCTTTTGACCGGAAAACTAAGTATTCAAAGCAAATCATAATTGAATATCGAGTTTATCGCATACTTTTCTTTACAAATATACTATCATTTTTCTTTCTGATTTCCGGGTCCTGGATCTTCGCCTTTGGTGTCATGCTCATAATTGCCACCGTGTTCAATCGAGAATTGTTGTCACGGTATCAAATTCAGAGATGAATTCTAAGACCGTGACAGCCTTGTAGTGCGCTTTGAGTTGGCGTTGAAACTCTGGTTTGCATTATACTCAATTCTAAATTTTCACTAATTTCAGAGCAATATATTCGTATATTAATTTAAAATGTTTGTCATTAGAAAATAAAATAAGATCATTTTGAATAGCATTGTCGACAATTATCAGATCAGGGATGCCAACTTTGTTAATTCCATTTTTAAGACAAATCGTCTGATACTCAATTATCTGATTCCAATTAATATTCAGTGGGATTATTGATATTTCGGTGAGCAAATCTATTATTTTCTTTTCTTTTCTAATTCTGAGGTTTGGAATAAGTTCGGACAAAATTAAATGATTCGTGCAAATTACATTTTCATCAATGTATGAATCCATCACTTCAGAATTCTTCCCACCCCGAAAATAATCAATCCAAATTGAACTGTCTACCAAAATTCTCATTGTCTCTTTCTTAATGTATCTAAATCAATATCAAGATCTATTTTACCTCGATATTTTTTCAATTCCATTATCTTATTTTTTTGGATAATATTTTCCAGGGCAAGTTTTATTAGTTCTGTTTTGGTTTTACTTTGGGTTATTCTTAATGCCTCGTTTATAAGTCCTTCGGGAATATCTAATGTTGTTCTCATTTTCTATCTCCAATTTTATGCATAAGATAATTGATTGTTTATGCATATTCAAGGATGAAACTGAGGGTCTAATTTATTTGTAAGTAATGCTAACAATTATATAACCCGACCAGCTTCCGAAATAAAAGGGAAGCAATCGCCGGCGTTATTTCTTTTATCCATGGCTGACATGCTCACAATAACGATCGAAATAATTACACCATGACACAAACCGAACACCCAAATTGCCACAGTTTTTAATCGAGAAATGTTGTCACGGTATCAAATTCAAAGATTAATTCTAAGACCGTGACAGCCTATAAAAAGCAAATAGACTAATTTTATGAATAACACTAAAATATAAAGTAATGTTTCCTGAACTTTTTGTAAAATAAACTTGACATTTATTTGCCGACGGCTTACATTTGTAAAGTTTATTTTACAATTTATACAAGGAGCTTTACTTTGGAAAAGAATAATTGGCAAACAAAAAATAAAAAGAATACGCTGAATTTAGCTGTAGTTATGGTAATTTGGCTTATTTCAATGGCGGTGGCTGCTTTTGGCCCGCGTTCAATTTGGAATTTTAATCAAGAGCTTACACTTATCGCTATTATCGCAAACTTTGTTCTGGGCATCGCGGTAATATTCGCGTACATACGGCATATAAAAGGGCAGGACGAAATGCAGCAGAAAATACAGCTCGAGGCAATGGCTATTACTCTCGGCGTGGCAGTTTTCGGCGGATTGAGTTATTCCCTGCTCGACTCGACAAACGTAATTCACAAGGCGGAAATTTCTCACATCGTTATTTTAATTAGTATAACATACATGGCGGCTTTGATTATCGGGAGGATTCGCTACAAATGAAAAATAGATTAAAAGTACTGCGCTCCGAAAGAGACTGGACTCAAGAAAAACTTTCAAATGAACTTGAAGTCTCTAGACAGACAATTAACGCAATTGAAAAAGGAAAGTTTGATCCTTCGCTTCCCTTAGCGTTTAAGATTGCCCGTTTGTTTAGTTTATCAATTGAAGAAATTTTTGAATACAGCGAAGATAATTAGATCCGAAACATCACAGCTGTCACGGTTCGACGTGACAGCCGAGTAAATAATAAAAAGAATAACATGAAATGTAATTTGGACATAATAGCTCCTTTCCTTTTAAGTTATGAAAACAGCTAACGGTTGACGTAAAGCAGCACCCTAAAACAGCTCCATGGCTGTCATGGTCATAATAGCGATCCAAATAATTGCAACCATGACACAAACTGAACACCTAAACTGCCACAGTTTTTAATCGAGAAATGTTGTCACGGTATCAAATTCAAAGATTAATTCTAAGACCGTGACAGCCTTGTAAAAAAATATTTGACACTTTGAGGCTTGTCCGCCGTTTTGTTGGGCGGGCATCCTTATGCCTTTCCATCAATATTTATTTTAACCAACTTTGCGTGGGCTTTAATCGGAATAACTGGTCACAAAACTTTTCATCTATATTCGTATGAAATTTCAATGCGATATCCATCTTCCTCATTTTCAAAAACATAGGGCAATTGAGGCCCGTCCTCTACGACCGGGATATCGGCTGGATCTATATTAAATTCGTACATTTTATCATCAGAAAATGCATCCGCATCGAAGATAATTATTTCGAAGGGAGCATTTAACTGATAAATTATACAATCAGACATGATTATTTTAATTGGAAGATCTGATCTACTTACATCTTCATGTCTACTAGATCTTGTGTTTTCAATTAAAATATTTCGATAATCATAAACCTTCAAATAAACATCAGCTCCTCCACTTTTATCCCAGCTTGAACCATTTGATTTCACGAAAGATATTTTTTCTAATTTAATTTCATTAATAATCAGCTTTGATACAGAACTTTGAGCTGAAATGATTCCTGAAACGAAAAGAATAAGAATACCAAGTAAAAATCTCTTTCTCATAATGACCCCAATATTATTTTGATAATTTGTTAACCAACTTATTTCTAACACCACTGTAATTAACTACCCCTCGTATTATTCACGATAAACAACTTCTATTTTAATAAAACCTTGTTTGCCACGGACTTAAAAATAGCTCTGTTTTTAACACTAATCATAGAATATTTTCGAGAATAATTTTAAACGACCTTAATGTAGGTGTCATGCTAATAATAACGACCTAATAATTACACCATGACACAAACTGAACACCTAAACTGCCACAGTTTTTAATCGAGAAATGTTGTCACGGTATCAAATTCAAAGATTAATTCTAAGACCGTGATAACCATGCAAAGAACTATTTGACACTTGGCCGCCGTTTTGTTGGTCGGGCATTCTTATGACTCTTTATCAATATTTATTTTCATCAACTTTGTGCTGACTTTAACCGGAATAACTTGTTATATGTAATATTATCAACGACCAAATAATTCATCTTTTCTTAATAATCTATGCGCCTCAAATACGGTAAGTATATCAATTGAGTTTTGCTTTATGATATAAACAATTCTATAATTTTTATGAATTACTTCTCGGATGGTTTCTATTGATAACTCAGGTACAATTCTTCCTTTTTCTGGTTTATTTATAATTGATTCTCCAGTAGTAATTAATTCATCAACGAATCTTATTGCTGCACTTGGGTTATCTCTTGCAATATATTCTTCGATTTCGAGTAATCTTAATTGTGATTCTCTTGTCCATAATATTTTCATCAATTTTTATCGGCTCGTGATTTTTTAAGTTCATTTCTAAGTTGTGAAATTGTTAATACTTTTCCTTTTTCTGAATCTGACAAACCACGTGAAACAGAATCAATGAATAATTTGGTTTGTCTTAACTCATCAAATTCTGCAGGCGAAATTAGGACACCAGCCGGTTTACCATTTTGAGTAATTATTAGAGAATTACGTTTATCTTGTATCTCTTTTAAATACTTAGCTAAACCAGATTTAAATTGACCAACAGGAATTATATCATTTGCAACCAATATATTTTTCATTTTCGCGACCTTTCTTTGTCTTTATTTTAGCCTTAATATAATCCCATATTATGACTTTCTCAAGAATATTTTCGGAGCATATAACGCCGTTGTGCTTAACCCGCAGCCCAGAACAGCAATGCTTAACTTGCAACCAATGTTAATAATTTGTAGCCGACAGAAAATTACATTAAACTGGCGGCGACCTAATAATTGCAACCATGACACAAACAGAACACCCAAATTGCCACAGTTTTCAATCGAGAAATGTTGTCACGGTATCAAATTCAAGGATTAATTCTAAGACCGTGACAGCCTTGTAAATTATTGTCATGGTATCAATTTCAGAGATTAATTCTAAGCCTGGGACAGCCTTGTAAACCATCACACAATATCATGCATTAAATGCTACCGTAAAAACGGTACCAACACCAACCTTAGAATTAACAAGGAGCTCGGCATTATTTAATTGACAATAACGGTATGCTAAACTTAAACCCAGCCCTGTACCATCAAATTCGCGTGTATAGCCTTGTTTTTCTTGAGAAAACGGAGTGAATAATTGTGGAATAAATTCTTCAGGAATGCCTATTCCCGTATCCTTGATACTTACACATAGTTTATTATCAATTTCCTCAATAACTACTTTAATTATCCCTTCTTCAGTAAATTTAATTGCATTATCTAATAGGTTCGAAAATATCTGTAATATTGAGTACTCATCGGCTTCAATACGGCGAGGAGTTGTTTTAACAATTTTCTTGATCTCTAGCTCTTTTTCGCGTAATTCGACATAGAATTCCTTCATTAACATATCAATAATGTCTTTCTCTATGTCCAAAGTGGTTTTATTTGCTTTATATGTTCCGGTTTTTAACTCTGAGAAATTTACAATTAAATCAATAGTTCTAACTAATCTTTTAGTTGCTAATTTTATTGAATCAAGAAGAATTTTCGAGTCATCTTCAGGGTCTTCATTTTTTGATATCTCCTCCTTAATAAACTCATAACCACTCACTAGAATATTAATTGGTGTTCTTATTTCGTGAGAAATTTGTGCGATAAATTCTGACTTTATTTTACTCAGCCTTTCAGTTTCTGCTTTGGCTTCGATCAAAGCTTTTGTTTTGTTCATAACCTCTTTTTTTAAGGTTCTATTCCAAAAGAATATAAGTACGAGAATAAATCCAAGTAACAACACCGTTATTGCGGCCCATTTATAATATTCCTCATATTTTTGTGCATCTTCATCGTACATGAACCATTTTTTATATAATGCATCATAAGTTCCATCTTTTTTAAATGTTGAAATTGCAGTGTTTATTTGTGCACATAACAAACTGTCGTTCTTACCCACAGCAAAGCCATACTCTCTTGGTGCTATTATAAAAGAGGCAGAATGTACATTTTCTAATCCAAACCGTTTAATGTTTGCTGTACCCGAATAATAGTTTCCGATCGCATAATCATATACCTCACTACTCACAAGCTTCAGAGCTTCTACTTCCGTACTTACTTCGACTAAGTTGATATTTGCCATATTACTTTTTAAATATTCCGATACAAATCCGTCTCTTTCAACAAGAATTTCTTTGTCTTTAAGTTGGGAAATATTTTCAACGGAGAGATCTTTAGAATTAGTAAAAAGGTTGTCGTATGTCAATATAATAGGTAGGCAATATTCAAGGTACTTGGCACGTGTTGTTGAGTAATAAAGTGATGTCAAATCATATTTACTTCCATTCTGTAATGAATTTAAAATCGAATGCCAGGGTTTAAGCTCAATTTCTATTTTTACACCGGCTTTCTTACTTATTGCATCCAGCAAGTCAATTACAAACCCTTTGGGTTTATTATTCTGATCTAAATATTCGAAAGGATAAAAATCTATATTACCGCCATACTTCAAAACATCTTTATGAAAAGACACCTCTTGAGAATAAATATCAAAGACATTAATTACTATAAAGAAGAACATAAAATGTATTTTGGACATAATAGCTCCTTTCCTTTTAAGTTACGAAAACAGCTAACGGTTGACGCTAAGCAGCGCCCTAAAACAGCTCCATGGCTGACATGCTCACAATAACGATTCAAATAATTGTAACCATGACACAAACTGAACACTTAAACTGCCACAGATTTCAATCGAGAAATGTTGTCACGGTATCAATTTCAAAGAATAATTCTAAAACCGTGACAGCCTATAAAGAAATATTTGACACTTTGAGGCTTGTCCGCCGTTTTGTTGGGCGGGCATCCTTATGTCTCTTTATCAATATTTATTTTAATCAACTTTGCCTTGACTTTTTATCGGAATAACTTGTCGTATGCATTTTCTAATTACCTCTCCATCTCCAAGCTCTTCGAAATCCATACTTTTCTGCTTCATCGACAGTTGAGGCATAAAATTCGTTTTTATCTTGCTCGATAATTGTACCATCATATTGTTGATCAAACGGTAAATGATATATTTTACTCCCATCTCGCCTTGAAATATTACATTTTATTGATGGATATTTTTCGAATGCAACATTTGGATGAAGTTCAATCCCAAGTAACTGTGCAAATTTTTTAGAAGTATCTGAAAAGGAACATGTAGCATAGAAAGAACCTCTAATATTATTGCTTTTCAATAATTCAGGAAACAAGCCCAGCTGAGTAGATGATTCATCGAAATTGGTATTTTTTATAAAATACTCAACAGTAGTTCCAAAAAGTTGATTAATATGTTTCTCGTGGATAGTTCTTTCAACTCGCCAATATTTACATTGAACAATTTTAACTTCATTTCCTTTTTTGCAAATTAAATCACGCCCTAAATCTTCAAGACCTTTTTCGATTCCTTGATAATTTACTGTCCATCCATTAGATTCGAATAAATAGCCAATATATCTTTCATAATCACGGCCTATTTGCCATGGCGTTTTTTTCTTTTTCCAATATCTATCTAAAGCACGTTGGTTTCTTTCTGTTTCATTTAATTGTTCGTATTCACCTTTTGTTACAAAATATTGAACAGGATCTGATTCTTCATCTAATTCATCAGCCGAAAATGCATCAAGTAATGTATCATCAATATTTGCATCAGCAAAATCATTTAGCCAGGGAAATAAGGCTTCATAATATTTTAATAGGTTGCGAGAATAAAGAAAGCTCTTTCTTAGTTTAGTTTTTTGTTTCGATATTTCACGGATGGCTTCAGCTGCTTTTTTTGCGGCCCATTTTTTATAATCAAAGTAATTTGCAACACCCAAATCAAGCAATTCAAAATATTGGCAAATAGCGTCGGTAAGCCACGGGAAGCCTTTTGTTTTTTCAATAATTATTGTATCAATTTCAGCTAAGGTTTCCTTCTTATATATGTCAATACTACTTTCTAATTTGGCTAGATTATTTTTTTTATTTTCATAATCTTCATTGAGGGAATTTTGTAGTTTTTTCAATGTGTCAATTTCAGATTGTACTTTACTCAGAATGATTTCTAGTTCTGATTTAATATCGACTGAATCTCTTAATTTTTCAATTAACCTGCTGTCATTTGAAGAGAACATCTCTCATCTGCTCGTTTTTATATTTGTATTTTTTATTTAACGTATTAAGGAAATAATATTTTGTAAAGTCATTATTATTCAATTTAGGTTTAGGAAGTTTTATTTTTTGTTGACTTGTGTCTTTTGAGATTAAATTCTTATAAAACTCTATGTTTTCATGGTACATTTCATAATCTATTGAATCCAGTTTTCCGCTATTATTTATTAATACTTTTTTTAAATGATTATTTACACGTACTTTTTTTATATAATCTACTACTGAAGCAACGATAGATAATCCAATTATAATCGCAAAAAATATTAGTACTTCCATATTAACCTAAGCGTATAGTTGTTATTTAACCCGACACACTGGGTTTTGAAATATTTTATTTGCAGGAAGTTTCATTCTTGATGGCAATCTCCTAATTGTATCTATTATTTTGTAAGTCCTATAACAACTACTTACCACCCAATATATTTTTATGATTTAATGTCAGCAAGAATCTATTTCATGCGAATACTCCTAATTTCCTATCAGTCTAACGGACTTATAACGGCGGCACCCATATTGGTAAAATGTGTATTTATCATCTTAGTCTTTTCGGTTTTGGGGCTGTAACTGTTTCTTTGTAATGAGATTCTTACTTGATCAAGTAGTTTAGGTTTCTTTAGTATTTTAATTGAAGTGGTCAATTTATCCCGTTAAAAAGAGTTGAAATCTTTTGTTCCCAAAATAATTGAATGTCAGTTAGAAGATAAGTAGTAAATATATACTATACAAGAGTAAGAGATCAAAAGATAAGTCTTTGTAATGCCCCCCAAATTTCCGGCTCATCATTTTCCGGTGACGAAATACAATTTTTTCGCCCCGATGCATTTTCCATGACGCAATGTCACTTTTTCATGACCCCGAGTGATTTTTTTATGACGCAGTGCAATTTTTTACGACCCCGAGTGATTTTTTTGTGACGCAATGCCATTTTTTCATGACCCCGAGTGATTTTACTGTGACGCAATGCCATTTTTTAATGACCCCGGGTTATTTTTCATTGACCCGATACCACTTTTTTATGCTCCCGTGTGATTTTTTTGTGGCGTTATACCGTTTTTTCGCGCCCTGCAGTTATTTTTTAATGCCTTGGAGTCATTTTCTCATGCCCTGGAGTCAATTTCCCGTGCCCTGATGTAATATTCTCAAGCCCTGGTGTTATTTTTTCTTGCCGTTATGCCATTTTTTCACGCGGTTTTTCATTTTCGCCGGACTGGGCATGATTAATTTGTGGATTGGGTACGATTTTCAAATTAGTTTGAACGTTTGCTCAATTACTTAATCAATTAAATAATCGCATCAACTTAAAAGCGGGTTGCACTTTTGCGGTTTACTTTTATTAACTGGTTCAACCGGAATTATGCTTTAGACCACGATACAGAATTAATAGGATTCTTAATCACGCCGTCGGCGATTCTTTAAAGCTAATGGAATGCAGGCTTCAGCCAAATTGCGTTTTGATCTATTATTATAAAAAGTACAACTTTTCTAATCACGTTCTTATTCTCCAAAAGTTGAACTTTTTTGAAACGGTTCCAAATAAAGTTCTTTTTTAACGTATTAACTCAAGATCAAAATCTTGGGTAAATGATCCCGCATAATTTTAGCACAAACTTTCGCGAGCCACGCTATTATTCTTATTGAATATTCCGGGTAAATTCCCGGCATCAACTTTAAGGCGGGTGGTTCTATCCCGGTTTACTTTTTACCAACGGGTTCAAAGTAGGAACCGAGTTGTTCATTTTCTAGAAGCCGATTGGTGAAATCTTCGATATCAATTTTCGCGTGCCTGTCAGGAATCTCATAGACATTGTAGTCGTGGCGTTTAAGCTTGCCGGCTCTTTCGAAATGCAGATAATGCAGTTCACTGCTCAATTCAACCATAATGGATTTGGGATTCATCCAGATACAGTTTGCTAAACCGGCGCCGTGCTGGGCTATTACAACTTTTGCTTTGCTAAAAATCTCAATTTGGTCACGAAATGAAAGATTCTCTAATTGAAGATTATGAAATTCAAACGGGGCTTTAACCATGCTTTGAAGAGTTGTGCTCAATTCGTGATGATTCAAGATTGACCTACGGGTGGAGCCGCCGCCTTTCCTTTTTGCGTCTTCGATAAAATACCGGTCAGGTGGTAATCGTTCAATGAGTAAAATTTTCTTCGCTTTATCTGTTTTTTCGATCCCGAAATTGTTAAACATATCGTCAACAAACGACTCTAAAAATTTGCTTGTTAACAAAACTCTGAGGGGATTGATACCAATTAAGTTTATTCTTTTGGTCTCTTTCGGAACATCGTTTTTATCTACGATTTGAATTCTACCGGGGAATAAATCGAGTACTCTATTTGTAAATATTCCGAAGTGCTCAAGCAAAAAAACGGTGTTAGGCGGAGTTTTTTTTATCAAGGTATTTAAGGGCAGAAGCAGATCAAAAATAAAATGATAATAATGTTCTACGTGTCCGCGACCGCCGGGCGGTATGGGATTTAAAAATATCTGCCGGTTTAATTTGGAAGCTTTTAAAATCTCCAGTTGATTTAAAAATACTTGAATCGTTTTCTTCATTCTGGTCGACAATTTATTTCTATACTGAGTCATAGTTCTATTCATACCCCAATTTTAGCATAATATCTCCGAATTTCTGTCCGAACGTTTCGATATGCCGGGTTTCAAAATAATCCTTCCATTTACTTGCTTTTGGGGAGGAAACATGCTTTATCCTGGCAATTTCAGCCTTCGATTTTCTATTCAGATCGTGTTTTGCGGCGATGTTTATACCTTGTTTTATCTCGGATTTCGAGAACCTGAGATGCTCAAAAATCATTTTGAATATTTCACCGAAATTATTCATTACATCCTCGAATCTGATCTCCAGGATATTCTCGTTATTATAATCCCACTTGTCCATGCTTTCAATCGTCCACGTGCCATAATTATTCATTTCAAAAAACAATCCGTCATACTGAGACATATTTAAAAGATTATTTTGATATGACATTCCGTTCAGGGAGTTCAAATATTTCATTTTCCAATCCTCCGACCGGTATTCTTGTGAATACGGCACTTGAGGAAACATGATCGGATGTTTAACAACGAAGTCTGAATTGACACACCATTTTTCGTTTGTTCGGCGATGATAAAGGTAACCGGAGACCACTATGTCTCTCGGGTCGCGAATTGTGTGAACCCCTAAAAACGGCTCGCTGATAAGACTTAAATCAATCAACGAATGGGGGAATAATATTACATCGGCATTTTGAGGGATATGAGTTTGTTTGCCCGGAAGCGCAAGAAATTTTTTATTGTTGAGGTCGCAAAATTCTCTAAATATCTTACGGAACAGAGTCGTGCCCCCTTTATGATAACCGAATATATATATCGGAATTCTACGGTATTTTCTCTTTAAAAATCTCAATTAAGTTCAATTACAATTATTTTGTTGATTGGAGATCATTAAAAATTTTCTCACTCATCTCTATCAATACTAACGTTATGAGGCCTTATAAATTTGATACCTGTCATATGTTTCTTTATTAATAAAACCATTCTTATGCAGAATATCCAAAGTCTTAAAATCAGTTTCGGAATAGAATTTTCTGATGTTGTTAATCGCCGTTTCGCTAAGTTCAGTCGAGTAGCTCATTTCTCCGATTCTGGTTTTTTGAGTTATCGAATTCTTGAAGTAATCATTAAGTTCTAAACGATTCATTAAAATTTCAAAATCATTTCGCATGTGCTCTAATCGTCCGACAAAAATTATTTGTTTTTTATTTTGCTCAACAAATCGCCCGTTATCCAAATACCAGCCAATACTTTTGTTAAGATGCTGTTCTTCATGATTCATAAGTTGATGCGCCTTTTCTCTGATTTTTCGGTTTGAACTCGAGAGAGATTCGGCTAATTCGTTCGCGCTGTTAAAACTTGAAATAAGATCTTCAAAACTTTTCTCGAAGATCAATCCGGTTTCTAATCGTCTCAATACTAAAGCCGGAGCAGGACAATTTTCCAACGTGAGATTTTCCGGGTCGCAATTGTTAATGTCGAAATTCACTATTGAATGTGTATGATTAAATGCTGAGACAAACCTTGTAAACGGATTTCGAATCCAAACAAAATATCCAAAATTCGGATTCGCAATCGGCTTTTGACGGTGATAATGGGATAGCCGAATTCCGGCAGTCATAAATCGTTTTTTGATTGTTGTTCCGCCACATTTCCCGATATGAATAAACTTGAGATTCTCAATACGATATTTAAAATAGTAATCTACACCCCACCTTTTTAGAGTCGTGATTTCTTCGTTTTTTAAAGGGGCAAATTTTAAAGGCTTGCTGTTTCTTTTTATGAATGGAAAAAGTGATACACTCACACGATTTAATAAATTCAAATATCTTTTTGTATGCTTTTTTATGGATACCAATTTCATCCCACAGGTTTTTAATATATGACTTTTTGTTTGATTCAGATTTACGGATATTTTCTCAGATTTCAAATATCATAATAAATTGAATAAAAAGAGCCTGATAGAACAAAATTTTGCGGACGGAAATAAGACTTTCCATTTCCTAACCTTAACAAGCCCGAACCAAATTATCACGTTAGAATGAATGATTGGTTGTATGTTTGAATGAAAAACATTCATCCACCGATCTTCATTCAGGCATTCTATCGTTTTATTTGTCTCAGTAATATTCTGCCAAATTTTACAGGAACATTAGAATTAAGATACTAATAGTACAAAATGACGGTTCTGTATAAATTCATTATATTTGCCCACTTATAAAAGGAGGCAGGAATGGAGTATAAACATTTAGGAAGATCCGGAGTAAAAGTAAGCCAATTATGTCTTGGCACAATGAATTTCGGACCATATACAACTGAAGAAGACAGTCATAAAATTATGAACAAAGCTCTCGAACTGGGAATTAATTTCTTCGATACTGCTAATGTTTATGGTTGGGACAAAGGAAGAGGACTGACGGAGGAAATAATGGGACGATGGCTGAAATCCGAAGGAAAAAGGGACGAAGTTTTTCTGGCGACGAAAGTTTATGGAAATATGAGCGATCGGGTTAATGACGGCAAACTTTCGGCTTATCATATTAAAAGAGCGTGCGAAGCGAGTCTTAAACGCCTTCAAACCGATCATATCGATTTATATCAAATGCATCACATAGACCGTGAAACACCTTGGGAAGAAGTTTGGCAGGCGATGGAGCAGCTTATTCGCGAAGGTAAAATCACTTATGTAGGCAGCTCAAATTTTGCCGCTTGGAATATCGCGGAATCATTCTTTACCGCGAAGGAAAACCGTTTGCTTGGCTGTATCTCCGAACAATCGATTTATAGTTTACGGAACAGAAATATTGAGTTGGAAGTAATTCCGGCTTGCGAAAGATTTGGTTTGGGATTAATTCCCTGGAGTCCTCTCGCCGGTGGAATTTTATGCGGGGTTCTCGAAAAAGCAACGGAAGGCAGAAGAACGAGGGAACCATTGCAGAAATCGGCTGAAAAATTAAGACCCCAGATCGAAAAGTATGAAGCACTTTGTAAAGAGATCGGGCATTCACCTGCTGACGTTGCGCTTGCATGGGTGCTAAAAAATCCGGTTGTTTCTTCGCCGATTGTGGGTCCGAGAACAATAGAACAACTTGAGCAAAATGTAAAAGCGATTGAAGTGAAATTAGACCAAGAAACCTTAAATAAACTTGATGAAATTTGGCCGGGTCCCGGCAATCAAGCTCCTGAAGCTTATGCGTGGTAGGTTAAAAAGAAAGGAAATAATTAGTGGAAGGTAATCTTGTTCTACAAAATTTTCTCAATCCGACAATATTATTCTTTTTTCTCGGAGCGCTTGCGAAAATTGTTAAATCGGATTTGGAAATTCCCCAGCCGATCCCGAAGTTTTTATCACTTTATTTGCTGATGGCGATTGGATTTAAAGGCGGCGTTGAGTTACACTCCAGCGGAATTTCGGGTGATGTTATTCTGTCGCTGGGAGTCGCGGTATTTATGGCATTTGTTGTACCGGTCTATTCATTTTACATACTGCGTAGAAAATTCGGAATCGCCGATTCAGCGGCAATTGCGGCTACATACGGATCAATTAGCGCGGTTACTTTCATAACAGCCACTTCATTTTTGGGTCGTTTGGATATTAGCTACGGTGGCCATTTAGTCGCTGCGATGGCATTGATGGAATCACCGGCTATAATTGTAGGTGTGTTGTTATATCGTTACCACAACAAAGATTCCGATGATGAATCGGGGAACAGTTGGAAAGAAATTCTGAGAGAAGCTTTTCTCAATGGTTCGGTTTTTCTGATTATGGGAAGTTTAGTTATCGGTTTTGTTACCGGCGAGGATGGCGCAAAAACTTTAACTCCCTTTACAAACGAAATATTTAAAGGTATGCTGGCATTTTTCCTTCTTGATATGGGAATAGTCGCGGCAAAAAGATTGGAAGTACTTAAATCCGGAGGATTATTTATTATTTCCTTCGCGATAATATTGCCACTTTTCAACGCTTTGGCCGGAATCGGAATTGCCCATTTAATTGGGATGACAGTTGGTGATGCCCTGCTATTCTCAATTTTGTGCGCGAGCGGATCTTATATTGCCGTCCCCGCCGCTATCCGGTTAACCATTCCGGAAGCTAATCCCAGTTTTTATATTCCTATGGCTTTAGGAATTACTTTTCCGTTCAATATCATTTTAGGTCTTCCATTATATTTATGGATTATCGAATTATTATGGAGTTAATATGAAACAAGTTAAAAAAATAGAAATCATCGCGGATTCATTAGAGATTAATAAAATTCTTGCAAAACTCGAAGCTAACGGTGTTACCGGTTACACTGTAATTAAGGATGTTATCGGAAAAGGTGAGAGGGGAGTTAGAGGCGGTGACGGACTGAGCGATGTTTTAAAAAATAGTTTGATTATTACAGTATGTGAACCCGGGCAAGTAAAAGCAATTTCGGAAGCGGTTCAACCGGAATTGAAAAAATTTGGCGGAGTTTGCCTTATTTCAGACGCGCAGTGGTTAGATCATTAATTAGGAAGTAGTATGGCTTTAAAGAGCTTAAATGAGTTGGAAAATATTCAATCGGATAATAAACTTCGTTCAGATATTCGAGAATTGGGTAAAATTCTCGGTGAAATTCTAATCGAACAAGAAAGTAAAAGTTTGTTTGATACGGTTGAAAAACTTCGAGGATTAACAAAGGATTTAAGAACGGCTTATTCCGCCGCGACTCACAAACAAATTCAAAAGGTAATCAGCTCATTGGGAGTTGAAGAATCGTACAATGTCGTCCGCGCATTCTCGATTTATTTTATTTTGGTTAATGCTGCCGACGAAGTAAATAAGATTAGAAATGAAAGGATTGAGATCGCTGAAGGTAAATTGATTGCCGGAAGTTTTAAGAAACTGTTCAATGAATTCAAAGAAGCTAAAATTTCCGAGAAGCAAATTTTCGAAATTTTAGATACCGTAGAAATTATTCCTGTATTTACCGCGCATCCAACCGAAGCCACAAGGCAGACCATTCTTCGAAAAATTTTAAGAATCAGCAAGATTTTACTCATCCGCGATACACGGTTATTAACAGATGAAGAGCTTGAACAGATTAGGAGAGATCTGAGAGCCGAAATTACAATGCTTTGGCAATCAAATGAAATCCGATTTCACAAAGTAACTGTTCAGGACGAAATCCAGCGCGGTTTATTTTTCTTCAAAGAGGTGATCTACGATTTAATTCCTGAGTTTTACCTTCGTATAAATACTCAGTTAAAAACTGTTTATGACACTGTTCAAAAATCGCCGCCGATCCTCCAATTTGGATCGTGGATGGGAGGTGATCGTGATGGGCATCCTTACGTAACCGCTGAAATTTCAAAAGAAACATTTCTTAATTCGCGCTCCCAAATCATAAAATTATATTTAGATGATTTAGACGGCGTGTATCAATTTCTCAGCACTTCTACAAACATTTCAACAGCGAGTAAGGCGTTAATCGATTCTGTAGAGCGTGACCGTGAATTGATCGGTTCCGAATTAAATTTAAGTCAACACAGGGAACCGAGCGAGATTTATAGAATAAAACTTCTGTTTATTTATCAAAAATTACAGAATGTGCTGAAACAAACCGGTCCCCGTTATTTGTCATGCGATGAATTTATCGATGAGTTGAATCTCATTTATTCGTCACTTAATGAAAACAAAGGAATGATTTTATCGGAATCGGAAATACTGCCGTTATTGTTGAAGGCCAAAACATTCGGCTTCCATCTCGCAAAATTGGACATCCGCCAAAACTCGTCAATTCTAAATTCCGCTGTTTCTGATTTGTTTAATGTTTCGGAAGTAGAAGAATCATTCGAAACAAAATCTGAAATGGAAAAAGTTGAAATATTATCGCGAGAAATCCTAAATTCGCGACCGCTGGTTGGAAGCAATTCTGTTTTGAATGAATCCACGCAAAAAGTGCTAAACGAATTTAAGTTAATCAAATGGGGCAGGAAAAATATTTCCGAATCTTCATGCGGCGATTTTATTATAAGCAACAGTGCCGTCGCGAGTGATGTTTTGTCGGCTCTATTATTGGCGAAAGAAGTCGGACTCCTGAAGGTTAAAAATAAAAGGATCGAGTCGTCAATTATAGACATACTGCCGTTATTTGAAACTATTGAAGATTTAAGAGTAGCGACGAAAACGATGAAGATCTTGATTGAAAACGAAGCTTACTCCCAACATTTAACGCTGAGAAAAAACAAACAAAAAATTATGATTGGATATTCCGATAGTAATAAGGATGGCGGAATATTTACTTCAAATTATGAGCTGTACAATGCTCAGATTAATCTGCATAAACTATGTGAGAATTATTCCAAGGAGCTTATCCTGTTCCACGGTCGCGGTGGAAGTATCTCGCGCGGCGGCGGTCCGATGAATGAATCCATTCTTGCCCAACCTCACGGAACTCTGGATGGAGCAATCAAAATTACAGAGCAGGGGGAGATGATCTCCTCAAAGTATTTGATTCCTCAAATAGCCAACCGCAGCTTGGAGCTTATCGGATCAGCCGTTTTGGAAACCACCATAAAATCGAGATTGCAAAAAAGTAAGGAGATAAACGCAATCCACAATAAAATTGCCGCATTTATCTCTGAGAAAGCATTTCAAACTTATAGAAATTTGGTTCAGCACGATCTATTTTATGAATATTTCCGTGAAGCGACTCCGATTGATATCATCGAACAAATTGAAATCGGATCACGCCCGCCTTCACGCAAAAAGGGAACTGATATCCGTTCACTTCGCGCTATTCCATGGGTTTTTTCATGGACTCAAAACAGGCAAACGATTTCAGGATGGTATGGAATCGGTTCCGCAATCGAATCCTCGATCCACGAAAAACAGACCACATGGGAACAGCTGAGCGAAATGTATCACAACTGGCAGTTTTTTAGAATGATAATCGATAATGCTGAAATGGTATTATTTAAAACAGATATGATAATCGGTGAAGAATACGCAAAATTGTGTAAATCGAGTAAAACCGCCAATACAATTTTCGGTATGATAAAAAGTGAGTATGAAAAATCGACCAACTCAATAATGCGAATTACGGGCGAAAAGAAATTGTTGGATAATGATCCGCCTTTGCAAAGAACTCTTTTATTACGAAATCCTTACATAGATCCGTTAAGTTTTATTCAAGTAAATATGATTAAAAAATACCGGGGAATTTCGAGGAATAATAACCGTAAAAAAGAAATCCTGCACGCGCTCCGTTCAACAGTAAACGGAATCGCTGCAGGAATTAGAAATACAGGTTAAATTTTAGTTTTTATCAGAATGGAATAATTTTACATCCCAATCCATATCCTTATCAAAAGGCAATGTAAAATAGAACGTCGATCCTTCGCCTTCTACGGATTCAATTCTGATTGTGCCGTTGTTTTTATGCACAAACTCTTCGCACAGAACCAAGCCTAATCCGGTTCCTTTTTCGTCATCAGTTCCTAATGTGGAAACGGATTTGTCAACTTTAAAAATATTATCAATAGTTTCTTGGGACATTCCGATTCCCGTGTCCTTAACGAAAATCTCATATTTATTATCTTTTTTCTCACCGCCGATAATTACTTTGTTGCCTCGGGGTGAAAATTTGATTGCGTTTGAAAGCAGGTTACGCAGGACGGTCTGTATCATCTCGTCGTCACCAAAAAGCCGAACATTGTCATTAATTTGGCTTTTTACTTCGATCTGTTTCTGACTCGCGTTCGAAGAAACTAAATCCACTGTTTTTTCGACAAGTGGTTTCAGATAAAATGTAATTGGGTTTACATCTATTCTGCCAAGCTGACTTCGGGACCATGTTAACAAATTTTCCAAAAGCTGGTGAGAATTACTGGCAACTTTTTCCAATTCGCCGATAATCTCTAATTTTTCTTCATCGCTCATTTCAAGAAAATCTTCTTTCAAAATATTAATAAATCCAAGAAGCGATACGAATGGATTTTTAAGGTCGTGCGCAATTATCGAAAAATACTTATCCTTGCTTGAGTTTAATTCTTTAAGCTGCTGAGCATAATCCGCAATCTCATTTTGCATTTTGATTCGTTCTGTTGCGTCTCTCAGGTTACTGACAACATATTTGTCTTCACCGTCAATTACATTATTTACAACCAGATCCATCAAAATAGTCGAACCATCTTTCTTTTTAATTTTTTTACCGGGTAGAACATCATCATACATTGTAATTTGTTCAGGATCTAAAATCAGATTGGCGTATCCGCCTCTCGGAAATAAAAACTTGAAGTTTTGACCAATAATTTCCTCTTTGGAATAACCGAGAACAGAAACACAGGTATTGTTTACATGCACAATTTTTCCGGTTGAACCATCGGTAATTATTATCGCGTCAGGTGATTCATCAAAAACTAAGTCACTTTTGAGTTCTTTTGCCATTTTGGCCTCACTTCTGGTTATTTATTTATAAAAATCTAAAAATATGCTTTAAATATTCGTTTCTAGTTTGTGAACGATACTAATAATTTGTTTTATACTATCCTGAAACTTCTTGAAGTCGGTTTCCAATTTATATAATCTGTAAGACTCAGCTTTTTCAGTTCCACCCAGAAGCCAGTTTATATCACAACCTAAGCGGAGAAGTTTGATTAATATTTTTGAGCCGGGTTCACGTTTGGCGCTAATATATTGCTGAAGCTGCTGAGGCGATATTTCCATCGCGTCTGCTAATCCTTTTAGTGTTCCAAACTTTCTTTTAGCAAATATGCGTATTCTTTCGCCAATTCCTAATTGAATTTTATCTTCATCGAATAATGTTATTAATTCGGAGCCATTACTATCAAACAAATCCAACTCTAGCTGGTATTCTTCAATCACATCCTTAATTTTTAAGTAAATATCTTCATCCAGATTAGGACTTTCATTTAGGAGATAAGTGAGGGTTTGCAATTTGAATCCTAACTTATCGGCAAGCCACGACATTTTGATTCCGTAGGTGTGAAGCAGAAACTTAATTTCTTCTTGTTTATGAAGCATATTCAAATTACTGAATTTATTATTTGTTCAATATAATAATTCCTAAAAATAAAGCATAGCGATCAAAAAGCACAAAATTAGTTCAATCTGTTTTACTGCGTATTTTATAATAAGATAAAATGGCTATATTTAGCGCTTATGACTTTTTTAATACGAAAAGAAACTTCGAAATATATATTAAAGATGGCGCTCCCCGCCATTGCCGGATTGTCCACTCAAATGGTTGTTTCCCTCGTTGATACCGCCATGGTTGGTAGAATAGAAGACGCGACATTTGCGCTCGCCGCGATGGGATTAGGGGTTCTCGCAACCTGGGCGATGGTGAGTTTTTTTTCCAGTCTGGCAACTGGAACTCATGTGGTTGTTGCCCGAAGATTTGGCGAAGGAAAATTCAAAGAATGCGGAGAAGTTTTTTCAACCTCGGTGCTGATTTCTTTTTTTGTCGGAATTGTTGTCGCATTTTTTGTAATGTCTTCCGCTTACTGGATAGGTGATTTTTTCGCTGCTGACGATAAAGTAGGAATTTTAACCGGAGATTATCTTACCTACAGGTTCTTAGGCCTGCCGTTTTTGCTCATCTCAATTTCATATCGTGGATTTTTCTTCGGAGTCGGCAACACTAAAGTATTTATGTATGCGGGAATAGTGTCAAATTTCTGCAATATTATTTTTAATTACATATTAATATTTGGAGCCTTTGGCGCTCCTGAGATGGGTTTGGCCGGCGCGGGATTGGCTTCAAGTTTGGCAACTTTGGTCGATGCCCTAATTCAATTTGCGTTTTCAGCAAGAGCGGAGCACCGAAAGAAATTCAAATATTTTAGTCATTTTCGTTTCAATTCGGATATCGCGAAGCGAATTTATAGTATTTCACTGCCTGTCTCATTTCAAAATATTTTTATACTTGTCGGATTTTTGAGCTTTATCGCGATCACCGGATTAATAGGAACGACTGAGCAGGCTGCGAGTCAAGCGATTGTTTCGTTGTTGTTTATTTCAATTATGCCTTGTTTTGGATTTGGGATTGCGGTTCAGACTTTGGTCGGTAATAACCTCGGAGGAGGGAATGTATCAAAAGCAAAATTTTATGGTTATGAAACCTCAAAAATTGCCGCACTTTATACAGTTTTAGTTGGTTTTGCTTTCATCGTGTTTCCGGCTGATATGTTATCAATTATTACCGAAGAAACCAATGTTATCAAAACAGCGATCCCGGCGCTTCAAATTGCCGGATTCGGCCAAATATTTTATTCTGTCGGAGTAGTGTTATCCAATGGTCTTCAGGCTGCCGGGAAAACATTTTTTGTAATGACCGCTGAAGTATTGGTTAATTGGATACTTTTTATACCACTTGCTTATTTTTTGAGCATCACTTTGAAGTTGGGAATAGTAGGTGCTTGGATCGCGGTACCGGTCTATGTTATAATTTATTCTTTGGTGATTTTTCTTAAATTTCGCAATGGGGATTGGAGCAAGTTAAAACATGTGTGATTTGTATTATATTCTCACAAAAACAGTTGCGAAATTAAATGGATAACGATATATTCTGTTTATGAAAAAAGTACTATCAATAATTCTTCTCTGCTCACTTGTAGGAACACTCTATTCCGGTGTTCTTCTTTCCTTTTTTCATGCACGCAGCGATGGTTCTAACATCATTTTAGAATGGCAGACAAGCCAAGAAGAAGCAATTAAAGAATTTGTTGTTGAAAGAAGCGCTTCAGATAATCCTTTTGTCGAAGTTGATGAAATTGTTCCAAAAGGAAATGATTCATTTTACTCCTTTACAGACAAAAGCGCCTATAAAACAGCTGATGTGTTGTATACATATCGATTAAAAATAGTCGATATGGATAATTCAATATCTTACTCAAGCGAAATATCGGTTGCTCATAATGTTTCCAGCGTTAAACGTACTTGGGGAAGTATTAAAGCCTTATTCCGTTAATTCTTGCCAACCCTTCCTTTTTATTTTTAATTTTCCTTTTATATGATTAAGACTAATCTTCCAATTTTTTTGGCGTCCAAATCTCCACGTAGAAAACATCTGCTTAGTCTGCTAAATATACCATTCGATTCATTTTCGGTAGAAACAGAAGAAATATTCGACCATGAATCAACGCCGGAGGAAAATGTATTACGGCTCGCTGAAGAGAAAATGACCGGGGCTCGTAGAATTAAAAGTAATGGTTTGATCATCACAGCTGACACAATTGTCGTTCTGGAAAACAATTTACTCGGAAAGCCTGAAGATGAGGACGACGCATTCCGGATGTTAACTAGTTTAAGTGATAAATCGCATCACGTCTTTACAGGAATTTGTGTTTATAGTTCTGAAACAAATCAACAGTTTCTGGAATATGAAAAAACGGAGGTTACTTTTTCAGCAATTTCCGAAAATGAAATTCGAGATTATATTCGTTCGGGTTCTCCACTTGATAAGGCGGGTTCTTACGGAATACAGGATGATTACGGTGCCGTTTTTATCAGTAAAATTGATGGATGTTTTTACAATGTTGTCGGATTACCGTTAAACAGACTTTACAATATCCTAATGAGAATAGGAAATTGATCCGTTCATTAAAAAGAAATATCCTGCTCGCAATCTCCCTTGCGGCGATCTCATATTTGATACTTTCATTCTATGCTGATTATGAATCGGTTGTGAATGCGTTCAAGAAATTCAACTGGTTTCTATTCCCGTTGCTTCTATTGCTCTCGTACTTGAATTATACAACCCGATTTATTAAATGGGATTTTTACCTAAAACTATTAAAAATCAAAATCAAACGAATTGACTCATTTCAAATTTTTATGTCCGGGTTAATAATGAGTGTAACACCCGGAAAAATGGGTGAACTCTTGAAATCGTATTTGGTGAAGCAAACTACCAATGAACCAATTAGCAAGACCGCGCCAATTATTCTTGTAGAAAGAGTAACCGATTTTTTGTCGCTGATGATCATAGCAATAATCGGAGCTTATGTTTTTGATTACGGTAAATTAATATCTGTCGGAGTTATGCTTTTTTTCATCGTGGTTGTTCTGGTTGTTTTAAATCGGAAATTAGCGCTAAAAATATTAGAGCTGATGAAACGAATCGCTTTCTTGGAAAAAATATCCGAGAAATTAAGAACAGCCTACGAAAGTGCTTATATCTTATTAAAACCTTCACCATTATTCAAAATGATAGGAGTTAGTTTTATCTCCTGGTTTTTTGAATGTTTTGGCTTTTTTCTTATTCTGGATAATTTTCAAATTGATGTTTCTTTGCTGTGGTCGGCCTTTGTCTATGCTTTTTCCACAATTGTCGGTGCGATTACAATGCTGCCCGGGGGACTCGGAGCAACGGAAGGATCTTTAACATTTATGCTTAATGAAAACGCAATACCACTTGATGTTGCTGTTGCTTCAACATTCATTATTCGAGTTGTGACCCTCTGGTTTGCGGTTCTTGTCGGAATTATCAGTGTCTTATTTTATCAAAGGAAATTTGGTTCGATTCAATTCGAAAACTCCGATCTAAAAAAAGATTAAAAATATTCTATACGAATTTTTGAACTTGTATTGAACCCTGCGACAAAAAGTATTAAGATATAGAAAAAGGTAAAATAGTTGAGCAAATAGTCTTCTACGGACACGTCTATCCTTGATTTTGGATGCGTCTGTTAGTATTTTTAATGACTATTAACAATGTAAAGAGGATAATATATGTCACATGATAATGGACAAGGAAAAGGTTTCTTATTGGGCTTACTTGCGGGTTCAATAGTTGGTTCCGCAGTCGCATTACTATATGCTCCCAAGTCAGGCAAAGAATTGAGAGGGGAGTTAAAAGACAAATCCGATGACTTTTTTGAAGATGCGGAAAACTATATTGAGAACGCGCGTGACAAAGCTCAGGAACTGATTAATGATGGCAAAAAAAAATCTGAGAAATTAGTTGCTGAGGCAAAAGAAAAAGTAGATTCATTACTTGAAGAAGCTGAAACAATCTTGGATGACGCAAAAGTTAAAGCCGAATCAGCAGTTGAATCAAGCAAAAAAGTCGTGAATGAAAAAGGCAGCAAATTTAAATCCGCTGTTAAAGCAGGTGTTGATTCATACAAAAAGGAAAAGGAAGACAAATAAAACATGTCATTTACTGATGTACTTCTTGCCCTTTTAATAATCGGCGCTAATGCTCTGGTTATTTATCTCATCATTTTTCTGAAGAAGCTCAACAAAACTGTTGGGCATCTTCAAAATGATGTTCATGAATTAATTACAACAACATTACCCGTCATAAAAAATTTAGATGAAACATCTAAAAAACTTAACTCGGTAATTGAAACAGTTGAAAACCAGGTGAATGATATTTCCGAGAATATTGATAACGTTAAGGACAAATTTTCCTTTCTTACCACAAAAAAGGAAAAAAAGAAAAATTATGACGGTCCTTTGAGCGAACTAGTAAATTTCTTTTCGGCATTTTTTAGGGGATTTACTTCTTACCTAGATAAAAATAAATAAGCGAAATATGGAATAATTCTCAGGAGGTCAATTGAAAGAATTCAGTCCGGAACAGATTAGAAATATCTGTTTTATAGGTCACGGCGGAAGTGGTAAAACTACGATTTCCGAATATCTGCTTTACGCTGCAGGCGAAATAAATAGACTTGGCAGCATCGAGGAAGGAAACACAACTTCAGATTTTAATCCAAATGAAACCGAAAGACAAATCTCAATATCGGCAGCGCCTTTGCATATTGAGTGGAAAAACTCCAAAGTTAATTTTATCGATACACCTGGGTACTCCGATTTTGTTGGCCAGGTTATCGCCGGATTACATGTTGCTGATACCGCGGTTGAAGTTGTAAAAAGTGCCGAAGGTGTTGAAGTTGGGACGGAAACCACTTGGAATCATGCGGCAAAAAACGAAATGCCCTCCGCGATTATTATCAATAAAATTGATAATGAACACTCAAAATTTGAAGAAACATTTGAGATAGTGAAAGATCGTCTCAGTAATGACGCTACAATTATTTCATATCCGGTAACCGAAGGCCCTAGTTTTAATACTATAATCGATGTAGTTAAAATGAAAGCATTGTCGTGTACGAATCCATCCGACAAAAAAATTGTTGAAATGGAAATACCGGCTGAGGAGAAGGAAAAAGCGGATGCTCTTCATGAGGAATTAGTAGAGAAGATTGCAGAATCGGATGAAGATTTGATGAATAAATTTTTTGAAGAAGGTACACTTAAAGAAGAAGATCTGAAAAAGGGGATGCGCGCCGCAATTCTTAATCGATCGTTGATTCCGGTTTTTGCGGTTTCCGCTAAAAATGGAATCGGAATGCAAAATTTTATGGATTTTACAATTAACTTTTTGCCTTCACCCTTGGATAGAGGTCCTGCTGATGCCACAAAGTTAAACGATAACGAAAATGTTAAAGTTGTTTGTGACCCCACCGGAAATCCTTCTTTGTTGGTTTTCAAATCGCTTTCAGAAC
This sequence comes from Melioribacteraceae bacterium, assembly GCA_021739765.1. Lineage (GTDB taxonomy): Bacteria > Bacteroidota > Ignavibacteria > Ignavibacteriales > Melioribacteraceae > JAIPBD01. The sequence goes on from JAIPBD010000008.1 coordinate 56,059, forward strand.
AACACGTAGGCGAATTGTCAATATTTAAAGTATACTCAGGCGCTTTGGAAGCCGGGATGGACATGCTAAATACAACTCGTGAAAAGACTGAGAGGCTGGGGCAATTATTCTTCCTAAATGGAAAAAATAGAAAGGATGTATCTAAAGTTACTGCCGGTGATATTGGTGCCGTTGTTAAACTGAAAGATACTCATACCGGAAATACATTAGCATCCAAAGAGAATCCGATTATACTAAAACAAATCGAATTCCCGGAATCCGTGATCCGTGGTGCTATCAAACCTAAGTCCAAAGGTGATGAGGATAAAATCGCTTCGGGTTTGCATACCGTTCATGAAGAAGATCCTACTTTTTCAACTCGATTCGAACCGGAACTTGGTCAAACCATCGTTACGGGTCAAGGAGAATTGCAACTATCACTGGCGGTAAAACTTTTAAAAGATCGTTATAATGTTGATGTTGACCTTGTCGAGCCTAGAATTCCTTATAGAGAAACAATTAAAGGCGTTTGTGCCGATGCTGAATTTAAGCACAAAAAACAATCCGGTGGTCGTGGGCAATACGGTCATGTTCACCTAAAACTTGAACCTGTTGAAAGAGGAAGCGGATTCGAATTTGTAAATGCAATAGTTGGCGGTGTTGTTCCCGGAAGATTTATTCCCGCGGTTGAAAAAGGATTGGATGAAATAATGGCGAAAGGAATTTTAACCGGAAGTAAAGTTATTGATGTTAAAGTAACATTATTTGACGGAACTTTTCACAATGTGGATTCCGATGAAGTTTCCTTTAAATTAGCAGCATCGCAGGCATTCAAAAAAGGATTTCTGGCTGCAAAGCCTGTAATTCTTGAGCCGATTTACGGAATTGAAGTGAAAGTTCCCGAAGATTACATGGGTGACGTGATGGGCGATCTTTCATCGAGAAGAGGAAAAATTTCAGGTATGGATGCGGAAGGACCTTTCCAAATAATTAAAGCGAAAGTGCCGTTGGCTGAGTTATATAAGTATTCTACACATCTAAGAAGTATCACCTCAGGAAGGGGAGTACATCATCGAGAATTTTCTCATTATGAGGAGGTTCCGAAAGATGTGGAAGCCAAAATAATTGATGAATACAATAAATCGAAAGAGGAAGATTAAACGAAAGGGCGGAACGAAACTTCCGCCTTTTTTCTTTACGGTAGAAATATGAATAGAATGTGGTCGCCCTGGCGAAGTAAATACATACAATCCTTCAAAGAGAAAAAGGAAGGCGATTCTGATTGCATTTTTTGCAATGCGGTTACTCAAAATTCAAATGATGAAGATTCTCTCGTTGTGTTTCATGGTGTTGAAGTTTTCGTTGTTATGAATTTGTATCCTTATAATAACGGTCATTTGATGGTTGTTCCAAACCGTCATATAAACGATTTCCTTGATCTCTCCAAAAGCGAACTTGACGAAATCAATCATCTGTTAAAAATCTCGTTAAAAGCGTTGAGAGAAATTTTGAAACCCCAAGGATTTAATGTCGGGATGAATATTGGCAAAGTCGCGGGAGCGGGAATTGATACTCATCTGCATTACCACGCCGTTCCCAGATGGAATGGCGATACCAATTTTATGCCTGCACTTGGTGAAGTAAAAGTGATCTCACAAGATCTCCTACAAACAAAAACCGAATTAATAAAAGCTTTCGATAAACTGCTTTAATGTCTGATTATAACGGACTATTTTCGAAGTAATTACTAAATTTGCAATCAACAATTTGTAAATCGAGGATTTGATGTCAGAGAAATTTGAAAAATTGGAGCCGACCGTTGTTCCGGAATTAAATGAAATATTGGGTAAACCGTTCAAAGTTTTAGATGATGGATTTGTAAGAGTAGTTGATTATATGGGGTCTGATGAGTCTATTGTTCAGGCAGCACGAGTTTCCTATGGAAAAGGCACAAAAAAAGTTCGTCAGGATCGGGGACTAATTCGTTACTTAATGCGCCATAGACATACAACTCCTATGGAAATGTGTGAAATAAAATTTCATATACGTGTTCCGATGGATTGCTGGAGGCAATGGATTAGACACCGTACAGCTAATGTTAACGAGTATTCAACAAGATATTCGCTTGCGATTGATTCCGCACAAGCAACTTTACCCGGTGAATGGAGGGTACAATCGACCTCGAATAGACAAGGAAGCGACGGTTTCGCTGCGGATATTAACGGTCAATCTTTCACGGACGATGAAACAAAACTCCACAATTTATCGAGGGAAGTTTATAATAAAAGGATAGAAGCAGGAATCGCGAGAGAGCAAGCTAGAAAGGATCTGCCTCTATCTACATATACCGAAGCGTATTGGAAGATTGATTTACATAACTTACTTCATTTTTTGGCGTTACGAATGGATGTTCACGCTCAAAAGGAAATTAGAGATTATTCCACGATTATCGGTCATGAAATTGTAAAAAAATGGGTTCCTTTAACTTGGGAAGCTTTCGAAGATTACAGATTAAATTCATTCAATCTGACCGGATTAGAACTTGAGATAGTACAGCTGATAAACCAAAATAGTCATGAAGCCGCTATTAAGAGTGCTGATAGTAACGGATGGTTGGAAAAAAGAGAAAATGGTGAATATAAAATGAATTTGGAAAGAATAGAATTCGAGGAAAAATTGACCAAAATGAAACTTCAAATTCCCTGGGGAAATTAACCTAATAACACTTTGGAAAAAATAATAATATCAGCGGTTTCTCAAAATAATGTCATCGGGAGAAATGGCAAATTACCCTGGCATATTCCGGAAGAATTGCAATTCTTCAAAAAAACGACTTTGAATCATGCGGTATTAATGGGAAGGAAGACTTATGATTCCATTGGGCAGCCCCTTCCGCAAAGACTGAATATTATATTGACCCAAAGTTCTGTGCACTCTGATTTTGAGAGTCTTATTTTTACCAACTCTATTCAAGATGCCTTCGATATTAGTCTTTCAAAAAAACATGAAAAATGCTTTATTATAGGAGGAGAATCTATTTTCAATCAAACTCTAGAACTTTGTGATAGAATTATTATTTCTCGAATTCCGGATAAATTTGAAGGTGATACATATTTCCCCAAGATTGAGACGGAATTGTGGAATTTAACTGAAATGATCAATTATGAAAAATTTAATGTCGAACATTATAAAAAATGCAATTGAATTAAGTGAATAAAAAGATAAAAATATTACCCGATAACATCGCTAATAAAATAGCTGCCGGGGAAGTTGTACAAAGACCGGAATCCGTTGTGAAGGAATTAATGGAAAACTCAATTGATGCCGGCTCAAAAACGATTGAGCTCTACATAAAACGTGCGGGAAAGTCATTAGTACAGGTCTCGGATGATGGCGAAGGGATGTCAGAGGAAGATTCAAAACTTTCGATCGAACGACACGCAACAAGCAAAATTGAATCTTTCGAAGATTTAGGACGAATAAACACTTATGGATTTAGAGGTGAGGCGCTTAGTTCAATAGCTTCGGTCAGTAATTTCGAGATCCGTACAGAACGAGCGACGGATGAAATCGGAACTTTACTCAGGTTTGATGACAATGAAGGTTTACAAATTGAGAAAGGATCATTCGCAAAAGGAACAACAATTCAAGTAAAAAACCTTTTCTATAACACACCGGCGCGGCGCAATTTTCTAAAAACAAACGCAACTGAGCTAAAACATGTTATCGAAACATTTAAACGAAATGCGTTATCCCATCCTGAAATTACATTCAAGTTTTTTAACGATGATGATCTGTTGTTTGATTACCGGAAAGGTGATTTTGATGAAAGACTAATGGCGGTGTTTGCCGATAATATACTTGATGCGGTCGTTCCGGTAAAAGAAATAACCGAATATTTGAGTTTAACCGGATATGTTTCGAAGCCAACTTTCTTACGAAAAAGCCGCGGTGATCAATATCTATTTATTAATAAAAGATTCGTTATCAGCAAGTCGATTAACCATGCAGTTTTTAGAGCTTATGAACACATTTTGGAGCCGGGTGATTATCCGTTTTTTGTTTTGTTCCTGGAGACCGATCCTTCGCATGTTGACTTAAATGTGCATCCTCAAAAGCTGGAAGTAAAATTTGAAGATGAAAAGGGGGTTTATTCATTCGTTAATGCTGTTGTGAAAAAAGGTCTCGGCAGTCATGATTTGGTTCCCAATCTTAAATTTGACGAAGAAAAATCAAGACTTAGTTATGAAAATCAAAAAACTACATCGAATGATTTTTCCGATCGTCCTTTCCGGACAAATAACAGACCGAAGCCGAACCGCGAAAATGCGTTCGATGAGAATGAACTTGATTTGCTGTTTGGTTCTATCACAAGAAATATTAACAGGGAAGGAACTGATTCAGCCGCCCAATCAACTCCATTTGATAATTATCAAGAATCGAGTTTTGCGGCTAACCTTGACGAAAAAGAGACCACTTCCACCTATCGTGAAACATCACCTTTTATGGTTTTGCTTCATAATAAATACATACTGACTCAGATTAAATCGGGTTTAATGATTATTGATGCTCATGTTGCTCATGAAAGAATTTTATATGAAAAAGCGCTTGAATCTTTGAACGCAAACCTGCCTTTTTCGCAGCAGCTTTTGTTTTCGCAAAAAATTAAGGTAGATCCTTCCGATATTGGTTTGATTCAGGAAATATTCGAGTATTTGCAAAAAATTGGTTTTCAAATTTTGTTTTCGGGCAAGGATTCGGTAATTATTGAGGGTGTTCCGGCGGATATTAAAATCGGTAATGAAGCCGAAATTTTGAGTGAAATCCTGACCGAGTACCGGCAGAATGAATTAAAAGGCGACTTGGATGTTGTGCACAACGTAGCCGCTTCGTATTCGTGTAAAGCGGCAATTAAAGCCGGCGATAAACTCTCCGATAATGAAATGAGTATTTTGGTTGACCAATTGTTCGCTACATCAATGCCTTATGTTTGTCCGCATGGCAGACCAATTGTCATAAAAATACCTTTAACCGAATTTGATAAAAGATTTGGTAGAACATAGGTCCTTTTTTATCTTGTTTCTCAGTAAAGGAATAAACAAATTCAAATAAAATTTTGAGGTGGTTGTGAATTTTGAAGAATATAGATTGGCAAAATTAAGGTATAAGGAAAAACTCACGAGCTTGAAAGAGTCGGGCGAAAACTACACGACTGTTTCAGGTGAGAAAATAAATCTGCTTTATGCCCCCGACGATATAAATGAATCAGAATTTTTGGAAAAAATTAATTTCCCCGGCGAATTTCCTTTCACTCGGGGAATTCATCCTAACGGTTATAGAGGAAAAGTTTGGACAATGCGTCAGTTTGCGGGATTTGGGACACCGGAGGATACAAATGAACGATTCAAATATTTACTCGCAAACGGTCAAACTGGGCTTTCTGTCGCATTTGATTTACCGACATTAATGGGCGTTGACGCTGATCATCCAACGGCTAATGGCGAAGTAGGAATTTGCGGTGTGGCAATTTCTTCTCTCGATGATATGGAAACTTTATTTGATGGAATTCCGCTCGACAAAGTTTCTACTTCAATGACTATTAATTCCCCGGCCGCAATGATTTTTGCATTTTATTTGGCAGTTGCAAAAAAACAGAATGTAAATTTTAGTTCATTACGAGGAACGCTTCAAAATGATATTTTGAAAGAATATATCGCTCAAAAGGAATATATTTATCCTCCGCGTCCATCCATGCGAATAATAACAGATATGATTGAATATTGCACAAACGAAGTTCCGCAATGGAATCCTGTCTCCGTCAGCGGTTATCATATCCGCGAAGCCGGATCGACAGCCGCGCAAGAACTCGCCTACACATTGGCAGATGGATTCGCATATATAGAAGATGCCATGGCAAGGGGATTGGATGTAGATAAGTTCGCTCCGAGAATCTCCTTCTTTTTTAATTCACATCTCGATTTTTTTGAAGAAATTGCAAAGTACAGGGCGGCGAGAAGAATTTACGCGAAAAGAATGAAAAACAAATACGGGGCTAAAAATCCGAGATCATTGTGGTTAAGATTCCATACGCAAACAGCGGGATGTACACTTACAGCCCAACAGCCGGAAAATAATATTGTTCGGACCGCTTATCAGGCGATGGCCGGAGTTTTGGGAGGCACACAATCCCTGCACACAAATTCAATGGATGAAACTTTAGCTTTACCGAGTGAAAAGGCTGTGACAATTGCGTTAAGAACTCAGCAGATTTTAGCTTATGAGACAGGGGTAATTAATACCGTTGATCCATTGGGAGGAAGTTATTTTGTGGAAGCGCTGACCAATAAAATGGAAGAAGAAGCGGAGCGAATTTTTGAAGAAATCGATTCATTCGGCGGAGTTATTCCGGCAATTGAATCAGGATATTTCCAGAAGGAAATTGCCGACGCAGCATATCGTTATCAAATGGAATTAGAAAGTAATAAAAAGTTTCACATCGGAATAAATGCATTTAAATCCGGAGACGACGAAATTGATATTCCGTTATTGCAAGTCTCTCCCGAAGTTGAAAAAATGCAAATTAAAAAATTGAATGAATTAAAGCAGACGAGAAACCAACAAAACGTTGCGGATTCTCTGACCGAAATAAGTCAAGCGGCGGCAGATGGCAAAAATCTTATGCCGGTTTTTATCAACGCTGCACAAAACTATGTAACTTTGGGCGAAATGATTGATGAACTTAAACAACATTTTGGAATTCACGAAGAGACCGTGGTTTTCTAATGATAAAGCAATACTTAAAATTGATGCGGATTTCTCATTGGATCAAAAACTTTTTTGTTTTTGTTCCTCTGGTGTTCTCAAAGCATCTAACGGATTTTAATTACGGTCAAAAAGTAATATTCGCTTTTTTAATTTTTAGTTTGGTTTCGAGTTTTGTCTATGTTATAAACGATTTAATGGATGTTGAGGTCGATCGTCATCATCCTAAAAAGAAAGATCGCCCGATTGCTTCAGGAAAGATTTCACCTCTAAAAGCTAAAATCCTCGCGATTGGTTTGCTTGCTGTCGTCGGAATTTTACTTCCTTTCGCAAATACAGCATTCACGGTTGCCGTTATAGCATATTTGATAATAAATTTTCTCTATTCCGTTAAACTGAAACGAATAGTAATTGTCGATTTGATGTGCTTGGCTTCGGGGTTTATGCTGCGTGTGCTTGGTGGCGCGTATATAATTAATGTTGCCGTATCAAATTGGCTGATTTTAACAACACTTTTCCTTTCAATATTTTTAGCGATTATGAAACGTAAATCTGAATTGGAAAATGTTTCGAACCATTCTGAAACCAGAAAGGTTTTGCAAGATTATCCCAACGCCTTTGTCGATCAGATTTCAGCGGTTTCGGCTACAGGAGTTTTATTGTGTTATTCACTTTACAGCGTTTCTGAAAGAACGGTGCAATATTTTAAAACGGAATATTTAGTTTATACAACTATTTTTGTTGTATTCGGAGTCTTTCGTTATATGTATCTCGTTTATAAGCAGCATAAAGGTGAAAATACGATAGAAATTGTAGTTAAAGATATCCCGATGTTGATAAACAGCGTTCTTTACGGAATCTCATTACTTGTTATAATTTACTTGGCTAAAATGATATGAAAAAAATCCTAATTTTTATCCCGCTTCTAATATTCGTTTATTCGTGTGCCGCGACGCCGGAAAAATTTTACGTGGCGAAGGCAAAAAACATTATCGAAGTTGAAAATCAAGAGTTCCATGTTTGGTTTGACATCATGCCCAATTCAAAAAGCAACATTAATCTATCCGGTGTTGTGAGATTCAGTGAAAATGACAAATATGATTACAAAACCATTTCACTATTTTCAATCGATATCTATCAAAATATGGTTAAAGTTTATAGTGTTGAACCGGTTGTAAAAGAGAATAAATATCTAAACTTAGAAGATGAAAGAGAAATTATTGTCTCGCTTTTTACCGGTCTGCGAAAGGCGGAATCGCTAAGTACCGATTTGCCGGTCGATTTTGTGCTAAATTTTAAGTCCGGAAAGAATAATTTCACTACCGTTTTGGAAGATTTACAGATTGAACGAGTAAATTAAAAATGTCAGATGAATTTTTAGTTTTAACAATTCTTGTGATATTATCGGCATTCTTTTCATCGAGTGAGTTGGCGTTTGTCGTTGCCAACAGAATCAAGATTGAATTACGAGCCAGAAAAAGTAACTTTTCGGCAAAGAACGCTCAATTTTTTGTGAACAATCCATCCCATTTTTTCTCTACGATTCTAATTTCCAACAATATTATTAACATTGCTTTTGCTTCGTTAAGCGCCGTATTTCTGCTTGAAATTTTCAGTCTTAACGATTTACAAGTTCTAGTGGTGACGACTGTTGTACTGCTTCTTTTCGGGGAGTTAATCCCTAAATATTTTGCTCGGGAATTTGCCGATACGTATGTAACAATTGCCGCTACTCCTCTTCGAATAGTATGGATGCTGATCTATCCGTTCGTAGTTATGACTTCTAAAATCTCGAATCTTTTAACGAAATCGGAGAATATGAATGAGGATAATTTAGCTCACCTATTTGACCGTGAGGATATCCAGCTTTTGCTTGATGAAAGCTCGGAGGCCGGGAAAGTTGATTTGGACGACTCAGATATCATCAATAAAATTATGGAGTTAAGAGAACAAAGGGTTTATGAATGTATGACCCCGCGAACCGATATTTCGGGTATTGAAATCAACAGTTCGATTGAAGACGCCATTAAAATTTTCACTGAAACCGGTTATTCAAAAATTCCCATCTACGAAGAAAATCTTGATAACATCAAAGGGATATTACTCGCCTATGATATGTTCAAATTCCCGGCAGAGTTAAGAGATGTGACGCGCGAAGTAATTTTTGTGCCTGATACCAAACGCAGCCTCGAAATGCTAAATGAATTTCTCGATAAACGGATGTCTATCGCAATTGTCGTTGATGAGTTTGGCGGAACCGCCGGAGTTGTTACGGTTGAGGACATAATTGAAGAAATGTTCGGCGAAATTCAGGATGAGTATGACGTTGATGAAAATGTCTGCAAAAAAGTGGATGATAACGTTTATGTTATAAGCGGCAAAGTTGAAATTGATTATGTAAACGATCATTTTGCTCTAAAAATTCCTGAAGGCGATTATGAAACTATCGGCGGATATATAACTTCCGGACTTGGGCGTATCCCAGATAAGGGTGAACAAATAGATCTCAATCACTTTAAAGTGAATATTCTCCATTCCGACAAAACGAAAATTAGTCTGGTGAAAATACAATATATCCCCGAATTTCTTGAGCATTCCTAGATTTACTACTCGTTTGAATCCTTTCTTTAACTAAGACATCATATCCTTAAAAAATTATTTGCTATGGAAATATTAGGTTTTATCGCTGCAGTTTTTATTGGATTAACGCTTGGGTTAATTGGCGGCGGAGGTTCGATTCTTACGGTTCCAATTTTGGTTTACCTGCTTGGTTACGGACCCGTTGAAGCAACCGCATATTCGCTATTCGTTGTTGGAATCACAGCGCTTTTCGGATCGGTAACTTTTTTTCGTAAAAAACAGATCAGTTATCTAACCGCTGTTGTTTTTGCGATTCCGGCATTTCTCGCGGTTTATATTACGAGACGATTTATTGTAACCGCAATTCCGGACGAAATTATAACGATCCTTGGATTTATACTTACCAAAGACATTTTTATAATGGTTTTATTTGCATTGTTGATGATTGGATCTTCCTATTCGATGATTACGAATAAAACAAAAGAGTCGTCAGATGGTGAAGTGAAGTTCAACTACCCTTTAATTTTGATAGAAGGAATTGTAGTAGGGATTTTAACCGGTTTGGTTGGTGCAGGCGGCGGATTCTTAATAATTCCGGCTCTCGTTGTATTTGCGAAGCTTCCCATGAAGATGGCCGTCGGGACTTCGCTACTTATCATCGCCGCAAAATCATTGATTGGATTTCTTGGTGATTTATCAACCGATCTTGTAATTAATTTTTGGTTCCTTTCGGCATTCTCCGCGCTGGCAATTCTGGGCATATTTTTAGGCAGTTATTTATCGAATTATGTGTCCGGCAAAAAACTAAAACCCACTTTCGGCTGGTTTGTATTGGTTATGGGTAGCGCAATTTTAATCAAAGAAATTTTTATTAAATAATACTTAAAAGGAGAATAACAAATGAGTTTGTTATCATTTTTTCAAAGAGATAATGGAGTTAAAAACCTTAACTCAACTGAATTCGAAGAAGCACTAAAATCGGATAAAAATGCGGTATTAATCGATTGCCGCACTAAAGCCGAACATAAAGAAGTTCGAATTCCAAAATCCAAATTAATTGATCTTATGAGTCCGACATTTCAAGATGAGATATCCGCACTCGATAAATCTAAAAATTATTACATTTATTGTAGGAGCGGAAACCGGTCATATCATGCCGGCAAATCTATGTCAAAACTCGGATTCGAAAATGTATCGCATTTATCACCAGGAATAATCGGGTGGCAAGGTCCAACCGAATAAAGAGAGGAGAGAGAAATGTTTTTTAAGCACATATACGAAAAAGGTTTAGCTCAGGCGAGTTATCTGATTGGTTGTCAGAAAACGGGAGAAGCAATTGTAATTGATCCCAAAAGAGATATTGATGAATATCTAAAAATAGCCGAACAAGAAAAGCTGGAGATAAAATATATAACTGAAACCCATATTCACGCTGATTTTCTAAGTGGTTCGTTAGAGTTACAGGCTTCGACTAATGCGGAATTGTTACTCTCGGATGAAGGAGGGGAGGATTGGCAATATCAGTTTCCACATACATCACTTAAAGATGGAAGTGTATTCAAAGTAGGAAATCTAAAATTTGAAGTACTTCACACTCCGGGTCATACACCGGAGCACATTAGCTTTTTGCTCACAGATACCGCCGCAAGTGAAATTCCGATTATGATTTTTACCGGAGATTTTGTCTTTGTGGGCGATGTCGGTCGTCCGGACCTGCTTGAAAATGCTGCAGGAATTATCGGGACGAAAGAAATTGGGGCCAAACAAATGTTCCAATCAGTAAAAAGGTTCAAAGAACTTCCCGATCATGTTCAGGTCTGGCCAGGTCACGGAGCCGGTTCGGCTTGTGGAAAAGCACTTGGAGCAGTTCCAAGTTCAACGGTCGGATACGAAAAAATTGTTAACTGGGCCATGAAAATTAACGATGAAAACGAGTTCGTTGATGAACTATTGGCCGGTCAACCGGAACCACCGAAATATTTCGCGATGATGAAAAAGTTGAACAAAATTGGTCCTTCTATTCTTGGTGGAATGCCGCATCCGGCCAGGTTAACGCTAAATCAGTTTAAGAAAGCAATCAACAGCAATGTTAAAATCATCGATACACGAGATAAACTTTCGTTTGCGGGCGGACATGTATGCAAATCGTTGAACATTCAAGATAATTCTGCATTTAGCACATGGGCTGGTTGGCTGATTGATTACGAAGAGGATTTTATACTTGTCGCTCCCGATCATCGAATTGAAGAACTTACAAAAGCACTAATCCGAATCGGACTTGATAACGTCTCCGGCTATGTTCCCGATATGGATGCGTGGGCGAATGCTTGCCACGAAACGGAAACGGTAAATCAAATCGTTGTTGCTGATTTGGTTGAGAAACTAAATGATGGTGATACTATGATTTTAGATGTAAGAGGAATTTCGGAATATAATTCCGGCCATATTCCCGGTGCAATTAATCTTCATGTAGGTTATTTGGAAAACAATCTTGACAAAATTCCACATGATAAGAATGTAATCGTTCAGTGCCAATCCGGAGATCGTTCGAGTATTGCGGCTTCGGTTTTGCTATCAAACGGGTATAAAAATATAACTAATTTGACCGGCGGAATAGTTGCTTGGACGGATTTCGGACAAAAGATTGTTTCTGAACAAGAAGTGGAAATGGCTTAATGCCGGAAAATATCATTTATTATGACGGAGTTTGCAATCTTTGCAGCAGCTCCGTCAGATTTATATTGATGATCGACAAAAATGAAATATTTGATTTCAAACCACTTCAACAAGCTGATCTAAATGAAGAATTGCGTTCTCAAATTCCGCGAAATATTGATAGCATCATTCTCCTGAATGGTGAAAACGTGCTCGTCAAATCAGATGCAATAATCATAATTTTCGAAAAGCTCGGTGGTTTTTGGTACTACCTAAGCTATCTAAAATATTTACCTAAATCGATCAGAGATAAAATTTATGATTTTATCGCGGAAAATCGCTACAAGTTATTCGGGAAAAAGGATTCTTGTGAGATTATCAGCAGAAAATAACTCGAACAAATTTTAAAAATCAAAAACTCCCTCAATTAAATCGCATCAAATTCTACACGAATTTTCTTTATCTTCGTTCTCAATTTTTCGTAATTATTGTATTCAAAAATGTTTTTTACACTTGAAAAAACCGATTCCAATTCGAAGGCTCGTGTTGGCAAATTAAAAACCGATCATGGTGAAATAGAAACACCCATATTTATGCCCGTCGGCACGCAGGGCACGGTAAAAGCAGTAAACCAAAATGATCTTATCGAAAAAATATCCGCTCAAATCATTTTAGGAAACACCTATCACCTTTACTTAAGACCAGGAACTGAGATTCTGGAAAAAGCGGGTGGATTGCACAAATTTATGAATTGGGAGTTACCAATTTTGACCGATAGCGGTGGATTCCAGATTTACAGTTTGACCGACCTTCGGAAAATTAAGAAGGACGGAGTGGAGTTTCGTTCACATTTGGATGGATCGAAACACTATTTTACTCCAGAAAAAGTTATTCAAATCGAAAGATCCATCGGAGCGGATATCATTATGCCTTTGGACGAATGCACACCATTCCCATGCGAATATGAGTACGCGAAAAGTTCAATGGAATTAACATCCAGATGGGGATTGTTAAATAAAGAAGAGTTTGTTCGATCGAGCGCGCTTTATGGCCATGAACAATTTTTGTTTGGGATTATTCAAGGAAGTGTTTACAAAGATCTCCGTGAAACATCTGCCAAGGATTTAATAAATCTCGATTTTGACGGGTACTCAATCGGCGGATTGGCGGTTGGCGAAAGCGCCGAAGTTATGTACGATATAACAAATTTCACCACTGATTTTATTCCGGAGAATAAACCGAGGTATTTAATGGGTGTCGGCCGTCCCGAAAACATTCTCGAAGCTATTTCCAGAGGAGTAGATATGTTCGATTGTGTGATGCCGACAAGGAATGCGCGCAACGCTTATCTCTTTACTTCCGAAGGAATAGTTTCAATTAGAAATAATCAGTACAAAGACGATTTTAGTCCTTTGGATAATAACTGCGATTGTTACACGTGTAAAAATCATTCTAAGGCATATTTAAGGCATTTGTTTGTGGCTAAGGAAATTCTTGCACTTCATCTGGCAACCATACATAATCTGACGTTCTATTTGAACCTGGTTAAAATGGCCCGTGCAAAAATAATTTCCGGTGATTTTATCTCATGGAAAGATGAAATAATTATTAAATTGAAGGCTAGAAATAATATTAATAAGGAGATCTAAATGGATTTAATTTTTGCAATGGCACCACAAGGTGGTGATGCCGGCGGTGGAAGTATGATTAGCACATTAGTTATGTTCGGTGCGATATTCGCGATATTTTATTTTATGATTATTAGACCGCAGCAAAAAAAAGCTAAAGAAAGAGAAGCGATGCTAGGTGAATTGAAAAAAGGCGATAAAGTTGTTACAAGTGGCGGTTTGCACGGTATTGTTTCGGGACTTGATGAAAAAACTTGCTTGATTGATGTTGGTGGAAATGTAAAGATGAAATTTGATAGAACGGCAATTGCCAATATTGTTAAACCTAAAGAATCTTAATTGATGAAAGTTTTAGGTGAGAAAAGAAACTTCCTTGCAGTAGAAGAAAATTATTCTTCTTACGAAAATTCTGAAATTGTAATAATTTCCGCGCCGCTGGAGGCTACCGTCAGCTACGGCGGCGGAACCAAAAATGGACCTAAAGAAATCTTAAAAGCCTCTCATTATGTTGAGTTTTATGATGAAGAATTTGATAGGGAACTAATTTTTGAGACCGGAATATGTACACTTCCCGAGCTTGATTTCAATGGTAAAAATGTTAAAAAATCAATTGAACTAATCTACAAAGAGACAAAGAAACACCTTCAGAATGACAAATTTGTGGTTGTACTTGGTGGGGAACACTCACTTTCTCAGGCTACGATAAAAGCGCATTTTGAACATTTCAGCAATATTTCAGTGCTCCAGATTGATGCTCATTCTGATTTTCGCGATTCCTACGAAGGTTCGAAATATTCTCATGCATCCGTTATGGCCAGAGTTGCCGAGTTTACAAAAGATATTGTTCAGGTTGGAATCAGAGCACAATGCATCGAAGAATCAGAATTTATTAAAGAGAATCAAATTAATACTTTCTATGCCCGCGATATCAGGACAAATAAATACGAAGATTGGCAAAGCGAAGCAGTACAAGCACTTCATGAAAATGTTTATATCACTTTTGATGTCGATGGTTTAGATCCTTCGGTAATTTCTGATACCGGCACTCCTGAGCCGGGTGGTTTATTTTGGGATGAAACAATAGATCTTATTAAAAAAGTCGGTGCCGAACGAAGGATTGTCGGATTTGATGTTGTAGAATTGGCTCCTAAAAAAGGAGCGACCATTTCCAGTTTTAATACCGCTAAAATTATATACAAGATTCTCAACTGCGCTTTTAAGTAATCCGCGTTCTCCGTGAATCTGTTTGGATAAATAGATATTTTTGATGCAAATAAACTCTTATCAGAGGTGTGTTGTGAAGAAGTTTAAAACGCTATTAATTTTACTTTTCCTTTCTTTAGAATTATTTGCCCAATCGGGTAAAGTCTATAATGTTCTGATAAAAGATATGATCGATCTGGGTTTAGCTCCTTATGTAAAAAGAGCGATCGAAGAAGCTGAAGCCGATAAAGCCGATGCAATCATTTTTACGGTTAATACTTTCGGTGGGAGGGTTGACGCCGCAACTCAAATAAAGGACGTAATTCTCGACAGTAAAGTAAAAACGATAGCTTTTATTGATAAAAGAGCCATCTCCGCTGGGGCGTTAATCTCTTTGTCCTGTGAACAAATCGTGATGGTTCCCGGTGCATCCATCGGTGCTACAACGGTTGTTGATCAGGGTGGCGCGAAAGTGTCAGAGAAATATCAATCTTACATGCGATCTGAAATGCGATCAACCGCCGAACGAAACGGTCGCAGAACCGACGTTGCTGAGGCTATGGTTGACGAAAGAGTAGTTGTCGAAGGTTTAGTTGACTCAACCCAATTGGTTACGTTAACCTCAGCCGAAGCGGTGCAATGGGGAATTGCGGACACAGTTCTAAGCTCATTGGATGAAGTTCTTAAATACAATGGAATTGAAAACGCCGAAATAATTATTCTCGAAGAAAATTGGGCGGAAACATTTGTTCGGTTTATTCAAAATCCGGTAATAACTTCGCTTCTTATGATGATCGGACTTGTTGGATTGTGGACAGAAATCAAAACCCCCGGATGGGGTTTGCCGGGAACGGCAGCGATTATAGCACTCGCCCTATTTTTTGGGACGGGAATGATTTTAGAATTGGCTTCCACGCTGGAAATCGCTCTATTCGTAATTGGAGTCGTTTTGCTCTTGCTGGAGATTTTCGTCATACCGGGATTCGGAATCGCCGGAGTAGGAGGCATTATTTTGATTGTGGCCGGTTTGTTCTTAGGTTTGATATCCGATTTCCCATTAGTGACCGGCGACATGATTTCCGATGCACTGATTCAAATGGCAGGGGCGCTGGCATTGGCCATAATAATGGTTATCGCGCTTTCCAAGATTCTACCAAAATCCACTGCATTTTCAAAGCTTATTCTAAATAGCGGAATATCATCAACTTCCGGTTATTCATCATACACAACACTTGATCATCTTGAAGGGGAAATTGGTAAAACGTTTACCGTTCTCAGACCGAGCGGAACCGCTCTATTGAAAAACAAAAGATTTGATGTTGTTACGGAAGGTGAATACATTGAAAAAGGGGTTAAAGTAATCGTTACAAAAATATCGGGATCTAAAGTAGTTGTAGAAAAATATACCGGCTCAAAATAAGTAATGCGTGTTTTTTTATTTATTGTATCATTTAGCATTTATGCCGCGTTTGTCACTTTCTCCGATAATAATACAGTTCCAAATCGGAATGACCGCAATTTACATCAAGTTGAGTTAATCCGGGATTCTTCAACCGCGCAGGATTCCATAACCTTCCTTGCCCCGGAACAGAAGAAAAGAACTCGATATAAGTTTGAAATCAATTTGGATGATTTTCACCGAAGTCTGTTTGTTAAGCAAAAAATCATCTGGTTCAACAATTCTTCGGATACTCTCGAAAGTATTGCAATCAATATGTTTCCTAAAGCCTATTCCGATAATGAGTCACACTACGCGATTGCAGAAGAAAACAGTGAAATGAAAATTTCCCGGTTTGAAATCGAGGATATAATTGTGAATGGAATCCCGCATGAATTGATTAAAACGAAAGCCTATAATGGGGAAAATTCCGTTTCTACTTTTCAATTAAATTTATTAAAACCGGCCGCACCAAACGATTCAATGACACTCACCTTCGCTTATGACTTAAAGTTGCCGGAAAATTCGGGCAGATTAGGTAAAGCAGCGGACGAGTCATTCTATTCAATTTTGGATTGGTATCCCGAAGTCGCCGTCTATTCTGATTCAATTTGGTATTCCACCTACTTGCATCCTTATGCGGGGAAATTTCAAACTTTTTCTGATTTTGAACTAAAAATAGAATTACCTGATTCTTTTAACGTGATTTCTTCAGGGATTACCCTTACTCTCGATTCCTTGAATAATCGTAAGCAAGTTCTTGCGAAGGCTGAAAATTTAAAGGAGTTTAACTGGTTTGTTATCAATCCAAATAATTATAGAGTGAGAAACGCGGGTACCAATTCAATTAAGGTTAGAAGCTATTTGCATCCTGCAAAAGAATATTTGTTTACCAGGATTGATTCAACAGTGAGAATCACAGCGCAATATTTAAAGGATTTCTTCGGTGTTATCCCTTTCGAAAATTTGTCGATTATAGATTTACCAAAAACTATTCGATTAAATATTTCTTCAATTAAAGATGTTGTTCTGATTCGGCCGCCATTATTTTCACCTTCTGATGTTCACATTACTGAAAAGCAGATAATTAAAGCGATTGTTGAGCAGTATATGGCTTATTCGATCGCTTCGAATGAGTTTGAGAGCAAATGGATTGTGGATGGAATGGTTGAATTTTTGACCGATAAAATTTGCGCTGAGATTTTAAAAGAAGAGTTTGTAACCTTCGATCTTGCCAGATATTATCCAATTTATGGACTTAATTTCCTGATGTATCGAGAAATTCCGATTGTTTATAATTTAGCCGCAATTGTAAAAACCAGAAGCTCAGATTCGTATCAAAAATATTATTCCGATTTATATAATGATCCGGTTTTAACGAAAACTTACTTTTTTGAAGACCGAGAAAAGTATGAGCTCCTTTCGAAAGCCAAGGCAAACTTGATTCTTCTATTGATCGATAAAAATACGGATTCGGAATTTTTTAGTGAACAAATTAAAAGTATGTTCAATTCTTATTCAGGTAAATTCTTAATAGAACAAGATTATTTCAATTATATCGATCCTGACGCAAAATATTCATCACTTTATTCGGGAACGGAAATTTTTGATTACAAAATTGAAAGTGTACAAGTAGATAGTAGTAATTATAAAGTAAGAGTGCTCAGACTGGGAGACGGTACCCAACCTATCGCGGTTTCTCTTATTACGCAAACCGATACTTTAATACTGCACCATTCCGGCGAAAACAGAGTAATTGACTTTGATTTTGAATCTAAAGATCAGGCAATTGCCGCGACCGTAGATTTGGAAACAAAAAATGTTTTGGATATAAACTTCGCAAATAATTCTTATACAATTAACGAGCAGTTTGAATCGAGTATTTCTCTTGCGGTTCGATTTTTCTTTTGGATTCAAAACGCGCTGATGATAATCGGAAGTATCGGATAATGACCATTTTGAAATCATTAAAACTTGGCATTAGGGAAGTTTACAGAAATTTCAAATTTGTTTGGATCCTCTGGGCTTTTAATTCCGCATCCGCTCTTGTTGTTGCAATGCCGATTTATTATCTGCTCACAAAAGATCTCAACTTTTCGCTCTACAATGATAGACTTGTGGAGTCATTTGATTTTATTTGGTATCTCCAATTTCGCCATCAATATCAGACAAATATCGGTGAGTTTGTTTACATTTTTCTTGCTGTAGTTGGAATTTATTCGCTTATGCGCACCTTTTTTCTGGGTGGGCTGGTTGCCGTATTTAATTCACCGAAGAAAAACCACACCGTGGATTTTTTCTATGGCGGTGTAAAATATTGGTGGCGGTTTATAAAAATTGTCGTGATCTCATTATTTTTCTTTGCTCTTTCATTCGGAATTAATGATTTGCTTGGTGAATTGATCGAATACGGTTATAAAAACTCGGAAGAGCTTGTTACTGAAATGGTATTGAGTTCAATCCGGTATCTTCTTCTGCTCTTTTTGATCGGATCAGTAACGCTGATCTCGGATTATTCAAAAATTTACCTTGCCATTAAAGATGAGTTTAGGATTTTTTACGGAATTAAAGAATCGCTTAAATTTCTAAAAAATAATTTCACAATAGTTTTTACCGTTTTTTTTATTGTCGCAGCTATGGGAGCCGCAGGAGTTACAGCCTACAACTTAGCCGGCGGATACATCCCTAAAACACCTTTTTATTTTCTCATAGTCAGCTTTATTCTTCAACAAATGTTAATTATTTTTCGACTCCTAATTCGAATGCTCTTTTGCTCTACGGAAGTTATAATATTTAAAGATTTGAGTGCGGAGATGGTAAAGGCGGAAATAACTGAAGAAAAACTGGAGTTCTAAATGGCAATATTGCCAATTACTGTTTACGGCGATCATATCTTAAGAGAGAAAACCAAAAAAATTGAAAACATTGATTCTGAACTTATTGTAAATATTAAAAATATGTTCGATTCGATGCGAAACGCATCCGGGATCGGGTTGGCGGCAAACCAACTCAATCTAAATAAATCGTTTTTTGTTTTGGACTTATCGGTTGTGGAAGGTTATGAAGGATTTAAGCCGATGGTGATGATAAATCCCGAAATAATTGAACAATCCGACGAATTGGTTACAATGGAAGAAGGATGCTTAAGTTTGCCGCTTCTCCGAACAGATGTTGAACGACCGGAAATTATAAAAGTTCGATATTTAGACGCGGATGAAAACATAAAAGAAATTGAAGCTGATGATTTATTCGCTCGCGTAATTTTGCACGAATATGATCACCTTATTGGAAAAATGATTCCTGACAGAGTTGATATAAAAACCCGAAAGAAACTTCAGACGATGCTTCAGAAGATTCAGAAACGTAAAGTAGATATTGACTATCCGATTACTGAATTGTAATTCCATCCTTATTTAAAGATAGAAATGAAAATTATTTTTTTTGGTACACCAGATTTTGCGGTCTTTTCTCTTGATGCTTTGTATAAAAGTGAACACGAAATAGTTGCCGTTGTAACAGCTCCCGATAAAGAAAGGGGAAGAGGCAGAAAGGTAACCGCAACCGCTGTTAAAGAATTTGCGTCGGCAAAAAATATTCCCGTTTTGCAGCCTTATGATCTGAAAGATGAATCGTTTTGTAACGACCTGTCAAAATTCCATGCTGATCTTTTTGTTGTTGTAGCGTTTAAAATTTTACCCGAAAAAGTATTTTTAACTCCTCCTAAAGGCACCTTCAATTTGCACGGATCGCTTCTACCTAAATATCGCGGGGCCGCTCCAATCCAATGGGCGTTAATAAATGGTGATAATGAAACCGGGTTAACTACTTTTTTCCTTAAAAGAAAAGTCGATACGGGGAATATTTTACTCCAGAAAAAAATAGCGATCGATCCCGAAGAGAATTTCGAAAGTCTGCATGATCGGATGGCGGAGATCGGAGCACGTTTGGTTTTGGAGACTTGCGAGCAGATTCAATCGGGCAATATTACGGAGCATGCGCAGGACGACAGCAAAGCTTCGGCTGCTCCTAAAATTACTAAAGAGATTTGTCAGCTTGATTTCGGTAATTCGGCAGAAGAAGTACACAATTTGATCCGTGGCTTGTCACCATTTCCGGGAGCAGTGGCCAGACTTGGAAATAAGAGCTACAAAATCTATAAATCTAAAATTTGTGCTGAATCTGATCTCAAGTCAAACGAGGTAAGTCAAACAAAAACAAGTATTTATGTCGGATGTGCTGATAAAAATTTAGAGATACTCGAAATTCAGCCTGAAGGAAGAAAACGAATGAAATCTGATGAATTTCTCAGAGGTTATTCTTTAATTTAACGGAAATTTATGCTACGAAAACGGTGTGATAATTTATTAGATGCGGTGGGGAATACACCTCTCGTAAAACTTCATCATATATCTAAAAATCTGAAAGCAGACATTTGGGCGAAATTGGAATACATGAATCCGGGCGGGAGTGTAAAGGATCGAATTTCCAAATATATGATTGAAAAAGCGGAGCACGAGGGAAAGTTAAATCCCGGCAATACAATCCTGGAAAATTCATCCGGAAATACGGCTATGGGTTTGGCAATCGTGGCGCGTCAAAAAGGATACGATCTCAAAATAGTTGTTCGTGATACAACAAGTAAAGAAAAAGTGAAAATGTTGGAAATCTTGGGAGTGGATGTAATTTTGGCGGATTCATCCCTATTACCCGAACATCCGGAATCATATAATAATTTAGCGAAGACTCTAGCGGAAAATCATCCATCTCTATTTTATATCGACCAACACAATAATCTCGACAATAATGAATCACACTATAAAACTCTCGGACCCGAAATTTGGGATCAATCGCATGGAGAAGTTGACTATTTTATTACAGCGGTTGGAACGGGAGGAACATTATTCGGAGCGGGAAAATTTCTCCGAGAACAAAAATCTGACGTGAAATTAATCGGAGTTGACCCGATCGGTTCGGTTTTTTATGATTGGTTCAAGCACAAAAAACTGATCAAACCCTCCCGTTATTTAATTGAAGGAATGGGGGATGAGTTTCTTATAAAAACCGCTCAGCTTGATATGATGGATGACATGTATCAAGTAAGTGATAAAGATGCGATTAAATGGGTGAAAAAATTGGCTGCTGAAGAAGGCATTATTGCCGGGGGATCAAGTGGTGCAAATATTTGCGCTGCGGTCAGACTCGCGGAGCAAATTGACACCGAAGCAACCATTGTTACACTCTGCTGCGATTCCGGTTACAAATATTTGAGTACTGTTTACAATGACGAATGGCTGACAAAAAACAATCTAATTTAAGAAGGGAATAGTTTTGGAATATTATAAAAATATATTGGAGAGGATTGGAAATACACCTCTTATCAAAATAAATAAAGTGTCGAAGGACTTGAAACCACAAATTTTTGCGAAGCTTGAATCCGCGAATCCCGGTGGCAGTGTAAAAGATCGGATTGGTATCGCAATGATAGACGATGCCGAAAAATCCGGCAAATTAAAACCCGGTGGAACAATTATCGAAGCCACATCCGGGAATACCGGAATCGGGTTGGTTTTAACGGCGGCGGTTCGTGATTACAAATCAGTTATGGTTTGCACTGATAAAGTGAGTATGGAAAAAATCAACTACTTAAAAGCTTTGGGAAGCGAAGTTATTGTTGTTCCCAACACTGTGGAACCGGATCATCCTGAATATTATGTAAATGTCGCGAAACGAATCGCATCGGAAACACCCAATTCAATTTTTGCATATCAATATTCGAATCCGGCAAATCCCAAAAGCCATTATGATACAACCGGTCCGGAGATATGGAGACAAACTGACGGAAAAATTACACATTTCGTTTCAAGTATCGGAACGGGTGGAACCATTAGTGGAACAGGAAAATTCCTGAAGGAAATGAATCCAAATATTAAAGTGATTGGCGCTGATCCTCTCGGTTCCATTTTTAAACATTACAAAGAAACGGGCGAATTGATAAAAGGTACGCCTTACCTTGTTGAAGGAATCGGGCAAGATTGCCTACCCGAAAATGTTGATTTCAGCGTAATTGATGAAATTATTAACATTTCAGACAAAGATTCTTTTGCTATGTCGAGAAGATTTACGCGCGAAGAAGGGATTTTTTGCGGAGGAAGTACCGGAACGATTGTAAAAGTCGCTCTTGACATATCTAAAAATTTAACCGAAGATGATGTTGTAGTCTTTATCGTATGCGATACCGGCGAACGATATCTTTCAAAATCTCATAATATCGAATGGTTGAAAGATAATCGTATGCTCGAAACCGAGATTCGAACGCTTCGTGATATTTCCGATTCGAAGAAAAGGAAAGGTATCGAAGAGTTAGTTTATGTGCATGATGATTCAACAGTGAAGAACGCTATTTCAATTATGAATAAAAAGGGATTTACTCAACTTCCTGTTCTCGATGAACACCTTCAACCTGTCGGATGTTTGAAAGAAGGCAAATTGATGGCGAAATTGATAGAAAATAACGGTGCGCTTCAGGGTACGGTTAAAGATGTAATGGATGAATGTTTTCCGGTTGTCGATGCAAAAACAGATATTGAGGATGTAAAAAATATCCTAAAAGCTCATAATGCGATTATTGTCAAAGATTTTGGACGCGTTACAGATTTAATCACTCGATACGATTTAATAAATTTCGATATCAATGAATAGGAGAATGAATTAATATGGGATTTTCAACAGACGCAATTCATGCAGGTCAAAAACCCGATCCGGTTACGGGAGCAATTTCCGTCCCTATATACATGACTTCCACATACGAGCAAGATGAATTGGGAAAACATAAAGGTTATGAGTATGGACGAACCCATAATTTAACCCGTCAATCACTCGAAGCAAATATTGCCGCTCTCGAAAAAGCGAAATACGGAATCGCCTTTTCATCCGGCCTCGCGGCAATTCATAATTTGATGTATTTGCACAAACCCGGCGATCATATTATCTGTTCGGATAATGTTTACGGAGGAACTTTTCGGCTGCTTGAGCTAAACCTAAAGGAATTCGGACTCAATTTTTCGTGGGTTGATACATCCGATATCGAAAATATTAAGAACGCGTTTACTGAAAAAACCAAAATGGTTTATGTAGAAACCCCGACAAATCCAATGCTAAATATTTCCGATTTGAAAGCAATTTCGGAATTTTGCAAATCTAAAGACATCCTTCACGTAGTTGATAATACGTTTATGACACCTTTTTTCCAGCGTCCGATTGAATTAGGCGCCGATATTGTTTTACATAGTACAACAAAATATTTAAACGGACATTGCGATGTTGTAGGTGGAATAATCTTAACCAGCAACGAAGCCGCACATGAAAGGTTACGTTATTTGCAGAATGCCGCCGGTTCCATTCCTTCACCATTTGATTGTTGGTTGACACTCCGCTCGACAAAAACCCTTGCCGTCCGGATGGAAAGGCACAATAAAAACGCGATCAAAATCGCTGAGTATTTGAATATTAAATTTCCAGGCAAAGTTGTTTATCCCGGTCTCGAATCCCATCCCGACCACGAATTGGCGAAAAAACAAATGAGTGGCTTCGGAGGAATGATTTCTGTGGATGTCGGATTTTACAGTGAAGCGAAAAAGATAGTTGATTCGCTCAAAATAATAACTTTGGCCGAAAGTCTTGGTGGAGTTGAAAGTTTAGTTTGTCATCCTGCATCTATGACTCACGGCTCCGTGCCAAAAGAGGACAGAGATAAGCTGGGAATAACCGATGGATTAATTCGGTTTTCAGTCGGAATTGAAGATGTTGAGGATTTGATCGCGGATATAGCGAGCGCTCTTCAGATCTAAAAATTATATGCGAATCCTAACCAGGGAACGAACGGAAATCCACCATTTGCCGAAGTTGAGGTAATAAAACCAAAATCTGCAGCAAGATATTCGCCGAAGAAGCGCAGCCCGAATGAAATTAGGAGCGATTCACTTCCCGGAATTAACCAATTTTCGGTGATAATTTTAATGCTTTTAGAAGTTTTTAATTCCGCACCGAACATCAAAAATGGGGTTTTGGAAAACTCCCACTCATCATCATAGCCCCAACCGATTCCGAAAGTAATTGCGGTTTTTTCAGTTGAGTAAGTTCCAACTCCATAAGCAATTCCAAAACTATTGTTCGAAACATTGGCGTAAATAATTCCGGTAGCCAGATCGAGATTGTCCTGACCGAATAGTCTAATTTTTGGAGCAATATAAAACATCTGCTCAGCAGCTCCCGGGAAAAGTGAAAATCCTCCACTTAGAATAATATTATCGGTAACTCCGATTGCCAAGAATGGAAAAAATATCTCGTAAATCGAAAAGTAGCCGCTTCCACCCGGTAAACTTCTCGCTGTCGGACCGAAGAAAAGTCTGCTCTGATTAGGGTCTGATGATCTGAAAATGTTCTCATGCCATTTACCTTGTTTTATGCGAACCTCCTCAATAAGTGATCTGGATACCTCGATACTTAAACCGGAAAGAGTTTCAAAATAAATGAGTGAGTCGTTTTTAGACAAAATATTCCCGATCAGGATCGTTTCATCAATTAGTCTTAATTCAAACACCACTGAAGTATCATTCGGAATTACATCAAAATTTGGTCTCTTTATTCCCTTAAAAAGTTCAGTTTGTGCATTTTGTCTTGATGACAAGTTAGTCAAAAGAAGATGTGGAGAGGTTTTTGGATTAAATTCTACTAAATGTTTTTTGATCCGATCCACATCATCGGAGGAGATAAGAAAAATTTCTTCCTCTAATCCGGAATCCGTATTACGTTCAATTCTCAAGAAATAAGACTTATCTTCAACTGCAATAATAGCTCTTATAAACCCGGGAACATCTGTAAAAATTTTATAGGATTGTTGCTCCAGTTTATCAATTTCTGTCCTAACCTCTGTGCTAAAAATTAATTTGTTGATGACCTGTGAATACTGAATGTTGGGGGAGAGAAAGAAGAATATGAATGCGAATGCAATCTTGATGAAGGAATACTTCATAAACTCAACTCCTTTAGGAGGCGAAATTGAAAAAAAACTAAACCAAATGAAGACGAAAAATGGCTTTCTAAAATTAGTCATTTATGTCTGATTCCAAAATAAATTTAATCTGGAACGAATCTAATTGCTACAAACAATTAAAACGCTTTAGATATATCAACAAGAAATCGTAATTTTAGATAGTACTTTTATATCTCTTTATAATTAATCGAGGTGGAAATGAGCGGTTATAAAACATTAGAGTTCGATTCATTATGTGTACATTCGGGAGTCGGTGAATACGAACATGGGCCTGTAGTCCCTCCGATTTATCAAACATCTACATTTAAATTTGAAAATGCCGCACACGGCGGTTCACTTTTTAAAGGTGAGCAACAAGGTTATATTTATTCAAGGATGGCGAATCCTACAATTGAAGCTATGGAAAATTCGGTAGCTCAACTTGAAGGCGGAATTAAAGCTCTCGGCTGCTCGAGTGGAATGGCCGCAATTTCAACAACATTTATGGCGCTTCTAAAAGCTGGTGACCATGTTGTTTGTGCAGAATCTGTTTATGGTCCGACAAGTACTTTACTCGCAACCATTTTTACCAAGTTTGATATCCAAGTCACTTTCGTTGATTCAAGCAATTTCTCGGAAATCACGAAGGCAGTTCGAACCAACACCAAAGTTTTATACATGGAAACTCCAGGCAATCCGACTCTTGCGATTACGGATTTAAAAAAATGCGCTGATCTGGCAAACTCAATTAATGCAAAATTGGTTGTCGATAACACATTTATGGGGCCTGCAATACAAAGACCATTTGAATTCGGAGCACATGTAGTTTTGCACAGCATGACAAAATCTCTGAACGGGCATGCTGATGTTGTCGCGGGAATTATTGTACTTAATGATATGAACGATTATAA
Source organism: Melioribacteraceae bacterium (assembly GCA_021739765.1). Taxonomy (GTDB): domain Bacteria; phylum Bacteroidota; class Ignavibacteria; order Ignavibacteriales; family Melioribacteraceae; genus JAIPBD01. The sequence continues at coordinate 82,246 of JAIPBD010000008.1, forward strand.
ATTGTTCCGCAAAGTATTAAATCAAATGGGCGGAGTAATTGATCCTTTTAATGCATTCCTTGTTCATCGAGGTTTAAAAACTCTCGATCTCCGAATGAGAAAAATGAGTGAAAACGCGATGAAAATTGCGCAATTCCTTGAAAATCATCCTAAAATTGAATGGGTTAGTTATCCGGGATTAAAAAGTCACCCTCAATATGAAATTGGGCAAAATCAACACAGAATGAACGGGTGCATGATATCCTTTGAGGTGAAAGGAGGATTTGAAGCGGGCGAAACTTTGATGAATTCGGTTAAACTCGCAACTTTGGCTGTAAGCCTCGGTGGAGTTGAAACATTAGTTCAACACCCGGCAAGTATGACTCACGCTTCGATGGATAAAGAAGTTCGGCTAAAAGCCAAAATTACAGATGGATTAGTTCGTTACTCTGTTGGAATTGAAAGCGCGGATGATTTAATCGACGATCTTGAACATGCTTTAAATATGGTTAAAATTGAAGAATTAGTTTAATAATCTGAGAGGTGGAAAATGTCAGATAACAAAGAAAAAAAAACTTCCAATGAGGAAAAATACTCAATGGAAACCCACATTATTTATGGAAAAAACGAAACAAATAAGTGGGATTATTCCCATCATGTAACCGCTCCGATCTCGTCTTCAACTACTTTCCGGTTAGATTCTGTAGAACGCGGTGCTGCCGGATTTATGCAATTCGCAAATACAACAGAACATGGTGATGAAGCGCCTATATTTATTTATGACCGGCTTGGTGAACCGAATAAAGATATGCTCGAGGAAAATCTCGCTTATGCTGAAAAAGGGGAGATGGCACTTTCTTTTTCATCAGGAATGGGAGCAATTTCAGCTGTTCTCGGAATTCTTACAAGCACCGGCGATGATATTGTAACTCATAATACTTTGTACGGCTGCACAATTTCATTATTGATGAACTGGTATCCCAAATACCAAATTTCTAATACTCCGGTTGATCTTACAAACGTTGATAATTTGTTGGATGCGGTTACCGAAAAAACTAAAGTTATTTATCTCGAAACTCCGGCGAATCCGAATTTGGATGTTATTGACATCCAAAAGATTGCGGAAATAATCGATAAAATAAACCAAAATAGGGAACCGGCGAATCGTATTAATATTGTTGTCGATAATACATTTGCCACAAGTTTCTGCCAAAGACCAATAACTCTCGGCGCAGATTTTGTTATTCATTCGTTAACTAAAGGAATCGGTGGATTCGGCACGGATATGGGTGGCGTGGTTGTAGGAAGGAAAGAATTCCGGGATCGATTGCTGCTATACCGCAAAGATTTTGGAGCGGTACTCGGCACAAAAAGCGCGTGGGCAATTTTAACTTATGGCTTGCCGACACTTCCATTGCGTCAACGACATCAAATCCAAACGGCTAAGTTAGTTTCTGATTTCCTGGAAAAACATCCGAAAGTTGAATTTGTAAATTATCCGGGATTAGCTTCCTTCAAAGGATATGAACTGGCAAAAAAACAAATGATTGATTTTAACGGAAATTTCGCCCCCGGTTCGTTGGTCTATTTTGGATTAAAAGGAAGTACGCCCGAAGAAAGCAAAAATATCGGCGGCAAATTTATGGATTACGTGGCTGATAATTCATACACAATGACGCTCGCGGTGAGTTTGGGCCATACACGAACTTTAATTGAACATCCGGCATCTATGACACACTCCGTCGTTCCTGCCGATAAATTACACGAGAGGGGATTGCATCCCGGTGGTGTCCGTCTGGCGCTCGGATTAGAAAATCCCGACGATATTTTGCTCGATCTGGATGAAGCGCTAAAACAATTGTAGGATTCTAAAAATACTTAACTCAAAATTAGGGGAGCTGATAATATATTCGGCTCTCTTTTTGTTTCAATCCCTATTAATCCCCATTTTGAAAACCATTTCGAAAAGTATATTTTGACCATCATATTAATTCTGAAGGTTTGATCAAAAGTATGTCTCACGAATATTTTTACCGTGATTTACCGGTTTTAAACAAATACATCGATGTTGCTTCGGTTTCCAACTACGTTGATTTACCGGAAGATTGGTACGTTGTTGTTTCGGACGTTACCGGATCAACCGAAGCCATCACTGCCGGGAGATACAAAGAAGTCAACATTCTCGGTGCGGCATTGATAACCGCCGTTAGAAATGAAACCAAACCGTTAGAAATACCTTTTGTATTTGGCGGAGACGGGGCTTCGCTTTGCATCCCGAAAAGATTTGCCGGCGCCGTTGAAAATATTCTCGGTGATGTAAGGGAACTCGCAAGCAAAGAATACCAACTTGATTTTCGTGTCGGATTGGTTGAAGTGAGTAAAATATATTCCGCCGGTTTTCGAGTATTAATTGCAAAATATCAAGTTTCAGAAAATTTCGTACAATCGGTTTTTAGCGGCGGCGGTTTGGAATACGCTGAGGATTATCTAAAAGCGAATTTCGAAAATGAATTCAAACAAAAATACATAAGACATAAACCACCCGAAGTCAATCTCGAAGGACTTGAATGCCGATGGAGTCCCATCGAAAGCACGAGGGGAGAAATTATCTCTTTGCTTGTGAAAGTGACCGTCAAAGATTCTGAGAAGAAGACTGCTATTTACAGAGAAGTTATTGAGAAAATTTATGAAATCTACGAAGAAAAAACATCCCATCCTGTGAATTATGATCAGCTTAAAATGGCATTCGCACAAGTGAAATTATTACCCGAAATAAAAGCGAGAACTCATGATGCTGCTTTCTGGGCAAGATTTTCTTATATGCTAAAATTAAGATTTCAAATTATCGTCGGCTATTTTCTGATGGCAAGAAAAATATCTACAAAGGCGACAAATTGGGGTAATTACAAAACCGACTTGATAGCTAACAGTGACTATCGAAAATTTGACGATATGGTTCGAAAAGTTCTTTCCGGAACCGAAGAAATGCGAAACAAATTAGAAAATTATTTGCATCTGCGATTTTCGCGTGGTGAATTGGTTTATGGCATTCATGCTTCTTCATCCGCTTTATTAACATGTGTTGTTTCCAAATACGAAAAAGACCATTTCCATTTTATTGATGGTAACGACGGAGGATATGCCGAAGCCGCCAGAAAAATGAAATCACAAATTAAGCAGAACTCTAAAAATCAATAGTCCAAGAAAAAGCGCAGTGTGCGAGTTTCCGAGACTGTACAAATCATAAAATCCGCCGGACAAATATTTAATAAAATTGTCATTCACTCCTGTTTTTTGCCTGATAAATGACGATTACTTTAAAAGATCTCCAAAATCTAATCTCATCGTTTAATTGATAATTAAGAATAATCTCGATAACTTATATTCAAATTCTGATATTTTCATATTAGGATAATATGACCTAATATCCAATTAAAATCTGGAGGTCTTGTGAAGCTTAAATTATCACTCTTTGTTTTCCTGATTAATCTTTCAATATCAGCTCAATCCCTAACTTTACCCTTAATAATTACCGATAACGATGGTGGAATAGACACACTTCACTTCGGGCTCAATCAAAATGCGACGAATAACCTGGACGCCGCATTGGGCGAGGTTCCATTACCGCCATTACCGCCGACCGGTATTTTCGACGCGAGGTTCAATCTGCCGGATGGAAATGCTTCGTTAATCGATTTAAGACAGGGGAACGCAAGTTCAGTTGTTGAGTTTGTTTATTCAATGCAATTTCAGGCAGGTACCGGATCGACAATGACATTTTACTGGGATTTGCCGACCGGAGTCACGGGGAATCTCTCTGATCTGCTCGGAGGGATTTTAGTTGATGAAGTAATGTCGGGCAAGGGGGATTATACCCTTACTAATCTTGCGTTAGACAAATTACAAATGACAATCAATTACACCGGAACCGAGGTTAATCCGGTCGCATCCTCGTATCAAGTTAAATCCAGCCGGTATTCCGTTGAGGCCGGTGATACTGTTCTGTTATCAGCGCAACTGCTAGATGCTGATGGTGAACCTTTCAAAGAAGAAAGCAGGAGCATTACTTGGAGCAGTCCAAATGGTGGATTATTTTCAAATAATCCCACATTGACTGATGCAAACGGTCATTCTACAGTTGTGTTTACAACGGCAAATGATCCCGAAAAAGAATATGTAATTACAGTTGAAGATGGTGAGTTGTTGACCGGAACCGCTGAAAAGATAGTAACTTTTAAAACTACTGATCCCGGTGATGATCAAAAACCAAATTTGAAATACTCTCTCGTTATCGATGATAATGACGGAGGAATGGATACTTTATATTTTGGTATAAATCCGAAAGGCACTGATTTAATTGATTCAGAGCTCGATGAAGTACCCCTTCCGCCTTTACCGCCTAGCGGAATATTTGATGCGAGATTTACGTTAGATAATGGGGACGCCAGTCTGATTGATTTACGGAATGGTGATTCCTCTTTCGTCGGCCAAATAGAATACACGCTTGAGTTTCAACCCGGAACCGGAACTGAAATGAATTTTTCGTGGGACCTTACTTCGGGTGTTTCTGGAAAATTGCAAGATCAATTCGGTGGAATTCTTATTGATGTTGAAGTCTCAGGACAAAATAATTACACTCTCACAAATCTGAATTTAAATGCATTAAATCTAATCATAGATTACGATTTTGGAGCAATCGCCCAAAATTCCGCACCCGTAATTGAATCGATCGGTGATCAAATTACAAATGAGGATAGTGTAATATCGGTAACTGTTAATTTTAATGATTCCGATATCGGAGATTCGCATTCGATAGGAGTGGAGTTAACTGATTCGTCAATCATAAAAGTCGGTGCGATTAGCGGGAATGTCTCCGGTTCAACTATCGAATTTATACCGGTTGAAAATGCTCACGGAGAAACTAATGTAAAAATTACCGTATCGGATGGTGTTGATACCGATGTAGTTGAATTTAAACTGACTATTAACGCCGTGAATGATGCACCGGAACTGATTAAAGGAATCCCCGACGCAATTTTTGCTGAGGACAGCGGTGAACAAATCCACATCGCAAATTTATCGGATTACTTTTCCGACATTGATTTAAATGATGAGCTTAGCTTTTCTTTAATCCAAGATTCTAGTTTTGCGCAAATTGCAGATAACCAAAAAATTGTCGTTCATTCAGCTGAAAATTATTTTGGAGTCTCAAACGTAATTGTGTTTTGCACCGATTTGGGAAACTTAAGCGCAGTTGATACTTTCAGCATTCAAATTACACCGGTTAACGACAAACCTATAATCGAAATCGAAAACATCGAATTGAATGAAAATGATTCAACAACAATAAATCTCAGTGATTTTATTTACGATGTTGACAATCTATTTTCCGAATTAATTATTGATGTACAACCTATTTCCCAACTTTTTTGGCTCAATTTTAATACTAATAACTTAACTGTTAAAATCGGAACCGATTCGGAAATTTCGGGAAAAGGAGCTTTTATCGTTACGGTTTCGGATCCCTCACAAGCTCTTTCTGTCGATACTGTATTCGTAAATGTAAACTCGATCAACGATAAACCATTCTTCGGTACGCCCCCGGTTATTGAATTCGATGAAGATCAAACTTTTTTGGTTACGGCGGGATTTCTATCGCAATTCATCTTTGATCCGGATAATATTTTTTCGGAATTGACTTTAGATTTAAAGTACACCGGAGTGAATGTCCAAGTAATCTATGAATCGGTTGATACCGCTATTGTTCAACCTGCCGAGAATTGGTTTGGTGAAGACAGCCTAATGGTAATTGTATTTGACGGTGAGTATTATGATTCACTTTCGATAAAATTTAAAGTATTGCCAATTAATGATCTGCCATTTTTCAAAAATTTACCCGATTCCGTTATTCAGTTCTCCTCAGAAAAAGATTCAATAACACTCAATTTATGGGACATTGCTTTTGATATAGAGGATGAAAACTCGGCATTGCAATATTTGATTTCTGTAAGTTCGGATAATGTAGGTGCTGAGTATCAGTCAAGTTCAGGAAATTTGTCTTTAACAGCTAAAAATATGTTTTCTGATACCGTTTCCGTGTTTATCAAAATTTTCGATACGGAAGGGGATTCCGCGGAAACAGTTATTCTTTTCAGCTATAAAACAACGACGTCCTTATCGGAAGAGTCGCTAAACATTCCGACAGAATATCAACTCGGACAAAATTATCCAAATCCATTTAATCCTTCCACAAACATCATTTTCGGTTTACCGGTTTCCACCGATGTAAAACTGGAAATAGTAAACATGTTGGGTGAAACCGTAAATGTTTTATTGGATAGGCAAATGGAGGCGGGATTACACTCCGTGCAGTTTGACGCAACCGGACTTAGCAGCGGTATCTATATATACACACTAAAAACGAAGGATGTTTACAAAGTTCGAAAAATGATTTATGTCAAATAATATGAACGTAGAGTTTTATACTTCAAAATTAGAGGTTATTATGAAAAAACAATTATTCACTATCATTATTACACTCCTGTTTGTTACAGTGTTATCAGGTCAAGATCATAAAATACTTCGACCTTCCGGAGAAATAGTTTATGCTCAGGACGTCATATTTACGAAAAATTTACCGGGACAAGATTTAACAAAATCTGCCGGTGGAGATTTTAATTCACCAAAAGATATTCCGACGGATTACATCACCAAAAATCTTGAACTAAATGCCTCATTTCAATTTCAGGGCCAGTCCAGAATGCTTCAATGGTTTGAGGCACCTGTTGATTTGATAGTACTTGGAGGTGGTTTTAATATCTCATCGGTAAACAATCCAACAACCGTATTATCTGCAAAATTTGTGCGGATGAATTGGTCGCGAGAAGATTTAATGAATCTTGAAGAAGCTAACCTCGGTTTTTACCAGGCAATCGGTAATTCTGCTAACGATGCTACAGCCTTTCTTGGCGACCCTGACCGCACAGGTGAATGGATTGGGACAACAAATGCAAATACTTCACCCTTCGGAGAAGATGCTTGGTCTTTGGAAGGAAATGGTATTCAATTCACTCCCGATGTGAAAGCAGATTATCAATGGGTTTATATTCCAGACAGCAGCTTTGCCGTAAGCAAAGGTGAAATTATCGGATTGGTTGTAAAAAATGAAGCGGCAGATTTTGGTGCAGATGCAGTGGCGTTTCGTTCCAGCAACTCTTCCGGTATTCCCGGACTTAAATATTATCCAAATGGAAGATCTGATCCGAATGATGATAAAGGCTGGTGGTCACGAAATTATACCTGGGATTTAGCTTTGGCTGTAGAATATACAGAAGACATTGCGCCGGATTTTGCATCATTTGATCTATTGCAAACCTCATTAACTACGAACGCTCGGGCTGTTTCTGCAATCGTTACAGATAGAAATCCCGGTGGAGGTGCTTCAGGAGTTAATTCGGTATCGGTTTATTATAGTATCGATGATAGAAATACTTTTCAAAAAATTCCTCTTTCAGAATCAAGCGGTACATGGAGTGGATTTTTACCGGGTCAACATGCGGGTACAACTGTTTATTATTATTACGAAGCGGAAGATGTAAACGGAAACAAAAGCCGCGCTCCTTTTAATGATCATTCTTATATTATCTTTCAATCGGCGGAATCAAATCTACTTGTTTTTAACGGCTTTAACGGCGCGGAAGGATATCCTCAAGGCTATTATTTCGGACAGGATGATTTCGAGCAAAACATTCCACTTGATTGGCCGCATGATACTTGGGCATACGGACCGCTAACCCCGGAATTAGTGCATAATTATTCAAATATAATTGAGATAACAGGAGAAGGAGTTACTGCTTTAAATCTGGAAGTTATAAGTCCATGGTTAGATGGGAATGAAAATCGTAACTATTTGCTGGCAGGTCAAAATGTTCTTGATTTGTTAAGTACGAACCAAATTCAAGAATTTTCTTCCGGTGATTATGCGCATGATTTGTTTGGCATCACCCGGGCTTATCTCCAGGTAAGTTCCGCCGGCGATCAATTCACAAATGATCCGATTCACGTTGATGCAATCCAAAATTCCACTCTCGGTGGTGCTCTATATTCAAAATTTACAAATTTAGGATTACCCGAATTGAGATATGATCCAAATTTCGAGATCGGAACTGCAAACGGTATCGACGCATTCGATATTCTTGGAGGCGCGGAGGCGGATATGACAGTTCAAACTCGGGGTATTTTTGGCAAACCGGATGTAAGAACTTTAACGATTGCCTCTAACCACCGAACACTTTCGAATGGAAATAAAGTCGCGTTTCTAAGTTTTGATCCGATTTCAATTAATACGGTTTCCGATATGTCGCTGCCTGAATATTACTGGTTTGGACACAGCAGAAGTGCCGTACAAGTTGAAGCGCTGGAATGGTTTGGAATAATTGGAAAGGAAACTATTGATATTGCCGAGCTTAAGGCAGACGATAATCAAGATTTTGTTCCGGACAAATTAAATGAAATTTACACTATAAGCGGAGTAGTTCACACCGTCAATCTGTTAGCCGGTTTAAATCGTTTGGAATATTTTATTCAAGATGAAACCGGTGGAATCAGCGTTTATTGTCCGAATACGGATTCTGAACAACTTCCTGAGTTTCAACGTGGTGATAAAATTGAGGTGAGCGGCAAGTTAACTCAATACAAAGGAAAGACAGAAATTGAAACCGAAACTCTTGCGGATATTAAATTGTTGAGTGCAGGAAATCAAATTTCACCTCTCACAATTACAATTCCTGAATTGATGAGTAACCCGGAATTTTTTGAGGGTGTATTTATCCTCGTTCATGATCTCACGAAAGTTGATACATCAAATGAATGGCCGCTAGCAAACGCAAATTCATCAATGCTGTTTTATAACGGCCCGGATCAATTATCGGTTTTTATGGATCTGGATACTGATATTGATAATAATCCTCAGCCATCTTTCCCCGTCAATATTCAGGGTGTGTTTTCGCAATTTTCAAACTCTGTACCCGCAAACGATGGATATCAACTCATACCTTCGTTTTACTCTGATTTGACCTCAAGTGAAGGTAAAATAAATATCACTTTTAATGTTGATATGAGTTATCAAATCACACTTCAAAACTTTGATCCGACAACCGGTAATATTCGCGTAACCGGTAATATGAATTCAAAAATGAATCAAGGTGACGATTGGAATGACGGAATAGAAATGATCGATTTTGATAATAATCAGATATATTCATTTACCGGACAAATCGATGATTCCTATGTGGGCGATACTTTAAGATTCAAATTTAGAATGAATGGTGATTGGGAAGGTTTTGTCGGCGATGACGTAAATGGAAACAGGATATTCGCGGTTGAACAAGATGATATGAATCTTCCGGTTGTTTACTACAATAATGAAGCTCCCGAGTTTGTGGGTCCATCAACTCCCGCTCCGATACCAATTCTGGCTCAAAATCGTGTTATTTCACTATTCAGCAACAGATATTCCGATGTAGCAATGATGTATTGGGATGCCGAATGGGATGTTGCGGATTATGAGGAACTTCAAATTGAGGGAGACGATGTTAAAAAGTACAGCAATTTGGTATACGCCGGAATTGAAGTACAAAATCCAATTAATTTGTCTCAAATGACTCATTTCCACATCGATTTATGGACACCGGATAATGTGACACCTCCGGCTTCGTTTAAGATTAAACTGGTAGATTATGGAGCTAATGGTGTGTGGAATGGTCAAGGTCAGGAAGACGATGTTGAATATGAGATATCTTCAAACACCGAAACTACGCCCGCTTTAACTTCCGGGGAATGGTCTTCGCTTGATATTCCGCTTTCCGATTTTACCGGATTAATTACAAGAGAACATTTTGCTCAGCTTATAATTTCCGGCGATCCGAATACCGTGTTTGTGGATAATGTTTACTTCTACGGTGAAGAGCAAAATTTCGTTAATGTCACTTTCAATGTTGATATGACCGTTCAAATTCAAAGCGGTGCTTTCGACATAAATAATGGTGAAGTGAGAGTAACCGGATCAATAAATTCGGCCGTTAACTACAGTAACAACTGGAATGAGGGGTTTTTAATGTATGATCAGGATAGTGACGGAATCTATTCAATCACATTAGAATTTAATGAGTTAGCGCTTGGTACGATGTTCCAGTACAAATACAGAATGAACGGTGGTTGGGAAGAAAACATTGTTGATAACGAAAACGGAAATAGATATTTCACATTAGAGCAAGGTGGTATGAATTTACCGACTTATTTCTACGGTGATATTGCGGAGCAAGACTTATTATCGCAGCCGAAAAATGTACTATTTACAGTGGATATGAACGGGGCTTTAAATTCATTTGATTATTCAGCTATCCCACTCGAAGAAATCGAATTTGTTGGATTAAAAGGGAGCCATAGTCGAATTGGTCAGTGGGTTGGTGAGTGGAATCCTGAAGACACATTAGCCGGAAATACTATTGTGCTTCACGATGACGGACTATTTGGCGATTCAATCGCCAACGATAATATATGGTCGAGATTAGTCACCTTTGAAATTGATGATGTCGCAGGGTTATTCGAATACAAATATGGTGCTTGGTACCCGGATGCTATCAAGATTAAACCCGAACTCCCGATGGATAATGAAGTTGTGTTTGGAGTAAATCATACTTTTGATTTAACCGATAACGGAATAACTGAAAGTACCAACGACAATTGGTTTACTAAACCGGAAAATATTACTCCGATTCAGGAAGTCCGCCAAGATCTTAACAAAGATTATTTGCCCGATAATTTGGGGCAAACGTTCACAATTCAAGGATTGGTTTCAACAACCAATTTCCTCGCCTCAGTTAATAGAATTGAATATTTTGTTCAAGATGAATCCTCAGGTATTAGTGTTTATTTTCCAAATCCGGAAGGATTGCAAATTCCTGAACTTCAGCGCGGAGCTGAGTTAAAAGTTACCGGTGAAGTTAAAATATATAATGGAAAGACCGAACTGGAGGTCACTGATCCAAATAATGTTAGTTTAATAAGTACCGGTAATCAAGTTGAACCGATTGCGATTACAATTGAAAATTTAATGAATGATCCTGAATCGATGGAAGGTCGATTTGTAATTATTTCGGGGCTTTCCAAATCAGTTTCAAGCAATGAATGGCCGGCTGCGGATCAATTCGCGAATCTGATTTTTACAGATCAAATTGAAGAAATTAACGTTTTTATTGATAATGATACTGATATTGACGGAAGCCCGGAACCGAATTATCCTGTAGCTATAAAAGGGGTGGTTTCTCAATACACGATCGAAACAATTCCAAATAATAATTATCAGTTGTTACCTTCATATTACACCGATTTTGTTGGCGAAGCGACCGGTATAAATACATTTATATTCGAAGCTGATCTGTCTCAAATCGAAGGTTCAGGAGTAGGATTTTTCGATCCGGCGACAGATTCAATTGTTGTTATGGGACTTGATTGGGATGGGCTTGGTGAAAGAATCGATCATCTTCCTTATTCGGCAATGAAACGTGATATCAATGAGCCGGGCCTAATTTATAAAGATACAATCAAAGTTCAGGGAAATTTAGGTAATTCAACAAAATGGAAATACAAAGCATTCCCAAATGGACATTTCGTAAATGACGGCTGGGAATTGGGCGAAGACAGATGGATTAATTATCAACAAGATGGTGCGATCGTAAATACCGGCAGAATTGTTCCCGATATAGTTCCGGTTTCCGAACCGCTAAAAGATGATAAAACTCTTCTTTTCTCGGTGGATTTGAATTATACGCCTCTTAATATTTTTGATTTATCTGAAATTCCCGTCGATCAAGTTGAATTCGTTGTAATAAAAGGTTCGCACGAAAGGCTTGGCGCATGGGGAGGCGATTTTAGCATCAGCGATACATCAAACGGTACTGTTCTCGTTTTGCATGATGACGGTACTTTCGGAGATAAAGTCCCGAATGATAATATCTGGTCACGTTCGGTTACTTTTTTTACCGGTGATGCCAGCGGATTAATCGAATATAAATATGGCGCATGGTATCCGGGTGCTGAGGCAATCTCTCCGGATCACCCGCTCGATAATGAAGACGTATTCGGTGTAAATCATCAAGGAATTGTGAATTCTGATCCATATCAAGAATTCGAAGATGAATGGGCCACTTCCTCCGGTGAAACCAACGCTGATTTTCTCTGGAGGGTTGACTTAGTTGTAAAAAATCAAAATAATTTCAATAAAGTAATATTTGGTTTGGCTGATATGGCGACTGACGCTATTGATTCTGAGTTAGGTGAGAGCCCGCTGCCACCTTCACCACCCGCGGGAATATTTGATGTAAGATTAAAATTACCAAATGGTATCGATGCGTCAATTAAGGATTTTAGAGTTGATACGGTAAAAAGCGCATTGTGGCAGATTCAAATTCAGCCTGGTTCACAAACCAATACGGTAACTATCGAGTGGGATAACTCAAAATTACCGGACGGTACGCTTGTAATAAAAGATGTTTTCGGCGGTTCAATTGTGAACGTAAATATGGCGAGTACTAATATGCTTGAAATTCCAGATGCTTCAATTCTAAATAAACTGTATTTAGAATATAAAATGAGTACGTGTATATCTGTCGCTCTAAATTCCGGTTGGAATTTATTCTCGATTCCGATTTCTGGTGATGAAATGAATGTGGATAATTTATTTACAAATTCAACTTCTCCGGTTTATAAATTCGAAAACGGATATTCGGTAGTTTCCGAAGTTGAAGTCGCGACCGGTTATTGGATACGAAATGCTATGGCTGAGGATATTGAAGTCTGTGGTTCAGCGGTCGGTTCAAATGAAGTTCCGATATTGGAAGGTTGGAATTTAATCGGCGGTTATGTTGGCGACAATAGTGTTTCCGCGATTACAACCGAACCGGCGGGAATTCTAAATTCACCATTCTGGGGATTTGAAGGCGGTTATAATAATTCTTCGTTGATTGTTGAAGGAAAAGGATACTGGATTCGTTCGACACAAAACGGCATAATTCAATTAAATGGTGCATTAGCAAAATCTGATAATCTAAGTTATAATAACAGCACTATCGATAAAAATTGGGGCAGAATCGCGATAAGCGACGCATCCGGAAAATCAATTGTTCTTTACGCGTCTGAGATGCCAAATAATGAAAAATCTTTCGATTTGCCGCCACTTCCGCCTCGCGAAATTTTTGATGTTCGATTCTCGAATCAATCATTGGTTGCCGGATTGAATGAAGGAAGCGAGATAATCTCGATTCAATCCATGAATTATCCCGTTACCGTTTCTGTTGAAGGTGTGGATGTTTACATTAAAGATCTTCTAGGCGGTAAACTGATTAACAGTGAAATAAAGAATGCTGGTGAATTGGTTCTCAGCAATTCCTCTATCGACAAACTGGAAATCGGATTGGTTAAAATACCGGTTCGATTCGAACTATCTCAAAATTATCCGAATCCGTTTAACCCTGTTACGAAAATCGCCTACAGTATACCGAACATCTCAGAAGAAACTGTAGATGTGACACTAAAAATCTACGATGTTCTCGGAAACGAAGTCGTAAGATTGGTAGATACAAAACAATCCGCAGGAAATTATGAAGTTGAATGGCAAGCACTCAATTTTGTAAGTGGTATTTACTTCTATAAACTATCAGCGGGCAAATTTGTTGAAATCAAGAAAATGATTCTTTTGAAATAATTCGAACGCGTAGTTTATTCAGCCGGATTCTTAATCGAATCCGGCTTTTTTATTGATCATTCATATAAACAATTATAGAATATCTAATCAAATAATTAGAATTAAAAATTAAAATTTAATCGGCATCGTAATTTTTGATCCCCGATAAAAACGGGCACTCATGGTGACCGGATTTTGATTTTTTCAAATCCCATTCAATATCTCAAGTGCATCACCGGAAAAAATCGAGTTGTTTTACACGTTTATTAGCATCTCGGTAGTCTGGTTTAGGGCTCCTTTTGTAAAATCGCTACATTGATAAAATTTAGATTCTGAATCGAGTCTGCCTTACGCGGCCCTTTTATGAAATACATATCAAAGAGAAGTTGGCACCACGAATTCATTTATTTCCATCACTACATTTATTAATTATCTATTTTTCCAGTCATGAAAATCATCACAAGCCAATTATTCGAAAAGATTCCGAACGTTGAAGTTGGATTCAGCACAAAAATCGGATTGGAACGAAAACCACCGCTCAATTTTAACATGTCGTTATCGGTTGGTGATGAAAAAAAAGCAGTTTTGCAAAATCGAGCATATTTTTTCAAATCCTTTGGTTTGGCGCTCAACCGGGTTCAAATTCAAAAACAAGTTCATGGAGATCGAATTCAGATAATTGAAAAAGTCGGCGAATTAAATAAAAGCGATGCGATGATAACCGCCCAGAAGGGAATCGGGCTTGCGATATCTTCAGCCGACTGCAATAACATCTATTTATATGATTCGAAAAATGAAGTAATTGCTGGTGTTCATTCAGGATGGAAAAGCACAAGTTTGCGAATACTGGAAAAAACACTGATAAAAATGTCTGAAGTGTTTAACTCAAAAGCAGAAAACATTTTTGCATGGGTTGGTCCCGCAATAAGCGGGAAAAACTATGAGGTCAAAAATGATGTCGCCACTCTATTCGATTTCAAGTATCAAACCAAAACTGATGGTAAAATTTATCTCGATCTAAAAACCGCAAATTTGGATATGTTGAAAAATTTTGGTGTTCCCCCAAATCAAATTGAAATATCGCCGATTTGTTCTTTTGAGGATGAAGATTTGCATTCATTCAGAAGAGAAGGAGCCGAATCGGGAAGAGCATTTGGCTTAATTAAAATGGACGGTGTAAGTGATTCCTGAGAAATTCAAAATTCCTATTGCTTATGCAATTATTTGTCTGTTGTGGGGTTCCACATGGTTAGCAATAAAGGTGGGAGTTGAGGAACTTTCGCCGGCATTTTCAGCCGGAATCCGTTTTTTGATCGCGGCAGTTTTAATCTATCTTATCGCAAAATACCGCCGGTTAAAAATTTCTTACGATGCTGAATCTATGAAGCTGTATCTAATTCTCGCGTTCTTTTCATTTTCAATTCCGTTTGGTTTGGTTTATTGGGCGGAACAGTTTGTTCCTTCTGGATTAGCATCAATTTTATTCGGAATTTTCCCTTTTTTTGTGATCATTTTCTCAACTATAATTATTCCCGATCAAAAACCAAACGTAATGCAAGTTATTGGAGCGGTTTTGGGATTTGCCGGTATTTTTGTAATTTTTTCGGAACAGTTGATTATCAATCTTGATCTTGATTTATACTTTTGGGGAATGATAGCGATCGCATTCAGCGCGGCGATGCAAGGATGGGTCGCGGTTCATATTAAAAAACATTCACTCAAAATTAATCCGCTTACAATGAATTTTCTGCCATTATTGATAGCCGGTACCGTAATGACACTCATCGGATTGATCTTCGAATGGGATTACGATTGGAATTTCAGCGGAAAAGCTATTTCGTCGGTTGCTTATCTTGCCGTATTCGGTACAATCGGTACTTTTACGACTTATTACTGGTTAATGAAAAGAATAAATGTAGTTTTACTCTCACTCTCATCATTTATTACGCCCATCGTCGCTGTCCTTCTCGGCTTTTTTATTCTCGATGAAGTATTAACTTCACGCGACTTCCTCGGAAGTGTTTTTGTATTAATTGGTATATTGCTTGCTAATTTGAAAGGTCTTCTGAAGTATTTAAAGGAAAAAAGAAAATAAAATGCTCAATATTATTCGAATCAAAAATGCTTCTTTTTATGCTTATCACGGAGCGCTATCGGAAGAACAAAGTATCGGGGGAAGGTTTGAAGCTGATGTGGATATGTACACCGATTTTTCCGAAGCCGCTAAAAACGATGATCTCAATCTCACCATCAACTATGACAAGGTTTACAAATACATCAATAAAATCGTTCATCAACAAAAGTATTATTTGATCGAAACTATTGCGACAATTATAGCCGACGGATTGCTCGATGCTTTTCCGCAAATCACAAAAGTATCTATACGAGTCCGAAAAAATAATGTTCCGGTCGGTGGTGTAATCGATTGTGTTGAAGTTGAGGTCTCCAAAGAACGGGATGAATAAAGTATTACTCGGTGTGGGTACTAATGTCGGATCAAGGGAAAAGAACATAGAGAAAACGATTGATTTAATCGAAGCGGATGATAACATTGAAATTTATCTTAGGTCTTCCGTTTATGAATCAAAAGCATTTGGAGTTACAGATCAACAGAATTTTTTTAATTTAGTTCTTTATCTTTATACTAATTATTCGCCGTTACAATTGTACAGAAGAATAAAAGAGATTGAAGTTCAGGTTGGACGAATTTCCCGAGAAAGATGGGGACCGAGGGAAATTGATCTTGATATTTTGTTTTTTAATAATGATTTGATTCATTCTGAACTTTTAACCATTCCGCATGAAGGATGTTATAAACGTGATTTTGTGTTGGTTCCGATTTATGAATTGCTGGAAAAAGAAAAAGCTATTCAAAATGATTTTGGAATTCGTCGAGTGAATCTCGAAAAAATTAAAAAAAATATTCTTAAAAAAATTGATTTGAAGCACCGATGACTGAAGTAAAGTATATCGCAATCGAAGGAGTAATTGGTTCGGGTAAAACAACCTTGGCAAAATTGCTTTCCACAAAATTGAATTCCAATACCATTCTGGAGGAATTTGAAAAAAATCCGTTCCTTGAAAAATTTTATCAAGAACGGAAAAGATTTGCTTTTCAGACACAGATGTTTTTTCTTATCAACCGATACAAACAATTACAACATTTATTGCAAGAGGATCTTTTCTCAGAGTTTTATGTGTCGGATTATATTTTTAGCAAAGATAAAATATTTGCTTATCTGAACCTTTCCGGTGAAGAAATTAATCTTTATGAAAGTATTTATCCGCTGCTCGAAAGGGAAATACGAAGGCCTGATCTTGTAGTTTTTTTGCAATCTTCGGTTGATAGATTAATCTACAACATCAAACAACGTGGACGGAAAATTGAAAAGAATATTACACGTTCTTATCTGCAAGAGTTGAGCGAAGCTTATAATAATTTTTTCTTTAAATACAACGAAACTCCTTTACTTATTGTTAATACAACTGAGATCGATTTCGTGCAAGACGAAAATGATTTTGAAGAGTTATACAAAGAAATTTTTAGGGATGATAGAATTTTGATAGAATATTTTAATCCTCCCCAAAAAGGAAAGACAAATGACTAAAATATTAATGTTCGCGCTTCTGATTTATGTAGCATATTCAATAGCTAAAATTGTTATGAGATTATTCTCAGGAACCAATTCAAATTCCTCCACCAGAAGAACAACAACGAAAAAGAAAGAATCTAAAATCAATTACAAAGATGTTGTTGAAGCTGAATTTGAAGAAATTGAAGAGAAAAATTCCCCAAAAGAAAACTGATTTATGCCTCAGCTCAAATTTCTAGAGAAGGTGGTAAATAAGTTTGTCCTAAGCTCTAAAAAAGTATCCGATAAAAAGATTCCAAATATTAATACTCCAAAACGGATTTTAATAATAAGGCAGCATAATCAATTTGGTGATCTTCTCGCGACAACCCCGCTTTTTCGAGGATTGAGAGAATGTTATCCGAATGTGGAAATCAGTATTGTTGTCAGCCCGCAAAACTTCTACGCGATAACACAAAATGAATACATTGATCGTGAATTCATATTCGATAAAAAACGGTTATTTAATAAAAAATACCGTTCCGAACTGATGAAGTTTTTGAGGCATAATTATGAAATTGTTATAGTTCCGGTTACGGTGGCCATCTCAAATACAAGTTGTGTACTCGCCGCATTCTCCGATGCGAAAATTAGAATCGGACCAAATTCATTGGAAGGTGAAATCAACCCTCTGAGAAAATTATTTCATTTCCCGATCGATCTTAACTGGTCGGTAACGCCGGATCGCCATGTTTCAGATTTTGGGCAGGATATTCTTAAACCGCTCGGGGCTTCAACCGATAATCTAAAAGCGAACGTAAACTCTTCGGAAGCTGATAAATCTGAAGTTGGAAAGTTTTTAGACTCTCTGAATCTTTCCAATAATACCAAACTGGTCGGATTTCATATCGGAGCGGGCAAACCTCCAAATAGATGGGACATGAAAAATTTTGTGAAATTAATTGAATTGATTAATCACGAGTTTAATTGCGTTTACTATTTTACCGGAAGCCAAGCCGATTCCGATCAATTTATTGAGCTCAAATCTTTAATCGATTTTGAACCCAATCTGTTTGTTGATAGATCTATTCCGGAACTTGCCGCTCTAATTGAAAAATCCAAACTGTTTATCACAAACGACACAGGTGTTATGCATGTAGCGGGTGCGACTTCAACAAATCAGATTTCATTGTTCGGACCGACGAATCCAAAAAACTGGGGACCAGTAGGCGAAAATAAAATTAATATTAAACTAACAGATAATATCAACGATATTTCCGTTGAGGAAGTCATACCGTTTGTAAGGAAATTCTTAAAATGAACGATGTAAAAACCGTTGCAGCAATCGATATGGGTACAAACTCTTTCCACCTGATTGTTGCTTCAACTAAATCGAACGGCAGTTTTGAAATAATTGATAGGGAAAAAGAGGTAATCAGATTAGGCGAGGGTAATAAGGGCGATATAAAAATTATTTCAGAAGAATCGATCCAGAGGGCAGTTCTTTGCCTTAATCGATTCAAAGGGATTGCGCAATCATACAACGCCGAGATAAAAGCGATCGCGACAAGTGCTACTAGAGAATCCGCGAATAAAAGGGAATTTATAGAGAGAGTTTATGAAGAAACCAATCTCGAAGTGGAAGTTATTTCGGGCATCGAAGAAGCCAGACTCATATATCTCGGAATCCTTCAGGCGGTTCCGATTTACGATAAGTTATCTCTTTGTATTGATATTGGTGGCGGGAGTACAGAATTTATTTTCGGACGGCAAGGAAAAATTGAATATTCGAACAGTCTTAAATTAGGTGCAGTTCGATTAACGCAGTTGTTCTTTCAGGATGGTATTATTCAAAAAGAAAATATCAACAGATGCCGGGATTGGGTAAAAGGCGAACTCGTAAGTATTAAAAGGGAAAATGAGAAACTAAATCCCGTCAAAATTATCGGTTCCTCCGGCACGATTATATCATGTGGAATGATGATTGCGGAAATGAAAAATGAGAATATTCAGATCGCAAACAATTATTGCTTTTCGATTGATGATCTAAAATCCTTAGAAAAGTTGATTCTGAAACACAAAACTACTGAATCGAGAAAATCAATACCTGGATTGGATGAAAAAAGAACTGATATAATTCCGGCGGGAATAATACTGCTCACAACCATTTGCGCGGAATTAAATATTACTCAAATTACGATTTCCGATTACGCTCTTCGCGAGGGAATAATTATTGACAGCCTGAACGATGAATCTAAAGACGCGCTGGTTGAACATTTGGACGACATTCGTTTGGCGAGTGTAACCCAGCTTTCCCAATCCTCAAAATATGATCGGGACCATTGTATTCAAGTTTCCAAACTCGCTCTTTTGCTGTTTGATGAATTGTTTGAACTCCATGGTCTTTCACAAAAATATCGTGATTATTTGAAATTCGCGTCAATTTTGCATGATATTGGTTATCATATAAGTCATTCAAAACACCACAAACATAGTGAATATATAATCCGAAACAGTGAATTACTCGGATTTACCGAAAATGATATTTACACAATCGCATCCACCGCGCGATATCACCGAAAGAGTCATCCTAAAAAGAGCCATTCGGATTATATGAACCTTCCCAAAAAGAATAGGGAAGTAGTAAAAATTTTAGCCGGAATTTTAAGAATTGCGGATTCACTTGACCGCACGCATTCAAATATCATTAAATCACTTTGTTGTAAATTATCCCCGTCGGAAATAGTTCTGGAAGTAATTTCAGATGGAAGATTTCCTGAAATCGAGTTCTGGAATCTTGAAAGACGGAAAGCATTGATTGAAGAAAATCTCGGCAGAAAATTAAGTATTCAATTAAAAAATTGAATATATATTCTTTAAATGGCAGCAAAGGATAATTCTTTGCATTTAGTTAGACCTGTCTATATATTTGGAAATTATTAAAAAGTGCAAACTCAATGACAAAACCCCAAGCATACATTAAAGATTTGAATGAATTCGTAGGTAAAGAAGTTACCTTAAAAGGCTGGCTTTACAACAAACGATCCAGCGGAAAAGTTAAATTTTTAATATTACGAGACGGCACAGGATTGCTGCAGTGCATCGTTTTTAAAGGAAATGTGAGCGAAGAAGTATTTGAAACCGCTGATTCCCTTGCTCAGGAAGCTTCGTTCGAAGTAACCGGTTTAGTGAAGGAAGAAAAAAGGGCGCCCGGTGGATTCGAACTCGACGCTACAGATGTAAAATTGATTGCCGCTTCTGTTGATTATCCGATCTCGCCAAAAGATCACGGCATTGAATTTTTAATGGATCACCGCCATCTTTGGTTAAGATCGAAACGACAAGCCGCGATCTTGAGAATTCGTCACCGAATTATTAAAGCTATGAGGGACTTTTTCGATGACCGTGGATTTACCCTTTTTGATCCCCCCATTTTAACTCCAAACGCGTGTGAAGGAACTTCTACTTTATTTGAAACCGAATATTTCGATCTCGGAAGTGCTTTTTTAACACAAAGCGGTCAACTTTACGCAGAAGCCGGAGCATTAGCTTTGGGTAAAGTTTACACATTCGGTCCTACATTCAGAGCCGAAAAATCTAAAACCCGAAGACATTTAACAGAATTTTGGATGGTCGAACCGGAAATGGCATTTTTCGATCTTGATGATGACATGGATTTAGCGGAAGAGTTCTTGGAATATGTAATTCAGACAGTTATAACCGAACGAAAAAGTGATCTTGATGATCTTGAACGAGATACAACTCTATTAGAACAAGTAAAACGACCTTTCCCAAGAATTACTTACGAAGAAGCGGTTAAAATTCTTCACGAGAAAGGTGTTGATTTTAAATACGGTGATGATTTTGGCGCGGCCGATGAAACAATTATCTCAGATCATTTTCAAAAACCGGTAATGGTGCATAGATGGCCGGCTGAAACAAAAGCTTTTTATATGAAAAGAGATGAAAACAATCCAAATTTAGCTCTTGGTGTTGATGTTTTAGCTCCTGAAGGATACGGAGAGGTTATCGGAGGCAGCCAAAGAGAAGATAATCTTGATCTGTTGATTGAAAGAATTAAAGAACATAATCTTCCACAGGAATATTTTGAGTGGTATTTGGATTTAAGAAGATACGGTTCTGTACCTCATTCAGGTTTTGGACTTGGATTAGAAAGAACTGTCGCATGGATTTGCGGGCTTGATCATATTCGTGAAACAATTCCGTTCCCAAGAATGATTTATAGGAATACTCCTTAATGAATTTAGAAATTCTCCTTTTTTCTGTTTTTGCTTTGGTTAGCGCGGTTTCGGCTGTAATGACCATAACAAGGAAAACTCCGGTTATAAGTGCCATATTTCTAATTCTTAACTTTTTCTCTCTTGCGGGTTTATATTTACTTCTGAATGCTCAATTTATCGCGGTTGTTCAAGTAATTGTTTATGCCGGTGCGATAATGGTGCTTTTCTTGTTCGTAATTATGTTATTAAACTCGGCAGCCGAATCTAAAATTTTCAGCGATAATCGTGTAATTCAATATTTTGCTGTTTTTATCGCAGTTTTCGTTTTCGCTCAATTAGCCTATCTTATATTTTTCCAACATCCCGGCGAAGTGATAAATCCGCAATTAGCGGAAAGCATAAAAGCCGGAACCATAGAAAATATCGGGAGACAATTATACACAGAATATTTAATTCCGTTTGAAATTGCGGGCTTTTTGTTGCTTGCCGCGACAATCGGAGCAATGGTTATTGCTAAGAAAAAATTTGAATAGAAAATTATTATGACATCCATTCCAATTGAATATTATTTAATACTAAGCGCATTTATGTTTTCGGTAGGTGTTACCGGTGTGTTGATAAGAAGAAACGCGATAGTTGTTTTTATGAGCATCGAACTTATGCTCAATTCCGCGAATTTAGCACTTGTTGCATTCTCATCTTATCTTGGGAATTCGACAGGACAAATTTTCGCGTTTTTTGTAATGACAGTCGCGGCTGCGGAGGCTGCGGTCGGATTGGCAATAATTATTGCGATATTCAGAAATAAACTAACTGTGAACCTTGATGAAATTAATATTTTTAAGTGGTAATTCTTGATGATTGATCTCATTTACCTTACAATTTTATTTCCACTGATCGGTTTTCTGGTCAACGGAATAGTTGGTTCCAAAATTAAAAACGAAAAAATCATCGGAGTGATTGGTGCCGGTGCGGTTGGTTTATCGTTTTTGGTCTCTCTTGCCGCTTTATTTGAATTAATCGCATTACCCGAAGCAGATCGTTCACAAGTGATTACGTTATTTACATGGATTAAAGTCGCCGGACTTGAAGTTCATTTTGCATACCTTGTCGATCAATTATCAATTGTTATGGCATTAATTGTAACCGGTGTCGGATTTCTGATCCATGTTTACTCCATCGGATATATGCATGGCGATAAAGGTTTCTGGAAATTTTTCGCGTATCTGAATTTGTTCATTTTTGCCATGATGAACTTGATTCTTGGTGATAATTTTTTGGTTCTTTTCCTTGGCTGGGAAGGGGTCGGACTTTGTTCATATTTACTTATCGGATTTTGGTACGACAAAGATTTCGAAAAGGGAACTGTTCCGCAGGCCGCAAAAAAAGCTTTTATAGTAAATAGAATCGGTGATTTTGGATTTCTTCTCGGGATTTTCCTTATCTACATGACTTTTGGCACTTTGAACTTCTTAGATGTTTTTGCCCAGGCAGAAACTTCACAGGTTACTGAAACAACCTTTACTTTTATAGCGCTTTTTCTGTTTATTGGCGCTACCGGCAAATCGGCTCAAATTCCTCTGTTCGTCTGGCTGCCCGATGCTATGGCTGGCCCTACTCCGGTATCCGCCCTAATCCATGCTGCTACTATGGTAACAGCCGGTGTTTATATGGTGGCTCGAACCTCAATTATTTTCGCCTCAGCTCCGGCAATTCTGATGGTTGTTGCGGTCGTTGGACTTTTGACAGCATTCTTTGCCGCCACAATCGGGCTGGTTCAAACTGATATTAAAAAAGTGCTTGCGTATTCCACCGTTAGCCAATTAGGTTACATGTTTTTAGCCGCAGGTGTCGGAGCATTTTCGGCCGCAATTTTTCATGTAATGACTCATGCTTTTTTTAAAGCACTTTTATTCCTTGGCGCTGGTTCTGTTATCCATTCCATGCACGATGATCAAGATATTAGAAATTACGGTGGTTTGCGAAAGTATATGCCCGCTACATTTGCGACATTTCTAATTGCTTCGTTTGCAATTTCGGGTCTTCCGGGCCTGAGCGGATTCTTTTCTAAAGATGAAATTTTGTGGTATTCATACGCGAACGGAAATATGTTCTTTTGGGTAATCGGTGCCTTAACGGCTGTAATGACAGCCTTTTATATGTTCAGACTGGTTTCACTTACGTTTTTTGGTGAAGAACGATTTGGGAAAGATCAACATCCTCATGAATCACCAAAAGTAATGACAATCCCACTCATTATTCTCGGAGTTCTCTCCGTAATAGGCGGATATATTGGAATTCCTGAAATATTTTCGGGCGAACATGGTAATGTTTTTCATAATTGGCTTTTACCAATTTTTAGCGCTGCCGAGACAAAATTAGCTCACACGGCACAACATACTCATACCGAAGAATTAATTCTGATGGCTTCGTCTGTGGGGGCGGCTTTAATCGCGATGTATTTGGCATATTATATTTACACAAAAAATCGAAGTATCGCGGATAACACAGCTTCGAAATTAAAAGCATTCTATAATTTGCTGTTGAATAAATATTTTATAGATGAAGTTTATGACGCGACAGTTGTTAATCCGATTAAAAATGTTTCTGACAAATTTTTATGGAAAATTACTGACGCCGGAATAATTGACGGAATTGTTAACGGTTCGGCGTCCATCATTGAAAACATCTCAGGAACAGTCAGAAAATTACAAACCGGTGTAGCCCAGTTTTATGCTGTGATTATGATGGCCGGAATTGCCGTAATCCTTTTTTGGGTAATTATAAGTTTATAAGAAATGGAAAACAGTCAACTTTTATCATATCTGCTTTTAATTCCGATAGTTGGGAGTTTACTTATACTCTTTTTCAAAGAGGAACAGGCAAATCTTATTAAATACTTTGGTTTTGGAGTTTCGGTTGTAATATTTATTGTTTCGATGATAGTTTATTTCGGATTTGATTCTACAACTTCGGATTTCCAATTTAAGCATCAAATATTATGGATTGAGAATCTCAATATTTCATATTTTGTTGGAATCGATGGAATTTCACTTTTGTTGGTTGTGCTGACTACTTTTATTACACCTCTTACTTTGGTATCAAGCTGGAGCAGCATTAAAAAGAATATTAAGATGTTTACATTTTTTATGCTGTTGCTCGAAGCCGGTATGATCGGCGTTTTCATTTCTTTGGATCTTTTCCTTTTTTATATTTTCTGGGAAGCGATGCTCATCCCGATGTATTTCATAATCGGTGTTTGGGGCGGAGAACGACGGATTTACGCTTCGATTAAATTTTTTATTTATACAATGTTTGGAAGCTTATTAATGCTTGTCGCGATAATTTGGTTGGCGATTTATGCTTCTGAACCATTGGGCAGATTTACTACCAATTTGTTGGAATTGTATACCGTTGGTCCCGATATTCCTCATAAAATTCAAATCTGGATGTTTTTCGCGTTTTTGCTGAGTTTTTCAATCAAAGTTCCGTTGTTTCCATTTCACACGTGGCTTCCCGATGCCCACGTTCAGGCACCAACAGCGGGTTCCGTGATTTTAGCTGCAGTATTATTAAAAATGGGTACATACGGAATAATTAGGTTTTGTTTACCTTTGTTCCCGCAATCAGCGGTTGAATTTGCACCGGCGATATCAGTTTTAGCGGTGATCGGAATTATTTATGGTGCATTAGTCGCTATGGTTCAAAAGGACATGAAGAAACTTGTTGCTTATTCATCCGTTTCTCACCTTGGCTTTGTTGTACTTGGCATTTTTGCCATGACAACCGAATCATTACAAGGCGCTGTAATTCAGATGGTTAATCACGGGCTTTCGACCGGAGCGTTATTCCTTTTGGTCGGTATTATCTACGAAAGAACTCACAATCGCGAAATAGCATATTACGGCGGAATTGCCAAATTGGTCCCATGGTTTGCGTTTGCACTTCTATTTTCTTCTCTTTCGTCAATCGGGTTACCCGGTTTAAATGGTTTTATCGGTGAATTTTTGATTCTGCTCGGATCTTTTCAATCAACAGTTTTAGATTCATGGTGGTTCGTAATTTTTGCGGCGACCGGAGTTATTTTCG
Source organism: Melioribacteraceae bacterium (assembly GCA_021739765.1). GTDB lineage: Bacteria > Bacteroidota > Ignavibacteria > Ignavibacteriales > Melioribacteraceae > JAIPBD01. The sequence goes on from JAIPBD010000008.1 coordinate 107,868, forward strand.
CCGCGGTTTATATGCTGTGGATGTATGAAAGAGTTGTATTTGGAAAAGTTACAAATGTAAAATTAGAGGATGAATTATCCGATCTGAATTTGAGGGAAAAATTGGTTCTGTTGCCAATATTCGTCTTTATAGTTTGGATAGGAGTTTATCCAAGCACATTTTTGAGCTTGACCGAAGTTTCAACGAACGGCATTTTAGAATTTGTAAGTACTCACACAATAAATTTGATAAAATGATGAAAAATTTCAAAAAAATTGCTTTTTCGATAGTTTCCTTTTTACTGTTAAATTCAACCCCTTTATTTGCAAGCGGAGGAGGGACGGTTCCACCAACGTACACTGTAATTCCATTTGTTTTGCTCCTGCTGTTAATAGCAACCGGCCCCTTGTTTTTTCATCATTTTTGGGAACATCATTACCCGAAAATTTCGATTGCGTTGGGGGCAATTATCGTTGTTTATTATCTGGCGGTTCTTCATGATTCTCTGAGTCTGCTTCATTCATTAGCCGAATATCTTTCTTTTATCGCTTTGTTAGCATCGTTATTTGTGGCTTCGGGTGGAATTTTAATAAAAGTAGATAAACCCGCTACACCAATGTTAAATACTCTTTTATTACTATTTGGTGCCGTAATAGCTAATGTGATTGGAACAACCGGCGCTTCGATGCTATTGATAAGACCATTCATGAAAATTAACGAAGGTCGTATCAAACCGTTTCATATAATCTTTTTTATCTTTTTAGTTAGTAATGTAGGGGGAGCTTTAACTCCGATTGGTGATCCGCCGCTCTTTCTTGGTTTTTTGAGAGGTGTAGAGTTTTTCTGGTTTGTTGAAAATATTTGGTATATCTGGCTTCCTACAATTTTGGCAATCGCCGGAATCTATTACGTTTTCGATCATTTGGATTTAAAGAAGAGTGTCTACCAGGAAAGGGATTATACCAAAACTATTGAGTTTAAAGGACTGAAAAATCTTGCTTATTTAGTAATTATTCTCGTATCGGTTTTTATTGATCCGAAAGTTATGAGTTGGGTCCCATCCTTACACCCGTTTCCGTTCGGAATCCGGGAAATAATTATGTTTTCGGTTGTTTATGCTTCATTCAAAACGGCTGATAAAAATATTCTCAAGCAGAATGGATTCAATTTTGAACCGATCAAGGAGGTCGCATATCTTTTCGTCGGAATATTCGCGACAATGATTCCAGCTTTGCAGATAATAGCTCACGAAGCTAATGTAATGGGCGATAAACTGGATGCCGGAATATTTTATTGGGCAACGGGTGTCTTATCAGCGTTTTTAGATAATGCCCCGACATACTTGAATTTCTTAAGTGCAGAACTCGGGAAATTTGGTTTGGATGTTAATGTTGCTCAACAGGTTCGTGAATTTATGAATGAATATCCGCTTTATCTACGGTCAATTTCGGTTGCCGCTGTATTCTTTGGAGCGATGACGTATATAGGAAATGGCCCTAATTTTATGGTTAAATCAATCGCAGAAAGTTCCGGCGTTAAAATGCCCAGTTTTTTCGCATATTTATTTAAATATGCCATACCGATACTTATACCGATATATCTGATTGTTTGGTGGGTTTTCTTTTATGGAAAAGGTTAATTGAGTAAAAAATTATGATGTTAAATTCTTCCGAATTGATGCAGATCATCCCGTTTTTGGTGCTTGGAACCGGTATTGTTATATCACTTCTTATTGAAATGTATTCAAGTAAAAGTGACGCAATTTTACCCTGGTTAACAATCGCTTTATTGATTTATGTCGCGGTCCATTCAATCAATGAAGTCGGCTCAAACGATTTACTATTTGGGGGAATGCTCGCTGTAGGAGGGAAGTCTTCGATATTTAATTTCCTTTTTGCTGTGGGTGGAGCCTTGGTTTCATTAGGAGCAATCGATTATATTAAAAAATACGGAGCTAATTTCGGTGAATTTTACGTGTTAGTACAATCCTCGATTTTGGGTATGATGTTTATGTCGGGAGCTCGGGATATTCTCGTAGTTTTTCTCGGACTTGAATTAATGTCGATTTGTTTTTATGTATTAGTGGGAATTAACCGTAAAAAAATCAACGCAAACGAAGCTTCAATGAAGTATTTCTTGTTGGGTGCATTTGCTACGGGTTTTATTGTTTATGGTGTTGCACTGGTTTTCGGGACAGCGCAAACTATGAGAATTGGTGAAATATTAGTTAATTTTTCTTCGCTGAGTGGTAATATCCTCTTTATGACAGGGTTTATTCTTTTGATAGTCGGGTTCGCTTTCAAAATCGCGGCTTTTCCTTTTCATATGTGGGTGCCGGATGTTTACACAGGTTCCTCGACTGCGGTTACCGGGTTAATGTCAACAGGTGGTAAAGCCGCCGCGTTTAGTGTTTTGTTGGTTCTCCTTGGAGCGGTATTTACACAAGAAATTGAAAATACTTTTATGCCGCTTTTTGCGGGATTGGCTGTGCTTTCCATGTTATATGGAAGTATAGTGGCTATTGCACAAAATAATTTGAAACGGATGCTTGCGTACTCATCGATTTCTCATGCAGGATATATGTTGATCGGTCTGGCAGCCGGAAATTTAGAAAGTGTTACCGGAATTATGTTTTATCTCGTTATTTACGTGTTTATGAACATCGGTGCATTCGGAATAATCGCAATTATTGAAGGACCGAATGATGATAGAGTTGATCTGAATTCTTATGCCGGTCTTCACCAAAAAAATCCGGTTTTAGCTTTATTTATGGCTTTGTTTATGCTTGCCCTTGCCGGTCTTCCGCCATTAGCCGGATTCTTCGGTAAATACTATGTATTTATCGCAGCTATTGAAAGTGATCTGACTTGGTTGGCAATTGTTGGTGTTTTTTCCAGTGTAATCAGCGTTTATTTTTATCTTAGAGTAATCGTATACATGTACTTCAAAGAAAGCGAAGTTGATTTCAATGTTAATATTAGTCCAACCGGATTAATGACGGTAGTTATTTGCGGACTTTTGCTTATCGTTTACGGATTGTTTCCGGGATCTCTTCTGGGTTTGATTGCTTCCGTCGTAAATTAGAATTTTCTGTTCTATAAATAAATCTATAAATCTATGATTCCACTATTTACTGCCGAGCAAGTGAGGCGCGCAGATTCTTACGCTATTGAAAAATTAAATATTCCGGGTATTGTTTTGATGGAAAATGCCGCCATAAGCATTTTTGAATCATTATCCGAGAATATTGAAAATTTCGAAAATGTGATCTCCGCAGGCATCCTTTGCGGCAAAGGAAATAACGGTGGCGATGGTTTTGCGTTGGCTCGTCATCTTGTCAACTTTGGTATTCAAGTAAAAATAATCCTATTTGGTTCCCCGCAGGAATTAAAAGGTGACGCATTAATCAATTACAAAATTGCGGCAAACCTTTCTGCCAAAACCGGATTGTGTTCGATTGTCGAATTTAGCACAATTGGGGATTTAGATTCCCTAAGGGATTCTGAAATAATTATAGACGCAATTCTCGGCACGGGTTCAAAAGGTCAACTTCGCGAACCGTTTCCTGAAGTCATCAATCTAATCAACGATATGGATGTTTTTCGTGCCGCAATAGATGTTCCGACCGGTTTGGAAACAGATACCGGATTTGGTGTCTCGGTATTTAACGCGGATTTGACAATCACCCTGGCTCAATTGAAAAGGGGATTGTTTGTCTCGGAAGGATATAAAAACTCCGGGCGGGTTGATCTTGGTTCAATCGGAATCGGAAATGAATTTTTCGATGAATTGGGTGTTGAAGACTATTTTATCGAAAAAGAAGATATCAAAGATTTCTTACCCGTTAAAAAATTAGATATACATAAATATTCGGCGGGCAAAGTATTATCGATTGCCGGCTCAACAGATTATCCAGGCGCAGGGATTCTTACGGCGAAAGCGGCTTCAATGTCGGGCGCCGGCGCTTCAATTTTGGCGGTTCCAAATTCAAAAATGGAGCTCATGCAAAGAAAAGTGATCTCCGAAATTATTATTTCTTACGAAGACAACGCAAATGGATTTCTCATCCGGAATTCCATTTCTGACTTGGAGAAAAAAATTGAATGGTCGGATTGTTTGGCTATTGGTCCGGGTTTGGGAAGGGAAGCAGAAACAAAATTTGCTTTGAGTCAGTTATATCAAAATTATCTGAATAAAAACATTATTATCGATGCTGATGGATTTGCACCGTTAACGGATAATCAGTTTAGAAATTATGATTTATCCAATTTTATATTAACTCCGCATTTAGGTGAATTCAGCAAATTAATCGCGGTTGATATCGATACGATTAAACGGAATATATTAAAATTCGGGAAAGAATTTGCAAGATCAACAGGATGTGTGCTCGTGCTCAAGGGTGCGCCGACCATCACATTTGATTCTGACGGAATAGCTTACATTAACAGCGTTGGAAATCCCGGAATGGCTAAGTTTGGCAGTGGCGATGTACTTACAGGAATAATTGCTTCATTTGTTGCGCAAGGAAGTAATAAGATAGAAAACATTATCGCAGCTGTTTATGTTCACAGTTTGGGAGCGGATCTGTTAGCGGAACAAAATACTACTTATGGTGTAACAGCCGAGGGATTAATAAAATACATTCCCAGAGCAATTAAGGAAATTAATAACAATGTATGAATTTTTAGAAAAACATAAAGTATCACTTCTTTACGTACCGCTTGTACTTTATTGGATAACTTTATTGATACTAACAAGTATCCCGGATGTGCCGAGAATATCCGATTTTACTTATGAAGACAAAGTAAAACATTTTCTCGCTTACGGCGGTTTAGCGACTTTGCTGTCGCTTGTATTGCACTATCAAAACAAGTTTCATATCATGAAGAAAAATTATCACATAGTCGCATACTTTATTATTATAGTTTATTCGTTATTTGATGAAGTTCATCAAGAATTTATTCCCGGCAGGTATGGTGATTTTAATGATTTTCTGGCGAATTTAAGTGGCGCTATTATCGCTATTTTGTTGGTTTATCTGTTCGTGAAAAAGCAGAACAGTTACTATGCCTTCTGACAGGGAACATTTGTTCAATTTTCATGTAAAATATAAAGTTTGTAATTGACAAAGCAATCTATATTTAATAAGTTTCTACTCGATTTCAATCTATAGGAGGTAAAATTGGCCTTAAAGAAAAACCCCAAAGTTGACTTAAAATTGAAGTACCAAAGAACTTTGGAAATATGCGCTATATTAGCTTTAGGTCTCTTGGTTGTGGCCTTCGAATTTTTCCCTAAATTTGAGACAGGAGACTTATCAATTGAAGCTCCACAAGAATTGATTGATGTGGAAGACGTCGAAGCGACCAAGCAGGAAACAGCACCACCACCACCTCCAAAGCCACCTATCCCTATCGAAGCACCGTCAGATGATGTAATTGAAGATATAGAATTAGAAGATACCGAACTTGATATTGATGCGGTTGTCGAAGCCCCGCCTCCTCCGCCTGAAGAAGAGGATGAAGAGGATGAAGAACCCGTATTCTTTGTCGCTGTGGAAGAAATGCCCGCGCCAATTGGTGGAATCGGAGCAATTCAATCTCAGATCGTGTATCCCGAAATCGCAAAGAGAGCCGGTGTTCAAGGTAGAGTTTTTGTAAAAGCATTCGTTGATGTAAATGGCGTTGTTCAAAAAGTCGAACTTATTAAAGGTATTGGTGCCGGTTGTGATGAAGCAGCAATGGAAGCGGTTAAGAAAACAAGATTTAAACCCGGTAAACAAAGGGGTAAAGCGGTTCCGGTTCAAGTTTCAATTCCCGTCTTATTCAGACTGCAATAAAATTTAGAATCTTATCTAAAGGCGTCGATTTTCGACGCCTTTTTATTTTATCATAAAACTTTCCTTAAAATCAATCGTCGAATATACATTCTTTTTTATGACTACTTGTTCATTTTATTGAACTTTAGTTCTATCTTTGTAGTTTGTGTTTTAAAATTATGGTGAAAATGTTTTTTGAAATTAGAAAATCGGATTCGATGAGTAGGAGAGACAGGGAAAGACTCTTTAAAAGAAACGAGATATTAAACGCTTCCCTCAGAATTTTTGCCGAGAAAGGATTTAAACAAACAACTCTTGACGAAATCGCTGAAGTTTCGGAATATGGGAAAGGTACGATTTACAATTATTTCTCAAACAAGGAAGAGATTTATACCGCAATTATGGAAGAAGTCTCGTTCATTTTTAGCTCACGCATTAAAGAAATCTATAGCGAAAACTTAAGCGTATTTGATTTTTTAACTAATCTTACAAAAATGTTTTTTGAATTTTATGAAACCAATCAACCCGTATTTTTATTGATGGTGAGAATAAGAACGGATTTTATCGAATCGGATGCTTTAAATAAGTCGGAACTGTTTCGATGCAATCATACAGAAACTCTTGGTTTGTATAGGGAAGTGTTGCAAAATGGTATCGATTCCGGAGAAATTAAACCGATTGATATTGACAATTTTATCACTTTTTATCGGGGTGCGTTATTTCATTTTATATCGCACAGCAAACACAACGGCAATAAAAATTCTATCGAAGAGAATACAAATTTTATTATTAACATAGTTTTTAACGGGATATTTAATCAATAACGGAGCAATTGTGAAAGAAAGATTATCGATACTTCTGATTCTGATTATTTTTGCAAATAATCAGTTTGCTCAGGAAAACTCCAAAGTAGTTCTGGATCTGAAAAAAAGTGTCGCGATGGCGCTTGAAAGCAACAACGATTATCAACAATCGAAACTGGCGAGAGAAAAAGCCGATGAACAAGTCACCGAGGCATACGGTTCTTCACTGTTTCCAAACATCAAGGGAAATATTAATTATAACCGGGCCATCAGGAGACCGGAATTTATAATTGAAACACCGTTATTTAGCGGAAGATTTCCGGTCGGATCGACAAATACTCTAACTTCTTCTGTAAATGTTGAGCAACCTCTTTTTACCGGAGCAATGTTTTTAGCCGTTAGAATCGCCGAAACTTTTGCGGATATCTCCCAACAAGGTCTGGAATTTTCTAAAATTCAATTGGTATTGAACGTCAAGCAATCCTACTACAATTATTTGCTTTCTGACAAGCTGGTTGAACTCGCTGAAATTCAATTGCAGAGAGCGGAAGAAAATAAAAATAATACTAAGAAGATGTATGACGCCGGGCTGGTCTCCGAATACGATTATATCAAAGCTAATGTGCAATATCAAAATACATTGCCCGCATTAACAGAAGCTCAAAATCAAAAAAGTTTGGCTGAAAATAATTTAAAACTTGCAGTCGGAATTGATTTTAATTCCAAGATAGAAGTTGCTGATTCACTCTCATACTCATATTATGATATTCCGAATTTTGAGGATGGACTTGAGCGGGTTATCAAACAAAATAAATTGCTTAAGCAGAAAGAGTTGGAGGTTGAACTTCAAGATCTAAGCGCTTCTTACGAATTCACCCAACATTTCCCAAAATTAAATGCTGTTGGCAGCTGGCAAATGCAAGCCCAAGAAGAGGATGAAAGAGCCTTTTCTAACTGGAGATATTCCAATTCGGTCAGTGTGGGTTTATCTCTAAGTATTCCAATATTTAACGGACTTACAACAAATTCTAAAGTGGAACAAGCAGAATTAGACTATAAGATTGCATTGGAAGGATTATCTAAAGTAAAAAAACAATTAAAAAATGACTATGAAAATACCGTGCTTTCCATTCGAAAAACGCAGGAACAGATTGAGGCTTACAAAGCATCCGTAAGCGAATCTAAAAGGGGATTTGAAATCGCCACGAAAAGATTTAACAGTGGTCTTGGAACACAAATAGAACTTACAAGCGCATTGTATGAAACCGCATTTGCCGAAGTAAATTTTAATACTTCCATTTATCAATATCTGGTTTATACGGCACAATTGGATCTGATTTTAGGAAAATCATTAGAAGAAATTAAACTCTAAGGAATAAAAAATGAAAAAATATTTGAAACAAATTGCTCTGTTTTCACTTTTTGCGTTGATGGCTATCTCACAAATATCTTGTGATGACGCCGAGGCAAATAATGAAGAATCCGCGGAAGATAAGGAATTGCGCCGGGCGGTTCGTGTTGAAACCAAGGAATTGGCAGCCCAGAGTTTTACGGATAACATTCAGATTGTAGGTGCTGTGAAACCGATGAAAAACTCAGACATCAGTTATTTCGATAATGGTTTGGGTGGAATAATTAAAGAATTTAAGGTTGATAAAGGATCGAGAGTTAAAAAAGGTGACATCCTTTTTACCATTGATAATACAAGCGTAAAAGCCGCTTATGATGCCGCGAAAGCACAATATGATTTAGCGCAAATGAGTTTTGAGAAACAAGAACAAGTTTACAATCAAAATGTGAACAGCGAATTCCAATATCTCGAAGCCAAATTTAGAAGAGATCAGGCTAAGGCGAACTTTGAATCGATGAAGGATCGTTTGGATAAAACTTATGTTACCGCACCGTTTAACGGAATTGTTGACGCGAAGTTTTACGATATTGGTGAGCTTGCCCCTCCCGGAATGCCCGTTATGACATTGATTGATATCGATAAAGTAAAAATCGAAGCCGGTTTGCCGGAACGATATGTCGGAAAAATTAAAAAGGGCGATCAAACCGATGTTATTATCAGAAGTCTGGGAGACCAAGTTTATACCGGTCTGATCACTTTTGTCGGATCGTCGGTTTCTGTGGCAAATAGAACCTTCCCAATCGAAGTAACGGTTAATAATTCCGGTGGTGAAATCAAACCCGAATTAGTTGCCGAAGTTTATATTGCCAACGGAGTTTATGATAAAATTATTATGATTCCTGAAGATGTGGTTTCGCGAAATGATGACGGATACGTTGTTTATGTTGAAAAAGATGGACGATCGGTCGGGAAAAGTATCGAAATTATAAATAGAATCGGGAATAGAATTGCGGTTAAATCCGGACTTGAAGCCGGTGAAAATTTAATTGTTGTGGGATATCAAAATTTAATAGAAGGCGAACGAGTAAAAGTCGTCAATTAGGGGATATCAAATGAAAATTACAGATGTAAGTTTAGAAAATAGAACGAGTGTTTTAATTCTTGTCGGAATTATTTTTCTCACCGGAATTACTTCTTATATGTCACTTCCAAGAGAAGCCGCGCCGGATATTCAAATTCCTCTTGTTATAGTTTCAACTCCATATTTTGGGGTATCACCGGAAGATATCGAATCACTGATCACTCAACCGATCGAAAAAGAGCTGAACGCGATAAGTGAAGTCAAAACAATCTCTTCTTCATCTTTTGAGGGTTATTCCATTATCCAATGCGAATTTGAAAGTGGATTTGATATTGACGAAGCACTGCAGAAAGTCCGCGATAAGGTTGATAAAGCTGAAGCGGATTTACCCGATGACGTTGAAAAACCGGAAATTATAGAGATTAACTTCTCCGAGTTTCCCATTGTTATTTTTAACATTACGGGAAGTGTCGGACTGGTAAAACTAAAAGATATCGCTGATGATATTAAGGATGAAATTGAAAACATCGACGGAGTTTTGGAAGTTGACATCAGCGGTGGTTTGGAACGGGAAGTACAGGTTGATGTTGATATCAGAAAACTTCAGCATTACAATATCAGATTTGATGACCTTATCAACGCCATCCGGAATGAAAATAATACAATTCCAGGCGGATCGATTGATGTAAACAATTCGAGTTTTCTCGTCCGTGTGCCCGGTGAGTTTGATAAACCATTTATCATCCAGGACTTAATAGTTAAGATGAAAGATGGTTATCCGATTTATGTTTCGGATGTCGCGGATGTTAATTACGCGTTCAAAACAAAAAATACTTATGCGAGATTAAATCAAAATGAATGTGTAACTGTTCAAGTTTCGAAGAAAGTTGGCGCGAACATTATTGATATCGCGACCGATATTAAAACACTAATCAGTGATTACGATGAAATGTTGCCTGAGAATGTACAGTTTCAGTTAACGGTTGATCTGTCGAAAGATATCGCAAGATCAGTTAGAAATCTTGAGAATAATATCTTTTCCGGATTGGTACTGGTTCTGATAGTTCTTTTCGCTTTGTTAGGATTAAGAAACGCTGTTTTTGTCGCGATCGCTATTCCGCTAAGTATGCTGATTTCATTCATTATTCTTTCGGCGCTCGGCATTACACTCAATTTTATTGTGTTATTTTCACTAATACTTGCGCTCGGAATGTTGGTTGATAACGCGATTGTAATTATTGAAAATATTTACAAGTACCTTGAAGAAGGAAGCACACTTATCGAAGCCGCAAAGCTGGGATCGCGGGAAGTCGCTTGGCCGATAACAACATCAACGATGACAACATTGATGGCTTTTGGTCCGCTTTTGTTTTGGCCAGGAATCGTAGGCGATTTTATGCAATATCTTCCTCTGACTTTAATTATAACTCTAAGTTCATCTTTATTTGTTGCTTTAGTTATAAATCCGGTTTTTGCGTCAAAGTTTATGAAACTTGAAGATCCTGACTATAAACCGACAAGTGGACTCGGGAAAATAGTTTATCAATTCAAACGATTGAGTGATTATTTCTCCGTTGTGCTTTTACCCAAAACGATTGATCATTACGAAACTTTTCTTCGTAAAGCTCTGGAACATAGAGGCTTGGTAATTCTTTCCGCATTTGGATCATTGATAGGAATTATGATGATTTATGGAGTATTGGGGCACGGAGTTGAATTTTTTCCGGAAACCGACCCTGAGCGAGTGTTTATCAATGTGGAAAGTCCGACCGGAACAAATGTTGAAATGTCAAATCGAATCGCGAAACAGATTGAGAACCAATTAAATCCGTTCTTGGAGACAGATGTTCGAGAATATGTGTCCAATGTCGGTTCCTCCAATAACCCGTTTGACGGCGGTAGTTCGACTCCTAACAAAAGTACGATAACCGTTCAGTTTATCGATTATAACGATCGTTCAAAACCTTCCAGTGAAACGATGAATGAAATTCGCACGGCAGTGGCGAACATCGCGGGCGCGGAAATTGAAGTTAAAAAAGAAGATAACGGCCCGCCTGTCGGTCCTCCGATCAATATTGAAATTATCGGCGAGGACTTCAATCAGCTTGGTAAATTAACTGAAGCTGTGAAGGAGCGTATTAAAGGCATCGAAGGATTGGTTGATTTAAATGATAATTATGACGCCGGCCGCCCCGAAGTTAGAGTAATAATTGATCGGGAAAAAGCCGCTTTATATTCGATGAATACTTCGATGATCGCGAATAATCTCAGAACGGCCATTAATGGTTTTGAAGCATCAAAGTATCGAATTAACGAAGATGAGTATGATATTACAGTAAGATTAAAGGAAGATCAGCGAAAATCAGTTGATATTTTGGATAATATTAAAATTATCTACAATAACAATCAGGGTAAAACATTAAATGTACCGTTATCATCCGTGGCTGAATTTAAATATGATACCGGACCGGGAGCGATTAGAAGGAAAGATTTGAAACGTGTTGTTACAATAACCGGAAATGTGGCAGCCGGTTACAACGCTAATGCTGTTCTTGATGTTGTGATGAACGATTTGTCTAATTTCCGGCTTCCACCCGATTATAGAATCGATTACACCGGACAAAATGAAGAACAAGCCAAAGCAGCGGAATTTCTTACAAATGCTTTTTTGATTGCGTTTCTCGGGATTTTTCTAATTCTCGTTATTCAATTTAATTCGCTTGCTCAGCCTTTGATAATAATGACGGCAGTTCTAATCTCGCTTATCGGTGTTTTTATAGGTCTAATCGTATTTGCGATGCCTTTCGGAATCATTATGACCGGAATAGGCGTGATAAGTCTTGCGGGAGTTGTGGTAAACAACAACATCGTATTGATAGATTATATCAATATTTTAAGAAGAAGGGGAGAGACCATAAAAGAGGCTGTAATTCAAGGTGGTATTCGTAGATTCCGTCCCGTAACTTTAACGGCGATTACAACTATTTTGGGATTAATTCCGTTAACATTTGGATTTGGATTCGATATTTATTCATTCAGATTTGAAAGTGGCGGCGCCGATGCCGATTTCTGGAGATCGATGGGTGTCGCGGTTATTTTTGGTTTAATGTTCGGTACAATCCTAACCTTGATTATCGTTCCGGTTATATACTCCCTGGCTGCTGATTTGCCAAAATTATTCAAAAGAAAATCAAAAACCGCTTAGCTTTTTTGGGGCTGTTTCAAATATTGGGAAGTGTAATGCTGAACTTGTCAGCGACAGGCAGAATGATTTTGGGATTTGTGTTTAGTCCAAAATTAACACTTCGGGTTCCGGTTCAAAACTGTCAGCTGTTGAAGTTCCGGAATAATACATTTGAGACAGCCCCATTTTAATATGTCTAAATTAGATAGCATCAAAAAATATTCGCCCAAGATTCAGCAAATCTTTTCTTTTGTTTTCCTGGAACTCTTCACGCTATTTTTCTTTTTCTTTTTGAAATATCATATCAACCAATATTCGATTTATAATTTCAATCCATACTATTTTGGAAATTTCATAATCGGAATAATATCAATTATAAACATTCTTCTGATTTTAGTTATTTCCATCAGATATCCGAGATCGGATAAAAAGTCGACCGGGATACTGCACAGGTTTATCCTCATAAAATGCTCCGCTTTACTCATTGTGTTTCTGCTTGCCTTGCTTGGGATTCGTGATACGGAAATGATGTGGGGCACTTTTTCATTAAACAAATTTGCGCCGGTATTATTCTTTTTTATTTATGTCGTCCTGTCTCTTTATCAAATGGTGGTTGCGGTATTTCTGGGGTTAAACAATAAAATCAACTTCCAAAAGACTCTCTATTCTTTCCTTGTTTTAGTATTTGTCTTTTTCATATTTACCTTTCTCAAAGTGAGCACTTCCGTTGATCAAACTAAAAGTATTAAAGCAGATTTTGGGATTATAATGGGTGCGGCCGTGTATCGTAATAACCTACCGAGTCCGTTATTTGAAGGGAGAATAAAAAAGGGGCTGGAATTATACAAATCTAAAAAAGTAAAAAAACTTCAAGTTACAGGTAATAATGCCCCGGGCGAAATCAGCGAAGCCCTTTCGGCTTCAAACTATCTTCGGAAATACGGAGTACATCAGAGCAGTATTCTTATTGAAGATAACAGCCGAACCACTGCGGATCAGCTAAAGTTTATCGAAAGTGAATTTGGTGGGAACGGAGCAAAACTGGTTATAATCTCCGACGAATTTCATTCGCAAAGAATATACGAAATGGCAAAGTTTTATCGTCTTGATATTTCTTGTGTAAATTCGGATTATGAATTAAAAACGGCTAAATTGCTATATTATCGACTTCGGGAAGCGATCGCTTTGATACTTTTTTGGCTTTTCGCGATGTGAGATTATTCTTCATTGTGCATTAAGAAAATATTAAGTTTTGTTTTACAATTTATTTTATCAGAAATAAGATGTTACATTCGATGAACAATAAATCTAAATTTGTATTTGCCAATTTGAAAAAATCAAAACGCAGGATTCTAAGGGAAAAAAGTTTACAAGTCCTTTACGCATACGAGATGCAAGGGGAAGGGTTAACAAATCTCTCGAACGGAATTCTTGCTGAAATAACTGACCCTGAAAATAGAGAATTTGCGGTAGCACTAATTAACAAAGTCGTTGCCGAAAAACCCCTACTCGATGAAATTATTAAAAAACGATTAGCCAATTGGGATATGGACCGTATCGCTTTGATAGATCGTTTATTGCTTCGCATCGGGATTGCCGAATTATTACACTTCGATGATATCCCGCCTAAAGTTACCATTAATGAAGTAATTGAAATTGCTAAAGATTATAGTACTTCAAACAGCGGTAAATTTATTAACGGTATTTTAGACGCCGTGTTGAAAGAATTAGTTGATTCGGGTAAATTAGTTAAAACAGGCAGAGGGTTAGTTGATAAATCGTTCCAAACAAATCCAACCGGGACAGAATCAGAGCAAGTTTAAAGTCTTTATTTGGTCTCTTTACGACTTCGCGAATACTTCCTACGCGATTGTCGTAGTTACATTTCTTTTCGCGGTCTATTTCAAAAAAGTGATAGCTGAAGATCAACCGATCGGTGATCTTTATTGGAGCATCGGGACTAGCGTTTCAATGCTTATTACCGCGATAATATCTCCTATCCTCGGCGCAATTGCTGATTATTCATTCGGCAAAAAACGATTTTTACTCTTCTTTACTTTAATCTGCATTGCCGGAACGGGATTAATGTATTTCCTCGAAGCAGGGATGATATTTTGGGCTTTAGTGTTGTTCATAATCTCAAATATTGGTTTCGAGGCCGGACTGGTTTTTTATGACGCTTTTCTGCCAGAAATCACAACCGAAAAAAATTATGGAAGAGTGAGCGGATATGGATTCGCGATGGGATACTTCGGTTCTCTCACGGTGTTAGGATTGGCATTCCCCTTCATTCAAAACGATATGATTAAGGAAACTTTCCCGCTCTCAGCTATATTTTTCCTTGTGTTCGCGCTTCCGCTGTTTTTTGTATTGAAGGATTTGCGTAAAGATCGCGAACCGGATGTCTCCTATGTAAAGATTGGTTTTAACCGTGTATACAATACGATCGCGCATCTCAAAACGTATAAAAATTTGGCGTACTTTTTACTGGCGTATTTCTTTTATATCGAAGGTGTAAACACCGTTATTTATTTCTCCGGGAATTACGCGAGCACAACGCTGAAATTTTCGATGCAGGAATTGATTGTATTTTTTATAATCGTTCAATCAACCGCAATTCTCGGATCGGTCGTTTTTGGAATACTTTCGGATTCGATCGGACAAAAAAAATCTATTGTTATCTCTTTGTTCATCTGGATATTTACGATGTTGCTCGCATTTTATACGAGTAATTCGGAATACTATTTAATGGTCTATTTCCGGGAAACATTCGGAATGGAAAGTATCGCTTTGTTAAAATACTCATTTTACTTTGTGGGAATTCTGGCGGGAAGCGTAATGGGAGCGACACAATCAACCAGCAGGAGTTTAATGAGTAAACTGACTCCCGAGGAGAAAAAAACCGAGTTTTTCGGATTTTATTCATTCTTCGGGAAAAGCTCGGCAATTATGGGACCAGTTGTATTCGGGTTAGTCAGTTATTTAACGGGAAATCAAAGAATCGCCATTCTTTCAATAATAATCTTTTTTATAGTCGGACTAATTCTTATTCGCAAAGTTAAGGATGATGAAGGAACGGATTGATTTTTAAGATATTGTCTTCATATGTCGCATCTACGAAGCTCTTTTGTAGATCGAAAAATCGGATTCTATAAACATGTCGTGGCTCTGCCACTACAGGGAATTGGTGAATTGTCGGATTTGCGAATTGACGAATGTAGGAATGGGGGAATCGGTGAATGAACGGATTGATGGATTGGAGAATTGTTCGTAATGTTGTTTGTTTTCGCAAGTCGCATGTACTAAACCCTTTTTTTAATCGAAAAATCGGATTCTATAAAAATATCGTGGCTCTGCCACTACAAGGAATTGGTGAATTGTCGGATTTGCGAATTAACGAATTTACGAATTGCTCATGATGGTGTTTGTTTTCAAGAGTCGCATTTACGAAACTCTTTTTAATTCGAAAGATTAGAATCCTATGTATTTCAATATTCAGCTCCATCGGAGCGGCATATTTATAGATATTTTGAAGAGCAAATAGAATTGAATTCCATCGGAACGGCATGTGATATTGCAAAATTGAGGTTGAGAGTCGTGTTCACATGTCGCATCTACGAAGCTCTTTTGTAAATCGAAGAATATTATTCTATAAACATGTCGTGACTCTGCCACTGTGTGGAATTGTCGGATTTGCGAATTGACGAATTGACGCATTGGCGAATGAAGGAATGGGGGAATCGGAGAATGCACGAATTTACGAATTGGCGAATTGGTTGTGGCAAAATAATTAGATATGATGGTTGTACCGATCTTCAAAACCTTCTCGCGAGTCAGTAAAGCCTTTTCTGTACTTAATCTATTTAATTCTTTTTATGTTATAATTAATCAAAATATAAATAACAGAGAAAGAGATTAATATCCAAAGAGTACTCCAAACATAAGCCCCGACACCTGTTATTGATTCAAGTTTTGAAGCATCGCTGTATAAAATTAATTCTTCGGATGAATCTTGCCAGACATCAATCAAAGTATACATTATGGATGCAAGCCCTAGATATTGAAACACAATTCTATTTACCTGTTCGGAGAAATATCGCGGCGAGAGGTTCATCAATATCAAAATAATAAATGAGAAAATTATTGCCCGATAGTCATTAACCAGATTGACGACTGTTAATAACAGAATTACCGTTAAGATAATCGCTGCCACTTTTGATTTTTGTTTATCAAATGATGACATGAAAAGAATTACTCCGAGAATTACACTTCCAAAGTAACCGGCAAAAGCGATTAGAAATTCGTTACCTCCGGTTAAACTGCATCTTCCTCCGAGATTTTCAAAAATCTCGATAGAATGAATAGTCGAACCGGAGATTATTCCGATTAGGGCGTGACTAATTTCATGCACCAATACTATGAATATTTTTATCGGGTACGAAAAAATACTATTCCAGGCAAACAACAAAATTAAAGTGCCGAGCAGCAATACAACTAATTCAATCCAAAGATTTGATTTTTTTTTCTTCACGTTGGTTTTTAATATTTAGAAATTCGAGAGGGAAATATAGACTGATCGTAACTAATAATGAACTGAGATGAATGATTTTTATCTTATTTAATAAAGAATTTTTCATTCCAGAGTGAGAGAATTGTTACAAAAAAATACATAATTAAAGTTGCTTAATAGGTGAATTGTAGTTATAATTTGGCTTGAAATTTTGATGATTGGGAGTATAGCTCAGTTGGTTTAGAGCACCTGCCTTACAAGCAGGGGGTCCTTGGTTCGAATCCATGTACTCCCACAATCTTTAGCCGTTGATTACTCTCACGGCTTTTTTCATGTCCGTATACTTCGAAGAAAATGCAAAATGTACATAATACCCTACACCATTAATAATAAGATGATTGAAATTGATAATTTCAAACTGATTTTGGAGAATAAATGATAAATTTTATCGGAACTTTTAACGTTATTCCATCTCTGCCTAAAAAATTGGAACCATTGAGAGAAATAGTCTACAATTTGTATTGGAGCTGGAATCAAGATGCTTTAGAACTGTTCCGCAGATTAGATAGAGATCTTTGGGAAAAAACCAATCATAATCCCGTAGCGATGTTAGGGCTTATGAATCAATCAAGATTAGAAGAATTGGCGGCGGATGACGGTTTTGTTTCGCATATGAATCGAGTGTATGTCCAGTTAAATGTTTATATGGAAGAAACAGCCTGGTTTGATAAAACATACAAACAAAAAGACAAAGCTGTAATAGCATATTTCTCAGCGGAATTTGGTTTAACCGAGTGTTTGCCTATTTATTCCGGAGGACTTGGCGTTCTCGCGGGTGATCATCTAAAATCCGCGAGTGATCTCGGATTGCCTCTGGTTGGAGTGGGGCTGTGTTACAAAGAAGGATATTTTCAACAGTATCTCAATGCTGATGGCTGGCAGCAGGAAAAGTACGACCTCACCGATTTTTTTAATCAACCGATGGAATTGATTAGAGGCGAGGATGGAAACGCTTTAAAGATGGAATTAGATTTTCCCGGTAGAAAAGTATTTTTCCAAATATGGAAGATTCAGGTAGGAAGAATTCCACTTTATTTGTTAGATACAAACGTATCCGAAAACTCACCTGAAGACAGAAAAATTACCAGAGCGCTCTACGGCGGTAATATTGAAAGCCGAATCCAACAAGAAATTTTGCTTGGAATGGGCGGCATAAAAGCTTTACACGCGATCGGAATCAAACCACAAGTTTGCCACATGAATGAAGGGCATTCCGCATTCCTATCATTGCAAAGAATTCATTATTTGCGCCAAAAGGGACTTTCGTTCAAAGAAGCAAAAGACATCAGCTTTTTCTCAAATGTTTTTACAACACACACTCCGGTTCCCGCCGGAATCGATGTTTTCCCCAATGATTTAGTTGAAAAATATTTGGGATCATTTTATCGAAACGAACTTGGAATTACCGACAAAGAATTTTACAAGTTGGGAACGATAATCAAAGACAAACCCCCGGCAAATTTTAATATGGCACATCTTGCGATGAATACAGCGTCCTTTGTGAATGGTGTATCGAAATTGCATTCTGAAGTATCGCGTAAAATGTGGGTTGATGGCTTCAAAGAAACACCTTTTGATGAAATCCCGATCGATTATGTTACAAACGGCGTTCATACAAAATCGCATTTATCAAATGAAATGAACGAACTTTTTTACCGATACCTCGGTAGTGATTTCCTTCAAAATATATCGGATAAAACACTTTGGGAAAAAATCGATGAAATCCCGGACGAAGAGCTTTGGAGAACTCACGAAAGAAGAAAAGAAAGATTGGTAGCGTTTGCGCGAAAACGTCTAAGAAAACAGTTAATCGCGAGGGGCGCTTCTTCAACGGAAATCGAAGCCGCAAAAGAAGTTTTAGACGCTTCGGCTTTAACTATTGGATTCGCGAGAAGGTTTGCAACTTATAAACGAGCGACATTGTTATTCAGAGATATTGAACGTCTCGCCAATATTTTGTGTGATACTGATATACCTGTTCAATTAATAATTGCCGGAAAAGCGCATCCAAAAGATGATGAAGGTAAAAAACTTATTCAGGAAATCGCCCAAATCGCCAAAAAAGAGCATTTAAGGAAAAAGATTGTTTTCATCGAAAATTATGATATGAATGTTGCCAGATATATGGTTGAAGGTTGTGATATTTGGTTGAATAATCCACGCAGACCGATGGAAGCGAGCGGAACATCTGGAATGAAAGTAATTGCCAATGGCGGTTTAAATTTCAGTGTTCTCGACGGATGGTGGGATGAAGCTTATGATCATACCGTCGGCTGGAAAATTGGAAACGGCGAAGATTACGCTGACCCGGATTACCAAGATGAAGTGGAATACCGTTTGATTTACGAAGTTCTTGAAAAAGAAATTATTCCGTTATATTATGAAAGGGGAGAGGAAAAATTACCTCGTAAGTGGATTTCAATGATGAAAACATCGATGAAAAAACTTGGACCCGAATTTAACTCAAACCGTATGGTTAAGCAGTATGTTGAAAAATTCTATTTAGCGTCTCTCGCAAAAAGAAAAGAACTTACAGCGAAAGATTGGAGTTACGGGAAGGAATTTTCCAATTGGAAAGATCATTTGATTCACAATTGGACTAATGTTAAATTTGTAAATGTAAAAAGTACAGATCAAAACGGAGTTGTCCCCGTCGGTGAAAAGTATTTTATCGAAGCTGAAGTCGCGACCGGTGATTTAACCAACGATGATATTGAAGTACAAATCTATTACGGCAAGGTTGACGATAAAAATAAAGCGCACGCAAATTCTTATGTTACAATGACTTGTGTAGAAGATACCAAAGGCAAAAATAAAAAATACAAAGGTGAAATTGATTGTGGAGCAACAGGCCAATTTGGTTACACCTTAAGAATTTTGCCGAAACATAAATTACTTGTAAATCAGTTTGAATTAGGCTTGATCCGCTGGGTCTAGTTATATGTTATTAGAGTCTTCAATAGGGGGAAAATCTTTTATGATTTTTTCCCGAAATATTTTTGATTTTGAAAATAATTTTCGGATCGGTTTTAGGAATTCTTCCAAAGTAAAAACAGTCAATTACCTTGAAGTTTGTGAATACATAAAACAACCTGTTCCGAAAAATTTATTGATATATAGGCTTCTTGTTAATGATAATGGATTGGATCCGTATTCCACTAAATATGGATTTTTTATTCGTGTAAAAAACTCAATGGAACTTGTTTATATGGACCCCATTTTTGCCCTAAGAGATATCCGACATTTAAAACTAACTGTTGATCCGGCTATATTAAGGTTCAAAGTTCAGCAAGTTGGATTAACGGCTCAGGATGAAATCGAAAATGAAGCTTTGTTCGATGAAAAATTTTCGTTTGATCTAAAGTCAAAAGAGGCCAAAAACCAGAATGATTCGGTTTTTGCTGAGGCAATTTTCCATTTTGATTCTGAATATCAAACAAATACATCCCGTGAAGAAAATTTAAACTTAATTGTAGAGGATGAAGATATTTCTGAGAGGGAAATTTACGACTTTTCTAAAATAGACAGCAATGATTTTCAAAAGACAAAAAGTATTCGTTCGCATAAAAGTGAAGTGCTTCAAAGAGCGCTTAAACTTAAAGAAGAAGATCATTTTGAAAGTACCGGAGATAGTATTAAATCCGGGATAGAGATAAATGATTCAGGAATTGATTTATTCAAAAGCACAAATATTCGTTTCAACCAGCACGAAAAAAACGATTTTGTATTAAAAATTGGGAAAAAATAAAAATAATTTTCTGTTTGTGGTGAAAATCACGGTTAAATAATTAACTGATTTTTCATTTTTCTAATTCAAATATTATATATACATTTGATGATGAGAAATATGAGATTTAGTAGATATTGTCATATTGATCTTAGCGAGATTATTGAAAATTTCACCCCAAATTACAATTTAGAATAAAGCAAAAATAAGTCGTTGAAGAGTTACGATTACAACGAATAAACAAAAAATCGTACTAAAAGTAGACCAATAAAAAATGAGCCATGTGACTCACTTGGCGAAGCTGTGTAGACAAGTAAAAAGATAAAAGATAAAAGTAAAAAGTGAGAAATGAAGAGTAGAAGCCATCTTTTAACTATAAAATTGTCATGCTGTTTGATATTTGTGGGAACAGAATCTGAATTTAGCTTAAATTCTTCGCTGTAGATTCCGGATCAAGCCTGTCCGCCGGGCAGGGTGTTGCAGATTCTTAACGAAAAGTCCTGGTTATGTGAACTGAAATTAATATATTCTAATTAAAAATTAGAATTTATGGGTTTTAAGACATCAGACCGCAATCAAAATTACATACTAGGTTATAGTTATTCGGATTTTGTTGAAGATAATTCAAAGGAAAGATTCGTTGTTAACATAGTAGAAAATCTTAATACAAATCAATTATACAACCGATATAGTAATCAAGGTGGAGAAGCATTGGACCCCAAAATAATGCTAGCCACTTGGTTTTTAGGATATTGTTATGGTATAACTTCGAGTCGAAAGTTAGAATATAATTGCAAAAGAAATCTAGACTTTATTTATATATCTGGGAATTTAAGACCAGATCATACAACATTAAATCGCTTTCGTCAACGCAACTTGGATTTGATGCAAGGTTACTTCGTGGAGATATTGTTGGAAGCAGCTAGGTTAGGTGTAAGTGATTTTAATGAAATATCGATAGATGGAACCAAAATAGGCTCAGTCAGCAGTAAGAAGAAAAGTGTTCGGAGTGAGAAATTAGCAAGACAAATAACCAAGGTCACCGAAGAAATAGCAAATTATCTTCAATCAACCGAAGCAGATAACCCACCGGAAGAATTGTTAAGAGAGAAGAAAAAACTTGATTCTGCCAAAGCCGAAATAGAAAAAAGGAAATCTGTAATCCGTAAAGAATATCGGGATAGCCACCAAGTAAATATTGAAGAGCCCGATGCAGTTATGCAAAGCTTAGGAAGTAGTCGTGGCAGCTTTCCAGGTTACAATGCACAAGTAAGTACAGATACCAAAAGTCAGTTAATAACCTCAAGTGAGATTCTACAAGATAGGAATGATGAGAAACAGTTTATAAGACAGTGGAAAAGAACCGAAAAGAATTTAGGCAGAAATCGTCATAGGAAATATGTAGCCGACGGTGGATATAATTCAAACGATATAATAGATCAAGTAAACTGTAATAAAATAGATGCTTATATAGGTGCTCGACATAAAATGATTCCGACAAAAGAAAAGATAATAGAGGGGAAAAAGTTTACAAAGGATGATTATGTATATGACAGAGAACGGGAACAATATATTTGTCCGGCTGGGAAAGCATTAAAATATATAAAGCGAGAAAGGGGAAAAACATTTAGTGGGAAGAAGTATCGATCGGATGACTGCGAAGGTTGTAATCTGAAACAATTTTGTTTATCAAAAAATAATCTCTCAGGCAGACGTGAATTAAGCCGAGATGAACGGGAAGATCAGATTGAGGCAATGAAAGAAAAAACAACCTCAAGTTATGGAAAGGCAATCATGATGAGAAGGCAAACTACGGTTGAGGCAACAATAGGGAATATAAAATCGAATATGGGCTACTCAAGATTTAGACTTAAAGGTCTCGAAGCTGTAAATGCTGAGTTTGTTTTAATGTGTATCGGGCATAATCTAAATAAGCTATTTAAGCTTAGTTGGGCATTTATTTTCAATAGTTATAACACTTCATTTAAGAAATTGTCAAGATTCTATTGCATGTGGGATAGTAATGAAATCCCAAGGTTGAATTATACGTTTGAATAAAATACGCAAGATTATGACCGCCAAAAAAGAGCTCTCTGCAACACCCTGCGGGGAGGATCCGGAATGACACTTCTTGCGAATTGATCTTTATTGAGTAGGGACATTACTCCTCTATTTAAGAAAAACTACTAATTTTACACCACGTGCCACGAATAAACCACTACGAACTATAGAACGAGATTACTAATGACTAACAAAGAAAAATTATTAAGTAGAATTGAGAAAAAAGAAGCGAAGATCGGGATTATCGGTCTTGGTTATGTCGGGTTACCGCTTGGATTAGAATTTTGTGAAAAAGGATTTGATGTTTTAGGATTTGATCTGGATATGCGGAAAGTAAACAATATCAACTCGGGGAAAAGTTATATTAAACATATTCCGACTGAAAGGATTTCAAAATCTGTTACAGGGGGAAAACTATCCGCGACAGATGATTTTAAGAGACTTCCCGAAGTTGACGCAATTTTAATATGTGTTCCTACTCCATTGGATGAACATCGAGAACCGGATATGTCTTATGTTGTTAAAACAGCGGTTACGATTTCCAAGTATTTGAGAGAAGGACAGCTTGTTACTTTGGAGTCGACAACATATCCTGGAACAACAGATGAACTATTACTCCCATTATTTGAAAAAACCGCAATCCAACACGGGAATGATGTAAAAGTTGATCCGGAAAAAACTGCTGAATTAAAAGCAGGAGTTGACTTTTTCTTAGCTTTTAGTCCGGAGAGGGAAGATCCAAACAATCCGAATTTTACAACCGCGACAATTCCTAAAGTAGTCGGTGGATGGACAGATGACTGCCTCGAAGTGGCTTTAAAACTTTACAATAAGATAATAGTAAAAACGGTTCCGGTGAGTTCAACTCGAGCCGCAGAAGCGACTAAGTTACTTGAAAATATCTATCGTTCTGTAAATATCGCTTTGGTGAATGAGTTAAAAATGGTATTCAGTAAAATGGATATTGATGTTTGGGAAGTAATTGACGCGGCGGCGACAAAGCCGTTTGGTTATCATCCATTTTATCCGGGACCCGGGTTAGGTGGACATTGTATCCCAATCGATCCGTTTTATTTAACATGGAAAGCACGGCAGTACGAAGTAAATACGAGGTTTATAGAATTAGCCGGTGAAATAAATACGCATCAACCATGCTATGTTGTCGGAAACGTGATGGAAGCATTGAACGACAAAGGAAAAGCGTTAAAAGGATCGAAAGTATTAATACTCGGTGCTTCGTACAAAAAAAATATTGATGATATGAGGGAATCACCTTCATTAAAACTTATTGAACTTCTTGTTGAAAAGGGTGCTGAAGTCAGTTATAATGATCCCTACGTAACTACATTACCGGCAACGAGAAAATATCAGTACCAAATGGAATCCGTAGAATTGACAAAAGATAACTTAAATTCTTTTGATGTGGTATTGTTAAGTACTGATCATGATGATTATGACCACGAGTTTATTCATACAAATTCACAATTGGTAGTTGATACCCGGAATGCTTTTGGCAAAAAAGGATTGATAAACGGTAAGATTTGGAAATCTTAGTAACAGATGGATAAAATTGGTGCTTATAAAGACCGGTTTTAAATATGAGACTCACTGAAGATCAAATAAATACAATCAAAAGAAGTGTACTTTATTTCGATAATACCGCAAAGGTTGTGTTATTCGGTTCAAGAACAGATGACAACAAAAAAGGCGGGGATATTGATTTGTTGATAATCTCGAATACGATTAAAAGAGAAAATATTCGAAAAATTCGAAGTAAGTTTTATGAAAAATTTGGTGAACAGAAGATTGACTTACTGCTCGATGATGGTTCTTTAACCGATCCTTTTAAGAAAAAAGCGTTTTCAAATGGGATTCAATTATGAGTAATGCAATTCTAAAGAATAATCTAGAATCTTTAGAAAAACAATTAGAATGGTTGCGGTATTCCTATCTCAAATGTGAAAGAATCGGTATTAGGGAAAATTACACTAATGAAGAATTTGATTACTTTGAAACGCTCTGTTCCCGATTTGCCAGAAGTCTTGATTTTCTGATACGAAGAGTTTTTCGCTCCATTGATGATGTTGAGTATGAAATTCAAGGAACTCTTATTGATGTTGTTAATAACGCTCTTAAAAGAGGGTTGATTAAAAATGAAGAAGAAATTCGAGAGATAAGGGATATCCGAAATGAAATCGTTCACGAATATGTTGATGAAGGTCTGCTCGAACTTCTTGAAGTTGTTCTTAATAATACGAATTCACTGATCACAATAATTGAATCAACAATAAAATATTGTGAAAAATATAAATGATACAATCTTTAGTTGCGAATTAAGAGAGGCGAATTGAACAATAATTATAATTCACTAAAATTAGTCATTTTCGGCGCGGGAAGATGGGGTAAAAACCATATAAAAACCGCCGCTTCGTTATTACCAAACGAAAATATAACAGTAGTTGATTTAAACCCAAGTACTGGAGAATTGGTTAATTCCATTTCTGATAAAATTGATTTTACATCAAACTTTGAACATTCTGCATTGGACTTTAATATTGCTATTGTCGCTACGCCTGCGGAGACGCATTATCAATTAGCCAAAGATCTACTCAATTCCGGTAAACATGTTTTAGTTGAAAAACCGATAACGTTAAGAGCGGATGAAGCCGGAGAATTAGAAGAATTATCTATAAAGAAGAACCTGAAATTGATGGTTGGTCATGTTTTGTTATACCATCCTGCAATTATAGAAATGAAAAAGAAAATTCAGAATGGTTTAATTGGCGATCTACAATACATTTATAGCAACCGTCTGAATCTCGGCGCGATTCGCAGTGAAGAAAATAGTCTTTGGTCATTTGCGCCACATGATATCTCGATTATTCAGAGTATTGTTAATGATAATCCTACTTCAATTCATGCTCACGGCGGTGATTTTATTCAAAACGGAATTGAAGATACTACTCTTACATTTTTGACTTATCCAAACAATATCAAAGCCCATATATTTGTCAGTTGGTTACATCCATTTAAAGAGCAAAGATTAGTTGTTATCGGTGATAAAGGAATGATAGTCTTCGAAGATTCACTTAAAACGAATAAATTAAAATTTTATAAGAAGGGTTTTGAAGTTAAAAACGGTACGGTTGAAAAATTTGACAGTGAATTTGAAGTTGTTGATTTCAATTCAGACAAACAACCACTATCTGAAGAACACAGACATTTTTATGATTCTGTATTAAATGATACTCAACCACTTACTGATGGCAAACACGCAGCCGAAGTGTTGAAGATATTGGAAGAAGCTACAAAATCGCTTAAAAATTGAGTCCTGGATTGAAGCGAGAAAACTTGTCAATGA
Organism: Melioribacteraceae bacterium; assembly: GCA_021739765.1. Classification (GTDB taxonomy): domain Bacteria; phylum Bacteroidota; class Ignavibacteria; order Ignavibacteriales; family Melioribacteraceae; genus JAIPBD01. The sequence continues at coordinate 133,803 of JAIPBD010000008.1, forward strand.
AATTTATGAAGTAACAAATTGTGGAGAATCTTATAAAGATTTTTGATTAACGGATCAGATTAATAATTTCTTAACCCCAATTTTAATCTAAGCAACCGTATAAATACTGAAAGATTTCACTGGTAGAAACATCCTTATACATTCATTCAATTTCATGTATACATTCAATAAAATAATTATGGTATTTCCTTATGGCAGCAACTAATTCGAATTCTAGCTCTAACTACTACGTCGACTCTCACGCTATCGTAGACGAAAACGTGAATATTGGTGACGGTACGAAAATCTGGCATTTTTCTCATGTTCAGAGTGGTTCAAAAATTGGCAAAAAATGTGTACTTGGGCAAAATGTTAATATTGGAAATAATGTCACGATCGGAAATTTTGTCAAAATTCAGAATAATGTTTCGGTTTACGAAGGTGTAACTTTAGAAGATTATGTCTTTTGCGGTCCATCGATGGTTTTTACAAATATTCTTAATCCGCGAAGTAAATATCCTCAAGTTGGAGCTGAGTTTTATATTCCAACTTTGGTTAAGGAAGGTGCGTCATTGGGAGCAAATTGCACGATTGTTTGTGGGAATACAATTGGAAGATTTGCTATGGTTGGAGCAGGATCTGTTGTAACCAAAGATGTCCCGGATTTTGCTTTGGTAGTTGGTAATCCGGCTAGGATAATCGGCTGGTACTCCGAGGCAGGGAAGAAGTTAATATTTGATGAAGCAGGTATCGCATTTTGTGAAAGATCAAATAAGAGATACAGATTTGAGAGTAACTTAGTTCACGAAATAAGCTGATTTATCATGATTTGTTTTAGACAAATTTTAATGGGTAATTGTCATCCCGAACCTACCTGCGGATTAAAAGTCATGTTTCGGGATCTTGTTTTGAGAATCAATATATGATAATATAGATGTGTAATCTAATTGCGGTTATCTAAAATAATTTAGACACATGTCGCATCTACGAAGCTTGATAATGATTTTTTGAATAGATTCCTATAAACATGTCGTGGCTATGCCACTTTTTAATTTAGTTTGAAATGAGTTAGGACTGTCTCAGATCAATATTTGTTTGTGAAAAAATTATGATTGTGTCAAGATCAAACTTTTAGATTTCAGTTTTCAGCTCCAGAGGAGCGGCATGTTGATAGATCAATTTAAAAGTAATAACAATTGAGTTCCAATCGGAACGGCATATGCTTCTGCATTTTTGAGGCTGATGGAGTTGTCTTCATATGTAGCATCTACGAAGCTCGTTTGTTAGTAATTGAATAGATTTCTATAAACATGTCACGGCGCTGCCGCTCTTTTGAAAAGATTGAGATAACGTAATTGTTGAGATGCTGAATCGCGCCTGCCGTTAGCAGACAAGTTCAGCATGACAAAAAAGAAAAATGGTTCAGCGAGACAAAATGTAATGATGAATTGTCATCCCCAACCTGCTTACGGCAGGTAAGTTTGTTTCGGGATCTTCGGAATCAGCAAAATTGAGATACTGATCATGGCACATCGTGACAGCATGACTTACTGATAGAACTCAACGACTATGATAAATTTGACAAGATAAAAATTCAAAAATTATGAAAATACTAATAACCGGTGGTGCCGGATTTATTGGAAGTAATTTATGTGACCACTTTCTTTCGAAAGGGCATGAAGTTGTATGTCTTGATAATTTAGCAACCGGATTCGAAAACAACATAAAGCACAATTATTCTGATCCAAAATTCAATTTTATTGAAGGTGATATTCGAAATTTAGCAACTTGTCAAGAAGCCATCTCCGGGTGTGATTTGGTCGCTCATCAAGCCGCGTTGGGTTCGGTACCGCGTTCAATTAAAGACCCGGCAACTACAAACCAAGTAAATATTGATGGTTTTCTGAACATGCTTATTGCATCCCGTGATGCAAAAGTTAAACGATTTGTTTATGCAGCAAGTTCAAGCACTTACGGTGATTCTAAAAAACTACCAAAAGTCGAAGAGGAAATTGGGAAACCACTTTCTCCTTACGCAATAACGAAATATGTAAACGAGTTATACGCTGATGTTTTTGCTAAAACTTATGGAATGCAATGTATCGGTTTGCGTTATTTTAATGTGTTCGGAAAAAGGCAAGATCCAAATGGCGCATACGCCGCTGTAATTCCCTTGTGGGTTAGTAAACTGATGAATCTTAAGTCACCGGTTATCAACGGTGATGGAAATTACAGCCGGGATTTTACTTTTATAGATAATGTTATCGAAGCTAATGAAAAAGCACTATTTAGAAGTGACGAAGATATTTTAAAGGGACTAAGAGAATATTATAATTTAGATTTAGATGAGCATAAATACTTGCTTCAAGATAAGAGCTCAACCATACCTGCCGGCAGGCATGATGAAAAAGATAAAAATGATCCACCGCGGCGGACTAAACGCGGAACGCTTTTTGCTGATACCTATTTCTTTTCGGAGGTATTCAACATAGCTTACGGCGGTAACACAACTTTGAATAATCTTTTTATGGCTCTGCGGAATAACTTATCAAAATTTGAAAAAAATATATCATCCATTGAGCCGGAATATGGACCTTTCAGAGTCGGGGACATTCCTCATTCCCAAGCAAGTATTTTAAAAGCGCAGACAATTCTAGGATATGAACCTAAATTTGACGCTAAAACGGGATTTAGCATGGCCTCTGAATGGTATTTTAATGAGTTTGGAATGAGTAGTGATGAGTGATGAGGGAAAAGTGAGGTAGGAAGGGATGATGCTATATATAACACCATCCCGTGATGAAGTTAGTTTGAGATGTACAATGTGTACGAATAATGAATAGGATTGTTTAAAGAATCTACCGTTAGTACTACTGATACTGCGGTATGATTTTGATAACCGGCGTATAAACCGGAATGTTGATCTAACAGGATATTTTGAACGACAATATTGGAATTGAATTTATATAATTAGTAGATAAAAGTAGAGTTAAGGAATTATGTCTAAAATATTAATAACCGGAACAGCCGGTTTTATTGGCTTTCATTTGGTAAATAAACTACTTAAAGAAACAGATTGGGAAATTATAGGGCTCGATAACGTAAATGATTATTATGATGTTAAGTTAAAATTTGCCAGGCTAACTGAAACTGGAATAGATAGAGCGAAAATCGAGAACAATACAATCACACAATCATACATCCATTCAAACTATTGTTTTATAAAACTTGATCTAACTGATAAAGAAAATTTAATCAATTTATTTAAAGAAGAAAAATTCGATTATATTATTCATCTTGCTGCTCAACCCGGAGTAAGATATTCATTAGAAAACCCAGAAGCTTATATAGAGAGTAATATAACTGGATTTCTAAATATTTTGGAATGTTGTCGTCATTACCCTGTAAAACATTTAGTTTTTGCTTCTTCAAGTTCAGTTTATGGAAATAATAAAAAGGTTCCTTTCAGTGAACTTGATAGTGTCGATCATCCAATATCTTTGTATGCTGCGACTAAAAAATCAAATGAGTTAATGGCACACACATATTCCCATTTATTCCAGATCCCCATGACAGGATTGAGATTTTTTACTGTTTATGGTCCTTGGGGTCGGCCTGATATGGCTGCATTTATTTTTGCCAGAAAAATTATGGAAGGTGAGGAGATCGAAGTTTATAATTTTGGAGAAATGGAACGAGATTTTACTTTTGTTGATGATATCGTCGGGATACTACCGAAGATATTGGAATCACCTTCAGTTGGGAATTCAGACTACTTATCCAATACTGATGCAAAATTTGGGGTTTACAACATAGGCGGTAATAATCCTGTAAAAATAGATTATTTTATTCAACTATTAGAAGCCGCACTGGGAAAGAAGGCTAGAAGAAAATTTTCAAGCATTCAACCTGGAGATGTTAAAGTTACATATGCTGATCTTGAGAAGATATCAAATGATTTTGGTTATTCGCCCAAAGTTAATATCGAGGAAGGAATATCAAAATTTATTCATTGGTTTGAAAGGTATTACGCCGATTTTCTAGATGTGACCGAAAATTGATTCCAATGAAAGACAGATTTATATCGAATCGACAGATTTCAAATTATGGAAATGACTTGCTAGACGGTTTTAGTAAAAAAAGTATTTACGCTGAAATATTTCAGATGACAATGCTACTTATTATCTCTGCTTTAGTTGTAAATGTCTTTACTCCAATTAGGGGGCCGTTCTTTTTCTTTCTTTATATTTTTGTCTGGAGGACACGAAGAGATTATTTTTGGTTTGCCTTTTTTTTTGCTATTTCAAATGAACCTGCTAATCTGTTTTTGACCTCATCTGTTGAATCAACAGCAAGACTACCTATTTTTAATATTTTACCTTCAACAAGTTTTTCAGTTTTCGATTTGTATTTTTTTGTAATTTTATTTAAAGCCCTTCATTTAAAAAAGCTCCAGTGGCCTATCTTATCTGACCCATTTTATAAATTTGTGTTTTTTAGTTTTCTATTGGGCTCTTTTTCAGCAATTCTTCTTGGGACTCCATTTACAGTCTATATTAAAAATATAAGGGCTATATCATATTATCTAATTGCGCTTTCCCTGATTGGATTATTTAAGAATTTTACTGATATTATTAAGATTGGATATGTTTTAGTTCCATTTTTTATAATAGTTTTATTCGATCAGTTTTACTCTTTATTTGCAGGGTCATTAACGATAGCGGAAATTATTAATCCAGTTTATGTTGGGTCCGAAAAAGTTACAGATATTATGACTGGAGCGATAAGACCCGTTATGAGAGGTGTATATATTGTATTTTTCGAATTAATTATAGGACTAACTCTTCTTGGTAATCGTCAATTTAGATTGACAAAAAATATTGCTTCTATATTTATTGGAGTCTCGGTTCTGTCCATTATTCTATCTGGAACAAGGAGCTGGATTGTAATATATTTTGTAATCGTATTTATTTATTTCAAAAATACTAAGCAAATAAAAGCTCTCTTAAGTTTAACGATTCTTACATCAATCGTAGCATTTTTGTTCGCTCTTCTTGGAACTTTTGATTTTAACTTTGTAATAACTAGAATATTTTCTTTTGTGGATGCTATCATCAGTGGCGAACTTCTAAATTATAGTACTTTTGGTAGCCGAATAAATAACGAACTTAAATATTTACTCGCTGGTGTCAAAATTAGTCCCATTTTCGGTGTAGGATTTTCAAATTATTTACTGATTTACTATACTGATGACCTGGGTGTTCCAAACACACTTCTAGCATTTGGAGTTGTAGGTTTAATACTTTTTATCTTAGTACTAATACTGATGATTTTTAAGATTAAAGCGCTCCTTAACTCTTTTACTGATTCTAAAAGTGAGTTTAAGAGCTTGCTGCCTTTCTATGGAGCTTTTGTTGGAATGCTATTCGGTTATTTTACAACACTAGATTTTTTTAATTTTTTTATGCAAGAAAAAGTATTTTTCATTGTATTACTCTTTGTTGGAATGGAAATGATACTTAAAAAAAATATATATATATTTAAATAAGGTGGCTCGATGAAAGTAATTATCTTATGCGGTGGGATGGGAACTCGACTAAGGGAAGAAACCGAATACAAACCCAAACCCATGGTAGAGATTGGTGGCAAACCAATTCTCTGGCACATAATGAAAATTTATGCTTCATATGGTTATAAAGATTTTATACTAGCTCTGGGATATAAGGGAGACATTATACGTGATTATTTTCTTAATTATTACTCCTATAACAACGATTTTACAGTACACCTTGGCAATGAAGAGAAAATTGTTGTTCATAACAAGCATGATGAGCGTGACTGGAAAGTAACTCTGGTGGAAACTGGTGATGAATCAATGACTGGATACAGAGTTAAACTTGCAGGAAAATACGTGTGTGAGAATAATTTTATGCTTACATATGGCGATGCAGTTGCTGATATCAATATCAAGGAACTTGTTAACTTTCATAAAAAACTGAACACAATTGGCACTGTCACAGGCGTTTATCCTCCTTCTAGATTTGGTGATTTAGAATTAAATGAAAATTTCGTTAGCAAGTTTAAGCAAAAAAAGAAGGACGTTTTAAATCAATCTCCAATAAATGGTGGATTTTTCGTCTTTAAACGAGAATTTTTAGATTTACTGCCCAATGATCCTACTGCTGACCTTGAGGGGCAAGCTATGCAAATAATTACTGATACCAACCAACTAACAGTATATAAACACAAAAGCTTTTGGCAAAGTATGGATACTTTTCGTGAGTATAAGCTCTTGAATGATATTTGGAGAAATGATCCAATATGGAAGGTTTGGTAGAAACATGTTTCTTGATTATAAAAATAGAAATATCTTAGTTACTGGACATACTGGATTTAAAGGATCATGGCTGACAATATGGCTAGAAAGATTAGGAGCAAATATCTCAGGATTATCCCTGGAACCTTATACTTCAGATGATAATTTTGTATTAAGTTCATTGGAAAAAAGAATTAATCACCATATTGGAGATATCCGAGATTCCCAAAAAGTGAATGAAGTTATTGAAATAGAACAACCAGAAATCATTTTTCATTTAGCAGCGCAACCTTTAGTGCTCGGGAGTTATAAGAATCCTTTGGAAACCATCGAAACAAATACCTTGGGTACGGCAAATATTCTTGAAGCTTTTAGAAATAGTAAAATAGCACAAGTCTTAATAATAATAACTACAGATAAAGTTTATCAAAATAATGAATGGATTTGGGGATATCGAGAGAATGACATTATCGGAGGCAAGGACCCTTATAGCGCAAGTAAAGCTGCATGTGAGATTATTACGGAGTCTTATATCTCTTCGTTTTTTACTACCGCTAGTAATAAATACGTTGCTTCAGCCAGAGCTGGTAATGTAATTGGGGGGGGAGATTGGTCAGAAAATCGTATTATTCCAGACTGTATAAAATCAATAGAAAAAGATGAAGTCATTAGTATCCGAAATCCACGTGCAACCAGACCTTGGCAACATGTGCTCGAACCTCTTGCTGGATATTTGATGTTGGGCCAAAAGTTATTAAATGGTAAGTCTGATTTTGTAGGTGCGTGGAATTTTGGTCCAAACTACGAAAATAATAAATCAGTTGAAGAATTGGTTGAAAAGTTTCTTGTAGAATATGGTAAAGGTAGTTTTGAAATTCGCCAAATCGCAAATTATCCCAAGGAATCAAATTATTTGTTCTTAGATATAACCAAATCGAGGAATATACTTAAATGGGAGCCTATCTTTACATTTGATAAAACTTTGGCGCTTACTGCTGACTGGTACAAGAATTATAAAACTGAATCAGTAATAAATATTGTAAATAATCAAATATCAGAATATGAAAGTAAATGGAAGTCGAATCATGAATAAAGAGAACACAACTGCTATACGAAATGAAATTCTTGAGCTAACAAAAAAGTACTATTTTGAAAAGTTCAGAAACGTCAAATTTGAAAAGGGAGTTAGTCATGTTAACTATGCTGGAAGAGTATTTGATGAAAAGGAATTAATCAATCTAGTTGATTCATCTTTAGACTTTTGGTTGACCGAGGGTCGTTTTACAGAAGAGTTTACTGAAAAAATTTCGGAGTTTTTGGATTTAGAATATATTTTTTTGGTGAATTCGGGTTCCTCGGCTAATTTAGTGGCGCTTTCTGCATTAACATCAAAACGGTTAGGTGAACGAAGGCTTCAACAAGGTGATGAAGTTATTTCAGTCGCAGCAGGTTTTCCTGCAACTGTGACACCGATAATCCAGAATAACCTTGTGCCAGTTTTTGTTGATGTTGACATTCCCACTTACAATATCGATACTGAGAAATTAAAACATGCAATTAATGAAAAAACTAAATGTATATTTATTGCCCATACTCTTGGTAATCCCTTTAATCTGGAAAAGGTTATGAGAATTGCAAAGGACAACAAACTCTGGGTTATCGAAGATAATTGTGACGCTTTCGGAAGCAAATATAAAAATAAATATACTGGCACTTTTGGTGATATCTCAACTATCTCTTTTTACCCGGCACACCATATAACCACAGGAGAAGGTGGTGCCGTTTGTACGAATGATGATTTATTGTCGAAAATTATCAAGTCATTTAGAGACTGGGGAAGGGATTGTTATTGTGCTTCAGGTGAGAATAATACTTGCGGTAAAAGATTTTCACAGAAATTTTGTGATTTACCTTACGGTTATGATCATAAGTATGTTTATTCAGAGATTGGTTATAATTTAAAAATGACCGATATGCAAGCTGCAATAGGTGCTGCCCAAATGGATAAATTGTCAAGTTTTACTCATGATAGAAAACTGAACTTTTCGAAGTATAATGAGATATTTGCAAAGTATAAAAAGTATTTTATACTTCCTGAAGCAACAGAATATTCAGATCCTTCATGGTTCAGTTATATAATAACCGTGAAGCATGATGCTCCATTCAAAAAAGATGAGTTAGTACGGTTTCTTGATTCCAATTTGATCGAAACTCGGAATTTATTTGCCGGAAATATGACCAAACAACCGCTGCTTGAAGATCAGAATTATCGAATAGCATCAGATTTAACTAACACTGACTATATTATGAATAATACGTTCTTTCTCGGCACATTTCCTGGTAATACTAGTGAAAAACTAGTTTATATCGATGAAAAAATTAATGAATTTTTGGAAAAATTTGAATGAGTTTAATTAAAAAAACTATTTCAAAAGTAGAAGATATAGAAAATAAAATAAAAGATATATACACTATAACTCTTTCAACAAGGAAGAAAATTAAATATAAACCTGGTCAGTTTCTTCATCTCTCTTTGGAACAGTATGATCCTTCATTCCCTTGGCCCGAATCTAGATGTTTTAGTTTTCAATCCAGTCCTTCCGATGAACTTTTGAAAATTACTTACTCTGTTAAAGGAGCATTCACTCAAAGAATGAGTAATACTCTCTCCATCGGGGATGAAATATGGTTGAAATTACCTTACGGTGATCTTTTTCAAAGAGGTCATTCTCTTGATAATTGTGTTTTTATTGCGGGAGGCACCGGGGTTTCACCTTTTCTTTCCCTTTTTAACAGTTCTGAATTTGTGGAATATCATAATCCCAGATTATATATAGGTTTTCGAGGAAAAGAATACAATTTATTCGAAAACAATTTTGAAAGAGCAAAAAATATAAATGATTCTTTAGAGATTAATTATTTTTATGAATCAATAAATGGTATTTTAGATATCGATAGTATTTTGAAGGAAAACGGACCACAAACCTATTTTATTTCTGGTCCTCCTCTTATGATCAAAAAATTCAAAAATTATTTAACCGAGTCAGGTGTTCCAGAAAATAAAATTTTAATTGACGAATGGGAATAGCTTGAATATCTCTCAGCTTTCGATTACTGATTTATTTCTGATCGAAAATTTTTGTTATGATGACAATCGTGGTAATTTTGTAAAAAATTATAATAAAGAAATCTTTTCTAAAATGAAAATCAACTTCTCATTAGCTGAGACTTACTATTCAGTTTCCGCAAAAAACGTGATTCGCGGTATGCATTTCCAGTTGCCTCCTTTTCAACATTCAAAAATAATATCCGTTGTTCAGGGTAGAATCTTGGATGTAATTATTGATTTGAGGAAAAATTCTCCTACATATTTGAGAATAGAATCTTTGAATCTTTCCGAGAATGTAAATTCTTTATTTATTCCACCTGGATGTGCGCATGGGTTTAGATCTTTACAAAATAACTCTATTGTGCTTTATCAACAGTCGACCATTCATTCCAAGACACATGATTCTGGCATCCGTTGGAATTCAATTGGATTTGATTGGGAGATTGATGAACCAATCATTTCGGAAAAAGATAGATTTCTACAAGAGCTCAATAAATTTAATACACCTTTTATATACAAGGAAAATATTCAATGAATATCAGATTATTCAAACCTAGTGTTGGAAAAGAAGAGCTTGGAGAACTACAACATGTTTTTGATAGACAATGGTTAGGATTAGGCCCAACAGTTTCTAAGTTTGAAACTGAATGGTCTAGATATATCAATGTAAATGAATCAGTAGGTGTGAATTCCGCCACGGCTGCTCTTCATTTGGCGTTAACGGCATTCAATTTCCCTAAAGGGAAAAAAGTGCTTGTGCCGGCAATTACTTTTGTTTCAACTGCTTCAGCTGTAATTTACAATGACTTAGAACCAATTTTTGTTGATGTAAATGAAGACACTGCGTCAATTTCAATTTCTGATCTTGAAAAAAAATATACTAAAGATTGCGTAGCTATCATTCCTGTCCACAATGGCGGTTACCCGGCTAGTATGGAGAAAATAATTGAATTTGCAAGAATTAATAATCTAAAGGTAATTGAGGATTGTGCTCATTGTGCCGGAGGTGATTACAATGGGAAGAAATTGGGCACTTGGGGTGACATTGGTTGTTTTAGTTTTGAAGAAAAAAAGTGTATGACAACTGGCGATGGTGGAATGATTTCTTCAGATGATTCCGAACTTATCAGCCCTTTGCGAGCTCACCGATGGATCGGAATAGATAAAGACACTTGGCGAAGAAATATGTCTAACAATGATGATAGAAATTCCGACCCTATGCATTGGCATTATGAAATTTCAGTTTTGGGCTACAAATATAATATGAATGATATAGCTGCTGCAATAGGTCTAGCACAGCTAAAAAAATTAGATTCCATGAATGAGGCCAGAAGGAAAATTATTGAGAAGTATTTAGTCGGCATTAAGAATCTGAATCATATCAAACCAATATTTCCTTACAGTCTCGACTCGAATGAGGCCTATTGGTTTTTTGGGATTCGGACGCAAATGCGTGACGAACTTATAGTTTATCTAAATAGTAAGGGAATCGCTAATGGTGTTCATTTTTATCCGATACCTTTGCACCCTTACTTTAAAAAATATGATAATGGTTGTGATATTTCTAAAAAAATTTGGAAAGAATTTATTACACTTCCATCCCATGTCGACTTAACAGACGAGGAAATACAATATGTCCTAGAACATCTTAGTAAATTCGAAAAAAAGAATTTTTGAATAGCCTAATGAAGATTGAAAAAGAGCGTGATTTTTCAAAAATAACAGATTTTCTGCATAACAATTTTTCTTCTCCGACACATTGGCCTGATTGGAACCTTGTTATTAGTAGTTATTTTAATACTGAGTTCTATTATTTAGTTGCGATTGAAAATGCTGAAATTATAGGAGTATGTCCAATTCATTTATTGCAGAATGGATTTCTTAAAAATTCTTATTCTGGACAGTTTCATTTTATTCCTTTTGGTGGTTGGATTTTTAAGAGAAAAGTTAAACTTTCAAAAAATTTTTTCCCTCTTGACTTTTTCTCGAGTTATAAAACTTTCAGCCTTCCGTCAATAGCAGAATTTGGTAGTGATTATGGTAATTTCTCTTATATTCAGAAAAAAACGCTGATTGTTGATCTCAATAAAGAGATTCAGTCAATTTGGAAAGAAGATATTCACTCTAAACGTAGAAATATGATTAGAAAGGCAGAAAATAAACAAATAGATATTCAAATAAATCAAGATTTTAACAATTTTTATCGGATCTACGAAGAAGCAACTATCAGATCTCAACTTTCTATTCTTCCTAAAGAATTTTTCAAAGAGTTATTTGTAAAAGCTCAAAATATTGGTTTTGATATTCTAACGGCAGAACTTGAGGGGCAAACTTTAGCAAATATTGTTATATCTTACGATAAATTTTACTCAATTTATTGGCTAGGCAATAATGCAAATGGAGTTCCAAATTTAGGACAAGGCGAACTATTACAATTTGAAGCAATTAAACTTATGAAATCCAAAGGTTGCCGATATTATGATCTATGCTATATTGAAAAAGATGAACTACCACATATTTATAAATTCAAAAATGGTTTCACTAAATCTGAAGTAGATGTGCCTTTAATCTTAAACAAAAGTTTTTTATATAAAGTCTATAATAAAGCGATGAAATGGTTTTAGGTTTTTATAAATATATTTTTAAAACAAAAGTATCACAATCGATTCTTAAATATAAATACCGAGTGAAAAATCAGATAGGTAGACACGTATATTTATCTCCAGATATTAAAATTGGGACTAATTGTCAAGTTCGGGATTATGCAACTCTTGGTCCAAAAGTAATCTTAGCTAATAACATAATAATAGGAAGTTATGCAAAAATTAATAACATCAGTATTGGGGACAATAGTCATATTGAAACGGGTGTTATATGCACTGGATACGGCGAAGGGAAGATTGAAATAGGAAGGGAAAGTTATATAGGGGTCTATAATATTTTAGATTGGAGCAGTAAAATCTCTATTGGAAATTACGTTCATATTGCTGGTCCTTCTACTGGTATTTGGACTCATAGTTCTGTTGGTCAAGCAATTACCGGTTTGAGTCTCAGAAATAAAGACCCCAAATATAGACCAACTGCACAAATTTCTATTCAAGATAATGTATACATAGGTGGAAACTGCACAATTTATCCTGGAATAACTATTGGTCACCATTCAATTGTAACACCAAATTCTGTAGTCACTAAGGACATTAAACCATATTCAATGGTTGGAGGAGTTCCTGCAAAGTTTATCAAAAATATTTATGATGAATATTTTAATTGAAATTATTGAGTAATCGGATTTCACTTCTTTGGGTAGTAGTCTTCACCTCAATTGAGTTCCTAATATCGTCCTACACATTGTTAATTTATACAGCCTGTAGAAAAATTGTTTTCCTACTAAAGTGACAAGAAATCAACTTAAATTCGCTAAAATTAGTAATAGAAAAGACCAAACTAACCTGATTTGACCTTAATTTGTAATATGCATAATACTCCAAAAGTCATCGTGATTATTCTTTCTTATAACGGTAAAGAATTACTGGATGAAGCCGTTTCATCCTACCAAAGCAATAACTATCCGAATTTTGAAATCATCGTTCTTGACAATGGTTCAATAGATGATACTTATAGCTGGATGGGACAAAATTTTCCGGAAATTGAAGTTTTAAGGACTGAGATCAATCTGGGATATTCTGGAGGCCTTAACTTTGGCATGAACTATGCGTTTAGCGAAAGATCAGCAGAATACGTATTGATAACAAATAATGACGTTAGAGCAGATATAAATGTCATTAGCTCTTTAGTTGAAACTGCAACATCCTTTTCCGATTGTGGTTTTGTGATTGGGAAGGTTTACTATTACGATAATCCCAAAATTTTACAAACAGTTGGTAAAAAAAGCGATCCAATCCGGTGGAACGGTGGGCATATAGGCAATCGCGAATTTGATAATGGCCAGTATGAAACTATTGAGACGAGAGATTGGTGTGATGATATATATTGGTTAGTTAAAAAAGAATTATATGAAAAAACCGGTGGCTATGATACTACTTTTTTCTTGCAATCGGAAGATTATGATTGGCAAGCACGAGCAAAAAAAATAGGTTTTAGAATCTATTATACTCCTAATGCTAGACTTTGGCATAAGGACAGTTTTACAATCGGTCAACAATCTGCAATTAAGTATTATTACAACGTGCGTAATCCGATGATAGTTATTTTAAAGCACCGTGAACCTAAATATTTTAAAAAATATTTCTGGTTGCATTTCCGAAAAGATGTAATTCTTACGTCGATAAAAATATTAATTAAATCTGGCGAAATAAAAAAATCATATTTTATTTGGAAGGGTTTTCTGTCTGGAGTTCGTTGGGGATTTAAAAATAAACTATTCTCAGTTCGCCATTTTATTTAATGATAATAATTTATAAGTTGATGAGGTAATATGGTCATTTCAATTTTTGGGTTAGGATATGTAGGGTGTATTAGTCTTGCTTGTTTAGCTGATATGGGATTTAACGTAATTGGAGTTGATATAGTTGAGGAAAAGGTCAATTTGATCAATAGTGGTAAATCTACAGTCGTTGAGGAGCAAGTTGAAGAATTAATAGAAAAAAATAGGAATAAAATTGAGGCAACGGTGAATACGGAATTGGCGTTTTCGCGTTCCGATGTTTCTTTTATTTGTGTTCCGACTCCAAATGAAAATAACGGTGCATTGGATTTATCTTATTTGAGAAATGTAATATCTCAGATTGCTCAATCAATAAAATTAAGTCAGAAGTTTCATACTGTAGTAATTCGAAGTACTGTCCCTCCGGGAACTAACAGAGAAATGTGTTCGTTAATTGAGCAGATTTCTTCTAAAAAAAGTGGCGTTGATTTTGGAGTAGTATCCAACCCAGAATTTTTACGGGAAGGATCTGCAGTAAAAGACTTTTTCAATCCTCCATATACATTAATAGCGTCTGAATCTGAACTTGCCTTGGCAGCGTTAAAGCAAATTTATTCACATTTAAATGCTGAAATTATTGTCTCAAAATTAGAAGTCGCAGAAATTTTGAAATATGTTAATAATACATTTCATGCGTTAAAGATATCATTCGCCAATGAAATAGGAAATATTTGTAATTCCTTGAAAATTGACTCGCATGAGCTAATGGATATTTTTTGTAAAGATGAAAAATTGAATATCTCAAGCGCTTATCTTCGGCCCGGATTTGCATATGGTGGGTCATGTCTTCCTAAAGATTTGTCGGCACTTTGCGAACTCTCCCGAAGAAATTACCTTCGGACGCCTGTTATTGATTCTGTTTCTGTCAGCAATGGCTTTCAAGTTAGTCGTGCAATCAAAATTGTTGAGCAATTCAAAAAAAGGACTATCGGATTTTTAGGTATTTCATTCAAAACCGGAACAGATGATTTAAGAAATAGTCCTTTATTAGATATAGTAGAGTACTGTCTTGGAAAGGGATACAATGTATTAGTATATGATAATAATATTAATTTATCGTTAATATCTGGTAAAAATAAAGAATATTTGAATTCTAAATTACCTCATATACAGAAATTGTTATCTGATAGTTTATTAACCGTAATTCAAAGTTCTGAGATATTGGTAATTGGTAATAAAAATGTTGAGTTCGAAGAAATAAAATTAAGTCAAAATAAATCTATTTTAGATTTAATCAGAGTTCCTGAATTAGAAAATATACCTGGATATCATGGTGTCAATTGGTAAAAAAATATTATTAGTTTATCCATCCTCATTATTTCCAATTAAAATGATGAGTCAAAAGCATACTTTCAACTTAATAAAAGTGTTAAATCAATCACATCATCTTGATGTTGTAACATTTGTGAAAACAGAATCTGAGCTTCTAAAAAATAAAAATGAATTGCGAGGCTATTGCACAAACTATTTTCCTATGTTCGATGGTAGAAGAAAATATACCAAAATAATTAAGTTCGCCATAAATAGTTTTTATTCGTTTATTTCAGGAATACCCAATCAATATTATTATATAAACAGCAGTAATGTTCATCGGTTCTTGCTCGAAAAGGTTAATAATGAGAAATATGATATAGTTCATATAGAGTTTTGGCAGTTGGGTGATTTTTTTAATCGTCTGCCAAAAGAAATTTATAAAGTCATTAATACTCATGGATTACAATATTTAGAGTATGAATTAAGCCGTGCTTCAATTAGAATAATAGAAGCAATAAAAAAAAAAGAATTAAAAGTACTCTGCGATAGCGATTTGGTTATTACTCCTAACGAATTAAGTTCCATAGGAATTAGTGAAGTTATTACAAAAAATATTAATCATTTTCGGATGAAGGTTGGATTTGACCTTAAAGATATGCTTTCTTTTGGCTATCACCCAAGGGGCAAAACTATAGTGTTCTATGGAAATTTGCAGAGTAAACAAAATGTACAGGCCTTTTTTAGATTGTACCGAAACATACTTCCTAAAATACGATTCCAAGTTCGGGATGTAAAATTAATAGTTGTCGGTGCAAATCCTACAAAGGAAATTCAAGAGCTTCACGACAACAAATCAGTTCTAATTTATGGATATGTTGAAGATATCAAACCAGTTTTATGTTCCGCTACTTTAGCTATTATCCCTCTTGAGATTGGGGTCGGATTTAGGGGAAGAGTTATTGAGTTAATGGCGCTAGGAGTTCCAGTCATCGGTACACATAATGCTCTAGACTCAATTGAACTCGAAAATGGAAAAGACGGATTTATAGCAGATTCTAATGATGAACTAATAGAAATTGCTGTGAATCTGATTACTGATCAAGAATTACACAATAAAATATCTGTTAACGGCAGAGAATTTGTTAAAAACAACTATACTTTTGATCAAACATTTAAGCAATTATCAATTCATTATTCAGAACTAAGTTGATTGTCATATGTGCGGTATTGTATCTATTCTAAATAAAGAGAATTACTCAAAAAGTCACGATCTTGAAGGAATTCTTCTAAAGATGTTGGAATCTATGAAGCATCGGGGACCGGATAATTCTGGTTCAGAAAGAATTGCTGAGAACATATATTTTGGGCACAATAGACTTTCAATTATCGATCTTGATCATAATGCAAATCAACCAATGTGGGACTCTACAAACCAAATATGCATTACATTTAACGGTGAAATTTATAACTATCAAGATATTCGCAAGAAGCTACAAATTAATTACGAATTCTTAAATAATTCTGATACTGAAGTTATATTGAATCTTTACCTTGAACACGGTGTGCATAGCTTTGAAAAACTAGACGGTATTTTCTCATTTGTTCTTTATGATTCTAGGAAAAGCAAAATATATGCTGTCCGAGATAGAGTTGGTAAGAAACCATTATATTACTATGAAGATGCATTAAACCTGATTTTTGTTTCAGAGTTGAAGGCTTTTAGTAAATATCCCTTTTTTACTCCATTACTAAATTATGAAACACTTGACTATTGTTTGTCTTTTAATTATTCACCCGACCTCTCTATTTTTAGCAATGTAAAAATGTTAGAATCGGGTCACTATCTTGAATACGACCTGATAAACAAACAACTTAACAATAACCAGTACTTTAATATTTTGAATTACATTGATCCGGATAAGTACTTTGAAAATGTTAAGGCCTCTGAATCAGCCATAGTCGAAGAATTTACTCATAACCTTAAACTAGCTGTTAAAAAAAGGTTAATATCTGACGTTCCAGTGTGTAGTATAAATTCAGGGGGATTGGACTCTTCACTCATTTCAGCAATTGCGCTGGAATATTCCCCGAATCTTGAATTATTTCATGTGAATGTGGTAAATAATTCTGAGAAGGAATATGCTAAAAAACTAGCTGAGTACAAAAATGTAAATATGGAAGTGATTAATATTGATGCAGATATTTATAATGAATATTACGAAGAAGCTATACTGCAATATGAGTATTATTTGGTACATCCAAATAGTGTCGCACTTTTTATGTTATCAAAATTCATAAAAGAAAAAGGATACAAAGTAGTTTTGGGTGGAGAAGCAGCTGATGAATTGTTTGGTGGATATTCGCATCAAAATTCTCTTCAGAAAATTCATAGATTTAGGAAAAAATATAACATAAATGATAGATTACAATCATTAATTCATAAGTACGTTACTAATCCATTAATTCCTGGAATGAGAAATAGTGTTTCTCATTCTTTAAATGGTCAATTAAAATCAAACCAGGAAATTAGTTATCTTGAAAGGCTGGAGCGTCGATTTGAACATCTTGGTGCGAATGATGCAAAGTTTAGAGCTTTTCTTCTGCATGATTATTTTCGATATCTTCAACCACTTTTTTTGCGCGGAGATAAGATGTTTATGGGGAATAGTGTAGAATTGAGGTTACCTTTTGCAGATATAGACTTGATTAAATTCAGTTTAAATCTTCCACTTAGATACTTGAATAACAAATTCTTGATCAAAAAATCCGCCGAGAATTTTCTTCCAAGTGAAATAATATATAGGCGAAAAAAGGGATTTCCGGTTCATTATAAACTCAAATGTAATACTACTTTAAATCATTTTAATCAGCTCTCTGGTTTAAACCAAGGTAATATTCAAGTAATCCATTCAGTTGATAGGTTTCTATCTAACTATTTCGCAAATTTTTCATAATCTAATTGGTTATAATGTTTTCAAGAGATGAATTTTTATATTCTCCAGTTAGGTATTCTTTCAAACAAAATACCTATGAATGGTTTGATCAAATCCCAATGGATAACCAAGTATTTCATTGGGATGTATCTTCATTTCTATCCATGATTTCCTACAATTATGTTCTGGGTCAGAAGACTTTGCTTAGGGAAATTCGAAGAAACAGTTGGATTTCTACTTTTCAAGGTCTGGAAGAAGTGAGTCTTCCAATCCCCGAGCATGATTATAATTACTTTCCCAATTTGGAGATTGCTAATAAACTAAAGTCACTTTTGAAAGTCGAAATTCTAAATGCTATATCGGAATATCGAGAAATTTATATTTTGTTGTCAGGGGGACTTGATAGCAGAATATTGGCAGGTTTGATTTATGAATTAAAAAGGGAAAATCTACTAGCTAATAAAAATTTTACCGCCGTAACTTGGGGAATCAAAAATAGTAGAGATGTCATCTATGCTCAAATTGTTGCTGATCTTTGTGATATTAATTGGCAACACATTGAACTTGGACCATTAGATTTAATTGAGAACCTGAATTTAGCATCGTTTCAACTTGGAGGGCTTGTCTCTGCAGTTCATTTACACAAAATGAATTGGTTTAAAAATATAAGTCCAAACTCACTTGTGATGGCTGCAAGTTATGGAGACAGTATTGGAAGGGCAGAGTATAGTGGAAAGCATTTATTACAATTAGAATTGATTAAGCCAAAAGATAAATTTGGATTGTTTATACCAGAATACCAAGAAATTGCCATTAGAGAGTTGGAAAGTGAGCTTCTCTTACTTAGATCGAGAAGTATAAGTAAAGAGAAATTTATTTTAGTCGAATATGAGATGCAAGCGCACTACATGCGTAATATGATTGCGCATGCGATGAGTATAATACGGAGAAATTGTGAAATTTATCAAATATTTACAGCGCCAGAGGTTTACAAATTTATATGGAGTTTACACCCGTCCATACGTACTAATGAAATTTACAATCAAATATTGATAAGTTTTAATAATGCGATCTCTAGCGTACCTTGGGCCCGAACTAATAAAGCACTGTCCGGTCAAACAAAATATATAAATAGATTTGCCAAAACTTCGTATCACATGTACGAGGATTGGATTAAATACGATCTCATAGATGATTTATTCGCAAAAATTGATCTAGATTGGATTAATTCGATCCCGTATTTTAATCAAATTGCTCTTAACAAATATTTTGATCTAATCAAACAAAGAAAATCGAAATTACGTTTTAAAGCTTATGATTTGTTTCTTTGGTTTGTGCAACTTGATATGCTTGCAAAAAGAATTACTCTTAAAAATTCTGAAATTAAATTTATGCCCATAGAAAAAAGTAATACTCAAATTAAGGCAGATGATTTGTTCGTTGAAGAAGCATTTCTTGAAAATAAATATTTAAATAAATTTACTAAGAAAATGTTTTTTGTATATAATAATTATAAGAAAAAAGAAATATTAAATAAGTATTTAAAATCTTATGAATTAAAAATAAAATAGAGTATTTATGAAAGGCATATCTGTTGTTATACCCGTTTTCAATGAAGAAGCTAGTATTGCTAATACAATCTTGGAAATAAAAAAGTATCTGAATGACATTGATTCTCAGTCCGAAATTATTGCTGTAAATGATGGATCCTCAGACAAAACCGCAAGTGAACTGAATAAAATACCTGATATTTCAATTATTAACCATCGAGTTAATAAGGGCTATGGGGCATCATTAAAATCAGGTATACGTAATGCTAAATATTCGGATATAGTTATTACCGATGCAGATGGTACTTATCCCAACCACGAGATAAAGCGTCTATACGAACATTATAATGATAGTCGATTAGACATGGTGGTTGGAGCTAGAATTGGAGAAAATGTTTCTTACCCTTGGTATAAAAAGGTTCCCAAATATTTTATATTAAAGTTGGCAAATTATATTACAGAATATAGAATTCCAGACATAAATTCTGGCTTGCGCATATTTAAGAAAAATATTGCTTTGAAATATTACCATTTGTTCTCTAACGGATTTTCATTTACAACTTCAATTACTGTGAGTATGCTCTGCTCAGATTATGATATTGATTTTGTTCCAATTGACTATTATAAGCGTGAAGGCAAATCAAAGATAAAACCGATTAGGGATACTATTGGTTTTTTCAGTTTGTTGCTGAGAATTGCACTTTATTTTCGACCATTTAAGTTTTTTAGTCCGATCATTTATTTCCTTTTATTTGGATCTATTTTTGTGCTTTATAGGGATATAGTTGTCTACGGGGATTTAAGCCAATCTTCCGTCCTATTCCCAATTTTCACGTTTCTTTTTTTTAGTTTAGGTTTAATGGCTGATTTATTAATAAAGCGGACTAGTTAATTAAATATGAAAGCAGTGATTCTAGCTGGTGGACTTGGTACACGATTACTTCCATTTACGCAAATTATTCCCAAACCGTTATTGCCCGTTGGAGAAAAATCAGTACTTCAAATTCAAATGGAGCAGTTAAAAAAATGTGGTTTCGACCAGATTTATTTAGCCACAAACTATAAATCAGATTATATTGAAAACTTTTTCGGTGATGGGCAAAACTATGGCGTAAAATTAAAATTTAGTAAGGAAGAAAAACCATTAGGCACTATTGGTCCTTTAACTTTATTAAAAAATGAATTAACTGAACCTTTTTTACTAATGAATGGAGATATTCTAACTCTATTAAAATTTAATGAAATGTATGACTTCGCTTTAAAGCAATCGAGCCTGCTTACGATAGGAATAAAAGAATATATTATGCCTTTCGACTTTGGGAACGTTTTTTTTGACGGAGATTATGTTACCAGTATTGAAGAAAAACCCAATCTAAAAAATAATATACTTGCAGGTGTTTATGTTCTTAACCCCTCCATCTTTCAATATATACCCGAAAACACATATTTCGGGATGGATAACTTACTTCACTTTTTACTTGATAATAATATGCCAATAATCAAATATGAGATAAAAGAATATTGGTTAGATATTGGTCAAGTTGGTGATTATACTAAAGCTCAAGAAGTTTATAATAAACATTTTAAGTAAAAATCTATGAAAATATTTATAACTGGAGCAGCAGGATTCATCGGATCTCATTTAGTTGAATTAATGTGCAATGCAGGTTTTGAAATAAAAGCTTTCGTACATTATAATTCTCAAAACAGATGGGGATGGTTAGAAGAATCAATTTATAAAAACGATATTGAAGTTGTTACAGGTGATATTCGAGATTTTGATTCTGTATTTAGATCATCAAAGGGTTGCGATGCAATTTTCCATCTAGCGGCTTTGATAGGTATTCCGTACTCTTATGTTTCTCCTAAGGCATATATAGACACAAATATAGTTGGGACTTATAATATTTTGGAGTCAGCAAAATTCCATAATATTTCACATATAGTGACTACCTCTACAAGTGAAACATATGGTTCAGCTCAATACATTCCAATTGATGAAAGTCACCCTTTGGTTGGTCAGTCACCTTATTCGGCCACAAAAATTTCGGCCGATCAACTAGCAATTAGTTATCAAAAGTCATTTAATTTACCGGTTAAAATTGTCCGCCCATTTAATACGTATGGTCCGAGACAGACAGCTAGAGCAATAATTCCAACTATTATAAGTCAAATATTAAATAATAAAAAAAAATTACAAATCGGAAATCTAAATCCTACGAGGGACCTTACTTTTGTTGAAGATACATGTCAAGGTTTTCTTTCCATTTTCGAATCTGAGGGCCTAATAGGCGAGGTTACTAATATTGGGATGAATTTTGAAATATCTATAGGTGATTTAATTGAAAGAATTTCATCAATTATGGATTATCAATTTGAATTATCTGTAGATGAAAATCGTATAAGGCCTGAACAAAGTGAAGTTACTAGATTATACTGTAATAATAAGAAATTATTAGAAAAAACTAATTGGTCTCCCAAATATAATCTTGATTTAGGTTTGGAAAAAACTATTGAATGGATGAGGCAAAATATTCAATACTATAAGTCGGAAATATATAATGTTTAATAAAGAAATAGATTTCATCAAGAAATTATATCATAATAAAAGTATAATTAATTTGCATGAGCCTGCATTTTTGGGAAATGAAAAAGAATATTTAAATAATTGTATAGATTCTACTTTTGTTTCTTATTTGGGAGAATATGTAACTTATTTTGAAAAAATGATTGCAGAGTTTGTGGGGGTTGATCACGCAGTAGCTTTTGTTAATGGTACAAGCGCTTTACATATTGCATTAAAAGTTGCTGGGGTTGGTGCTAGTGAAGAAGTTATTACACAGTCTCTGTCCTTCGTGGCTACTGCAAATGCCATCAAGTATACAGGAGCCGACCCGGTGTTCGTAGATGTAGATCTTGCCTCTTTAGGTATGTCTAGTGAATCGCTACGTAATTGGCTTGCACAAAATACATACAAGGAAGAAATCAATAATTTAGAGGAAAATAAGAATCAGACAAGATGTTTTAATAAATCTACAAAAAAGCGAATTTCGGCTATCATACCTATGCATACATTTGGATTTCCATGTGATATCGAAGAAATTGTCAAAATAGGTGTCGAATTTAACATTCCTGTGATTGAAGATTCAGCAGAAGCACTGGGGAGTTTTATTGGAGATAAACATTTAGGAATTTATGGCAAAGCTGGTGTACTGAGTTTTAATGGAAACAAAACTATAACTACTGGCGGTGGTGGAATGCTCATAACGAACGATGCGTATTTCGCTGAACGGGCAAAACACTTATCTACAACTGCAAAAGTTGCTCATCCATGGGAATTTGTTCACAATGAGGTGGGCTATAATTATAGAATGCCAAATATAAATGCTGCAATAGGGGTAGCTCAGATGGAAAAAATATCTGAAATTTTAAAAAATAAAAAAGAAACTGCGGAGAGTTATTATAATCATTTCAATAATACGGAAGTTGAATGTTACTTTGGCAATTCAAATATGAATCCAAATTACTGGTTGAATACAATTAAATTTGAAAATGAATCATTACGAACGCGTTTTCTTACTGAAACTAATGCAAATGGTATTAAAACTAGACCTATATGGAATTTATTGAGTGAGTTACCTATGTATCAAGGTTGTCAGCGCGGTGAATTAATCAACTCCAATATTCTCGAAAAAACATTGGTTAATTTGCCAAGTGGATTTCGATCTTGATTACATTTCATTTTCTTAGTCTTTTTACTCATATTGGCTTCATATTCCATTGAATATTTTAGTTATTACACATGAGTTCCCTCCTGTAGGTGGAGGAACTGCCAATGTGGCATACCAGATAGTTAAAAAGCTAATAGACAATCACCATTCGGTTATTGTTTTAACCACTTCATATAAGAATACGGAGCTTTTTAACTGCGATGGCAAAATAAGGATTGAACAAGTATGGAGTAAACGAAAAAGTTTATTAGAAAACTCCTCATTTATTTCTTTATTATCTTTTACAATACTTGGAACAATTAGGGCATTACGTATCATAAATGATAATAATATCCAACTTACGCATTCTTTTATGACGATACCAGCTGGAATACTTTCCTTTTTCATTAAAAAAATAAAAAGAACACCATACATAATTACACTATGTGGGGGAGATGTCCCTTACCATAGAGATTCTAGGTTAATTATTTCGTTACGTTTTGCTATTAAAATAATTTGGAAAAATGCAGATCAAGTTGTGAGTCTTGGTATGTATCTTAGAGATTTAGCTAAAAAAACTTACAGGGAGGCTGATCGCTTCCCAGTAATTTGGCATGGTATCGATTTATCAAATGTAAACAAAAAATCTAACAATAATAGCAAATTTACGATATTGACAATAACACGGCTTATTGAATCGAAAGGCATTCAAGATGCGATTGTGGCCTTGTCGAGAATCTCGAATAACCTTGATTTTGAATTTAATATTATCGGAGATGGTGAATATAAGAACGAATTAATTAAAATTGTGGCTGATCTAAACTTAAATCATAAAATAAATTTTAGGGGGTTTGTTTCAGAATCGGATAAACAAAAAAAACTTGCGGAAAGTGACCTTTTTATTTTACCTACAAAAATTGATGTATTTCCATTCGTGCTACTTGAAGCACTCTCAAATGGTTTACCTATTATTTCAACTATATGTGGTGATATTACATACTTAATTGATGAAAATATTGGGATTCTTGTTGAAAAAAGTGATGTGAAATCGTTATCAGAAGCTATACTCAAAGTATCTTCGGGGGAATTTATTAAAAGTCAGAGTGCTGTAAATAATAAACTTTCCCAATTTAAATGGGATAATGTTATTTCTGAATATGAATCTATATATACTGGTATAATTGATAATAAGTAGACACAATATACTTTTTGCGGTTACAATACTTACTGCATTAATTTTGAGGGTATTTATTGGAAATATTTTCTTCGAAGCTCCTCAAAATGATGGTTTGCTATACAATGCTAACGCATTAGAAATAATTAATAAGCCAAACTGGATTATTAATCCGAGCGAGCAAAATGCAAGGGCCCCTGTCTACCCCTTTTTTCTTTCAATTATTTATTTAATATTTGGTGTTAATAATTTTACCGCAGTCATTTTTTTTCAAGCTATTCTCGGTGTACTTTCCTGTGTTTTCATATTCTATATTTCGAAGCACCTTTTCAATGAAAAAGTCGCTTTTCTATCTCTTACTATTTCAACACTTTATCTCCCTTATTTAAGATATACGGGGTCAATTCTGCGAGAAACAATGATATTTTTCTTTGTTGTCGCATCCATTTATTCATTACTGATTTATATCAAAAATCCAAAATCCTTTAAAGATTTAACTGTAGCCAGCTTATTTTATACACTTCTCATTCATACGGACCCAAGATATTTATTTTTTTTACCTCTGCTAATATTCGCTTATTGGCCATTTCAGATCAGTAGAGTCTTAATTAAAAAGTATTTTTATTACACGCTCCTTATAATTGTTATGTCCCTTCCTTGGTTAATTCGTAATTATATCGCTTATGATGGTTTAGTCGTGATCAGCAGTGTCTACTTAGATTTTAGATCAAATCATTCACGCCATGCTCAGTCTTTTATGGAAGATAGCATTAATCTTTCAAGTACTGAAAATTCGGTTCACTCAGCTAAGATTATTACCAATGAAGAAAGGTTATTAATTAAAAAAGGTTTGAATCCGCGAAATAGATCTTTAGCAGAAATAGAAGCCGTATTAGAAGATATTTATCCACCATCGAATTATTTGGAACGAAGATTGTTTATGCTCGGAGAATTCTTCAGAGTTACAAAATTTGAAGGAAACTTTTTCCCGTATCCAAGTGGAAAATTTGATGTTTGGTCTAACAAACATAATCTGGCCAATATATTTAGTTATGGAATAGTCCTAATTTTTACAGTTCTTGCACTTATGTATTTAGTTATTAAAAGAAAATGGCAATATCTGTACTTTATAATTCCAATTATTATCCAAGCAATATTACATACATTCGTCTGGAGTAGAGAGAGATACAGGCATCCGATAGAATTTTTATTCATAATATATGCCTCTTTCGGTATATATATTATTTACAGAATGCTTTTATCTAGGATTAAGAAAA
This sequence comes from Melioribacteraceae bacterium, assembly GCA_021739765.1. Classification (GTDB taxonomy): domain Bacteria; phylum Bacteroidota; class Ignavibacteria; order Ignavibacteriales; family Melioribacteraceae; genus JAIPBD01. The sequence continues at coordinate 159,549 of JAIPBD010000008.1, forward strand.
AGCCATTTGACATTAAATATACGCCATTTTATGTTAGCTCAAAAATTATTAGTTAGCTATTCGTCAAAAATAATTAATCAATTCATCCAATTAGCCGTTACAGTTGTAGTAGCTAGAGTAGCTGGACCCACGGTTATTGGGACAGTGGCTTTCGCTTTGGCCTATACAAATACGTTTAAATTCATTTCTGATTTAGGAATTGGGACAGCTCATATAAAATTGGTTTCAGAAGGGAAACATAATGAAGGTGCCCTTCTAGCTACAATGGTGAGAATAAAATTTCTCCTACTGATAATATTTGTTGTTTTTGTTTCAATAGTATTTATAATACAATATTATTTTATGAATTTGAATTTTGAAAGTAATGAACATGTTATTGTTATATTCCTTTCTTTGTCGGTTACTGTAATAGAACAACTTTATACTATTCCGAAAACTACATTCGCAGCCAAGGTTCAACAGGCTAGGCAAGATATACCTAATATGCTTTACAATCTGATCTTTCAGATTTTACGGCTTTCAGTAGTTTTAATAGGATTTGGTGCCATTGCAATCGTGAGTACTAAATTTATTGCCGCAATGATTGTGCTTTTCATCTACTATAAGCTATTCAGTACAAAAATTAATCTTAAGCTGTTCGATTCTCAAATTGCTCGAAAGTATTTTTCAATTTCAGGTCCTATAATCATTATAATGATTTGTCAAAGTGTAATTTATATGTCTGATAAAGTTATTCTTCAGTTTTTTACAAATTCTACAGAAGTGGGCATATATACAGCAGGGTTTAAGTTTGGTGGTTACATTCAAATGATTGGTAGTTCGATTGGGATACTATTTCTTCCTATATTTTCTAAAGCTTTTGTTGAGGATAAGATTGACGAGATCAATCATAAAATTAAGAAATTTGCTAGGTTTTCTTTCAATTTCATCTTACCGCTTGCACTTTTTATTGCAATTTTTTCTGACCAGATAATTCTTATTTTATTGGGCGCAGAGTATATAGGTTCAATACCGATTCTAGCGATCATTACTTTTTCAACTTTTTTAATGGTGAGTGCCACACCTTACGGAAATATAATTTCAGGGAGAGGAGAATTTAAAAACTTAGCATATTTTTATACTATTCAGCTATTTGTGTTTTTATTATTAGCGATCACTTTAGTTTATCCAGAATTTTTAAATCTAAAAGGTCTAGGATTATCGATGTCCATATTAATATCGAATGTTATTCTTGCACTTTGCTTCTTAATTTTTGCTAAAAAAATTGATAGTAGACTTGTTGTTGGTCACGGTTTATCATCATTTGTATTTGGGTTAGTTTATAGTTCTATATACTATATACTCTACGTCTTGTTTGGTGATGCATTAATTTACAAAATCTTTTTTGTAGTATTATTTTTCCCGCTATATTTTATTTTAAGTTATTATTTGAAAATTACAACTGAAGAGGATTACGTTAACTTCAAATTATTGTTTAATATTGGTAAAATAAAAAAATACATATCTGTTGAACTCCGAAGAGATAATGACGAAAAGTTATAAAATAATAAATATACTTAGCGCACCACCTTTATTTAAATCTATTGAGGGGATGAGCCTTTCTGAAATCATTCAAAGACATGTATTTGAATATCTTGAGATTGATGAAAATGTTAAATATGCTTTTTTCTTTTTCGAAGATTTTCATGTTTTAAATGCTAGCAGAACGATTAACTTAACTCGTGAATTTGAATTGGAATGCTGGCGTCCTTACGGAAGTGCGATAAATAAAATATATTCTAAAAGATTTAATGGAATTTTACATAGACTTTTCCCTAGTTCTTCTCACTATTTACCCGTATATGGTTCTTGGAGCTCATCCAGTAAAATGCTTCTAGAACTTAAAAAAGAAATTCGAAATTATAATATCTTAGTACATTTTCAGGATGGACATACTAAATTATTCACAAATTTCATTCATCAATTGAAGAAATATAATGTGCCGATTATTGTTAGCCATCAGAGCGGATCCTTTCCGATCTTCCATATTGACAAAATCTCAAAGTTCAAGCCATTTCATAAACTCTTTAAATTGTATCATCACAAGAATCAGGTCTCCGCTTATAAAAAATTGGATTGTTATTTTGCAGCCTCCTTTACAGAATATGACTATATGTTAAAGAAATTAAGAATGAAAAATGTATACTTTCAAAGAGATGGAATAAATTTCGATAAATTTTATCCTACTAAAGATAAAAGAGCACTTAGGGTGGAATTAAATCTCCCGATCGAATCAAAATTAATTCTATATGTTGGCAAATTTTATCGCACTAAAAGTGTTGATTGGCTTATAAAAAATTACTTTGAGTATAGGACGAAATTTCCTAACACGGACCTTGTCTTAATCGGAGGTGACGAGGATGATGAGTTTTATTCAATGGCAGTTAAGAGTGGTGCAATTGTTAGGACAAGGATGCCAAAAGAGAATATTGTAAAGTATATGCAGGCCTGCGATATTTACACTCTACCAACGCATGGTGCGGTAGTGCACAGCGGAGGCTTTGGAAATGCACCCATCGAAGCACTTGCATGCAATATTCCTGTTATATCCAATCATCTTATTCATTTCCCTGGTATTAAAACTGAACTAGATTCAATAGGAAAAACTATGTGGAATGAAGAGGAATTTGTATCTAATTTGGAATTCATGATAAAAAATTTATCTCAGTACAATAATTGTAGGGAAGTTGCGAGAAATTATTTTGACGAAGAACTTCTACAAAAATTTGTTATTGATAAATACAAACAATTGTTTAATAAATATTACAAGAAAGAACTATGATTAAAAACAAAACTATTTTTATTACCGGTGGTGCCGGTTTTATAGCAAATACTATAATTTCTAAGCTGATTGAGAATAATCAGATTATCATTTATGATAATTTTCACAGGGATACTTTTTCGAGCAGTCCATATTTCAAACACAAGAATGTTAAAGTGATTGAAGGGGATGTCTTGGATTTTAACCTCTTGGTTGAGAGTATGAAAGGAGTTGATTTAGTAATACATGCTGCCGGAATAGCGGGTATTGATACTGTTATTAAAAAGCCGACAGTTACTATGCGAGTGAATATGATTGGCACTGCAAATGCGCTTGAAGCTGCACGAATTAATAATATATCGGACAGATTCATTGATTTCTCTACTTCCGAAGTATTCGGGTCTATGGCATTTCAATCTGCAGAAGATGACAACACAGTCGCTGGCTCCGCTGGAGAAGCGAGATGGACCTACGCTGTTAGCAAACTTGCAGGTGAACATCTATCTTTCGCTTATCACAGGGAATTTGGATTACCCACTGTCTCAGTTAGACCATTTAATGTTTATGGTCCCGGACAGACAGGCGAGGGGGCCATTCAGGTATTTATTAAGAAAGCGCTGAAAAATGAAGATATTACAATACATGGAGATGGAACTCAGATAAGAGCTTGGTGCTATATTGATGATTTTGTTGATTGTTTAATGCGATGTCTTGATGAACCGAAAGCTATTGGTGAAAGCTTCAATATTGGCAATGCCCGAGCAATAACCACAATTCTAGGTCTCGCAGAAGCTGTGTGTAGAGTGTTAAAATCAGAATCAAAAATATTATTTGTTCCCCCTTTATCGGCTGATATTGCGCTAAGAATACCTAGTGTTATAAAATCAAAGAAAATATTGAAGTTTAAAGCAAAAGTTGATCTTGAAGAAGGTATTTTAAGAACCGCAGACTGGATAAAAAATAATTTAATTTGATTATCGGTAATAATTTATGATAAAACTTGCCAAACCATTTCTTTCCGAGAGTTCCATTCAAGCAGTAGTTGAAATCTTGAAATCGGGAAACTTAGTCCAGGGGAAATATGTACTAGAATTTGAAGAAGCTCTTGCTCAATATATCGGTGTAGATAATGTTATCCTTGTTTCAAATGGAACGGCTGCACTTCATCTGGCATTAGTTGCACTTGGAATCGGTCCCGGAGATGAAGTAATTGTACCTGCATTCACATATCCGGCTACAGCCAATGTTGTAGAATTGGTTGGAGCCAAACCAATCTTCGTTGATATTACTCTTGATGACTTTTGCATCGACACATCCCAAATCGAATCAAAGATAACTAGGAATACTAAAGCGATAATGCCGGTTCATGAATTTGGGCAAGCCGCGAAGATGGATGATATCACTAGTATAGCAAATAAATATGAATTGAAAATAGTCGAAGATGCAGCTTGCGCTTTAGGTACTCAATTCAAAGGCGACAAGGTAGGTTCTATTGGCGATTTAGGATGTTTCAGTTTCCATCCACGTAAGGCAATAACCACTGGTGAAGGTGGAGCAATTACAACAAAAAATAAATATTTAGCAGATAAAATTAGATCTTTGAGAAATCATGGAATTAATTATGATCAAAATAATATGAATTTTCTTTATGCTGGATTTAACTATAGGATGACTGAATTTCAAGCGGCTCTTGGATTGCATCAGCTTAATATTGTAAACGAATTAATTGATAAAAGAATTGAACAAGCAAATATATATAATAGCCTTCTAAATCAAATTGAATGGTTGCAAATACCCCAATCTTTTCTTGATAGGTATATGGTATATCAGACCTACCATATCTTAGTTGGTGATAAAATAAGTCGAGATAGTATTATTAAATATATGAAGCTGAATAGTATTGAAACCAATTTGGGTGCGCAAGCTGTTCACTTGCAGAATTATTATGTAAATAAGTATCATTTAAAAGATTCAGAGCTTCCAAATTCTACATCCGCTTATCATCAAGGTCTTGCCTTACCGATGGGGCATCATCTAGCAGTTAGTGAAATCAAATATATTTGTAATATTTTAACTAATTATAAAGTTTAAATCATATGATGGATCATTCCAAACAAAAATTATTCAGTTCTCATGGGAATGGAAAAGTATCTCGTAAGCTTTTAAAAGCAATTGGGGATAATGTTATAATTGAAGAAGGGGTCCTCATTTTCCACCCAGAAAAAATTGAGTTAGGAAATAATATTTACATAGGACATAAAACTATACTAAAAGGATATTACAAGAATTCCTTAGAAATCGCAGATGGTTGTTGGATAGGTCAGGGCTGTTATTTTCATAGTGCTGGAGGATTGTCGATTGGAAAATCTGTTGGCATTGGACCGTTCGTAAAAATATTGACTTCGCAGCATGATCCCAAAGATTTGGAAAAACCTGTCTTGCACGAAGAATTAGTATATAATTCGGTGGAAATTAAGGATGGCGCAGATATTGGAACCAGCTCCATTATTCTTCCTGGAGTGACTATAGGTGAAGGTGCTATTATTGGGGCAGGAGCAGTAGTGACTAAAAATGTACCCGACTTTGGAGTTGCTGTAGGCTGCCCTGCAAAAATAATTAAATATAGGACGAATACTTAATAATTAAAGTGCGAATATATCAAAATGTCGACAGAGCAAAAATATAAATACAAGATAATATGTCCAAGATGTGCTTCTGAAATAGAATATTTTAGCGATCAACTTAGATGCAAATCATGTTCCAATCATTATCCTATCGTGGATGGAATACCCATTTTGATAGAGGAGACTAAAAGTATATTTAGGAAATCAGATTTCACAAAGAAAGAAGATACCACATTTAATTCCAGCGAGCGAAAAATCTTCACTCTCGCAAGAAAAATACTACCGTCGATTACCAACAATGTTAAAGGAAAAAATAACTTTAAGAGATTTTATAAGGAAATAAAAGATTTTAATGAAAGACCAAAAATACTTGTAGTTGGTGGTAGCATATTAACACCTGGAATGGAACCACTATTAGCAGATCAGGATGTTGAATTAATTGAAACGGATGTAGCATTTGGGCCTCGCACTAAGATAATAGCGGATGGACATAGTTTGCCTTTTGTTGATAATTATTTTGACGGTGTAATCGTAAATGCAGTACTGGAGCATGTGTTAGATCCATATTTAGTTGTTAGTGAAATTTATAGAGTTATGAAAATTTCAGGTATCGTCTATGCCAGCACACCTTTCATGCAGCAATCTCATATGGCGCCATATGATTTTACTAGATTTACTTATTTAGGTCATAGAAGGTTGTTTCGAAAATTTATAACAATTGATGATGGACCATCATGTGGACCTGGAACTGCTCTGGCATGGAGCTATACTTTCTTTTTAGCAAGTTTTACCAATAATAAAACTATAAGATATTTATTAATCGCATTTGGGCATATCACCTCCTTTTTTCTAAAGTATTTTGATTATTTATTGATAAATAAAAAGGGTGCATATGATAATTCATCAAGTTATTATTTTATTGGAAAAAAGGTGACTGAGGCTATAAGTGATCATGAATTGCTGACCTTTTATAAGGGGGCATGGTAAAGTTTTGAAACAATTTATTGTAAAGTATAGCCGATATATTAAAATATTTATATCGATATGTTTATTACTTTACATTGGCAAAAGTCTTGAATTATCATCGATTTTTGAATTATTAAAGCGTATTGATTCTAAAATAATTTCCTTATTTGCGATAATTATTTTGGCAAATTATTTTATAGCTGCATTCAAATGGAGATTCTTACTCAATTCGCAACAAATAAGTTACAACTATTTATATCTTTTGAAAATCACTTGGATAGGTTCATTCTACAATCAATTTCTGCCCGGCCGAATTGGTGGTGATGCTGTTAAAGTAATGTATTTATTGAGCGATAATAATATTTCAAAAGAAAAGGCAACCGTTTCGATATTTATCGATCGTATTTATAATCTTCTAGGACTGTTTGTCTTGGTGCTTGTAGGTTACTATTTAAGTCTTTCATCTGAAGTTCTGCAGACCAAATTAATAGTCGAGTTAATATTACTGCTGACCATAGTATTCATATTAGTGTGTGCTTTTTTGAAAATATTGAAAAATAGAATTTCTTCACAAAATAAAATCTTAAAAAAGATTCAAAAGTATGCGAATTATTTTTCCGAATACTTTGAAATGAATGTACAATCAATTCTACTTTTATTTTATGCTTTACTATACGATTTTGTAGTTATACTCACAATATTTCTTCTTGCAATATCGCTAGGAGTCGAAATCGATTTAATAGAATATATTTTTTATGTCCCACTGATATTCTTTATTACATTGCTACCAATTTCTTTTGGTGGGCTAGGTATCCGCGAAGGTGGATTTGTCTATTTCTTTTCAATTTTTTCTGTCAGTAATGAAATTGCGGTTTCGGTATCCTTATTGCTCTATTTTTCTGTAATGCTAAGTTCGCTACCCGGATTTTTTCTCCAATTTAAATCAATTAAAACTCATTGAATTGTAACCATCCTAGATTAATTATTAAGAGATTTTGATTGAACTTATTATTAATTATTGATAGTCTCAATATTGGAGGAAAAGAAAAGCAACTTTTTGAATTAGTGATTGGATTACCAAAAAATTATAATATCTATGTAATAACTTTTAATAAAAACAATTACTATAAAGGTATTAATGTTCATGTTAAAAACATAGTAGTTTATGAAAAGAATAGAAAATCTGTATCCTATATATTATATCTTATAAAATATATTAATAAACATAAAATTGACATTGTACATACGTGGGACGTAGTATCTGCTATCTTCTCAGGTTTAGCTTCTATTTTCACTAAAATTCCTCATATTAATGGTTCAATTAGAGGGAGTGCTGCTGTTCCATTATTAAGTAAAAGGTATTTACTCAATCACATCAGCTATTTGGTTTCTAATATTGTTGTTGCAAATTCTAAAGCTGGGTTAAAATCAATAAAAAAAAGTAATAACCAAAAATATCGATATATATATAACGGAATAAAAATAAATAATTCTCCTTCAGGATTTTCGCAACAAAAAATTAATCAATATGGACTAAAGGATAAATTTATTGTAGGAATGGTCGCCAATTTTAGAAATGGCAAGGATTATGATACATTTATCAAAGCAGCCGTTGCTCTAGTTCATAAATACGAAGATATAGTATTTATCGCCATTGGAGATGGTGAATCATTTGAGCGTATTGTAAATTCCGTTGAATTTCATCTGAGAAAGCGCATAATATTCCTTGGCAAAATAGAGCAACCGATTGACTTTATTCATAGCTTTGATATTGGTGTAATGATGTCAAGCAAAAATTCACTTCACGGTGAGGGAATTTCTAATTCAATAATGGAATATATGAGTATGGGGAGAGCTGTGATTGCGACTGAAAGCGGCGGTAATAATGAATTAGTAAAAGATCGATATAATGGAATTATTGTTCCAGAAAAGGATTGTCGTGAATTAATACTTGCCATTTTACGGCTACGTAACAATCCAAAATTGCTCAAGGAATACGGTAAAAACAGTTACAAGAAAATTAGTCGAGAATTCTCGAATGAACAAATGGTCGCAAATTACAATGATTTGTATCTGGAGTGCGTTAAGTAGAAATATTTATGACAATTTTGAATAAAACGAATTGGGTAATTACTAATATTGAAACGGATAGAAAACCGAATAAAAAATATAAATCATTCGACCTATATTACTCCGAAGACCTTCAAATATTCGAGAACAATGATATTCTTTTTATTATTGAAGGATACATACTTCCAAGACTAGAATTCAATAAAGAATTTGTTAGATTCACTCAATCTGCGCTATTGGCTAAAATATATGCCGAATTAGGCGATCGTTTTTATTTGAAAATCAAAGGTGTGTATAATATTATTATTATCGATGGTGAAAAAATTTCCATTTTTAATGATATACATAGTCTAAAAAAATTCTTCATTTACGAAAATGATCGAAAATATTTTATTAGTAATAGTCTGAAAAGTATTGCTCACAATATAGAATTAACTCCCTCGATTGAAAATATTGTCTCTTTTGCTTTATTAAACCATTTTGTTAATGGAATGACGCTTTTTGCCGGTGTTAATTACAGTAAACCCGCTTCAAAAGTAACAATTACAAGTGATTCAAGTATTACTTATGACAATTATTGGCTACCTACTGATTTATTTTTTACCAATTTTTCCGATGACACGATAGGGGATTTAGCAAATCATTGGAAGAGGTTAATATGTGGTTACCATGAATTTATCAGACCTACAGGCACTTCAATCACGCTTACGGGTGGTAATGATAGTCGTATGGTATTATCTGGTTTACTTTCCAATAACATCACCCCAAATTCATTTACATTTGGGGACCCAGAATCTGCAGATGCAAGTATTTCTAAGGAAATTGCAGCTGATTTAAGACTAAATCATAATACTTATTTTGTTAACAACCCAAGTTGTGAATGGTTCGAAACGAAGTGTAGACTAATCGTCCAATATGGGAATTCCCTGATTAATATCCATCGTGCACATAGACTAGAAGCTGCAGAAAATGAGGCTGTAAGTAATCCTGAATCTGAAATGCTTTTTACGGGTCTCGTTGGTGGAGAATACTTAAAAGAACCTAAGTATAATGATCTTACAATTCCAAAATTGTTTTCACAATTAAATAAAATAAATGGTAGAAAGAGAAAAGAAGAGCTAATTAAAAAACTCTTACTTAAAAAAGGTTTAGAAATTGATAATATTAATATCGCATTGATATTGGATACAATTGAACCCATAATCGCTGATTATAGGTCTCATAGCAAGCGACAGCAAAAATTTATACACACATTCAACTATTATTCTTCAGTACATCATACTCAAGATCCCAGTTTGTTTAGTCTTCATATAAAATATATTATAAATCCTTTTATGGATATCGATTTTTTAGAAAAAATAGCATCATCCAAAGATTGGTATCCCAATAAAAATAAATTTTCGATTTCATCGGTTAATAACTCTTATCTGTTAGCCAAAATTACCCATACTCTAGACCCACGACTTTCAAAACATTTTTACGCAAAAAAAGGTAGTTACACCGGGGAAGAGATTGTGAATCAACCATTTTTGCATAATCTAAAACGAATTATTAGGCTTGTTCTAGGGCAAAAAAGAAGATACAAGCAGAATTTCCCTCTTGGCTTGTGGTTATATGATTATTGTAGCAAAGAATTGTCTCATTTGCATCCTGAGGTTCTCAAATTGTTCAAAAAAAAATTCTTGCTAAGTAACCTTGAGTCTTTAAAATCTATAAAGGTTGAGGCAGAATGGAAAATAGTTACAAATGCTATCAACATATCTCTTAATTTAAAGAATTTTCACAATGCCTAAAATTGCAATATTAGCAAATGAATTGGAAGATGATCATATTTATTGGGTGAAAGCAATAAATGAATTCTCAAATCGGTTAAGTTACAATATTATTAAACTAACTCATGCTGATTGGCTAGATCAATTAACTAATGAAAAATATGATTTGCTCCTGGCAAAACCGCCGGGACTTACAGCAAAGTTTAAACAACTTTATGATGAAAGAATACATATTTTAGAGCATGCATTGAATATCCCAATATATCCTTCGCCACTAGAAATATATATATATGAGAATAAGCGGTATTTTTATTCATGGATGGAAGCTAATAATTTACCACATGCTAGAACAAGAATATTTTACGACCAAAAAGAAGCAATGAATTACATAGCTAAGGTTGATTTTCCTATAGTTGGGAAGACAAATATAGGAGCTTCAGGAAGTGGTGTTAAAGTAATAAATAATTTAAATGATGCGCATAATTATATAAATCAGGCATTCACCAAAAAAGGAGTTTCTAAACGCTGGGGACCTAATTTTTCGAAAGGTGGACTAATTAGAAGAGGTGCTAAATATTTTGTGAACCCTTCAGAAATTAAGAATAAAGTAAGCATATATAAGAGTCAAAAATCAGATTCACAAAACGGTTTTGTGATTTTTCAACAATTTATACCGCATGATTTTGAATGGCGAATAGTTGCTATCGGGGATTCCTATTTCGCTCATAAAAAACTTAAAATTGGTGAAAAGGCGAGTGGTTCAACTTTAAAAAACTATGACAATCCACCTAGTTATTTGTTTACATTCGCTCGAGAAATAATGGAAAAATTCCATTTAACTTCGCAAGCAATCGATGTTTTTGAAGATGTTGATGGACGTATATTAATTAACGAAATGCAGTGCATTTTTGGACAGTCGGATCAGTATCAGATGTTGGTTGACGGAAAGAGAGGGAGATACAAATTTATAGATCAATTGTGGGTATTTGAAGAAGGTGAATTTAACCGAAATTCGTCTTTTAATCTTCGGCTTGAAAGTGCTTTTAAATTAATCTCTGATAAATGATGAAGATTTTATTTGTTTGTTCAGGGAATAATAAGTTTGGCATATCCCCAATTGTTAATAATCAAGCAGAATCATTAAAAAAAAATGGCGTTGATTTAGACATCCATGCTATTAAAGGAAAGGGTTTTACTGGTTATTTAAAATCTGTATCTGGAATTCGACACAAATTAAAATCTAATGATTATGATCTGATTCATGCACATTATTCACTTTCTGCAATAGCAGTTACAATTTCTTTTCCGAGAAAACCGATTGTGGTTTCGTTGATGGGAAGTGACTCAAAGATGAGTTTTTTTTGGCTTACTATAATCCGTTTTTGCTATGTATTTAAAATTTGGGGAAGGGTAGTTGTTAAATCATCCGAGATGCAAAAATCTTTAAAATTACCCAAAACGATTCAGCTTCCGAACGGAGTAGATCTCGAGAAATTTGATGTAGTACAAAAAGAGGTAGCTAAGAAAAATCTTGGGTTATCACCGGACAAGAATTATATTTTATTTTTGTCGAATCCTTCTAGATATGAAAAGAACTATCAGCTTGCAGAAGATGCGGTTAGTCTAATTAAAAAAAACTCAGCTGAATTAATAACAGTTTTTAATAAAGAGCATTCGCAGGTTAGAAATTATTTGTATGCAGTTGACCTACTACTATTAACATCCCTCTGGGAGGGTTCTCCAAATGCAGTAAAAGAAGCAATGTGTTGCAATTTACCCGTGGTGGCTACTGATGTTGGTGATGTCAAATGGTTGTTTGGGGACATGCCCGGTTATTATTTGTCCTCCTTTCGTCCAGAAGATATGTGTGAACTCATTGACGCTGCCTTAATTTTTGCAAAAAAAAATGGACGAACTGAAGGTAGAACTAGAATCTTGGAGTTAGGATTGGATTCACAATCAATTGCTACTCGATTAATCAATTTATATAAGGAAGTGCTAAAAGAAGCAGTGTAATAATAATATCATTGACCTAATTGACAAAAAAAAATGTATATAATAACAGACCCTCATAAGCTCGATTTAATGGAATTAGAAACTTTTGTCTATAATCATCCACATGCCAACTTTTTTCAATCGACTAAAGCATACAATTATTTTAGTAGTATAAAAAATCATAGTTCAATTCTGATTGTTGCTAGAAATCAGCACGAAATAATCGGGAGTTTGCTAGCTGTATTAATTAAAGAGGGTCGCGGTCTTAAAGGGCACCTGTCTAAGCGCTGCATAATTTGGGGTGGCCCACTAGTTAAAAATGATGACGATTTTGTATATCGCAAATTATTAATTTCACTAAACAAGTTGGTTGAAAACAAAGCTATTTACACTGAATTCAGAAACCTCAACAATATCTCGAGCAATAGTGAAGCATTTTTTGATAATGGTTATATATTTAGTGAGCATCTCAATTATATCGTACCCATAGACAATTTAGAAAAAACTAAGTCGAATTTTAGTAAGAGCAAGAAACGACAGATTAGTAAAAGTTTGAATGCAGGTGCGATAATAATTGAAGGAAATAGTGAAACGCAAATTGCAGAATTCTACCAAATATTATCAGATCTTTACAAAAATAAAGTTGGTAAGCCAATACCAAATTTTAAATTATTTACAAATTTCTTAACTGACAAGGATTTGGGGAAATATTTCTTGATATTGTATGACTCAAAGATTGTTGGTGGGATAATGTGTCCGATATACAAAGATACTATTTATGAATGGTATATTTGTGGTTTAGATGGAGTATTCGATAATCTTTTCCCCAGTGTGCTAGCGACATATGCCCCGATTGAATATGCTGCCCGTAATAGTCTTAATTATTTCGATTTTATGGGTGCTGGCAAGCCAAACGAAGATTATGGTGTTCGCGAATTCAAATCAAAGTTTGGAGGGGATTTAGTTAATTTTGGTCGGTTTAAAAGAATTAATAGTTCTCTTAAATATAAATTAGGGGAGTTAGGAGTCAAAATATTAGGAATGATCTCAAGATGAAACTCTTAATTGATATCGGTCATCCCGCTCATGTTCATCTATTTAAAAATCTTGCATTTGATATGCAAAAGAACGGGCATGATGTACTATTTACTTGCAGGGATAAAGAATATGAAATATTTTTACTAAAAAAGTATGGATTTAATTATAAGTCATTTGGTAGAAAATATACATCTAAAGTTGGAAAAATCTGGGGTTTGATTGAGTTCAATTTAAAAGAATATTTATCGGCAATTAAATTTAAACCTGATATTTTTATTAGCCACGGCTCAATATACGCTGCTCATACAGCCTTTCTTCTGCGAAAGCCCCACATATCTCTTGAAGACACGTTTAATTTTGAACAGATTAGATTATACCGACCTTTTACAAAAGTAGTCCTTACAGGAGATTATGATCATCCTCTACAAAGTTACAAAGTCATACGATATTCTGGATACCATGAACTTGCATATCTACATCCAAATTACTTTAAAATTAGAAGTGACCTAAATCTTCCTTCGAAATATATATTAATTCGTTTTGTATCATGGAATGCTTCTCATGATTATGGACATAAAGGAATATCATATTCTAATAAAATCAAACTAGTACAAGAATTAGCTCTAAAAAATAATATAATAATCTCCTCAGAGAGTAAATTGCCCGATGAGTTATTAAAGTATCAGTATAACTTCCAACCTGATGAAATGCACCACATTATCGGTAATTCAGAACTAGTTTTTGGCGAAAGCAGTACTATGGTTTCAGAAGCAGCAGTTCTAGGTGTTCCAGGAATATATATAGATAATACGGGAAGATTTTATACAAAGGAATTAGAAAACAAGTATGGGATGGTTTTTAATTTTACAGAATCTGAATCTGATTTTTTACTGGCAGTTGAAAAAGCAAAAGAATTACTTGATAATCCAGGTCTCAAATCTGAATGGAAAGTCAAGCAAAAAAAAATGTTAGCAGATAAAATCGATGTTACTGCTTTTCTATTGTGGTTTGTGGAAAATTTCCCAGAAAGTTATATCGTCATGAAAAAAAATATTAATTATCAGTTAATCTTTAAATGAGGATGGAATGAGAAATAAAATTGGTTTGCCAATTGCTAAGTACCCAGCAATAAAAATATTAATGAATCATTCAGTAGTTAAAAAAAAAATGGGATTTAATCCTACTTTATTTTCGCTCCCAGTTACACTCCTTTCAAAAATATATGGTTTTCCTCCACCACCATTCCGAACTTCAAGACCTAGATTAAACTCGGAAAATTTCATTGTACAAAAAGCACTGGAAAAACCAATCAAAAAATTTTTAGAATTTGGAAGTGGATTTGGAAATATTGCATTGACAATTTCAAATTTATCCAAGGCTAAAGGGACCTGTATTGATATGGACGAAGAGGACATATCAGTTCTTAACAAACTTGCTAGTATAGCAAATTTGGATTGCAGGGGTGAGGTTGGTAATATCTTAAATATGAAATTTGATAAGGGCACATTCGACCTAATTTATAGTTTGGAAGTCCTTGAACATATTGAAGATATAAGATTATTATTAGTATTGTCTAATGAGTGGTTATCTCCCGGTGGTCGTTTTATATTCCAGACCCCATTTCATTTTGAGATAATGGCCGATGAGACGGAACATGAGTTCGGTCATGTTCGGAATGGTTTTAATGAATCTGAGTTTGAAAAATATAATAAAGCTTTGTTCTCATTTGAGTTTCTTCGTTTTGAAACAAGATCAGATAGTTGCAAATTCTGTAGTCAGGCGAAAGAAGGTAGTCACCCACTCAAGTTAATTGGTATCGGAACAAAAAAATAAATTGGATTTTACTAAATCTACTTACAAATCGTTTCTGGGTGAACTTCAAAAACGAGGATATTTTTTCGCTTCTTTAGAATCATATCTTAAGAATGAGCACTCAAAAGTATTTTCTTCTACGCATCCTAATTCAATTATTCGCCACGACGTCGACCGCCTCCCTCAAAACTCACTTAAACTTGCTCAGATAGAAAATTCATTTGGTATCAAAGGTACTTATTATTTCCGTGTCGTTCCCGAAAGCTATGATTTAGAAATAATGCAAAAAATTGCAAATTTGGGGCATGAGATAGGGTATCACTATGAAGATGTAGACCTAGTATTTAGGAAGATAAAAGATAAAAGACAAAAGATAAAAAAGGATGAGTTGATCGATTTGGCGTATGAGAGTTTTTGTAAGCATTTAGAGACTTTTCGTAAAAATTATGATATAAAAACTATTTGTATGCATGGATCGCCTCGTGCTAAGTATGATAATAAAATAATATGGGAGAAGTATAATTATAAAGAACTGGGTTTGATTGGGGAACCTTATTACGACATAGACTTTAATGAGTTTGCATATTTTACAGATACTGGGAGGAGATGGAATGGAAACAATGTTAGTGTGAGGGATAAAGTAAAATCTAAATATGATTTCAACTTTAAGACGACTCAGCAAATAATTGATAATATAGATCAATTACCCGATAAAGTAATGTTTACAATTCATCCGGAGAGATGGCACGATAATCCTTTACTTTGGACAAAAGAATTGATATTTCAGAATATCAAAAATGTGGTTAAGAGAGTGATGATTAAGAATAAAGATAAAAGTAAAAAGATTAAAGTAGTTTAAAAGATTATAAAATAGGTTATCGTTAGGATGCATGGTGATTTACACAAACGACTCTTCAATTTTGCAGTAAGAGTGTTTAAATATTTACCTAATCTACCAATCACTCCCGAATTTAAAATTATAAGATATCAATTGGCGAAATGTTCTTCTTCATCGGGTGCCAATTATGAGGAGTCACAAGCTGGGTCTTCCAGAGCAGATTTTAACAATAAAGTAAGAATATCTCTCCGTGAAATGCGGGAGTCCAATTATTGGTTACGAATAATAAAAGCGACTTTGACAAAGGCAAAAATCAATGAAGAATTGGAATACTTGATCAATGAATCCGCCGAATTGAAAAAAATATTAGGTTCGATTGTCACCAAGACCAGAACTGCAAATAAATGAACAGACATCCATTATTTTCTTTGATCTTTTTCCGTTACTCCTTTTACTTTCAAGTTGCTATCCATCGAACTCAATTTTAGAGTGATCTTAGACATTTGCTATTCTATATCGTATCTTTACTTTCGATTAGTCAAAAATAAACTATCGAGCTAAAAAATAGAAACGTACACATTGACATACGGTGTCGGATCGGAATTGGAGACCAATTATTCTTCGCTTGAAGATGTAAATTTTGGTACAATAGGATTTATTAAAAAACATATCACTCTCGATTCCACGCTGACGAAAATACTTGAGACTCAATCCAGATTTAATATTACCAATATAAATGAGCCTTACCTTCAAAATTTTGTAAATATTAAACGGATAAATGAAATCCGTTATCTCAACAAATTTTTTGAAACGGTAAATAAAAAACTTCCCTCTGGCGGTATGTTTATCGGGTTGGGCGAAACGTTTATGGAAAGGAAGCGGAGGATTTTCAGTAAGTTCCCAAGATTTCTTGCTGCGGCATATTATCCGTTTGATTTTACCATTAAAAGAGTTATTCCTAAACTACCCGTCTTAAAAAAAATCTATTTTATGTTAACCGGGGGCAGAAGCCGGGTTCTTTCGAGGGCTGAAATACTAGGAAGGCTAGTTGCATGTGGTTTTGAAATTATTGAAGAGACTGAAATTAACAATATTCTTCATTTTGCGGTAAAAAAAGTCGGTGAGCCTGTATTTGACAAAAAACCATCATATGGCCCATTATTTAAGATGAGCAGAATCGGTAAAGATAAAAAAATAATCGGGGTTTATAAATACCGTACGATGCATCCTTTTGCTGAATATTTGCAAGAATATATTTATCAAAAAAATAAATTGTCGGATGGCGGTAAATTGAAAGATGATTTTCGCATTACAACCTGGGGAAAGTTGTTTCGTAAACTTTGGATTGATGAGCTTCCGATGTTTATTAATTACTTCAAAGGGGAATTAAAACTCGTTGGGGTGCGACCATTAAGCCGGCACTATTTTAGTTTATATCCGGCTTCACTTCAGGATCAGCGGACAAAATATAAACCCGGGTTAATTCCACCATTTTATGTAGACCTCCCAAAAACTTTTGATGAAATACTTTCATCAGAAAAGAAATATCTTGATGCGTATGAAAAAGCTCCCTTTTCAACTGATATGAAATATTTCTTTTTGTCGCTTTATAATATTTTTATTAAGCGCGCGCGTAGTGGTTGAAGTAGTTATGAGGGATGGGGTGGTAAAGACACATAGGGATCTTTCATATAGCTTTTTATGATTCCTTTAAGAAGATCCCGAAATAAACCTGCCTGCCGGCAGAGGCAGGTTCGGGATGACAGTTCTTTTAACATTGTCATGCTGAACTCGATTCAGCATCTCACTTCTTTCATTTCCTCGAATTTATTAAGAAGATCCCGAAACTGAGATATTGGAATTATTCTGAAGTTCGGGATGACGGGTTTTGGGGTTTGTGAGAGAATGTCATGCTTTCCCGAAGTGTGGGGATGAGCATCTCAATCTTTTCATTTCCTTGATTTCATGAAGAAGATCCCGAAACTGCTACGTTAGAATTATTATGATGTTCGGGATGACAAGACTTTGCTGGATTAACATCGCAACTCTTAAGGATTTGTCATCGTGTCCCGAAGTGTCGGGATCAGAATTGCAACTTTTTCATTTCCTCGATTTTATTAAGAAGATCCCGAATCAAGCCTGCCGGCAGAGGCAGGTTCGGGATGACAGTGTGAATTATCGATTGCATCGATGTTTTATTAATTCACTGCCATAGCGTGGCACCAATCAAAACAATCCTTCAAGTTTAATGCCTCTTAATTTTTAAATTAACCTTTGTAATTATTACAATGAAAAAACAATTCCTTCATCATTTATTAATCCTACCCATTCTCTTGCTTTCATCAATGCTACATGCCCAATCTTCACTAACCTCAGTCAATGATCCGGTTTATGAATTTTTGAACAGGCAGGCGATAAAAGGCCGGATTCAATTTGATTCTGAGGTTCTTCCGAAATCAAGAAGTGTGGTTGTTGATAAACTGAAAGAATTAGAAGAATTTCAACTTGAGATGAATGAGATTGAGTCTGATGAACTTGATTGGTTTATTGAAAAATTTGAGATTGATGAAGGCTTCACTTTATCTGGTTTTGGATATAAGGATTCCTCTTTTTCATTGTCTGCAACACCAATAGTTGGATATGGAATTTCAAATTGGGGAGGGAAATCCGGGACAAATAGATCTTTTGGTATTAAAGTAAATGCGACGTATGGTCAGAATTGGGGAATAGATATCAATATGACCGATAATGGAGAAATTGGAGACAATGTTGACCGCGAGAAGTTATTTAGTCCTAGAACAGGTTATGATGAAATAGGGGCACCAAATGGAATTGAGTTTAGTGATGTCCAAGCCGGGATAACTTATACGTCAGACTGGGGCGAGATTTCATTCCGGAAGGGATATAATAAATGGGGGAATGGTAAATTTGGCAAATTAATTTTAGGTACAAATTCAGCGTCTTTCCCACAGATCAACTTAAAAATTAATCCGGTGCCTTGGCTAAGATTTTACTATATGCACGGCTGGTTAAATTCACAAGTAATCGATTATAATTACTACGATTCGACAAAATCTATTTTTGAATCGAGTCTGCACAGATTTATTCCGAAGTATATCGCGATTAATATGCTTACAGTTTCGCCTTGGGATTGGATGAATATTTCAATGGGGAATTCATCGGTTTACAGCGGTGATGTGCGAGCGGAAATGTTGATCCCCTTTATGTTTTTTAAGTACCTGGATCGTGATGTTGGGAAAGGTTCGATTGAGGATGGAAACGGCTCTCTGTTTTTCGAGTATTATTTGAAATATCCCAAGAATTTTGGTTTTTATTACACATTTTATTTAGAAGTAACGGAATTAAGGAGGGTGTTTCAGTCCGATCTTAGAAATACTTGGTTTGGATATACTATCGGCGGGACAGCTGTTGATCTGTTTGTGCACAATCTTGATTTATTTGTAGAATACACGAAAATTAATCCATGGGTTTATGAACATAAAGATGTAACTACCACTTATAAACATCTTGGCTACGATTTGGGGCATTGGATAGGGCAGAACGCTGATCAATTTAGGATTCAAATAAATTATCAACCGGTGCATCGAGTTAAAATTCAATCCTATTTTGAAAATTATCGAAAAGGGGATTTGGATGATATTAGTTTGGCATATGGTTTAGATGAAATTCCAGCAAAAGAATTTTTGTACGGAAATGTACGAACTGAAACAACTTTAGGGTTGGAAGTTCAATATGAATATTTGAAGGATACATACGCGAAGTTAGCACTGAAGAATATTAATGTTACAGATGAAGATCCGGATAGGACATTGGAATTTAAAAGAGGGAATAATATTTCTTTTTCTTTTGGGTTGTATTATGGGTTTGATTGACTCTAATAAGACCCAATGCGATTTCTTTAAGAAGATCCCGAAACTGCGAAGTTAGAATTATTCTGAAGTTCGGGATGACAGGTTTTGGGGTTTGTAAGAGGTTGTCATGCTGAATCTGACTATCTTCAGGCAGGTTCATTTCAGCATCTCAGTTTCTTTGTTTCCTCGATTTCTTTAAGAAGATTCTGAAACTGTGATGTTGGATTTACTCTGAAGTTCGGGATGACAGGTTTTTAACATTGTCATGCTGAATCTGACTATCTTCAGGTAGGTTCATTTCAGCATCTCAATCTTGCAATTTCATGATTTCTTTAAGGAGATCCCGAAACTGCGATGTTTGAATTATTCTGAAGTTCGGGATGACGGGTTTTTTCTGGGTTGCCGTAGATCTTCACTTGGATTTGCATTCTGCTTTGAAGTGTAGGGAAGAGGAGTTTTCGGTTGATATTTTACAAAAGCCAGTCCAACCCAAAGAAAAGGTTGTGACGCGATGTTTTTGGAGAATAACGCTGAGATTGTCATAATCAGGAAAAATAGAAATAATTCAGTTGATATATTTTTTGTGTTTTTTAGAATTATATAAATCAAAATTAGAATCCAGAATAGACCGAGCAATCCCATCTCGGTAAAACTTTCCAAAATTATATTGTGCGGATATTTTTGTTCGGTCGCGAATTCATTGATATAGTCCGAATTAAACCCGCCGAATCCTAATCCAAATAAAAATTCCTTTTGAATGATCCTTAGCGAAACATCAACGAGTGCAACACGTGGCCCGAAGGAATAATCATCAATTGGATTAGTGATTTTACCTATTGAGTATTCATAACGGTCTGTGGATTGAAAAGATTCATTAAAGACTGATATGAGCATTATTGAAAATACGGTGGAGAGTAAGAGGATGATTAGCATTTGAGCGTTATGGTCAATTATATATTTGATCAAATAAAAAAGCAGTAAAACAACAGTAAAAATTATTGTTAATCTTGAACCGGTCGAATAAGCCAAAATTAATACGGCTACGATTCCAAAAACAGCTAAAACCTTTCGGTATGAGTTATCGCTTCTTCCTAGCGCCAGCAAAATAAATAGTAAAATCAAGCTGATTCTTCCAAACGCAATATGGCTCCATTGCATGATACCATAAGCTGTCGCTTCGTAGGAGAATGGAGAAATAATTAAAATAAGTATGATTGAAGCAAAAGCGATCATTATCGCTGAATTGATCATAAAAATTTTGATATCATCATAGAACTCGATTATTATTCGAAAAAATAGGATTGATGGGATAACAAAGAACAGAAGATTTATAATCTTATGAAGTCCGTAAGTAATATTAATTGAATAAGGAAGAGTGAGCAGAGGCATCAAAAGAAGAAAAACCAAAATTTGATAGAAATATTTATTCGAAATATAATGCCATGTGAACTTTTGGCTGTTTTGGCTCATGAGGAATAAAATACTCGTACAAATGAATAAAATAATTTTTATCGAATATGATAAAGTTGTATAAGATGATATATTTAGACTTGACAAAAAAAGAAAATAGGACAAAACAAATAACTTTGATTTGTAATTGGTACTTAAAGGAAAAAGATTTTTTATGCTCAAAATAATTTCAGTTGTGTGTGCACGTCCGAACCTGCCTACCGCAGGCAGGCTTTATGAAAGTCGCACCGATTTGTCGTGAATTCTTAAAACACAAAGATAGAGTAAAACATTTAATTTGTCATACCGGTCAGCATTACGATCCCAAAATGTCTGATATTTTCTTTAATCAATTAGAATTACCCAAACCGGATTATTATCTTGGAGTTGGTTCTAGTTCTCATGCTGTTCAGACAGCAAAGATTATGATTGAGTTTGAACAGATATTAATCAAAGAACTACCTGATTTAGTGCTT
The DNA here is from genome assembly GCA_021739765.1 of Melioribacteraceae bacterium. GTDB lineage: Bacteria > Bacteroidota > Ignavibacteria > Ignavibacteriales > Melioribacteraceae > JAIPBD01. Next base: position 181,261 of record JAIPBD010000008.1, read on the forward strand.
GTAGTCGGTGATGTAAATAGTACGATTGCGTGCACCCTCACTGCTAAAAAATTGAATATTAAATGCGCACATGTGGAATCTGGATTGAGAAGTTTCGATTCTGAAATGCCCGAAGAAATAAACCGTATTCTCACTGATCGCATCTCGGATTATCTTTTCGTTACTGAAAAAAGTGGGGTAGAGAATTTAAATCGCGAAGGATTTTCAAAAGATAAAATATTTTTCGTCGGCAATACCATGATAGATAGTTTAAGCTATTATCTAAAAAAGTTATCTTCAGAGAATGGAGTTATTTCGGACTCTAACGAAAACTATATATTGGCTACACTACATCGACCCAGCAATGTTGATGATCCCGATAAATTAAAAAATCTTATTGATCTGCTAACTGAGCTCTCTCATAAAAGAAAAGTAATATTTCCTATTCACCCAAGAACTAAGAAGATTTGTGACCAACATTCTTTACTAGGGAGTGATTCTGAAAATCTTAAGTTAATTGAACCCGCAAGTTACTTGGATTTTATTTCGTTGATGAAAAATGCTGAGTTAGTTATTACAGATAGTGGTGGTATACAAGAAGAAACTACTTTTCTTGGTGTTCAGTGTATTACCCTGAGAGAAAATACCGAAAGATCAATCACGATTGAAATAGGAACTAATCAATTATTAGGTCATGATCTTGATAAGGCAAAAGAAGCCGCACTGAATGTCCTTGCCGGAAATAAAAAGGATGGCCAAATTCCAGAGCTTTGGGATGGGAAAGCGGCTGAGAGGATAGTTGAAGTTTTGTTAGGAATAAAATAACGTAGGTTAAGATTAAGGCTCAGGTAGAGGTAAAGATAAAGGTAAAGCAGGGAATAGTTTGGGGTAGAGTATGTATATGAGTTTTAAGGAAATGCCCGTCTGGGTGGATGCTATGAATGTGGCTGAAGAAGTTTTTAAGTTTTCAGAGGGATTCCCAAAGAAGGAAGATTATGGATTGACCTCCCAGCTAAGACGCGCAGCATTAAGCATTTCTGCAAATATTGCTGAAGCTTACGGTCGAAATCATACTCTGGATAAAATTAAATTTTATTATTATTCAAGGGGATCTGTATCGGAGACGCAAAGTCATATTGAATACGGCAGAAGAATAGGTTATATAAATGCGAATATTGCAGAAAATTTAGATTAAAAATTAAATAAAATTTATGCTGATTTGAATAAAATTATATCAGCATTGCGATGAGATTTTAATTTTGTGGTAGGAATTTTCTTATCCTCAACCTTAACCTTTGAATCTCAACCATAATATTAATCACAATTATAATCATTTGAAAAACAAATAAATCTAAATCACATTGTTACTCTGTTACTATGCTACTTTGTAACTCTGTCACTTTCAGACTCAATTTAAGGACTACAAACATGAACGTACCATTATTAGACCTCAAAGCTCAGTATCAAACATTAAAACCAGAATTGGACAAAGCACTTATTGATTGCGCTGAATCCCAATACTTTATTCTTGGGCCTCAAGTAAAAGAAATGGAAGAACAATTTCAAGAGTATTTGGGTGTGAAACATGCTTTTGGTGTTTCATCCGGAACCGATGCTTTATTAATTGCTCTAATGGCAATTGATATTCAACCCGGCGATGAAGTTATTTTACCGACTTATTCATTTTTCGCGACTGCCGGTGTTGTTTCGAGATTAAACGCAGTTCCCGTATTTGTTGATTGTGATCCGGTATCATTTAACATTGATCCAAATCAGATTGAAGCAAAAATAACCGAAAAAACTAAGGCAATTATTCCGGTGCACCTTTACGGGCAGAGTGCCGATATGGAACCGATTATGGCGATTGCTAAAAAGCACAATCTGAAAGTCGTAGAAGACGGCGCTCAAGCGATCAGTACACAATACAAAGATGGTAAATGTGCCGGAACGATAGGGGATATTGGATGTTATTCATTTTTCCCGAGTAAAAATCTAGGTTGTTTTGGTGACGGCGGATTAGTTGTTACAAATGATGATGATTTGGCGTATCAATTAAAAATCAAACGAGTGCATGGTGGTGACCCTAAATACTATCACAAAGTGATTGGTGGTAATTTTAGACTGGATGCCATTCAAGCGGCTGTGATTCAAGTAAAACTGCCTCATCTTGATAAATGGTCAGAAGGTAGAAGACAGAATGCAGCGATGTATACTAAATTGTTCATTGAGGCGGGACTCTCGGAATCAGAAGGAATTCTTGAATTTACTGAAAATAATAAAGTCTTGTTACCAAAAGCTCTGTGGGCTGAGTCAGGTCATAAAAACTACCACATCTATAATCAATACATAATTCGTGTCGATAAAAGGGATGAATTACAAAAATTCTTGAAGGAAAACGGGATTGGTTCAGAAGTGTACTATCCTGTTCCATTTCACAGACAAGAATGTTTTGCAGATTTAAATCAAGTTGATTCTGACTACCCGGTAGCAAATTTTGCCGCTGAACATTCATTAGCTCTTCCTATTTATCCGGAACTTTCGGGTGAGCAGTTAGAATATGTTGTTGAAAGGATTGGTGAGTTCTTGAATAGGTGATATTGTAAGAAGAGAGGAGTGAAAAGTAAGAAGTAAGTAAATCTAATTATGGATAAACCTCATAGAAAGCTGAATGTATGGAAGAAATCTATATCTCTTGTGAAAGAGGTTTATGCAATAACATGTTCATTTCCTAAATCCGAAGAATATGGGCACAAGAATCAGATCAGAAGATGTTCTGTTTCAATCGCCGCTAATATAGCGGAAGGTAGTGCAAGAAAGACTACAAAAGATAAAATCCATTTTTATATCATTTCAAGGGGATCAATTAGTGAACTAGATACATTGATCACAATTTCATTAGAACTGGGGTTTATTAATAATCTGCAATCTGACAGCGTAAATAAATCTGTAATTGAAATTGATAAAATGCTTTCTGGATTGATTAAGTCACTGGAAAATAAGTATAAGATTTCTCGCTTTTTTCATCTTACTTTTAACTAAAAAGTTCTTGAAAAGAAGATTTATAAAGAGTAGCTTTACAGTCTATTTTTAAAGGGCCTATAGCTCAGTTGGTTAGAGCATCTGACTCATAATCAGAGGGTCGGTGGTTCGAGTCCATCTGGGCCCACATTCAATAAAGCCTCATTCACAGTTTTTGTGGGTGAGGTTTTTTAATTTAAAGTATAGCGAATATTTTAATAGTAATGTTGTTTTGAATCGAGCTCAGTTGCCTGTCCGCCGAGTATTGTATTAGAAATTATGGCGGAGTTAGACCACCACGCCAATTGAAAACAGCCGGAGTAGTTTCCCGCATGGAGTTTTAAATTAGCTTCTTCTGCGGGACACACGAGTCCATCTGGGCCCACATTCAATAAAGCCTCATTCACAGTTTTTGTGGGTGAGGTTTTTTAATTTAAAGTAGAGCGGATATTTTATTTAAAGCAATTGGTGAATTTTCGGATTGACGGATTGACGGATTGACGGATTGACTGAATGGGGGATTTGGTGGATTTTTGAATTAGCGAATTAGCGAATTAGCGAATTAGCGAATTAGCGAATTGGGGAATTGGGGAATTGGGGAATTGGGGAATTTTCGGATTGGCGGATTGGCGGATTGGCGGATTGACGGATTGATGAATGAGGGAATTAGGGAAATTTGGGATTGAAGGATTGGCGAATGGTGGAATGGAGGAATGACTGAATGAGTGAATGAGTGAATTTGCTGATTGGAGAATAGGGCAATTGGGGAATTTTCGGATTGGCGGATTGACGAATTTGGGGTGGTGAGGTTTTTTGGAAAGGGATGCTGAATCTCATGGAATTCGGAACTGGGAGAATTGTTTGAAGTCAGAGAAGGGGGAAAGATAAAAATAGAAGTTTAATCCAAAACGTAAACCGGTAATTGAGGTACGCGAAAGTTTTCAAAAAACATTCCGATTAACATTTCAAAAAGGAATTGTAATCTCAAATTACGATTCCAACGGCTCCATAAAATAAATCATATATATCCTTTGCGCTTCCATCCGATATCATTTTTTAGAACCCGTATGGTTAATAATCAGTCTTGAAACCAATAATCAACCATTCTTAAATTCAATTAATCGCGAAAACACTTAAACGTTTAACTCACATCTCAAATAACAGATGTCGAATCTGCTTTATTATCATTGGTTTAAATAAAAACTTGACAAAGGAAATTTACTTTGTTAACTTAGTTCAGTTAAACGTTTAACCGTGGAATTATGAAATCAACCATTAAAGATGTTGCAAAAAAAGCCGGAGTATCAATTGCTACGGTTTCGCTCGTTATGCACAATCATAATAGAATTTCATCGGATACACGTAAAAAAGTTCAAAAAGCAATTAAAGACTTAAGTTATTTCCCTTCCAGATCGGCATCAAATCTTGTATCCAAAAAAACCGGTAATATAGGTTTTATACTTACCGATGATCACTTTCTAAGGACCGAGCCATTTTATACACGAATATTTCTTGGAACTGAGTTCGAAGCACGGGAAGGTGAGTTGTATATTTTGCTAACTACAATCAAATCGAATTTTTCTGAGGATGACCCATTACCCAGATTCATTCTGAACAAAAGTGTTGACGGCGTGATCATCGCCGGAAAGATTCCCAAAACACTGATTAACAGACTTACTTTATCAAATTTACCGATTGTATTTGTGGATTATATCGATTCGAGTGGAAATTATCCCGTTGTTTTAATTGATAATATCCAGGGCGGAATTCTCGCGACAAATCATCTGATTAACTACGGCCATAAAAACATAGCGTTTATCGGTGGAGATATCAAGCACCCCAGTATCAGCGAACGATTGATCGGCTATAAAAAGGCTTTAGATACGGCAGGAATTAATCCCGATCCGAATATTATTTCTACATCGTACCCTTATCCCGATAGACAAAACGGTTACACCAGCGCAAAGGAATTATTCAGTAAAAACAAGAATATTACCGCAATATTTGCATGTAACGACGCGATGGCAATAGGAGCGATGCATTATTTAAAGGATGCCGGATATGGGATTCCCGAAGAAGTTTCGATAATCGGCTTCGATGATGTTGAAGCTGATTTAATGCTTGAACCTCCGCTTACTACAGTTAGGGTGCCCAAAATTGAACTTGGCGCCGAAGCTTTCAGATTGATGAAAAGTGTTCTTGAAGGAAAGAGCCTTTCCGCTAAGAAAATACTTGTTCCGGTTGAATTGATAGTGAGAAAGTCAACCCGGGATTTAAATTGATTGCAGCAGTTCTAAATAAAATAAAAAATTTTGAAGTTCGAGAGGATTATCCGATTCCAAAATTAGAGAAGGATGACGTATTGGTACAAGTCGCTTATTGCGGAATATGCGGAACGGACAAACTCATTTATGATGGTAATTTTGAGGTAAAAATGCCCATTGTTACCGGTCATGAATATTCAGGGACAATAGTTGATATCGGAGCCGGTTTAGGCGGATTTAGAATAGATGATAAAGTCGCGGTTAACCCGAATATTCATTGTGGATATTGCAGGATGTGTAAAGTAGGGAAAATTCAATTTTGTTTGAATCACAAGGCTTTGGGCGTAACCGAAAATGGCGGGTTCGCCGAATTTTCCGCTGTCCCGGTTTCACAACTTTATGGTTTATCTGCTGATACTGATTTATCAGTCGCCGCATTTGCCGAGCCGTTATCCTGTTGTTTGCGTGGAATGGAACACGCGAAAATTAAGCATGGTGAATCGGTTGTAATTGTCGGAGGCGGTTCGATCGGACAAATTATGCTTCAACTCGCGAAAAACTCGGCGGCCTCGAAAGTTTTATTAGTTGAACCCATCGAGAGCAAACGACGATTAGCTTTAGAACTTGGCGCAGATTTATCTTTGGATCCTTTTGAGGATAAATTCTTGAATCAATTTTACAACTTCACGAACGGGGGAGCGGATGTCGTGATCGAATGTGTCGGTAAAAAAGAAGCTGTGGAGTTGACGGTTGATCTTGCGGCTAAAGGTGGTAGAGTCGTAATATTCGGATTAACTCACAAAAATGAAAAAGCAACTTTCGATCTAAATAAATTATTCAACAAAGAAATTCAAATTAATAATTCTTTTCTTAATCCATTTACTTTCCAACAAGCTATAGATCTTATCTCGGAGAACAAACTTCCTCTCTCAATACTAATTTCCAAACAGACGGAAATTTCTTCAATTTCGGATGCGTTCGACTCATCTGAAAATTCTTTTTTAATAAAGCAACAAATATTCACAAAACCTAGGAGCGACTATGAAACAAAAATCTAACTTTCCAAGAATGTGGACATGGATGATAATACTCATTCTATCCGCAATTTCAATCCCTTTGCAAGCGCAAAGCGGTATCAACGAGTTCGGCAGTTTTGAGCAGGACAGTCCGTCATATTGGAGTAAAGGATCAGAACCGGCAGGAGCCACATTAACCTGGGCATATGATGAGTCGGTGAGTTTAGGCAGATCATTAAAGATAGAAAAAGCAGCTACAAGTGAAGCGGCAGTCTGGCAATCAGACAATATGTGTGATATCTGGAGTCCGATTCACAATAAAGATGTAGATCTGAAAT
>JAIPBD010000026.1 GCA_021739765.1 Melioribacteraceae bacterium
GGAGAAGTCGGGCTTGGTGGAGAAGTACGAAGTGTTGGAAATATCGAAAAACGAATTCAAGAAGCCGAGAAATTGGGGTTTGAGAACATCTATCTGCCTCAAAACAACATGAAAAATTTAGTCCGAAAAAATCATTTAAGTCTTATTCCCGTTAGAAATATTTCCGACGCGATTGAGGAGTTGTATTAATTACAATTATGGATCAAGTTCAAACAATTCCAATAACTTGGATATAATTTTCTGTCCGTTATCTTTGCCAATTATTCCAAGCTTGCTTCTTATCAGTTCTTTTGGAATACTAATTATTTTATGTAAACGGACTATTGAGCTGACTCGTAAACCCGTCTTTTTAAATTCAGAATCGTTTTTATTAATTACTAAATCGCTACTTTCAATATTTTTAGGGATTATGCTTGAAATAAAAGCAACGACAACATGTTCGTGTTTACCGTTTTCAGAGGTTAGACATAACGCAGGTCTTACTTTTATTGTCTTGAGATTATCAAATGGAAAGGCTACTTAAACAATACTGCTTTTAATCATCTAAAGGAACTCCATCGGAAATTGAGTAAATGTCTTCGCCTGGTTCTTTTAAAAAATCGAATGCGGGATTTTTCGAAAAAACGGTTGCAAAATCATCTTCTGGTTCATGAGAAATACGGTCATCTTCAAATAGCAATATCACTTTGATATCTTTGATATTTCTATTAAAATCGTATTCGATTTTCAAGTGCCCGTTTTCATCTGTTTTTGTTTAAACTCGATTGCCTTCATACAATTTCGCTCATTCGCTTTTGATCGTACCTAATGTATAATTTTTTACAGAATAAATAAATTGAAGCATGCGTGCATAGAATTTCACTTCACTTAATCCTATCTTAATGATTATTATTAAATGAAAATACTGGTAGGGATAAAATATGTCATTAAAAGTTGCTGTAATTTATGGATCGGTAAGAAGCTCACGACAAGGTATAAAGGCTGCGAAATTTATCCGGAATAAGTGTGACGAACGAGGATGGGAAACTACTCTGCTCGATCCTTTAGAATTGGGAATTCCATTAATTGACAAGATGTACAAAGAGTATGACGAGGAAAACACACCGGAATATTTAATAGAACCCGCTAAAGTTCTACAGGATTCAGACGGATTTATTGTAGTTTCCGGTGAATATAACCACGCGGCACCCCCCGCACTGCTTAACTTGATGAATTATTTTCAAAAAGAGTATCATTGGAAACCATCAGCAATCGTCAGTTACAGTGCCGGACCGTTTGGCGGAGTTCGTGCGGCGATGCATTTACGTTCGTACTTAAACGAATTAGGAACTCCAAGCATTCCTTCGATACTTCCCATCTCAAAAGTTTATTCATCAATCGATGAAAACGGAAAAGCCGTTGATGAGTCCTATAATAAAAGATCGATAAAATTTCTCGATGAATTTGACTGGTATTTAAAAGCCTTTAAAGAAGCCCGGAATAATGGCACTCCTTATTAAATAGATTTTACAAACAATCAATTACTGTATTTATTAATAATATCTGAGGTGGAAATGAAAACAACTAAATCTCTAATTTTAATCGCCGGAGTATTTTTGCTCACTTTCTGTACAAAAAAAATCAAGGTTGAATATCCTGTCGCTGAAACAGTTGACACGGTTACGAATTATCACGGTACCGAAGTCGCCGATCCTTATCGTTGGATGGAAGACTTAAACTCGGAAATGACTCAAAATTGGATTACCGAGCAGAACAAACTTACAAACGGATATCTCGAACACATCGATTTTCAAGACAAACTCAAAGAAAGACTTACAGAACTTTGGGATTATGAAAAATATTCCGCACCGAGTAAACAAGGCAAATATTATTTCTTCTCAAAAAACGACGGATTACAGGAACAAAGTGTAGTTTACTATCAAGAAGGCTTAGATGGCGAACCATCTGTCTTTTTAGATCCCAACACATTTTCGGATGACGGATCAATAAGCCTTGCCGGAATGTCTTATTCCAAGGATCATAAATATGTCGCTTACGCTATTTCCAAAGGGGGATCGGATTGGAGAGAAATTTACACGATGGAAATTGAAGGCAATAAAAAATTAGATGACAAAATTGAGTGGGCAAAATTTACCGGAATGAGTTGGTATAAGGACGGTTTTTACTACAGCCGTTATGATGAACCAAACGAAGAAAACAAATTAAAATCCGTTAATGAATACCAAAAACTCTACTATCACAAACTTGGAACTCCTCAATCAGAGGACAGACTTGTAATGGAAAATCCCGATAATCCGAAACAAGGATATTGGGGATGGGCAACTGATGATGAAAGATTTTTGATAATAAATATTTGGGAAGGATCGTCGAACTACAATTTGCTTTCATACAAAGATTTAAAAAATGGTCGCGGAATTAGACCGATTGTCACTCAGTCGGAAGCTCGATATTCTGTAATTGATAATGTTGGCGATAAACTTCTTATCCAAACTGATTTTGAAGCGCCAAATGGTAAAGTGATTTTGATTGATCCCGCGAAACCAGCAAAATCAAACTGGGAAGAAGTAATACCCGAATCCGAAAACCCGATTGACGGAGTTTCGTTTGTCGGCGGAAAATTATTTGTTGTTTATTTAAAAGACGCAAATAGCCAGGTCGTCGCTTTCGATCAAAACGGTTCAAAACTCTTTGATGTTGAACTTCCGGGAATCGGAACTGTCAGCGGATTTGGTGGAAATAAAAACGATAAGGAACTATTCTATTCTTACACTTCATTTACGTATCCCTCAACAATCTTCAAGTATGATGTAGAAAAAAATGAATCTGAATTGTTCAGAAAATCAAATGTAAAATTTGATATGGGCGGTTATGAAACCAAACAAGTTTTTGTAGAAAGTAATGATGGAACAAAAATCCCGCTATTTATTACGCACAAAAAAGGATTAGAACTTGACGGAAATAATCCCACACTTCTTTACGCTTACGGCGGATTTAACATCGCGATGCAGCCTTCGTTCAGGTTAACCACAATTCCTATTCTTGAAAACGGCGGCGTTTACGCAATGGCTTGTTTAAGGGGCGGAAGCGAGTACGGCGAAGATTGGCATAAAGCCGGTATGCTCGAAAAGAAACAAAATGTATTTGATGATTTTATTTCATGTGCAGAATATTTAGTTGATGAAAAATATACTTCCCCCGAAAAACTTGCAGCGCAAGGCGGTTCCAACGGTGGATTGTTAGTCGGGGCAGTTATTAATCAACGACCGGATTTATTCAAAGTCGCTTTCCCGGCTGTCGGTGTAATGGATATGCTTCGTTTCCATAAATTTACAATCGGTTGGGCTTGGGTTCCGGAATACGGTTCAAGTGATGACCCGAATCAATTTGAATTCCTTTACAAATATTCGCCGCTGCACAACATAAAAAAAGGGACTTGTTACCCTGCAACGATGGTTACTACAGCGGATCATGATGACCGTGTTTTCCCCGCTCATTCTTTTAAGTATGCGCAAACTTTACAAGACGCGCAAAGTTGCGATAATCCAACTTTAATTAGAATTGAAACTAAAGTAGGGCACGGAGCGGGAACAAGCACTTCAAAAACAATCGATCTTTATAGCGATATGTGGGCATTTATGTTTTTCAATATGGGTGTCAGCCCTTATTAATAATTTCTTCTTATCGGGGCGGATTTAATTCGCCCCGATTAATGAAACAAATTCCGCTTCAAGGTTTTTAATCGGATATACTTTTCGATTCGGAGATCAAATCTTTCCTTATTTTTCGAAAACTTTTTCAAATAATTTTAATCAAAGAGGACTTATGAAATTGAGAATGCTATTAACTTTTGTACTACTTTCTGCAATGATGATCAGCGCGCAGAATGTAAAATTTGGACATGTTGATTCTGAATATATCTTCGATCAACTCCCGGAAGGCGAAACAGCTGATAAAAATATTGAACAATTTGAACTTGGATTGCGAGCTGAGGTTCAAAAGAAATATCAAGAACTACAACAAAAAGTTGAAGATTACCAAAACCAAGCACAAACTATGGTTCCCGCACAAAGACAATCAAAGGAAAAAGAACTTCAAGAATTGCAACGGGATATTCAAAACATGCAGATGGATGCTGAACAGCAGATGCAAGAAAAACAGCTTGAATATTACGAACCTATATATAAAAAAATTGAAGACGCGATTAAATCCGTCGCGAAAAAAAACAATATTACTCACGTATTCAGGTCGGAAATGTTAATTGAAGCTCCGGAAAATGAAGACATATCAGATTTAGTTTTAGCGGAACTCGGTGTGAAAGCCGAAAAAGAATAACGGTATTTATTTAATAAACCTGCCATATCTCGGAGAAATGGCAGGTTTGTTTTAAAATTACTTTATCGACAGTATCTTTTTAATATCCTAAAATTTAATAGAAATACACAGCGCTTAAATATTTACCTCCGTTGAACCGAATTTAATGCAAACCGGTATTAAAATAATCAGATCAAAATTTAATCTCTGTAACCGCAACCTTCACGGAACTCGTTTTAGAAATCCAGGTTGCGGAAATATTTGATAAACGACAAGATTTTAGAATTTGTTTTGCTCTGTGTTTACGGTTTGCTTAAAGTTTTAGGTAGTTATGTCACGGTTATTATTTCTTTGATTGCTACTATGACTCCCGAAGCATCGGGACAAGCTGTGACAGCCTTGGAATTTAATCTCTATAACCGCAACCTTCATGGAACTCGTTTTAGAAATCCAGGTTGCGGAAATATTTGATAAACGACAAGATTTTAGAATTTGTTTTGCTCTGTGTTTACGGTTTGCTTAAAGTTTTAGGTAGTTATGTCACGGTTATTATCTCTTCGATTGCTACTATGACTCCCGAAGCATCGGGACAAGCTGTGACAGCCTTGGAATTTAATCTCTGTAACCGCAACCTTCACGGAACTCGTCTTAGAAATCCAGGTTGCGGAAATATTTGATAAACGACAACGTTTTTGAATTTGTTTTAGTTTGTGGTTTGTGTTTTGTGTAAAGTTCTAGGTAGTTATGTCACGGTTATTATTCCTAATTAGCCATTATGACCGTGACAGCCTTGGAATTAAGCATTTCGATACCTATTATTTGAGATGCACCAACTTGCTAATAGTGCTGATTTTATTATTAAATTTAACAGCACAAAGGTAGATTCCGCTAACATATCCGTCTAATCTGAACTTATAGTCGTATCTTCCTTTATCGAGATAGCCACTATGTAATTTAGTTATTAAACTACCGGTCAGGCTGTAAATGGTAATATCAACAATTCCGGTTTGCGGTAAATCTAATCGTATATTGGCCATACTATTTGTTGGATTTGGATAGAGATTTACGGATGGGTTGATATCGAGTGCCGTTTCTGAATGAGTAATATTATCCTCCACAGATACCATTAAATCATAAAACAGCAAGTTGGAAATTGAAATAGCAATTCCTTTTTCTTCAGTAAAGGTAATTGAATTTATACTTTCATCAGTAGGTGAATATTGGTTTAACCATGTCTTGCCAGAGTCGATTGAAGTTATGATGAATCCATCTGCTCCAACCATCCAACATTCATTGTTTCTAAAAGAAAAGTCATTCATAAAAAAGGAACTGAACTTTGAATCGTTGCATTTTATCCAATTATCACCACCATCAATCGTATAATAGAGATAAGCCCAGTGTGTTAATATTCCAACATCTTCACTAATAAAATTGATGAGATGAAATCCCGAAATTGGCATCGGACTGGAGAACGAATTAACTTCCCAATCATCTTCACTGTTGGTCGTTTTTAGGAAATAAGAAAACGGTGTACCCGACCAAGAATCTTCGCCGTTGTTTGCAAGCGCGTAACCGAAATCTTCATTTAAAAACTTCGGGATAATCCAATGCAAGCGTTTAGTTTTGCCCGGAATATTGATGATTTGCTCCTCCCAATTTGTGCCGCCGTCCGTGGTTTTCAGAAATGTTGTGTCACCGGTTAAAAACCCTTTCTGTACATTAACAAAATATATATTGGAGACTATATGAGGAAGAGTTAATGATTCCCATGATTCTCCGGCATCTGTGGTTTTCATTAGAACTGAAGAATCCACAGTACTATAAATTATCCAGCCTATCTGGTTATTAAGCTTATAAAAATCACCTATTCGCGAATCCAGTAATTTATAGTCGGTATACCAATTGTAGCCGCCATCTGTTGTCTTGAACATCCTATCGTTCTCAAAAGCAAGAATAAAACCAACATCATTATTAAAGAACTCCATATCGTCGAAGTATAGTTTTTCATCCGTATCAAAATTGGCGTCTGCAATTTCCCAGGTTTGGGCTGTTGCGGTATTGAATAGAGTTGAAATGAGAATAAGAACAAAGATGAGAAAATTGAATTGCAAAATAAGTGAAGTGAATTGATTACTTCCATTTTTGAAATGAAAGACGAGATTAGATATTAATTGTATGTTTTTCATACTTACCTCCCATAAATGGGAATTGTTTGTAAAAGAAAACCCGGTTCACAATTGTAGTTTCGGGGAATTTAAGTCATAAAAACCAGTATATCCAAACTATAAGCAGCCTCCCGGTTATTTCAAAAATGTGAAGTTGTTCTTTAGAGAACTTATTTAGATAGAATTCGAATAAAAGATCATTAAATCCGTTAGCAAAATATAAAGCAGATATATTGATAACAATATAATTCTACTTCTCTTTTTTAGAATTCGTAGTAATAAAGATGGAGTGTCTCTTTAATTTAAAAGCAACTTATTCAAGACAAAAGTTAAAAGATAAAAGAGAGAACGGAAAGCGGAGACCGTGGTTTAGCGGTTGGTAATTTCAATAATCTTAGTCTTAGTCATGATCTGATTCCCACTTTTTCCGACTTGCGGGAATTTACGGGCGTCTTGGGATTCTTTTTGGTGTTCTATGTCATAATTATAATCGAATACCTAACCGCAAAGAACGCAAAGAAGCCGCAAAGAGCGCAGAGTTTCAGATGAGCTTAATTAAATGACTGTAACCGCGACCTTCACAGTACTCGTTTTAGAAATCCAGGTTGCGGAAATATTCGATAAACGACAACATTTTCGAATTCATTTTGCTCTGTGTTTATGGTTTATGGTTTGCGTAAAGTATTAGGTGGTTATGTCACGGTTATTATTTCTTCGATTGCTACTATGACTCCCGAAGCATCGGGACAAGCTGTGACAGCCTTGGAATTTAATCTCTGTAACCGCGACCTTCACGGAACTCGTTTTAGAAATCCATGTTGCGGAAATATTTGACAGACGACAAGATTTTTGAATTTGTTTTGCTCTGTGTTTACGGTTTGCTTAAAGTTTTAGGTAGTTATGTCACGGTTATTATTTCTTCGATTGCTACTATGACTCCCGAAGCATCGGGACAAGCTGTGACAGCCTTGGAATTTAATCACTGTAACCGCGACCTTCACAGTACTCGTTTTAGAAATCCATGTTGCGGAAATATTTGACAGACGACAACGTTTTTGAATTTGTTTTAGCCTGTGTTTGTGGTTTGTGTTATGTGTAAAGTTCTAGGTAGTTGTGTCACGGTTATTATTTCTTTGATTGCTACTATGACTCCCGAAGCATCGGGACAAGCTGTGATGCACTGTGGAATGTCGTAATAAAAAACACCCAGCAAAATACCAATAATCTTCTCATCTCAAACCTCATTTATATGATTTGTTATTTTAATAACAAGATGCTTAATGTTTTTACTTGATTATTAATGATAAATCGACAGAAATAAACTCCGGAACCTACTTCCGGCGTTATCGAGTTAAAATTCACGATAATTTCATGTAGACCGGCATTTTGATGCCCATTTCTAATGTTTTTTATAAATCTACCGAGAGGATCAAAAAGATCAATTGAAACATTTGAATTACTTTCTAGAAAAAAACTCAACTTTGTTTCAGGATTAAAAGGATTAGGATAATTTGGAAAAACTATGCCACTTTCAATTGAATCTCTGTCCTTGCTTATCTTATTAGGTGCTGAACGTTTTATGATTACTTTAATGGGAAAGAAGAATGGAAGTCCTTCACTCCATTTTTCATTATTCGAATAGTATGTATATTGATTACCATTTAATGTATCGCTCTGGTTGTGACTTAGTGCCAAATAAAATAACAACTCGCCCCCTATAAAAAATGAATTATCGTTATCGATAGATATTGGCGGTTCAATTTTAATGGACCTCCATTCTGGGAAGACGACAGAATCAACACTTATTCTTTCGACGAATATCGTAGTATCATATAAGTTGAGTGCCAATCCAAAACTTGCAAAATGCTGAGTGGAATCCCATGGGAGATATTCAGAATCAACCAGAAGTACTCGAATCTCCTCAATACTATAATTAGTCCAGCTAGCTTCTACATCAAATTTGACTGCAAATTGTGATATGAATTCGGTGATAAATACACTCTCATTTTTAAATGTGGTGGTATCAGGGAATAACCGCAGCGTATCAACGTCGTTTTGGGCGCTTAACGATATGCAAATAAAAAATGAGAATATTATAATCTTTTTCATGTTGTTTAATTCCCCAAATTCTTATGAAAATTTTTCATTGCTCCCGGTGATTGATGGAAGATTATTTCCTCCTTTGTCATTGCTTAACCAAACCGGATATTGCCAGGTACCGTTATTTTTGCGGTAAAATATTTCACCGCCTGAAGAAAATACAATATGAGAATTACCGTCTTCATCTAAAAGTATTTTTCTTCCTGAATTTGTTGAGGTGGCGGTGTTGTTTTCCGATTTGCTTTCTTTGGCAAGATCATAAAGTTCACTGAGACTATCCACGGGGAAGTTACGGTTTTCAAATACTTTTACTATTGTTGGAATATGGGCACCATCGAATAAATCAACATCAGCCTGGATAATCATATCTTGAAAATCCAACAGATCTGCCGTTATAGGGATATAGCTCAAACTTTTTAGCAACAATATAGTGGTAATATCTCGCCCTAAATTTTCACCTTGAGCGGGATCAGTAGCAATATTGTATTCCAAATCCATTAGGGTTGATGCCCAGAAATCTCTGGCAATATTTTCGGGGGCGCCTTTATAAACTCTCGACTTTACGTTATATATAGCTTTGGGGACATAACCTTTGGAATCAAATCTAATATGGTTTTCAATTAAATGTACATTATTGTTCTGAGCATTCAAACAAACATTAACAAATAAAAAAATATAGAATATCAATAATATTGATATAATTTTTTGCGATTTGATTTTGTTCTCCATTTTTGAAATCTCCGGTTATTTTAAGTAAAGCATCTTTTTTGTAATACTGTTTTGTTCGGTTTGCAGCTTAATGTAATAGACACCACTTGAAAGATTAAAAGCACCCGCATTGAATCTCAGTGAGTATATACCGGCAGCTTTTTCGCCTTGCAGTAATGTTGTAATTTGTTTTCCCGACGAACTATAAATTGATACCGAAGTATTGCTTTTTATATTTAATGTGAATTCTATTGTTGTTGAAGGATTGAACGGGTTGGGATAATTTTGAAAAAGATGAAAATCATCAAATAAATATTCTCCATTTTTTTTAATGCCTACAGTTTTTGCGGATTTTAATAGTGTATTATTATAACCGAATATAAATCCGGTCTTATTATCATCTACAAAGGAAATATTTCCCAAAGGCTCGGTTGTACCGGATTCAATTTCCCCCCAGGTGTTACCACCATCAGTAGAAAGACCAATAAATCCACTGTCGCCGGTTACCCATGCTAAAGAATCATTAACAAATTTAATATCGCTTAGCCAACTATTGTTGATTTGTTCACCGGGATTCCAACTGTTTCCTCCATCAGTTGTCTTATAAACCTCCGTACTAATTCCTACTAACCATCCAACTTCACCGGATGTGAAATACAAACTATTGCCAATTATAGGCAAACTGCCTCTCAGCCAGTTTTCACCACCATCTGTTGTTTTTAACAACACTATACCCGATGAATAGTCATAAGAACCCAATGCCCAGCCAAAGTCCCTATTAAAATAATAAACAGAAGAAACGAACAGATTAGGTAAATGCTCATAATTCTTTTCATGCCATGTTCTACCTCCGTCATCTGTTCCGTAAATTCCTTTTCCTCCGCCAATTCCGTTTAGAGAGTCAAAGAAAAATAATTTGTTGAATTTTGGAGTAATATTTTCTTCCCATGTGAATCCTCCGTCTGTAGTTCTCCACACAAACCCGGTGTCAATTCCCTCATCATAAGAATATAGTAGTCCAGACACCCAACCATGATTTTTATCAATAAAGTGTATATCATAAGGTCTTGCTGTTTCCGTGCTGTCTTTTACTTTGTTCCAATTAAGTCCGCCATCTGTACTTTTCCAAATTCTGCGTCCATTGTTCCACACTTCAACAAACCATCCGTTATCGTTATCAACAAAGGTTCCAAAAGTCATGTCATAGACACCGGGCGGGTTAAAAATTGGTTCGATTTTTTCCCATCCCTGGCTATAAGCAATAACAGGCGGGAAGGTTACAAAAAACCAGATAATATTTAGTAATATTTTTTTCATTCCCTCTCCCAATTATTTTAAAACACCAAATTGTTCTTTACTGAATTTGACTTATTGCAACATCAATAAATTGATATTTCAATCCATTGGCAAAATGGAAAACGAATGTTTTAATATCAACATAATTCTATATCTCTTTTTTAGAATTCGTAGTAATAAGCAGACGGAGTGTCTCTTTAATTTAAAAGCAACTTATTCAAGATAAAAAGGAGAAGGGAGAGCGGTGAGCGGAAACAGTTGACCGTGGTTTTAGCGGTTGGTAATTTCAATAATCTTGGTCTTGGTCTTAGTCTTGATCTCATTCCCGCCTTTTCCGACTTGCGGAAATTTACGGGCGTCTTGGGATTCGTTTTGGTGTTCTATGTCACAATTATAATCGAATACCTAACCGCAAAGAACGCAGAGAAGCCGCGAAGAGCGCGGAGTTTAAGATGAGCTTAATTAATTGACTGTAACCGCGACTTTCAGGAAACTCGTTTTAGAAATCCAGGTTGCGGAAATATTCGATAAACGACAACATTTTGGAATTCATTTTGCTCTGTGTTTATGGTTTATGGTTTGCGTAAAGTATTAGGTGGTTGTGTCACGGTTATTATTTCTTAGATTGCTACTATGACTCCCGAAGCATCGGGACAAGCTGTGACAGCCTTGGAATTGCCGGGTTGCAATAATCTTTTGTTCCTAATAATTAAATGAGTGCTGAATGGGGAGTAGTCATTACTAAGCGGTAATTTGTAACTTCTTGGTAGTCATCACTCATTGCTAAGCGGTAGTATATGACTTTTGGGCGGTCATTACTCATTTCTGAGTGGTAATATATGACTTTTGGGTGGTCATCATTCACTTCTTAGCGGTAATATATGACTTTTGGGTGGTCATCATTCATTTCTTAGTGGTAATATATGACTTTTAGTTGGTCATTTGTCACTTCTTAGCGGTAATTTATAATATCCGGATGGTTTTGCCTTTGGAAAAGCTTGCTTTAAGTTAAAAATTTGTGCGCCAATCAATATATATTGCGTAATTTCTTCACCCTATATGCAACATGATACACAAAAGATTCTTGAACTAAACCTGCCATTTCTTGGAGAAATGGCAGGTTTGTTAATAACTACCGGTTCTGCAAAATTCCTTCGATCCGACCCAGTTCTTCTTCGGTAAAATGTAGGTTGTCTTGAACTTTAACCAATTCTTCAATCTGTTCAACACGGCTGGCGCCGATCAGAGCGGTTGTAACTCCTTTATGTCTTAAAACCCAAGATATTGCCATCTGAGCCATAGATTGATTTCTTTCTTTGGCGATTTCGTTAAGCTGAATCACTTTTTCAATTGCTTCACGATTTTCGACGGTTTCTTTCTGCAAAAATCCCCAATCCTTTGCGGCTCGTGATCCTTCCGGAATACCGTTCAAGTATTTGTTGGTCAACAAACCTTGTTCGAGGGGAGAAAATACTATCGAACCCATTCCTTCATTTTCGAGAACATCAAGAAGTCCGTCTTCAATCCATCTATCAAACATACTGTATCGTGGTTGGTGAATAAGTAATGGTGTTCCAAGTTCACGCATAATATTTGCGGCTTGTGCGGCTCGTTCTGCCGGATAATTAGAAATTCCAGCATACAAAGCCTTTCCGCTTCTTACAATTTGATTCAAAGCCATCATCGATTCTTCCAAAGGTGTATCATAATCGGGACGGTGATGATAAAATATATCAACGTATTCAAGTCCAAGTCGTTTTAAACTTTGGTCACAACTTGCAATTATATATTTCCGTGATCCGAAATCACCGTAAGGACCTTCCCACATTCCATAACCGGCTTTTGAAGAGATAATTAACTCATCACGATATGGTTTCAAATCCAATTCCAAAATTCTGCCAAATGTTTCTTCTGCTGATCCGGGAGGCGGGCCGTAATTGTTTGCGAGGTCAAAATGTGTTATCCCAAGATCGAAAGCGCGCCGCACCATTTTTCTGCCGTTTTCGAAAACATCAACTCCGCCGAAATTGTGCCAAAGCCCAAGTGAAATAATGGGTAAATTAATTCCACTTCTTCCGCACCTTTTGTACGGAATTTTTTCATATCTGTCGTTTGCGGGTAAATAAGACATTGCTACTCCTAATTGGGATATATAATGAATTCAAATTAGTAATAATTATCGAATTTTGTAATTGAGTTTAATTTTGCTCACAGGTGATTTAATTAATGAATATAAAAAAACCCGATCAATTGACCGGGTTCTTGAAAATGTAATCAGCATTTAGAAGAAATTATTCGACTTCAAAAAGGGCGTCTTCGAGTCCTTTGTTTACTTCAATATTGCTGACCGTCATGTTGATGTTCATCGGACCGACTTGCTGAGCGATAGTGTGAGCGTACATCACGCCGTCAACTTCTTTGTAATCGGAATATTCCACACTGATAGTTTGGTCACCTTGAGGCGACGAAGTTACTTGTATTTCTTTAACTTTAAAACCGGTTTCGGTATCATAATACTCAGTAGACTTTTTACCATTTGGCAAATTTAATACTACTTTATACGCGTTTTTTCCGGCAACGGTTTCCATCCCAACCAATTCGGGAGTTATTCCGTATGAAGCAAAATCTAAAAACGCGTTTACGATTGAAGATGTTTTCATGCTTTCAAGGTCATCACCTTCAAGATTTTTGTTCTGACCCATACCGCTCATTAACGCTTCCT
This sequence comes from Melioribacteraceae bacterium, assembly GCA_021739765.1. GTDB lineage: Bacteria > Bacteroidota > Ignavibacteria > Ignavibacteriales > Melioribacteraceae > JAIPBD01. The sequence goes on from JAIPBD010000026.1 coordinate 13,303, forward strand.
CGCCGTCAAATTTTTGGATTTGAGTCATCATTCCACCACCAACATCCAAATTAAAGTAGTATTTGTTGGGGGCTTTTCTGGAAATTTTCACAGTAACTTCCATGCCTTGTACGGTTCCTTTCATTTCCATAGTCAAATCATTTACTTTGGAAACGGCATCTCTCCCGCCAATTGCATTAATGTAATTATCGATAACGCTTTCAATTGTTACACCCGCAGGCAATGCTTTTGCTGCCGGGTCAACTTCATTTGCGAAATTATCATAATAATCGAGTTTACCACTAACGCTAAATTTCTTCAATCCTTCGGCAACTTCATCAGCGTTTCCGACTACAATAACAAAAGCATTGTTTGGTTTAATAAATTTCTTGGCGGCTTTATTAACTTCTTCAACCGTTACCGAATTTAGTCTTTTCAAATAATTTTTATAATAATCTTTGTCGAGACCGTATCGCGCGATGTTAATAGCAAAATTCGCGACAGTTTGAGGTTGCTCTAAAGACCTGCCAAAACTTCCGGTTAATAATTTCTGAGCCGCACTCAATTCATCCTGAGTTACACCTTCGGTTCTGATCTTTTTCATTTCTTCAAGAATTTGATCAACTGTGCTGTCCGTTACAGCATTCCTGACGCTTGTTGATGCTGAAAAATCAGCAATATATTCATCAGGACTTAATGACGATCTTGCTCCATAAGTATAACCTTTATCTTCACGAAGATTTAGGTTCAATCTTCCACTAAAACTTCCTCCGAAAATCATATTAAGAAGAGAAGCCACAATAGCGTCATCTGATCCTATTTCTAATTTTACCGGATAAGCTACATCAACAATTGATTGAACTGAACTGGAACGGTCAACAAGTGCCACTTTTCTGATAAGCGGAGCACGCGAAGCTTTTACTTCGTTTGTTGGCACTTCTGCTTTAACCCAGCTTCCAAAATAATCTTCAACTAAATCCTTTGCGTCATCGAAATCGATGTCACCAACAATAGCCATAAAACCGATGTTTGGTCTAAAGTAATTTTTATAATATTCGTTACACATTTCAAGTGTGATGCTTTCAACGTTTTCTTCCGTCATCAATTCACCGTAGGGATGATCTTTTCCATAAATCAGTGCCGGACGAACATTACCCATAATAGCATTCGGATCATCTTTTTGAGATTGAATTCCGGAAATCATTTGTTTTTTGATTTTATCCAATTCATCCTGAGTAAAATTAGGAGTTAGAACAACCTCGCTCATTAGCTCCATAATTTTTTCGGTTTGCTTACTCAATCCTGAAGCAAAAACTCCGGTTGATGATGTGCTAAGTGAGGCGCCGATAAAATCGATTGCTTCGTCAAGTTGATCTTTGGTTTTGTTAGCTGTTCCGGTTCTCATCAATTGTCCGGCAGCGTTTATATACCCAACATTTTCACCTTCAAAGATCGGATCGCGATCAAGAGTTAATTGAATCGAGATTCTCGGAAGATTATCATTCTCAACTACGAAAACTTTTAATCCGTTTTCAAGTTCAAATGATTTATAATCTCCAATTTTAATTTCAGGAGCGGGTCCTGGTCCGGGCATTTTGCTTCTATCGACTTGCGCAAAAAGCGGAGCTGTAATTATCAACAGCATCAATAACGATAAAAATCTTTTATTCATTTCAAATTCTCCGATAAATTTCACTAAACTTTAGTTTGCTTCTGCCGATTTTGGCAAATAATGTAAAACAACTCTATTTGTATCTTTCAAATATTCCTGTGCAACTCTTTGAATATCTTCTTTTGTAACATCCATATATCTTTCAATTTCTGTGTTTATCAAATTCGCATCGCCGAAAAATGTGTGGTATTGCGCTAGATTTTGAGCAATTCCGGAAACTGAAAAGAAGTTGCTTACATAAGAACTTTCAGTCTGATTTCGGAGTTTTTCAAATTCTTTATCACTAATCATTTCATTTTTAACTTTATCAATTTCTTTTTGAATGGCCGCTTCAAGATTGTCAATTTCGACACCCATATTTGCGATTCCGAAAATAACAATCAAACCCGGATCTTCTAACGCGATCGGGAAAGAACCGGCGGATACCGCTGTTTGAGAATTATCAACAAGTTCTTTGTACATTCGTGAACTTTGTCCGGTTGCCAGCAGAGTATTTAACATCGATAACGCGTAATAATCATCGGTTCCTTGCGCCGGGATTGAATAACCCATAATTACACCCGGAAGTTGGATATTATCGTAAACAACATGACGAACTTCTTCAGTTTTGGCAGGTTCGACTACGTCGGGACGAACAATTTCGACATCATTGTTTTTGATATCACCAAAATATTCCTCAATCATTTTTTTAGATTCGGCTTTGTCAATATCTCCGGCAACTGTTAAAACAGCATTATTCGGATTATAATACATTTTGTAGAAATCCATAAATTCAGAGATTTTTGCTTCGTCTATATATTGCGCTGAGCCTATTGGAGTCCAGTTATATGGATGCTTTGTGAAAGCTCGTTTAAACATTTCTTCTTGCCATGAACCGTAAGGTTGGTTGTCGTACCTTTGGCTTCGTTCTTCCTTCACAACTTTTCTTTGTGTTTCTACTCCGGTGCTATCAATTTTAAGATGCAACATTCTTTCAGATTCCAACCATAACGCTAATTCAAGTTGGTTCGAAGGTAATGTTTCATAATAATAAGTTTGATCAAAACTGGTAAATGCGTTCAATGTTCCGCCGTTTCTTTGAACAATATCAAAATATTTTCCTCTTTCGATATATTCAGACCCTTCAAACATTAAATGTTCGAAAAAGTGAGCAAACCCGGTTCTATCGGCTTTTTCATTCTTTGAACCAACGTGATATTGAACCGATACAGTTACGATTGGAGTAGTATTATCTTGATATAAAATGACATGCATTCCGTTATCAAGATCATATTCCTCGAATTCGATTTCTTTCATCTGGGCATTGGAAAGGCCTACAGCGATGAAAAGAAACAAAGCGACTAACGACTTTAGTTTCATAGTTTTTCCTTTGTTTTTTGAAATAAGTTACAGATAGTTTTAGACGTATTTATTCGAAAATGTTTCCCAAATTCAACATTTTACAATCAAAAAGCCAATTAAGTTCACTTTTTTATTTTATGACCGGTAAGGTTGCCGAGACCATCATAACACGCATATTTGTAAAGGTCGTGCAATGTCGGATAATTAAATACTGCACGCAAAACATCATTAACCTTAGATTCGTTGTGTACCAACGTCATTCCATAATGGATTAGTTCACTGGCAAGCGGGCCAATAATATGAACACCCAAAATTCGCAGATCATCCCGAGAAAATATTATTTTTAGGAATCCGTCTTCAACTCCCATTATTCTTCCGCGCGGCATGTCTTTGTGGCGAGCGATTCCGGTACAATACTCAATTTCTTGGGCTTCGGCCTCTTCCTGTGTAATTCCGATCATTGAAACTTCAGGAATGGTATAAATTCCATAAGGCAGAACAGTTGAAATTTTATTTAAATCATTAATATCGAAAATATGTGAAATTGCGACTCGCCCTTGATCCATACTTGTGCTTGCTAAAGCGGGGAATCCAATTACATCACCAACCGCAAAAATATGCGGCACAGAGCTTTGATATTTTTCATTTACTTCAACTACTTCCCTTTTCCCGAGTTTTACGCCGGCAGCCTCACAATTGAGAGTTCTTGTATTCGCGCTTCGACCGGCAGCAAACAGAAACATATCAACATTTATCGGGTCACCATCTTTCATGGATACCTTTATTAGATCTTGATCTGATTCCGGAACCTCAATATCCGTAAATGAATTGTTGAATAGAATTTCAATTCCATCCTTCTTCATTTGTTCGACCAATTCGTTTGTGATATCATCATCAAGGAATGGAAGAATTTTATCTCGATTATTAATCAAATAAACTTTCGCGCCCATTGCCGCGAAAATAGTTGTGTATTCACAACCAATTACACCGGCACCAACTATGCATATTGATTTAGGGAAATTTGTTAATTCCAGAATAGAATCCGAATCGTGTATTCTTTTTTGATCGAACGGAATATTTGAAGGTTGGAATGGGTACGAACCTGTCGCGATGAGGATATTTTCACCATAAATAACCTCCTCCTTTTCACCACTAACTTTTACGCGGTGTTCATCCACAAAACTTCCGTCACCTGTATAAATATCCACATTGTGAATGATAATATTCTGGTGAACTTCATCATTAATGGAATCAACAATTATATTTTTGCGATAAAGGAAATCCTTAACCGAAGCTTCATGTTCCAGTTTCCGTTCAACCCCATATAAACCTTTATCGGTTTTACCGGAATAATAAAGAGCAGTTTCCTTTAGTGTTTTTGAAGGGAGGGTTCCGGTATGAACGCCGGCACCACCGAAATAAGCCTCTTTTTCAATAATTGCGACCTTATGTCCAAAATATGCAGCCTTAACGGCAGCTTTCTCACCGGCCGGACCGGAACCGATGACAATTAATTCGTATTTTTTTTCCATGAATCAATTTATAAAAATTAGTATTTCTTTTGCAAACATTAATTCTGTTCTGAATCTACTTTAATTAACTGCCGGAGTCTTTTATATTAAAGCCATTTAGGGTTTTGACTGATAGAAAAATTCATTAAATTAAAAATCATTAATTAGGTGTTTGAACAAAAATGGATTTATTTACTTGGATTGTAGTCATACTTGCTGTTATTGCACTGATAGGTCTCTTTAGTTTTGGATTTATTATCAGGTGGTTTGATAAAAAGATTGAAAAAGAATCCAAAATAACATCTCCGTTAAAAGAACGAAGACGAAAAGAAGCAGAGGAGAATGCCAAAAGAGTTCAGCAACCTCAACAGCAGCAACAGCAATACGAAGAGTATTCAGATGATGAAGAAGCGAGATTTAATTAGTAAAAAGCCTATTTAGTGAAGATTGACTTTCCCCTTCAAAATCTTTAATAAATCTCCATTCTTCAGCAAATTTTTGATCGTATCTATATCTTTATGGATTATCCTATCTTCCTTCAGCTCCTTAACATGTTCTCTAATTTCTTGATGTACCAACGATGTTCCTTTACCACATTTTAACGGTTTAAGAAATTCTATTCCCTGCGCGGCGGTAAGCAATTCAATTGAAATTACATTCTCAACATTTTTTAAAACTTCGTAACATTTTCGCGCTGCAATTGATCCCATAGAATTATGATCTTCTTGATTCGCCGAGGTTGGAATTGAATCCACACTTGCAGGATGAGCGAGAGTTTTATTTTCGGAGACAAGCGCGGCGGCGGTGTACTGTGCGATCATAAGTCCGGAATTTAATCCTCCATTTTTTGTAAGAAATCTGGGAAGCATACTTAAAGAACCATTCACAAGTCGTTCAATTCTTCTTTCGGAAACATTAGCAAGCTCCGATAATGCGATCGCCATAAAATCCATTACCAGCGCAATTGGCTGCCCGTGGAAATTTCCACCCTCGATATGTTGATTATCATCGGGGAAAATAAGTGGATTATCATTCACGGAATTTAGCTCAATTTCGGTGACGGAGACTACATAATTTATCGTGTCTCTTGTCGCGCCATGAATTTGTGGAATACACCTTATCGAATAGGAATCTTGGACTCTCGGATCGTTATCCAAATGGGAAACTCTAATTTCACTCCCTTCAATCATCGCGAGCATATTTTCCGCAGTTTCGAGTTGACCTTTAAATGGACGCAATTTATGGATTCGTTTATCATAAGCTTTGTCGGTTCCCCGTAAAGCTTCGTGCGATAATGCAGCAGCGATATCAGCATGAGTCAATAACTTTTTTGCCTCAATACAAATATATGCCGCAAAAGCAGTCATCATCTGTGTGCCGTTTATTAAAGCTAACCCTTCTTTTGCCGCGAGTTTTACCGGAGTTAATCCAAATTTATTAAAAGCAGTTTTTGCATTTACTTTTTTGAATTTTGCCGGATCGTCGTTGATTACATCATTAAAAATCTGTACTTCGGATTTGCCGATCATAGTTAGAACCAAGTGCGAAAGCGGTGCGAGATCACCGCTTGAGCCGACCGAACCTTGCGATGGAATTACGGGAATAATATTATGATTAATCATTTCCAGCAATAATTGGAGAGTTGAATAACGAATTCCCGAAAAACCTCTCGATAAAGCATTTACCCGGAGCAGCATCATAATTTTTACAATAAACGGAGGGAGCGGTTCGCCAACTCCGGCGGAGTGGCTCAGTATAAGATTCTCTTGCAATTGTTCAAGGTCGGATTTAGAAATTGAAACATTCGCGAACTCACCAAAACCGGTGGTAATTCCATATACAACTTCACCTTCCTCAACCCATTTCTCAACAAGTTTGCGGGATTTGTTGATCCTTTGCTTCGCTTTGGTGCTGATAGATACTTTTAGATTTCCTTTAAGGAAGGATTCTATTTGTTCAAGTGTGAGCGATTGACCATCTAAAACTAATTCCATTTTCCACCTCTGAAAAAGTAATTGTCGAAATGAAAACTCTCAACTAATTCTAAACGCCGGCTTTTATTAATCCGCTGATTTTACTGTCGAGATTTTTTTCGGCTCTGTATTTTATTAACACTTTGTCTCCTTCATATTCAATCGAAAGCACTTCCGCCAATTGGTGTATTTGAGAAATCAATTTTGAATTAGAATTCTCAAGCTCAACGGTTTTTTCCACGTGGTTTTGCTCTACTAACTCAACCAGCTTTTCTTTTAATGTTCCAATATTTATTCCACGATGTGCTGAAATGATAATAGAATCCGGATGTTTTTCTTTTATTTCTTCAAGTCTGGATTTATCCGCCAGCATGTCAATTTTATTAAATACGATAAACCGCTGACTGTTTTCGCAATCCAGCTCTTTTAAGGTATCGTTTACCACTTTGATATGATCTTCAAAAAACGGATGTGAGATATCGACAATGTGCATAATAATATCAGCGTCACGAACAACATTTAATGTGCTTTTAAATGACGCGATGAGGTTGTGCGGAAGCTTTCGAATGAATCCGACTGTATCGCTCATCAAAATTTTACGTTTGGAATCAATATCATAAGATCGAGTAGTTGAATCCAAAGTCGCAAAAAGTTTGTTTTCGGCGAGAACAGTTGAATCGGTTAACAAATTTAGAAGCGTGGATTTTCCGGCGTTTGTATAACCGACAAGAGATGCATTAAAAAATTGTTTGCGTTTAAAACTCGAAATCTGATTTTGAGTTTCAATCTTATCGAGCCGTTCTTTCAATTTTGATATTCTTGTTCTTATCAACCTACGGTCGGTTTCAATTTGGGTTTCACCCGGCCCTTTAGTTCCGATTCCCCCAAACTGTTTCGAAAGGTGAGTCCAGGCTCTGGTTAATCGGGGAAGCATATATTCCAATTGTGCAAGTTCGACTTGTGTTTTAGCTTCTCGTGTTTGCGCATGAGAAGCGAAAATATCGAGAATTAATCCGCTTCGATCCAGAATTTTTTTGTCGATTAATTTCTCAAGATTTCTTACTTGAGTCGGTTGGAGATCATCATCAAAAATTACTAATGAAACCTCGTTCAACTCAGCGAGTTCCGCTACTTCCTCTGCCTTTCCTTTACCGATAAAAAAAGCTTTATCGTATCTGTATCTTTCTTGATAAACTTTCAAGATAGTGTCCGCTCCCGCTGTATCGGCGAGCATTTCCAGTTCTTCCAAATATTCATGAACCCGTTCTTTTGTGTGGCCGTCGGTTTTCACGGCAACGAGAATCGCGCGTTCTCTTTTCTTTTCATTAATTTCTAACAAGTAAAAATAGTCTCCTTTTTAAATGGATTTGGCCAAATCATTTTTTGTGTTTCTAGACAAGAACATTTCCAGAAGTACGAGCACCAACGCCAATATTAGAAAGTAGCGCCATAATTCAGCACCAAATCTGGTTTGATAAATTTGTTCGGTAATATTCTGATTCATGTTTATCGCGTAATAATTTCCCCGAAATCCAATTTTATTTAGCATTATGTCCAAATCAGATTCTTGCGCGAACTCCAGTTTTGATTCATTCGGATCATGATTAACATTAAAATATTCAATTAGATTTTGAGTTGAATAAACCTTATATGTTCCCACTTCGGTTGTGTTGCTATAATTTATAAATCTTTTTGCCGAAGAACCATCCATGCTTACTATTTCGTCAACTTGATTTGGATCAGTGATTCTAATTCTTTGGGCGAAGTTTTTTCTTAAATTTATCGGAACGGTTTGACCGGCAAAATATTTGTTTTCGTGCTGTGTATTCGTTGAAAGATAGAGCGTCGATTTATAAATCAGAGGCGCAAAAAATCCCTTAAACGGGAAATCGCTCCAACCGAGTGAAACTGCGGAATTAAAAGTTAATATCTTGCCTTGTCCCAAAAGTTGTTCGCTCAGAAAAGGAGTTCCGCCGAGGAGTGAAATAATTTTCCGTCCATTTCCGGCGATTCCGATATTATAGTATTTTCGGATTAGTGGAGATTCGAGTTGTCTCTTTTCCTTTTTCTCAAACAGATTATCAAGAATCGGATGTTTAAAATCTATTTCATCAAAGGTCTGAAATGAATTTTCATTATTCTCAAGCACCACCTGGATGTTTGAGGAAATTCCTAAAGCACCCAGCTGTTTGGCAAACTGAAAAAAATCATTATCGGCAGATGGAAAAATTATTAAACCGCCGCCGTTTTTAATATAGTTTGATAATTTTTCAAATCCGCTGTTTGATATTCCACCGAATGTCATCAAAACCGAAAATTGGTCAATCTCGGTTGCTTCAAAATTCGATATTGATTCTTTGAACAACATAATATTGCTTCTTTCACCTAAGCCCTGAAGGACTATTTCGACGAATTTTGAGTCATTGGGATCAGAATAAAAAAGCCCGACTTTCAACGCTTCCGGGATATTAATTGTCCGGTAAATTCTGTTATCATGCAAAATATCATCATCTTCGAGCTCAACCAAAAATTCTGTCAACCCTCTTGATTTGAGAGTGGTTTCAAAGCCTACAACTTTCGATTCACCCGGATCTAAATCAACACTTTGCTGCGCTTCCCTTTCGCCGTTCACAAACAATGAAGCTAAAACAGAGTTTATTGATTTCTGTGTGGGATTCGAGATAACCGCACTTAGTCCAATAGTTTTATTTACTTCAAAAATTTGGTTTTCAATTCTTAGTTCGGATACCGAAGCGTTCGAAACATCACCGGTTTGATAAGCAATTGAGTAAATATTAACATCCGAGAACTCCCCGGAGTAGTCATATTTATTTTCGGAATAGATTTTATTTTTTTGAAAATCACTAAGGATATAAATCTCCTTGTTGATGTTTTGAGAACCTTGAAGTAAGGCAAACGCCTTTGCAACGGCTTCTTCGAGCGAACCGCTTTTAATATTTATTTCGAGTTTGTTTAAACTTGCAATTACGCCGGCAAAGTCTGAAGAAAAAACAAACTCATCTGAAGCTGAAGCGAAAGGAATAACCGCTGCTTCATCTCCCTCCTGCATCTGTTCGAGAATCGATTTTGCGGCTTCTTTGGCTTGATTAAAACTGGAGCCGTTTTCATTAACAACCGACATACTGAAGGTGTCATCAATTAGAAATACGGATGATGATTTTGAAGTTGCCGCAGTTCCGGATATTCCACTATTTTGGATTGCCGGACGGGCGAAAGATGCAACGAGCGCGGCAATTATTAAAACACGGAGTAATAACAGAATCCACTGCTTTAATTTTATTCTACGAATTTTCGTTTTTTGGATTTCTTTCAAAAATGCCAGTGTACTAAATTCTACTCTTTTTAATTTTCGAAGGTTTAAGAGGTGAATAATAACCGGGATTGAAGCGGCAAGCATTCCCAAAAGTATTGCGGGATTAAGAAATATCATTAATTAAAAAAATCCTTTTTTGATTATTGAGCAAATAGAAATAAATATACTACATTCTTTGAATATTAATTCTACAGTTAAATTGGTACTTTGTTCGGCGAGTTAATAATACTTCACAATTGCCGCATCGGAATAATAATGTAATAGAATTTCATCGAATTGATAACCGCGTTCTCCCATAACAGCAGCGCCAATTTGACAAAGTCCCACGCCATGTCCCCATCCACCACCCTTTAAGGTAAACTCTTTTGGGATTCCATCGGTGGTTTCGCCTTTTATTATTATAAACGCGGAACTTAACAGATGAGTTTTCGACAGTATTTTTCTGATTTCCAGTTCTTTACCGAACGTGACCGTTTCCTTGCTTCCAACTATTTTCAGTTTAACCAACCGCCCGGATTTCCCACGTTTTATCGGAATTAGATCCACAATCTTCCCAAATTCGATACCGGTTTTTTCGAACAGTAAAGTGGCTATTTCTTCGTTGGAATAATTCACCTCCCAGCGAAAGAAATTTTTAGTTTTCAGATCAAAATCGACCATTATTTTTTCGAGAATATCTTCATCAACAATATCACAAAATGCGGGTGGATTATTTTCAATCCACGCAGTCGTTGCCGATTCACTTTCGAGGTTAATGTCAAATCCTTCATCCGAAAATTTATAATCCACGATACCCTTTAAATAAGGAACATGCTTATCGTCCCAAACATTTTCGTAGGATTCGGTAATGCCTCCGCAGCATTTTGAAAATCTTGCATCACAGATATCCAGATCATGCATTAAAACCAGACCCCGTGTAAACTTAACCGCTTCGGCAGCTACATTTATTTTGATATTTCTAAATCCTTGATAACGCTGGCAATGATCATCAGCGCAAACATCAAAATCTTTATGGTCTTCCCGATTGTACCATCGGATAATTTCGTTTTCCCGGTTGTTCGATAAATTTGGTTGATCTTCCAATTCATTTTTGCTTCTCATCTGGGCGAGAAGCCAACTTCTCGAGATAACAGCCGAACATTTAAGAAACTCTTCAGAGGCATTTGCATTCATTTCTGAGGAGACAACACTTAACAAATATGTTTCGATCGGAACAATATTTATCAATGTTACCTGGTCTTCTTGGATAATAAGTTTAATTGAACCGAGAAATCTAAGATCCTTGCTTCTTTCCCAATGAAATTCTTTCCCAATGTGAACATCTCTGACGAGAAAAGTATCATTGTAGAATTCATCCGGTTCCAATTCGATTGGTTTGCGGGTGGAGTATTTATAATCTTCCGATTGAAAAGTGATCAGATTGTTCTCATAAGTAACCAGAACCTCTCCCGAAAATTCACCCGGGAAATTTGGAGAGGTGTACAAACCAAGTATATTTAACTTAATTTGCTGGGAAGTGAGAATTCCTACGTTTACTATCGGTTCATTCATTTAATACAATCTGATTTTTGTTAGCTAAAAATATAGAGTAGTTTATTCAAATGAAAAGCATAAATCCGGAAATAAGGAGTAATGGCAGAGTAAGAACCGCAGATTATCTGTGATGCGTCAATTTATGGAATTAAATTTTGATAAATTTGTTAACCAAATAAAATGATGAAAGAGTTTTTATGAGAAAATTTGAGATTCCTGATAAATACAGAAGTTCTATTATTTCCCGATTGAAAGAAATTCGCAAGACAAATGACCCGAGAAAACAGGATTACTCTCCGTCAATATTAAACTTCGGGAAGGTGAAATTTTATATCGCCAGACATTTTGGCTTTTGTTTTGGAGTTGAAAATGCGATTGAAATCGCATATAAAACGGTTGATGAAAATCCTGGTAAACGAATTTTTCTGATCAGCGAAATGATTCATAATCCGGCCGTAAATGAGGATCTCCTCTCAAAAGGAATTCAATTTATTATGGATACCGAAGGCAACAAATATATTGAATGGGATGATATCAATTCGGACGATATTGTTATTGTTCCCGCATTCGGAACGACGCTTGAAATTGAAAAGATCATAAAGGAAAAGGGTATCGATACCGCAAAATATGATACCACTTGTCCTTTCGTTGAGAAGGTTTGGAACAGAGCCGATCAACTTGGCAAAAAAGATTATTCGGTAGTGATTCACGGAAAACATGTTCATGAAGAAACCAGAGCAACCTTTTCACATTCGATAAGAAACGCGCCTTCCGTTATTGTGAAAAATATTGATGAAACTAAAATATTGGCAAAATTTATTACGGGAGAATTACCACCTGAGGATTTTTACTCCCTGTTCTCGGGAAAACACTCCGAAGGGTTCGATGTAAAAAACGATTTGAAAAGAATTGGAGTCGTAAATCAAACAACGATGCTTGCTTCCGAAACTCAGGAAATTGCCGATTATCTGAAAGAAATAATGAAAACTAAGTTTGGAGAAGCCGAATACAAAAACCATTTTGCTGATACTCGCGATACACTTTGTTACGCGACAAATGATAATCAACAAGCTACTTACGGATTGTTGGAACAAAACGCTGATTTGGCAATTGTCGTCGGCGGGTACAACAGTTCAAATACTTCGCATATCGTAGAATTACTTGAGCAAAAATTTCCGACTTATTTTATTTCTTCAGCTTCAAAAATTGATTCGAAAAATGCAATTTCACATTTTGATATCCACCGGAAGAATGAATGCCTCTCACAATCCTTTCTGCCGGAATCAGACGAAATTGGAATTGTTCTTACCAGCGGAGCATCTTGTCCCGATTCAGTGGTTGATGATGTTTTGAATAAAATTATTTCCTTTTTTGATATTGAAATCAAACCGGAAATTTTACTTGAAGAATTTGAATCCCGGAATGAGTAGTTATTTAATAATTATTGACTAGTTGAGGTTAATATGAAAAAGTTACTTGGTTTTTGTTTCGCTGCCCTTTTTGTGATGGCTTGTGCCGATAAGCAAGATTTGGACGACAAAACTTATGAAACAGAAAAAGCGCAAATGGAAGAAATCGGTAATGCAGTCGCTTCTGAATTTATGGGAAATCTAAAATCTGAATTATTGACAGCGATTAAAAAAGGCGGACCCGAAAACGCGATCTCCGTCTGCAGCGAAAAAGCGGTTCCACTTGCCGAAATGATTCCGGAATACAACAATTATAATATTGAAATTAAAAGAACAACTTTCAAAAACCGAAATCCCGGCAACGCAGCTGATGAATTTGAAATTGAAGCATTAAATCATTTCGAATCATTGGTTACAAAAGGTGAGACAAACCTAAAACCATATTTGCAAAAATTGGAACCCGGTGTTTATAATTATTATCGCCCATTAAAAATTTTCGATATGTGTTTAAATTGTCATGGGAAGGAAGAATTATTAACCGAAGAAGTTAAAACCGAACTTTACAGATTGTATCCTTACGATAAAGCCAAAGGTTATGAGTCAGGTGATTTTAGAGGAGTTGTTAGAGTTAAAATCAGCAAGAAAATTTAGAGAAAAGGGGCTGTCTAAAATAATTAGAATTGTGATGCCGATGAGGCAGGTTCAATTCAGCTAATGATTTCGCCCAAAGTTTGCACTTTTTAGACAGCCCTTTTTATAAACTAATCCCAACGCAAATATTTGTTCTGACCGACCAGTTCCTGGAATCTTCGTTCAACAATTTCATTTTTGTTTTCTTGTCTCAGTTTCAATTTTTCCCTAAGGTCCGTTAGTTTTTTCTCAAGCGCTTTAACTTCCGATTCTTTTTCCGCTTCTCTCATTTCAAAAAGTTGTGTTAGAGTATTCATTAAATCCGTTTTGATTTTAGGTTTATCACCCGCAGAAGCTTTTTGATATTTATATCCAAGTATATCGGAATAAAGTTCTAACTCTGACATTTTTTTAGAATTATTTGTAGCCGACTCTTGAGTTTCGAACCTGCTGCGCAAATTCAAGGTGATCGATTCATACCGATGCCTTCTGATCAAAGAATTATATTTTTTCTCATCTTCCTTTTTAATTCTCAACAAGTCATTTTTTAATTGTGGTGAAACTCGATCGAGGAATTCCTTCTCCTCTTCTTCACTCAAAGGACCTCCGAAAAACGCTTCATATCCGGCAATCCTTTCAGCTTCAGGTGGATCAGGTAAAACTTGAGCGATTCCTGAACTGCCCGCAAATAATGTTACAACGATAAATAAATATATTTTTTGCTTCATTTTAACCCCCGTTAAAAGTTATTGTTTTCTATTTGTTTGTTAATTAGTTCTATTTGATTGTCTATTGAAATAGATCTTCTGTCAAAATCACTGCGCATCAGTTGAAGTATCAAATACTTCTGCAATTCATCATTTTTAATCATTTCAATTCTGTTATCTACAATTTCAATTTGATTATCAATTTCCGCATCATTCCACTTCAATAATTCTGAGCTGATTTCTTTGATATTATTGGGTTTGTTGGAAAGCATCAAAAGAAGAATCGAGGCCACCGTAAGTATGCTTCCAAACGCAATCTTGAACGAATTCGATTCCCCATTCCCGAATAAAAATTCGGAGAATGATTCTTTCAATGAGAACAAACGGTTTGTTTTGATACTTTTACTTATCAGTTTCTCAAACTCGTTGCTTTCAATTATGTTTGTCTCATCCCTATCGTATAATTCAAGAACTGATTTTAATTGATTAAAATGTTCTTTCAAATCGGAATTGGATTGTAATTGTAAATCCCAATATTTCATGCGATCCTTATTTAACGAACCATCCAAATAAAGCCAGATTTCCTGCTCGAAAAGATTAATGAGCTTTTTGGTTTCATCCGACATATATATCCCTCAATTCTTTTTTTAATTTTTTAACCGCATAATTCATGTGACTCAAAACAGTATTTAGCGGCTCATTCATTTGTGCTGCAATCTCTTTGAATGTCATTCCACTGTGCTGTCTGATTAGAAAAACCTCTCTTTGTTTATCGGAAAGACTGATAATTGCTGAATTAATTCTTTCATGTAATTCCGAATTTTCAATCTCATATAAGCCATTATTACCTGAACTTACTCCATCGATATTTATCCGCTCGGTTACTTCAATCGATTTTTTATTCTTCCGTAAAAAATCGATTGCGACATTATGAGCGACTGAAAAAAGCCATGATGAAAACTTGCTTTGATGGTTATATTTTCCTATCCCTTTCCACGCTTTTATCAATGTTTCTTGCAGTAAATCTTTAGTAATTTCGTCATTCCAACACATTCTAAACAAGTATGTTGATAATGATTTCTGGTAATCTCTGCACAAGAGGCGAAATGCGTTTCCATCCTTTTCCTTGCACTTCGCCACTAATCTATTTTCTAATTCTGAATCCATTTCGTTCCATTTTCTAAATAAGTAAACGAATTTCCAGTCTATTTATTGTACTATCACGAAATAATTTTTATTCCAGTTTTGATTTAATATTTTAGCACTCTTTATCTAAATAAATTCTAGAGCAAAATGGCCCAACCGGCGTTAATATTTATTCCCGATATAAGTGGATTTACACAGTTCGTTACAAGTACGGAAATCGAACACAGCAACCACATTGTAAAGGAATTGTTAGAAGTTTTATTGGAAAACAATAAACTTGGTTTAACCGTATCCGAAATTGAAGGCGACGCGATTCTATTTTATAAAATAGGTTCTCCACCAACACTGCCAGAAATATTAGCTCAAGTAAAAAGAATGTTCCTTTCATTTCACGGCTATCTCCAAATAATTGAGAGAGATCGTGTTTGTCAATGTGGAGCATGTCAGGCAGCTCACAAAATGACTTTGAAATTCATTTCCCATTATGGCGAAATTAATGAAGTGAGCGTTCAACAGTTTAAAAATATAATGGGAAAAGATGTAATTCTTGCTCACAGATTGCTAAAATCCGGTATTCCCGAAAGCGAATATTTTGTTTCAACCAAAAGTTATTTCGATGCGTTAACGGAAATAGATTATGATGAACAATTCGTATTTTCTGAACATGTTGAGGTTTATGACAATTTTGGGGAGGTTTTTACAAAGTACACTTCGCTTAATATTTTGCGGAACGAGATACCACCTCCAAAGCCAAATAAGTTTGAACTAAAAACTGATCGTAAACCGGACAAATCCTTTGAAATTGAAGCACCGCTTAATTTAGTTCACAGTCTTTTAATCGATCAAAAAAGAAAAATCGAGTGGATAAAAGATCTGAAGGCGATAAAGGAAGATTATAGTATAAATCGTGTAAACGGTTCGCACACTTGTATTTTCGATAATTTTGAGATCGATTTCACGACAATCGCAAATAAAGAAAGTGATGGAATTACCTACTACTCGGAGCAATCCAAAGTATTTGGAGATCTATACTTCATCACCGATTATAAATTGGAACGCCTCGGTGAAGCAACCAACATTTCCATCGCCACCTATCCGGCATTGTATGAAGTAAGAGGAAACGGCAAAATCAAAAAAAATATAAATAGAATTAAATCATTCTTTGTGTTGTTTATAATAAAAAGAAATTCAGTTAAGGGATTTTATGATTTTAAAAAGTTTTGCGAGAATGAATATTTGAAAAATAAGGAGAATTTATAGATGAAATCAAAAACCGGTATTTTACTTATCCAACTCGGAACCCCGGATTCACCCTCAGTTGGAGATGTTCGTACATATCTGTCAGAATTTTTGAACGATGCCAGGGTTATTGATATTCCGTGGCTGCTTAGGAAAATTCTTGTTAATCTGATAATCGTCCCTTTTCGAGCGCCAAAATCAGCAAAAATTTATAAAGCCGTTTGGGATGATAAAGGATCGCCTTTGCTTTATCACACTGAATCATTAACCGAAAAATTACAGCAATCTCTTGGCGATGAATACAAGGTTCACATGGCAATGCGGTATAAAAATCCCAGTATGGATAAAGTGATGGAAGAAATGAGGAAAGAACATTACGGAAGAATTGTTGTGTTTCCACTATTTCCTCAATATGCTTCGGCAACCAACGGTTCGGCAGTTGAAAAAGCTATGCGGATAATGGCCAAATGGTACTTACTCCCCGAGATTCATTTTGTGAGTCAGTTTTTCCAACATGAAGGTTATTTGAATTCAATTGTTGAGCAGGCTAAGAAATACAATTTTGATGATTATAATCATATCCTGTTCAGTTATCACGGACTTCCGGAAAGGCAAGTTGATAAAGTTTACGAAGATGGCGAGTGTAAAGATCACGATTGTCATTTGGAATTAACTCCCGAGAACGAATATTGCTACAAGGCAACTTGTTACGCGACAACCAGGCTCCTGGCGAAAAAAATGGATATTCCGGAAGAAAACTATACGGTCTGTTTTCAATCCCGTTTGGATAAAAAATGGCTTGAACCATTTTCTGATAAAGTGGTTATTGAGCAGGCGAAAAAAGGTGCGAAAAAACTTCTTGTTTTTAGTCCGGCTTTTGTAGCCGATTGTCTTGAAACACTAATCGAAATCGGAGATGAATACCAGGAAATTTTTGAAGAACACGGCGGTGAAAAAGTTCAGTTAGTCGAAAGTTTAAACGATCATCCGATGTGGGTTGAAGCGGTTAAAGATATCGTTTTGAAACAACTCGGCGAGAAATAAAATTCAAATTATTTATTCTTTATTCTGAAAATAAAAAAGAATGAAAATAGAGAAATGACTGAGCAAATTTGGTAGGTGACTTTTAATCCAAAAAAATCAGCGAGAAATCCGACGAGAAGCACCGCAAGTCCACCCGTTGAAAAGTTAAGTGTCATATAAACACCGTTAATAAAAGATGGTCGTTCCGATTTATTCGAATTTACTTCGGCCATTAAAACCGGTGGAATAGCGAACACAAATAATCCCAAAATCAGAAGTACAAAAAACATAACCAAGCCGGATGAGATTGTAAAAACAAATAGAAGAATCGGCGAAAGTGTGGCAACAATTAATAAAATATTTCGCCGCCCAATTTTATCAGAAATGTATCCGGCAAGAAACGTTCCGATTGCGCCCGTAAATTGCAACACTGATAATCCGATTCCCGCAACCCACAACGATTCACCCAAACCATTAAGATAAGTCGGCAAAAACGCGGTTAACGAACTTCTGAGCAAAGCCCCGGCAAAGCTTATTCCAGCAACTGTTATAAAAAGTGGAATAAATTTTCTGAAAGTTTTTGTAACTCCGATTTCTTTTTCTTTCGAAGTAAAAGCATCTGAAACTTTAAGTTTTCTGAACCTCAAAAAAAGAATTAAGGAAGCCATCCAGCCGAAAGGAATTAATTTCCAAATTCCTTCAAGGCCCCACCACGAAACAGCGGCGAGGACATAAATCGGTGCAACGGATCTCGCGATTTCTCCGCCAACCATAAAAAATCCCATTCCTTTACCGATTTTTAATCCCGAAACTTTCCGGATCAAAACAGGAGCCGGAACGTGAAACATGGAAGCGCTGATACCTGTAATTATCAAAATCAAAACAATGAAGGAATAGCTTGGAGCGACTCCCAGCAAACTCATACTTGTGGCGGTTAATGCCGGAGCGAAAATCAGCAAATATCTCACAGCGAGATAATCGGCAACTATTCCCATAAACGGATTGAGTAGCGACGGTATCCGTTGAAATACGGTCAACAATCCGGCAAGTGAATATGAAATACTCAATTTTTCAATCAGCAGAGGAAGAAGAGGTGCAAGAAAGGAAGAATAAACATCATGCACGAAATGCGCGAATGAAATGGTTGTAACCTCAAGAGTGCGAAATTTGGTCGGATTTTCTGCTTTCATAAATATTTCCGAATGGGACAGGAAAAAGTTGTGTTTTTAATCCAAGCCATATTCTTTACGGTATTTGTAGAGATGATAACCGGCAAATCCAACGGCCGCAGCTGCCTGGACGTATCCGAGAACTTTACCGAATCCTCCGAGAGATGATCTGCTTTGGTTCTTCAAATTAAGTTGATATGCATCGAAGAAATAATCATCCAAATAAAACTTGTTGTTGAATTTTGACTGCACTTCAGGAAGTGAGTATAACCTTGATTGAGGACTGAAAAGGTTATCGTCAAATGAATTTAATGTTAGCTGCTGTTCGAGTAAAAACAAATGGAAGTTGTAAACTCCTTTTTCATTTTCAGATTTTGATTTGGTTGAGTCTGAAGTAGATTGTGCCGGAATCGTGGTTTGAAAAATGAGCAAAAATGCTATCATTAATAATTTCATTTTCAACATGATAAGTATGTGCTTATTTCTTTTCCATCTGTTGAATAAAGGTATCGCATCGCATCCACCGTTAAACAAGAATGATAAGGCAGAACGACAACTACATCTCCGACATTTATTTCGTTTATAGTTTCCTCGGTGGAATGAATCGTTCCATGCTCCTGCGATAGTTTTGAAACGAATGTTTCTTCGAGAGGTTCTCCCCAGCCTCCGTTTTCATACTTTGCGACCAACCCAAAATTTTTAGTTCCGTCGTCATTCATTCCGAAATCTTTGGAGAGATGAACCGCTCCACCATAAACAATTATTTCATTTCTTTCGGGGTGTTTCGCCACAACAGGAACGGCCAAACCAACCGCAATATCTTTAGTTAAACAAGATCCGATTTGTGATTGCATCACATCATAAAAAATAAAATTACCTGGACGAATTTCATCTACACCAGGAAACGACTCCGCTACAGAACATGAAGGAGTGTCACCAACCGACACAATCAATTCACCACCAGGAGTGGAGTATTTCGATTTCAATTCCTTCAGTTTGGTGATGCTGTCATTGTGAATTTTGAGAACTTCTTCGGAGTTTTTGGCGTGATAAGTTTGTCCGCTGTGTGTTAAAAATCCAACAGCTTTTAAGTAATGCGTGCTTGTAATAGAAGAAAGAATGGATGTAAGTAAGGTATTGTTATTCCATGCAACTCCGGTGCGATGATAGCCACAATCGATTTTGATATAAATTAAAACATTCGCATTCAGCTTTTCAGAGAGGAATTCGACTGTTTCTACAGATTCCACAAGCAAGCTCAATTTGATTTTCGAGGCAAGCCTGTTGATTGAGTTGATCTCCAAAATATTTACCGGGAACGCGATCAAAATGTCCTTCCAGCCGTGATTGGCAAAATACTCTGCCATCGTTACGCTGGAAACTGTAATTGAATTAATTCCATAGTCTTTAAACAACTCACCAACTTCAGCTGATTGATGCGTTTTAAAATGCGGTCGAAATTTAAGATTGTGCTTTTTCGCTTTACCGGCCATTCGAAAAAGATTGCGAGCGGCTCGTTTTTTATCGAATAGTAAGGTTGGTTTGGTAATAATCATAATTTTTCAAAATAGTTTTTAACGTTTCGTAGAAATAGATCTCTTTTTCTAGCCATCAAACTTATTTGTTCAGTTTCCCTTCAACAATATCCAAAACTTCTTTCAACGATTTTTGTGCATCAATTTTCAATTTATCACATTCTAGTTTCATATTCGAGACAAAATCCTTATCCGCGATATCCTTCAAATTTACAAGTACATTATAAATACCGCCAATAACTCCGGTATAAGCACATTGAGCACCTACACCTACATCGGTAATTGAATTGGGATTGCCATGTTGTGCAACATTCTTTGCAATCTTAATTGCTTCAAAACTAAGCTTTGCTGTATTAAACGGAACGTTAACGGCTTCTTTTAATCCATTTTGTTCTGCTTCAAATTTAATGTTTCTTTCTTCTTCGGTATTCGAAGGAAAGCGTCTGGCATCCATATATGTATTAAATGCGTTAGTATCATCATCAACAGCTTTTACCAATTTATTTTTGATATACTGGCATCTCTCCGCCGTATCGTTTAAGATTTTATCAATTTCTTCGCTTCCTCTGTTATTCGCTGAAAGGTTGCTGACCATCGAAGAAAGGCCGGCGCCCAATGCTCCCGATAATGCCGCAATTGATCCGCCTCCGGGTGCCGGCGATTCGCGCGAAACCTCATCGACTAAGTCTGTAACTTTCATTTCAACCAGCGCGTTTTCCAAATTTGTTGGAAGTCCGAGCACTCTATCTTTTATCACAAAATCACTTACGTCGTTTAGCCCCAAAGATTGCACAGCCGTTTCAAGAATATCTTTTATCGGAACGCCAACCGAACGTTTTTGTTTTCTGAGATAATATTTACCAGTTTCAAATAAAGCATTAAAAGGAACCATTCCGACGATTTCACTGCCCGTAACAACAAGTCCTCTTTCGGCTGCCATTTGCCTGGTGGCCTCAAGCACATGATGCATTGAAGTTATATTGTAATTAGTTAAATTGATTGATATTTGCGCTCTGTCAAATTCTGGTACGAACCAACCGATGGCTTTGCAATGTTTAAAAAGTCCGGGTTTCTTTACCGGTCGTCCTTCAGGGAAGTTCGGATTTATTTCATTTTGTGCCAAAAGTTCGTGTAAATTATATCCATGTTGATCCGAACAATGAATCTTAATTTCTTCCAAAGTTGTTCCGTCAAAATCACACGTTCCACAAGGATACCTGCCGGCTTCATATTTAAGGATTTCGATTCCTTTAAAATAAAAAGGTTCGATATTCCCCCTTCTTGCCGATCTCCCTTTTTCCCGCAGTTCAAAAGCGATGTCGGTTGCAAAAAGTTTTTCTCGTGAATTAAGACTGATATTGTACGCGATTAAAAATTCGCGCACGCCCATTACGGTCGCACCGGATTTTGAGTTAAATTTCGCCGGACCGAAATCGGGTTTCCATTCATCCTTTTTCAACTTTTCGGGAAGAGCTTCATATTCTCCTTTTCTGATAACCGCCAGATTCTCCCTTTCCGGTTTTTGAGCGGATTTTTCATACAAAAAGATTGGAATCGCAAGTTCATCACCAACACGTTTGGCAACCTCTTTGGATAGTTCAACACACTCATCAATTGTTACTCCGTTTACGGGAACAAAAGGACAAACATCCGTCGCGCCCATTCGCGGGTGCGATCCTTTATGTTTGCTCATATCAATTAATTCGGACGCTTTTTTTATCGCTTGAAAAGCTGCTTCTTTCACCGCAGTCGGACTTCCGATAAAAGTTACCACAGTCCGATTCATTTCGGCTCCGGGATCAACATCGAGGAGTTTTATTCCATCTACTTTTTCAATTTCATCGGTTATTTGTTTAATTAAGACGAGATCACGTCCTTCGGAAAAATTTGGAACACATTCAATTAGTTTTTCTGACATTTCTACTCCTGGTCGGTGGGATATTCATACATAAAGATATATCAAAACTATTGGTTAAATTTATATTTATCAATCACAATAACTTTTCGACAATGAGTAAATTCAAAGAATTATTTGGCGAGGTAAAACCTGTTATTGGTATGGTTCATGTTGAAGCACTTCCGGGAACTCCAAACTCAACCAAAACTGTAGGCGAAATTATTGAACTCGCTATTGAAGAAACAAAAATTTACCGGGACTGCGGTGTGCACTCAGTTATGATCGAAAACATGCACGATGTTCCTTATCTAAAAAGAAATGTCGGTCCGGAAATTACCGCAGCAATGAGTGTAATCGGTTATGAAGTTAAAAATGCTTGTGATCTTCCGTGCGGAATTCAAATACTCGCCGGGGCAAATAAAGAAGCAATGGCGGCCGCAATTGCCGCGGGATTGGACTTCATTCGAGCGGAGGGTTTTGTATTCGCGCACACTGCCGATGAAGGAATAATTGAATCGGATGCGGGCGAATTATTGAGATTTAGGAAAGCAATGGATGCTGAAAACATCGCGATCTTTACCGACATCAAAAAGAAACACAGTTCACACGCTTTAACTTCTGATACGGATTTAATCGAAACCGCAAACGCGGCTAAATTTTTCAAAAGTGACGGATTAATAATAACCGGAAAAGCCACCGGCGCAGAAGCGGATATGAGTGAATTATTTGAACTTTATTCCAAGTGTGATCTTCCTATTTTAATCGGTTCCGGAATAACGAACGAAAACCTTCAGAATTATTTTGAACTTGCCGACGGATTTATAGTCGGTTCTCATTTTAAGGATTCGGGAAAATGGGATGGAAGCTTGGGCAAAGAACGAATTGAAAGATTCTTAAAGCGCTACAATGAGTTTTAGTTCAATAAAGAGAAGTTCCCCCAGATTAATTTCAGGAAACTATTTTATATAAATATTTACAAAAATCTGTAACCCCGGATCGCCGATCCGACACCAAGGGCGCGGAACTGAAAATGTTGGTTCTAAATGCAAGCTGTTTCCGGATAAAGAATTGAATTGGCTTTGTAATTTAAAAGTAGTTATAATTTGTAACTACTTAAGAGTCAAGCAAAAATGAATAGCATCACCGTGAGAAACATTCCCACACCAATTCACAAAAAATTGAAAGAACGCTCAAAAATTAAAAGGCGAAGTCTGAACAGTGAGATTATCGCCTGTCTTGAAGAATTTCTTTTACCCAATCAATTGGAAGTCGATAAAATTTTGAAGAAATCCGAGGAACTTCGTACCAATCAGAACTTTGAGATTTCCCTGGACGAAATTGAAGAAACCATTCGCACCGGAAGAGAATGATTGTTGTTGATACAAACGTCATCGTTTACCTTTGGTTAAATGGAGAATTCACGGAACATTCCAAAAGATTACTACAAAAAGATTCCAATTGGCATGCTCCGCTTCTGTGGCGTTCGGAGTTTAAAAACGTACTTACACTTTATCTTAGAAAGAACTTACTTCCCCCAAATGATGCTAATGAGATTATGATGAACGCGGAAGCAATGTTGCGAGGGAAAGAATACACAATCGATTCCGTTGAAATTTTAACGAATGTTAAAAAATCAACTCTCTCCACATATGATTTGGAATTTATAGTTTTAGCAAAATCGCTGAACTCAAAACTGGTCACTCTCGATAAAAAGATTCTCACAGAGTTCCCGAAATTAACCAAACCGCTTTCCGGTTATTGATTATTTAACAATGATTATTGCCACAAGTTTACTCTGTAAGTCCGATCACTGATTCGTTTTTACTTACCAATAAACTTTAAATTTATCTCAATAATCTCAGGACGGGAATTTGTTCTGATAGGTGGACCCCAACCACCAACTCCGGAAGAGACATAAATGTGTGAATCTTCCTTCTTTTTATATCCCCAGCTAATT
Source organism: Melioribacteraceae bacterium (assembly GCA_021739765.1). GTDB lineage: Bacteria > Bacteroidota > Ignavibacteria > Ignavibacteriales > Melioribacteraceae > JAIPBD01. Next base: position 37,358 of record JAIPBD010000026.1, read on the forward strand.
TCATAAACCATTTCGGTGATGTAATTAAAGGGCCAAAGTTGGCCGTGATGTGTATGCCCTGAAAGCTGCAAATCAATCCCGTTCTGCACAGCTTTTTCCAAAGCAAAAGGCTGATGATCGAGTAAAATCAGAGGAAATGATTTATCCAATCCATCGGTTATTTCGTGTAACTCTTTTCTCTCATTCTCTGTGAACCGGCTTATGTCTTTATCTTCCCTTCCGACCAAATAAAAACTGCTATCGATTAGCTGCGCTTCGTCGTTTAAAAGTAAAACTCCGTGCTCATTCAAATATTTTTTCGCCGCGTCAACTCCACCGATATATTCATGATTTCCGGTAACCGCAAACGTTCCGTAATTCGATTTCAATTTTTTGAGATATTCGCCCGAATTATTTCGCAAAACGGGACGGATGTCTTCATCAATTATGTCTCCCGGAATTAGGATAATATCCGGTTCGAGAGCGTTTATTTTATCAACCACCTTCGCTAAATATTTCGGTCCGATTGTCGTTCCGAGATGAATGTCGGAGACGGTTACAATTTTCAGTTCCTTTAAATTGCCCGCAGATTTATTGATCGAAAATTCATAATTACGGATGACAGGGAACCATGTATTTATGTGACCAAACAAGACTGTAAAAAAAGTAATCCCGACTACAACGTAAGCCGTAATTTCCTTTGATTTTTCAATGTTGTTAGTAATAAATGAAGGGAAAATTCCGAAGAAGTGATTCAACAATCTGAAGAAATCAATTACTAAAAATGAAAGAAAGAAGTAAACCATGAACGCGATCCAAAACGCACCGATCCAAATTAAAGTTGAAGTAAAAAAATTGAGGGTGAAATTCTCAAGAATTCGTCCGACCAAGAAAGCGGAAGCAAGAAAAATTATTAACCAGACAAAGTAAACTCTATTCGGCGAACCTTGCGGGATTACATCGAGCCCGCGTCGGATAATATAATAGTTTAATGCCGAATTGATCGAAATAACAATCGAGAAGAAAATTAGAAAATTTAGTAAACGCATATTAATTCCAGAAATTTATAATCTTGAAACAGAGAATCTGCTGAATGAGTTCTATTCGCGGGGAAAAATAATCCCGAAAAAATTGTGGTGCTTGGCGTAAAATTAAATAAAGTGAAGTGTGAAACAAGGTGCTTAATTCCCGAATTTAAGGGATTTGCAAACTTGCAGATCGTGCCAGTTTAACCAGCTCCCAGTAAGGGGGTTTGTATCCGTTTTTATTTTCGAATTTATCCGCAAGCAAAATTAATTCTTTGTTGATTGCATCGTGCCTGTCAGAATAATCAACATTTTTCAAAGCTGCTTCAGCACTCATTCCTTCCGGAACCGGTCCTTCCAAACCAAACATATTTAAAATCAAACTGTAGTATTTCATTACTCTGCCGATTGGCAAAATATACCAATCGTAAGAAAGCATCCGTCCGTTTTCCGCTTCCTCGAGCATTATGTCTGTTACAGCATTATCCATATGATCTTTATAGAGAGTTTCCGCGTCTCTCCATTCCGCAACAACGGATAGCTGGGGATCATATTCAAGATCGGCAGGTTCTTGGGTTTCAAAATATTTAACGCCAAACGCCGCAAGCCAATTTCTGGCACCAATGGTTGAAATGGTTGATAAATCCGTCCACAGTTTAACTCCAAATTCTCTGTACGCAGATGAGGCAACTTCGGAACAAAAGAGTTTGTCGCTTTCATTAAAGTTCATCTCAAAATCGTATGGAATATGATTTTCTGTTGTTTGTTGATAGGCAAACTCAGCCGCGAGATGAGGAAGAAGGGGCTTATCCTTTATCAATTCCGATCTCATTCTCAAAACCATTATCCTTAATTTTTTATCATTTAAATATTCTTTTAAAGAAGAAATTACGACACCCACTTCGATATGTGATTCAATTATTGAGATTAGATTCGTTTCGGAACTGACATGCACTAACGCAATGTGTGAAAAATTTCCGGGATAGTCATTACCCCGCGCGATCAACGCTGAGGTTGGCGCTCCTCCTCTGGAAACCAAAATGTCGCCGCTGTGCAAATCCAATCCGAGAAGTTTTCCGGATGGCGTTTCGGAAGGTTCATCAATTCCGTTTATCAACGCTGAAACTTGATTCTTTGGCAACTGAAGCATTACTTCTTCGATAGCAGTTCTATTTCCATAAAGCAAACGATAGAGAGTGTTTTTTGCTTCTCTTGAGTTCAAATCCCAATGAATTGATTGTTCTTTCACACTGTTTCTAAGGGATGAATAAAAGTCGATATACTTCGGAAAATACTGGCCGCAAGTCGGAATTAAAGTCGCGGTTTTAAAAATATTGTTCTCAAGTAACGCAAATCGTTTATCAGATGGTTCTAATTTTTGAGCAGAAATTTGAGATAAGAGCGAATCGGATTGAAGAAATAAAGAATCCAGCTTTGGCGTCACTTTGTCACAACCATCAATACTTGCCGTCTTAAATTCGGTTTCTAAATTCATCCATAAACTATCGAGATTCCAAATAAATGGTCTTTGAGGTCCCGAGGAAAGAGATGGTATTTCCTCAGTTGGAATTAACAACAGTATGTATGATACTGCAAGTGTTAGAATTGCTATAAAAAGTTTCGAGACTTTTTTGTTTTTCATTTTTTTAATCATGAAATGAATCTAGCGCAGGTGAGATAGAATTACCAGAAAAATAAATAGTTGAATGAAATTATTGTCGTGAAACAATTCCCAACTCAAACAGTCTTCGATCATAATTGTTCAACGGGCGACCGCAAAACTTCGCAGGGCATTTTCTAAGTGTATCGGAAAATTCTATTCCATCGTTAACGCTCCCCATTTTTTCCTTGATTTGAAAACATGGGTAAACATCGCCATTTGAATAAACAACCGAGGCATTAAACCCGGCATTGCACAATTTGCCTTTTTGAAAATGTGCTTTGATTCTTTCTTCATCTAATCCATATTTAATTATTTCTGCGGGAGAATAACTCTGTGGATATTTTTTAGAATTGAGCGAGCCAACAAATGGAGCGAATTTTAAATCGATTCCATTTTCTTTCAAAATTATTTTGTACTTATCATGAAGTTCGTAATCTGTTGGGAAAGCAACCGCTTCGGCTAAGATTTCGAACCCTCTTGATTTTAGCAACTGAAAATTGGTGAGATATTTATCGAATAGTTTTTTTCCTTCCAATTCCCTCGAATGGAAAGAAGCTTGAATAAAAACAACTCTCTCCGGATTTATTCTATCAGCAAATTTTTCAACATTGGGGAGAACTAAATTGGAATTGAACGAAACAAAATGTTTTTTCGTTATCGCAGCACAGGCTTCCACAATGTTTGGAATTAGAAACGGTTCACCGCCGGTAAAACTGATTCGGAAAATTCGCCCATCTTTTTCAAGTGTGCCGAGCAATTTTTCAATATCGATTTCCCGTAACTCTGAACGGTTTACCGGAATTTTTCCAAAGCAATATGTGCAATCAAAATTGCACTGTGCGGAAATATTCCAATGAAGCCAAGCGGTATATTTATTCTTTTTGATTGGGATCATTGTTAATAATTATATGGGATGAGTTTGGTTCTACACTTTAATAAAATCAAAAACGGTGCTGCATTTTTTCATCGGTTTCATAAATCAGATCCCGAAACGAGTTCGGGATGACGAGTTTATTTTCACTTTGTCATGCTGAATTCATTTAAGCATCTACATTACACAGCTTACGAATTTAGAATTTTTCACTCGTCTCTTTGAGATCAGTCGCACTCAAAATGACATTTACGAGAATCTTTCATTCTAAATTGGATCTTCATTCCTAATTTTTAATTGGTATTTGTTATTCAGCCGGCATATTTGATGTCAAATACCAAAGCATGTATTCGCGAACGTGTCGCATATAATTCCTTCCTTCAAAAATACCATGTGAACCATTTGGATATGGCATAACCGTGAACATCTTGTTATGAGCGATCAATTCATTAATTAGAACTTCGGCATTTTGATAATGAACGTTATCATCCATAACACCGTGCATTATTAACAAATTACCTTTTAAGTTTTTCGCGTAAGTTATCGGTGATCCATTTTCGAACGCTTCAGGGTCATCTTGCGGTAACCCCATATATCGTTCTTGATAAATCGTATCATAAAATCTTTGATTTGCAACGAAAGCAATTGCCATCGCTGTATTGTAAAGTTCAGGATATTGGAAAATAAGATTCAAACTCATTGAACCGCCGCCACTCCAACCCCAAACAGCAAGTCTATCCGCATCGATAAAATCATACATTTCGATTAATTTTTCCGCTGCTTTTGCTTGATCAGACGCGTTGATAACTCCGATTTTTTTATATATCGACTTTCGCCATTCTCTTCCTCTTGGTGCGGGAGTTCCACGGTTATCAACACTGATAACAACATAACCTTGCTGAGCAATAAGCAAATGCCAAAAGTGCGAATACCAGTTCCATTGATCCAGAACCGTTTGACTTGCCGGTTCCCCGTAAACATAAAACAGAACCGGATACTTTTTAGAGTCATCAAAATTCGGTGGTTTAATCATCCAGCCGTCGAGTTCAACTTCACCAATATCAACTTTAATAAATTCAGCAGGAGTGCGGTCAAGCGCTTCAAATTTTTCTTTTAATGATGAATTGTCGAAAATTGATCGAACAACTTTATGATCGGGCAAACTAATAATTTGTTTTATCGAAGGAGTTTCTAATTGAGAATATGTATGAATCGCGAAATCCGCTCCCGGCGCGATTTGGTAAACATGAGTTCCGGGCTGATTTTGAGGCGATAATTTTTCCAGGGTTCCGTTTCCATCCATTGAAATACGATACAAATATTTTTGAGTAGCATTTTCCGGTGAAGCGATAAAATATATCCAGCCGTCTTCTTCATCAACTTCTTCAATTTCAATTACATCATAATCTCCGATTGTTAAAAGTTTTTCTTCACCTTTTCTCGAAATCAAATAAATGTGTCTCCATCCGTCCTTTTCGCCCACCCATAAAAATTCATCACCGTTTTCCAGCCAAGTCAAATAATCGTGCGCGTCAATCCATGCTTCGTCTTTTTCTTCATATAATTTTTCCACTTCTCCGGATTCCGAATCACCATAGAATAAGGTTAAATGATTCTGCAACCGGTTCATGTGCTGAATTAAAATTTGATCTGAATTCGCTGCCCAGTCCATTCGCATAATGTAATTATTACGAGGATCACCCGGGACTTTCATCCAAGTAGTCTCGCTACCGTTAGCACTAACTACACCAACTTTGCAAGCTGAATTAGTTGTTCCGACTTTCGGATACTGAACCGGAATTGTACGCGAATAAATCGAATCAGTTGTATTGAGCATAAGATATTCGCCTATTCCGGTTGCGTCTAATTGCCAATAAGCGATTTTCGATCCGTCGGGACTCCATCGAAATCCGTCACGCAACGAAAATTCCTCTTCATAAACCCAATCGAATGTACCGTTAATGGTGGTTTCGGAGCCGTCAAATGTTAACTGTGTAATTACACTATTTTCGAGATTTTCCACATAAATGTTATGTTTGCTTACATAAGCGACTTTCGCGCCGTCATCAGAAAACTTAGCAAACATTAAAGATGATTCCGGCAAATCGCCGCCGAGTTGTTTCAATTCTAACGTTCCCAGATTAAGCACCCAATAGTCGCCTCGAGTGTTATAACGCCAAACACGCTTTGTATTTGTAAAAATCAACAATTTGTCTTTTTCATTCGACCATTCATAATTCGATATTTGAATCGGCGCGGTTTCTCCTTCGGGTATAAGTCGTGAAGCAGGAATCATAATTTCGGAATCACCGGTTTCAGCGTCGTAATAAACCAGATCCGTTCCGCCGGTAGTTTCTGTAGATCTTTCGGTCGTTGTGTAGCCGAGTCCGTCATCAAACCAACGGACTTGCCCAAACCGATCCCCCACAAATTCCCAATTAGTAAAAATTCTGTCGATTGTAAGTTTAGCCGGATCAGCGGGTTGGGCTGAAAGTAAAAGGTTGGAAAAGGTTAATGATATTAGTAAAAATAGAGTTCGATTTTTCATAATTGGTTCCCGTTGCTGAATACATTTTCAAATTTACAAATATTTTTAGAATCAAATTACGAACCGTGACCCATGAGAAAAAGAATCAATGCTCGTTTACGGGTATTTTCAATACGGCAATCTGTATTGTAATTCCAATGTAGTGGCTGCAACGGTTTAGCTATGATGAATTACAACCAAAAATCCCCCTTCTCGGTCTTTGCATCTTCTTCGCGCCCTTTGCGGTCAGGTTATCGATTATGATAACAAAAAAGATGATTAGAATTTTATCCAACCGCCCTTTTCATAAATTCATTGAACGGAATTCCGGCCAGGTAATAATCCATTATAACATCCGTTATTTTCGGACTTGTGATTTTTTTACCGTCAATTCTTGCACCGTAATAAAACTCTTTATTTGCAAGTAGAGGAATATCTTTGGCGGGTTCTACAAATTCTTTCGGCAGCCTTTTATTTTGCGATCCCATAACTTCGCCGAATTTCTTTTTAAATTCTTTTGCTTTGATGATGCTCTCAAACTCTGATTTATGAACAACAATATGTTCTCTGATTCTTTGTAATTGGTCTTTATCCGGCTGATACATTCCACCATAAATTCCGATATCATCTGCAGTTATTTCAAAATAAAATCCCGGGTTGGTTCTATCTTTTCTTCCCCCGGGAGCAATAACGGCTGACATTTGTGTTTTGTACGGATCTTTATTTTTAGAAAACCGAACATCACGGTAAATTCTAAACATCGCGTCCTTCGGTTCAATTATAATTGAAGGATCTTCACCCCGGATCATGATAATCATGTGTTCTACAAAATCTTGAAAAGGTTGCTTTACAAATTCTTCATATCTTTTTTTGTTCTCATTAAACCACTCACGATTATTATTCGTTTTGAGCTCGGATAAAAACGAGCGGTAGTTTTCACTAAAAAATTTCATCTGTTTTCCTCTAGTTTATTCGACAATTCTCTCTTCCATTTTGGTAAAATCACTTCATTCATTTGTTTTACCTTCGTCCAAAGTAAAATTCCAAAAACCATCATCAACAACATTGCTAAAACTGAAGCTTCCGCTCCCCATTCACCTCCGGTTAACCAATCGGGGCCGGACATTTCCGCGGTGAATAAACTCGGTTTTGGATTCCCGGAGTTGTTAATTCCCCAAAATCCTGCTTGAAATAAATTCCAACTCCAATGGATACTCATCACAAACCAAATTCTTCTTGTAACCATAAATGCAGAAGCAAAAAACAGACTGTAGAACAGAACCAATCCCGCTATCACAAAAAGAGAGGCTCCACTGTTTCCGGAGTGGGCCAACCCGAAAAGAAGCCCTTGAATTATAATAGCGATTTTGCTACCGAACCACTCCTCTGTAATTTTAAATATAACTACACGAAATATTAATTCTTCAAGAAATCCCGTTTTTAGTTGATCAAATAAAGTAAAAATAAAATTTTCAACAGTATTTATTTGTACAATTTTATAACTGCCAACTGCCCAAAGAACAAATACAATTGAACTTATCATAAGAAACGCAAGTGTAAATCCGATTGCAATCTCATCAATAAAATTTTGGAAGGACAACTCTCTTGCTTCACGATTTTCAACAGTTTTTGTGTATAACCGATAAATGAGAGTTACCGCTGTTATCGATAAAATTATGTGGAAATAAAAATAGTAGCTGTAAAGTTGAGCGGAAATTAAGTTTTCAATCCAACTATTTGAAATGCCAAGAAAAATCAGCGTAACAAAAACAATAGCCAATGCAATCAACAAACGTGTAAAAGGATGGAGAATAATCCTCTCGAATAAGTTGGTAGTTTGGACCTTCGGAAGTAATTCGGAGTAATTGTTGCGATAATTAAACATTTTATCCAGATATGGTTAGAAATCGAATTGTCTCATAATTATCATCCCGGATTTGCCCGTCGACTGACAGGCTTGATCCGGAATCTAAATATTTCAAAATAAGAAAAATCAGATGCTGGATTGGACGCAGCAATTTCAGCATGACTGATCCTAATTTACAAAACAGCAGTGATGTATTTATTTCGAAGAATGAAAAGCAACTCGATTACCTTCGCAATCAACAAATACAGCCATGTAACCTATTTCTTCATTTATTTGCGTTTTTGGCATAATCAATTTTCCGCCTGCCGGTTCAACTTTTGCGAGTGGTTTGTCTAAATCGTCACCACCGTTTAAGTATAAAAGAGCGCCGGATTCAGTTGGTTTGTAACCTTCGCCCTGGCACAATGCTCCGCCGACTCCCTCTCCTTCCATCGGCAAAAATGCGATTTGAATTCCTTGCATTTCCATCTGGTATAAATCCGAGCCGTCTCCCAAAATTGTCGAGTAAAACTTCGAAGCACGATCTATATCATTTACCGGAATTTCGAACCAATTTATTACATTCGCCATTTTTCCTCCTTGAGATGTTTATTATTTCACCTTCCCCTTGATGATTTCAAGAGTTTCTTTTTTAATCTCATGTCCGCCATCGAAAATGATTATTTCAAGATTCGGATTAAAATCAGAAAGAAATTTTTCTTCCTTTCTAAGGGATTCTTGATTAATAAATTCATCTTCGTTTCCAAGACAAATTAAATATTTGACATTATTTAGTTTTGCGTCAATTTTTATATTATCAATATCATTCGGGAAACCACCGGCGTATTGAACAAACGATTTAATTTTCAATTCAGAGTTTGCAAGCCATCTTCCGGCGGTTGCTACTCCTTGCGAAAATCCTAATATATGATAATTTGCATTTTCGGGCGCAATTTTTGAAATTTTTTCGTGTAAAGAATTAAGATAATTGATTTGATTCCGGATGTCGGTTTCACGTTCTTCTTTTGTCATCCAAGAAGCGCCAACCCTTCCCGAAAATCCGTTTAAATAAAAACGATGCAATCCTTCGGGTGCAATTAAAATTGTGTGTTTATCGTGAAAAGTTTTGAAGTTATTGAGAAAATATTTTGCGAGTTGACCGTAACCATGAAACAAATACCAAACATTTTGCGTGTTGGTATTTATTTCACCCATTGTAAAATAACGGGCTGTTGAATTTATTTGTATGGAATGCTGATTCAATCTAAAATTAAATTTGATTTACTATAAAGTATAACCAAATCCAATCGTAAATACACCGTTTCGGTAATCTTTTGGATCAGAAATGGATTGGTCAATTTGAACAAACCCGAGTGTATATTTTAGGATAATGCTTATCTCATCTCCACCGACCGGAATACCGATTCCACCGCCAAAAACCATTCCGACATCAGAGGTTTTGTAGTTTGTTAGTTCTTGAGAAGCAGTATTTCCATTCAAATCACCTTCGAGTTCAGAAGCGAGACGGAAGGAAAATGCCGGACCGGCAAATAGCATCGGATGAACCGGTAATTCTGCGCTACGAGTAAAGTAGTATTTGACAAGAATCGGAATTTCGATGTAGCTGAATTTATAAGTGAAAATCAAATCATCTTGATTTATAGTAACATCCTCAGCCGCGCCTTTTGCTGATAGAATAATTTCCGGTTGGAGGACAAAATTATCGGAAATTTTGTGCTGAGTATAAATTCCAATCTGATATGTGGCCCGGGAATAAAGTTGTTCCGAATCCGATCCGTTAAAATGTGCGTAATTCAGCCCGGTTACAAATCCATATCTCAAATCATCTGTTTCTTGGGCGCTAAGATTGTAAGCCGCGACTAATAATAATATTGTAATTAATTTTTTCAATTTAATTTCCATTTCTAACTAACGACATAATAAGAAAAGTCGTTCACTTTGTCAGGAGAAAAAGAAGGGGATGTATTTATTTTTTCTTAAATGAATTTATATAGTTTTTTGTAAAATCTGAAAGAACCAGTTTTCCGCTTATTTCTGCTCTTGCTTCAAGAAGAGTGTCCCAATCTTCCGTGCCTTCCCATGCGATTTTTTTTAATTCCTTCATCGCTTCGGGACTTCCATTTTTCAACTTATGCAATATTGCATTTACCGCCTCATCTAATTCTTCAACACCGGAATAAATTTGGTTGTAAAGCCCATTCTTTTTTGCCCAATCAGCAGATCGCCAATCGTAATCAATCGACATTTCGCAGAAAGCCGCTTTCCCCATTTTCCTTTCAACCGCGGGTCCAACTACAAACGGACCAATTCCTAAGGCGAGTTCGCTCAGTTTTGCGGAAGATTCTTTAGTCGCTAAAGTGTAATCTCCGGCAGCCGCAAGTCCAACCCCACCGCCAACGGTTTTTCCGTGAACACGAACAACAACAAATTTTTCAGATTTTCGGATTGCGTTAATTACGAGCGCAAATCCGGTGAAAAACTTCTTTCCGGTTTCGAAATCCTTGATCTGTAGAAGTTCGTCGAAACTCGCCCCAGCGCAAAATGCTTTTTCACCTTCACTTTTTAGAAGAATAACTTTCACTGATTTATCAGCCGATAATTTCTGGATTTGCGATGCGATTTCCCTTAAAATTTTTCCGGGTAATGAATTGCTTTTGGGATGAAAAAACGAAATCGTTCCTACAGATTCGGAGATACTAACTTCAACTTTGCCTTCATTTATCATTTCGGTAAACTTTTTTATTGAATAAACTGTTTTTCTTATTACATGCACAATGATACAAATAGTTCTTATTTTAGAAAACATTGAAAGGAGTTGAAATGAAAGCAGTATGGAATGGCAAAGTGATACCTGAATCAGATAAAACGATTGTAGTTGAAGGGAATCATTACTTTCCGGCGGAATCAATCGATAGTGAGTTTTTTGTCCAAAGTAACACAAACACAACTTGTCCATGGAAAGGTCTCGCTTCATATTATACTTTGGAAGTAGAGGGTAAAGTTAATAAAGACGCGGCATGGTATTATCCCGAACCAAAAGAGGCGGCAAATCAGATTAAAGATCATGTTGCTTTTTGGAAAGGTGTGGAAATATCATGATGAAAGGAAGTAATTTAGTTTGTGATATTTGCGATAACGAAGTGGCAGAAGAAGATGAATTCTGCATGAAGTGCGGGAATCTTTTTTTAGAAAATGTGAACTGTTCACTCGATGACGGGAACTCGGCGATAGGTGTTTGTGTAATCTGCGCAGAACCGTTTTGTAAAAAGCACGGTAAACGATATTACACAACCTTTTTCTGCGACGAACATTCCCATTATGAAAGTTACCAGGGAATGGCGCGGGTTCATGGAGAAAGTGATCCGACAAACATGGATTATTTCAAATCGTGCCTCGAACAAGAAGGATTGCATCCCTTTATTTATTCCCGAAAAACATCACCCATAAGTCTTGGTGGTCCGTCTTATTCACTCTTTCGAGCGTCCGGTGAATTTAACGGGCATCTGATAAATGAATTAAAACTTATGGTTCCATTTACCGAAGTTTTAATTGCTGAAAAATTAATAGCGGATCTAAATTCAAGCGAAGAATAGAATCAGTTTGGGATTGTTGATTTAATTTCGATTTTTTACCTTTTCGATATGAAGCGGCTGACGTTATTAATAATTCTACTCCTTTCAACACAACTCTTTGCAAATTGGACTACTCTCTACAAAAACGAGCAAATAATTATTTCATTCCTATTCTATGCAGAAGCCGATAATTACAATAATGGCGTAGTACTTAAAATTGAAAATCTTACAAATAATAATTTATCGTATAAGTTCAAACTAATATTTAAGGCGGGCAATAAATTAAAAAGCACGATTGTTGAGGACGATCTATTACCAAATCAAATTAAAGCCGGAGAAAACGAAGGTCTTTTCTGGATTCCATTCCCCAATGTAAATGGAATTACTGAAGTTGGGATTACTTCTATAGACATTCAACCATGATTTTTTTGCAGAAATTTAACCGACATTATACTTTTTCTTCTCATCAAGTAAAAACAATTGAGGAGATGTTTCTGTATTGGATGAATTATATTTATAGGTTGGCCAGGAAGGTTCGTAATCTTCGATTTGATTTCCCCAGACATCCCAATTCTCCCTTTTTCCTCGCGAAAATAATTCGAGATATGGTCCGGGACTGCATTCTTCTATTATGTTATAAAGCTCGTCAGGTTTCCTGGAATGCTCTCGTTTCCTTGTACTAATAATATTTACTTGAGACCTACCAGGTTTTTGCGTCCGCATTCTTCCCTTGATCCCAAATAAAATCATTTCAGTAACATTGCGAAAATAAAACCCTACTCCTCTTCCATCGGGACCGCCATCTTTTCTGATTTTGTACCAAATAAGATTCGTTTTATATGTAAATCCCCATTTTTTCATGGTTTCTAATCCTTCAGCCAATAATGCATTTGGAACCCACAAATAAAGGTGGCATGTTTCATCAGCAACTGAGTTGACCGGGATATCTAAAATTTCCTGAAGCGAAAGCGTTTGATAACGAGCTAATCTTTTATGCTCTGGTGCGACTTTTCCGGTACTATTTTGAAAACGCCACGGAGGATCTGCAAGTATAGTTTTATATTTTCCCGAAATTTCATTCACAAAATCTTGTGCGGGTGACATATTTTCACTCATAACTAAGCATCCTCATTATATAATGATTTTTTAATTCCAAAAATTAGGATAGGGCATCCACCGCCGCTTCCGCCTTGTATCCTCGGCAATAATTTACTCATGTGGGTTGTACTAGCACCGAAAGAACTACCTCGCCCAATACCATTAAAAATATCTTGCAATTCATCGCATCTGGTTACAATTATACCAACCGATATAGCACGAAGATCAAACAACAGACGAAAATTGTTTAAATCCCGATCAAAGAACGGATCCTTATTATTCCATTCGATTTCAAGTGCAACTCTGTTTTTATAACAGTCTATTTGATGCGTTGGAGAGATATTTTCAACACCATCAACCATTACTTTTGTATCAAACGACTTCTCTTCCCAGCCTTTACTTAATAGATTTTCATCAAAATATTCTGCAATTTTGGATTTTCTTCCACCACCAACAATCAGCCAAGATTTTCTTAATCGAAATCTGTTAAGGGTATCAATTAATTCATTCCATTCATTCTTAAAGTCACCTTGCAGAATAGTAATCGCATGTTTCCACTCATGAATTTCATAATTTTCTCGAATAAAATTCGGCACTAAATCAATAGCCATACTATTTGCCCATAATATTTGTTACGCGACTTAAGTTAGTAAAATCATTAATTCTTTTCTTGAACAAACAAGATTATTTCAGACTTCACTCTTTGAAATATTTGATTTCATCTTCCAGATCAAGATATTGGTATTTTAATAGAAGTTGAGAGCTCAAATCATAGTATTTTTTTTTGAATTGCAGAAACAAATTTGACTCTTTATTCCGGGGTTTATGATTTCTTGCTTCGACAATTTTTTTAATTTCGTTCATCACTCTGAAACAATCATCAGAAAAATATGTTGTACTAAACTTTTCCCAGATATAGTTTACAGCTTGTTCGCTCGGATGCAGTAAATCAGACGCGAAAAACCTGTAATCCCGCAAAT
>JAIPBD010000027.1 GCA_021739765.1 Melioribacteraceae bacterium
CGATATATCTGGTAATAATCCGGCAACATGTAGTACACTTCATCTCCCTCAACCAACAATCCTCCGGAATATGCCCTTGTTTTATATTTTTCCATCAATTCATCTATCTCGCCGTAAGAATCCAACAACTCCCCGGTCTTCAAATCGTATTTATATACCGCGTGTTCAAACAGATAGATAAATGACATAAATAAACGATTCCCCGAGCTTTTCATTCGTACAGGTGGTACAACATTTTCAACTTTCGTTGTTTTTTTGTGAACCAATGTCGAATCATATAATTCTAATTCTCCTTGTTGATGATCAAAAAGAATTATTTCACCACTTTCAGTTAAACAGAGCTTTATTACCAAACTGTATTCACCCGGTCCTCTTCCCATTTTATTCATTGAATTTATATAACTGCCGTTTTCATCAAGTAGGAATATTGTTCCTTCTCTATCACTAATTATTATATTACCCTTCAAGTCTGCGCTATAAGCTATAATATCACTCAAGTAGACGCCATGTTCACTAAAATCAAGGTGTATTTTTTCTATATCGAAAAGGTAATTCATAGAAGTGAGGGTATCCAGCACCGAAATTATTTTACTCTTTTGAGGGAGTTCAATGGCTTCTTTTTTTTGGCATGAACTTAATAGTGACGGGACTAAAGGGAAAATTACCAGCGGCAAGATCATTTTCTTGCCGCAATCATACAATTTAGAGCAAAAATTTAACAAAATCCCCAACCTGTATCACCAACTATGCATTGAAAACCATTTGGATAACATTCATGTGCAGTTGGCTCGTTAGGACCTTTACAAGGCTCCGCTGGCATCCACATACCAGGTTCACCAGGTTGATCTGCTTTAACATCAGTGGTTAATGTAAGCACGTTTATGCTTACTGCTAAAATGGCAAACGTGGCAGCCACTCCAGACAAATTTTTAATTCTGTTCAACATTGCTTTTATCCCCTTTTTATTATTGAATAAATTAAAAGTATCAACTCTTAATTTTATCCGCAATAGGGGAATCCCCTATTTTTCAAACTTTATTTTACCAATTAGCATATATAATTCTTTACAGCCGTTCAGGTTAAGTTTTTTGCAAATACTGCTTTTGTGGTTTTCTACTGTTTTTATAGAAACAAACAATCTTTCCGCAATTTCTTTGTTATTGTAGCCTTCCCCTATCAATTTAAATATTTGATACTGACGTTTGGAAAGAGTGTTTATGATATTTGTTTGGTTTATCACTTATCCCGGGCTATACATTTTGTATGGATAAACTGAACCCGGCTGATTACCATTTCCGGTAATAATTCGTAAAAATCTGCGGGGTTTTCAAAAACTTTAAAAAGGGCAAGAAAACTATATTTATTTAGCTTTATCAGAAGTCTGGATTGAATGGGTTTATATTATTAAGACTGATTTATAGAAAAAGACATGCTTACGCCATGTAACTCACAAATGTGATGTTTAGTTGATGGTAATATTAATTATCATATTACTGATAACTTCTATTGCAAAAACTAATAATCATCACACATTATTTCAAGTATATTTTATTTATTATTCATTTGAATCTACTTCGACCTCCTAAAACCTATTATTAGACATATCGTCCTATTAACATTGTGTTCTACGCAAAACTAATTTTAGTAAAACTATTTATGGTGTTTTTTTCTGTTTCTTTCTTTTTTGTTTTTGCTGTTCTTCAACAACAAGGTCTTTTTCTATTGTTTCACCGTTGATAGATAGCTTCACTTTATATTTGCCTGCTTGTAACAATGAAACCCCAAGATCGTTCTCTTCGAAAGAGAATTCTTCGTTTTTGTTTTTGTCTTTGATGTATTCCAGGTAATCTTCAACTTTGTTGGAATCCAAAGTTAAATCATATTCAAAGAAATTTAATCCGGCGTCTGTGTCAAATTCAAGCTCTTTAAGAATTAAATCACTTTCTGTTGAGATTGATAGTTTTGCCTTGCTATTAACTTTAGAATAAAAAGTGATATTTAATTTAGGTTCGTATGGATCGCTCCATCCCCAACCTTTATTTCCCCATCTGCTGCTGAATTTGATTTTATCAAAATCAAAGAAATAAAAATTATTCAAGAACATTTCCGAATCAAGATTTTGCAAATGTTCAACATCTGCTATATAAATTGATCTTCCGTGAGTTCCGACAACAACATCATTATCACGCGGATGAATTACCAGATCGTGAACCGGTGCATCCGGCAGGTTGTTGTTCATTCCCATAAAGATTTTTCCGCCGTCAAGAGAAATATAAAGCGCGTGATCTGTTCCAACATACAACAAGTTTTGATATTTTGGATCTTCTTTAATAATATTCACCGGTTCTTGCGGCAAATCCGTTCCAATCCTTTCCCAGCTCTCCCCGTAGTTTGTCGATTTGTAAACCATCGATTCAAAATTATCCCATCGGTAACCGTTCAAAGAAATATAAACCGTTCCTTCATCATGATTAGATGCTTCAACTCTGCTAACCCAAAAATTTTGCGGAAGAGGATCAGAGATTTTTTGCCATGAATAACCACCATCTTTTGTTACGTGAATCAATCCGTCATCACTGCCAACATAAATCAATCCGAACTTTAGTGGGGATTCATCAATTGTTGTAAGTGTGCCGTATGGAACATCTCCTTTTTTTCCGCCTTTGGTTAAATCACCGGAAATGTTTTCCCAAGTTTCACCTTTATTTAGTGAACGGTGAAGCATGTGTGAGCCGAAATAAATAATGTCCATATTGTGCGCGGAAATATGAATTGGTGACTGCCAATTAAATCTGTATGGACTTTCACCAAGTTCGTGCTGCGGTGTAATATATTTCGTGTCGCCGTTTTCTTTGTTTATTCTGAAATAATTTCCAAACTGATAGCCGGTGTAAATTGTGTTATTGTCTCTTGTATCAACAGCGACCTGCATTCCGTCTCCACCCATCAAACCTTTATATGGATATTCGCCCGATTGATACCATGAATAATCATGTTCGTAATTACTCGGTCCATACCAAACTCCGTTATCTTGCAAACCGCCGTAAACATTGTATGGTTTTTCCATATCAACATTTACTGTGTAAAATTGACCGACTGCGGGTGTGTTTGCTTTGAACCATGATTCACCTGAATCGTAAGAAATATTTAATCCGCCGTCGTTACCGAGAATCATGTGGTTATCATTATTTGGGTTAATCCAAAGGGCGTGATGGTCGGCATGTACATTGTCTTCATTTATGGATTCCCATGTTTTTCCGCCATCTTCGGAGATTACAATCGGAACTCCCATTATTATAATCTTATCTGGATTTTGCTGAGATACAACGATTTCACCGAAGTAATAACCATAAGAAAATACAAGGTCGTCGATATAATCTTTGTGAGTACGCTCCCAATTTTTACCGCCGTTTGTAGATTTATAAACTTCGGCTCCGATTACAGGAGTATCGAAAAGAAGTGTGTTCGCGTCCGCTAAGTACTCAACAAGATCCGATGGTTTAATCTTATCGTTTTGCACCCATTCAAAAATTTCTTCCGCATTATATTTTTGAGGAAAATTATTTCTATCTAAGAAATCATTAAGTTCTTGTTGTTCTAAATTTAGAAAATCGGATTTTGAGACAGTTTTAAGAATTTCTTTTGTGACGGGATATTTTTCTGCTTCCTCTTTTTCTCTTCTGTTTTGATTATCTAAAAAAGCGAAAAGTATATCTGTTTCGCCTGAGAATAAATTGAGTCCGATTCTGCCGACGCCTTCACCGGTCGGGAATCCGCTTTCCTTTTTTGAAATTAAATTCCAAGTTTCACCGGCATCGTTGCTTTTGTAGATTCCTGAACCTTCGCCCGATTCAACAAAATTCCAAGCTCTTCTTTCCCGATGCCAAAGTGACGCGAAAAGTTCATTCGGATTTTTAGGATTGAAAAGTAAATCGATTCCCCCCGTATTGGGATTTACAAAAAGTGTTTGAGCCCAAGTTTTTCCGCCATCGGTTGATTTATAAATTCCACGCTCCGGATTCGGAGAATAAAGATGCCCGAGTGCAGCAACCCAAATCACTTCCGAATTTTCCGGGTGAATTACTATTCTTCCAATTCTGTGCGATTCATCCAAGCCGAGATGTTCCCAAGATTTACCATCATCCGTTGATTTATAAATTCCATTCCCCGCGTAAGATGAACGGCTGGAATTGTCCTCTCCGGTTCCAACGTAGATGATGTTATTAATCCAATCGACTGCAATATCGCCAATCGTCATTACGGGTTGATTATCGAAAAGTGGTGAAAAAGAAATTCCGTTGTTTGAAGTTTTCCACAATCCGCCTGAAGCATAAGCGACATAAAATTCTGTTGGATCTGTCGGATTCACATCAAGGTCTGTAATTCTTCCGCTCATAACAGTCGGGCCAACATTTCTAAATTTAACATTTTTGACAAGTGAATTTTCGTTTAGACTTTGTCTTTGTTCAAAAGCAGACTTTCGTACTGACGCTTCTGAAGCATTAACAGGATTTTTTGATTGTGCAAAATTTGTTGCGGTAAACAAACAGATTAAAAGTACGATGAACTTTTTCATTTCCACCTCGAAAGAGTTAGTGTTTTGAAATTGATGAACCAGAAAGTTATGAAATTTGTGGGAGAGAAATTTCAGAGAAGAAGCTGAGAGTAACCTGAAATTACTCTCAGTTTTAAATTAAAACAAAGTATAAGTAAACCCAAGCTGCAGCGCTTGTTTAACTTGTGTAAATGGTGTCTGCACTTTTTCGTAAAGAACAATCACGTTTAAGTTTACGTTTACAAACGTATTCACCTTTGCCTGTATAACATTATCCCATCTTACATCCCAAGTATCCAAACGATCGAATGCGGAAAAGAGTCTCAGCTTAGTTTTGTATTGCATATTTTCGGCAAAGTTTGAAGTAAAGTCAGTAACACTTTCAACTCCCGTTTCAATCTTGGTTGTTTCGATTTCATTCAAAGTTTCGGGGTCATCCGTAAACTGAGGATAATCTGTTGTAAAAACCTCTTGAATCGCCACACCAAATCTTGTGTTGAAATTTTTCATTCTATCGTAAGTAAAACCAAGAGACTGCGTCAGGTAAGTAGGGTCGAAGATATCAGCAATTTGTAATGCCGGGACCTTCTCGTAATCAAATCCTTTAGCAATTGTAGTTCTTAAAGTATTAGAGAAAAAGGGATCAACTGCCCAGCCTATGTTTCGAGCAATAACAGATTCATTAAATAACTCATTATCATTTGTTTTGTATTGGGCTGTTCCCAGTTTTGTTCTCCCGTAGGCAATTCTAAATTGATTCTTAAACGACCAGTCCTCAGCAAGGTAATCATTTGTTAAATCAAGAGTAACCACCCAGGAAAGTGAATTTTCACCACCTTTTGCCCAGTTGGAAAATGAAATCTGACTTATATTCAATCCGGTTATCATCGAGTGCTCCCAATGTGGAACAAAGGGTTCTGCTTTTACTTCATCCTGAGCTTGTGTTGAAATGACAAGTACGAACATCATTACCGCAATTAACTTTTTCATTTTTAATACCTGATAATTTTCAAAAATATTCAGCAAATATAAGTTTTTTTGTTCGATTCATAAATATTACCACGCATAATTACTATATTTAATGTTTAGCAAAATTATTGAGCTTTATGGATAAATTTGAACTTGTTTCTAATTACAAACCTTCGGGTGATCAACCAAACGCGATTGCGGAACTAACGCGAGGATTGGAAAAAAACCAGCAGCACCAGGTATTGTTAGGGGTGACCGGAAGCGGTAAAACATTTACGATGTCTAATGTTATAGCCCAATACAACAAACCAACTCTTATAATCTCACACAACAAAACTCTCGCGGCTCAGCTTTATTCCGAGTTTAAATCATTTTTCCCGAATAACGCCGTCGAGTTTTTTATCAGTTATTACGATTACTATCAACCCGAAGCGTATGTGGTAAAGAGCGATTTGTACATTGAAAAAGATTTCTCCGTGAATGAGGAAATTGACAGACTAAGATTAAAAGCAACTACCGCTCTTGTTGAAGGCAGAAGTGACGTAATAATTGTTGCCAGCGTAAGTTGTATTTATGGAATCGGTGCTCCGGATGAATACGCGAGACAAATTCTTTTCCTGAAAAAAGGAATGGAAATCGAACGCAAAAAATTATTAAGGCAATTGGTCGATATTTATTTCACCCGCAACGATGTCGAATTTACGCGAGGGACCTTCCGGGCACGTGGCGATGTAGTTGAAATTATACCCGCTTATCAATATGAGGAAGCCGTAAGAATAGAATTCTGGGGTGATGAAATCGAACGTCTTTCGATAATCGATTCGCTCACAGGTGAAATTTTACAGGAAGTTGAAAGTGTTCCCATTTATCCGGCAAAGTATTTTGTAACAACAAAGGATCAGGTATTAAGAGCGATTCAAACAATTGATGATGAACTACGGGAACGACTCAAGGTTTTTTGGGAACAGGAAAAATATCTTGAAGCGCAGAGATTGGAGCAAAGAACAAAATTTGATATTGAAATGATGAAGGAGATCGGTTATTGCTCCGGCGTTGAGAATTATTCGCGACACATGGATGCCCGCCCGCCCGGATCGCGACCGTATTGCTTATTCGACTATTTCCCGGATGATTATCTTCTAATCATTGATGAATCACATGTTACAGTTCCACAAATCCGTGGAATGTATAACGGAGATAAGGCACGAAAAGAAGTTCTCGTTGAACATGGATTTCGATTACCGAGCGCGCTGGATAATCGTCCCTTAAAGTTTGAAGAATTTGAGAAAATGGTAGGAAAAGCGGTTTATGTTAGCGCAACTCCTGGCGATTACGAGTTAATAAAAAGCGGCGGCTCGTATGTTGAACAAGTGATTCGCCCGACCGGTTTGCTTGATCCCGAAATAATGATTCGTCCGATCAAGGGTCAAATTGATGATCTTATTGGCGAGATAAACAAACGAGTTATATTGAAAGAACGAATTCTTGTAACAACTCTCACAAAAAAAATGGCAGAAGATTTAACTGATTATCTTGATAAACTTGGCATAAAAGTCAGATATATCCACAGCGATATTGATTCACTCGAAAGGGTGGAAATAATTCGGGATATGCGTATCGGTGAATTCGATGTGTTGGTTGGTGTAAACCTTTTACGAGAAGGACTTGATCTGCCGGAGGTTTCACTTGTCGCGATAATTGATGCCGATAAGGAAGGATTCTTGCGAAGCGAACGGTCACTTATGCAGACCGCGGGAAGAACCGCGCGAAATGTAAATGGGATTGTAATTATGTATGCCGATAAAATTACAAACTCTATGCAAAAAACAATTACGGAAACTAACAGGCGACGTAAACTGCAGAGAGAGTATAATGAAAAACATGGAATTACTCCGCAAACGGTTTTGAAAAGCCGCGCGGAAATCATGTCTTCAACATCAATTGCCGAACTCCGGAATAAAGGATCCGAATATGATCAAGCGGCGTTTACAAAAGTAGCAGAGCCCGTTATCAAATACATGACAAATGAACAGAAAGAGGAATTGGTTGAACAAATGACAGAGGAAATGATTATCGCGGCAAAGGATTTAGAATTTGAACGCGCTGCTCATTTAAGAGATGAAATTGAGAAAATGAAAAAGTTGATCAAGAAATAAATCAATCGGTATTGAAGATAAATTCTTCGTAATTCTCCCGGTGGATTATTTTAAATTCTGAATTTGGATAGGCTTTTATAAAACTTTTGGGAAAGGAAACTCTGGATTTTTGATTCCATTTAAATTCATACGCATGAAGAATTCCATCATATTCTTCGATGTAATCTATTTCTTGCCGGGAATGAGTTCTCCAGAAATAAGAATTTATAAACCGTTGATTGTATTCGTTAAATTTCATCCTTTCGATTATCAAATAGTTTTCCCAAAGTGCTCCGGTATCATGTCTTAATTCCAGCAATTTAAAATTTTTAATTATGGAATTGCGAATACCGTTATCATAAAAATATATTTTTCTTCCCTTTTTGATCTCATTCCTCTGATTTCCTAAAACTAATTTCTAATCCAAATTTTTCTTCGATTAATTTCAGCACTCCTTGTTTTTCCAAAAATCCAATTCCCGATTGTTTTAATTTTTTACTAACATCATCAATGCTTTCGGTTATAAAACTAATTTTAAAGAATCTATTAGCCGATTTATCAACATCTGATAACAGTTTTAATTCATCTAAAGTTTGATCGGTGATAAGTTCAAATAATCCCTCGTAGTTACTTTTATATGAATTATGGAAACTTATTTGCCCCACTTGTTTTGCAGAATTGATATGTGAACAATATTCGATATGATTATTGTTTTCGGATTTATAAGCGATAAAAAATATGGGGTGGAGATCAGAATTGACTGGAAATGAAATTATCTCAGCATAACCGTAACTTGTATTAATGAAATTTATTTTATTATTGTTCATCACAGATTTAAGTTTTTCCGCCTCATCCAATTCAGCCAATCGATAAGCTATAAACGCGGTCGTGCCTTCGCCGGATTCTTTAATTAAATCATAATACCATTGCGATAATTCATCCTTTGGTTTCGAAACTGAAAGCAGCTCAATCTCACTCCCATCGCAAAACTCTATTAATTTATTGCTGATTGAATTCGCGTGCACTCTGCCGGATTTAATTGTAAAACCCAAGGAGTTAAAATACGCGGCAGCAGAATCTAAGTCTTCCACCGCAACTACTAAGTGATCAAATGTCAATAAAATTTTATTTTCAGATTGGGCAGAAGTTTGTGCAAAGGAATGATTAAAAATCATCATGAATAAAAGCAAAACTATATATTCATTTTTTTTTGACATATTAGAAACAAAAATTTTTGAGAATATGACAACAGCTGAAATATATGAAATAATTGGTTACGCGGGTTCTTTGCTCGTGGCGGTTTCCCTAACTATGAAAAGCATTCTAAAACTTCGAATCTATAATCTTATAGGCGCGTTATTATTTACCGTCTACGGGATTTTGATCGGCGCTTATCCCGTGCTTGCCGTAAACGGTTTTATCACAATAGTAAATATTTACTATTTGATTGATTTATTTAATACCCATGAAAAATTTGATTTGATAGAAATTATATCCAAAAATGACGGTTTGTTGCAAAAATTTGTTGAGACTTACAACGAAGATATTAGAAAGTTTTTTCCAAAATTCAATTCCGGTCTTCTTTCGGAATTAAAGTGCATCATGATTTTTCGGAACCTTATTCCAACAGGATTTCTTTTGTATAAACTCACAGAACCAAATACCGCGTTCATCGAAGTGGATTATGTAACACCTGATTACCGAGATCTAAAAAATGGAAAATTTTTATTTATAAATGAATCTGATTTTTTTAAAACTAATGGAATTAAAAAGGTTATCACACAATCGTATCATTCAAGTCACAAGAAGTATTTACTGAATGTGGGGTTTGTTGAAAATAATGGAGCGTATAGTTTAGAAATAACATAAAAAAGGCGCTCGATTGAACGCCTTTAATAAGAGCAAATTATTCGAATTAATTAAACACCCAAAGTAGTGCCTTCACCTCGAAGATCTTTTACCGCTTGAATTACTCTTTCTTTTATTCCGGTTTCTGCTTTTTTCAGATAACCGCGAGGATCGTACATTTTTTTGTTTCCGACTTCACCGTCAATTTTCAAAACACCATCATAATTTTTGAACATGTGTTCAACTATCGGACGGGTAAAGGCGTATTGGGTGTCAGTATCAACGTTCATTTTAACAACGCCGTAATCTAAAGTTTCGCGAATCTCTTCGAGTGAAGAACCGCTGCCGCCGTGGAAAACTAAATCGAATGCCGCTGCTTCACCATATTTGGCTACAACCGCCGCTTGACCTTCTTTTAAGATTCCCGGTTTAAGTTTTACATTTCCGGGTTTGTAAACACCATGAACGTTTCCAAAAGTTGCCGCGAACATATAACGCGCGCCTTCAACTTGGGAAAGTCGATTATATACCTCAACCATATCTTCAGGAGTTGTATATAATTTTTCTGCAGGAGCATTTTCATTGCTCACGCCATCTTCTTCTCCACCGACAACACCGGCTTCAACTTCAAGAATAATACCTAGTTCAGCGCATTCTTTTAATAATGGAACAGCGATATCCATGTTTTCGTTTAATGGGAGTTCACTTCCATCAAACATGTGCGAATTAAAAAGTGGTTTTAATCCGGCTTCAACTCTTTTACGTGATTCGGCAATTAGAGGACGTAAGAAAGAATCTACTTTTCCGGGTTGGCAATGATCAGTGTGAAGCGCGACATTTATATCATATTGATCGGCGATAAAATGTATAAATTGAGCAATCGCAATCGCTCCGAGCGCGGCGTCATTTACTCCAATTCCGGAAGCGAACTGACCACCGCCGGTTGAGACTTGAATTATTCCGTCACTTTTCGTTTCCGCAAACGCTTCTAAAACACCATTAGAAGTGATCATACTTGTTACATTGATTGCAGGATACGCGAATTTATTCTTTTTCGCGTTATCCAACATCTCGCAGTATTTTTCGTAATTTACTACAGGCATAGTTTCTCCATTTGTTTATTATTCTAGGACAAAAATAGAGAAACATTTTTTATCGGACAATCTTGACACTTATTATTTTATGTTCACAACAGACTTCCTGCTAATCGCACTTATTATCTTTTTTTCTTCGTTTTCAATGGGATTTTCCGGATTCGGGTTTGCTCTGATTTCAGTTCCATTAATTTCTTTAATTGCCGGAATAACCTACGCATCCCCGCTTTCCGCTTTAGGAGGAATAGTTGTTAATCTTTTTCTGGTTCTAAAATTTCGCAAAACCATTAATTTCAAAGAATTAACTCCTTTGTATATAAGTTCGTTTATCGCGATACCAATCGGTGTTTATGCATTATCCAACTTAAATCTAGATTTTTTACGAGTAGTTCTCGGCTGTTTTTTGATTGTTTACCTGCTAATCTCTGTTTTCAATTTATTGCAAATCAAAAATGTAAATGATAAGTGGAGTTATCTCGCGGGGTTTTTATCCGGTTTATTTGGTGGATTGTTTAACACCAACGGCCCTCCGGTATTGATTTACTTTTTACTGAAGGGTTATAATAAAGAAAAATTCAAAGCATCAATTGCCGGATACTTTATATTTAATTCGATAATTATTATATCATGGCATGCGATTGGAGGAATTACAACTCAAAAAATCTTTGTGGATTTCTTGCTTTTAATTCCGGTGATTTTATTCGGAACTCTTTTGGGCTCATTCCTTTTTGGCAAAACATCTGATAAAATTTTTAAACTTATTGTAGAAATTCTTCTATCGGTAATTGCCCTAATTTTGATTTTTAGTTAAGATGTTAATTGGACGAATTCAATATTTTTATCACTTCTTCATGTATTGAACCCGAAGTCGCAACTATACTTTCCTTCTCCATCGGATCGCCGCCTTGATAGTTTGTTATTGTTCCCCCTGCTCCTTTGATAATTGGAATCAACGCCAGCTTATCCCAAAGATTCATGATCGAATCTATCATAATATCGGCAAAACCTGTCGCGACAAGATAATATCCGTAACAATCGCCCCATTGTCTGTAAAGTCTTACGTTTCGCATTAAGTTTTCAAATCCTGATAGATTTTGATATCGCTCTATATTTAAATGATCTGTTGTTAAAAGAACTGCGGAAGCCAATGAATCACATCCCCTTACTTCAACTTTTCTCCCGTTTAATTCGGTAGAGATTCCATCACCAATTAAAAATTCATCAAGAATCGGTTGATTAAAAACACCGAATAAAGGTTTACCGTTTTTTTGCAATGCTATTAATGTGCCGAATGTTAAAGCACCGCAAACAAAACTTTGAGTTCCGTCAATCGGGTCAAGAACCCAAACATACTCCGCATCTTCATTCAAGTTTGGAAATTCTTCTCCGATAATCCCATGATCGGGAAATCCTTTAATAATTAATTCACGCATTTTTTCTTCCGATTTTTTATCGGCAATCGTCACGGGCGATTCGTCTGCTTTCCTATCAATGTTAATATCTGTTCTAAAATATTGTTTAATCACTTTCGCGCTTGTTGTTGCAAGCACTTTTGAAAATTCTTTAAATACCCTTAATTCGTCCATTAGTTTACCTTATATACATTTACTGAGTTTTTTCTTCCATTTAAATTTACGGTACGCATATTTTCACGTCGTTCTTTTTAGCAATGATTTCAATAATAAATTCAAAACTATCATTCTGAAACTTATTTATTTCTTTAAATATATTATAAGTCACAACAAACGATTTTTTAATTGAAGATCGGTAAATCGTTCAATTACACCACTAATCAGAATTAGTGTCGCTCTTCCATAATAAAGAAGTAAAATGTCTAATTCAGAATAAAATACCGATATATCAAAACAAAAGACATTCAGCAAAACGGAGTCGAAAAATTAGGCGGCGAATAAAGCGAAACAACCGAAAATTGCCAACCGGAGTATTTCGTTTTATATAATCTCCCGTTTTAGCAGTTTATCAAAATCACTTTTGGAGTTCATTATTTATCTCAAGTTGGGCAATTAAAATAGCCCTAACCGAATTATTAAACAAAACTTGATTATATTTTGCCCCTATGGAAAACAGAAATTTTAAAAGATTATTAGCGAACGAGCACTCAATTAAAGAGGCTTCCGAAATGATTCGTTCCGGTGGGTTGGTCGCATTTCCTACCGAAACCGTTTACGGTTTGGGAGCTAACGGTTATGATTCAACTGCGGTTTCCAAAATATTTGAGGTCAAAAAACGACCAACTTTTAATCCACTTATTCTGCATATCGCTGAAATGAGTTTTCTCGAACAAATCGTGGATACTCAATTCAAAAATCTCCAAATCCTTTGTGAAAAATTTTGGCCGGGACCCCTTACTATTGTCCTTCCCAAAAAAGATACCGTCCCGGCAATCGTCTCTTCCGGGCTTGATACCGTGGCAGTCAGAATGCCCGATAATAAGATTGCGTTACAATTAATAAAAGAAAGCGGAGTTCCAATTGCCGCCCCAAGCGCAAATATGTTCGGGAGATTAAGTCCCACAAATGCCGATCATGTTGAGGAACAATTAAAAGATAAAATTGATTTGCTGATCGATGGCGGAAATTGTGAAGTTGGTGTTGAATCAACTATAATTCAAATCAATAAAAGAAGCTGGAGTTTATTACGACCCGGCGGACTTGAAACTGAAGAGCTGATTGAAGTTCTAGGGAAACCGAAAAAGGGTGAATCATTCGATAATCCAATTGCGCCCGGAATGCTGCCATTTCATTATTCGCCAAAAATTCCGTTAAAATTTTTCTATGAAATGGATCGAGAAACATTGCGTGAACTTAGAATCGGAGTATTATTATTTAAAGATCGCAAATTGATTTTTGAACCGGAAATGAAAAGAGTCCTCTCTGAAAAAGGGGATTTTGTTGAAGCCGCTTCGAATTTGTTCAGATATTTACATGAAATAGAAGAAAGCGGTGTTGATTTAATTGTTGCTGAAAAAGTGCCGGAACGAGGACTTGGTGTCGCGATAATGGATCGATTAAATAAAGCTTCGAGAAATATTTAATAATAATTTTTAGTTAGAAGCTAATTCATTTATAATTTCATTCATCAAATCGAAAATCGCCAATTCTGTTGCCCGGGCAAAATTTAAATTTACCTGCCATTCGGAAGTTGTTATTACGGCTGCATTTAAGTCTTTTATTATAAAAATAAACTGTCCGCCGTATCCCCAAGCAATAGCAACGTCATAGCCTAAAATTTTCGTAGTCCACCATAGATAACCATACCCGACATCTTCTAAATCAAAATATTTATGGGAAAGGAATCTTTTTTGAGAAATAGTCTCAGCAATAAATGAAGAATCTGCGATTGATTTATTATCGATTGAGCCGTCGTTCAGAATAAGCTTTGCGATTTTTGCCAGTGAAGCTGGACTCAATTTTAATCCGGTTCCCGAATTAAAATTTCCCATTTCATCACCCGGCCAATCAAATTCTGTAATTTCTAATTGATCAAAAAGATTTTCCATTGCAAACTTTTTAAGAGATTTTCCGCTCGCCCTTTGAATTACTGTAGTTAGTAAATTAGTTGCTCCGGTGTTGTACTCAAATATTTTGCCGGGTGGATTATCGGTGATCTTATTTAGTACATATCCAATTTTATCGCCGGCTTTAATCCAGGGTAAAAAGTCTAAGTTTTCATCCCACTCTATTCCGCTTGTCATCATCAAAATATTTTCAACCGTAATTACCGAAAATGAATTATTGGCTTCGGGTATAAATTTCTTGATCGGTTGATTTAGACTATCGATCAGTTTCTGCCGCAAAGCAACTCCGACCAAAAGTGATACAACAGATTTGGTAACCGATTGTACATTATTTAAACTATCTGAATAATTCCCATTAAAATATTGCTCGAATTTAATTGAATCATTTTGTACAATAATTAATGACAACAGGCCATCAATATCCTCGGCATTTTCCCGAATTTCAGAGAAGTTATTCTGCGGAAAAACAAAACCTGAGATCGTCAGGAGAATGGAAAATATGCTGAACACTCGGATCATGCTTTAGAACAAACCCAAAAGCTTCAATGACATTATAAAAACCGCAACCATCAAAACAATCTTGATCAGTTTTTCGCCTTTCTTAACGGCGAACTTCGCAGCCCACCACGCACCCGTTGCCATTCCCGCTGCGAGTGTCAGCCCGTAATACCAATTTATATTATCTGTAAGCAAAAAGATTAGAATTGCCGGAAAAGTGTAAAAGAGAATTATAAAAACTTTATGCATGTTTACATAGATCAGGTTCATTTTCATCAAGTATTTAAGCGATGCCATAACTATAAATCCAACTCCGACCTGGATAAATCCACCGTAAAGTCCAATCCCGATTAAAGCAAGCGCGGATTTAAAATCGACTTTTTCATTTCCTTTTTCATATCCATTCTTTTTTTTATTTGGGATCAACATTGTGAGAATTATTAAAATCATCACTATTCCGAGTATAAACTCGAATGTTTCATTGGAAAGTTTGGTCGAAATTATTGCGCCGAGAACTGCTCCGGGTATTGTAAATAATGACATCTTTAAACTGAGACCGAATTCCGAATAATTTTCTCTTCTGAAAGAATAAATAGCTGAACCATTCTGAAGAAAAATCGCAACACGATTCGTGCCGTTCGCGATTGAGGCATCAAGCCCGAGAAAGATCAAAGTTGGGAGTGTTAAAGTAGAGCCGCCGCCGGCATTAACGTTAATAAACCCGGCTGCAACTCCAACAAAAAATAAAATTAGAATCGATGAGAGAGAATCCAAAATCAGTCCTTATTCAAATGGAATTTCTTGATATTTATTCGATCAAGCTACTTTTTATGATAACTTAGATGATAATTTAATATTATTGGAAGACTAATGATGATATAATTAATTAGGAATTTAATTGAGTAAGATTGAGGTGGATTTTCTCAATTGCATGTCAGTTCAAAAAATCTTCCCCTAAGTTTACATTTTAACAAAGATAATATTCGGTTAATTCTTATTCAAAATTCTGTTTACAATTTTAAAGGAGCGCGGTATGACAAAGCAATTAGTTCTCGAAAAACAAAAACAAGCAGCCGAAATTTTAAATGAGAAAGGGATAGACCTGTGGCTAAATTTTGTCCGGGAAACCGGCAACATTAAGGATCCAATGCTTGATATGTTGGTTGGAACAGGCGCGACTTGGCAATCGGCATTCATAATAACCAAAGAGGGCGATACGGTTGCGGTAATCGGCTCACTCGAAAAAGGGAATATGGAGCAAGTCGGGACTTTTAAAGAAATTATCACATACGTTCAAAATGTTCGCGAAGATTTACAAAAGATTTTAAAACGATTTGACCCCAAAAAGATCGCAATTAATTTTTCCCGAAATTCGACTCTTGCCGATGGACTCACATACGGACTTTATCTCGAATTGATTGATCACCTAAAAGAAACGCCTTATGTTGATAGACTTGTTTCTTCGGAAGATGTAGTTGCCGCTTTGCGAGGGCGAAAATCTGACACCGAATTAGCCTTAATGAAAGAAGCGATAAAAGAAACACTTAGGATTTTTGATGAAGTTACAGGTTTTATCCAACCGGGAAAAACCGAAATTGATGTCGCGAATTTTGTTCGTTCGAAAGTTGCTGAGAGAGGTTACGGATTTGCATGGGATGAAGAACATTGTCCCGCTGTATATTCCGGTCCCGGAACTGCAGGTGCTCATGCAGCCGCAACCGATCGAAAAATTGAAAAGGGTCACGTTATAAACATGGACTTCGGATTGAATATCAACGGTTATTGTTCCGATCTTCAACGAACGTGGTACGTTTTGCGAGACGCTGAAGAAAACGCTCCCGAAGAAGTTTTAAAAGGATTCAACGTAATAAAAGACTCAATTCAACTTGCCGCAAAAGCAATAATTCCAGGTAAAATGGGTTGTGAAATTGATGACGTAGCCCGTAATTACATTGTTGAAAATGGATATGAGGAATTTTCTCACGGTCTTGGTCATCAACTAGGAAGAGTTGCTCATGATGGCGGCGCATTATTCGCTCCAAGATGGGAACGATATAAAAACCTTCCATTTATTCCGATTGAAGAAGGGAATGTATTTACGATCGAGCCCCGCCTGCCAATCGAAGGCTACGGAATTGCAACAATCGAAGAGGAAGTTGTAGTGCGAGAAAACGGAGTTGAGTTTTTGTCAAATCCTCAAACTGAGATTTATTTAATTAAATAGTCTAAAATTAAAAAGAATAACTATGCCGTTTCTACGAGAAACGGCATGTTCTCTTTACAAATCTTTTTCAGTCGATGAATCCCTAAAGACAAAAAAACGAAGACAATCTGCTATTTGGGGTCGTTCATTCATCTAATGCAATTCTACGAATGATGCTGGAATGCTACATTTTTGATTTTTAGATTCGGTTTACTCCGGACGAACGTCGCACGGGACACGACAGTTTCAGATTGAATTCAAACACCAATCACATCAGAAAGTCCGGCTACTTTTGATAGACATCCTTTCGATGTCCGCTTTTTACTACAGTTACGGTTACAGAATTTTCGAATATTTGATACAGAATTCTATAATCTCCGACTCTAATTCTGTACTTTTCATCGTTTGTCAATTTCGTACAGCCTGAAGGTCTGGGATTTTTTGATAAATCATCAATCCCGGTTAGAATTCTGACCAGGTATTCTTGTGGTATTTTTTTGATTTCTTTTGCGGCAGATTTCTTAATCTGAATTTTATATTTTGCCATCCGCCTTCAGCTCATCGAGTAATCTTTTGTATGAAATTACAGGCTCGGAAATTCTTTCCCGGAATGAGTCCAGATCCTCTTTGTCCTCTGTTAATTCCCGCAAGAGTAAATTGTTTATAATTTCCGAAATCGATGTGGAATTTTCGGCAGCTTTAACTTTTAAGGTCTTGTGAATTGCCGGATCAAAATATACAGTTGCCCTTTTTGTTAAACCCATTTTTCCCTCATTTTTAAATGAAAAATAACATTATAACGCTAAAACGTCAACTCCCGTTTTCTATTTGGTCCTTATTCCGTGTAACCAAATAACTCAACAAACATTCCGTTTCTGATTGAAATAGCATGTTTTTTAGAAATTCTTATCGGTCGATGGATCCCTAAATACCAAAATAAAATAGACCGACCGATATTCTGCGTACTTCGGGTTTCTAATACATTTCTAATAATTATGTTATAATTTCATATTTTTTATTGTTAAATGAGATTTACAGCGAGTGACGATCGTTTGGAATGCAGCAACTGTGGATAGAACTAAAAGCCAACCGAAGCGAGATCTTCGGTTGGCGATAAATATTAATTCAACTTAAATGCTTTCCAGCTAACACCATTTAAAGAAATGGATAATTTTCCGCCTTCAACTTTTTCGGTTTGGTCGGTAATAAGATTTTTTGCGGAATTTGCAGAATATAACTCGGGCAAGTTTAACTCAACTGATTTGCCGGTTTTACTTTTATTAATAACTATTAGAACCCTCTCGTTAAAATCGCTTCGCACAAATGCGTAAATCTCTTTATCGGCTTGCAGAGCGAGGTAATCACCATATCGTAACGCCGGGTGGTCGTTTCTCAGATTGATAATCTGTGAGACATTCTGAAGCATTTTAATTTCGTTTGAATTAAGTTCATCTCCAAATCTCATCATTCGTCTGTTATCAGGATCGGATGCCCCGGTCATTCCGAATTCACTTCCGTAATAAACTACCGGAATTCCAGGAATTGAAAACATAAACGCATAATACAATTCTGCAATTTTGTAATTCTCGGGATCATCAACTTTCGGTGGATTATTCCAGCCCTCTTCAATAGCCGACCACTGTTCAATTTTGAGGTCGCCATCGGCATAAGCCATAAAACGGTTTTTGTCATGGCTATCCATAATATTTCCCATGACGTGGATTTCACCGTAGTAACCAAACGTCCTTTTCATTTCAGAATCTAATTCAGCGAATGATTTTTCGGGAAGAATAAAAGCGGATTGCGCGGCATCATAAATGTTAAAATTAAACTGGGCGCTTAATTGGCCGTTATTTACATAAGAACTGATCAAATCGTAATTGCCGAAAGTTTCGCCAATTTGATAAACCTTTGTTCCGTTTTCTGTTTCGATCTCTGCTTTAATTTTCTCAGTCAGTCTTCTCCAAAATTCGTTTGGAACGTGTTTGACCGCATCGTGGCGGAATCCATCCGCGCCAGTTTCTTTCAACCACCAAACCGCGTTGTCGGTCATGGCCTCAATCGCTTCGGGGGAGCCGATATAATCAAATGAAGGAAGATAAGGTTCAAACCAAGTTGTTAATCTGTATTCATCCCAAAAGCGTAGATTTTTCCTTCCATCTTCCAACTCAAGTTTCCCAAACCAATCACGATGTTCCTTAAAAAAAGGATGTTGTTCATGAACATGGTTGGAAACAAAATCAAGGAGAACTTTCATATCGTTTTCATGAGCAAGTTTTACGAGTTCTTTTAATTTCTCCATGCTTCCGAATCGGGATTCAACATTTTCATGATGAATCGGCCAGTAGCCATGATATCCGGAATACCAGCGGTGAGGCGCCGGATATTCTTGATATGCTTCATCCGGATTATCGTAAGCGGGGGAGATCCAGAGTGTATTTATTCCAAGATCAGAAAAATAGCCTTCGTTGATTTTATTTATAATTCCCTCAAAATCACCACCGTTGTAATTAGCCTTTTCGCTTAATTCAGGATGACTGATTGGTGCGTTGATGCTTTTATCTCCATCGCTAAATCGATCGGTAAGCAGCGAATAAATGACGGCATCTTCCCAAATAAATTTATTGTCGTTGGCCCGCACGACTCCATTTTCTAAAAACGTAAATTGTGTGTTGCTTACATTTCCATTTCTTGTTACAGAAACCCTGAGCAGTTTTGAGCCGTTTAATGATTCTGAATCTAAAATCACCGTGAATCTATTTCCGTCTATATCAATATTTTTGTTTGGAACAACTGAATTGTTAATCAGTGCTTTGATGTCCAATCTTGAGAGTGTTGGACTGCTATTCGCCTCAGTATAAATAAAACTTAAAGCGGTTTTAGATTCCCTAAAATTAGATGCGGCGGTATGCAAAAACGCGCCAATATTTTCAGTGCTCTCAACTTTAATAATGGAATTAAATGATCCAGATCCATTCGAAATTTTCTCGGGATTAATTGGATCAACAATCTCTTCGCCATCAAGGAAAAATTTGTATTGATAAGTACCGGGCTCCAAAGGAACAGATATTTCAAAAATGCCGTCCCCGTTCTGATCCGTCATCGGGAGATTATTTCTGTCCCAACTATTAAATTGCCCGAAGAGTGTGAGTTTTTTAAACTCTCGCTCAGGTTGATATTGAAAAGTGACGGATGGGATTTTTTTTGCACGAATCGGAATTGCATATTCGGAATCATTTAAAATGAATTTTTGGAATGTTAATCCGGCGAAATCGTCATTTACTTTTATTACCAAATCCTTTGTTGCCGGGAGATAATCAACTTCCAAATCGGGGTTTTGTAATAATTTGATATCGTACGATTCCGAATAGAATAAATCACTGATAACAACTTCCCGTGTTTCACCGGAAATAAGATTGAGGGTAGGAATAATCTCCGTAAAATCGTCGGAAGTTGAATTTGAGGAACAAGCGGAAAGAAGAATCGAAAATACAAAAAGTGAATGCCAATACTTTTTCATCATATTCCTTGTAGTTAAATAGTGAATTTAGGAACAAAAAAAACAAACAGAGATCGCCAAATAATTAGTCGAAATTCTCTATATATTCTTCTAGCGCGTCGATTGAGGAGACATGAAATACGTTTTTGTATTTACTTAATACTTCAGAGTGATCGCCGGAAAGAGCTTGCCCGCCGACAATTATTTTTTGATCCGGATGATGTCGCTTAATCTCTTCAATTAATTTAAGTAAACGAATTACATTTATGTAGAAATTAATTGAGATACCTACCACATCCGGCTGTTTGAGCCCAATTTCTTTTATAACTTCATTTTGCGGCATATTTGCACCGTAGAATCTTGCGTTCCAACCTTTAAGTTCAAAGAAGTCTGCAATAATTCGAGGTCCAATTTCATGAAATTCCTTATCAACACAAGTTATAATTACAGATTTGCCATTTCGCGGAGTTTTCATTATTTGCGGGTACATTAATGTAAGCATCGATTCTGTAATTTTGGTGGCGACGTGTTCAGCGGCAATCGACGAGCGATCGTTCTCCCACATGGAGCCGATCCAATACATCGAACGTTGGATGAGGCTTATGTAGATATCTTTTAAATTTACACCTTGCTCAAGAAGGTCTGTGATTATTTTTGCACATTCCGATTTATTCCCTTCAAGTAGGTTATCTAGGTAACTAAGGTAGACTGATTCTGGTATCATCAAATTTTCACTTTTTAGCATAAACAATAATCCGGGTGAAATAATTCCTAAACATTAAAATCAAATAAACGATTTAAAATCCTTTTTGAAAAAATATAAGCGGCAAATCCAAAAAAGGGTGCCGCGAAAACGTCAACTGAATAATGAACATGCTGAATAATTACAGCGCTACCAGTAAGAATCGTTCCTAAAAGGAATATGTTTCTATAAACTTTTGTCTGCGAATTTAAGAATAAAATAAACATAGATGAAGTGTGCCCGGAAAAAAATAAATCATTTAGGAAAGTTCGGCCGCCGCCAAAAAAAGCCACAGTAGGATCAATTAATGGAATTATTGTTTCCGGCGCTTGAAATGGTGTCAGATATAAAGTACACATCCTCAATATTACACTTACGGCAGCGGATAAAAATGCCA
The DNA here is from genome assembly GCA_021739765.1 of Melioribacteraceae bacterium. GTDB lineage: Bacteria > Bacteroidota > Ignavibacteria > Ignavibacteriales > Melioribacteraceae > JAIPBD01. The sequence goes on from JAIPBD010000027.1 coordinate 21,479, forward strand.
GCAGCAGAATTCGCGGATACCTAAAAAGATGAACAAATAGTAGAACAATTCCACCGTAGATAAGTATAAATGTAAACCATGTTAAATCAACCGGAGTAAACAAGGATAGAATCGGATCAGCTATTCTAATGTTTTGTCGATCCTCCACAAAGTGAAGCATTTGTGACATGCTAAACATCGCGAGAGGAAATATTATTACAACAAACAAAAATCCAAATCTAAATTTATTATCTTTGAATTCATTTTTCCAATTATTCAGAGTATTTTCCACAGCACTAAATTAGTTTTTCAAAATTGCTCCAAAGTTAACAACCGCAAAGCCGATTCTCAATCTATTAATTGAATGCTGTTAAATTTTTCTAGTGTATTTTATTTGCCAATTGATCGACCATGTTTTCCCGCTATCTTTCGACATTTCCCAATTCCAGTCAAATTCTTCTTCGGTAATATTGTACCAAACCATTCGTTGCATCAATAAATTTCCATTCGGAGCTTCAAACTCACGGGAAAGAATCATTTTCCTTTCAGCAAACTCACCTACAAAATCCAAATAGCTTCCTTGATTATCAACCCATGTTTGTTTCCATTTTCCGGATCTGGCATCAAATAAGGAATAACTTTTTCCAACTAACCCGATTGTTTCACTCCCATCAAAATTTTCGGAGATCACACACGAACCAAGGATTTTCTCAATTACATTTTCGCCGACTTGTTCTCTTCCTTCTGCGTCTTTCCAAACAGCTTTCCACTCTCCGATCCAGAAATCAAATTGAGATGCTTCGGGCTGAGAACATGGAATTTGTTGTTGATTTTGTGCGCTCATATTTATCCCCCAAACAATTAACAAATTAAATAGGATTAGAATTGTTTTTCTCTTCATAAAATCCCTCTCTTAGTTTCGATTAATTCGATAAAATAGGAAATGTAGATCAAATTACTGATGACTAATTTTTGGGAGTAAATCGGACATTTGGTGTTTGTTTTGTTCGGAAAACGTGTGAACGAGATAATTTTTAAGACGTTTATATTTTTCTGAAAAGTTTTAAGAAAAATCGAATTACTTTGTGGCCGCCATCAACCGGATTTAGATGTAGCATCGGACACCCTTTTTCAATTAATGAAATTCCGTTTTCTTTACAAAAATCAACAGTTCCTTGATAAAAACTCCCGTTACCAAGTGTACTGTGAAGCCACATTTTGGAAATTCCCAATTCTTTGCATTGATTTGCAATCGTTAAACTGATTTCCGGCCTTGTCGCAACAAAAACTCCCTCAACTTTTTCAGATATTACCGAGAGATTCGGATAACACTTATCACCTTCAATTACATCAGCATTTGGATTGATTGGAAAAACATTATAGCCGGATTCTTTGAATTTTTTGTAAATCGCGTTACCAACTTCGGTTTTAGGATTTCGGGAAACTCCCGCGATTGCAATGTTTTTTAGATTGAGAAACTCTTTTACCTTTTGATTGTAGTCCATTACTTTCTCCAACGATTAAATAACAGATTTATAATTTATATGATTTGATGAGATTACAATCAGTTTGAAAGTACTTTAGAATCTTTTGGCAATTACGACCGGCTCTTTTATAACCTCAACCGTTCCCGAATATTCATCGATTGCTTCTATTAATAATATATAAATTCCAATTTTTAAGGTCTTTCCGTTTTCATCAAATCCATCAAAAATAAACGATCCTTGAGCACCGGAAATTGAATTATTTATCAGTGTTCGAACGAGGCGACCCCTACTGTCGAATACCTTTACTCGAATCTGCGCTATGGGTTTGGATAGATTATATTTTATCAATGTAAAATCTTCAAATCCGTCCGAATCGGGGGAAAACGGGTTAGGAGAAATAGTAACTTTCGCGGATGAACTTACATCTTCAACCAGAATTGAATTTCGTTCCCATGGTGTTGCGCCTTTGGAGTCGGCTGAACTGCTCCAGTTATCAGGATCATTTGAGATTATAAAAGGACTCATCCGTTCGAGCGATTTTCCGGTAGTGGAAAACAAATTAGGATTGTGCCAGCTTTCCGAATAATTCACCGAATCGATTTGCTCCCCGTATAAATTGAATACCGAAATTGATTCACCGGAATTGGAAAGGCTAAAACTCATATTTGAAATTTGAACAAATTCATTATCCATCAAATTTGGATAAGAATTATAGAACGATGAATCATTCGAAAGCACAAAATAGTTTTTAGCGGGAATTTTCAAACTATTCTCCGACAAATAATAGCTTCCCGATCCGTCGGTGAAACGCCATCCGCCAAGGTTTATTTCCGATTCGGAATTATTATAGAATTCTATAAATTCAGCATTATCGACGCCCGCATCAAACATAATTTCGTTAATAATTAAATTCGATTTTTCATAATGAGGCACGCCACTAATCGAGTTTGCCGTACCCGGCGTTGAACCGGATTCAGAAATTGAGTTCCGCCAATTTGAGGAATCTGACGAAGCAGAACCTAAACTTAACCGTTCCAACGATCTCCCCTTTTTGATTTCCCAATTGTCGTTGTAAAAGAGAGAATCTATTGTTGCCCCACGTGAATCAAGGATTATTATTCCATCTGATGTATTCCCCAGGCTAGGTATGTCAAGAATCTGAAGATATTCGCCCGGAGCAATTACGATATCGTTTGAAGACAATGTTCGAAATTTAATCTCCGGTAAAAGATCTGTGATTTTCCATCCGTTTAAGTTGATTGTATTTTCAGTTGAATTAAAAATCTCGAACCATTCCTTTTGGTCATTTTCGGGATTAATCATAATCTCCGAGATTTGAACATCGTTTCTCGAGAAACCCGTAGAAAGTATTGAACTTTGAAAGTTGTTAAAAGTGTCTTGATCAGCTTCATAATTGATAACGGCAGATATTTTTAATTGTCCGAGTATTGATATATCTGAACTCGTCGTAATAAAAACTGAATCTTTTGATTCCAAAGCAATACCATTTACAGTTTCAAAAAAGTTTATATTTTCTCCGTAGTAGAAATTTACCGAATACGAATCGGCGCTTTTGTCACCAAAGTTCTCTACTAATAAAGAAAACTTAACCGCTTCACCATCAACAGGGAATTCAGGTTCGGAAATTATTTGCTTTGCGATAAGATCATAATCTTTTGAAGAGACGCTGTTTATGCGTCCGGGTGTTGCGTTGTAAACAGCAATAGAGGACAACCAATTTGATGAATTTACCGATTCAATTTCTGTATCAATTCTTTCAAGCGATTTTCCGGAAGTAAGATTGTAGTTATCATCGTAAAAAAGCGAATCGATTGTTCGGTTGTAAAAATCCTTTAGTACTACTCCATCAGCATCATTATTTAGATTTGCAAAAGCAAATTTGTACAAATTGCCCGGAATATTAGGGTAATAATCAAGAATTAACGAATCCTTCGCGACCACCAAATATTCATTGGGAAGCAAAACCAAACTATCCTTAAATATTGAAATTGACGGAGAAATTACAACATCACTCAATTTCCAATCCAACATGTTTATTTCATAAATAGACCTGTTAAAAATTTCTATCCACTCCGGCTCACCATCTAAAGGCGTGCTCATCACTTCATTTATTACCAAACTATACTGTGGATATGTCGGTTTGATCATAATTTCCAGGATATTATTGTTTTGATTTTGATCTAAATCCAAATCAGCTTTTGCAATTAATTTCCTATCTGAAACTACGCCTTCAATTTTATAATTAAAGGAAATTATAGCGGAATCTCCGCCGGTTATATTAATTCCCACGATTGTTTCTAAAATCTGATTCGCCTCATCAAAAAGTGAAAGGGAAAAAATTTGATCCAATTTCCCGACATTTCTTACGTTACATGAGATCGAAACTGTATCCCCGATTAAAGGGAACTTTGGGTAAATTGAATACGATTGAATTGCCAGATCAATATCTTTCTGAGACAACGAGTTTATTAATCCCGGAGTCGCTTTTTGGGGAGAATCGGATGATCCCCAATTTTTATCATCATTCGAAGAGATTAAAACATTTATTCGCTCCAACGAATTTTGGGGTTTTGTAATCCAATTTGAGGTGTAATTCACACTGTCAACAACGGCACCACTTTCGTCGATTAATTTCAAATCATCGCCTGAATTGTTTAATGAAGGCAATGAAATGATCAAAGTGTCAAAATCGTTTGAATAATAATCGACTACACTGGATCCTGCTGAAAGAACTAAGTAGTCTTTTAAAAGAACATCCTGTTTAATTTCAATGGAAGTAGAACGATCCTGCACTCTCCATCCATTTAAGTTGATTGTATTGATACTAGTATTATTGAATATTTCGATCCATTCAGGTTCGCCGTCTGTTGGTGCAGGCATTATTTCATTTATCACGATATCATTAAATCTGAACGAAGGAATTATCACCAAATCTATATTATTGTTCGTATGACCTTCATCCAAATCCGAGAATATTTCAACAGAGTGGAATCGTTTTTGGGTAATATTGATAGAAAAAAAATCGAATGTAACAATTATGGAATCGCCTGAATTGAGAGTTTTTTCAGCGGAAGATTCGATCAATTGTTTGGTAGCCGAATTTGAACTGTCATTCCACAAAGTAACTAAAAATGTAGTCGCTTTTTTTCCGATATTTTTAACAACTACCGAAATTCCGGTGGAATCACCAATGTATATAGTTTGAGAATTAGGAAAAATATCTGTAAGCGAAACATCGTAATCTTTTTGTGAGATAGAATTCTGGAGTCCCGGGGTTGCCCTTTTTTCTGAAATCGAAGAGCCCCAATTGGATGAATCGATACTCGGTGATAAAAACGAAAATCTCTCCAAAGATCGCCCCGCGAAATTACCGCCCCATGAATTATCGTATTTTACCGAATCAATCAATTTCCCCGAAGGTTCATAAATTTTTACTTGATCGCCACTATTATTTAAGGCGGGTAATGCTAATTTTAACAAAAAAACCGAATCCGGAATCTGATATAGCGACCCGATAATTTTATCAGCAGTTAGCAACAGATATTCTTTTGGGTGAATAGAATCTGTTTGTGTCGGAATCAACACTGAGGACGAAGCATCCCTAACTTGCCAGCCGGATAAGTTATAACTGTTCAAACTTTTATTGTAAATTTCAATCCATTCCGGTTCGCCATCCAGCGGAGAATACATTATTTCATTTATAACAATATCATTAAACTGTGCCGGTTTTGGAAATACTGCGAACTTGAATGAAGAAAAATTATTTGCCTCATAATCGTCTTGGGCTGCTGCAACTTCAACAAATATTACATATTGCTTTTCAATAAGATTATCGATAACAACCGAGGCGATTACTGAATCATCAGCAGCCAGATTATCGATGTTTTCCTGCAAAATTCTTTCCGACAATTGTGGAATCGAATCGTTGTTGGAGTCCATATAAATATTTATTTCAATAGATTCAGCAGGCGACAATCCGATATTCTTAATCACTGCAGAAAAATCAACACTTCCTTCCTCCACCGGCTGTTCGGGTAAAATTCCCAATCCTGTTATTTCCAGATCGTATTCTTTTGGAGAAATGGAATTTATTTTTCCAGGGGTCGCTTTTACCGGATCAGAGGAGAATCCCCAATTCGCCGAATCGATTGAAATATTCCCCGCAAGTTTTCTTTCAAGTGATCTTCCACCCGCTCCGGAAACCCAGGATGGATAATATTCCAGACTATCGATCGTTGATTTATTATTAGGATTGCTCAAGACAACCAAATCACCTGTGTTGTTTAAAGCCGGTAAACCAACTTCGATAATTTTCGTTTCCGCCGGTATATCATAAAATCCCGAAATTGAATTTGAAGAAGTGAGAATAATATATTTTTGCGATTGAACGGTTTCAAAAAGATCTGTTGAAATAGTAGTTGAAGAAGTTCTATCGCCAATTTCCCAACCATAAATATTAACTTCAGAATCAGATTGATTAAAAATCTCAATCCATTCCGGTTCACCGGAGCTTGGTGCAAACATGATCTCATTAATTACAATATCACCGGGTTTTGCTGAAATCGGGAAGGGTGTAAAGGAATAAAAACTTAGGTTGTTCGATAAATTCTTGTCTAAACTAAATTGAATATCCACAGCAAAATTAAACTCCTTCAGCTCTAAAATTGCGTAATCAAATTCGATTTTCGCCGAGTCACCCGGAAGTGCTACATTGTTTGAATATAATTTAATTTCTTCATTGCTTGAAAAAAGTGAGTCCTTGTTCAAATCTTCATAAACTACAATTGTAAATAAAGTGGCTGTTTGAAGTCCGAGGTTCTTGATATCAAACGTTATTTTTACTGTGTCACCGACAGAAGGAATGGGTGGATTTGTTCGAAGGTTCTTGACTTCAAGATCAAAATCAAGAGGTGTTACCGAGTTTTTAAATCCGGGCGTTCCGAACTTATTTAAAGAGTTTGTCCAGTTTTCGTTCAAGTCATCAGTTGTTTGAAGTATTTTTTCATCGGAAAAATACTGTCCGTTACCAATCGAATAAGTATATGTATCAGCCGTATCAGTTTTTTCATCCAACAACAATATTGTTCGATTTGTACTGTTTGACATTCCGCTCGTTCCAAATGCTCCGTCGTCCAAAACAAAAATCAAACATGAATCGGGGAGAATGCCGGTATAAATTCCATTTTGAATATCATAATCATTTTCGAAAACAACCGCGAAGGAACCGGGTTTCAGAAGGGAGTCTCCTTGAGCAAGAATCATATCGGGAGCCGTAGTAAAGTACTTTATTGAATAACCGCTCAGATTTATTGTTGCTGTTTCAGAAGAATTGTAAAGTTCAACAAATTCGGAATTATCGGCGGTTGAAGTATTAAACATAACTTCCGAAATTCGGATGGGACTTTCTGATTGCCCATACAAAAACATAGATGAGAATAGTAATAACGCAAAAAATTGATGGATTTTCATTTCTTAGATAGTTTCAATATCAAAGAAATAAAATATAGAATTCACAAATCAATCGGAATAGGTAAGTGTGGATTAAAGAGTTTTACCTATCCGTGAAATCTTGCTCTTTTATTGTCGGAGGCACGGCATTCATCAGAGCAACAGTATTCCTGATCAATTTTACAGTCATGACAACAGACAAGAAGTTTGTCGCAATTTTGGTTGTGACAATTGATATAATAGGATGTTTTCCCACCGCAGAAATAACATGTACCGATGTGTTTAATTTCTTCTTTAGAATTTGGAGTCACAATTCGTCTTTCGTCAAAAACAAAAACACTCCCTTCCCAAAATGTATCAGGGAATTGTTTCGTGAAATTTACAATTCCACCTTCAAGCTGGTAAACATCGCTATATCCATTTTCCACCATAAGAGCAGATGCTTTTTCACACCTGATTCCTCCGGTACAATATGTTACAACGGTTTTGTCTTTGTACTGTTCTTTGAGGTCATTTACAATTTGCGGCCAATCTCTAAAAGTCTCCATTGGAGGTGTTATCGCGTTTTTAAATTTTCCGATTTCACTTTCGTAAATATTTCGTGCATCAACAATTACAAAGTCTTTTCCTTTTTCATAAAATTCCCTTAGTTCTTCAGGCTTTAATCTTTTCGCGGTATTTTCCAATCTAACCAAATCACCGAGTCCGGAATTTACAATCTCATCTTTAATTTTTACTTTTATTTTTTCGAACGCGTGTTCGTCCGCTTCGTCTTCTTTAAACCAAATATCTTCGAATTCTTTAAAAGAGGTTAGGTGTTTTTTGTATCTTTCAATATTTTCAGTGGTTCCGGATACGGTTGCATTTATACCTTCATGCGAGAAAAATACTCTTCCGCGAATATTTTTCTTTTTGCAGAATTCAAGATGTAATTTTACAATTGCTTCGGGATTTTCCACTTCAACATATTTGTAAAACAATAGAACTTTGTAACTTGCCATTTTTGCTATGAATAATTGTGAGAAAAAAGTTTCAAAAGATACGAAATCTTATTTTTGTAATAAATATTTACGGAGAGATATAAAATGAAACATTTTGTTGTTGAGATAATTTATAAAGCTTCGATCGATAAAATTCAAGAAACGCGTCCGGAGCATAGAGAACACCTTCAAACAGGATATAAAAATGGAATGTTATTAATGTCCGGACCTCAAACGCCACAAATCGGCGGAATACTAATAGCGCGCGCAAATTCAATGGAGGAAGTCGCCGATTTTTGCTCAAAGGATCCATACACGCAAAAAGGATTGGCACATTATCAATATATTGAGTTTACTCCGGTTTCATTTTCTAAAGATGTGAAAGATTGGATTGAAGGGAAATAGTTTGTTTCAAGAAGTGATTTATTTTTTGATTAAAGATGATTCAAAAAAAAACCGCTCATATTTCAGAGCGGTTTTTAATAATCAAATAGAATTCTATTTCGCTTCGATAGGAATTGAAATTTTACCTTTGCCCCATCTCATGCTTAAATTTGCGGTATAATCACCGGTTTTCTCAATTTCATATTTTAACCATTCAACATGATCTGCGGTTTCCGGCTTCACGGTAAAACGAAGTAAATCTTGAGCTTCATCGTAATTGTAAGCACCCCATTGTTCAGCGGTTTTGTTCAAAATTATTGTCCATTCCAATTCATCCGGAATTGCAAAGAAAGAATATTTCCCTGCCGGAACTGCATTTCCACTCAACATAACATCCTTTTCAAATTCGAAAGTTGTCGCGTCATCGGCTCCGGCTCTCCAAATTTTTCCGTAAGGTACCAATTCGCCCCAAATCTCACGATCCTTAACTCCGGGTCTGCTGTAAGAAACAGAAACGTTAGTTGTACCAACCACTTGCGAAACACCTGCTTTAGGACTTTTTCTTGGGCCTTTATCCTGTGCATCTGTTGATGTACTGAATAAAGCGAAAACAGCCAAAAGCGAGCAAACAAATAATGTCCTTTTCATACTACCTCCTAAATTGAATTAATATTGTTTTTACAAGATAATGAGTTTTTCGAATTTTCCACAAATAAAAGACATCAAGTGTTGTTTGATTTACAATTCCCTCAATCCGTACGGTTTGCTATAAAACGAATTTCCCAATCATTTACAACTTCCTCTCTACTAAAGTCAAAATTGTATAAAGGGCAACAACTTCGTCATCTTGATTTACAACTTCTACATACCATTCCACAACGCCTTGAAGTTTTTCATCTTCGCGGGGTTCTTTTTCCGTTTTTCGTTTACAAGTTAATCTTGCATGAATTGTATCTCCGATATAAACCGGTTGCGTGAAACGAAGTCCTTCCAATCCATAATTTGCGAGAACCGGACCTTCGGCAGGATGAACAAACAACCCGGCCGCAGCGGAAAGCACAAAATATCCATGCGCTACTCGTTTATCAAAAATCGAATTTTTAGCGGCAACATCATCAGTATGAGCGTAGAAATAGTCGCCGCTGATTCCCGCAAAGTTTACTATATCTGCTTCGGTTACGGTTCGCCGGTGAGTAACTAATGTTTCACCGATCACCAACTCATCGAAATATTTTCTGAATGGGTGAATTTTATCTGCAATTTGTTCGGCACCGATCAAATATTGGTTGCACACATTTGAAAGAGTTGTCGGGTGACCCTGCAAAGCTACCCTTTGCATGTACTTCATAATTCCCCTAATTCCTCCCATCTCTTCACCACCGCCGGCTCTTCCGGGTCCTCCGTGTGTTAAATGAGGCAATGGTGAACCATGTCCGGTAGATTCTTTTGCCGAATCCTTATTAATAATCATAATTCTGCCGTGATAAGCTCCGATTCCAAGAACAACTTCCTTTGCAATATCATTATCGGCAGTAAAGAGAGATGCAACCAAACTACCTTCACCCTTTTTCGCGAGTTCAATAACTTCCGGTATATCGTGATAAGGCATCACCGTGCTTACGGGTCCAAATGCTTCAATTTCATGAGGTGTTTTCGCAGAAGAAGGGCTTGCGCAATAGAGTAAAACCGGATTAAAAAATGAGCTTTTTTTATCTACTTCCGTTGATCCTTCAAAAACAACTTCCGATTCTTCCTTAAGCTTATCTAATTTTTCATTCACCAGATTGAGATAATACTTATCCGCAAGCGATCCCATTCTCGTCTTTTCATTCAACGGGTCACCAATAACAGTTTTTTCCAATCTTATTTTTATTGCGGAAATCACTTCATCTTTTAAAGAAATAGGAACGAAAACCCGGCGAATTGCTGTACATTTTTGTCCGGCTTTTGTGGTCATTTCGTTTGCAACTTCTTTAACGAACAAACCGAATTCATCCATTTCGGGCGTAACATCAGGAGCAAGGATTGAACAATTTATCGAATCCGCTTCCATATTGAATCGAACGTTATTCTCCAGAATTGTAGGGTGTGATTTTAACTTCTTCCCGGTTCCCGCCGAACCTGTAAATGTAACAACATCTTGTGATGTAAAATGATTGAATAAGTCTCCCGGATCACCGGCGAAATATTGCAATGCTCCTTCCGGTAAAATTTCAGATTCGATGATAACTTCTACCATTTTATGAGCGAGGTAGGAAGAAATCGGTGCGGGTTTGACAATTGCAGGCATTCCCGCAATAAATGTCGGTGCAAGTTTTTCCAACATTCCCCAAATTGGGAAGTTATATGCGTTTATGTGACAGGCAATTCCTTCCAACGGAACGCAAACATGCTGCGCGGTAAATGTGCCGTTTTTTGAAATGACTTCTTGATTTCCTTCCGGCCAAATTTTTTCATCGGGCAAATCCCTTCTTCCTTTACTGGCGTATGTAAACAGGGTTGAAATTCCGCCTTCGATGTCAATCCATGAATCAATTTTTGTCGCACCTGTTTTAAATGAAAGCGGGTAAAAATCATTTTTTCTTTCCATCAGATATTGAGCAAGTTTTTTTAACATTCTCCCGCGTTCGTGGAATGTCATTTCTCTTAAATTTTTCCCTCCAACTTTCCTCCCATATTCAAGGATTTCTTTAAAATTTAGTCCGCCGGAGGAGATTTCGGCAACCAAATCACCATTAACGGCATTAAAAAGCTGCTGAGAATTTCCAACTCCATCCTTCCATTCACCAAGAACGTAATTCTTTAAAAGCATTCTTCCACCTCTTTAGATTGCTTGTGTCGTTATTTCAATAAAATAGATATTGTGGCTGAAAATAACCAAATTTATTTCACTTATAAATTATCTGATGTATGAATTTCTTCAAGAAATATTTGATATCACAATTTGGAAATCCACACGGAATAATTGGTCGCTGGGCGGGAAGAAAAATGTCCCGAATTAATGTTGAGAGGAATGAATGGTTGGTAAATAATCTCTCTGTTATGAATCATCAAAAGTTTCTTGAAATAGGATTTGGACCGGGAATTGCCATTCACTTTCTGGCCAAAAGAACGGTTAATGGGAAAATTTTCGGAATTGATGCTTCTAAAGTGATGCTTGAGCAAGCATCGAGGTTAAATAAATCAGAAATCGAATTACGGAGGATTGAATTAATCCAAGCCGATGTTCATAAGATTCCATACCATTCAGATTTTTTCGATCATATTTACTCCGTGAACTCGTACGAATTTTGGGCGAATAAAATCGAAGCTTTAAAAGAAATCAGAAGGGTATTAAAAGATAGCGGTAGATTACATTTTGTTTTACAACCACATTCCGCAAAAAATTTCGAGGAGGTTGTGGAATCCGCAAAAATATTTGGCGAAGAAATAATTGCTCAAGGATTTAAGCAGATAATAATCGAATATAAAAAAATGGCACCCGTTTCATGTGCGTATTTAAAATTCGAAAAGACTTTCGAACTTTATTAAATGTAATTGTTGTTTAGTAAATAAAAGGAATAAAAATGAAAATTTTGATCGCTGTTGTATTATTTTCTTTCTTCGGAAATAAATGCGAGATTACAAAACCTGAAATGGAACCTCAGACTTATAAATATTTGGCGCTCGGCGATAGTTATACAATTGGAGAAAGTGTTTCGGAATCTGAACGATACCCGGTTCAATTAAAAAATCGATTACTCGACAAAAACATAAAAATTGATTCGTTGAAAATAATCGCAAAAACCGGATGGACTACTGATGAACTTAATGATGCGATTAATCTTGAAAATCCTTCGAATGATTACGACCTGGTAACACTCTTGATTGGTGTAAATAATCAATATCGTGGCCGTTCGGCTGAAAGTTTTCGTCCGGAATTTATTGAATTGCTAAATCGAGCTGTCGGTTTTGCAAAAGGTGATTCAAGCAGAGTTATTGTAATTTCAATTCCGGATTGGGGCGTAACTCCTTTCGGGGATAGAGATAGAAGAACACCTGCGGAAATTGGAGCGGAAATCGATTCATATAATTCGATTAAGGAGGAAGAGTGCCTGAATCGTGGAATAAAATACATCCACATCACAGATATATCCAGAGAAGCCAAAACCGACATGGAACTATTAGCTTTTGATCAGCTTCATCCATCCGGGAAAATGTATTCACTCTGGGTTGAAAGAATCCTTCCTTTGGCTGAAGAAATATTTAAAGAGTCGAAATAATAATGAATTATTCGAATAATCTTCAGTCAGCAAAACAATTAGACGAACGAGATCCTCTCAGGAAATTCAGAGACGAATTTGTCGGAACCGATTCAAATTTGATTTATCTAAATGGCAACTCGCTCGGGCGACTCCCGAAGAAAACAAAGGATGTGCTCAAAAATGTAATTGAAAATGAATGGGGCGATAAACTCATCCGAAGTTGGAACGAAGTATGGTTTAATAAAGCACAAAAAATTGGAAATAAAATTGCAACCCTAATTGGCGCAAGATCCGGTGAAGTTTTAGTTTCGGATTCAACTTCAGTTAATTTGTACAAACTGATTTTAGCCGCTTTGAAAGCTAATCCGAATAAAACGAAAATCGTAAGCGATGTATTTAACTTCCCCTCTGATTTATATATAATTCAAGGAATAATTGATCAGTTTCCAACGAAATACAAACTCGAATTAATTTCCTCTTCTGACGGAATTTCAATCGATTTTGATGATGTTAAAAACGTAATTGATAAAAATACCGCTCTTGTTCTACTTTCCCATGTTGCATTTAAAAGCGGTTTCTTGTACGATATGGAGAAAACTACAATTTTCGCTCACGAACAAGGAGCAATGATTCTGTGGGATTTAAGCCATTCCGTCGGAGCGATTCCAATTGATTTAAATAAATGTGGAGTCGATTTTGCCGTTGGTTGCACATACAAATATCTAAATGGCGGACCTGGTTCTCCGGCCTTTTTATATGTTAACAAGGATTTGATTGAAAAATGTGATTCGCCCATTTGGGGATGGTTCGGTGAAAAATCTCCTTTCGAATTTAATTTGAATTATAAACCTTCTGAATCAATTAATAAATTTCTTGTAGGAACTCCACAGGTTCTATCACTTTCAGCAATCGAACCCGCCGTTGAGATTTTAGTCGATGCCGGAATCGAGGAGATCAGGAAAAAAAATCTCGGTTTAAGTGATCTTTTCGTTCGACTAGTTAAGGAAGAATTGGATGGCTTTGGTTTTCAAATCGTCTCACCTTTGGAGAAAAATAAACGTGGTTCGCATATCTCAATATCACATAATGAGGCATATAGAATTACAAAAGCAATGATCGATGAATCAATTAAAGATTTCTCCGTAATCGCGGATTTCCGCGATCCCGATATAATCAGGTTTGGATTCTCAGCACTTTATAATTCGTTTGAAGAGATTTATAGAACAGTCGAAAAAATAAAATTTATAGTCGCCGAAAATTTGTACGCAAATTATTCAATAGAAAGAAACAACGTAACGTAAAGGAGTTAAAATGGAACGAGTACTAAAGTATAAAAATGAAGATATAACAGTAAACTGGAAACCCGATGTCTGTATTCACGCCGCTGAGTGCGTAAAAGGATCACCAACGGTTTTTGACCCTGAGAAAAAGCCTTGGATAAATGCTGCAAATGAGTCTTCCGAAAAAATCATGGCAACTATTGATAAATGTCCCTCAGGGGCGCTATCATATTCTAAAAACTTTCAATCTGACAGTTCAGAGAATGAATCATCCGAACCGCGACCGGGAGCTGAAGTGAAAATTCTTGTAAATGGCCCGGCGGTTATCAGTGGTTCATTCGTCATCTTTGATTCCGAAGGGAACGAGTTCCCGGCAAAACCCCGAAGATCTATTTGCCGATGTGGAGGTTCCTCAAATAAGCCATTTTGTGATGGAAGTCATAAAACCAACGGTTTTACCGGATAATTCCACACCTGATTCCTTGAATAAGTTATTTTGTCCGATTTCGCTTGACAGGGAATTCTTTGTCCATTATATTTATAGCAAATTTTAATAATCTTAATTAATATATAACTACATCGTAACAAGAAGGTGACAAAATGAAAAAGACATTGCATAAATCGACAGATCGTGGATATTATGATCACGGTTGGCTAAAAACAAATCATTCATTCAGTTTTGCGAGTTATTACAATCCTGAAAAAATGCAGTTCGGGATGCTTCGGGTCTTTAATGACGATTTTGTGGAGGCCGGACGCGGATTCGGTGCACATCCGCACGAAGATATGGAAATAGTTTCAATTCCACTTAAAGGTGAGTTGGCGCATAAGGATAATGCAGGGCATGAAGAAGTAATTCGTCTGAATGATGTTCAAGTAATGTCAGCTGGCACAGGAATTCAACATTCTGAGTATAATTATTCAGAAAACGAAGAAGTGAATTTTTTCCAATTGTGGATAATTCCTAACGCACGCGGTCACAAACCAAGATACGATCAGAAAACTTTTAATCCCGACGATAGGGTTAATAAGCTGCAAACCTTCATTTCTCCGGATAAATCCGATGGAAATTTATGGTTGAATCAAGACGCCCATTTCTCGTGGACAACGCTGAAGAAAGGAAATGAACTTGAGTACAATATTCATACAAAAGGGAATGGTGTTTATACATTTGTAATTGAGGGCGCGATTGAAGCCGCCGAGTCCAATTTAAATACACGAGATGCAATTGGAATTTCTGAGACAGAATCATTCAATATAACTGCAAAAGAAAATTCATTTGTTTTATTCGTTGAAGTACCGATGAATTAGGAGGATATTAAATGAAAGATGCGAAAACCAAGTATAAGATAAATGATCTGATCAAAAAGCGATGGTCAACAAGAAACTTTTCAGTTCAACCAATTGAGAAGGAAAAACTATATTCATTATTGGAAGCCGCGCGGTGGGCTCCTTCCAGCATGAATGCACAACCGTGGCGGTTTATAATTGCCGAAAAATCAAATGAAGAAAAATTTGCGAAAGTTCTTGAAAGTTTAAATGCAAGAAATAAGATATGGGCGAAAAATGCGGCGGTTTTACTGGTAACTCTCACTCAACCAAACTTTGAAAAAAACGGAAAACCAAACAAATATGCCTTGCATGATGTTGGACTTGCAATCGGGAATCTTTCAATCCAAGCAACTGAGCACGAGATTTATCTGCATCAAATGGGCGGTTTTTCGGCCGAAGTGTTGAGTGCGAATTTTATGCTCCCGGAGAATCTTGAACCGGTATCCGTAATTGCTTTAGGATATAAAGGTGACGGCTCAGCTCTGGATGAAATGTTCACGGATGCCGAAAGTTCAGAAAGATCGAGAATAGAATTGGAAGAATTAATCCTGGATTAGATCAAATCTACTGTCTGAATTATTTTAGATGATTATTGCACTCATCAATTATTGAGTGCAATAAATCATATTCCAATTTTGCACTTCCTTTATCTATCATTTTATCAATTAATCTTAAACCGTTCTCGCATTTTAGTTTGGCTTCTTCATAGTTTTTATTTACGAATTCAACGGCAGCTTCTGCTCTGCATTTCGAAGGAGGGTTAAACGGGAATCGTGCGGATTTAATTTTTGAATAGTATTCTACCCCATTTGTATCATTTTGAAGAAATGATGTTAAAAAACTCATTTCCAGGTAAAAACTATTTTGAATCATTTTTGGAGTAGCCAAAATATCCGGTTCGATTGATTTGAGAATATTCTCTGCCTCTTCAAACTTTTTATTATCAAGATGAATGGAATATTGGAATAATTCCGCGATAACTTTTTCAAACACATCCGGAGCAATTGATTTTAGCTTGTCGACTTCTGTTTGGGACCAATCCTTCGGTCGAGTTCCACTGAGGGTCATTGTCATAATCTTTGATGTGATCGCGGTATATTCTGCTTCATTTCCGCCTCGCATAAAAATCAGCGCTTGTGCTCCATCGGTTTTGAAACCGGAAGCTTTACCCGGAATTATCGAAGCAATAAAAATTCCGCCGGAACCAAATCCGGAAATAAGCAAAAACAAATTTGTACTATCTAATATTAGATAATTGATTCCTAAAAATAAGAGTGCGAACAACAAACTCGCACCCGGTCCGCCAAGTATGTACACAAGCATTTTTTTTGGAAGATTTTCGGTTGAATCCGGCATACAGCCGGCAATTCCGCCAAATAATGAAACATCATTATTCAGCGCCAATTTTAATTTGCTCTCATTATTTAATAGTGAAAGTGGTCCCACTGTTAAAAATAGAAATTTGAATCCGACTAATTTTCCACCAATAACATGTCCGACTTCATGGATAATCAGAACAAGGTAAAGAGCGAGAAATCCGTTTAATAAAAGTATTGGAATCGAATTATCACCGGTTTTAGCAGAGCCCGAGGAAATAAATACTTTCCCGACAAAATAGCCGACCAATAATCCTGAGCCTAAAATTATTATAAACCCCAGCGTCTTTTTAAACGTTTCCATTAAGCTTCCATTATAGATATTATGAAATCAACAAATGCGCAACATATTAGATAGATTAAGTATTAACAAAGCCAAATTAGATATTGGTTATTATTCTTCCTAACTTTGTAGTTCATATTTTTATAAACTGCTATACCAGCTGAAATTCAAAAAAATAGAATATCGTTAATCATTAATCTTTTTTGTGCAAATATATATTAAAAATAAACAGGAATACTTATGTCAATAGTTCAATCAGGTAATACAGTAAAAGTTCATTATACGGGAAAGCTGGTCGATGGTTCAGTTTTCGATAGTTCGGAAGGAAAGGATCCATTAGAATTTACAATTGGTAGTGGTTCAATAATAACCGGATTTGAAGAAGCGACATTAGGAATGCAGCCGGGCGATAAAAAGTCGGTTGAGATAAAAGCAGAAGAAGCTTACGGAGCGGAAAAGCCGGAATTAATATATGAGTTAGATATTGCTAATGTTCCACCGGAAATTACACCGGAAGTAGGACTTCAATTACAAAGCAAGCTTCCGAATGGTCAACCGGTACAATTCACGATTACGGCGGTTACTGATGATAAAGTAACGCTTGATGCGAATCATCCGTTAGCAGGTAAAGACCTTGTTTTTGATATCGAGTTGGTTGAGATTATCGAGGATAAATAAAACTCAGGAAACGACTATTGCAAAAGCCCGACCGGTATAAAGTCGGGCTTTTTGCTTTTATCAAATAATTTATTTCTTCGACTCACTCCAAATTTTGTAGTTAGAATCTTGTCTCTTCCGCTCTTTTGGGATTTCACTTAGTGGTAGCGTCTCTCTCCAACTTTTCTTCATATCACTTGGCAATTGTTGATAAATCTGCGTTCCTTCGGTTTTCCATTTAATCATTTCGTCCGAAACATCTTTTATTATTTTGCCGGGGTTTCCAACAACAACCTTTCTATTCGGGATTTGCATTTCTGTCGGAATAAATGACAACGCTCCGATAATACATTCTTTCCCAATAGTTACCTTATCCATAATAACTGCGTTCATTCCTATTAGCGAATTTTCTCCAATTTCGGCTCCATGAATTATCGCGCCGTGACCAATGTGAGCACTTTTCCTCAGTATAACCGTAATTCCCGGAAACATATGGATCGTACAATTTTCTTGAACGTTACAACCGTCTTCAATAATAATTTCACCCCAATCGCCCCGAATTGCGGCACCTGGACCAATGTAAACATCTTTACCGATAATCACATTTCCGGTAACCGCCGCCTGCGGATGAATAAAGGCTGATTTGTGAATAACAGGTTTATATCCTTCAAATTCGTATATCATATCATACTCATTTTGTTATTACATAAAAAAACCCTGCTGGAATGGCAGGGTTTTATCAAACATAATTTTGACGAAAAATAGATTATTTGATGATTTTCACATCAACTCTTCTATTAATTGCTTTGCCTTGTTCGGTATTATTATCACCTAAAGGCATTGTATCGCCTTTATACTGAACCGAGATTCTTGATGCGTTAACACCTTGCGAAACCAAATACTCTTTTATACTTTCTGCTCTCTTTTTTGAAAGTGTCATATTATAATCTTTTGTAGATGTATTATCGGCATGTCCTGTCAACTCAATATTAACAGAAGTATTTCTCTTCAGAGCTTCTCCCATTTCAACCAGATCTTTATACGAGTCAAAGGTTAACACTTTATTGTCGGTTGGGAAATAAAGTGACTTAAATCCGGTAATCATTGCAGGATGTTGGTCAGGCATGGGTGCTCTTTTTACCATTTCATCAATTTTAGATTCAAGTCTTTCAATACTTACTTGTAAATTATTTATTTGAGAACTGTATGAATCCGCAGCGTATTTTTTATTGATCGCATCAATTTTATCGTAATCAACGTCAGCAGCCGCTAAACCAACCGGTCCTTCCATAACAGGGTTATCAGTATTAAAATAGTAGTGGATACCAAAACCAGCTTGAATATAGGAATCCAATGTTCCACCAAAAATTCCACCTTGTTGGCCTCTTGTACCGTCAAAATAATCAGTCGATACGGTAAGACTGGTAAATTCAGCTTTAAGCTTCCATTGTTTACCAATAATATCAATCATAGCACCGGCAAATATTTTTGCGCCTAATTCACCAAAAACACCTTCACCAGAGCCACTTCCTCCCTCGGCGATTGAATTATTAGCAACATCAAAATAAATTAATTGAAATCCGGCACCACCGTATGGATAAATAGGGCCTTCATTAAAAAATTTGAAAATGTAATCAGCACCGAATCCAATTTTAGTAGTTGAAAGCGGGTTTGCTGCTCCAAATACCGGAGCGTGGGTACTTGAAAATAGTCCAAAATCTACAATTCCTCTGATAGCGTGATATTTGGATAAATCATACTGTAGGTAAACATCGCCGCCAAAATCAATTGGTTCAGCTTGTACATCGGATGTAAATCTTACTGAGTTAAATGAAGCACCGAAACTCCAGGTTTCATAATAGAGTTGTGCATTAATTGCTGTAGTCAATAAAAAGACAGCAGCCAAGGTTAGTAGGTTTTTTTTCATCGCAATTCCTCATGCATTTGAATTTGAAATAATCGTTTAAAATATAGAACTAAATTGCAGTTAAGTTAATTATTTTATTTGAGTTATGCTCATAATTAATATGAATTTTCTATTATAATCGCCATTCCTTGTCCGACACCAATACACATTGTACAAAGTGCGTACTTGCCTTTTTTTGCAATCAATTCGTGTGACGCTGAAAGTATTAGCCTGGCACCTGACATTCCTAACGGATGCCCGAGAGCAATTGCGCCTCCATTTGGATTAAGTCGTTCGTCACTTGGATTTATATTCAATTCTTTTAATACTGCCAAACTCTGTGATGCAAAAGCTTCGTTTAGCTCAATTACATCCATCTGATCCAGGCTTAGATTAACTTTTGCCAATGCTTTTTTAGTTGCACCGACAGGTCCAATACCCATTATTCTCGGTTCAACCCCAACTACAGCCGATGATACTATTTTCACCATAGGTTTTAATGAGAACTTGATTAACGATTCTTCCGAAGCGACCAATAATGAACATGCCCCATCGTTAAGTCCTGAAGAATTACCGGCCGTAACAGATCCGTTTTCTTTGAAGACCGGGCGCAATTTTGCAAGTATTTCCCTTGTAGTTTCCGGTTTAATAAACTCATCATGTTCAAATTTGAGTGGGCTTGATTTCTTCTGCGGGATTAAAACAGGCACAATCTCTTTGCCTAATCTTCCGTTTTGGGTTGACCGGTCTGCTTTTCTGTGTGAATGATAAGCAAAACTGTCCTGCTCTTCTCGTGTAATGTTATATTTCTCAACTAAATTTTCGGCGGTTTGTCCCATTGAATGGGTGCCATATAACTTTTGCATTTTAGGATTGATGAAACGCCAGCCGAGTGTACTATCATAAATTTCAACTTTGCCCGAAAACGCATTTTCTGCTTTCGATTGAACTAACGGAGCGCGAGTCATATTTTCCACTCCACCCGAAATATATAAATCTCCATCGCCCAACTTTATTGCCCGTGAGGCATTAATTGTTGCGCTCATCCCGGATGCGCATAACCGGTTGACGGTTTCACCGGGAACGGTAAATGGGAGTCCTGCCAATAACGAAGCCATCCTGGCGACATTTCGATTATCTTCCCCGGCTTGATTCGCGCAACCAAATATGACATCATTTATAGCGTTTGGATCAACGGAAGGATTTCTATCTAATAATTCTTTGATTACAAGTGCGGCTAAATCATCCGAGCGAATTGATGATAACGAGCCGCCCAATTTGCCAATCGGAGTGCGAATTCCATCCACGATATAAGATTCAGAAACAATTTTCATAATTTCACTTTTAACTAAAACAATCTGATTATATTGAGAATTCTTTTTTTGTTCGGTAAACCGTTCCCCTGAAAACGCCAACTTTTGTTCCGGCACCGTTTTTTACAATTACAGAATAAATTCCAACGCTATTCCCTTTGCTTTCTTCAATTGCTTCGGCAAATAATTCATCATTCTCATAAACCGGAGCGGGAAATGCAATTCCGGTTTCAAGTGCGACTGAAATTCTGCCGTAATTATTCGAAGCAAAAGCTAATGCTGAATCGGCGAGTGAAAAAGTTACACCTCCATGACAAGTACCAAACCCATTCATCATCTCGTTTCGTATTTTCATTTTTAATTTGGAATAACCCGGTTTAATTTCGAGAATTTCAATTCCAAGCCATTTTGTGAATCTGTCATTTTCCAGCATTTTGTTTATAATTTTTTCTGCTTTTAATTGTTCATTCATAAATTATCTTATCATTTGGTTGCTAAAATTGAATAAAGAAGCGGAATTTTGCTCGGTATATGTTTAAACCTAAATTTATCATTTTCGAGTTTTTCCAAGTTCTGAAAACAGTTGTAAGGAGAAAAATCGTATTCTGCGAAATGTGTAATCGAAAGTCCATGATTCAGTAAATTCGAGAAAACTTCACTGAGCGGATGATTCCACGATACGGATTTTTCTTTTATATCAGAATCAAAATTGGTGTATGTGCCTTCATTTTCCTCAACAATTGCTTCATCATTAAAATAGCTGAATTGGAATTTTTCAAAATTGTCATCGAGCATCCAGATAAAGGGATGGAATTCTACGAAGACAAACTTGCCGTTCTTCTTTAGAAATCTAGAGACTACACTTGCCCATTTATCAAGATCCGGCAGCCAGCCGATTGTACCGTAACTTGTAAAAACAATATCAAATTCTTCCGAAAGCTGATTCGGTAAATCATAAATATCACAGCAGATAAATTTCGCATCAACATTTAAGTCATTCGCCATTTTACCGGCAACTTTTATAGCTTCATCCGATAAATCAATTCCCGTAACTTTGGCTCCCAATCTTGCGAGTGAGATTGAATCCTGCCCGAAATGACATTGCAGATGTAAAATAGATTTACCGGCGACATCACCCATCAAATCTGTTTCGATTGATTTTAGAGATGATTTCCCTTTTAAAAAGATTTCATTCTCGTAAAAATCCGATTTAACGTGAATGGGAGTTTTTGCGTTCCACAGTTTTCGATTTATTTCAATATAATTCTCAATCTCTTTCAATTAACCCTCATAAAATTTTGATTTTTCTCTTCGCATCTTTTTTAAAAGAGGATTTACACGATATCGATCTTCACCATAGTCTTCGCTGAGAACTTTAATCCCCTCAATCACATTTTCGATTCCGATTTCATCCGCCCACTTTAAAAGACCTTTTGGATAATTCACGCCCTTTGTCATGGCAAGATCAATATCTTCTTTCGAAGCAATGCCCATAAACAATGCATCAGCCGCTTCATTTATAAGCATATAAAGAATCCGGTCAAAAATATATTCGCCTTTATCGCGATCTTTGTCCGGTTCGGGATTTTGTGCCCCTTCCTTATAACTATAAAAACCAAGTCCGTTTTTTTTACCGAGCCTATTAGCTTCAACGATTCTTTTTTGGAAAAATGAAGGTCTAAATCTGGGTTCATAATAAAATTGTTCAAAAACAGTTTCAGTGACCGTGTAGTTAATATCATTGCCGATTAAATCCATAAGCTCGAACGGACCCATTCTGAATCCACCGAATTCTTTCATCGCCCAATCAATTGTCGGGAAATCGGCAAATCCTTCTTCATATAAACGAAGCGCTTCACCGTAAAAAGGCCGGGCAACTCGATTAACGATAAAACCTGGCGTATCTTTCGCAATAACCGAAACTTTATTCCAATCATCCATTAACTCCTTCGCTTTTTGAACTGTTGAAGGTCGGGTTTGTATGGCGGGAACTATCTCTACAAGTGGCATCAATGGCGCGGGATTAAAAAAATGTGTTCCAACCACCCGTTCAGGATTTCTGCAAACGGATGCAATTGAAGTAACAGATAACGAAGAAGTATTCGTTGTAATTACCGCGGATTTCGGTAAGTTGGCCTCTAACTCGAAAAACAATCTCTTCTTCACTTCGATATTTTCAACAACCGCTTCAATTACAAAATCCGAATTGACTAAAGATTCTATTTTATTAGTCAAAGTAATTCTTTTAAGAACAGTGTCGGCAGTCGCTTGGTCTAATTTCCCTTTCTGAACAAGCCTTATATATGATCTGCGTAATTTCTCCTTTGCAACGGCTAACACATCAGTATCAATATCATAAACTTTGACTTGATATCCGTTTTGAGCCGCGACTTGAGCGATCCCGGTACCCATTGTTCCAGCTCCAACAATACTTACATTCGGTTTATAATGAGAGGAATCCACTTGTTTTCCTTTTTTGAATTTGTGAATAGACGAATTGTGAAAGTACAAAAATTTGAATTCGGTTTCTTTATTTGAATGAATCAATTATTACATTGTTTTCAGAATTATTTTAATTGGTTTAAAACTTCTTGGAGATTTTAATGGCGTCAAAAAATAAGAATAACAGAAAGATTCTTTTCTTTACAGTTTTCACTCTGTTTATGATTATGGCAACAATAAGAGCATTTTCTTTTTTCAGCGATAATGCCAAATCATTTCTGTATGTCGGAACTTATACGGGAGGAGAAAGTGAAGGAATATATATTTACGAAATGGATAATCAAACCGGTGAGTTGAGCTTCCATTACGTTCAAAAAGGAATAAATAATCCCTCTTACCTTGCCATTGATAAATCTCAGAATTTACTGTTTGCGGTAAGCGAAGTTAGTGATTTTGATAAATCCCGAACCGGCGCGGTCTCAGCTTTTAAAATTGAATCAACGCAGCAAACTTTACAGCCTCTTAATTTTGTTAAATCCGGAGGTGCAAATCCATGTTATGTTTCTTTAGTTGAAAATTCAAAAACAATTTTTGTAGCGAATTACACCGGAGGGAATGTCTCCTCAATCCAATACGATGAAAGGGGATTGATCGATGACTCAAGAGTTACAATTCAACACCAGGGTTCAGGGCCAAACAAAGAGAGACAAGAAGCCCCGCACGCGCATTTTATCGCGCCCGGACCTTCGGACAAATACATTTACGCGGTTGATCTCGGAATCGACAAAGTTAATATTTATAAATCAAGAGATGGAGAATTTACCAAGCATGATCCCGGATTTGTAAAAATCAATAGTGGTGCCGGACCGAGACACATGGCGTTCCATCCATCCGAAAAATTCGCTTACGTGTTGGGCGAACTTGATGCTCAGATTTATGCTTATAATTACAATCCGAAAACCGGTGGATTAGATTCACTCGGATCGTATCCGACACTTCCCGCTGATTTTACAGAATTTAACAAATGCGCCGATATTCACATTCATCCAAATGGTAATTTTATTTATGCGTCCAATCGTGGGCATAATTCTATTGTGATTTACAAGATCGACACAAAAACCGGTGAGTTGAGTTTTGTCGGACACGAATCGGTTCGCGGTGATTGGCCCCGCAATTTTGTTATTCATCCTGACGGGAAATTTTTATTGGTCGCGAATAAGAATTCTTCAAATGTAGTTGTTTTCGAAATAGACGCTGAAACCGGAAAATTAAATTTTACCGGTGAAGATGAAAAAATCCCCGAGCCTGTTTGTTTGAAATTTTATTAATTTTTTGTTTTGATTGGGGAAGATAAAAGTTTGTTTATCTTCTCCTTCATCCCCTCTTTACCTTGAATGCCGCCGGTGTGGAGAAGTAAAACGCTTCCACCCTTTGCAATTTTTCCCTTTTGAATCAAATCTCTCACCCCATAAATCATTTTCGTGGTGTAGATGGGATCAATTTCAAAATCATTTATCTTTTCGAATTCATTCATAAAATCGACCAATTCTCGGTTTATTTTCGCGAATCCACCGAAATGATATTCATAAAATAATTCCCAGTTTTTCCGTTGGCTTTTTTCTTCTCCAATTAATTCTGCAACTATTTCTGATAAATATTCACCGTTTTTGAGTGCCGGAAATCCCAATACCGTTGTATTTTGCGGTGCGGAAGAGATCAAACCGCTAACCGTTCCCGCAGATCCAACGGCCGTACAAACGAAATTATAATCGTTTTCTAATTCATTAAATATTTCGCTTACACCTTTTAGAGCGAGTTCGTTTGTCCCGCCTTCAGGGATTAAAAACGGATTCCCGAATTTATCCGCAATTGCTTCCTGAAACTCCTTTTCATTCCTTCTGCGATATTCTGTTCTGTTTAAGTAATGCAGCTCCATCCCGTTTTTGCTCGCGAATAACAATGTGTGGTTTAACGGAAATCGTTCTTCACCACGAATAATTCCGATGGTTTTGAACCCAAATATTTTACCTGCAGAAGCTACTGCATAAATATGGTTTGAAAATGCACCGCCAAAAGTAAGTAAAGTATCAAATCCTAAATTCTTTGCTTCAAGCAAGTTATACTTTAGCTTACGCCATTTATTGCCCGACATTGCCGGATGAATAAGATCATCTCTTTTGATAAAGATTTTCTCAGACTTAATTCCGGGAATGTTGACTGGCATCACAAAGGAACGTGATTCATCCGGTTTTTTGTGCATACCCCGTTTTATACCCTATTATTTTTTAAACCCATTTATGAACCGGTCACTCTAAGAACCATTAGATCGCGCGAACTGAATAAAACAAACATAATAAATCGAAGGAGCAGTAAAATGAAATTAATCAAAAAAATCTTTCTCTTTTCAACACTGGTGGCATTTATCGGCACGGCTTGTTCTGACCTCAGCGGTCCCGATCAGGGCAATTTTTCCGATGCCGCATTAAATAGCGAATCATTCGATGCCGCACAAGAAGATTTGGAATTGCTAAAGGCTTCCGGTGTTAATTTTGATAGCTCAAGCGGTGTTTTCTCTATTGATTGGAAAGAAGTTAAAAAACCTTTCACTGAAGAAATCGAATTGCACAGCAGAGTGCATGCAATAGCTTTTGATGAAGTATTGGACGAAAAACCAAAACGTGGCTACGGCGGATTGGACATGGGAACAATAAGTTTAGAATATAGCGGCGTTCAAACCGAACTTGAAAAACGTGAAGGACGAAACGGTGGTTTTATGTATTCAATTTTTCCATCAAAACCATGGGAAGAAACCGAAAATGTTACGATAGATTATTTGGACGGCGTTACCTATTCGTTTAATATCAGCGGTTCTGATGTTTTCCCCGCAACGACCGTTGAATTAACAACTCCTTCAACTAAATTGGCGATTTCTAATCTTGCGGATGAGGACAGTGTAAGCAGCACGGAAGATCTCGTAATTAACTGGGGCGGTGGTTCAGTTGATAATGGAATCGCAGTTCATGTATTTCCGCTAAAACCTCGGCCGGAGTTTGCCGATAGTTCTTTTGCCGGAAGAAAGCCGAAAGGTCATAAAGGAAGAAAAGGACAGCACGGACCAAAACCCCCACGCCCCGAAGATGTTGTTACTCTTGGAACACACGAATTACTTGAAACTAATGATGGTACTTACACATTTTCGGCAGATGTAATTTCGCAAATTCTTAGCGAAACCGATGCAACTTCAATTGGAATTGTCGTGCACCAAATGAATGTGAGTGCTGTTGAAATAGACGGATTAACTTACCACGCTATATTAAAATATGGCGATCATGTTGTAGTAAATTTGAAATAATTTCATCTCTCCCCTGATCCAATATAAGCTCCCTTTCAGTTTGCTGATCGGGAGCTTTTTTAGTAAAAGTAACATGACAAATAACAAGCGTTAGATTGTCGCTTGAGATGAAAGACTTAATTTATCGCGTGTTAGGTTTTCGTGGTATTACTTTAACCCAATTTCAATCCCGGTATTTTGAATCTCATAGGCAAAGGGATTCATATTTGTGAAGTCAGACTCTCCAATTGGGTGCGGTTCAATTCTTAAATCAATTTTTCGTCTTAATCTCATTAACAGCATCTGCGTTGTGAAAAAATCCGTCATATTTCCAATTACAATTGCAATATCTATATCGCTATCTTCACTATCCAATCCTTTTGCACAAGAACCGAATAAAAAGGCTCTCTTCACATCTAAGTCTGATGGCAATTGTTTTACATATCGTGATGCAGTTTCTATAATAGATTTCTTAACCATAATCTTATTTTTTCAATTCTATCTAACCACGTGTCAGCAAATTCTTTAGTGCATAGTTGATAAAAATCTTGTTTGTAGTTATCATACCTGGCGTTAAGGTTGAAAGTAGTGATCACATCGAGCCATTCTTCGAAGTTTTCACTCAATTGCAAATCAATCTTCTTTGATAATCTTAATAAATCGTGAGAAAAAATCGCATGTTTCTGAAGTCTCTTTACATATAAAGCTTTTAATGTCTTTTCAATCACCAAATGCCCCAAAAATAAAGCCCAACTATAATCCTTTGAATCAACCAAATGAATCATTGTCTTATGATTTTTGTCTGCTGAGTCCAACCAATTCTGGACTATATTATCAATATTCTCAATTTTATCATCCATTATCACCAAGATACAAAATTTTCAGATTCCTTTTACGCAGCGACTTTCCAGCCTTAAACCCTAATGGTGGGGGTTTGAAAAGTTGCCGTTTGCTGGCGGGTTCATATCAAGTTACACAAAAGTTAAAACGGGCTACAGCTCTCCAATAACCACTATCCCGGCAACTTTTTATACCCTCCAATATATGCCTTATACTTACTCAGTGATAATAAATCACCGCTACAACGGAAATTTAATCTTGAAGTAGCAGTTGATTAATTTCACGTTCAACGCGCTCGAAAGTTTTATTGGGATTCCCCAAATATTCATCATTTGTTACTCTTATAAATGTAACACCAAAAGCTTCTATGTGCTTTTGACGCCGGGTGTCATATTCTTTGACGTCATCGAGATCATGTATGCTGCCGTCTAACTCAATTGCGATTTTGAATTCGGGACAGTAAAAATCGATCACATATCTATCAATTGAATATTGCCGTCTGAATTTTAATCCCAAAAATTGTCTGTTTCGGAGCTGCGACCACATATTCTTTTCAGCAATAGTCTGATTTCTCCGCAATTTTCTGCGGGTTTCTTTCATTTCGGTTCGGTTAAAATGTTGTGTCATGGTACTTTCCATCCTCTCCCTGTTTCCCTCTCCTTTGGAAGGAGAGGGACTAAGGGAGAGGATCAATTTACGCTTTCCTCTACTATTTTTATCTCTTCTTCGGTTAAACCGTATAGTTCGTAAACGAGTTGGTCGATCTGTTTGTCGAGTGCG
>JAIPBD010000028.1 GCA_021739765.1 Melioribacteraceae bacterium
ATCATTAGGACGTACAGAATATTTCTCGCTCAACTCGCTTATCGGAACATTATTCTCTAATAGCTCTCGCAGAATTATTGCTTTTTGTTCGCCGCTATAACGCTTTCTCTGCTTCATGGAATTCTCCTTTTCTTTCTCTTAAGTAATTTATGAAAATTCCATTTCCGTCTGAAGCTTTACAATACATTATTGCAAAGAAGCCATTCCCAATATCAATATGTGTTGAGAATTTAGGCCTCATATAGAAAGTCCGATCTTTTAATTCATCGTATGGAATGTTCACTTCCATACCTTCAATATGTGACCATTTAATCCTTTCCCGCCCCAAAATTGGGTACTGGATATCAATGACGTTTTTATGAGCTTCAAATCCTCTCGAAAATTCGCTAACCGTCTCGTATTCAGAAATAATTGCTTTTACTTGATTATTTAATTCAATTTCCCCGAGTCCGATATCAGGTGAAACATTTTCGATAAACTTTAATGCAATTTTGATATCCTCATTAATGCCGTAATATAAATAAGAATTAGTTATATGATCATAAACCAAATCATCACCTATAAAATTCTTCAGAAAAATATTGAAATAACCATTCTGAAAATTTACTATCCAATTCCTTAAATTCTTTAAATGTTTTACCGGGACCTTTTGTAAGAATCAATCCAAGCAAATCGCCTTTATTTTTCTTATCCTTTCTTAAAGCATTTTTCATTTCTTCAATTGAAAGGTCTGCTAAAGAGTAACCCGTCCATATTTTCTTTAAAACCTCTCTTATTTCCATCCTCTTTTCTGCTGAAAGATAACCGTAATTAACTGACATAAAATTCGCAATATCCATACCAATACTTACAGCTATGCCATGAGGTATCCTATACTGGGTAAGAGATTCTATAGCGTGTCCAAAAGAATGCCCGTAATTAAATACTTGCCTCTCATTCAGATCAAACTCGTCAATCTCTATATAACTCTTTTTAATCTCCAAACTACGAATAATCAGATCTCTCAAAACACCAAAATCGATTCTGGCATTGTCATATTCTGAAGTATATCTCTTGTAGTCCTCTTCACTCGAAACCAAAAAGTAATGGGCCATTTCTCCTAATCCTGAGGTAAGCTCTTTCTCATTCAAAGTTCTTAAAAAATTTGTATCCGAGTAAATTTCACGAGGGGCGTAGAAATTACCCAATTGGTTCTTATATTCTCCAAAATTGATCGAAGTTTTACTCCCAATACAACTATCCCCTTGGGCTAGGAGTGTGGTTGGAAAAAAATACCAATCAACACCACGATATAATATTGATGCAATAAACGCGGTTACATCTTGAGTTATTCCTCCGCCGATGGCAATTAGGCGATTATCTTTTTTAAAGCCACCTTCAATTAATTCTTGAATAATCGGCGCCAATCTTAGATAACTTTTTTGAGCTTCACTTGCTTCTATTTTAATAAACTTAAAAGAATTCAGATATTCTTTATGTGAAACAACGTAATTATCATAAACAAATTTGTCTATAATTATAAAATCGTTTTTTTTGTATAAAAGTTTTAAAGACCGAATAAAATCATCAATGAATTTCACTTTGTAATTTTTCTTCGAAGATTTAATTTCTAATTCAAACAATTTCATATCCTCCATCCACAGTAATATTTTGACCTGTTAAGTAAGTGTTCATTTCACTTGATAAAAATGCCACTACTCGAGCGATCTCATTTGGTTCAGCCAATCTTTTAATTGGTATATTCTGTGCGATTTGTCTTAGTTCTTCTTCCGTATTGGTTCTTTTTGTAAGCTCAGTAATTGTAAAACCAGGTGACACTGAATTCACTAGCACATTAAACTTCGATAATTCGACTGACATGGTTTGTGTCATGCCATGTAAGGCATTTTTCGTCATTGTATAGAGTGACCTCTCTGCCCTAGTGATTCGACTCCAAATTGAACAAATATTTACGATTCTCCCATAACTATTATTTTTCATTTTTTTTGCAACAAGACGGTTTAATAGATATGGGCCCTTCAAATTAACATCAAGTATTTTATGATAGTCCTCAACTTTTGTCTCGGTAAATTCGTTCAATATATTTATCCCGGCATTATTTATACAAACATCAATTTTGTCAAATTTTTCAATATCCTCAATAAATTTCTCAGTTGAATTTGAATTCGAAAAATCGACTTCAAGGAATTCTATATTTGTCTGCTTGAAATTTTGCATAATTTCTTCGTAATTCTGTCTATTGGTTCCGGTGATAATTATTTTTTTGCTTGTTTCAAACTCATTCGCAATTGCTTTGCCAATTCCGCGTGTTGCTCCAGTTACCAGTACTGTTTTATTTTCAAAAGTAATGTTCATCATTCGATTCTATTTAATTGATAAAAATTCTTCATCTTTAGCGAGATACGAAACCATCATATGGTCAAGAATCATATGCAAATCTTCAATGGGACCATATTGTTTTGGAGGATTCGGAGTAAACATTACAATATTGGCCATATTTTTCAGTTTACCTCCATCAAATCCAACAAAAGCAATACTTGTTCCCCCATTATTATTAGCATAATCAACGGCCTTAAGTAAGTTTGCTGAATTTCCACTCGCGGATATTGCTATTAAAACATCACCAGGATTGAAATTATCAATCATTTGATCAATAAAAATATCCTCATAAGAATGATCATTTCCGATTGCAGTTATCATGGGGACTTGATCAGTTAAACTTTTTATTTTGATTCGTTTTTCTGTAAAATATCTTACAAAAAAACCGAAATCTACTTGGAAGTGTGAAGCAGTAGCTGCACTTCCTCCATTTCCACAGACATAAATAGTATTTCTTGTTTTTTGAACCCGAATAAATTGATCGATTATTTGCTCAAGAACACACATATCTACTTTCGCTAATAAATCAGAAAGAGATTTTTTGTATTCTTCAACATGCTCATACAATTTAGCAGTCCTATTAAATTCACTCATTTTAATATCACCTTATTTTTTTCTAGCTAATAATCTTAAATGGGAGCTAAGTCTCCCTCTTTGTAAAAATTCCTGGAAATTTTCTTTTATTTGTTCGTCTCTATTCAATATGATATCCCTCAAAAATCGTGGTAATTCGATATCATTTATATGATTCTCTAATATCTTTAAATCTAATGAACCGGGTGTGCTTAATTCTAATATTTCAAATCCAACATTTTCGAACATTTTTACGATACCCTCTATCGAAAATATATTCATGTGGAGAGGTGGGATTATATTTGACGATTTTGATTTCATAAATTGAAAATCTAATCCACTTGATGACATGCTTGAAATCATTAATAATCCATTTTCTTCCAGACTGTCGTAAAGTAATTTTGTTACAGAATTTGGATCATAAAATCGATCGTATACTTCAAATGCAGTAATAACGCTATAATATGATGCTTTTAAATTGTCACTGATTCGAAAGCCACTTTTTGAAAGTGTAGGTATCAACTCTGGAATTGGTTTATAAGAGTCCTTATTTGTAAACTCATTAAACTCGCTAATTGCTTCAATAATTGGGTTGTACTTCGAGTAAAAATCACAATAATTCTTACTAGATTTTTCATCAAATTCTATTGATTCCCCTATCCATCTGATTCGTGGAGCAAAAACATGTTTTTTCCTTCCACTTGTATCTTGAAATGTTTTAGAATTCCAGTATTCCATCGCCTTTGATCTAGAATAAAATTCATGCAACATTCCTATTGTTGGTCTCGGACTCATGTAAACAGTTGAACAATCACTACATTCCAGATAAGTAAAATTGTTTTTATTGAAATAAAATCGTGCAGATTTACATTTACATGCTGGACATTCTTCAATATAATTTCCGGCTTCCGAGTGAAATATTTCGGAAATATCTTCTTGAATTAATCTGTAATATTCTGAAAATTCCTTGGAAGGTCTAATTTCAGCTTCACGAAAATCATCTCTAACAATTCTTGTTTTCATTTACTTATTTCTCCCCCTCATTTTCTCTCTTCACCCAAGAATTATCCGAACTATATATCTTATCAATTAGCTGCATAACATCTACAGCACTATCAACTGAACCTTTTATGATAGGTTTATCATTAATGATCGCATTGCTAAAATCGTTCATTTCGAAATACCAAGATCGGTCGTCATCAAAAAATATTTGTTCTTCAGATGGATTGCCTAACAACTCAACTTCATCTTCAAATTGTCGTTTACCAATAATTAATGACTCTCTACCGTAGGATTTTGAGCCGGTATCCAAACCATTCAGAATCATATATCCTTCAGAGAAGAATAATTCAAGTCTAAATATATGCTTCCATTGGGTTGATGATGAATGGAATACCGCATATTGATCACTACTATTTTTTAAAATAGCGAAAGCATTATCCTCAAGGGGTATATCCCAATAAGTAGTATCCACGAAACTTTTTACTTCAGAAAAACCACCAAAGAAGAGAATTAATAAATCAAGCATGTGAATACCCTGATCTAATAATATTCCGCCACCTGCAATATTTTTAGTGCTTCTCCATTGTTCTTTAAAATCCAAACTGCCGGCTTTACCATATGCGGCTCTCGCCCACATCAATTTTCCCATTCTATTTGAAGATGCTATCCGCTTTGCTTCCATAACACTATAATGGGCTCTATGATTAAACCCAAATTTCAATTTTAAATTTGGGTGTTTTGCGGAGCATTTTTTAATTTCAATAACTTCTTCCAAATTTCTACCAGGCGGCTTCTCGGAAAACACGTGTTTGCCAGAATTAAGCGCATCAATAACAGCTGTGGCTGTGATATTATTTGGAGTGGCAATTATGACTGCATCGATATCTTGCTTTAACAATTCATGATAATTATTTGTTAAAAAAATATCTTTGTGCGTCTGTTTATAATTTGGATCTGAAATTGCCAGTACTTTACCAAGTTCTAATTCTTCAATTATCTTCTTTCTTAACTGACCAATTTTTCCAAATCCAATAATTCCAAATCGTAGTGCCATCTTTAGTCTTATATACTTGCTAAAAGGTTTTCCACGGCGTCAATTTCCATTTTCAATTTCCCTTCACTTGCGTAAGATCCAAGATGCGGAGTGAAAATGATATTTTCGAGATCAGTGAGTTTTCCTTTGTACGGTTCGTTTTTGAAGACGTCCAAAGCAGCTCCTGCGATCTTCTTTCCAAGCAATGAATCGTAAAGTGCATCTTCATCCACAACGCCACCACGCGAAACATTTATTAAAAATGAGTCAGAATTCATCAAATTTAATTCATTGTTAGATATTATGGGTATGCCGTCATCGCTTGGTGGTAAATGAATTGTAATAATATCAGAAGTTTCAAACAATGTCTTCGAATTAACTAATTTGATGTCATTTTCATTTGCAAATTGAACATCGGGGTACAAATCATAAGCTTGAACCTTAGCTCCCAAACCTTTAAATAAAAGTGATGTTTCTCTTCCAATACGCCCAAAACCGAGGACCCCTATTTTTTTATCAAGAATAAGATTTCCAATGAATTTTTTCCATCCACCATTTTTAATTTGGCTATGAGAGAATGAAATGCCTCTTAAAAGATCTAAAGTAAGTCCAACCGTTAACTCGGCAACTGCTCTAGTTGGCCCATCAGGCGTATTCCGTACAATAATTCCTTTTTCCTCAGCGTAAGCAAGGTCGACAGAATCCATACCCACACCAACACGGCTAATACATTTAAGATTGTTTAAACGATCCATAACTTTTCTAGTCAAAGGTTCAACACCGGCGACTATTCCGACTGCATCTGAAGCAATTTCTATTACTTCATCCTCTGTTAGTTTTCTACCAAATGGATTATTTATTATCTCATATCCATGCTTTTCCAATAATTCGACAGGTTTCATTCCGCACTGTCCAAACGAGGATGGTGAAATCAATACCTTCATCAATTAACTCCTTTTAAATAATATTACTAATAGCTGACTTTTCATCACGAATTTTTTCAGCAAAAAACACCATATCATCTCCATATGCAATAAATTTAAATCCTTCCTCGATTTTTGATTTCAGTAATTCATGGTTGCTGTGAACAACGTGAAATCCTCCAACCTTTGGAGAGTCTTTCAATTTTGATGAAGCGTAGGCAAACGCAGACGCAACTTCAGGATCATTAAATTCTCCTGGTTTGCCAAGCGAAGCTGAGAGATCATACGGACCAATAATAAATCCATCAACTCCATCAACCGATAATATTTCATCGATATTGTTGAGTCCGTCGATGTGTTCGATTTGTACGATTACAATGGAATTTTCTTGAACCCAAGAATAGTAGTCGCTAAATCCCAGTCCATAATTTTGTGCTCTGAATAGGCCAACACCTCTTTTACCAATGGGTGGATACTTGACCGCATTTACAGCCATTTCTGCTTCTAGTCGGTTATTAACCATTGGAACTACTACTCCATGAGCTCCGGAATCCATGATTCTTTTAATAATTAATTCGTCATTCTTTCCCACACGAACTAGTGGGACATTGTTCGATAGAGAAATTATCTGTATCAATTCTTGAGCTTTTTCATAATCAATTGAGGTGTGCTCCATATCAATAACTAACCAATCAAATCCTGCCGAACACATAATTTCACAAATTGGTGTATATCCAAATGAAATCCAGGATCCGATCGTTAGCAATTTATTTGTCAGCTTTTCCTTAACTATATTCGGCATTATCATTATTTGTCCTCTTTACGAAGTAATATCTGTTCTTGAAAGGGCCATGTGGAATATGTGTAAAAATTGCTTTATTAATAAGCCTAACACCAACATCCGTGGGTACAGAAAATTTTTCCATATCAGGATTCCATCCATCCAAATCATCCAATATTTTGAAGTCTTCCAATGATAAAATATTTTCCATTGCGGAGAAGGTCTTTAGAAATAATATTTTCATTTCATCGTCTGTATAATTAAACAAATCTTCAAACTTAACTCTCTTGAAAGACTCTAATTTTCCACCAATTCCTGCATTAAATACATTTATGTTCTGTGAATCAAAAAATTTCCGAGCATCATCAAACTTGAGAAATGTTTCCTCCATCCTGGGCTGATGATAATTTCTTCCTTTCCCGAAATATCTTGGATCAAAATGATTCGGGTCGTCGTCGTCATTGGCGACAACGTCTCTTGTAGTTTCATTCTTAGCGCTTACCTGGCTCTTATAGTCAAGGTCAACTCCAATTATGTATATAGGAGAGAATCCCAAATATGCAAGGATTTGAAGACCAACATTCGCAACCGTTTTATTAATTCCGGCATATGGAAGATTCATTGAAAAATTCAACTTCTCCAAAAACAGCCAAAACAAATTATCTTTCTCAACGAATTTTTTCTTAAAGTTGATATTATATGGATGAATATCGGGTAAAAATGCAGCCTCATATTTAGAAAGATTATTTTGTATTTCATCGACGGAATCTAACAACACTCTATCATCTATTGTACAATAAAAATTTGGTACCCAATTCAGACGCTCTTCGAGTAGATTAATACGATTAAAACCAATACTATGTTCATTTCTGAGCAAATAGAGCGGTAATCGATTTAAGCTTGGCCCATTACCAATGAGAAAGGCTCTTTTGCCCTTGTGAATATTTTTTAATTTAGTCCATTTAAAAATTATTTCTTTGTTAAATGAGAATAAGCGCCTTACTTTAACGATCAACACTTTGCCTAGACGTATAATGAAAACAGTTAAGCCTTCTTCACTTAGAATATATTTTATTTTAATAAATGTGTTTTTCATCTAATCTATATATTACTAAATGAACTCATTTATTCTAAAGTTTTTATATTTATTCATATTGAAATCCTTTATTGCAAAATATATTATTTTTATTTGCCGATTTTCTTTTCCAATAAGATATTTAATTAAATATTTTGCGACAATACGTATTTGATGCAAAAATGTTTTTATTGTAGAAGAATATTTTTTTAAGAAATAAAGTTGGTTTCTTACACTTAAATATAAGTGTAAGTTAGTATTCGTTGATTTTTTTACTTTATGCAAAATGCGTGAATTATTCAAAAAAGAAACAAGGTAGCCCTTCCGTTTAATAAAATGACAAAGATCCACATCTTCCCAATAGGCGAAATAGTTTTCATCCAGTACTTCCGTTTCAGTCAGTAGTTCATTCCTAATGATCATGCTAGAGCCGGGTACAAAATCAACTTGTTCAATAGGCTCATTTGAAACATTAGGAGCAATTGGAAATGGCTTAAGATCTTTCATTCTCAGTTTAAAGCCAGCTTGCCATATTATATCTGGTGAGTCATAGTAATAATTGATCAGACCGATGACTCCCAACTTCAGATTATTCTCAAAACAAACAACAGCTTTCTCAATCGAATTATCTACAAGTGTTGTATCATTATTTAATAACATTATAAGATTGGGATTATATTTTTTGGCTTCTATTATTCCAATATTATTTCCACCTGTGAAACCCAGATTGCTATCATTTTGGATAATTTTAATATCAAAAACAAATTCACTATTTAAAATTTTGGAGATTCCTTCTTTAGATCCGTTATCAACTAGTACAACAAAATAGTTGTTTGTGTCTGGTAGAAATTTTGCAATACTGTCAAGGCATTCTAAAGTGTCATCTTGACGCTCCCAGTTCACTAAAATTATAGCCAGCTTAAGCTTCATTTGACATTAATATATTATTCTGGCTCAATTGACAGTACTTTGAAGTAAGTGCTACTAGAATTAGAAAGAAACTAAAAGTATTTAATTCTCCCGTAATGTTTATGAACACAATGTAACCAATGATGGTTGTGATGGTAATCTTAATTAAATCTAAAGTTTCTTCTGAAAGATTTGTCGACAAAAACCCTTTATATTTTAAGAGGATATTGCTGAATAATACTGAGTAGCCAACAATACCAGCAAGCCCTGTATCAACTAATAATTCAAATAAAAAACTTGGAGCATTGCCGAGGAATGGATCAGTCTGAAATTTTACTATTTCCCTCAGCATTGTCAGTCCGTGCCCGGTAAATGGATATTGTAGAAAATATCCAAGGGCAGTTAATAATGCTAATTCCCTGCTTAAGATTGAACTCCCCCCAATTTCAAGTTCAATTTCTTCATCCCAAAAGAACACAGCACCTTTTATAGTTGTAAAATAATCATTTAATGATCCGCTTAATATCATCAATATGAAAACAACTCCAATTAAAGGAATTCCATATTTTATGATATTTTTAATTTGTTTAGTAAATATAAATCCAGATAAAGCAATTAACACAAAAATTATGGGAGATCTTGAATTTGTTAAAAATATATTAAGGACTAATAATATAATCAAAAGATATAATAAAATGTTTTTGATATCATAATCTGCATGAAATATCCTCCAGAAAACGAATGGCATTAGCAAAGCCATAAATCCGCCATAGGATATTGGATGATAGAACACTGATTGAATTCGGCCGAAAATGTTTCCCCTCACAATATCATCGTAGGAAAA
Source organism: Melioribacteraceae bacterium (assembly GCA_021739765.1). Taxonomy (GTDB): domain Bacteria; phylum Bacteroidota; class Ignavibacteria; order Ignavibacteriales; family Melioribacteraceae; genus JAIPBD01. Next base: position 9,520 of record JAIPBD010000028.1, read on the forward strand.
ACTAATATCCCGAAACCCTTCAGTATTTACAAGATTCAAGTAAGGATTTACTTGAAATATTTTAGTGAAAAGACCATAAAATGTGATCACCAGAAAGGAGATGAACAAACCATCAAAAACATTCTTAATTTCATCTTCTGATTCAAAAACATTCCAGACCAAAACAAAGATTATTAAATATTCAACCAAAATAGAGATGTAATTAAATAAACTTGAAAAAAATGGCATTTTGCTAAACAGTGTGACAAGTAATAATGAAATACCAAGAGTTTTGATTCCGATTCGAAATGGAAAGTTTGCGATCTTAGCTTTAAAGTCTTCATTAAGAAGATACAATACAATAAAATGACTTGATAAAACGAATATTAGCGCCCTTTGCATCGTTATTAACGGTAAGCTGGGTAGATTTATTAAGGCTAAATTTGGATGGAGGAATGGTAAAATCCAAATATACAGTTTAATACTTCCCTTTGGATTGTTCTTAAGTAAAGCGATGAATGAAAAAACAAAAATAATTTGTAATAAAATCAATGTGCTTACGGGTTTATGCTGTTAAATTTCATTTCATTTTTGCTCAATTCGTCTTTATCTAACTCCCACCATTTACTCAATTTCAGAAATGCCATTGCCTTTGGGTCAAATCTACGACTGATAACTTTAGCCGGATTACCCACAACTATCGAATATTCCGGAACATTTTTTGTTACAACACTACCTGCTCCGATTATTGAACCATCACCAATATGAGTACAACTTGGCAGTATTATCACCCATTCCCCTATCCATACATCATTCCCAATAATAAGTTTAGATCGTGTTAATCTATCATCTTTAACAAAACCTGCTTTTGGATTATAAAAAAGAGGGTGTAAAGTGAATTGTTCTTTGGGATGGTTTGCATTAAATATCCTAATATTGGGAGCTACTGAACAGTAGTTCCCAATGGTTGTATTCCTGGGGACATTTCTTCTATTAAAAATGCCCCCATAAGTTCCATATCCTATATTAATTAAATGGTATTTTTTATAAATTCGCCTAATAGAGGTCGACCACATTTGTCCTCCATCAAGAGAATAAACTAATGTTTCCAATAATTTCCTTAGTCTTTTACTTTTGATGAAATAAACGAATTCAATTGTATGTAGCAAGAATCTCTTCAAATCATATTTTCCCAACTATCGCAAAAATAATTTTCTTAAGTTCAAACGGTTTTATATAGTATATTAGATTTAATAGAACGAACAAAATTGTTCCAATTATTGTTTTTAGGATCATAACCTGCAAACTAAAATCGTTTGTCAAATTTAATACTATTGCAGGGAGGAATACCATTATAGTTGCTGCAAACACTGGAGGTGCAAATTTTTGAGTAAGATATTTCAATGAATTTATTTTTAATATCTTGGGCAAATAATATATATGATAGACTATAAACTGCAACAAATAGTATGCTAATGTTGATATTGCAGCAGCCTCTACACCATATTTTGGTGCAAGAATCCACAGGATTGTTAAAGATATTATTGCATTAATGGGACTTGTGATTGTTAATAATTTTATCCTCCCAGAAGCTAGAACTATACTTGCGACCGCACTCAAATATAAAAATCCAAATGATAATAGCCATATCCGTAATGCTGGTACAAGATGAAGATATTCTTTCCCAACATAAAGATTAATTATAATTTCAGAGTTTAGGTAAATTACAGCAATGATATACGATATGAAAAACCATGAATATCTAGTAGCCCCATCCATAATCTTATTTAAGGAGCCATCGTCGTTCGTTGCATATGCTTTTGCTGAAGCTGGTAGAAGTGTAGTTAAAATAACTCCATTAAATAGTGTTACACCACTTGCGATTGTGAAAATTATTTGATAATCGGCTAATACATTTAATCCACTTGACTCCCTAAAAGCTAATACGATAGGTCTTAAGCCAAATGCAATTGATTGAGAGATCCCAATCATCAATATTCCCATTCCATAGAAGAATACCTCTCTGAAATCTTCCCAAACCCATGCAAATTTAATCCTATAATTAACACCGGAAATTTTATACCACCTCAACAATTTGTTTGGTATGATTATGTTCCGACTCAGAAGATAGAGAACAAAATAATAGACAATGTTTACTTCAAGCCAAATGCTCAAAATTGTAACGATTATTTGTAGTACATAAGAAATTATTTTCAGTTTTGACAACCATGCAATATCCTCAAGTGAATTTAATAATTGGTCGAGAATTGAAAATGGCCAAGAGATTAGCACGGAAATCCCACTTAATACAAGTACAATGCGGAACTCATAAATTACAACCGCATCAACTTTGAAAAAACTTATACCAAAAATTGCAAATCCAAAAAATATTAATGCATTTAATACACCTATAATCGAAAAAAGGGAGAAACTTGTATTCGTCAAGTTTACTACAGTTTGAATATTGTTCTTTGCGATATTACTAGAAACAAATTTTACCAGACCCTGTGGGATCCCGAGATTTGTGATATTCAAATATGAATTAAGTGAAAGGGCAAGAACAATAATTCCATATTCTAGTTTTCCATAGTATGAGAGCAATAAAGGGACAACGATTATTTTGGATATTGAATTGATCAGGTTGCTAATAAACAACCAAGATGAATTTTTAACAATTCTATTAAATTTACTTATCATATTTTGACGATTCTCTTGAGCGTCCCAAACATATTCGAAATTGTAATTTTAATTGGAATCATTCTAGATAATTTGTACAAATTGAAATTCGTAAATTTCGGATAAGATTTACCAAGTAACCGCCAGGCTATTAATCTACTCCAGACCAAGCCTTTTTTATTCAAATGGTATTTCTGAATAGTTCTCAGTTTACCAACATCAAATTTAGTCAAATTGATGGCACCAAATTCAGCTGCTGATTCAATAATTTTTTTTCCAAGATAGGTGCGTGATATAATAAGACTTTGCCCCTCTTTTTCAGAGAAATCCGGATAACCGCTATCACTATCCCAAGCGTCACCAAAAGTGATATCAGCTGATGACCCTACACCATCCGGACATATCTTGCACCTAAACTGCAAGTGTTTGTTTAATACTTTGCCCCAAGAATCTTCATATGATAAAGAATGTTTTCTCCCCAATTTATCTATAGCGTAAGACATTCCCGGCCACCCCTCTCCTCGATAACGGAACTCAACAACATCGCTCTTATTCAGATTAAACATACTTAGTATTTTCTCAGTACCTTTTAAGCTTGGTGTCCCCGCACATAAGAAAGAAATCAGCACAACATCCAGATCACACTTGGGGATAGAATTGAGATATTGTCTCAATGCCGAAATATCACATGGCCTTCCTACTACTACAATTTTTTTGTGATTATCGATAATTCGGGTAATGTCAATTAACGGTGAACTAGGACTGTATCTTGAGCCGGCATTCCGCAATAACATATCATCACTTGTGCTGAAGAAGTTTGAATTTCTTGTTGCCTCGTTTACTGCCCGACCAATCTGAACAACTCCCTCATATTTCATACTGTTAATTAAATAACTTAAAACTGCACTTAAGGCCCCCCCGGATGATCCTTTAAATCGCATTTCAGGATTTGTAGCATAGCCGGAGGCAATTGATTCGTAATTACCCCAGATTAATGAATCCTCTCTTGTACCAGCAACTGGATTTTCAACCCGAATGGCAGGACACCATTTTTTCAGTTTCTTAATTTGATTAGCATCCAATCTCTTAGATTGTTTTGCAACAAAAAAACCTGCACTGTCTTCAGTTATTTTTACAAATTCATTACCGAAAACACTCTCACATAATCCGCAACCAATACATATACTGGATTCAGAAAGATCATTGATTAAAAACTCGCTCATTTTAGAATTTCCAACAACTTATTTTCAATCTTTCGATTTTGCTTAGTAATTATTTCAAGACTAGCATGGCAGTGTTCTTTCAATTCAGATAGCTTATTAACGTATTCATTTACCTTTGCTAACGCTTCAATCTCATCGTTCTCTCTTGCATCAATTATATAATTATACTTCAGCAAATTGACAAAGAGTCCTTCAAACTTCCTACTATATGAAATACCAATAATTGGAACACCAGCGGAAAAGGCAGCAATACAAGCGTGCATTCTCGATCCAATTAGTAAATCCATCTCCGCAATATATGATTTTGCCTCAACCGGACTCTTAAATGGCGGAGAAATTTCTATATTTTCGCCATCGTCGAAAGATTTTGCCAATTCTTTTATTGAAATAGAATCGTCCTCTTGTAGTGATATATTTTCACCATAAACATGGGCTATGAGATAAATTTTCAAGTCATTTTGATCTCTAAATTTACCGATCATCATTTTTACAAATTTTGCGTAATTCATTTTTAGCCGGAACATATTATTTTCATTATAGCCTCCGCGGTAGAGTAAGCCAGAGACATTTATACCAATTTTTAATCTCTCTGATACTTTCGGATTAGGCAAAGAATATGGCAGCGAAAAGGCAAGATCTATGTACTCATCGTAATATGTATTTATATTCCACCTAGCAAGTTCATTATAAGTTAAAGTGTCCCTAGCCATTATAGTATGTACGCTATTCAAAATATATTTTGCTAAAATTAAAGAGATTTTACCTTCGAATGGACCAATAGTTTGGGGTAGTAGAACAATCTTCTTTCGCAAAATCATAAATAGTAATTTAGATAAGCAATTGTTGAAAAATCTTTTATATCCGTAAATATCTGTAAACCCATCTCCCTGACTTAAATCAAAGATGATATCTATATCTTTTAATTTTGAGAACACTTTAAAATTAAAGACATTATATATTCTATTCAGATAAAAGGTTTTAGAGGGAATAAAATCATAGTTAATCGTATTCGCTTTTATACTGATGGAACCAGAATGGATATCTTTATTCTGCGTGCCAATTAAACAAAAATTGATGTTAATATTGTTATTATCAGCAATTGTTTTGAGCATATGTATAATAGAATAGGTTAGTGCATTTACACCCTGATTACCTGAGTACACTGTACCCCACAAAACGCCGATGTTGATTGAACGCATAAATCCCTTGTTTAAATAGAGAGCATTAATTAGGCCTGCCTTCGACTAAGGAGTGAGTTTTTTAATTTTTTAACAAATACTGGTAGTTGATATTTAACATAAATGAAGTATATAGAACTTATTATGCTAGATAGAGTCATAACAATAAGAAAAAATAATGTTCTTCTCGGTCCACTTTTTTCGACTGGTTGTTCGGGTAACTCTCGGATGTTAAGAATTGGCGTATCTTTTATTTCAGTCAACTTTGATAATTCATATTGCTTGGTTAATTCAATATAGACTGTTTGGTAGACTTCCACATTTCTTCTTAATCTAACATAAGTTAATTGAAGCTCTGGTGAATTCTCATACAATTTATTTCTTTCAAGAAATGATTTAAGTTTATCTTCAACAATTTGTAGTGAGTCTCCGATATCAACTAATCTTTTGGAAAGGTAGCTCGTTTGTTCGGAAGCGTTAGTTTTTCTCTTTTCACGAAGATATTTATCTAGGCTGCGTGCAATTCCCACAGCAACTTCTGAAGAAAGTTTTGCCTCTGGCATTCGTATGTTAACTACCAAAATTTGACTAATTCTATCCATATTTGCAGTCACTAATTCTTCACTCAACAATTCGTAAACGGCGAGAAATTGTTTTCTTTTTCTAAATTGTTCATTTCCCTCTTCGTCAGCTTCAACTTCATAGTATTCAATTAGATTTACAGAATCTGGGAAACTTTCTGTTTGATATTTTGAGTAAATTATTTCTTCGAATAAAGTCTCACTTTTGAGAATATCACTATAGATATTTATTGATGTCCCACTTTCTAGGGAGACCCCCACCATTGAAGCTAGGCTAGATATTCCACTCAAGTTTGGACGCGCTGAACTAGCTTCCGGATAAATAATTAGCTTTGAATCAAAATAAGGTTTAGCGAACAGTAATAGAAACACAGCTATGAGACAGGCTGCAATAAAATTAAATATTAGAAAAGTCTTAATATTCCGCCCTAAGGGTTCAACCAACTTAATGGTTGCAACAAAAAAATTAAGAATTTTGTCTTCAGTAGTTTGTTTACTCTGATTCATAATTGATACTCAAATTTCTGATTTCTAAAATCAACATATAATAATTTAAATAAAGATTTATCGTACTTGAAATGATGAGTTGAGAAGTGTAGTTTTATTATAAGCAAGTCCAGAGATTAGTTTTCCCTCGGCTGCACTAATCCCATGCCCAGCAGCCGTATCCCATTCCCAAGTCGGTCCGTGACGGTAATAAATATGAGCTTTTCCTTCGGCAACCATGCAAAATTTTAGTGATGATCCTATAGAAATAGATTTTGTGACTCCATGTTTTTTTAGTACCTCATTTTCTTCATCAGAAGAATGTGAGCGGCTTTGAACTGCAACTATATCATTTCCATGATTGTACTTTAAGGGCAATTTTTGGTGTTCGCCTTCGCCTTCTTGTTTAAATGATCCGATTTCCTTGTTGCCATAATATAGAATCTCAAGCGCCGGAGCATAGATAATTCCGAGAATTGGCTGACCTTCGTGTATTAGTCCGATGTTAACAGTAAACTCACCATTCCTTTTAATAAATTCCTTCGTTCCATCCAAAGGATCAATTAGCCAAAAAGTTGTCCAATCTTTTCTTTCTTCGTAAGGTATTTCTTTTCCTTCTTCCGAAAGCAAATGGATTTCGGGATACTTTTCGGAAAGTCTTTCTTTTATATAATTATGCGAAATTGTGTCAGCTTTCGTTAAGGGAGAATCATCCCCTTTAAGTTGAACATCGAAATCTTCCGAAGCATAGACTTCCATAATTCTTTTTCCGGCTTCCTTTGCAGTATTTATAAGATATTCCATATCTAATTTTGATAGAGGATTATTCATCTGTGCCTTTGATTTAATATAAGTATGTGGGTTTAGAAATCTTTGAGAGCAAACTCAACAATCTTTAAAGCAATTTTATCTGTATCGGGACTAAGATTTTCGAATTCGAGTTCCGGGTTTTTCGGGATTTCATATTCAGTGCTAATACCGGGGAAATTAGAAATTTCGCCTTTTTTGGCTTTCTCATAAGTACCGGTAGTATCACGTTTTATACATTCTTCGATTGGGGTAGAAATGTAAACTTCAATAAAATTCTTAGCTATAGAGCGAATAAAATTTCTTGATTCTTCGAAAGGAGAAAGAAACGTGGCAATGACAAAAACTCCTTGTTCTTCAAGTTTACTCGCAAGGTAACCGACTCTTTTAATATGTTCGTTAACTTCATCGTGTGAATAGCCGGTTTCGGGGAATAGATGCCGGATACCATGTCCATCAAGATGATCAGCTTTAAATCCTTTTTCTTTCAGAATTTGCGTTACTTTTTCACCAATTTCAGATTTTCCGGAACGAACCAAACCGGTAATCCATATAACAGCCGGTTTTACTTCTTTCCTTCCAAATTTAATTTTATCCCATGCCCTCTCATGAAGGAAATAGATTAACATTTTTAGAAAAACTTCAATACCGCCAACGGAAATTGCAATCGTTGTATCACCAATAAAAATATATACAAGCGTAATGGTGGTGACAGTAGCGAGTATTCGCCATGAAATAGTCTTTACAACCGAACGAGCGTGAGTTTCTTTAAACATGAAACAAGTGTAAAGGAAAAAGATAAAAGATAAAAGATGTTTTTAATGTTGAATTTTTGATACGATTGAGCCTAATATTTTTTTTAGTTGTTCTGATTCATCAATTAACTGATCTATTCTATTATCGTTCCCCAATTTCAATCTTTTACAAATTCTCAACCAATAATTTGCTTCACGCATTTCTTTCAATGATATAAATACTTTGTTTCTAAAATCTGCTTTGGATGAAGAAGCTTGTGATTCTTCATAATTTGCGCCGGGTGAAGTACATGATTTTGATAACTGATAGATGACTACTTCAATTTCTTTTGTAATTGTCACAGTTTTTGAGAATTCAATACAATTAACCGCAAACTCAAATAACCTGCTAGATAGATCATTCATTTTTCACTCAAAGAAAAAACAACGGCATTTCAAAGTCTTCCTTTTATCTTTTTCCTTTTATCTTTTATCTTGTTAATGAATCATTCCCGCGGCAACCGTGTTGTTTGTAGCTTCATCAATTAAAACTAAACTACCGGTGAATCTATTCTTTTTGTAGTCATCGATAAACAGAGGTTTTGTGGTTCTTAATTTTACTCGGCAAATGTCGTTCATTTTTACATCCCGATCATCTTCATCGCGGACCAAATTGTTAATGTCCATTTTATAAACAACTTCTTTCACCATAGTTCTAACTTCTGCCGTAGAATGTCTTAAAGCATATTTCCCGCCAAGCTGCATCGGTCTATCGCTAAACCAACATAACATACAATCAATATCCTGAGTAACTTGGGGTTGGTTATTTGGTTTTACGATCATATCCCCACGCCCGATATCCAAATCATCTTCTAGCTCTATCGCTACAGACATCGGAGGAAATGCTTCCTCAACCAGTTTATCGTAGGCATAAATAGATTTGATTTTAGAAGAAAATCCGGAAGGCAAAATGGTGACATCTTCCCCGACTCTAAAAATACCGCTTCCAATTCTACCGGAAAATCCTCTGTAGTCATGGAATCCTTCTATTTTTTGAGGACGTAGAACATATTGAACCGGCAATCTTGGGTCCAAATGGTTATAATCGCTGGCTATGTAAATATTTTCTAATAAATGGAGTAAAGTCGATCCGTTATACCAATCCATATTTTTCGAACGGGTTACAACATTATCACCATTTAACGCGCTAATCGGCACATATCGGACATCTTTGATATCCATTTTGGCGACAAAACCTTTAAAATCAGCAACAATTTGTTCATAGACTTCTTCCGAATAATCCACAAGATCCATTTTGTTTACACAGAGAACAAGATGAGGAATTTTAAGTAATGAAGCTATATAGGAATGTCTTTTTGTTTGTTCGATTACTCCTTGTCGGGCATCAACTAAAATTAAAGCTAAGTTTGCAGTTGAAGCGCCGGTAACCATATTCCGGGTGTATTGGATATGTCCGGGAGTATCGGCAATTATAAATTTGCGCTTTGGAGTGGCGAAGTAACGATAAGCCACGTCAATTGTAATGCCTTGTTCTCTTTCAGATTTAAGGCCATCTGTCAACAAAGCTAAATCAACATCCACTAAACCTTTTTTCTCACTTGATTTTTTTACAGCATCAAGCTGGTCTTCAAAAATTGATTTACTGTCAAATAATAACCGACCGATTAAAGTACTTTTACCATCATCAACACTTCCGGCAGTAGTAAACCGAAGCAATTCCATATCAAGATATGAGTTTTTTGTTGTCATTTTTTTTCCTAAAGATTTAATCAACTACTCAAAAAAAGCGTTAAGCGTTTAGCGTAGGGCGTTCAGCTTATTTTGTGCATTTGAATATTTCAATTTCCAATTAACTTTCTAAAGATTTTTTAAAACCATATAGAATTTTTGAGACTTCTGTTGTAATCATAGAGTACTCTGAATATTCATTCTCATCCAAGTAGTTTAGTTCTCGCGAGAGTAACAATAAATATTTAAGTTCTTCAAGCGAACCGTGGGCAATATTCAGGAAATTTAGAAACTCTTTTCTGCTTCTCCTTGCATGCCCCTCAACAATATTAGCCGGAACAGAGATAGCTGCTCTGCGAATTTGAGACGTTATTCCAAATTTTTCTTCAGATGGAAAGCTTGCAGTATCTTTATATACTTGTAGTACCAAATTATGCGCTTTTTGCCAAACTATTAAATCATGAAAACTCTTTACGCTTTCTTTCATTTTCATTCTCCATAACGCTGAACGCTCACCGCTTGAAGGCTAATCTAAAAATATCCCTTCACCTTTCTATCTTCCATTGCGGTTTCGGAGCGTTTGTCGTCTACTCGTCCGCCTCTTTCCGTAACACGAGTCGCCGCGACTTCTTGAATAATATCTTCGATAGATTCAGCTTTCGACTCCCAGACGCCGGTGCAAGTCATATCACCAACAGTCCGGCACCGAACTATCCGTTCCTCAATCTGTTCATCTTCATCCAAATTTAGATACGGTGAAAATGCCAGTAATAATCCATCACGTTCTATAACTTTTCTTTTATGTGAGAAATAGATAGAAGGAATCGGAATATTTTCGATTGCTATATATTGCCAGACATCCATTTCAGTCCAATTACTTAACGGAAAAACGCGGAAATGTTCACCCATGTTTTTCTTGCCATTAAAAATATTCCACAATTCAGGGCGCTGATTTTTAGGGTCCCATTGACCAAATTCATCACGATGCGAGAAAAATCTTTCTTTAGCGCGTGCTTTTTCTTCATCTCTTCTAGCTCCGCCAATGGCACAATCAAATTTGTGTTCTTCCAAAGCATCAAGAAGTGTTGTTGTCTGAAGTGCATTTCTGGATGCGTGTTTGCCGTGCTCTTCGGCGACCCTTCCCTTATCAATTGATTCCTGAACGGATGCGACAATTAAACGTGCGTTAATAGTTTTTACGAATTCATCTCTATACTCAATTGTTTCATCAAAATTATGCCCTGTATCTACGTGCATTAAAGGGTAGGGAATTTTTGAAGGAAAAAAAGCTTTGCGGGATAACCAACCGAGTACAATTGAATCTTTCCCACCGGAGAATAACAAAGCCGGATTTTCAAACTGCGCGGCAACTTCCCGTAAAATATAGACAGCTTCCGATTCAAGTTCACGCAAGTGAGTGATATAATATTTGTCCATCATAATTTCACTATATATTTATTATTTATTAAATAACTGATTATCATTTCCACATTTTTATCCAACGAATTTCCGTCACTATTAGTTATTACTAATTCTGGATTTTGGGGTGGTTCGTAAGGCGAATCTAAACCGGTAAAATTTTTAATTTCACCGGCTCTGGCTTTTTTATATAATCCTTTTGGGTCTCGTTTTTCACAACTTTCTAAATCAGAGTCGACAAATATCTCAATAAATTGTTTATTATCCAGAAGAGCTCGAACCATTTGCCGATCTTTTATGAAAGGTGAGATAAATGCTGTGAGCACGATCAATCCGGAATCAACAAAAAGTTTAGAAACTTCCCCAATCCTTCTAATATTTTCTACACGATCAACTTCTGAAAAACCGAGGTCTTTATTTAAACCGTGGCGAATATTATCGCCATCGAGAAGGTAAGTATGATTACCATTTTCGAAGAGCCGTTTCTCTACTTCATTGGCAATCGTCGATTTACCACTTCCGGAAAGTCCTGTAAACCAGAGACACGCAGCTTTTTGGTTCTTTTGAGATTCCCTTTTTAAACTTTCAACAGTAGGTGAATGCCAGACAATATTTTCAACAGGTTTTATCAAAATTTTCTCTTTACTTTGTATATAGTTGTTGACTCAAAATTTTATTACCTGCTAATTTGCCATACTAAGTAAATAACTGTCACAGCGCTAGAAGCAATCGCGAACACATCTTTAATTGTTCCTCCTACGTCTATTTCCTTACCTTTAGGAGGAGGAGGTAATTTTGTTACATGAATTTTTCCTCCGTCAAATACTTCCGGATCTGAACGGAACCAGCCAAAATTCACCCTCAATGAAGAACCATTTGCGCCATTATAAATTGCGTAATTTGCGCTATCCTTCAAACCACCAGCTAAATCGATATATTCTGAAACGCTCCAACCTTCATGATATTTAAATAATCCAACCGAGTTTACTTCTCCGGTTACTTCAACCACCGAAGGTCTTCTTGGTATAAAAAGTTGGTCGCCATCTTCCAACTTCAAATCCTCGCTCGTGTTATTCTCAAAGAAAATTTCCTCAAAATCCAATATTACACGTCGTTCGTTTCTGACAAACTTTGTTCCAAAAATAAACGCTTCGGAAGTTAATCCTCCCGCTTCATTCAACAGACTTAAAAACGTTTGATTCTTTGATCGAAGAACATATGTCCCTGGATATTCAACTTCGCCGGTAATAGTGACTTGACGTTGTTTTTCATAATTCGGATCGGTTCGTACAACAATAATATCGCGGTGTTTCAGGGGGAAAATAGATTTATTCTTTATATAAAGATTTGAATCGATTTCTACGCTAAATGTTCTCGTTAGTGTATCAGAAGACGCGGCTTTTTTCTCTAATCTGTTAACATATATTTTGCTTTTTAATGCGAATTCATTGAAGCCGCCTGCTCTCAGAATAATATCTTGAATTGTCGCGTTTTTGTCCAATCTATAATTGTCAGGATTTCTAACCTCTCCTTTGATTGTTACAATCTCTTCCAAGACCTTATCGACATTTGCACTATAAATGTAAATTTTATCCCCGGGATCCATATCCATATTCTTCTGTTTTGAGATTATTTCATCAAGTCTAAACGGAATTACATTTGTCGTATAACCATCTTCGTTGATACGAATCAAATCGCCCCGAAACATATAAGCCTTAGATTTGAAATAAAAGTCTTCCAATCCACCGGCTTTGAAAATCATGTCATAAAGTGTAAGGCTATCAGCATAAGGTAATGAGAGCGGATTTTTAACATAACCTTGAATAGAAACAGATTTTCTGTCAATCACATCATAAATTGAATAAATGGTTATTTGATCTCGTTCGAGCAGTGAAATGTTATTCGACAAATCGCCGCTCATCGCTTTTTCCAAATCGAAGGTAATAAACTCATATTGTTTATTTGGGAGAGTTCTAAAAATATCACCCTTATAAAGATATGCCTCAGGAAGTAAACCGTAGGCTTCATTTACAAGAGTTTGAATATTGGGAGTTTTCTCAATTTGGTATTTTCCAGGGCGATAAACAGCCCCTTCGATTTTAACAAAATTTTCTAATTCATCAAGAATAGGGAATATTTCAATCACATCTTTATCTTCTAAATCAAAAGATTCTTTTTTCGAACCGATATATTTAGATAAATCGATATCTATTACTTCCTTTTCAAACTCAAATTTTGATCTTTGATTAAATGGTTTAATTCGATTTACTTGCGCACGATAAATATATGCGGTCGAATTTAATCCACCGGAATAATCAAGTATCGAGTTTAGGTTCTCATCCAATTTTAACTCATAAATTGCCGGTCTTAGAATTTCCCCTTTAATCGCTATAGTTTTCATACGGGGCGGTATAAAAACGATGTCGTTGTTCTGTAGTCTGATATCACCAATAAGTTTACCTTTTAGCAAGTAATCGTAAAGATCAATAGTAGTTAATACTTCATTGTTACGAATTACTCTAATTTCACGAAGCGAACCTGATACCTTTGGACCACCAACACTATAAAGCGCGTTAAAAACAGTCGCGAAACTACTAATGTTATATCCGCCCGGTCGTGCAACTTCTCCCAAAACAAAAATCTTAACGGGTTTGAGGGAGGCGATCGAAATATCAAGAAAAATGGTTGGGGGATCTTTTGTTAAACCGGAATAGTATTTTGAAAGGAAATTTATCAATTTAAGTTTCAGATCCGAATATTTCGTACCGGAGACAAACACTTGACCCACAGTAGGAATAAATATATTTCCTTGTTTATCAACTACTAACTCATATTGGAACTCAACTTCTCCCCAAAGATAAAGTCTGAGAACATCTTCGGGTCCGATGATATATCCAGGATCAATCGCGCCTAACTCAATCGGTTTAAAAGCTTCCGGTATATCGGAAAAGATGTCATATCCGAAATGTTTTAATTCTTTCTCATCCTTAGATTTAGTCGTGGTTTTGCCGGTATCAGTCGTAGCCAATTCGGTCAATGATTTTTCAATTGGTTTACTCTTGCCACTATCGATATTCGGATTTGTAATTTTCGGTTTGATTAATGTCGATCCTTTTGCCGAAACCTGAGGTTCAAAATCATTTATCAAATCATCATAATTTAACCCGTATTGTTTGGCTAAGAGACGTGCTTCAGATTCGGACATATTCCTTTTATCAAGCTCCGCCATAAATTCAGCTTTTGAATTTATCCCTTTTGCCGAAAGTTCCTTTTGAATCTCTTGTTGGGATTGGGCCAACGGATTCAAATTCAATAAAAATAATATTACGAGTATAATTTTAATCTTATACATTCAAGATTTCCTTGTATTGAAGTAAATAAAGCTTCGCCATGTTAGTCACAATTTTGCACTAATATCGCATAGAAATTTATTAAAACATTAAAGGTAATGTTTTATAAATAATATTTTTGTCTAATTCTTGATTTCTGTTAAAAACAATGTGGAACCATAAAAATAGTTTTATGTCCTGGGATGTTCATCAACCCACTTTTTAAGATATTCTACAACTTCAGTTGTTGGAGCACCGGGAGTAAATAATTCGCCAACACCCATTTCTTTCAGTTTTTTTATATCTGCTGCCGGTATAATCCCACCTCCAAAAAGGAGGATATCGTCAGCTTCCTTTTCCTTCAATAGATTTAGTATTTTAGGAATTATTGTCATGTGAGCGCCGGAAAGCAAACTGATGCCTATCGCGTCAACATCCTCTTGAATTGCGGCTGTTACAATCATTTCAGGTGTTTGACGAAGACCGGTGTAAATCACTTCCATCCCGGCATCCCGTAAAGCAGCGGCAATAACTTTAGCACCTCGGTCGTGACCATCTAATCCGGCTTTCCCCACTAAAACACGAATTTTTCTTTCCATAAATATTACCTTATTTGGTATTCTTAAATGTACTCATTTTTTGATAATACTTTCGAGCTAACTCAAGATCTTCGGGTGTATCAACGGAGAGGCTTTCGAGTTCGGTTTCTACAATTTTAATTTTAAACCCATTTTCGAGCATTCGTAATTGCTCAAGCTTTTCTATCTGCTCAAGATCTGTGGGGCTTAGCTTCGCAAATCTCAGCAGCGCTTCCCGTCTGTAAACGTATAATCCAACGTGTTTAAATATCTCAGCTTTCTGAATTTTCTCCAGATTAGATTTAGCTTCTCTTACAAACGGAATTGGCGACCGTGAAAAGTAAAGCGCAAAGTTGTTATAATCAAATACAACTTTAACCACGGATGGCGATTTTAATTCATCAACCGATGTTATTCTTTTAGCAAGAGTGGAGACTTGCACCGACTTGTCAAAAAGCAAAGGTTCGATCGCCTGATCAATCATTCTGCCATTAATAAAAGGTTCATCGCCCTGTATGTTAACAATTATTTCTGCTTGTTCGAAACTTTTTAACGCATAAGCAATCCGATCGGTTCCACTTGGCAGTTCGGATGGAGTTAAAACGCCATGCGCTCCGAATTCGTTAACTCTGTCCAAAACTTTTTGGTCATCAACAGCAATAGCAACTTTATTAATTAATTTTGATTTTTTTGCACTTTCGAAAGTGTGTTGAATCATAGGTTTGCCGCCGATATCTGCAAGTGGTTTTCCCATCAATCGAGATGATGCGAATCGGGCTGGAATGATACCTAAAACCATAAATTAAAATTCTCCGGAAATTTCAATTAAGACTACCATCTATTTAATCGTAACCGTGATTGTTTTTGAAACATTGTTGGAAATGTCACTTGCCGTAACATTCGTTTTCTTACCAATTGCACCGACTGCCTCCAGCAATGCCTTTGCGTTGTCAGTCTGATTTACTGTCAGTTTTATTATGCTTTGATCAGCCACACTCCACGTATATTTCGGATCCAAATTAAAAAGAAAAGAAGACGCGGTTAAAATTCTTGTTGCGTTCTGAAGCATAGTTAATGAATCAATTCCATCAGGATCACTTTGTGTGGAATTTATATAAATACCCGATTTCACCGAGTAGAAAGTTGAACTATTGTATTCAGCCAGAAGGGTCGAGCCCGCACCCGTAAAAGTATTTCCAACTAATGATAATCTTAACAAATGGGTATTGTTTCCCCTTTTTGGTGAATAATAGTTCAAAATATAAAAACTTGATGAGTAGCTGTCAATTTCATTCTGAATTTCTAAAAACTTGTCAGTCAGTTCGTTGGCTTGACTGATTGAATAAAACCCGGCTGTTCCAAGTTCGTCAAGAATTTCGGGTTCAATATCGTTCCCCAAACCGACTGTATAAACTTGTTTGCCGGTTACAGCTGATTTGGCGGAGTTAAAACTCGTTGAACTTTGGGTATCTTTGCCATCGGTAAAAACTATTAACATACTTTGAACAACATTACTAAATGAAAATTGGTCGATTAATTGAGCCGCGCCGACAACAAAAGCGCCGTACAAATTTGTTGTCGCGAATCCCGTAGTTATTGAATTAATTGCCGATTTTAGAAGAGCAGAATTTGAAGTAAATCCCTGTACCAAAATGGGTGAATCGGAAAACGTGTATACCGCTATTTCTTGATTATCAATAATATTATCGACGAGTGCAATTGCCGCTTGTTTGATCGTATCTAAATCATTTCCCAAACTTGTGCTGTTATCCAACATAAGAACTG
Source organism: Melioribacteraceae bacterium (assembly GCA_021739765.1). Taxonomy (GTDB): domain Bacteria; phylum Bacteroidota; class Ignavibacteria; order Ignavibacteriales; family Melioribacteraceae; genus JAIPBD01. The sequence continues at coordinate 26,044 of JAIPBD010000028.1, forward strand.
TTTTTATCGAGTGCGGAATTTGATCTTTTTGCTTTATTGTATAATTACTTTCTTTCGCGGAAATAGCTTCGCCATTTTCCGATAGTTCAAAATCACTGCTATCCAAACCAGGCAAACCGATTCCGTCTAAATTCAATACTTGAAAAATTACCGAGACTAAATTTGGCGGCGAAATGGAGGAACTATCCTTTTGAAAAATATAACCCGAATCACCGGAAATTTTAGATTTTGTTCGAAAGTTCCAGATCGGACCTTTAGCGGATTCACCGTCAACAGTTGTTGAAATTATTTGCCAATAGTAAACAGTTCCATCATTCAGGCCAGATACGGATATGAATTTATCTTTAATGCCCGCTGCGATTACCGTCTCCGGTGGAGATTTTGTATCAAAAAGTACATTAAATTTTTCTGAATTATTAGCACTCCACGAAAGTGTAACCGCCGGTAATTGATCGCTAGAATTATTTGATGGCCGAGGTGAATTTGGAATCTCATCACTGGAAATGGTTATATTATTGGTTCCTTCCAATGAACACGAATAAATGGAGAAAACTGTGACAATTGAAAGGAGAAACTTTCTGAAAAAATTAGACATTATTGATAAATCCAATTCTATTTTTAATTGATGGATGACTGTAAAAGAACCATTCAACTAAAGGATGGGGATCTTTATCACCAAGATTCTGTTCATTCAATTTTTCAAGCGTATTTGCAAAAACTTCCTTTTTCCCGGTGGATTTAACAGCATATTCATCTGCTTGATATTCATATTTCCTTGAAATCGAGGAATTTATCGGTGAAGTTATTATCCCGATCAACATCGCAAATAAACTTAAAAGAGGCAAAGCAGCGATATCCGTTAATGAGTCGAATCCAAACCAATCGAGTGAAAAACTGTACAATTGGGCAATTACAAAAAGCGTCAGGTAACTCATCAAAGTGCCGAAAGCAATATTTTTTAGAATATGATTGTATTTGTAATGACCAAGCTCGTGAGCGATTACGGTTTCAATTTCATCATCCGAAAACTTATCGAGCAAAGTATCACCTAAAATTATCCGTTTCGTTTTCCCCAATCCGGCAAACGCGGCGTTCGCTTTTTTTGTGTTTTTACTCATATCGAATTTGTAAACATTTTCGATATTAATCTTTACATCTTTGGTTAACGCCAGAATTTTATCCTTCAGATTCTCATTTTCGAGCGGTGTAATTTTATAAAATATTGGCATTATTATTACCGGAACGATTCTGGCAAGGACTACTGAAACCAAAAATAAGAGTGTCGCGAAAGGCAGCCACCATAATTCTTGAAATTTTTGAAGACTGTAATAAAAAAGTAACAAAATCGGCAATCCAATTATACCGCCAACCAGCAGACCTTTCAGATCCTCCAAAAGCCATCTGAATATTGTTTGATTGGAGAGATTGTACTTATGTTCCAGATAATATTCAGTATAATATTTCACCGGAAAAAATATCATGGAAGAAATAAAACCAATACATATCACAAATAACAAAAATTGTAAATAGGGCGAAGTTGTATAATCAGCCAGTAATGTTATCACTTCTCGGGAATAACCTAAAAAGACAAAGAGGAAAATGAGGATAAATGAAACAATCGCCTTTCCTATTCCGACAAATAGTTTGATATTATTATATTTTTTCGCTTCGGTCATTCCAAATTTCTAACTTTATGAAGTTGTAAGATAGCTAAATCAAAAAATAATTGAACCGAATAAATTCTTACCAAATTTACCTGACAATGCTTGAATCCAATAATTTGGCATTGATTTTATTTCATTTAACCAATAAGTTATTCTCATATCATTCAAACTATAAATCAGACCAAATATGTTGTTTAAAATCATCTTTGTGCTAGGAACATTAGTCGCAGGGCTTTTACAATTCCAGCAAGATTCACTTAGAATTACAGAGCAAATGTTCACGAGGGAAGATCTTGTGTCCGATTTGGAATTTATGTTTGAAAGATTTGACGAAATCCACCCTAATCTTTACGCAAATGCTGATAAAAACCGAATGTCGGAGAAGATAAAAATCGTTGTTGATTCAATGTCAAGTGGAACACGAATGGATTTTTGGAAAAATGTTGCACCTCTGGCTTCAGATTTAAATGATGGTCACACATCACTTCTGTTTCCTTCCGAAGAGCGGAAACAATATTTTATCGAAGGTGGGAAACTATTCCCCTTCGAAGTTTATACACGCAAAGGGAAGCTATTTATTCAAAGATATTTTGGGGAAAACTTGAAATTTCATCCGGGATCGGAGATTATTTCGATTAATAAAATTCCCGCGAAAGATATAATCAGCAAGATGAAAGATTATTTAAGCGCTGAACGAGAATCGTTCAAGGAACAATTAGTAAGCTACAACTTTCACTCATTTTTCTGGGCGCTTTTCAAATCCTCCGGTACATTTTTGATTAAATACATTTCCGCGTATGATAACGAGCAATACAGCGCGGTCGTAACAGGATTAAATCAATTTGAGTTTGAATTCAGCAAACGGAATTCATTGAAAGAAACGGCTGTAAATCTATTTGGATTGGAGATTTTTCCCGAATATAATTCGGCATTGTTAAAAATTGGAATGTTTTCATACAACAATTTTTTTGAGGCTTTTGTTGATTCCTCGATGAATGAAATTAACAAAAATAACTGTGAATATTTGATTCTGGATATCCGACAAAATCGAGGCGGAAATTCAAATCTCGGCGATAAACTGATCACATATTTTTATGACCAACCGTTTTCACAGTTTGAAAAAATTGAAATCAAACTGAGCGACACGGTTAAATCAATGAATTGGTTTGATAATAATCTGATAAGCGGAAAACCGGAAGCGAAACGATTGGTATTCGAACTTCCCGATATTAAATTCGAAAAACCGGATAATTTTTTCGAAGGAGAAGTGTTTCTTCTTACCAGTCCTTTTACTTTTTCAAGTGCCAACGCCTTTGCGAGCGCGTTTAAATGTTACGAAATGGGTACCATAATTGGTGAAGAAACCGGAGGATTGACGGTATCGTACAGCGATTTATTGACATTCAAACTTCCAAAAACAAAATTAACTGCGGGTGTTTCGCATAAACGAATGTTTGAAGCCTGCGGAAATGACAACGGCAGAGGTGTTATTCCACATCATTATGTTACTCCAAATTTCGCGGCACCCGATGTTGATACCGTACTAAATTATACATTAGATCTTATCGCCTCAAAGCGCGCCAAATCATATTCATTAAATAAAAACTGATGCGGAAATTTGTTTTTTGTTTTATCTATCGTATATTTACGATAAACGATTGAGGATGGTTGATGGCACTAAACAAATCTGAAATATTTGAACAAAATGACATAAAGATTGCTTTAATTTGTAAAGCGCTATCCCACCCGGCCCGTGTGAAAATTCTAAAAATATTGACTGAATTAAATGTTTGTATGTGCGGAGATATTGTTAATCTAATTCCGCTTTCACAATCAACTGTATCGCAGCATCTGAAAGAACTTAAAAATGCAGGATTAATTAAAGGTGCAATCGACGGACCAAAAGTTTGTTATTGTGCCGATAAACAAAAAATTCAAGATTCTTTTCAAATAATAAATGAATTTCAAAATCAACTGATCGATTCCCAAGGAGGATGCAAAAATGGAAAATGCTAATCAAATTAAAAATATCGTAAAAGAGAAATACGGTGAAATCGCAAAAGCTCAAGGAGAAAAATCTTGCTGCGGCAGTTCAAAAGTTGTGGATTACACAATGTTTCAAGATAGCTACGACAATTTGGAAGGACACGTTCAAGATGCCGATCTTGGGCTCGGGTGTGGTTTACCTACCGAAGTTGCCGGAATTAAAACAGGCGACACAGTTTTGGATTTAGGCTGTGGTGCGGGAAATGATGTTTTCGTAGCGCGAACATTGGTTGGAAACGACGGCAAAGTTATCGGTCTTGATATGACCGAGGACATGATTGAACTCGCGGAAAAAAACAATCGCAAACTTGGATTTGGGAATGTGGAATTCCGGCTTGGCGAAATTGAAAAAATGCCTGTTGAAGATGATTCGATTGATGTTGTTATCAGCAACTGCGTCTTGAATCTTGTTCCGGATAAAGAAAAATCATTCGCGGAGATTTACCGTGTGTTAAAAAGCGGTGCCCATTTCTGCGTGTCGGATATTGTGATTGAAGGTGAATTAAATGAAGAGCTTAAAAAATCGGCAGAAATGTATGCCGGATGCGTTGCCGGAGCAATTCAAAAAGATGAATATCTCGGTATCATCGAAAAAGCCGGTTTCAAAAACGTGGATGTAGCAAAATCAAAAACGATTACGCTTCCCGATCATTTGCTTCAAAAATATTTGGATGACGAATCCTTAGCGGATTATAAAAACCGAGAAATCGGGATTTTCAGCATTACGGTAAAGGCTGAGAAATAATCAAATAAATTAATCATTCTGAATTATGGGGGGTTTGCTGAATACCAAAAAGCGTTCCCTCCAAACTAATGTCTTCGTCAATATCCGGTTAGTAGATTCCGCTTACATTGCCAATTATTTCATAAATATTAAGCTGCTCTTCAGTAGCCGATTTAAGTCTCCAAGACCAATCCGATGGGATACTGATTGGTCGTCCGGCTTCCAGATTTGAAGTTATAGAACTGTCATCAACTTCAATTGTTTTCACTTTAGCATCTATAATTTCCGCTGGACTGTTCATTCCATTATTCTTCAACTATTGCTTGATTTCCTTTACTGATTTTTCCATCAGATTTAATTGACTATTCGAGAAGCCGGAATTTTTACACAAGGATACTGAGACTGTGTGAAAACCTTAAAACCGTTGAAACGGTTCTACATAAAATTCGCTCTTATTCTTATTAATGCCTCCAAAGCTGGCGATCCAAACTCCGGTATTGAATGGCTTCGCTGATGTGCGAAGTCATTATTTTATCTGAATTTTCCAGATCGGCGATTGTTCGGCTCACTTTTAAAATCCGGTCGTAAGCCCGCGCTGAAAGTCCCAGTTTCGTCATGGCCATTTTAATTAATTCTCTTCCCGCTGTATCTAATTTGCAAAACTCCCGAACTTCCCTTGTTCCCATATCCGCATTATTATTAATATGTTCCAATTTTATAAATCTTGATATTTGAGTTTGTCTCGCCCCAACAACCCTTTTCCGGATATCCACCGATGACTCGCTCTCTGCCTCGGATGAAAGTTCTTTGTATTTAACGGCGGGAACTTCAATATGTATATCAATCCTATCAAGCAGCGGTCCCGAAATTTTTCCCATGTATCTTTGAATCATTACCGAGTTACAAGTACATTCTTTGTTTGGGTCGGTTAAATAACCGCACGGACAAGGATTCATAGCTGCGGCAAGCATAAAATTTGCGGGAAAATCGACCGACATTTTCGAACGGCTTATTGTTACTCGATAATCTTCCATCGGTTGGCGCATAACTTCGAGAACATTTTTTTTGAATTCAGGCAGTTCATCCAAAAATAAAACTCCGTGATGCGCAAAGGAAACTTCTCCCGGACGTGGAAATGATCCGCCACCGATCAAAGCAGCATCCGAAACTGTGTGGTGCGGACTACGAAACGGTCGTTCGGTGATTAAAGATTTTTCAGAAGATAAAATACCCGCAACGGAATGAATTTTTGTTGTTTCGAGCGCTTCGTTAAATGTTAAAGGCGGAAGAATTGAAGGAAACCTTTTCGCCAGCATCGTTTTGCCGGAACCGGGAGGACCGATCATCAAAATATTATGCCCGCCTGCCGCAGCAATTTCTAATGCTCTTTTTACATTTTCCTGCCCTTTTACATCTGAAAAATCGAGTGAATATTCGTTGACCGCTGAAAAGAGTTCATTGATATTCGATTTTATCGGAATGCAATCTAATTCCCCATCCAAAAAATTCACAACCGATTTTAAGTTTGTCATGCCGTAAACATTGATTCCTTCAACAATTGCGGCTTCCTTTGCGGATTCCTCCGGAAGAATAATGTTCTGATAACCGAGTTTTTTTGCTTCGACCGCAATTGGTAATGCGCCTTTCACTGAACGAAGGGAACCATCAAGCGATAATTCACCGAGCAGAATTGTTTTTTCAAGGTTGATAAAGCTGACCAATTCAACCGAAACCATTACGCCGATAGCTATTGGCAAGTCGTAAGCGCTTCCTTCTTTTTTGATATCGGCCGGAGCCAAATTAACGGTGAATTTTCGGAGTGGATAATTGAATCCGGAGTTTTTAATCGCGGCAATAACCCTTTCTCTACTTTCCTTAACCGCGTTGTCGGGTAAACCTACAACGGTAAAACCGGGAATCTGTTTTTCCACATGTGTTTCTACTTCCACCACATAGGCATCAATACCAATCGTTGCTGCTGAATAAACTTTTGAGAGCATATTTAATTACACTAATTGTTAATAAACAAATTAGAAAAATAACATTAAGTATCAAAAGCTGGGAATGTTAAAAAGCTGGATTTGAAAAATTATGGAAATAAGTTGAGTTGTAATCCTGAGGAAGAAATATCCGTTACAATTTTATTGCATCAATAATTATCGAGTTATACAGAACCTTATAATTGGAATTTCTAGAATCGTTTTCAGCAGACCGATAAATGAAACCGTTTTTTGCGTTCCAATCATTTTGAACGAATTTTCCTTGCTCATCATAGTATTCGAGCAATTTTACTTTAAATTTTTCCGACGGGAATAGTTGAGTTAAAGTTTTGTAATTATATAATATTTTATGATCATCCGCTCCCGGTCCGAAACCGCCGGGTTTTACATATTCGAAGTAATCCTTATCGGGATTAAATCCATCGGGCACAGCGATTCTTAAGCAACCGCCTTTTTTTAGAAATAGAAAGCAATTCCGAACCGCCGTTTTCGCTTCATCCCTATCTAAATGCTCCCAAACGTGTTCAGCCAGCATAAAATCAACCGATGAAGGTGAAAAAGACCTCTCCCAATCAGACATTTTGAGGATGTCCAAAAAATAATTATTTGTGGGAATCCATCCTTTTTTAAATCGACCCGAGGAACCGATTACAATCTTCAGCTCAGAATTTTTATGGAATCGTAGAATGAACCAACCCCAAATAGAACTTGGTACAGTCCAAAGAAAATGAATCATTTTTTTTAAGCAAGGAATTCTCTTAAAAAGTAATCTTAATACGTTCGTGGTATAATAATCAAAAGATGAGCCATACAATTTTTTCATCACAATTCATCTGGTTGGTTTGTAATAATTGTCTTCGGAATCAAACTATTAAAAATTTCGGTAGGAGGTGATTTTTTCTACTTTGCCAAAATCATTTTTTTCACTTCGAGAGAGTATGGTGATTTTACTTCATAAAAGTATATTCCGGATGGTTGCTCGGAGCCGTCGAATGTAAAGCTGTGTAATCCTTGTGATAAAACACCATCATGCAGAAGTTGAACCTTCTTGCCGACAATATTATAAACCGAGATTTCAACTTCAATATTCTCCAAAACCTCAACGTTAAATATTGTTTGCGGATTAAACGGGTTCGGATGGTTTTGTTCAAGTATAAAGTATTTTTTTTCGCCTTGACCTATTTTTACCGGACTAGAATAGATTTCGCTCCCATCATCATTTACCTGCTTAACGCGATAAAAAACGACTTCAAAATCCTTGGTTTTTGAATCAGAATAAAAATATTTTTTTGTTTCATCTTCATCAGCAACGGCATCAAATATTTCGGTAAAGTATGTTCCGTCATAAGATTTTTCCAAAATAAATTGGTTGGCAAATCGAACGTCCGGTGAAGTCCACTCAATTGCATAAAAATTTTGGAACAGGTTGATATTTAGTTCCGGCGCTCTGGAAAATATCGGAGCATCGGATCTTTCATATAAAATGTTTTCTTTTTGATAAATATAAGAATCTGTTTCCTCGCGAGTTTCAACACCGACATGATCGAAATTTTCATTAAATATCACGGTCGAACTATCCGCGTTAAAGTGTAAATAATGTTTATTCATCTGCGCTCGCCGGAGTGAATTGGAATAATCCCAAACCGTCAATTTATCAATATTTAATTTTCCGCTTAGATTTTCCCCAAAAATGAATTTTTTCATCTCTAAATTCACAAAATCATTCATTGAGAATTGAGCAACTACACTATTATTTACGATAAAGCTACCGGTAAAATTGGAATGATCGAAAAATAGTTGATAATAATTCCATGAATTTTCAGAAATAAAACAAGCCTTTGAGAGATAAGTACTTTCGGTAGTTGAGAAATCGAGAAAGCCGTATTCATTAGTTTTTAATGTGATTAACGTATCATTTGATAACTCATCACTAACCGAAAATATATTTTCAGAAGATGAATCAGCTTTTGCCCAAAATTCCAACAGCAAATTACCTTTCAACTCAACTTTCTTTAGAGTCAACTCAAAAGAAGAATTATTTGATATGCTAGCTGCATTTCCGCCCGTGGATTGGGAAATATATGTTTCTGAGGTTTCGATCGGGAATGTATAAGATTCATTTGATTTTGTATCGGAATTAGAATTCGAAGTTGGATACTCCGCAACAAGCGAGATTTTTGGTGAATCCTCACTATCCGTATTCAGTTTACAGACAATCTCAAATGAAGCCTCTGATTGAATTAAAGCAGCTATATTCTCATTTATTAATTTGTAAGCATTTGTATAAGATGAATTGTAGTAGCGTTCAAAATCAACCGAGTATTCGCTCCCTAATGAATTAATTTTCGCGTTTTCGAGAGTGGTTTTATTATCCAGTAGTATCAAAAAGAGCGGAATTGAATCCTGGGTTGTAAAACGAGGGATAACGGAGACTTCGAATGATTTACCAAGCTCAATATATTTCGGGGCATAAGTTTCCAACTGCACGGGAATATGCTGTGCGTACAAAAATCCTATTTGAAATAGGAACAATATGAGCCCAAAAGCTCTTTTCATGAATTTAAATAAAGTAGAAAAATGTAATAATCGACCCCTCTAATTATGAAACTACTTAAAGTTTCTTAAAAATTCCAGACGGTCACTTAGTTCTTCAACAGGGACAAGGAGTTTATCCTTTCCATATATAGCATCTTCTCTGTTGGTATAAACAAGTTCATAATCCTTGCTCATCACAATTGCTTCCTCCGGACAAACTTCTTCGCAGAATCCACAAAAGATACATCTTAACATGTTGATTTCAAACAATTTTGGGAAACGTTCTTTTTCAAGAGCTGTTTCATCGGGTTGAACTTCGATTGCTAAAGCGGGACAGACACGCGAACATAATCCACACGCCACGCATCTTTCCGTATCATCATTTTCTTTAACAAGAACAGGACGGCCTCGGTATGAAGCCGGTGGAATGAATTTTTGCTCCGGATATTGCATCGTAACATTCGGACGAAACATATTTTTTAAGGTGAGCATTAATCCGTTAAAAATTTCGGGCAAATATATTTTTTCTAAAAAATTTAAATCTTTTGATCGTTTCTTCTGAGGCATAACCTCTCCTTTATAGATTAAATATCATTATTAATGCTGCAACCCACACAATATTAATTAATGATAAGGGAAACATAACTTTCCAACCTAAGTCCATAAGCTGATCATATCTAAATCTTGGCAAACTCCAACGAACCCAAATAAAGAAAAATAATAGCGCCAATACTTTTACTAAAAACGCTCCGATTTGCATCAAAGTTGCCGTTATTCCGGTAATACCAAAAATATCCACCAAAGGATTTTGCCAGCCACCTAAATAAAGAGTAACAATCAATGCCGAAGCGATAGCCATATTAGCGTATTCCGCCAGGAAAAATCCCGCGAATTTCATACTGCTGTATTCCGTGTGATAACCACCAACCAATTCCGGTTCAGCTTCCGGTAAATCAAACGGCATTCTGTTCGTTTCAGCGAAAGCCGCAACTACAAAAGTGATAAAACCTATCGGCTGCAGTATTGCGTTCCACATCCATCCGGCTTGAGATTGAACAATAACATTCATATTTAACGATTCCGAAAACATAATTACTCCGGCAATCGAAAATCCCATAGAGACTTCATACGAAATCATCTGCGCGGCTGATCTGATGCCACCGAGAAGAGAATATTTGCTTCCCGATGACCAACCGGCGAATGTGATTGCGTAAACACCGAGCGAAGTCATTGCTAAAACATATAAAATTCCGATTCCAACATCCGCAACAACCAAGCTGAAAGTATATCCGAAAAGTGTCATTTCCGGTCCGATCGGAATTACGGCATAAGTTGAAAAAGCAACGAACAACGCAAGAAACGGAGCAAGTGCGTGAATCGCTTTGTTTGATTTATCCGGAACAATATCTTCTTTTAACAATAGTTTAAAAACGTCCGCAAATGGTTGAAGCAATCCTAACCATCCGACACGATTAGGGCCGATTCTATTTTGAGCCCAGGCGCTAATTTTTCTTTCAAAATAAACAGAATAAGAAACCGTCAACAATAAAACGTTTACCACGACAAAAATTTTAATCGAAGTTTCAATAACGATTGACCAAATATCCATTATCTCATATTCCCTAAATTATACAGTTTCCGCTTCTTGCTTAGTAAACGATTTAAGTAAAGCACCGCCACTACCAATTGTATCGTAATTCATACCATTAAAATCAGAAATTTCCTTAGCCAATTCATCAAAAACATCTTCAGCCATTTGATAATTTTTCTCTTCGCCCATTTCGTTTAAAATTCCGGAAAGAATACTCCAACCGGGTTTTGAATCGTATTTTTTTCCTCTTCCCCATCTGTCGAAAGTTGTTGCGAATTTATCCCATCTGCTTTTTGACATCGAATCTAAAGCGCGATCCATATTTGCCGAAGTTACAGCAGGTTTAACTCGCTGAACCATACCAAGAAAATTCGTGTATGTCGCGTGTTTTTCGGCAAAAGTTGAAGCCGCGAGAACCAAATTCGCTTCTTTTGTAAGTTGATTTTCGTTTGTCGCTTGTACAATTAAAAACTCAATATTTTGAAGTGATTTTATAACATCCTCCTCTAAACGGGTTAAATCGTCTTCCAAAATAAACGCGGCTTTGTATTTACCATCCGATATTTTTTTGGATAAAGACTTATTGTCGTTACTCCCCGTAAGTCCAATTTTTGAAGCACCAAGTGAATTCGGTGTTTTATCTTCCTGGATTAATATATCATCAGCATCACCCGGTTTTATTGCCGATGCGAAATAAACCTCATGAACACCTTTTTTCTCGGCTAATTTCTTAAACAGAAAATTATCTTCATTTGAAGCAAAAGCAGAACCTATAAACAAAATTTCTTCCGGTTGATATTGTGTAAGTCCATCAGAAACAGATTTTATCGCGTCTTCCCACGAAATTTTCTCGCCATCTTTTAAACAGCCGTCAATTCGAGTATCTGCGTTCACATTTTTCCAAGTATTTACCCTTCCATGATCGCACATCCAATAACTGTTAACATCGAAATTTTCTCTTGGTGTAAGTCGTTTAATTTCGTTGTCACGAACCCAAACTTCTGTATTACAACCGCGTGAACATCCTACGCAGATTGATTCGGTTGATGACAATTCCCAAACTCTTGTCTGAAATCGGAAATCGTTTGAAGTTAATGCGCCAACCGGACAAATATCAACCGTGTTTAATGTGTACGGATTATCGAACTCTTCTCCGGGAAATGTACGAATGGTTACATGATCTCCCCTTTGTACAAATGTTAACTGGTTTTCTTTGGCAATTTCGTCAGAAAATCTGATACATCGTGAACAGGAAATACATCTTTCCTGATCGAACATAATTCTCGGACCTAATTGGATTCGTTTATCTTTGTGGTTTTTCGTCTCGACAAATCTACTCTCCCCTGCTGAGTGTTTGTAAGCATAATCCTGAAGTTTACATTCTCCGGCTTCATCACAAATTGGACAATCAAGTGGGTGATTTATGAGCAAGAATTCCATTACAGCATTTCTTGCATTTAACGTTTTCTCGGATTGTGTGTTAACAACCATTCCATCGGCGGCAATTGTTGAACAGGCAATTACCAGTTTAGGCATTTTTTCAACTTCAACTAAACAAACTCGACAATTACCGGAAATTGATAAACTCGGATGCCAGCAAAAATGGGGGATTTCCAATCCATCTTTTTTGGCAACTTCTATAATTGTTTGGCCGTTTTCAAATTCAATCTCTTTCCCGTCTATAATTAACTTGGGCATATCACAATTCCTTTAAGCCGCATTAAGATGCAGGTGGTTTTTTGAACTTATTATAACTTTAACCAATTCGGATTCATTTAACAATTCGTTCGAAACTTTTAATATTTCTTCACGCGTAACCGAATCTATTTGTTCAATCGACAAAGACAAATCTTTGATTTCCCCGAAACAAATAACAGACTGTGCAATGCGTAACATACGATTTGTCGTATTTTCTAAACTTAATAAAATATTACCTTTAAAATACTCTTTTGCCCTTTTGAGTTCTTTTTCGGAAACCGGTTTGTCGCGCAGTTTTTTGAACTCCTCTAATATTAGTCCGTAACCTTTTAAAAAAGCGTTATCGTTGGTTGAAAGATAAACTCCGAATGCGGAAGTATCATGAAAGCTGTTGAGGAATGAGCTAATCTGATAAGCGATTCCGTTTTTCTCGCGCAGTCGTTGAAATAACCGTGAGCTGCTTCCTTCTCCAAGAATAGTGGAAAGAATATTGACAGGAATTCTTTCATCGTCTTTAAGTCCGAAAGTGGGTTTTCCGATAATCAAATGGGATTGCTGAACTTCTTTGTAAAGTGATTGATCTGTGGATTTTTTTGCATGAAAAGGCGATCTCACTTTTCCGGTTATACCAAGATCCTTAACGATATATTTTTCACAATATTTTACGAGGTTTTCGTGCTCAACTGCTCCCGAAGCAACAATGTAAAAGTTATTAAATCCATAATTTTTTTTAATAAAATCGAACAATTTTTGACTGTTAAATGCGGAGATGTTTTTTTCGGTTCCGATAATCGGTAGAGAAATCGGATTCCCTTCAAAAATTCTTGTTTCGAAGCTGTCGAAAATCAATTCTTCCGGATTATCTTCAATATCTAAAAGTTCATCAATAACCACTAAGGATTCTTTTTTAATATCGGATTCTCGGAACAACGAATTTTGAAGCATATCAGCCAAAACTCGAAAAGTTCTTTCTAAATGCTGGCTTAATCCCCTTCCATAAAAACATGTTTGTTCTTTAGATGTAAACGCATTTAAATAACCGCCAAGCGATTCAATTTCATCGGATATTCTTTTTGCAGAACGGGTTTTTGTTCCTTTAAAAAACATATGTTCCAGAAAATGACTTATACCGTTATTACCAGTAGTTTCATCACGCGATCCTACATCAAACCAAAATCCCAATGAAAATGATTTGACGTAAGGAATTTTCTCGGATACAATCTTAATTCCGCTGCTTAGCTCTGTAATATTATAATGATTCAAATGAAGTGTCTTTCGGATTTCGTTTCTAATTTAGCTCGAAATATATCTAAATGGCTTGCTGTTATCAAGGTAAGTATGTTTAAATGATTTTTTCAACCCCGATAATATTTTAAAGTTACTTCACTCACCAATACCAATAATTTGCCATCACTTCACAATAATTTTTAAATTGATTATCTTTGAGTTAACAAGTTGGTAATAACTCCGGTGTTTATATCACCGGAAAAATAGATTTCTTTTCTTTCATTTTTTAATAAATATGGCAGGAGGATCTATGAAACGCCAATTCCTTTGCTTGTTAATTCTGCTCACACTTCTTCTTTTCCCACAACAGCTACTCTCCCAGAAACATCACGTAGAAGAAATGATCGGGAAAAAACTATCCGAAGTTACAGCCGTTTACGGGAAACCTGTGCATCAGGACAAAAGCAATCCCGCGATGATTTGTGTTTTCTATCAAAACCAAACAGAGCAAAAAACATTCGTGGCAAATCAAAGTGGAGTATTTCAGGCTGAAGTGAACTTAAAATTCGATAACAAATCCAAAGCAAATCAGATGATTTCGGATTATATCAGCCAATGTCAAAAAAACGGTTTTGTTTCGGATACACTCAACGTTAACGAATTTAATATTTCGAAAACCGGAACGCGTGTAAATTTATCTCTATTTGAGAATAATTATTCAAAAAAATATGAAGTGAAAATTAAAGCCGTCAAAATGTAATTCGAATTATACCGCCTTACGAATGCGTTAATTCATTGTCGCTTTGTCGAAATTGATGATTTATTGAACTCGTAGGACTCCAATAAAACTTCATTTTCGATGTTTTTGCATTTATCGCTCCCCAAATGTCATATTTTGTCTTCATTTGGGAATTCTCCTCAATTAACTTGATTTATAAAACTATTACCAATAGTTTTACTCAAGTGATTTATAATTATGCAAAAAAATGAATGAGACGAACAAAATAAAAGTTGGAATAATTGGCGGAACAGGCTACACCGGCAAAGAATTGTTAACACTTTGTTCGAATCATCCCAAAATTGATTCAATTTCGATTTTCGCCCAATCAACCGCCGGGAAATCCATTTATGACATATTCCCGGATCTCGTCGGATTGATGAATGATATTGTTGTTAAATCCGCTGATGAAATAGACTATTCATTAGATATTTATTTTATTGCACTTCCACATGGAATCTCGCTCAAGTTTGTCCCGGAACTGATTAAGAAAGGGAAAAAAGTAGTTGATTTGGGTGGCGATTTTCGATTAAACTCCGTTGATCTTTACAAAAAATGGTACAAATTTGATCATTCAGAATCGGATTTGTTATCGGAAAAAACTTACGGGCTAGCTGATACGTTGGATTCATCGAATTACGAAAAATCGTTGATTGCGAATCCGGGTTGTTATCCCACTTCGGTTTTATTGGGGTTGATTCCATTTATTCAGACTTATTCTAAAAAAGTACTTTCAATCAGTACAGTTTCTTATTCGGGAACAAGTGGAGCCGGTAAAGCTCCCAATGCTTCTTTACTTCTCTCCGAAATGCACGGCAACGCAAAAGCATACAATTTGAATAGCCACAGGCATGAACCGGAAATATTGCAGGTGTTAGTAGAAAAAGGATTGGGAGGTGCACCCTTTTCTTTTTCTACTCACCTTCTTCCGTTAGCATCAGGTATTTATTCAACCTCTGTAATTCATTTAAAAGAAAATTTGGATGAATCTGAAGTTAAATCCGTATATCTGAATTATTACAAAAATTCACCGTTTGTAAGATTAAGAGAAACACCTCCGGAAATTAGATGGGTACTCGGTACAAATTTTTGTGATATCAATCTTTCAACCGGTGAAAAAAGAATTATTATTACTTCGAGCATCGACAACCTAATCAAAGGCGCATCCGGTCAAGCTGTTCAAAACATGAACAAACTTTATGACTGGGATGAAAGACTCGGGATTCTTCCGCGTCGCCAAACCCTATAATTCCTCACTATAAAATAAAAGAGAGAAATGTTCAAATACTTAAATAGTGGCACTATTACATCTATTCCAGGCTTTAAAGCTGTCGGTTTACATTGTGGGCTGAAGAAACAAAAGAAAGATCTGGCAATGATTTATTCAGATTTCCCGGCTGAATCCGCGGGAACTTTTACAATAAATAAAGTAAAAGCTGCTCCATTGTTGGTATCCCAATCAATCGTAAAAAGTGATCAGAAAATAAGAGCGTTAATAGTTAATTCCGGCAACGCGAATGCTTGCACCGGGGAAAAAGGACTGAATGACGCATTGGCAATTCAAGAATATTGCGCGGCGAAATTTGGATTGAAGAATGAAGAGGTACTTGTTTCCTCTACCGGTGTAATCGGTGTAAAGCTAAATACCGAAGCGATCAAAAATGGAATTGATAAAATCTCACTTTCGGATTCCCTGCCGGCCGGTCATGATGCAGCTGAAGCAATAATGACGACCGATACAAAGGCAAAATCGTTTGCGATGGAAGTTGAGTTAGAGTCCGGGAAAGTGATAATCGGCGGAATATGCAAAGGAAGTGGAATGATTATGCCGAATATGGCTACGATGCTCGCATTTACAGGCACAGACGCTGAGATCGAGAAAACTTTTTTGCAAGAAATTGTTTCGGAAGCTGTCGCTAAATCCTTCAATAGAATTTCGGTTGACGGCGATACAAGTACAAATGATATGGTAATTCTCCTCGCGAATGGAGCATCGAAAATAAAAATTACAAAAGGATCTGACGATGCTGAAAAGTTCAAATCCGCTTTGATAGATTTCTATAAAACGCTGGCTCAATCAATAGTAAAGGACGGAGAGGGCGCAACAAAATTCGTCAACGTAATTGTTCAGAGCGCCAAAAATGAAAAAGACGCGGATGTTATCGCCAAATCAATAGTTAATTCGCCATTGGTGAAAACTGCATTAAACGGTGCCGACGCAAATTGGGGACGAATAATTTCTGCTGCCGGTTATAGCGGTGTTGATTTTGATCCGGCAAAAGTCACCATTAAAATTGCAGACAAAGAAATTTTTAAACCTGGTTACGTTTCGCATTTTGACGAGGATGAATTAAAAGAAATTTTATTAAAAAAAGACATCACAATTACATTTGATCTTGGAGACGGGGACGCGTCAACCGAGTGGTGGACTTGTGATTTCTCCAAAGAATACATTGAAATTAATGCAAGTTACAGAACATAGGAATATTACAATATGAAAACCGCAGTTATAAAACTCAGTGGAAAAGCCGTTGATGATTTTCTGACCGACGCAAATTGGTTGGAACAATTAAAAATTTTCAAATCTCAATACGATGCTTTAATAATCGTACACGGCGCGGGTACAATGATTTCCGAGTGGGCTACAAAATTGGGTTGTAAAACAGAATTTTTGAACGGACAACGAGTTACAAATCTCGATATGATGGAAGTTGTTGCGGCTGTTCAAAACGGATTGATAAACGCAAAGTTGGTTTCCCATTTACAAACGAAAGGAATAAATGCCGCCGGTTTTAACGGAATCGATCACGGTCTTTTTGTTGCTGATTATGTGAATTCCGAATTAGGATACGTTGGGATTCCAAAAGCGAAGGAGAATTCGGATTGGTTAGAATCTACTCTTCAATCCGGTACACTTCCGGTATTTTCGAGCATCTGTCGGGATGAAATCGGAAATCTGATGAACGTAAACGCGGATTTATTCACAATATCAATCGCTGAAATTGTAAAAGCTGATTCGGTGATTTTCCTATCGGATATTGAAGGTGTAAAAATTTACGGTAAAACGAGGGACGAAATTGACGAATCCGACATAACATCCGGAATTAGCAACGGTGATATTACAGATGGAATGATTCCTAAATTGCAGAGCGCCGTAAATCTGCTAAAACAAGGGATCAATAAAGTTTGGATTGGTAACAATCTTGAAAATGTAAATTCAACAAAAAATAAAAAAGGTACTTGGGTTGTCAACAACAGTAAACTCAGCGCTTGAAGTTAAATCAGCGTTATTAAATACTTACAATCGATTTCCGGTTCAGTTTTCACATGGCTCAAAATCTTATTTGTATGATACCGATGGAAACAAATATCTAGATTTTCTATGCGGAATTGCTGTAACCGGTTTTGGTCATAATCATCCGCAAATTAAAAAAGAAGTGGAAAACCAGATTGAATCTTTTTGGCATGTTTCAAATCTATTTGAATCGAGCGAGCAAGAAGTTTTAGCGGAAAAATTGATTAAAGCTTCAGGACTTGACGAGGTGTTTTTCTGCAATTCGGGCACCGAGGCAAATGAAGCTGCGATAAAATTTGCCAGAAAGGTGCAGGGTGAAAGAAGCACCGTAATTTCTGCAATAGGCGCTTTTCACGGCAGAACTTATGGCAGTCTGACTGCATCCGCCCAAAGCAAATTGTGGGAAGGGTTTAAACCATTGTTGCCCGGATTCAAGTATGTGGAATTTAATAATATAGAGTCGCTCGAAAATTCAATTACACCTGATGTCGGAACTGTTATCTTAGAACCGATTCAAGGCGAAGGAGGAATTATTGTTCCTTCGAACGGTTATTTGAAAGAAGTTGAAGAAATTTGTGAGAACCATGACCTGCTTTTGATTTTTGACGAAATTCAAACCGGAATGGGAAGAACGGGAAAACATTTCGCGAGTCAGTGGTTTGATGTAAGCCCCGATATCATAACTGTAGCTAAAGGAATTGCCAATGGACTTCCGCTCGGAGCGGTTCTATGCTCGGATACAGTTGGCAAAAAAATCAAACCGGGAGATCACGGTTCAACATTCGGCGGTAATCCAGTCTCGATCGCGGCTGCGAATGCAGTAATGAATTTATTGGATGAAACTACGCTTTCACAAATTCATTCCAAAGGGAAAATATTACAGCAAAAGTTGAAGGGAATTAACTCGCCTTTTATCAAAGAGATTCGCGGTATGGGTTTGATGATTGGAATCGAGTTCACTGAAGATATTAAAGCAGCCGATATTGTGAAAAGCTTGCTGAGCAAAAAAATTATCACTTGCCCTGCGGGAAAAAATACGCTGCGACTACTTCCTCCTTTCATAATCACGGAAAAGGAAATTGATTTATTCGAAAAAACTTTTAGAGGAATTATTGAAGACTTACATTTGAAATCAGAATAAAATTTCAAATTGAGGAATAGTTATGCAAAGTAAAATCAGCAGACAAATTAAAATCAAGAAAATTCTCAAAAAGAACTACATCTCCAGTCAGGAAGAACTTGTTCAATATTTAGCAAATGATGGAATAGAAGTTACACAAGCAACATTGAGCAGAGATTTTCGGGAATTAGGTGTTGTACGAACTTCGGCAACCGAAGGATCAAAATACACCCTTACGATTGATGAATCGGGGAAACAAATCCGAAAGTTAATCGCTTTTGAAATTTTGAATTATGAGCACAACGAACATATGGTTGTCGTTCGAACGTTGGCGGGACGCGCACAAGGTGTTGCGCATTATATCGATAAATTAAACTCGGAATTTATTATTGGAACAATCGCCGGCGATGATACGGTTTTGATAATTCCAAACAGCATAAAAAATATTTCTAATCTTATTGAAGTCATTCATAAAATAATGAATGAGGATCAAAACTAATTTCGGAGAAGCAAAAATGGCAAGAAAAAAAATTGTTGTCGCATACTCAGGCGGACTTGATACATCTGTGATGGTTAAATGGCTGAGTGAAAAATATGATGCTGAAATCATTACAGTTACCGGTGATTTGGGTCAGAAAGCAGAACTTGAAAATCTTGAAGAAAAAGCCCGCAAAACCGGCGCCTCAAAATCCTACATCGCTGATCTGAAATCAGAATTTATGGAAGAATATGTGTGGAAAGCGTTAAAAGCCGGAGCGTTGTACGAAGGTGATTATCCGCTCGCAACTGCAATCGGAAGACCTTTACTCGCCAAATTAATGGTTGATGTCGCGATTAAAGAAAATGCTGACATTGTCGCTCATGGTTGCACCGGAAAAGGAAATGATCAAGTTCGTTTCGAAGTAGGAATACAAACACTGGCCCCGGATTTACAAGTGCTTGCTCCTTTAAGAGAGTGGGAATTTAAATCCAGAGAACAAGAAATTGATTACGCGATCGAACATAGCATTCCCGTAAGTGTAACAAAAGAATCGCCCTATTCCATCGATGAAAATTTGTGGGGAACGGCAATCGAATGTGGAATTCTTGAGGATACGACAGAAGCTCCACCTGAAGACGCATATCAAATAACCAAAAGTCCGATTCAAGCTAAAGATGAACCTGAAACCGTAACGCTGACTTTCGAAAAAGGAATTCCGACAGCAATTGAAGGGAATAAATATTCCGCGGTTGAACTGATTACTTATTTAAATGCGATCGGTGCTGAACATGGAATCGGTAGAATCGATATGATTGAAAACAGAGTGGTTGGAATAAAATCAAGAGAAGTTTATGAAGCCCCGGGCGCGTCTATTTTATTAAAAGCTCATCACGAAATGGAAAAATTAACACTCGACAAAGATACTTTCAGATACAAACAAAACGTTTCAAATCAAATCTCAAATATGATTTATGACGGGCAATGGTTTACTCCTCTTTTCGATTCATTGATGAAATTTGTTGATTCAACACAAGATGTTGTATCCGGCGAAATTACTGTTCAACTTTACAAAGGAAATATTACTGTACTTTCAAGAAAATCCCCATTTAGTTTGTATAATGAAGAGCTTGCGACTTACGGAACCGCTGATACTTTTCAGCATCGAGATTCGGAAGGATTTATAAATATTTATGGCTTACCTTACAAAACAATAACAAAAGTCAGAAACCAGAACCAAATGGGAAAACCCGAAAATGCTTTGGGGTAGCAGATTTAACAAAAAAATTGATGACGAGGCTCTCAGCTTTTCATCATCACTTTCATTCGATATTCGATTGTATAAACATGATATCCGCGTGAGTAAAGCTCATGCGGATATGCTGTTATCGATAGGAATTTTAAGTTCTGAAGAGAATATTAAAATCCAAACCGGTCTCCAAAAAGTTCAGTCCGAAATCGAAAATTCTACCTGGCTGCCCGATCCAAACGAATTTGAAGATATTCATTCGGCAATTGAAAAACGGTTAACAGATATAATTGGTGAGACCGCCGGAAAACTTCATACCGGAAGGAGCAGAAATGATCAAGTCGCTACGGGAGTTCGATTATGGATGAAAGAAAGTTTGATCGATCTCAGAAGTAAATCAATTGATCTTCAAAAATCGTTAATTCAATTAGCCGAAAAACATATTAATACAATAATTCCCGGTTATACTCATTTGCAAAGGGCACAACCGATTTCACTCGCTTTTCATTTGTTAGCTTATGTTGAAATGTTGGAACGGACAAAAAATCGCTTGGCGCATGTTTTTAACGAAGCAAATGTTTCACCTCTCGGCTCCGGAGCACTTGCAGGTTCAACTCTTCCTTTAAATAGAGAAAAAACAAGCAATGATTTAGGATTTGCCTTTCCATCCAATAACGCGCTCGATTCCGTTTCCGACCGTGATTACATCGTCGATTTTTTGAATGTGTGTGTGATCGGGATGATGAATCTTAGCCGGCTCAGCGAAGAATTAATTATTTGGTCGACAAAAGAGTGGAATTTCATTAGGATGGGTGACGAGTATTCTACCGGTTCTTCTTTGATGCCCCAGAAAAAAAATCCCGATATCGCCGAGTTAATTCGCGGGAAAACCGGTCGTGTTTACGGTAATTACAACTCTTTAATAACAACAGTTAAATCTTTACCGCTCAGTTACAACCGCGACTTACAGGAAGATAAAGAACCATTGTTCGATTCTTACGACACATTTTCGGGATCTCTCAAAATGATGAAAGGGATAATCGGAACTATTTCTATCAACGAAAATAGATTTGTAGATGAATTGGACGGTGATTTTTCTCTGGCTACCGACTTAGCGGATTGGCTTGTAATGAAAAACATCCCTTTTCGGAAATCGCATGAGATAGTTGGGCAAGTTGTTAAACTTGCCGAATCACAAAACAAAAAATTGAACGAACTCTCCCTCGAAGAATTAAAATCGATTGATCAAATTTTTGATGAGTCGGCAAAGGAAGTGTTCTTGATAGAAACCGCTCTACTAAGAAAAAGCACATTTGGTTCACCAAATCCCGTTATGGTTTCGAGCCAACTGAAACTCTGGAAAGAGAAACTTTAAATGCTTTCTCGCAGCCTGAAGGCTGCGGCTACAATTTCTATAATATAATTCAACCAACTAAAACAATGCATCCCATTCGTTCAGATTATAAACCGTCGATCCTTCCTGTTTTGTGCAATGCAGCACCCAAGTTCAAACGATTTCTAATAATTGATTTTGGATTTCATTCAGTGCTAGTAATTTAGATTTTTGTTTCCCAGACTTTGGCAACAAATAACTTAGTTGATGAATATCCTTAAT
>JAIPBD010000029.1 GCA_021739765.1 Melioribacteraceae bacterium
GAGCCGCTGCGATTTTGATTTTGTCTGACAAACATATACAAAAATAACTTGCAGCACCCAAATTGCAAAATTTACACTACTTAACTCGTTCTAACTCAACAACTTAGCTTTTCTGCTAGCGGACCCCGCACAAGACAGGAGTATATTTTAATTTTCTTCTTTCGGAATTCGCCACTTCTGGACTTAAATACCTGGCGCCATCTTTATTGTCACTTGACCCACCAACAAATCCAGCTTGTTAGGAAATCCATTGTGTTGAATATATACCAAGCTTTAATCCTAAATTATACATATGATCTGCAAGTTTGTGCAAACCAGGAATTTCTAGCAAAGGCTGAATTGCACTATCAAGTTTCTACTCCCTCTCAGTTTGAATAATCAATTTTTCAGAATTATACGATTTGAACCCCGTAACCCCTTCCAAAAATATATCGAAGTCTAATCGTGCAGGACGATCCGCGTATACGTTATCGATTGTAAAATCAATTATATCGGAAGCATAGATTGCTGGTCGGGAATCCTCATTTTCGAATTCTAAATAAACATTTTTCATCGAAACATTTACTGCGTGTCTGAGATAAAACCCATATGCCGGTCGTCTTTCCATACTCCTTGGAGTGTAACTTCTTAAAGGATCTTTTGGATTGATTTCCTCCCAATCACCGGCATCAATCCCTTTGTAAATTATATGAATATTTTCCAAAGTCACATTATCCACGGGAAATTCTTTTATACCGCTTATCGTGGCAGTCCATGGACCTCTATGTTTTAAGTAGCCGTATACATCTTTTGCGGTAACATTCTTTATTACAATGTTTTTGAATTGACCCGGTGTGACTTTTTCCGGGGTTCTTAACCTTTGGGAGGTATGGATAAATAATGGAGTCGCAACTCTTCGCATAGTTATATTATTAATATAAATTCCATCCAAAACCGCCCCGTCGTTTGTAGTCATACCGATTCCGGCTTTTTCTGCACCAAGAATTATTATGTTTTCAACGCGAATGTTTTTGAAATCCCCCGCAGTTTCAGAGCCGATTTGGAAAGCATTAGCGCCGCCGCTTCTTATTACACAATCCCTAATGGTGATGTTCTCGCTCAATCGTGCATAGCCGAGTGAGTAGTCACTTTTCAAGGCAATCGCGTCATCTCCTTCTTCAATGTGACTTTTTTCATCGTGCAGTACAGCTTCAACAAAACAGTTTTCAACCAAAACTTCGGTTGATGCGATAATGTTCATACCATCACGAGGGGTATATATCTGGATATTTCTGATTGTTAAAGTATCGCAGCCGGTGGCAATAATCGCAAAGTGACCTCCTTGCTCAATTCTGACTCCGTCAATTAGAATATTTTTAGAATGTTTCAAAGAAATAGCTTTGTCTCCACCCCCATCGGGAACAACATTTCGATCAGTAATTCCTCCACCATTGATAACGCCCTGTCCGATTATATTAACATTCTCAACTTCAATTCCGACAATTAATCCATTTTGAAAATGACTGTGGCCAAAATCCTGGTACTCATCCCACGGATTTTCCTCAGCGGATTCATAAGCACCAATATTATTTTCAGCTCCGAGAATGATTGCCCCAAAATCTAATTGCAGAGTTACATTATTTTGAAGTCTTATTGTACCAGATAAATAAGTACCGTGTGGGAAACGAACTATCCCACCTCCATTATTACTACATTCTAAAATCAGCTTGTTAATCGAGTCCGTCGTAAGAATTTTGCCATCATTTATTACCCCGTAATCCAACACATTATAAACTGTATTAGAATTTTGTGGCAATATTGCACTGTCACAGAATAGAACGAGGGTAATTGTTAAAAAGATTCTTGAAATTTTCATCATACTGCTATCCTTTCATGAATAAAATATTTATTCAATATATTTTATTATTAAAGAGTCATTATTTGAATAAAAGTTACGGGTTTTGTTTAGAATAATATCCGGCGATTCCGGATTTGCTTTCAAAGCGAAGTAATTTTTAATTTTTAATTCATCTACATTCATGGCTAATAAAGATGGTCGAAAATCCTTCTGTTTATAGGTGAATACAACATTTTCCAGTTCTACATTCTCTGCATGACGAATAAACAAACCGTAAGCAGGACGAATCCCCATAAATCGAGGTGGAAATCTTGCCGGTGGGTCAGGCGGTGTAATATTTGTCCATTGCGCCTCACCTCCACCTTCATATATAATATTGATATCCTTTAATTTTATATTTTCAATTCTTGAATCCCGCATACCATTTATTGAAGCTGTCCAAGGCCCACGGTTTGAGGTTGAACCTTTTACATCCGCTGCGGTAAACTTTTCGATTAAGATGTTCCTAATGTTCCCTTTAACTGTTTTATCAGGTCTACGGAGTCGATCTGAAACGTTGATGTACAATGGTGTTACAACTTTGCCCATTCTAATATCCCGAAGAGTTATCCCGTCAATAATCCCGCCGTCATTTGTGGTAATTCCAATACCGGCTTTTTCAGCTCGAAGAATTATAAGATCTTCGATCAAAATATTTTTGAAATCTCCAACGGTCTCTGACCCGATGTTAAACGCGTTTGCGCCACCACTTCCGATTTCACATCTTCGGATTATAATGTTTTCGCTTGTTCTTGGATATCCGAGTGAATAATCACTTTTTAATGCCAGTGCGTCGTCCCCACCAACTAATTTTTCATTTTCGTAGTGATATGAAAGTATCTTGCAATCTTCCACTAATACGTTGCTGGAAGAGACAATGTTCACACCATCCCGTTGCGTGCTGATTGAAAGACTTTTTAGCAAAAGCGTGTCAATTCCGGTTGCAAGAACTGCAAAATGCCCGGCTTCTTTTATAATTAAATTCTCTATTCTAACGTTACTACATAATTTGAAGGATATAACCTTATCCCCATCACCATCGGGAACGTTGTTGCTTTTTGTAAGACCTCCGCCCTCAATAATTCCGGGCCCTATCACTCCTATTCTATTTTCATTTTCTGCCCAGATCAGAGCGGGACGAAAATATGAATGACCGACATCCTGATATCTATCCCAAATGTTTTCTTCTCTAGGATCATAAGCATGCACACCTGCCGGCGCCCCTATTAGTTTAGCATTTCTCTCGATTTTTAAAGTCACATTGCTTTTCAACCTGATCGAGCCGGATAAAAAATTGCCAGCCTTTAGAATTACAATTCCACCACCTTGCAAATAAGCCGCTTCAATAGCGCGGTTAATTGCTTTGTGATCCATTGATTCACCATCGCCCACCGCTCCAAAATCTTTGACATCAAACTCCTTTTGAATCTTCGATAACAAATTAGCGTTCACAATTTGCGCGGTAAACAGTAACAGAAGGATCAAAAATTTTGTAATGATATTTTTTATCTTATTCATTTATAGAATTTTCCTTAGCAAAATTGCATTTAAAAAACCTGGTATTTTACCCGAATTCAGCTTTATGGTGATTCCCGAATCATTTTTTACCAATACTTCGGTCTTATAAATTTCGGCTCTTTCTGCTCCAATATTTTTTGCCAAATTAATTCCGGGAAAAATCACTTTATCATTTATCAGTATATCAAATATCCTTTCTGCAGGAGAGGTTGAATCGAACTGATCATTCCCAAGATTATAAATGAGCTCTTTAGATTCACTATCAACCTCTAATTCAGCAAGGTAAAATTCAATTTCATATTTGCCGTCATTGACATCAAATCTGTAAGAATCGAATCCTTGACGCTGGGATTGAAATAGTGGATCGTTTTCTGTTCCGAGAATATTTTTTTCAGAACCGAACTTAATTTTAAGATTTTTTGATATATCATTTTTCTGATTCGAATTCACATTTTTCTGTTTGAATGTTTGGCTTTGAAAAGTGGATTTTTTGTAATAAACCTCTCCACCCATAAAACCCCAATTCCCGCTCTCGTATTTTTTATCCGGAAGCCAATTAAT
This sequence comes from Melioribacteraceae bacterium, assembly GCA_021739765.1. Taxonomy (GTDB): domain Bacteria; phylum Bacteroidota; class Ignavibacteria; order Ignavibacteriales; family Melioribacteraceae; genus JAIPBD01. Next base: position 3,956 of record JAIPBD010000029.1, read on the forward strand.
TCGAGTGACGGGATCGTAAAAATTCCTGTGATCACCAAGATTAACCGCGATTAAATTCCAATTTGAATATTCTTTCAGATTATATGGAATAATTTCAAATTCAATTGTCACCTGATCAATAATTTCTTCACCATCAGAGATTCCAATTGCTCGGACAAAATTGGAACCGTTTTCGAATTTAATTTGAAAGTTTGCTACATTTTCAACTAATTCCTTCCACTCAGAACTATTACCATTGTGAATTAAATAAACAGAATCGAGATTGCTATAAACTTCGATCGTTTGATTAGTAATTTTTTCATCAATTAGTGAAACTCCGGTTCTTTTCGTCCAATTCTTTGAACCAATTTCAACAACCGGTTTTTCATTTAATATTGCTTTATACCAGTAATAAACATCTTTTGGAACACGATCAATTCCCACGAGTCCTTTATTATTAATATGCGGAACAGCATCAACTCGAAATTCCGATCCAAAATCCGCAAAATTCCAAACGAATCCACCGGAAACAAATGGTCTTTTATTCATCGCATCAACATAATATTTATGATATTTTACAGCCCAATCATGCGTAAAATCAAATCTTATCGGCTCTTCCGATCTCAGACGCGGATCAACACCGGCTCCGTATTCCCCAATTAACAAAGGTGTGTTCGGAAATTTTTTGTAGTGTTCATCAAGATGTTTGTCGAGATTTTCAAAATTTTCACTGTACCAGCCATGATAAAGATTCCAAGCATTTAAATCGGCCACCTCCGAAAGTCCTGCCTTCGAATAAAGATCTAGTTCACCATGATTTACAATCATTGTATATCTCTCACTGTCCAAAGCCTTTGAAATGCTGTCCATTTCGGATGCTAATCGTTTTACTTCGCTAAAATAATTGGATGTGTATGCGTTCGGATCATTTTTTGTTTTTCGTTTATATCCCAACAAAATTTCATTCATGTAACACCAAGCAATAACGGAAGGATGATTATAATTTTGGAAGATCATCTCTTTCATCATGTTGTGAGAGTTTTCAAAAAACGAATCAGATAATGTGATGTCATTTACAAGCGGAGTTTCAACAGAAGCCAAAATTCCAAGTCTGTCGCATGTTTCCAATATGGATGGATCTTGCGGATAATGCGCGATTCTTAAAAAGTTCGCGCCCATTTCTTTTATCAACTCAACATCTTTAACATGTAATTCATTACTCAATCCATTCCCAATATTTGCATAATCTTGATGACGTGATACACCGATTATTTTTAGCGGCTCCCCATTTAAGAAAAATCCCTCGTCCGGATCAAAATGGTAAAATCTAAATCCAAGCGGATTCTCAACCTCATCCAAAACTCTATCGTTTTGTTTATCCTTTAGGATAACAGAAACTCGATAAAGATTAGGTGTTTTCAGAGACCAAAGTATTGGGGACGTTATTTTTAGATCGTTGATTGAGAATTCTTTCTTGAATCCTGCCGGTAGCTCAATTTGGGAAATAGTTTCAAACACTGTCTTGTTGGAAGGGTCTTTTATTTTTATATCAATTTGCAACTCTGAATATTCTGTCGATTTATTTGATAAAAGTCCTTTAATATTAACCAGTGCAAAGTCTTTGTTAACTTCAGGAGTTGAAATTAAAATTCCCGAATCAGCATATTTTTCAAAATCAAAATGTATGGGTTCTTTTTCGATTATCCATACATCTCTGTAGATACCACCGTAGAAAGTAAAATCCCCACTAAGTGGAGGGATGTCAGCATCGACTTCATTGTTTACTTTTACCAGAATTTGATTCGTTTGACCGAACAATAACTGCTCGGTAATATCAAAAGTAAATGCTGTATAACCACCTTTGTGTTGACCGATAAAATTATTATTTATGTAAACACTTGTGACCTGGTTTGCTCCTTCAAATAAAACAAATATTCTTTTTTCTTCACCATAGGAAGGAACAAAAAAGTCCCTTTTATACCATCCGTTACCCTGATAGTAACCTGGTTCATCATCTAAAACATCATTATCATTCCAAGTATGAGGTAAATTTACATATTTCCAATTCTCTGTGGGAAGCTCATCAATTTGATCTGTTTGGTTTTTAATGAATTTCCAATTGCTGTTAATACTCTTTTTTATGGAGATGCTTTGGGCATCGATAGTAACCGCTATCAAAAAGATTCCCAATAGTAATAAATAATTCTTAGCTCTAATCAATTCCTATCCTTTCCTAAAATCTTATTATTTTTATTCATTTGTCGCATTGAATCGGTGATGGAGCGCTCCTTTGTTTAGAATCTCACGTTCAATATCACGCCCAATGATATTTCTAATTATTGGAAGACTTTGAAGGGGGTGCGGCATCACTAATACTTCCCCAATTTTTGTTTGGTTCGCTTCCCATCCGAATTTTTAATGTTCCACCATCAACTAAATCCGAATGAAAGAACCATGGTTTATTCAAATCTTCACCATCTAACTCAACTTTTTGGATATATCGGTTTTCTTTCGAATTGTTTTCAGTTTCAATAACGAAAAATTTGCCGGAATAAAAATCTTCATCAAGTGTAATTGTAATTTTATCAAAGACTGGACTACCGATTTCATAGAACGGTTTTGGGGAACAACCGCCGTTCATTTCAAATAATCCTATTCTCAATAAAACGGCAAGCGAGCCCATTAAACCCTGATCCTCATCTCCGGAATAGCCTCCGTCAGGTAATGTTGAGCTGAATACCGTATTAACAATTTCTCTTGTCCAATGCTGAGTCAGCCAAGGAGCACCGGAGTAGTTAAACAGATTTGCCATTTGAGTTGATGGTTGATTTCCATAATTTACATAAACTTCGCGGTGAGGTTTTTCACCTATAAAACCATTCCCAATACTCATTTCGAAAGCTAAATTTAATCTATCAGTAAATTTTTCATTTCCTCCCAACAGATCAATCAAACCTTTTACATCATGAGGAACAAAATATGTCGCTTGCGCCCCGTTTGATTCCACCCACCCTTCATCATAAGTCAAAGGATCATAATTCGGGCGAAATTGTCCATCAACATTTTTTGGCCGCATCCAACCAATGCCCGAATCGAAAATATTGGTATAGTTCTCGGATCGTTTCATAAACAGCTTATAGTCATCTTCCTTACCGAGTGAATTTGCCATCTGTGCAAGTGTCCAGTCTTGATAAGCATATTCAAGAGTTTGCCCCGCACCATCTTGATGTCCTGCTATTACTTTTTCAGGCAAAGGATAAGGCACAAAACCATTTTTTATATAATGTTCCAATCCCCCGCCAAGCCAGGTATTGTGCTCATATCCGGCCTTTGCCATAATTCCGCCGGGCAAATGATTTTTGCGTAAACCTTCATAAACTCTTTCTATATCAAAACCGCGAATTCCTTTCTGATAAGCACTAACTATAAATGGAGTTGAATGAGCACCAACCATCACATACGTATAATTTCCACCGGATGGACCTCTTGGAATTAGTCCTCCATCTTCATACATAAGCATCATCGAATTTATAAATTCCTGAGAAACTTTTGGGTAAACGAGGTGCCACAGTGTATTTAAAGTCCACTGCGCCCCCCAATATGAATCAGAATTGTAGTGATTAAATAAAGGTTTGTTATTTTCATCCAGCGGAATTTGTTTTATTCTGCGTTCATCACCTGTGAAATCACTATACTTTCCATTCACATCACTAATTGTTCTTCTACCTTGTAAAGCATGCCATAAATCTGTATAAAATCTTTGTTGCTCATTTAGAGTTGCACCTTCAACATCAATTTTACCTAACCACTCATTCCATTCATCAAAAGATTCTTGAACAGTTTTGTCAAAATCCCAATGTGATAATTCAGTTTCAAGATTTAACCTCGCCTGTTCAATGCTGACATAAGATATGCCGACTTTTATCAATAACTCTTGATTTTCCTCCGAATTAAATTGAAGAATAGCGCCAACATTTTCTCCAGAAATTTCATTTTCATCGTATAAGATTTCTGATCCTTTCCAAAAATCAAATTCTTTCATTGGAGAGTTCAATTGTGCAACAAAAAAGACCGGACAATGCTTTGGCCGTCTTCTGGTGGGTGCATTGACTGAAAATCCTTCGATCTCCGTGGCGGAAACCTTTTTCGCAAAACCATCTTCCATGTAAGAAGGACCCAATTGTCCACCTAGATTGAAAAAGACTTTCGCTTCAGATGATTTCGGGAAGGTATACCTGTGAAATCCTACCCGTTTTGTTGATGTAACTTCAGCTTTAATATCGTAACGATCGAGTTCAACATAATGATAACCAGGTTTTACTTTTTCTTTTTCGTGACTGTATGGTGAGCCATAATCGTTTGCGCCTTTGGTCGGATCAACGTCCCCAACCACCGGCATGATCGATATTCCTGAAAGTTGCCAAGCGTGTATGTGACTAAAACCTCGAATAGAATCAACACTGTAATCATATCCGGTCTTCCAAGTTTCAGAAACGAGATTATCCGGATTCAAGTTGACCATTCCGAATGGGCGTGATGCGGAAGAAAAATAGAACCATCTTGTTTCTATTGTCCCCATAAGTGGTTGAACTAAATCCACATAGCTTATTTCGGATTTTTGCATTTGCGTTTCGCAACCAGACAAACTTAAAGTATATACAAATGCTATCGCGAAAAGAATTATTCTCTTATTTATCAAATTTATTTTCCTTGTCATTTTATACTTATTCTAACCCACCAACATGTATTATTAAATTATTAAGCATTTCTTCTGTAGGATAACCATTGTTTGGTCTTTGTTTTGATGGATAATACCAGGTTGCCCAATCCATGTTTTTGTCACCTTTAATTTTATTTGAAGTATGACTTTGAAGAATATCATTAGCTTCATGAATTTTCTCTATAAAGCTATTTAGATCGGTTTGATTTTTCTTTTGGAGATATACTTCCTTTAGGTCAACAGCTTCTTCAAGTGCATTTTGAAACTCGTAAATTTCTTTCAACAATTCAATTTGCAGTAAAATATGGTCATGATAAAAATAAGATTGATCATCAACCGTGTGTTCAATTTCATAAGCACGGTTCAGCGCATCGGTAATTTTATCAAGCCGCCAATCAAGTCGTTCGATTAAAACCTCTTCTTTGTTCACATAAAATGACTTCCATGCTCCTTGTACTTTTTCATCGCCCAGGTAAGCAATTATTTTTTTGATGTACCATAAAACTTCCACATAGCCCATTCGATCATATTGTGCATCGTGAAAATCTTTAAGGATGCGAACCATTTCATTCGAATGCTTAAATCCGAAATAGCGAGTTACCCATTCGTTGTAAAATTTTTCTCCGTCAAAGTTTTCGGGATCATTCGATACTCTCGCCAATGCTTCAATATTGATCAGAAATAATCTAAATGTTTGACCATTAACTTTAACAATATTATATGCATCGTATTCGCGAAACATTTTTTTCATCAGTGTCTCGATTTTTACCGGATAAGGATCCATCACAATATGATTTCGCCAAAAACCGGCATGATTATAAATGCCAAACTTATAACCGTATGTATCTTCAGGATAAAGCTCAAATCCTCCTTTACCATCATCAGACCAGAGTACGTAATAATCCTTTGGAGGTCTAAATCCCTCATTAAAAAGTCTCATTCCGCTTGCGTATAATTCAGCTGACTTTGGTGTGTTGGGATAATATATATTCAACAGACTATCTTTAACGCGATAAATTTCCGTAAAAAGCTCTACCAAATTTTCTCCACAAGAACTCTCGTAAGCAATATCCGCGAATGGATATCGCGGTCGGTATTCTACAAAAATAGAGTCTTTGTACTTAAAGTTTTGTAGCTGGTATTCCCAGTTTTCGATCCATTTGTCTCTGTTTTCAGAGAAGCACAATTCTACTTGGTCTGTAAAGTCATTTGGATATTTACCCAATCTAAAGTCTTCAACAATTAACATTCCCCTTTTTCGGGCATAATTAATCGTACTATCCGCCATCGAACTGGGCAAGAGAACATTGAATTTCAACCTTACTAATGAATCTATCAACTGCTTCCCGAGGCGAAAGCCTATTTTTCCGACCGGTTCTTCAAGATTCGCAAGCTCATTTTCATCATTTACGAAATATTCCAAATAATCAACTTTGGGTGGGCTGATAATCTCATCAGAAACTTGAAGCGGATTAAAGTCAGTATTTTTTTTAGGATTATAACCTGTCCAAAAAGCAAACGGATCAATCCCCAAATTCTTATGTGAAAATTCAAAAAGGGAATACATACACCCCTCAGGGTCGCTACCTCCGATAATTAATATTTTGCCACCATTGTTTTCTTCAACAACTTGAATTATTCCTCCACGTTTACCGGGATTCTCACCGGATAGGTTTATCTTACGCAAGTTTGCCAATTCGTTTATTTTATAATTTGTATTAACAGTTCCGATTAAATAAATGAATCCATTTTGATTCTTATATTCTTTCTCGGACATTAGCATAACTTTTGATTGGGTGACCCTCTCAAGATCATTTTTCAGATCTTTTGCAGCCAAATATTCTATATCCGTTGATTTATCACCAATAATTAAAATATGCTGATTTGAACTATAATCATGCGCGCTTATCGGGCATAAATCCGATAGAGCCAAAACCAATAATATTTTAAATAATTTTTTCATTTCTAATTCACTTCCTTTCGCAATACTTTATCCAGCATCTCCTGTTCCGGATAACCATTATTTGGTCTTTGTTTTGAAGGGTAATACCATGTCGCCCATTTTTTATTTTTATCTCCCTCAATTCGATTTTGAGTATGAGTTTCTAATAGTTTTTTTGCGATCTTTATTTGATCCATAAATGCTGTTCGATCCTGATCTGATTTTGTCATCTCATATCGTTCCTTCAGCATAGCCGCATGTTCTAGCGATTTTTGGAATTCATACAATTGTGTCAATAATTCAATTTGCAAGATTACATGATCGTGAAAAAAGAAAGCTTGATCATCAACCTTTCCTTCCAATTGATAGGCACGTTCCAATGCCGAACGAATTGTTTTTATTCTCCAATCGAGATTATCGATCTTGATTTCCTCTTTATCAACATAGAAGGATCTCCATGCTCCTTGAACCTTTTCGTCCTGAAGGTAAGCTATCGATTTTTTGATATACCATAATACTTCAACATATCCCATTCTGTCATACTGAGCATAATGGAAATCCTTAAGAATTTGAACTATCTCAGAAGCATGTTTTTCACCAAAATATCTTGTCGTCCATTCGATGTAGAACTTTTCACCATCGTATTTTTCCGGAAAATTTGATACTCTCGCGAGAGCTTCAATATTGAGTAGGAATAACCGAAACGTCTGTCCGTTAACTCTAACAGCATTGGTAGCGTTGTACTTTTCGAACATTTCTTTCATCGTTGTATCAATTTTAACAGGATAAGGATCCATTACAACATGATTACGCCAAAAACCTGCATGGTTATAAATGCCCATTTTATATCCATCTGTATTTTTCGGATAAACTTCCCACCCACCTGCGCCATCATCAGCCCAAAAGATATAGTAATCCTTCGGTGGTCGAACACCGTCATTAAAGTCCTGCATCGCCTCCGAGTATAATCCATTTCCTTTAGGTACATTCGGATAATAAACATTGAGTAAACTATCTTTTACCCTAAACCATTCATTTGCTATTTCCACTATATTTTCGCCGCATGAGCTTTCATAACCTCTATCGGCATATGGATACCGAGCCCCGTAAATAACAAATATATCCTCCTTAAATCGAAAATTTTTGATCTGATATTCCCAATTTTCCATCCATTCCTTTTTATGTTCTTCGTAACATAATTGGACTTGATCTGAAAAATCATTTGGGATTTTCCCTAAACCAAAAGATTGATGCAATAACATTCCTCTTTTGCGGGCATAATTCGCAATACTATCTATCAATGCATCATTCGGTTTATAATTAGGCCTCAATTTTTTATAATGCTCCCTGCTAACAAAGCCATGACCACCCAGTTGATTATTAAGATTCAGCACATTAAACCGAAGTCTTACAATAGCATCGATCAATTCCTTAAAATTTTCAAAATCAATTTCGAGAGGAGGATCTTTAAGATTCGCCAATTCGTCAAAATCATTATTAATATATTCCAAGTACTCCACTAATGGAGGCTCAATGATTTTTTCATCTACAATAAAGGGATTGAAGTCATAATTCTTTTCCGGTTTATACCCGTTCCAGTAAGAAAACGGATCGACTTTCAAATACTCCGTACAAAAATCGAACAAAGCATAGACAGCACCATTAGCATCGCTGCCTCCAATAACTAAAGCCTTTTTACTACTTTCCAGATTTACAGTTTTTAATATTCCCCCTCTTTTCCCCGGATTTTCACCGGAAAGTTCTAATTTCCCCTGTTCAACTAATTTTTTAATGTTTTCATTCGAAGTAGGAGTTCCAATCAGATATATAAATCCGTCCGATTCAAATCTATCGGTTTCCTCCCCCACAAATACTTCACTCTCAGTAACTTCTTTAAGATCATCTCTAAGATCTAAAGCAGCAAGATATTCTGCATCGGACTTGTTTTTGCCATAATAGATATAGTGTTTTTCATTCTCGTGACTTGTACAGCTTATGGTAAATACCAATATGGTTATCAATAATATTCGCATATAAATCATTTAATTTCCTTACTATTAATTATAATTATTCAAAAGATGATAATTGTATTACTATATATACTAGTATGAAACGTATTATTTTTTCCAGAACTCAATAAAAGGAATAAAACCTTTATCACCGATTTTGAAAAATTTACCATTCATAATATTTTCGAGCTCATGATCACCAATTTCCGAAACTTGCCATCGAGGGGTACAATAGAGTGCAAGACCGTCATCCGCAGTAACATAGATTCCTGCAGCACCAAAATGGCCGTACCCTTTTGGGTCGAGTTGTTTTTGTGCAAACTCTTTGATTTTTATCAGTTGGATAATTGGTTTCGAGATATTTCCATTTTCGAAGCTTAGTTTGAAAAGTCTTGCAAAACTTCTTTGTGGTCGCATCGGATCCATTTTACTCCCTCCAAGTTTGACACTCGAAAAGCCAAAGAGGAATAGCTCACCATTCTTTTGTTTAACAAAATTTACTCCGCTTCCTCCAAATTTGACATTCGATTTTCCGTCAATTGAGAGGGCGGTTTTTTCGTCAATTATTGCCAGCGGTTCTTGGTTAAACCCATCTAAAAAATTTGTTGAGTTCGATATATACAAATAGGAATGAGTGGTACTTCGTGCAAGCAGAAGGAAAAATCCATCATCCATTCTTACCAAAGCTGCTGCTCCGGCCTTATCTTCGATCGGATCGCCGGTTCTATCTACAATGAAATTAAATTTTTTGGGTTGCTCCGGATTTGAAACATCATAGAAAAGAATTTGAGAAGAAACTTTTCCCAGTTCAGCAGAATAATTTTCGGTTGGAACAACAAGTATATCACCGTAGACACTAATTCCACCGGGATGCCAAAGGTATGTACCCGATGGCAGTTTTATTTTAACTTTGATGTCATAAATTATTCGATCCAACTCATCTGGTTTCTCTGTTTGAGTATCAATATTCGACCCAAATTCACCTATAGCTTTTTTAGATGTTAAACGTGCAATAAACAAGTTCCCTTCAGGCTCAATCAGATCATCAAAACTTTTACCGCTTCCTATTCCGTATCTTGAAGTATTTCCCAATCTGGCAATATTCGATCCCGAAATTACAATGTAATTTTTATCTTGAAGTCGTTGCATTCCTTGAAAATGTGTTCTGCCGAAATCATTATCCATATTTAAGGCGTAATATGGGTAAGGGATAAAACCATCCGACCAAACTCCGAGTTTGTTTCCAATTGTATCTATTTCACTAAGTGATTTTACAACATTAGTTAAAGTTGGGGCTTCGAATCTGAAATTGGCTTCTTGCCCTGAATTGTATTCACTAAAAATGATTGTGATAATAACGGTTAACAGGATCTTAATTTTATTCAATTTTTACACTCACTTTTTTTAAAGGGATTAAATTTACGGGACCGATCAAACCTGATTTTAATTTATTCTTTTCTCTACTAATTGTACCGTCAAGCCACCACCTCGCTGCTCGTGAATCATAATTATCATCAAGGATATTCCACTGGGCTTCATTAATAATAAGATTTGCAACAACCACCGTTATGTTATTCTGACCTTCGATTAAGAAATTTGTTATATCAGACTCGAAGGGTCCCCATGAATGATAAGATGCTAACTTTCCATTAATCCAGATTTCAGCAAAATGATTGACTTCGCCCAAATCCAAGATTAACTTTTGATCTTCGCCCAAATAATTATTCGGTACAATAATGGATTTGGAATAAAGTCCTCTGCCCGAATACCAACCTATATTTAGATTTTGCCAGTCGGTCAGTTCGGTTTCAATACTAGTGCAGAAAATTTGCAGCGGTTTAATTAATCCATAATTTTCATCGAAAATTTCCACAGAAATTTCAATCTCATTTTCCTTCTCACTTAATAAATGCTGAAAATTCAAACTGTCCTCATTCGGGTTGAATTCTAACAATTGATTATTGATATATATATTATATTCACCAATTATATTTGGTTTCTTTAGAGCGAAAGCTCCAGGGGGCAAAAACTGTTTATAATTTGCGATGAGCGGAAAACTAATTTTCGAATCCGTTTTGGCTATTTTTCCCCAGCGACCTAGAGGAGGAGATGAATATTCAAAAGCATTCTCTACCACTGAACCGTCATCAACTGCCAGCCATGAGTTGTCAGAAATTACTTTCACGATTTCGCCATCAGTTAATTCAAAATCAGCCTCGAATAAAAGACCGTTTGTATTTTTAACTTTTACGATTATTTCTGTTTCAGACTGAAACCTGGCTCCATCTAACTCATATCTTTCTACAGTTTTCCAATTATTATCTTTACTGATGAACTCACCGTTAATCATCAATTCGTAAGATTCATCGGCAGTAATAAAAATTTTTGCGTTGGAAATAGGTTTTTCAAATTCAATCGATTTCTTAAATAATTTGGAGCCCCCTCCTAAATTCCTTCTGTGGAGTTGAGTTTGGTAATAGGTTATCCATTTTGCATTCCAGTCACTCAAGTATCGCTGAACACCTTCTTTTTTATTATATAGGTCTTCAATTTTGATTTCCTTCCAGAGTAATGGATTTATTTCATCTCTTAATGAAGAGTTCAAATTTTCATGGCTCCAAGCAAATTTCATTAAAGGCAATTCTACAATTTGATGCGAGACATTATTAGTCCATTTATAGTCCAATTCTTCAGGTACGAGTTGAAAGTTCCATTTTCCCTCAATTTCTAGAGATTTTAAATCATTCTCAGCAGGAATTTTTATTTTTTCTTTTTCAAGATTGCCGGTAAGTAACTCAACTGATATCGAATCCTTAGATTTACTCCAACCGGTTACCGTTTTTGCGCTTTCTTGCATTGTCATTTTGGGATGGAGAAGATTGCTCTCCTTTATCGCTTCTGTCTTCGATTCAATACTTCCATCAACAAACGTAAAAACTTTGCTTTCATGTCCTTTCAGGCTTAAAACCAAACATTGATTCCCATTTGCCCCGGTAAGCCAATTATTTTCTTCTGATATTTCGCCGGTGTACAAATCCCATTTTTCGATATATCTAACACCATCGAATTCGATAACCCAGCTTTTCGTCTCATCCAATTCATTCATAAAATAAAATATTTCTGCGTCTTTCAATTTTCGTCTATTAAAATTTAATGCTATTTTGTCGCCACTTAAAATATCGAATCCATCATTAACCACTATTTCAAGTATTCTTGGTATCTCGTTCAGGTATTGAGTAAAGATTCCGATTCCACCATTAACATTTTTATGCGTACGATAAAAATGTTTAAAGTTGTCGTCAACTCGAAAATACCTTTTCTGTATTTGACTCGGATCATAACCGAATACTTTCTTAATTATTTCTTTAACCCGACCGTCGTTTGTACCGCCGTGCATTGATTTAGAAGGGAGGGGATCCAGGGCTACCACGATTCCGCCATTTTGGTAGAATTCATAAATTTTTTCAGCTTCCTCAAGGCTCAAAACCGGGATAGCCGGAAGTAATAATACCTTATAATTTGCGTCAAATATTGAGATGAAGCCATCACTAACATCCGATTTTGATAACGAATTTGGATCAATAATATCATAGTCTATCAAATTATCTAATAAATTTTGTTGGATATTCATAAAATCCGTTTCCTGAATCCTCCTCTCATTTCCATCAGCCCACTGAGCACTTAATGGATGCAATAAAGCAACATCGCTGACATGATGGCCTTGTGATAAAACATAAGAAAGCCGCTTTCCATAATCCGCTAAGGGTTTGAAATATTTCCAATAAGGATTGCGGTAAAACCAACTTGGAGGCGCATCTTCTTGAGTTTCCGGAGTATTCACTTCGTAATGAAATAGATGGGGAATAAAAAAGTTGATGCCGTAGGAAGCTAACATCCCTAATCCGTATTTATATTCAGCGAGTGAAATTCCATAACCCCCACCACCCATCGCTTCGCTTCCAACCCGAGTTCGCCCATAATTATGCGCAATAGAACTCATTTGTTTTGGTGCATACCAATTTATCAGACGGGGAAAACCATAACGAAAGTCCTCATTATCTGCGGTTGGGATTTGAAGCTGTCCCATAGTTTTAAAATAATCACCTTGTTTGAAGAAAGAATCGAATCGTTCACCTGTGTGACCCGTTACCCAAATTGAGTGATCTTCGGCCCAATCGGCATATTGTCTAAACCATGCGTTTGTATAAAGTTCACTAACAACATCGAAATAATCGGAACGGATTTTTGATGTCTCTTCATCACCATCAAAACTCAGAAGTGGTAAAAAGGGTTTAAGATCGTATCCTTTTAGTGTCAGAAACTGTTCTAAGAAGTCGTCAGTCCAAATCAAAGTTCGTATTCTCTGATGGGGGTTCAAATAGATTTCGTCGAAAAATATTCCGGGAATTGTTCTTCCAAACTCATTTCCAAATCTTTTATAATATTCTTCATGTGTGAGATCGAGAAAAGTACGAACAGCATCCATATCCATATAATCTATTTGTCCGGTTTGATCTAAATGTAAAGAAAAAGCGACGATCAACCATTTCCCATTGGGAACGTTCCAAACCGTTCCATTTTTATTTGTAATATCAATCAAAGATGATGTTATTAAAATGCCGTCATGTTTTAGCTTTCCCGCAAAAACGGAAACAATATCTCCTCTGAAATTCAAATTAATTTGCTGCTCGCCAATCACTTCCATAAAATCATAGTATAATCCCTTTTTAGTAAATTCTTCGGGATTAACGGCAATAGTTCTTCCACCGGCGCTTCCGCTAGGCCATTTGTCCTCATCATATAGATATGTTTGGAAACCAATTCGTTTTGCGTGAGTTACCGAGGTATCCATGGCAACCCAAAATGCATCGGATAAATAAGGAGTCTCGCTTTCTGTGAGACCTGCTCTTGCGTGGATAAACGCACCATCAATTCCCTTTTCCTTCATTTGATCCATTTGCCATTTCAGTTTATCTGCTTCGAGCTTTCCGTTCCAAGACCAGAATGGAACAAGACTATATTCTGCAGGTGGATTTGAAAAATTTGATCTTATTTTTTCTATTTGCCCAATTGCGGACGAATAGAGAAATATTAATATCAAAAACAAATGTTTATTCAGCCATCTCGTAAGTTTACTCATCATGAATTTTCCCTCCTCAAATCAAATATTAAGACAAATAGAACTGTTGAACTATTTATCATTTCAATCGTTGATACACTTGTATGATCACCAATTATATAAACTAATAACAGTGTATCGCTTCCCAATTTTAGAAACTTCAGACTTATAGTCTCTGCATTTAAATCTTTATTATTAATTATATGTTCAATCATTCTGCGCTGTTAATTATTTTTATGTATTGAATTCTTTCCAAAAGCTCCGATAACAATTACTATGCCTCCGACTTCTACCCTTGATATTTTGCTAAGAATACCCCTTTTGGGCGACAAATTTTTGACATCTGTAAACCAAAATCACAATTCAATTCTTGGTATTCCGATATAAATTAAAGATATTAAAGACACCGCAAACGTCTGCAACGCATATTAATTTTTTTTGCATCTATCAACAATTCAGATCGAAATAATAAGCGAAACTGAATATTGATCGCGCTTTTCTCAATAAATGATTCATCTGCCTTATGCAGATATATTATTAAACTCCGCATTTTTCGGCCCACAATGAATAATCATGCTTTAATTCTGCTGCAAGATCGGGATACTGATTTATGAGATTGTTAGTTTCGGTCCGATCTGATTTCATATCGTACAATTCCCAATTACCATCATCTACAGAAACCAATTTCCAATTTCCTTTCCGAATGGCTCTATTTCCGATATGCTCCCAATAAATTTTATCATGAATGTTTTTATTTTCTCCTTTCAGTAAAGGCATTAAGGATTTGCCTTCAAGTGGTGTTATACTATTACCTTTGAATTTTGTAGGATAATTTGAATCGGAAATGTCTAAGACAGTCGCCATAATATCAATAACGTGCCCCATTTGGTCACTTTTTGATCCGGGTTTTACTTCTCTCGGAAAACGTGCGATTAGAGGGGTAGCTATTCCACCCTCATGAGTATTCTTTTTGTGAAGTCGAAAAGGAGTGTTGGATGCATTCGACCATGATCTTCCATAAGTCGAGTAAGAATTAACTGTACCAAGCTCCCCGTTCCATCCTCCCATGCCGTCATTTCCAAGAGGATGATTTTCGGCGCATCCGCCGTTATCAGATAAAAACAGTATCAAAGTTTCATCCAATTGATTCATATTTTTCAGTTTTTCGATAACTCTTCCAATATTTGTATCCATTCTTTCAATCTGAGCCGCGTAAATCGCCATTTTGAGATCCATTCTTTCCTTATCCGCAACCTCTTCCCATTCATATGCCTCAGAATCCTGTTCTGATAATTTCCAATCAGGAGAAATTAATCCCATTTCCAATTGTCTGTTGTATCTTTCACGCCTGAGTTCGGCCCAACCCTTCATATATTTTCCACGATATTTATCTATATCTTCTGGATATGCATGTAGTGGCCAGTGTGGAGCATTGTAAGCGAGATACATAAAAAATGGCTTTTCACTTTGAGCATGATCGGTCAACTGCGAAATTGCTTCATCAGTAAAAGCATCTGTCGAATAAAAATTATTTTTCGGTGGATCGAATAACTCACCATCTTTTGCAAAAACCCTTTTTAAGCCCTTTTTTTTACTTTTGCTGATATCGAAATAGTTCATTGCTCCGCTAATCAGTCCGTAGTATTTGTCAAATCCTCGATCAACAGGCCAGTGAGGCCTATTTTCACCGACGTGCCATTTACCCGACATATACGTTTTGTAACCATTCGATTTTAAAACTTCAGCAATTGTTACTCCGTTTTCACTGAGGAAACCTTGATACGGACCCTTCTCGCTTGGTTCTTTTTGAACCATATTTCCAAGACCAGCTTGGTGAGGATATAATCCCGTGAGCAACGAAGCTCTTGTCGGACAGCAACGAGCAGCGTTATAGAATTGAGTGAATTTCATTCCTTCACTGGCAAGTTTGTCTAAATTTGGAGTTGATATTTCTCCTCCGTAACATCCGATATCAGAGAAACCCATATCATCACACATTATTAGAAGAACATTCGGTTTTTTACCTGCTACTTTATTCTCAACAGAACAAGCCGATAACAATCCCGAGGTACCAAGCGTGATACCTGAGGCTGCGACCAAACTTTTTTTAATAAAATCTCTTCTGTTATTTTTTATCATCGCTCAGCCATAAATTTTTATTAAACTCCATTTCATTAATAAATTCAGAATCACCTCAATTTTATAAAATCAATTTCTTCGAGAGTATCAGGGTTCAGTACTTTCATTTCAACCTTTTCGCCGTCAATAAAAAATAGGCAAATTGCGTATTGAGTCGAAAACGATGTGGTAAAGTCAGTCCATGGGACTTCGAGTTGAGCCTGATATGGAGCACCTGCTGAACCATTGTTTATTTGAAAAACCGTTCTTTTTAGCTTTATTCTCTCATATAAATAATCTTCAGGATAAATCGGCGTTTCCGGTCCAATTTCCGTTTTACAATAATTATGTTCATCACCTGTTAAAAAGGCGACGAATTTTTGGGATTCGTTTACCGTTATGTTCAGAATTTCGTCTCTTCTTTCCAAAATTCCTTTCTTGGTTTGATTGCCTGCAATCCATGGTCTTACCGAATTATCTCCATTGTGCCACATTCCATCTTTAATATGGCCGCTATTTGGAAAAACCGGAGTATGAATCGTGACAAAAATGTGATCGATATTTGGATTTTTTTCAAACTTTGTTATTTGCTGTCTCAACCAGTTTAGTTGATTATCCATTATATAACCATGCGGATTTCCACCAATTTCTTTATAATCCGGATACCAATAATGTGAATTGAGAACAATCATCGCCACGTTATCATATACGTACGAAAATACATTTTCATCATAACTTGGAAAATCTAACTTGGTCGGGTCAGGATCATATATTGCCCCATCCTCTGAAAGCGGGCTATTTTTTGGATTAATAAAGTTTTGCCCATAAATCACTTCAGCAGATTCGGTTTCAAACGGGAAACGATCTATTCTGATAGCCTCCCCATTTTTATCACTACCAAAATCGAATACTATTTTTTCATGATTTCCCACACCGGTGATAATTGGAAAATGATGGGCAAAGGGAGCAATTACATTCTTCCAATTAATATACTGCAGTTCAGATTCTGAAAGTCTGGTCGGGGCTCCATTTATTAAATCACCGGTGAATTGCATGAATCTTGAATCATAAAATGAACTGACTGCCGCGGCTTTTTTCATAATGTATGCATTATTTCCAAACAGATTACGTTCTCCACCACCTCCGTTATGCCTGGAATCACTCAAATAGGAAAAGACAAACTTTTCGCGTGATCCTTCAATCGGGGCAGTTTTAAAGGCATAGCTCTGTTTAAGTTCGCCATATTTAATTACATATTTATAATAAGTTGAAGATTCTAAATTATTTATTTCGAAAACGTGCATGTAGGTTGAGTCTTGATCAGTATAAATTCTCCCGTTTACCACGAGTTCAACTATCGATTTTTCATTCGTATTAAAATTTATTGTGCAACTATTTGGAGCTAACAGATTGATAAAAGGTCCTTCGATTATTGTGTTTACAACTTCGAAAGGGCCATTCCCGATAAAACTTATTTTGCCGTCGTAAATTATCTCACCGTCAGCATTCGTTATCCTGTAACCGATCGTTCCTTGCTTGTTTTTCTCCCAATTTATCATATCATTTTTTCCATTAAGGGAGGAAATATCGATGAATACTCTTCCTTGTTTAATTGGGATAAAATCTTTTCTATAGACTGGCATCGGGTGGTCTGAATCCGAATAATGTATAAACCCGTAGTGAACAATCCCGGTAATACTTTCATGGAATTTTAATTCGATTCCTCGTTCCATTCCCCTGCCTTCGGCTAAAACTTTATCGATCGAGTAAAAGGAATTGTCCTTTTTTGCATAATATTTTGTGCCGTTCATAAGGGCGAATACTTTTCCATTTTCATCAAGCTGTAAATTTGAGTATACCGAGGGAACATCAATTTTTGATTGAGCACTTAATATTGATGTTAAAATGAATGTTATTAAACAAATGCATCGTTTCATTTTATTTTATCTCATTCCAAATTGTTTGTTAATATTTTTCCATCTGGCCGAATGAATAATTGGTCTTTCTTCCCCGGCATGCATCATTCTTTGAATAAGCCTCTCAGCTAATTCAGTACGAATTTCATCATACGTCGGGTCCTCTACTAAATTATTGATCTCGGACGGATCATTTTCTAGATCATATAAACAATCTTCAACGAATGTATCACTCTCGAAATCGTCCCAACCTTCTTTATGTGGAGCCGTAACCGAATACTTCCACCTTTTGGTTCTTATTGCACGGCCCACTTGCGATTCACTTATTTGAACAAATACATCTTTTTGCCAGTCATATTTATCATTATCGAGTAAGAGCTGCAATGGTTTTCCTTTCATAGATTGCGGCACATTTCTACCTGCCGCTTTAACTACAGTTGGCGGCAAATCTATTAAACTTACCATCTCATTTACAACTTTTCCTCCTTTGAAGCCCGGACCGTAAATAATTAACGGAACCCTTATAGAGCTTTCATGACAAGATCTTTTATACTCATCATTTCTTGTTCGAAAATGAGAACCATGATCGGACACATAAATTACCAGAGTATCTTCGTCCATGTTTAACCGTGCAAGCTCCTTGCGAATGCGACCCAAGTTATAGTCCAGAGCATTACAACATCCAAGATAATCTGGCATTTCCTTTTCCCAATCGCCCTCATATCTCTTCAGATCATCCGGGACTCTGTATTCGGCAAATTTTTCTTTTGAACCTTTTGGTCCTTCATACCTAAAATTATCGTTCTGATGGTGTGGTTCTATGTAAGATAAAAAAAGGAAAAATGGGTTAACTTCATCTTTTTGCTCCTTAATATATTCAATCGCCCAATCAGTCAAGACGTCGGCTCTATATTTACCTTTTGTTAGGAATTTTTTATTTCCATTCTGATCGAACATATACCCATCATAACTATGGGAAGTGAACTCAAGCACATCGGAGGCCAACCAGAAATCATTATATCCACCACGCTTTTCCGGAGGAACAGGCGCATCCCAATAATCTTCGACCGGTCGTCCTTTAATTTTATTCGTCGCTAAATGCCATTTACCTATGTAGGCATTTTTATATCCGCATTCCGATAGCCAATGCGCCAATGTTTTCTCATCTGGTTTTAGCCCGATTTCATTTCGGAAACAGCCTGTTTCAGTGGCATATTTTCCTGTTTGCAAGCAAGAACGCGTTGGTCCGCAAACAGGTTGAGCAGTAAATGTATTATGAAATCTTACTCCCTCAGCTGCCATTTGGTCAAGATTCGGGGTTAGATTTTTAAATATTGGCTCACCATAACATTCAACTGTATCCCATCGTTGTTGGTCGCTTAAAATGAATAAAATGTTCGTTTTATTTTCATTATTGCTTTCATTTATTTTTTTTGAACTAGCCATTTCTGTATTTCCGTTTTTTTCGTATTTCACTAATAGTTTGCTATTCAATTTCAGACATTTTTACAGGTCGATTTTCGGTCGCTGACAATTTTGCGGCCATAGCGATTCTTATCGCTTCAAGTCCGTCCCTGCCTGAAACCGGAGGAATTTTATTATTAAAAACTGATTCACAGAATTCATTTATCTCATTGAGATAAGACTGTGTATATCTTTGCATAAAAAAGTGAAGGGGCAGCGATTCATGTTTACCATTTTCATCGTAATAAAAGTGATTATCCGCTTTATTATTTTCAGCGCCCAACATCCCTTTTGAACCAAAGACTTCCAACCTCTGATCATATCCATAAATTGCTTTTCTGCTGTTATCAATAATCACGAGTGTACCATCAACAAATTTTAGAACGGCAACAGAAGTGTCAAAATCCCCTGCCGTTTTAATTTCCGGATCGACTCGAACCATCCCCTTGCAAAATATTTCGTCCACCTCTGAATTCGTAATAAACCGCGCCATGTCAAAATCATGAATAACCATATCCATATAAACTCCTCCCGAACCGAGTATATACTCTATCGGCGGAGGTCCCGGATCACGACTGGTGATCTTCACTATATGAATATCTCCAACTTTGTCATTTTGTATTTCGCCTTTTACTTTGGAAAAATTAGGATCAAATCTCCTGTTGAATCCAACCATAAATTTAATTCCGGATGCATCAACTGCAGAAAGCGCTTCTTTAGTTTTTTGAATAGTCATATCGATAGGTTTCTCACAAAAAACATGCTTACCGGCTCTCGCAGCCTCAATAATTATCTCTGAGTGCGTATCCGTTGATGAGCATATGAGGATCGCATCTAAATTTTTAAGATTGATCAACTCCTTATAGTTTTCGTAAGCATGATCAATTGAATACTTTTCTGAGATTGTGGTGGCTAACTCAAAATTTGTATCCGCAATTGCTACAACTTCTGCTATTTGAATCCGTTGCACAATATTTTCAATATGGACTTGTCCAATTCTTCCGGCACCAATTACACCAATATTTAACTTTTTCATTTTATATTCCTAATACTTGAAGATAATCTCTATTTCTCCGGGCACAGACTTTGGGAGATCCCATCCCAGGAAGAACATCCTGCTCAACAACAATCCAGTCATCGTATCCCCAATTCTTTAGGTAATCCAGAATACTTGAGAAATCGACCGCACCTTTACCGAGTTCACAAAAAACACCGTTTTCAACAGACTTAAAATAGTCCCATTCATTAGCTCTCGAATCCTCAACTATTTGGGTGTCACAATCCTTAAAGTGAACGTGCCAAATTCTATCCTGATATTTTTTGAGTATGCTTATTGGATCGGATCCGCCAAATCGTAAATGTCCTGAGTCAAAACATAATCCTACAAGCTCCGGATTGGTAAATTCCATCAACTTATCAATCTCAGTCTCTGTTTCAATAAATCCACCGCAGTGATGATGAAAAACTGATCGTATGCCAAATTTGTTCAAAACAGAATCCGCAATATTGTTAACACCGTTTGCAAATATTTTAAATTGTTCGATGTTAAGCGAATGTTCCGGTTTAATTCTCCCCGCGTATTTTGTTCTTATTTCGTCAGTCCCATTATCATCGGCTAACACAATAAAAGCATTTGTAAATCCGGCTTTGTACATTAATTCAGCCGTTTTTAGAGCTACTTTCTCACCTGCCTCATGACAATCTTGGTCTTTGAAATTGACAGGAACAAATGCACCCAGCAATTTTAAATTGCGCTTATTAATCTCAAATTTTAGTTCTTCCGGGTTTGTGGGCAAGAATCCCCAATCACCCAACTCGGTTCCGATGTATCCTGTTTCCTTAAGTTCATCTAGGAATTGAGGATACTTCGCGGCATCGCCTTCCAAACCAAATTCCAGAATTCCCCATGAGCAAGGAGCATTAGCAACTTTAATCATCGTTCTTGTCTCCAATTATTAAAATTTCCGACTCCATTCCTTAGGCCATCTTTCGATAACCACTTTTGTTTGCGTGAAAAACTCCACAGCATGTTTACCTTGTCCATGCAAATCTCCATAAAAACTTTCTCGCCAACCGCTAAATGGAAAAAATGCCATTGGCGCAGCGATTCCAATATTGATACCAACATTTCCCGTATTCGCTTCATATCTAAACTTCCTGGCCGAAGAACCACTTGAGGTAAAAATACTGGCAGCATTTCCATATCTTCCCGAGTTTACAATTTTAATGGCATCTTCAATAGTTTCAATCGAAATAATACCCATAACGGGTCCGAAAATTTCAGTTTGAAAAACTTCACCATCCGGATTTACATCCGCAATTATAGTCGGTTTCATGTAGTATCCGCTCATCAAAATACTTCCACTTAATTTCCTCCCATCAAGCACAAGTTTTCCGCCTTCGGCAATACTCTTATCAACTAGTGAATAAACTCGTTTTTTACTTTCTTCGGTAATTAAAGAACCCATTTCAACATTTTCGTCCAAACCATATCCGACAATTTTGTTTGAAGCTGAGTCAATAAGCGAATCTATCATTTTCGCTTTTGATTCACCTACGGTTATAACTGTTGAGGTTGCAAGACATCTTTGACCGGCACATCCGTAAACACTATCACTTATAATTTTTGAAGTTACATCAATATCCGCGTCAGGTAGTATTATTACCGGGTTCTTCGCTCCACCTTGAGCCTGAACTCTTTTACCGTATTTAGCGGATTCGCTGTATATATATTGGGCGACATCCGAAGAACCGACAAAACTGATCGCTTTAATTTGTGGATGCCTCAATATCGCGTCGACACTTTCTTTCCCGCCATTTACTAGATTTAACACACCTTTTGGGAACCCCGCCTCTTCGATGAGCTCGAATACTTTTTGCATTGTGAAGGGTACTTTTTCAGAGGGCTTCACGAGATATGTATTACCACATGCCACAGCGTACGGTAAAAACCAGAAAGGAATCATTCCGGGAAAATTAAACGGCGTAATACAAGCTGCCACACCGAGTGGTTGTCTAATCATGAATTCATCAATTCCTGAAGAGATGTCCTCTGAAAATTCACTTTGCATCATCATAGGAATTCCGCATGCGACTTCCACATTTTCGATCGCTCTTTTTAATTCACCTTTAGATTCGGCAATAGTTTTACCGCATTCTATTGTGATCGTTCTAGCAAGACTTTCGATATTTTCATCAAGTAAGACCTTTAACTTAAATAAATACTGAATCCTCTCTGTTGCGGGGGTTGCCCTCCAAGATGGGAACGCCGATTGCGCAGAAATGACAGCATGATGCACTTCTTCCTCAGATGATAATACTACTTCACCTATTATTTCATCTTTACCGGGATCAACCACTTTCAACCTCTGACTTGATTGAGTCACCCATTGCCCATCGATGTAATTTCTCGCTAATTTCATTATATGCAGTCCTATCTTCTAAATATTTTATAGATAATACTTCTGTTTTGATTTATTGAACTTATATCTTTCATATGCGCTTTTAACCGAATCAATTTCGGACACTTCAGCGACCGGCACTTCCCACCACGCATAACCATCAACTCGATGCTCCAAATCTGTTTCTATAAAAATTACCGTAGTTTTGGTTTTAGATTTAGATTCAACTAAAGATTTTTTAAATGATTCAATATCTGTACATGTAAAAACTTCAGCTCCCAGACTTTTTGCATTTTTAACAAAATCTACAGGTAGAGTTTTACCATCCAATTGATCTGTCTGAGAGTTTCGATATCTGTATTTGGTCCCGAATCTTTTATTTCCGAGAGATTCGGATAATCCACCGATACTTGCATAACCATTATTATTAAGAAGTATTATTGTGAGTTTATAATTTTCTTGAATGGATGTAATAATTTCATGATTCATCATTAAGTAACTGCCATCACCAAGCATAATGTATACTTCACGCTCGGAATCGGCTATTTTAACACCTAATCCGCCGGCGATTTCATATCCCATACATGAGTAACCATACTCGAGATGAAATCCTTTAGGGTTTGCGGTTCTCCAAAGTTTGTGTAAATCACCTGGTAAACTTCCGGCAGCACAAACAATTACATCCTTAGATTCGGCAAAATTATTAAGGGCACCAATTACACTTCCTTGAGCAGCGGGAATACCATGATCATAACTATAAATTTGATCTACTTTTTTATTCCATTCTTTTCTCAAGGACTCACATTTATTTGAATAATCATGCTCAACACGAAAATCTCCTAAAATGCCGGATAATTCAGAAATCGTAACTTTTGCATCCCCAACCAATTTTAAGGCTGAATGTTTCGCTGAATCAAAATCTGTAATATTGATATTTAAGAACTTCACTTCGGGATTTTGAAATGCAGATTTAGAAGCAGTCGTAAAATCCGAATATCGCGTTCCAATCCCGATTATCAAATCAGCTTCTTCCGCAATTTCAACAGCCCCGGGCGTTCCGGTAACTCCGGCCGCTCCTAAATTGAGTTCATGCGTATAATGTAATGAACCCTTTCCGGCAAAAGTTTCGGCAACGGGTATTCCGGTGCGCTTAACAAAATCAGAAAGAGTTTGTGTTGCACCACTGTAAATAACTCCCCCGCCCGAAATAATTAGTGGTTTTCGCGCTTCTTTAATTAATTTAGCCGCTCTTTTGATCGCATTTAAATCCGGCCGAGGTCTATCAATTAACCAGATTCTTTTCTTGAATAACTCAAGTGGGAAATCGAAGACCTCTGTTTGAACGTCTTGAGGTAGTGCAATTGTTACAGTTCCTGTATCTGCTTGCGAGGTCAGCACTCTTATCGCTTCCGGTAAAGAGGTGATCAACTGTTCCGGCCGATTTATTCGATCCCAATATTTTGATATAGGTTTAAAGCAATCATTCACCGAAATATCTTGAAGGTTCTCCGATTCCAATTGTTGAAGAACCGGTGCCACATTCCTGCGAGCAAAGATATCTCCGGGTAGTAAGAGTACAGGAAGTCTATTGATGGTAGCGCCGGCAGCGGCTGTAATCATATTAGTCGCTCCGGGACCGATTGAAGATGTACAAGCAAATGTTTGCAAACGATTCTTCATCTTAGTAAATGCAGCTGCGGTATGAACCATTGATTGTTCATTCCGCGTTTGATAAAATTTAAATTCTGGGAACTGCTGCAAAGCTTGTCCAATACCCGCAACATTTCCGTGCCCAAATATTCCAAAACAACCTGCAAAAAATTTGTTATCTTTTCCGTCTCTTTCAACAAATTGATTGTCTAGAAATTTAATTAATGCTTGAGCTGTAGCTAACTTAATATTTTGATTCATTATTATTCCGATTTAAAATCCACCATTATTTTCAACAAACTCTAATGCTTCTTTTTCATACGGCATAAAGTTTGCGCAACCGTGCCGAGTTACGACAATTGCTCCGGAAGCATTTCCCATCCTGATAGATTGATGCCAATTCCAGCCTTTCAGATAACCGTAAATAAAACCACTCGCGAACGCGTCGCCGGCACCGAGTATGTTGGTTACTTGAACCGGAAAGCCCTGCACAAGCTCGCTAAATCCATCTTTATGATGATAGGAGGCACCCTTTTCACCTCGTTTTACAATTAGAATTTCCGGACCCATTTTCAATATTTCAGCTATTGCGAGATCGATATCTCCGGTTATTTCCGGTGCGGAAATCTGCTGATCTTTTATCGAAACTTGTTCTAACCGGGAAAGCATAGTGGCCTTAATTTCTTCCTCAGTACCTATAGCAATTTTTACTTTTGATAAAAGTGCCCTTGACATAACTCCAAAAGCACGAATGTCATCCCATTGGTCAGCTCTAAAATCCAAATCGAGCAGGACCGGAATGCCATTGTTGTAGGCTTGTTCAGCCGCGAAGAATGCCGAAGATCTACTGGGATCTCGGCTTAGCGCGGTTCCGGAAATTTCAAGGAGGCGAGCATTTTCAATATTAGCTTTAATTACATCATCAATAGTAATTTCAATATCCGCGCAATTATCACGATAATAAACAAGCGGGAATTTATCCGGTGGTTCAATTCCTAAAATTACCGCGCTTGTACGTGCGGTTTTTACGATAGGAATAAACTTAGTTTCAACGTTTTCCTTCTTAAGAAACTTGAGAATAAAACTGCCTACTTTATCTTCACCAAGTCCCGTAATAAGTGCGGATTTTAGTCCCAGCCGACTGCATCCAACGGCAATATTTAAAGGTGATCCGCCAACGTACGCTGCAAAGTTTGTGATGTCCTCGAATCTACTACCAATATCGTTCGAATAGAGGTCAATAGATGAACGTCCAAAAGTTATGATATCATATTTTTTAGTCTGCATTATTTTTCCGAGTAATATTTTCCATTTCCAGACTGACAACCGGAACCCTTGAGTCTAATTCATGCCAAGTATCTTTTATCCATGCATGCTCCGGATCATCATAATTTGCAAGGGATTGGGCGCTGCCGGCCAAAAAATTTAAGTAGTAGATATTGTATCCATGCGCTGCTGAAACAGGATGATAACCTTTCGGAACAAGTACTACATCATTATTTTTCGCAACTGCTATTTCATCAATTTCTTTATCAGATGTATAAATTCTCTGAATTCCAAAACCCTCTTTTCTATCAACTTTGTAGAAGTAAGTTTCCTCCAAGCATGCTTCGAGAATGTTTCCATGTTCATCTTCACGGTGTTCATCATGTTTATGCGGAGGATACGAACTCCAATTCCCGGAAGGCGTAAAGACCTCAACCGCAACAATTCTATCACATTCAAAACCTGGCGGAATAATATTGTTAATTTGGCGTGTCGCGTTTCCCCCACCCCGAATTTCGATTGAAACTTCCTCCGGTGTAATTAGTCTGGCGGGATATTCATTTTGCGATGAACACCATCCATATGCAATATCTAATTCATCGCTTTCGGCAGTAACCGAAAATTCAGTATTAATTGATAAATAAACCGCGAAAGGCATACCGGAGAAAACATCTTTCCTTCGTCCTATTTTTTCCCAAGTTCCCTCGGAACTGATAATAGAAGCGATTCCTCCAAGAATGATAATAGCTGTTTCGTTTCCCTGAGTATTACTATTCCACGTTTCGCCTCTTCTTAATTTTCTGGCTGCAAAATTTAGATCCTTCCAGCCCGCATCCTCCGGAGTTATCTTTTGGTATTCTTGTTCCGTCTCATTTGGTTTAATCAGAAACGGATATTTTGAGTCTCTAATCATTATCTAAACTCCATTTCGCAATTCGTTAATATCGAATTGAGTTTTATTTTTCAACTAAAACATCATATCTGTTAATTATGCTCCAAACGAAACCATAAAAAAGAATAGGAATAGTATTAAGACTACTACTCCGACAGCCACAAGAAATCCGACTAAATCCGAAGTACTCCATTTATAAATTTCCCAGTTACTGTTTGGAAAGACTAAGGTTTCTTTTCTTCCATTCAGATGAACACGTGATTCTTCCAATGCCTGCTTATCCTCCCCAGGATCGCCTTTAACTCGAGTCCTCATTTTAAGATAAAAATTCTCTAATCTTTTTGAATCATCAGATTCAGTAAATAAAGCCACTGCAATAAGAATCAGAAAAGGAAAAATTAATCTTATTAAAATTCTAATTGTTTCATTTAGTGCATAAGGGTTTTCATCCATTTGAAATCCCATTTTATCCAAAAGAATTAATTCGAGATACAAATATCCAAAACCGGTTAAAACACCGGCCTCAGATTTTTTTACATCCTTCGACCAGAATATTGATTTCGGTGGGAGGATATACTCCTTCTCGAATTCTTCATTTTCGATCAAAGGAGCAGGCTTCTGACCTATTTCTTTCCCCAATGCGGCATACTTTTCCCAATCTAAAATTCTTTGATTTCTTTCCTCAACGTCCATCACATGTGCGGTGTATGTTCTTGTAACCGGATCAGGGTGAGTCTGCTTAACTAGATATTCTGATGTGCGCATTGATGGGAAAAGAGTCGGAAGTAAGATCGGGATAAAGTAAAAAATTACAAATGTAAACCCGATTGATGCCCATGCCGATTTTTTATTCGCTCTTCTCCATTTTAATCCCAACCAAAAAGCAGCCGCGAAGATCACAAAGAATTCCCACATCAATTTTAATATTTGTAATATATTATCAAATTGGGTCGTAATTAGTGCCCCGCCGATTAGGAATAATGCTCCAAATATTCTTCCTGCCTTAACAAAATGTTGTTCACTTTTATCTTGAAATAAGGGTCGGTAAATATTGTTTACCAACAATCCCGAACAAGTAAGCAGTAAAGCATCAGCTGTCGACATAAGCGCAGCCATCATGCTCGCGATCATCAATCCCACCAGTCCAAGATCCAAACCACCAAGCAAATCTCTTGTCGCCATTCCCCAAACTAAATCTGAATTTTGAACTGAGTTCCCATAAAGAAGAATCGAAGCCAAACCGAGCAAACCCCAAAGTAGAGTTAAAGTGCGTTTAGTGAAGGTTCCGATCACATACCCATACCGCGCCGAATTCTCGTCCCTTGCCGCACCGTTTGTAACCAGTTGATTTGGTTGAGTTACAACAGTAATTCCCGCTACCAATGCAATTGCAAATATGTAATACCACGTAAAATCAATAACGGTTGGAGAACCAAACACTTCGAAAAAAGCCTGAGGCAGTCTATCGTGCATTATTGTAAATGCGTCAGAAATTCCTTCACCACCATACATATCGCTAATTTTATAAAAACCGAACGGCAGCAACAATACAGAAAGAAGAATTATAAAATTGCCCTGCAACATATCGGTATAAAATGCAGCTTCTAAGCCTCCCGCTATGGCGTAAATCAGAACTATAAAACAAACGATCCAAACCAGGGCGTTTTCATCAATGTGAGAAAATATTTGTTGAGGTTGTAATTCCCTAAGTTCGGCTAACCGTTCTTTGTCAATATCGGATAAATATTGATAATCCATTTTCTCCAATTCATTCAATTCTTGGCCAAGAGAATATTCAGAAAATTCTTCAACAGTGAGCTGCTCGACTGCCTTTGGTGTCATCGCAACTACTGTTTTGGTCATTGCGGTAAAACCCACGGAGACAAGTGCCATCATACCAATTGTTCCGATTAAGGCATAAACAGCGGCCATACTTTTGGAACCGTAGCGTTCTTCGTAAAAATCGGCCATTGTCATAATTCTTAATCGACGCAGCCAGGGAGAGGTAATCCAGAATAGTGGAGTTGCAAATAATAAGAGCAAAGAACTCCATATGCCGGCAGCACCATTGCGGAAAGTTGTGGTAACTACACCAACAGGACTGGTGGCGGAGGTTGCTTGACCAAAACTTGCGAAAGTTTGAATAAATTTCCCAAATTTTCTGCCACCCAGAAAGTAATCTTCTTTGTTTTGAATTCGTTTCATTGACCACATGCCGATTGCAATTGTGATCGCGAAATAAATTAAAATCACCAGTATATCAATTATTGATAGTCCATATATCATATTAAGAATCTTCCATTACAGATTTTATCAACCATTATTTAATATTTACCAATCGTCTATCCGGAAATTTTTCCTTACACGATGAAACACCCTTGAAGTCTATAACTTCAAATACTTCAACGTTCTCGGCATCAATAGCCGATCCAAAACTCTCACCGACATTTTCACCCCATTCCAAAGAGCAATATTTAATTGAAACATTTTTTGCTCTATTTACATATATGCCGGCAATGGGGTATTCTATTATGCCTTCGACATCACAGGGCCGTCTGTCATAAACCCCACCTTTGTATTTTGTAGTTTTGTCAATTCTGATTTTAACATCGGTCAAAGAAATATTTTCCGGAACATTGTTGTCAGACCCGGCGATAAAAACTCCACTTTCGCCTTCACAAAAAATATTATTAAATTTTATATTTTTAACTTTCCCAACATTTTTTTGAATGCCATCCGGCGAGAATCTTCTTTTTACATCATTACGGTTAAATGAAGTAATATAAATTGGTTCCGCTTTTCCCCACCACACATCATCAAATAAACGAGATTGAATAATCATATTCGAGAAAATTAAATTTTCCACATTTCCTTCATCCCGATTTTGAATCCCAATACCGCGGTTGCTTGAATAGATTATGCACGAATCCATTACGACATTTCTAATTGTATTGACGTTTTCGCTTCCAATTTTTATTGCGCAAGATGTCGATTTAAGAATGCAGCCGGTAACTGTAATATTTTCACAATCTCCAAATTCTTCGTATTCCCTTCTGTTTTTAAGGCAAATACAATCGTCTCCTGATTCGATATAACAGTCGCTTATTCGAACATTTTTGCAATGATCAGGATCAATTCCATCACAATTCCGAATTTTTAAATTATTTAGAATTCTCACTCCATTAATCAAAACATCCACGCAACCAACAAGGTGGAGACACCAATAAGTCGCGTTTTTAAATGTTACGTCGCGAATGGTAACGTTATTACACCCAATCCATGTCAACAGATGTGGGCGAATATCAACATCGTCACACTCAGGAAGTCGAAAGGCTGCCGGGTCTTCTCCATCCATAAATTTAGTTGCATCGCCGTCAATACTTCCGGTTCCGGTAATGGATATGTTATCCGCATTTTCGCCACCAATCCATATTGTACCTTCGGTTTTATTGTATTTAAAGGCTGATGTTGTATAAACCGATTTGTCGGGATTTGCAAGAATTCTGGCATTTCCTTCAAGATGTAGTTCAACATTTGATTTAAAACTAAATGGACCCGCCAGAAAAGTTTTACCGGATGGTACAATAACTCTTCCACCTCCATTTTCGTGGCAAGCATCGATTGCATTCTGGATACCCGGGGCATCATCAGATACACCGTCTCCAACCGCGCCGAAATATTCAATATTATAAGTAGCCAATAATTTTCTCCAAACTAACTTTCTATATTGTAGGGTATTTATCTTCGTGCAATAAGTCGCCTTCGGGACTGTAATATTTCATCAACGCAATTGGTTCACCGGATTCTCTTTTTATTTCCACAGACAAAAATCCTCCTCGAACATTTAGGTATTTATGTTCGGGTAGAACATCGTTCTGATTCCAGCCTCCGGAATGGGAATCGCTGGCCGGACCGCATGAGTATTCTCTCACTTTTGTTTTTAGGTCTTCTGAGATATATTGCCAGTGTCTGTCACCGCAAATAACAAATGAATTAGTCTGTTTTGATAAAAATTCTCGAATCAAGTTTCCTTCATACCGGAATCCTTTGTTAGCATGGTTGTCATTCTTTTTTATACGATCAGGTCCAACGATTGGTGTTGGTGAAACTAAAATCCTAAATGTCGCGTCAGATTCTTCAAACGTTGAGAAGAGCCATTCTAATTGCTCTTTACCCCAAATGGTTTTTTCCGGACCATCTTCCATGTTATTTGGACTGCGGAAATCTCTCCCTTCCACAAACCACATCTGCAAATCTTTTCCCCACCGAACTGTTCTATATGTCGGCTTGGGAATTGGTACTTCATATGTAAATATTTCAAGTCCCTGCTCAAAAGTAAATTCGCCCATATACTTAATATCTCTGGTGGGCCAGCAGTCATTTACCCAAGTATCATGGTCGTCTTTAATAAAATAACTTGGGACCTGTTTGTGAAACTCAACATTCGAAGGTAAACTATACATTCTTGCCCAGTGCCATTCCGCAAGTTCTTTCGTTTTTGCAAGTTTGTCGTAATAAAGAATATCTCCGGTATGTATAAAAAAATCGGGATTTAATTTTAGCATTTCGTAATACATTTTAAATCCGGCAGATGTATCGAGATCGCGGTATGCTGTGCCGGTTGTAACTGTAAAAAGCAACTGCTTTTGGTCTTCTAAATCCGGGGCGGTAGTAAAATTTCCGTCAATTACCTGTCCAAGATATTCAGTTCCGATTTCTCTGCTTTCAACTTTAATCAAATATTTGGTATCAGCGATTAGATTGGCAAGGGGGAATTGACGTGTAAAATCTTTATCAACATCGACCTCACGCCATTCTGTTTTTAACCATTCCATTTCTGTTTCCGGTTTGTAGAGTACTCGTACCTCTCCTAATTTTCCCGGCGCAGCGCCTTCAATTGTGTGGATATCACTCTGATTAGGATAAATAACTCTTGGCTCCCACTGAAGAGCTTTTCCTCTTTCAGCATCAGCCCATTCTTTCGTTTCATGATTAAAATATTCTACAACAGGCATTGGCGACTTATTATCAACGCGGATAGAATCTGCGGTTAATCGAGTCCAAATAATTGCAGTGCTTGTAGTTACTTCGCCAATTTTAATACCGGTGGCTTGAAAAATATTAGGTGATCTTTCCCATATTTCACATGACGTTAATGTTATGGTCAACATTAAAGCTATCAATAATTTTTTAGTGTTAATGTACATTTTAGTCACTATCCTCTTTTTAGTTTTATTGTGCGCTCTCAATTACTTCCGGGATTTGTGCATTAATTTCATTTCTCCATTTTTTCAATTTATTCCATAACTTTTTTGTTTTTTCAGGTAATTGCTTTGAAAGATCAACTGTTTCGCTAATATCTTCTTTAAGATTAAACAGTTCTACAGGATTCGATTTATCCGTCAGTGATCTTTCGTACCATTCAATTAATTTATAATCACCCTCTCGAATAACTGAGCATGGTCCTTCGCCGTTGCCATGGTAATGCGGATAATTCCAATACAGTGTGTTTCTATCAATTTTTTCTTTCCCTGAAATAAACGGTACGAGACTGATCCCATCCAAATCAGCCGGTTTATTTTTAATATCAGCTATTTCAAGGAAGGTTGGGAAAAAGTCATATGTATTTACTAAAGCGTCGGTTTCAGTTCCAGCTTTAACTTTTCCCGGCCAACTAATTATTAAAGGAACTCGAATACCGCCCTCGTACAAACTGGCTTTACCACTTCTGAACGGAGCATTGCTTGCTTCTTTTAATAAATTTCCGTTGTCGGAATAAAAAATGAAAACCGTGTTATCTGTTAAACCCAATTTGTCAAGTTTATCCATAACATCCCCAACATGATTATCCAGTGTTTCAATCATTGCACCGAAAACAGGATTATTTCTGGGATCATTTGAATTGGCTTTTTGTTTGTACTTCTCAATTAATTTTGCCTTTTCCATCAAAGGATTGTGAATAGTATTATGCGAGATGCCGAGGAAAAACGGTTTGTTTTTATTCTTCTCAATAAATTTTAACGAGAGTTCATTTAACAATTTTACATTGTGACCGTCATTTTCTGGAGTCTGCCATTCTTGTCCCAATTTATTTGAGGGTTTATAAGTTACAAACACCTCATCAAATCCTTGTTTATCGGGGTTATGCTCCAAGCTGATAGGCGGATTTTTTTCAATACTTAAATGCCATTTCCCAAACCATGCTGTTGAATAATCATGCTGCTTTAGAATTTCGGCAAAAGTAGTTTCTTCTAATGGTAAATGCTTCTGCCATTTCGGATGATTAAGTGGTGCCCCTTCCGGTGGATCGTTTCCTTTAATAAAATCAGTTACATGTGTTTTAGCCGGAAATTTCCCTGTCATCAAACTTGCTCTTGTCGGGGAGCAAACAGGTGCCGCTGAATAAGCTTGTGTAAATTTCATTCCGCGCGCGGCTAATCGGTCAATATTTGGTGTTTCGTAATAATCGCTACCATAGCAACCGAGTTGAGTGCTACCCATATCATCAGCCATAATGAATACGATGTTTGGAGACTTATTCTTGAACTCCGAGCAACCCAATACCGGTAAGCAAAACGCAGCTGCTGAAATAGATGCTAATCTTATAAATTCCCTTCGATCGTAACTCATTTTTTTATCAAATTCTCTTATCATATTATTTTTTACAATTCGTTATATTTTATTTATATTTTATATTTTTTAGTCTTATAATAAATTTCAATATTTATCCACTTCATACTGTTTTTGCAGATCTGCTAATTGTGTTTTTAACACAGATATCACATTAGCGTAACTTTTATCATTATATAAATTGTTTAGCTCGTTGGGATCATTATCAAGATCGAATAGTTCCCATTGATCTAAATCTTCATAAAAATGAATCAACTTGTATCTTTTAGTTCTGATACCGTAATGTTTCCGGACGGAGTGAGAAGCTGGGAAAGCATAGTAGTGATAATAGACCGCATCCCGCCAATCATCAGGGTTCTTGCCTGTCAACAATTTTCTAAGCGATTTACCTTGCATCGAAGCGGGTATTTCTATATTTGCGAAATCGAGTAAAGTTTCCGCAAAATCAATATTTTGAACTAAATTTTCATTCTCACTTCCCTTCTCAATTATTCCGGGATAACTGACTATAAATGGCATTCTCAAAGATTCTTCGTACATGAATCTTTTATCAAACCAACCGTGTTCCCCAAGAAAAAATCCTTGATCGGATGTATAAATAATAATAGTATTTTCCCGGAGACCTGTTTCATCCAGGTAGTTAATCAACCGACCGACGTTATCATCCAGCGAAGCGACGCACCTTAGATAATCTTTAATATATCGTTGATACTTCCATTCCTTTAATGATTGTCCGGATAATCCATCAGGGTAAGGCTTTTTAACATCCGCTACCGTAAGATGTTTTGCAATTGTCATTTCTTGCAATCGGGCTGCATCGCTGCGAGTCGAATAATCGTCATTAAAAGTCTCTGGTTCAGAGATCGTTTCATTCTCGTAAAGTTTTGCGTGTTTCTCATCTGGGAACCATTTTCTATGCGGTGCTTTATGCTGTGAAATCAATAAAAAGGGTTTTTCTTTATCTCTGTTTTTTAACCATTCTATTGATTTATCAGTGATAAGATCGGTGACATAACCCTTATGTTTATTAGTTTCTCCCATCTCAATGAATTCCGGGTCGAAGTAATCTCCTTGACCCGGCAGGATGCTGTAATAGTCAAAACCCGTCGGTTCACTCTTTAAATGCCATTTACCGATCATAGCAGTCTGATAACCATTTTCGCGTAATAATTTCGGATAGGTCATTTGCGAACCGTCAAATGATTGTTTGTTATCCATAACTCCATTTTTATGACTAAACTTTCCGGTCAGTATCGCTGCTCTGCTTGGCGAACAAATGCTGTTTGTGCAAAAACAGTTCTTAAAAATCATTCCTTCTTTTGCCAAACGATCAATATTCGGTGTTTTATTAATTTTTGAACCGTACGCACTAATAGCTTGGGTGGCATGATCGTCGCTCATGATAAAAATAATATTTGGTCTTTCTTCATTGAAAGAGCAGGCTGTCAACCAAGCCGGTAATGATGCCAAAGCCAATCCGGCACTGCTATTTTTTATGAATTTTCGTCTATTCATAACGTTATTAACTATTTTAGATAAATCATTTTATTCATGAAACTATTTTCATCTACCTTCAATTTTACAAAGTATATATTTGTCGATACTGAATTATGTATTGAATTTTCCACATTCCACTTAACGCTATGTTTCCCGGGATTTTTTATTTCGTCATTAATAAGAGTTCCTACTTTTTCTCCCAACATATTATAAATTGATAAGTTTACAACTGCACTTCTGTTTAGGTAAAATGATATTGTAGTTGAAGGATTGAACGGGTTCGGATAATTTTGATAAAGCTCAATTTTACCAGGTAATTGTTGTTCTGTATTTTTAATCGAAGTTAAAATTTCACCGGCTTCCCATTGAGACTTTTTATCCGGGAACCAATTCAAATCACCAAGCGGATAGCCATTTTCTGCTGCTGTATAGCAGAAATTGGTTTCCGGATATGAAAAATCAAATGGATTCCCTTCATTTGTAAAACGACCAAGAACATCTTCACCCACACTTCCATCTTGATTGTCATCAGTAAGACTCCACAACAAAGATACATGTTCAGGTACAACAAGGGGTGGATGCTCAAATTCAACGTCTATTTCATACCACGTTTCCAAAGAATTGTTTTCATAGAATTTCTCCCATCCATAATTTTCAAAGTATGGGATCGGATAAGTTACTCCTTCCGGAATTGCTTCTATATACGCAGGGTCGTTAAAAAAGTTATTATGATGAAAGTATAAGTTTTGTTCTTTGCCTACGGCATAGATATTGTTTAGCTCACGGATTGTTAAAAAGATGTCTCCTTCGTACTGAGGGTGCGGCAGATAGGTTCCTAATGAATCTTTACCCATAATTGCCATATTTATGAAAAGATTATTCGTAAAATATGAATCGATAGTTTGACCCACACCTCCCATTTTTCTGGATACATTGTAGATTGTATTGTGGTCCCACTTAATAAAATTTATTGCTCCACCACTGCTTGTTCCTCGTGACGGATAGGAAGCAATATTATAAATAGTACAGTTTTGAATTAATATTGAATCTACATTATTCTTTCGAGTATCATACAATCTGGATCCGTTGTATGCCCCGTTTGAATTACTAAAAATACAATCAATGGCTTTTATATTTAACCAATCCACATCCATTCGAATAAATGAAGTTGCTGTTGAGTCGAAATGACAATCTTCAAAAACAATATTTAAACTATCCGATCTGCCTACAACACAATCCCCCAATACACTCCCAAGTATATCCACATTTCTAATGCTCAAGCCTTTCAGGTATAAATCTCCCCTAGGTGTAAAAGAATTCACCGACAAACCACCTTGATCAACACCAGGTTTTATGATAGGCCTTGCGCCCGGGCCATCTGCCGACCAAACATTTAACTTGTAAGCCACATTTTCCAGAGTGCCGGTTGTGATATAAAAACCATCCCTTTCAAGAGTAAAAATTGTATTACTCAATTCTTCTCGGGAATGATTTGATTCTTCGTTTTCTATCGCCGCGTTCAAAGTTCCATAACCGGGATTTACCGGTACAATCTTCTGACTATAAATCTTCTGCATTAGCAAAAGAGTTAAAATTAAAAACAAATAATTTTGATAAGCACTTAATTTCATTTTATTTCACCATCACTATTTTTTTCGTTATAAAAATTTCATCTGCTTGCAGTCTTGCAAACAGAATATTGCTTGTCCTTTTACTTCCATTCATTGTAGATGCATCCCATTTAATCTCATGGATACCCCGATTTAGATTGCTTCCATTTAATAGTTTTGTAATTTCTCGCCCCAATACATCATAAATTGTCAAGTGAACATTTGATCTCTCAGCCAGCGAAAAAGTAATTATCGTGGAAGGATTAAATGGATTTGGATAATTTTGGAAAAACTCAATTTTTTGCGGAAACGAACTTGTTTCCTCATTCAAGGAGGTTAGTATCTCTCCAGCTTCCCATTTAGCCTTTTTGTCCGGGAACCAATTTAGATCTCCTAGTGGATATCCATTTTCAGCGGCAGTGTAACTAAAATTTTCGGTAGAATATGAAAAATCAAACGGCGCACCTTCATTGCTAAATTCAGCAGGAATTAAATTGCCAAGTCTGCCGTCTCTATCATCATCATCATCATACCAAAGTCGAGTTATATATCCAACATCAATTGGTGGTGGATTAGTAAACGCAATCCGTTTTTCGAACCAAAACTCACCGGTATTATATTTCTCATACATCTTTCTCCCATAATTTTCAAAATATGGAAGTGGATACGTTACTCCCTGTGGAAACGGATAGTTTCGATAATCATCGTCCGTGAAAAAGTTATTGTGATGTAAATAGAACGTTTGAGTCCTGCCAATCGCATAAAGATTGTTAAGAGCAACAATTTTAAAGTAAAATGTATTGTCAAAAACTCGATCCGGGAAATATGCACCCAGCGAGTCTTTTCCAAGGAGCGCGGAATTTATGCAAAGATTATTTGTAAAATATGTGTCGATTGTTTGACCGACTGTCCCGAATCCCCTGCCGATATTATAAAAAGTATTATGGTCCCACTTAATGTAATTGAGTGCACCGCCGCTATTCGCACCTCGGGAGCAATATCCGCCAATATTGTAAATTGTACAGTTTTGAACTAATACAGAATCAACATTATTTTTCGCAGTGTCATAAACTCGCGTATCATGGTAATTTCCAATTGAGTTACTGAATACGCAATTTGTCATATATATCTTTAGCCAATCAACAGACATATAAATAAAACAATTCGCTGTTGAATCAAAATGACAATCATCGAGTGTTATTCTTATGCTATCAGACCTTCCATCAATAGTGTTGGGAAGAAGTTGACCGAGGAGATCAACATTAAGTACATATAACCCTTTAAGTGTTAAATTTCCTCTTGGTGAAAATGAATTCGTTGATAAGCCGCCTTGATCAACACCAGGCCGAACAATTGGTCTCGCTCCTTTGCCTTCTTCAGCTTGAATGTTTAATTCGTAGCCCACATTTTCAATTGTCCCGGAAGTGATATAATAGCCGCCTCTTTTAAGTTGATATATTGTATTGTTTAATTCCGAGATTTGTTGTGTAGCTTCGTCATTCTGGACTGCAGCATTTAAGGTGCCGTAACCCGGATCTACTTTTACTATTCTTTGCGCGAGGGCAGAATTAAAAAGAGTGACTCCTATCAATCCTGAAATAAGCAGTATTTGTCGTATTCTAAACTTCATTTCAAAATTATCATTTTATTGGTGATTATTTTATTATCAACTTCCAATTGGATAAATAGGATATTATTTGAAATTTTATTTCCGTCTGAGTTTTTGCCATTCCAAATTAATTTATGAATACCCGCATTTCGGATTTCACTATTTATCAAATTTACTACCAGGCGACCAAGTGCGTCATAAATTGTTAGTTTTACCATTGATTCTGATGTTAGTGAATAGGAAATCGTCGTCGAAGGATTGAACGGGTTTGGATAGTTTTGATATAATTGCACTTTATCCGGACTTTGTGTGAAATTGTTTTCGTAAGAAGTTAAAATTTCACCGTTATCCCACTTAGTTTTAATATCGGGGAACCAATTTAAGTCTCCCAAAGGGAAGTTACCCTCAGCGGCAGTATAGGCAAATTCATCTGTACCGTACGAGAAATCAAACGGTTTACCCTCATTATTGAAAGGTGCGGGAATGTCGGTTCCCAATCTATCGTCATTATCAGCATCAACGTCGTACCAAAAATTATGAATAAACATTGTATCAATCGGAGGAGCATTAGTAAAAGTGATCGGTTTGCTATACCAGGTTTCGTCTCCATTAAAGTACTCAAACAATTTTTTTGAATGATTATCAAAAATCGGAATTGGAAACTCGACCAAATCTCCATCAGGAGAACGGGGGAACGGATAATTCTCGTAAGCATTATCTCGATAAAAAAGATTGTGCCGGAATTTAAATATTTGGTCTAAACCAATAGTATAAATTCCCGATAACGGTTCAACTCTGAATATGTTATCATCCTGAAGCTCCATAATTGAACCCAAGCTATCACGTCCGAGAAGACCCGAGTTAACAATAAGATTATTTGTAAAATGAGTTTCAACCGTTTTACCCAGAATTGCTATTTTTTTACCAATATGGTAAAGTGTGCAGTGATCAAATTCGTAGAACATTGTTGTACCGCCACCGCCTTCTCTAACTAAGGTTAAGATATTGTAAAATGTTGTATTCGAGATTGAAACAGAATCAACATTGTTTTTTCTATCGTCTATTCCACGACTGTTCCTATATCCATTGCCATAGGAATTACTTATTTGCGAATCTTTAATTTTCAATCGCATCCAATCGCCATCAAATCTGAAAAACGCTTGACCTGTACTGTCCAACCAACACCCTTCAACTCTAACCAAAATGCTGTCCGAAATGCATCGAATCATATTGGGAAGAGAATTTCCCAACAAGTCTACATTTCGTATATTCAAATTTTTTAGAAATAAATCTCCCCTTGGAGAAAAGGAATTTACTGAAAGGCCTCCTTGATCAACTCCGGGTTTTATAATCGGGCGCTCACCTTCTCCTTCTTCAGCCCAGATATTTAGAGTATAACCCTTATTTTCGATAGTACCTGAAGTAATGTAGAACCCATTTCGTTGTAATTCATAAACAGTAAATTCATCTCGACCGGTATCATTATTAATCGCGTTATTTAAGGTTCCATATCCAGGATTTACTCTTACAATTCTCTGTGCGATGGAAAAATTATAGAAAATAAAGTGCAATACAATTGCGGTAAATATTATTTTCACAGCTGACACTTTTATTTCACCATTATCATTTTATTTGTAAATACTTCTCCATTTACTTCAAGTCTTGCAAATAAAATATTGCTTGAAATTCTTTGACCTTTAGAATTTTTACCGTTCCACTCTATTTTATGAATTCCCGCAGATTGCGTTTTACCATCTACCAAACTGATAATTTTATTGCCAAGTATATCATGAACCGTAAGATTAACGCCTGCACTTTTATTCAATTGGTATGAGATTATCGTGGAAGGATTAAACGGGTTTGGATAGTTTTGATGCAACTCGATTTGCAAGGGTAACTGAGTTACTTTATCATCAACTGAAGTTAAACCATTTTCCCAATCGGCTTTTTTATCGGGGAACCAGTTTAAATCCCCAAGAGGAAAACCATCCTCAGCGGCTGTATAGCAGAAATTACTTTCGGAGTAGGAGAAATCAAAAGGTCTGCCCTCATTGCTAAAGATCGCTAAAATTTCATCTCCTACCTGACCGTTTTGGTTTTCATCGGTATCTGTCCACAATTTGTGGATATAACTCACATCAACCGGAGGAGGATTCGTGAACGCGATTCTTTCCTCGAACCACGTATCCATTGTATTTGATTCATTAAATCGTTTCCAACCATAAGGTTCAAAATAAGGAATCGGATATTCAATACCGGCGGGGAAATTATAGTTTTTATATTCATCATCAACAAAAAAGTTGTTATGGTGAAAATACATTTTTTGAGTTTTTCCTATAGCATATAGATTATTTAATTCTCTAATTGTTAAAAATATATCATTTTCAAACTGCCCGTGGGAGAAAAACTGTTTAAGGGAATCTCTTCCGAGAATAGCTGTATTAATGATTAAATTATTGGTAAAATAAGAATCGATAGTCTGTCCAACTCCACCTATTTTTCTGCCAACATTATAGAGCGTATTATGATCCCATTTAATATAATTTATCGCTCCGCCGCTACTGGTTCCACGTGAGGGATAACCGCCAATGTTGTAGA
This sequence comes from Melioribacteraceae bacterium, assembly GCA_021739765.1. Taxonomy (GTDB): domain Bacteria; phylum Bacteroidota; class Ignavibacteria; order Ignavibacteriales; family Melioribacteraceae; genus JAIPBD01. The sequence continues at coordinate 44,376 of JAIPBD010000029.1, forward strand.
ATGTACAATTCTGAACAAGAATGGAATCTACATTATTCTTGCGAGTATCATAAAAGCGAGAATTATGGTAATTGCCCATAGCGTTGCTGATTATTGAATTTATTACTTTAATATTTAACCAATCGACATCCATTCTGATAAATGAGACGCTGGCAGAGTCCAAATGACAGTCATCAATTATGATATTCAAGCTGTCCGATCGCCCTATTATTGCATCTGTTAGAACATTACCAAGTACATCTACGTTAACAATGTTGAGACCCTTGATATGTAAATCACCGCGAGGCGAAAAAGAATTAACCGAAAGCCCCCCTTGATCCACTCCGCATTTAATGATAGGTCTCGCACCTGCGCCCACTTCTGCCCAAACATTTAATTCGTAACCAACGTTTTCAATTGTACCGTTAGTGACGTAAAAACCATCTCGTTCCAATTCATAAATTGTATTATTAAGTGTTTCAAGACTGTTGGCATTGTAATCATTTTCAATTATCGAATTAAGTGTTCCAAATCCGGGCGATACCTTCACGATTCTTTGAGCAACTATTTCACTTCCGACAATCATAAATAAAATAGCGAGCACTATTAGCTTTCCTATTTTATTTTTCATGTTCCACTCCTTTCTTATATTTCTCAATCTATGTTTACTGATGTTAAAATTCATTTTGTAGAGTCCAATTCCGCTAAATATTCTGTTAACTCTCGTCGCATTTTTTGGGATATCTGAGTATCAGTTTCCGGATAATAAGGTTTATCCTCATTCGGATCTTCGCTAACATTAAATAATTTGGTATCTCTATATAATTTCCATTCTTTGTTTCTGATCCAAGCCTCACCGTGCCATTCTTGATAAGCCCATTTACGTGAAACCGAATCTTCATTACTTAACTGTCTTTTAAAACTTTTCCCATCAATTTTTAAGTTCTTAGGTTTTTCTTGTTCGGCAAGTCCTAAAAAAGTTGGAAAGAAGTCTGTAAAATCAATCAGGTTTTCATTCACTGAACCTGGTTTGAGTTTACCTTTCCAATTAACTACAAGTGGCACGTGAGTTCCTGTATCTTTCATACTTTTTTTCCCGCCCGGAATTTTCCGATCGCCCATATTTGAGATAATACCCTCCGGAGTTCCGTTATCAGTTGTAAAAATTATAATCGTATCCTCCGCTAATCCGCTATTGTTCAACGCTTCAGTGAACTCACCAATTATTCGATCAAGATTTGCAACCATATCAGCATAGCTTTGATACTCACCATTCGGTCCAACCGGCTCCTTATATTTGCCTCCGGTTTTCGCAAAATGTGTAAGCAGCATCGGATAATAAAGAAAGAATGGCTGATCTTTTGATCGATGCATGAATTCTATTGAAAAATCCTGCAATACATCCGGGCCATATCTATCGGAAATATTTTCTTTTACTTTTCCGTTCTCCCAAATCCACGGATTCCAGTATCTCGGACCTTCATGCCAACCCCAGCAACAGTATTCATCAAAACCTTTTCTGTTAATAAATGATGGATCGTCACCAATTTTTCCGAATTGCCACTTCCCGACTATGGCTGTTCTATAACCAGCATTTTGAAGCAACGATGAGATTGTAGTTTCATTCTCGGGTAAAACTCCCCATTCTTCTCCGGTTCGAAAAGTGTATCGACCTGTTAGAAGTTGAGTTCGAGATGGACTGCAAACAGGTGCGCTATAGCAGTAAGTAAATTTCATTCCAGTCGCCGCCAGCTTATCAATATTTGGTGTATTATATGAAGTTCCACCATTGAAACCGGGCACTTCATATCCCATATCATCTACAAGAAATAAAACTATATTTGGTTTCTTATTACTCTGAATTGAGCAATTGTTCAACCAAATCGGAAGCGACGATAACGCCAATCCGGTCGCTGTATTTTTAATGAAGTCTCTTCTTTTCATTTATCTACATTCCAAATTCTTGGTATAGGCGGAATAAAAAAATTGTTTAGATGATATTCAAATATGTCAGTCGGAATTAATCTTACTTTCTGCAATTGTTTCCATTGTCACCAACTTCAATACTTGTATTTGAAGCTCAGTTAAGTGATACTATTTTCACCAGTCTTATAAATCTTTAATAATCTAACTCTTGTTTTAAAGAATTGCTTTAATCCGATTAGCATAACAATCAAAGCTAATCCCATCAGAGCAACACCAAGGAAATTAAAGAATAAATCCGGAAGTAATTTTATAAGTGTAAAACCTGAAGCCGTAAACATTACAAATGTTCGGGTATAGGATAAAAGTGTACGTTCATTAGCCAGCATCGTTCTATCGAAAGCAAGATGGTCTCTCATGATCATCTCATCAGGTTCATATGCAAAATATTTTTTAGATGTATATTTTTTTGGAGTCATTTTAATTAAGGAGCGGAAGTAGAACTTCCGCTCCCAAAGATATTAGTTTAAAAGAGTTTTATTTAAGTAACAACATCTTTCTTGTTTCAGATTTATTGTCAAATTGTACATTGTAGATATAAATACCTGATGACAATCTACCGGCATCAAACTGCAATTTATGAATCCCGGCATCGAATTCACGGTTCGCAAGAGTTGTAACCAACTGTCCGATTATGTTGTAAATCTTAACTTCTACAAATCCTGTTTTATTAAGAGCAAACTGAATCGTAGTAGTAGGATTGAACGGATTAGGATAATTTTGGCTCAACTTAAACTCGGTTGGTAATTCTCCATCTTCTACTCCAACAGCAGTTGTTGTTCCCCACCGCGTATCACCGATATTAGCTCCATCCGAGGCAGCGCCGATTAATTCCGAGCCTTCGACCAATGCAAAATTACCGTTCGTTGTATCAGCGAACATTGGATCCACAAAGAATAACGAAGTTGAATCGACTATTACACTATCTCCTGCGAACAAATCACTTACATCCCACAATGCTGTGTATGATAGTGTATTGCCTGCTCCATCTAATCTTATCGATTCTTTTGCTTTATTCCATTGTGCACTTGCTATTACATTCTGTATTGTCCAGCTATTTGTTACATCACGGATATAAAGCATTTGATCCCGATAATCATGCAACGTTACATGATCTATCA